>NZ_JOIY01000162.1 GCF_000720185.1 Streptomyces sp. NRRL S-340 | reverse complement strand
CGGAGGAAAGCCCGAGAGGGTGAGTACAAAGGAAGCGTCCGTTCCTTGAGAACTCAACAGCGTGCCAAAAGTCAACGCCAGATATGTTGATACCCCGTCTATCGGATTCATCCGATGGTCGAGGTTCCTTTGAAAAAACACAGCGAGGACGCTGTGAACCGGGAGAACATTCCTTCTCCTGGTTCCGCTCTCGTGATGTG
>NZ_JOIY01000161.1 GCF_000720185.1 Streptomyces sp. NRRL S-340 | reverse complement strand
GTCCAGGTCGACGACGACCTCCTCGGTGTCCCACACCCCGCGCGAGCTGATCGCCAGGCCGATCAGGGCCAGCTCAGCGGCATCGTCACGCAGTTCGTACTCATCGCGGCTCTCCTCGCCGACTCCACCCAGTTCCTCACGGTCCCAGGCAGCCACCGCCGACTCGGCCACGGGCCGAGGCAACCGAACGCTGATCCGGCTG
>NZ_JOIY01000160.1 GCF_000720185.1 Streptomyces sp. NRRL S-340 | reverse complement strand
AAGCCCGAGAGGGTGAGTACAAAGGAAGCGTCCGTTCCTTGAGAACTCAACAGCGTGCCAAAAGTCAACGCCAGATATGTTGATACCCCGTCCGTCGGAATCTTCCGATGGTCGAGGTTCCTTTGAAAAAACACAGCGAGGACGCTGTGAACCGGGGGAACATTCCTTCTCCTGGTTCCGCTCTCGTGATGTGTCACCCCGA
>NZ_JOIY01000159.1 GCF_000720185.1 Streptomyces sp. NRRL S-340 | reverse complement strand
GTCCAGGTCGACGACGACCTCCTCGGTGTCCCACACCCCGCGCGAGCTGATCGCCAGGCCGATCAGGGCCAGCTCAGCGGCATCGTCACGCAGTTCGTATTCTTCGCGGCTCTCCTCGCCGACTCCACCCAGTTCCTCACGGTCCCAGGCAGCCACCGCCGACTCGGCCACGGGCCGAGGCAACCGAACGCTGATCCGGCTG
>NZ_JOIY01000158.1 GCF_000720185.1 Streptomyces sp. NRRL S-340 | reverse complement strand
TGCGACGGTTCGAAGGAGCAGCAGTGGTCGGTGGATGCGGTGAACGGGTATCTGGTGAACGCCAGGTCGGGTTTCTGTCTGGAGGATGCGGACGGGAGTACGGCGGACGGCAATCCGTTGATCATCTGGGAGTGCAACGCGGGTGACGTGGGTCAGAAGTGGAAGGTGCCTTCGGATGCCCCGGTGTCGGGTCCTTCGGGGCG
>NZ_JOIY01000157.1 GCF_000720185.1 Streptomyces sp. NRRL S-340 | reverse complement strand
CGGGACGTGGCGCAGCTTGGTAGCGCACTTGACTGGGGGTCAAGGGGTCGCAGGTTCAAATCCTGTCGTCCCGACTCGTGAGAGTCGCAGATCAGGGCCGGTTTCGGAGGCATCCGAAACCGGCCCTTGATCATTCTTGGGGACCAGTTGGGGACCGGCGTCCTTGACCGCGTCAGCGAGTCATGACGATCGGGCCCGGCAGGGAGCGCGG
>NZ_JOIY01000156.1 GCF_000720185.1 Streptomyces sp. NRRL S-340 | reverse complement strand
GGGCACGATCAAGTCGGCGGTGGCCTTCGGTGCGCTGCTGTCGCAGGGGATCGGGGACACGATCCGGGTGTCGCTGTCGGCGCCGCCGGTGGAGGAGGTGAAGGTCGGCCTTCATCCTCCAGTCGCTGGGGCTGCGTCAGCGGGGTCTGGAGATCGTCTCGTGTCCGTCGTGCGGACGCGCCCAGGTGGACGTGTACAAGCTGGCCGAGGAG
>NZ_JOIY01000155.1 GCF_000720185.1 Streptomyces sp. NRRL S-340 | reverse complement strand
ATCCTCCAGTCGCTGGGGCTGCGTCAGCGGGGTCTGGAGATCGTCTCGTGTCCGTCGTGCGGACGCGCCCAGGTGGACGTGTACAAGCTGGCCGAGGAGGTCACGGCGGGTCTGACCGGCATGGAGGTGCCGCTGCGGGTCGCTGTGATGGGCTGTGTGGTCAACGGTCCCGGTGAGGCGCGTGAGGCCGACCTGGGTGTGGCGTCGGGCAA
>NZ_JOIY01000154.1 GCF_000720185.1 Streptomyces sp. NRRL S-340 | reverse complement strand
TGCAGAGCCTGGACGAGATGACGCCGATGTTCGCGCAGTTCAAGGAGAGGACCGGGCCGATCGTCCTGGCCAACACCTTCTTCGTCCCCGAGGAGAGGGGCGAGGAGTTCCTGTCTCTCTTCCGGAGGCAGGCGGAGTTCATGCGGGCCCAGCCGGGATTCGTCTCGCTCCGGATGCACCGGGGAACCGCGGGCAGCCGGCTCATGATGAACG
>NZ_JOIY01000153.1 GCF_000720185.1 Streptomyces sp. NRRL S-340 | reverse complement strand
TGCAGAGCCTGGACGAGATGACGCCGATGTTCGCGCAGTTCAAGGAGAGGACCGGGCCGATCGTCCTGGCCAACACCTTCTTCGTCCCCGAGGAGAGGGCCGGGGAGTTCCTGCCTCTCTTCCGGAGGCAGGCGGAGTTCATGCGGGCCCAGCCGGGATTCGTCTCGCTCCGGATGCACCGGGGAACCGCGGGCAGCCGGCTCATGATGAACG
>NZ_JOIY01000152.1 GCF_000720185.1 Streptomyces sp. NRRL S-340 | reverse complement strand
GATAGCGGATAGTACCGTGAGGGAATGGTGAAAAGTACCCCGGGAGGGGAGTGAAATAGTACCTGAAACCGTGTGCCTACAAGCCGTGGGAGCGTCGGAATGAGGCTTGCCTTGTTCTCGTGACTGCGTGCCTTTTGAAGAATGAGCCTGCGAGTTTGCGGTGTGTTGCGAGGTTAACCCGGGTGGGGTAGCCGTAGCGAAAGCGAGTCCGAAC
>NZ_JOIY01000151.1 GCF_000720185.1 Streptomyces sp. NRRL S-340 | reverse complement strand
TCGGGGTGACACATCACGAGAGCGGAACCAGGAGAAGGAATGTTCCCCCGGTTCACAGCGTCCTCGCTGTGTTTTTTCAAAGGAACCTCGACCATCGGATGAATCCGACGGACGAGGTATCAACATATCTGGCGTTGACTTTTGGCACGCTGTTGAGTTCTCAAGGAACGGACGCTTCCTTTGTACTCACCCTCTCGGGCTTTCCTCCGGGCGC
>NZ_JOIY01000150.1 GCF_000720185.1 Streptomyces sp. NRRL S-340 | reverse complement strand
GTTCGGACTCGCTTTCGCTACGGCTACCCCACCCGGGTTAACCTCGCAACACACCGCAAACTCGCAGGCTCATTCTTCAAAAGGCACGCAGTCACGAGACACCAGCAAGCTGATGTCCGACGCTCCCACGGCTTGTAGGCACACGGTTTCAGGTACTATTTCACTCCCCTCCCGGGGTACTTTTCACCATTCCCTCACGGTACTATCCGCTATC
>NZ_JOIY01000149.1 GCF_000720185.1 Streptomyces sp. NRRL S-340 | reverse complement strand
GGGCACGATCAAGTCGGCGGTGGCCTTCGGTGCGCTGCTGTCGCAGGGGATCGGGGACACGATCCGGGTGTCGCTGTCGGCGCCGCCGGTGGAGGAGGTCAAGGTCGGCCTTCAGATCCTCCAGTCGCTGGGGCTGCGTCAGCGGGGTCTGGAGATCGTCTCGTGTCCGTCGTGCGGACGCGCCCAGGTGGACGTGTACAAGCTGGCCGAGGAG
>NZ_JOIY01000148.1 GCF_000720185.1 Streptomyces sp. NRRL S-340 | reverse complement strand
TTCGCGGGCGCGGTGCACGAAGTGGTCGAAGTCGTCCAGGGTGCCCAGGGCGGGGTGGACGGTGTCGTGGCCGCCCTCGGGGGAGCCGATCGCCCAGGGCACGCCGACGTCGTCGGGGGCGGCGGTGAGGGTGTTGTTGCGGCCTTTGCGGTGGGTGGTGCCGATGGGGTGGACCGGGGGGAGGTAGACGACGTCGAAGCCCATGGCGGCGATGGCGGG
>NZ_JOIY01000147.1 GCF_000720185.1 Streptomyces sp. NRRL S-340 | reverse complement strand
TTCGCGGGCGCGGTGCACGAAGTGGTCGAAGTCGTCCAGGGTGCCCAGGGCGGGGTGGACGGTGTCGTGGCCGCCCTCGGGGGAGCCGATCGCCCAGGGGACGCCGACGTCGTCGGGGGTGGCGGTGAGGGTGTTGTTGCGGCCTTTGCGGTGGGTGGTGCCGATGGGGTGGACCGGGGGGAGGTAGACGACGTCGAAGCCCATGGCGGCGATGGCGGG
>NZ_JOIY01000146.1 GCF_000720185.1 Streptomyces sp. NRRL S-340 | reverse complement strand
GAGCTTGCCCTGGACTTCCTTCTTCTTGCTGCCCAGTTCGGTGCGGGTGGCGGCGAGGTCCTTGAGCTTGGCGGTGGCCTCGGCCCGCTGCTGGGCGAGTTCGCGCTGCTTGTCCTGGATCTTCTTCAGTGCGTCGGCCTGCTGGCCGCTGACCTGGTCGAGGGTGGCGGCCTGGTCCAGGTACTCGTCCGGGTGGGAGGAGAGGAAGAGCTGGAGGGACGGGTCGATG
>NZ_JOIY01000145.1 GCF_000720185.1 Streptomyces sp. NRRL S-340 | reverse complement strand
GAGCTTGCCCTGGACTTCCTTCTTCTTGCTGCCCAGTTCGGTGCGGGTGGCGGCGAGGTCCTTGAGCTTGGCGGTGGCCTCGGCCCGCTGCTGGGCGAGCCGGCGCTGCTTGTCCTGGATCTTCTTCAGCGCGTCGGCCTGCTGGCCGCTGACCTGGTCGAGGGTGGCGGCCTGGTCCAGGTACTCGTCCGGGTGGGAGGAGAGGAAGAGCTGGAGGGACGGGTCGATG
>NZ_JOIY01000144.1 GCF_000720185.1 Streptomyces sp. NRRL S-340 | reverse complement strand
GCTCGCGCGGCGAGCTGGACTGGTCGCGCTGCGCGATCGACTCGGTGAACATGCGGTCTCTGAAAGGGGGGATCTGACAGGTCCGAATCCCGTAGATCGTGGCGGCCGAGCATCATTCTCCCGGCACGCCGGTTCCAGACCCTTCCCAGTGACGAGCCGCAGCGGCAGCCTGCGCCACGGTTGAGTCAAGGCGGACCGCCGATACACGAGCCGCAGCCCGTACCCCACTCAC
>NZ_JOIY01000143.1 GCF_000720185.1 Streptomyces sp. NRRL S-340 | reverse complement strand
CGGCTTCGATCTCGCCGGGTTCGATGCGGAAGCCGCGGAGTTTGATCTGGTCGTCGGTGCGTCCGAGGTATTCGAGGGTGCCGTCGGGGCGTCGGCGGGCGCGGTCGCCGGTGCGGTAGAGGCGGCTGCCGGGGGTGTCGGCGTAGGGGTCGGCGATGAAGCGCTGTGCGGTGAGTGCGGGGCGGTTGGCGTAGCCGCGGGCGAGTCCGGGGCCGCCGAGGTAGATCTCTCCGGC
>NZ_JOIY01000142.1 GCF_000720185.1 Streptomyces sp. NRRL S-340 | reverse complement strand
GCGAAGCCGCGCAGCTTCTCCAGGTGCTCGTCGTCGTCGAGGGCGTTGACCGCGAGGTCCAGCAGCCAGGACCGGATGACGGTCCCCTCCTGCCAGGAACGGAAGACCTCGCGGACGTTGTCCACGGAGTCGACCTTCTCGAGCAGCTCCCAGCCCTCGGCGTAGGCCTGCATCATCGCGTACTCGATGCCGTTGTGGACCATCTTCGCGAAGTGGCCCGCGCCGACCCTGCCCGCGTG
>NZ_JOIY01000141.1 GCF_000720185.1 Streptomyces sp. NRRL S-340 | reverse complement strand
GATCGACCGGCTGCCCGACCCGGCGGACAAGCGCTCGCGCATCCTGCGCCTGACGCCCGCGGGTCTGGACCGGCTCGACGACCTGTCCCGGCGGACCACACACCTGCTCGCGGAGCGGCTGAGCGACTGGACCGACGACGAGGTCGGCCAGCTCATCGGGCTGATGACCCGGCTGCGCGCCAGTTTCGGCGACTGCCGGTCCGCCCCGGTCCGGCTCCCCGGCCCCGTACTCGAAGAGACCACCCGTAC
>NZ_JOIY01000140.1 GCF_000720185.1 Streptomyces sp. NRRL S-340 | reverse complement strand
GATCGACCGGCTGCCCGACCCGGCGGACAAGCGCTCGCGCATCCTGCGCCTGACGCCCGCGGGTCTGGACCGGCTCGACGACCTGTCCCGGCGGACCACGCACCTGCTCGCGGAGCGGCTGAGCGACTGGACCGACGACGAGGTCGGCCGGCTCATCGGGCTGATGACCCGGCTGCGCGCCAGTTTCGGCGACTGCCGGTCCGCCCCGGTCCGGCTCCCCGGCCCCGTACTCGAAGAGACCACCCGTAC
>NZ_JOIY01000139.1 GCF_000720185.1 Streptomyces sp. NRRL S-340 | reverse complement strand
CGCGTCTTCACCGGCACGCACGCGACCGGCCCGAACACCCTGGGCTTCGCCGACAGCCTCGTCGGCGTGCTGCGCGAGGCGGGCTTCGGCGACGCCGAAGCGGCGCGGGCGCTCTACGCGGTGGCCAACTTCACCGCCGGCCACACCCTGGAGGAACAGGCCGCCCTCCGGCCGGCAGACGGGGGTCCCACCGATGCCGGAGCCCTGCACGAGGCGGTGGAGGCCGGGACCTATCCGCACCTCGCCGCCACGC
>NZ_JOIY01000138.1 GCF_000720185.1 Streptomyces sp. NRRL S-340 | reverse complement strand
GCTCGCCGACGCGATGGGCGTCCAGGCCGGTGCGCTCTACCGCTACTTCGCGACCAAACAGGACCTGCTCACCGCGATGGCCGAACACATGGTCGACGGTGTCGCCGACGCCGCCGGACCGGCGGGGGACGGCGACTGGAGCGAGAGAACGGCGCGCCTGGCCCGCGCGCTGCGCACGGCCCTGCTCGCCCACCGCGACGGCGCGCGCGTCTTCACCGGCACGCACGCGACCGGCCCGAACACCCTGGGCTTCGCCGACAGCCTCGTCGGCGTGCTGCGCGAGGCGGGCTTCGGCGACGCCGAA
>NZ_JOIY01000137.1 GCF_000720185.1 Streptomyces sp. NRRL S-340 | reverse complement strand
GCTCGCCGACGCGATGGGCGTCCAGGCCGGTGCGCTCTACCGCTACTTCGCGACCAAACAGGACCTGCTCACCGCGATGGCCGAACACATGGTCGACGGCGTCGCCGACGCCGCCGGACCGGCGGGGGACGGCGACTGGAGCGAGCGAACGGCGCGCCTGGCCCGCGCGCTGCGCACAGCCCTGCTCGCCCACCGCGACGGCGCACGCGTCTTCACCGGCACGCACGCGACCGGCCCGAACACCCTGGGCTTCGCCGACAGCCTCGTCGGCGTGCTGCGCGAGGCGGGCTTCGGCGACGCCGAA
>NZ_JOIY01000136.1 GCF_000720185.1 Streptomyces sp. NRRL S-340 | reverse complement strand
GGAACTCGGACCCGTAGCATCCAGGCACCTGCCCGACTGCGTACCGACCAGCGTGCCGTTCGACTGCGCCTGCCACTTCTGCGACGCCGCACCCGAACAGGTCGACAACTGCACCTGCGTACCGTTCGCGGTACCGCCCCCGGCCACCGTCATGCACTTGCCCAACGCCCGCAACGTACCGTCCGCCGCCACCGTCCAGGACTGCGCACTACCGGTCCCGCAGGTGTTCAACTGCACCGCCGTACCGTTCGCCGAGACGGCACCCGCCACCTCGGCGCACTTACCGCCGTACCCGCTGACCACACCCGTCGGACGCGACGACGGCACCCCCCAGATCT
>NZ_JOIY01000135.1 GCF_000720185.1 Streptomyces sp. NRRL S-340 | reverse complement strand
GGGTCCGTACGCCCGCCAGTGCCAGCTCGCAGGCGAGCATCAGCCCCGTCGGCCCCGCACCCACGACGATCACGTCGGTGTTCATCGGTGATGTCCTCCCGTATTTAGTGAACGGCGTTCACGTGAACGTCGTTCACTATAGTGAGGTCCATGAGCTCCCCGTCAACCCCGGGCAGAGGCCGGCCCGCCCGCCTCGACCGGACCCGCACCGTCCGGACCGCCCTCGGCCTGCTGAACGAATCCGGTCTCGACGCGCTGACCATGCGCCGGCTCGCCGACGCGATGGGCGTCCAGGCCGGTGCGCTCTACCGCTACTTCGCGACCAAACAGGACCTGCTCACCGCG
>NZ_JOIY01000134.1 GCF_000720185.1 Streptomyces sp. NRRL S-340 | reverse complement strand
CGCGGTGAGCAGGTCCTGTTTGGTCGCGAAGTAGCGGTAGAGCGCACCGGCCTGGACGCCCATCGCGTCGGCGAGCCGGCGCATGGTCAGCGCGTCGAGGCCGGATTCGTTCAGCAGGCCGAGGGCGGTCCGGACGGTGCGGGTCTGGTCGAGGCGGGCGGGCCGGCCTCTGCCCGGGGTTGACGGGGAGCTCATGGACCTCACTATAGTGAACGCCGTTCACGTGAACGCCGTTCACTAAATACCGGAGGACATCACCGATGAACACCGACGTGATCGTCGTGGGTGCGGGGCCGACGGGGCTGATGCTCGCCTGCGAGCTGGCACTGGCGGGCGTACGGACCC
>NZ_JOIY01000133.1 GCF_000720185.1 Streptomyces sp. NRRL S-340 | reverse complement strand
CTGTGCGGTGTGCTGGTCGACGCCGCCGAGGACGGGGCTGAGGACGGCGGAGAGGGTGAACTCGCCGTCGTCGCCGTGGGTGAGGGTGACCTCGGCGGTGATGGCGGTGCTGGTGAGCTTGACGTGGCGCGCGGCGGCGGCGCGGCGCAGGGCGCCGAGGAAGCAGGCGGCCCAGCCGGCGGCGAAGAGCTGTTCGGGGTTGGTGGCGTCACCGGCGCCGCCGAGTTCCTTCGGGATGGCCAGCGTGTGCTCCAGGAGGCCGTCGGCGGAGCGGGCGGTGCCGCCGTTGCGGCCTTCGCCGGTGACGTCGACGCGGGCGGTGTAGGTGACGGCCATGACGGTTCTCCCTGT
>NZ_JOIY01000132.1 GCF_000720185.1 Streptomyces sp. NRRL S-340 | reverse complement strand
AGTGGTTCAAACGTGCCGTCTTCTACGAGGTCCTGGTCCGTTCCTTCCAGGACAGCAACGGTGACGGCATCGGCGACCTCAAGGGGCTGACCGCCAAACTGGACTACCTCCAGTGGCTCGGCGTGGACTGCCTGTGGCTGCCGCCGTTCTTCAAATCCCCCCTCAGAGACGGCGGTTACGACGTCTCCGACTACACCGCCGTGCTCCCCGACTTCGGCGACCTCGCCGACTTCGTCGAGTTCGTCGACGCCGCCCACCAGCGCGGCATGCGCGTCATCATCGACTTCGTCATGAACCACACCAGCGACCAGCACCCCTGGTTCCAGGAGTCGCGCAAGGACCCCGACGGACCCTACGGCGA
>NZ_JOIY01000131.1 GCF_000720185.1 Streptomyces sp. NRRL S-340 | reverse complement strand
GAGGCCCACGCCGCGTTCCGCCGACTCACTGCCGACTGGGTCAGCCAGGCACGCGAAGAAGCCGGCCGCCCCGTCAGTACGCCATGGCAGCTGGTGGCGGTGAAGGCGCCCGCCCTCGTCCGGACCCACCACAGCGAGCCGGAACGCGACCCCCTCACCTTGTGGGAAGCGGCGGTCATCGCCACCTACCAGGTGGCCTTCAACCGGAAGGCCGGCACCACAGCGCTGCTCGTTCCCCACCTCGTCGCCGAGCAACTGCTCGCATGCGCCTCCGACGACATGCCGGTCCAGCGCCTGGCTCCCGAGGGCAGCGCGCTACCCGCAGAGGTGCTGCTCGATCAGTGGGACCACGCGGGGCTCAACCTCTCATGACCGCC
>NZ_JOIY01000130.1 GCF_000720185.1 Streptomyces sp. NRRL S-340 | reverse complement strand
ATCTACGGGATTCGGACCTGTCAGATCCCCCCTTTCAGAGACCGCATGTTCACCGAGTCGATCGCGCAGCGCGACCAGTCCAGCTCGCCGCGCGAGCCCGGTTCGTCCAGGATCAGGCGGTGCAGCTTGGCCCGAACCCGGGCGGCACTCCACTCGGTGAAGCGCCGATGCGCGGTCGGTCCCGACGGGCGGAAGAACGGCGGCAGTTGCCGCCAGGTACAGCCCGTGGTGGCCACGAAGATGATCGCCGCGAGCACCTCGCGGTCACCGAACCGACGCCGGCCACCGCCCTGTGGTCGTGATGGGGCGGGCGGCACCACCCGCTGGAACAGGTCGTACAACTCGTCCGGCACCAAACGTTCCACGATCAGCACAAGCC
>NZ_JOIY01000129.1 GCF_000720185.1 Streptomyces sp. NRRL S-340 | reverse complement strand
ATCTACGGGATTCGGACCTGTCAGATCCCCCCTTTCAGAGACCGCATGTTCACCGAGTCGATCGCGCAGCGCGACCAGTCCAGCTCGCCGCGCGAGCCCAGTTCGTCCAGGATCAGGCGGTGCAGCTTGGCCCAAACCCGGGCGGCACTCCAATCGGTGAAGCGCCGATGCGCGGTCGGTCCCGACGGGCCGAAGACCGGCGGCAGTTGCCGCCAGGTACAGCCCGTGGTGGCCACGAAGATGATCGCCGCGAGTACCTCGCGGTCACCGAACCGACGCTGGCCACCGCCCTGTGGTCGTGATGGGGCGGGCGGCACCACCCGCTGGAACAGGTCGTACAACTCGTCCGGCACCAAACGTTCCACGATCAGCACAAGCC
>NZ_JOIY01000128.1 GCF_000720185.1 Streptomyces sp. NRRL S-340 | reverse complement strand
GCGTCGCGCAGGACGGCGGTGGAGATGCGTCCGCCGCGCGGGCCGGTGAAGAGGCGGGCGTCGGGATCGGGGCCGGTGGACAGGATGCGCTGGGCGACGAGGGGGCGGATCTCCTCGACTATGGGAACCTTGCGGGCCCGCTTGCCCTTGGTGCCCTCGGGGACACTGGGCTTATCGGCCATTGAGCCCCTTGGCAGGGACGGTACGTCGGCGGCGAAGCCATTTCCTCGACGTCGAGGGCGCTGTACATGACGACGCGTTCCGAGACCGTGACGAAAGGGGGCCCCTGAGGAGGCTGAGCGGTGCGCCAGCGGCGAGAGTTGAGGCGTCCACTCTCAGGCAAGCGGCGAGGTCGCTGGTCGAATACCAGGCGTTGGCCAGGAGAG
>NZ_JOIY01000127.1 GCF_000720185.1 Streptomyces sp. NRRL S-340 | reverse complement strand
TCCCGACGCCCGCCTCTTCACCGGCCCGCGCGGCGGACGCATCTCCACCGCCGTCCTGCGCGACGCCACACACTGGGACGACGTCGTCACCAAACTCGGCTACGAGCACCTGCGCCGCCACGACCTCCGGCACACCGGACTGACCTGGTTCGCCGACGCCGGAGTCCAAGTGCACGTCCTCCGCCGGATCGCCGGCCACGGATCACTGGCCACCACCCAGCGCTACCTGCACCCCGACGTACACAAAATCACGGCCGCCGGCGCAGCGCTCTCCGCACACCTCAGTGTGCTCCGCGCTCCCTGCCGGGCCCGATCGTCATGACTCGCTGACGCGGTCAAGGACGCCGGTCCCCAACTGGTCCCCAAGAATGATCAAGGGCCGGTTTCGGA
>NZ_JOIY01000126.1 GCF_000720185.1 Streptomyces sp. NRRL S-340 | reverse complement strand
TCCGAAACCGGCCCTTGATCATTCTTGGGGACCAGTTGGGGACCGGCGTCCTTGACCGCGTCAGCGAGTCATGACGATCGGGCCCGGCAGGGAGCGCGGTGCGCGGAGTACACTGAGGTGTGCGGAGAGTGCTGCGCCGGCGGCCGTGATTTTGTGTACGTCGGGGTGCAGGTAGCGCTGGGTGGTGGCCAGTGATCCGTGGCCGGCGACCCGGCGGAGGACGTGCACTTGGACTCCGGCGTCGGCGAACCAGGTCAGTCCGGTGTGCCGGAGGTCGTGGCGGCGCAGGTGCTCGTAACCGAGTTTGGTGACGACGTCGTCCCAGTGTGTGGCGTCGCGCAGGACGGCGGTGGAGATGCGTCCGCCGCGCGGGCCGGTGAAGAGGCGGGCGTCGGGA
>NZ_JOIY01000125.1 GCF_000720185.1 Streptomyces sp. NRRL S-340 | reverse complement strand
GGAGGGAGCTGTCGAAGGTGGGACTGGCGATTGGGACGAAGTCGTAACAAGGTAGCCGTACCGGAAGGTGCGGCTGGATCACCTCCTTTCTAAGGAGCATCTAGCTGCCGCAAGGCAGTCAGAGCCACTACGTCGGCAAACGTCCGACGGTGGTCAGCTCATGGGTGGAACGTTGACTACTCGGCACACTTCGGATGGATGAGAGCGCTAGTACTGCTTCGGCGTGGAACGCGGATCTTGTCAGCGAGGAGTGTCGGGCACGCTGTTGGGTGTCTGAGGGCGCGGCCGTGAGGCTCGTCCTTCGGGATGCCGGCCCCAGTGCACTCGGGATGTTGTTCCCGGGGTGATGGGTGGTTGGTCGTTGTTTGAGAACTGCACAGTGGACGCGAGCATCTGTG
>NZ_JOIY01000124.1 GCF_000720185.1 Streptomyces sp. NRRL S-340 | reverse complement strand
CACAGATGCTCGCGTCCACTGTGCAGTTCTCAAACAACGACCAACCACCCATCACCCCGGGAACAACATCCCGAGTGCACTGGGGCCGGCATCCCGAAGACCCAGCCTCACGGCCGCGCCCTCAGACACCCAACAGCGTGCCCGACACTCCTCGCTGACAAGATCCGCGTTCCACGCCGAAGTAGTACTAGCGCTCTCATCCATCCGAAGTGTGCCGAGTAGTCAACGTTCCACCCATGAGCAACCAGCATCAGACATTCGCTGATGTACTGGCCTCTGAACCAGGCAAGCCCGGCTTAGAAGTGCTCCTTAGAAAGGAGGTGATCCAGCCGCACCTTCCGGTACGGCTACCTTGTTACGACTTCGTCCCAATCGCCAGTCCCACCTTCGACAGCTCCCTCC
>NZ_JOIY01000123.1 GCF_000720185.1 Streptomyces sp. NRRL S-340 | reverse complement strand
TCGGGCTGGTCGGGGCGGAGGAGGCCTTCGTCGGTGGCGCGGTGCAGGAAGGTGTCGACCTCCTGGACGGAGCGGTCGCGGCGTTCGCGTACGGCGTCGTCGGCGAGCATGCGGGTGAGGTCGACGGGCCAGGTGCGGTTGACGGTGATGATGTTCTCGACGTAGCGGTGCAGGGCGACGGCGACGGGGGCCTCGCGCAGCCGGGCGTCCTCGATGGCGTTCTCGATGGCTTCCAGGCGGGAGAGGTGGATGGCCGCGAGGAGTTCTTCGCGTGAGGCGAAGCGCCGGTAGACGGTGCGCCGGTCGACCCCGGCCTCGGCGGCGATGCTCGCGATGCTCGCGGCCGGGTCGGCGGCGAGCATCCGCGCCCCGGTGGTCAGGACGGCTTCCAGGTTGCGTGCTGCGTCGGCTCTCA
>NZ_JOIY01000122.1 GCF_000720185.1 Streptomyces sp. NRRL S-340 | reverse complement strand
AGCTGTCGGTGGCCTCTGCCCACAGACAGCCTCATCCTGCCGCTCGGCGCCGCTGTGAGCGAGGTGGCTTCACTAGCCATCTGGCTCGACCGGGAGTCCGAGGACGAGGAGGACCTCGCGGACGAGCGTGACGCCGCCATCGCCCTCGCCGCCGGCGAGTACCCGCCCCGCGCCACCGAATCCGGCGACGAGGAGGAGGAAGACGAGGCCGGGCGCGACGAGGAATGGGAGCGATACGTACGAGTGGAGTCGGCGAGCCACCTGGTCCTGGCGCCGCCTGGAAGATCAGGACTTCTCGGTCCACACCGTCGTCAGCGACGCCTTCGGCCGCCGCCGTAAGGGAAAGCCCGAGGCCCACGCCGCGTTCCGCCGACTCACTGCCGACTGGGTCAGCCAGGCACGCGAAGAAGCCGGCCGCCCCGTCAGTACGCCATGGCAGCTGGTGGCG
>NZ_JOIY01000121.1 GCF_000720185.1 Streptomyces sp. NRRL S-340 | reverse complement strand
ACGCGACGACGGCACCCCCCAGATCTGATTGTCCGAACCCGCACACGCCCAGATCTGCAGCCTGGTGCCATTGGCGGAACTCGGACCCGTCGCATCCAGACACCTGCCCGACTGCACACCGACCAGCGTCCCGTTCGCCTGCGCCTGCCACTTCTGCGACCCCGCACCCGAACACGCCGACAACTGCACCGCCGTACCGTCCCCGGTACCGCCCCCGGCCACCGTCATGCACTTGCCCAACGCCCGCAACGTACCGTCCGCCGCCACCGTCCAGGACTGCGCACCACCGGTCCCGCAGGTGTTCAACTGCACCGCCGTACCGTCCGCCGTGGCACCCCCGGCCACCTCAACACACTTGCCGTTGTACCCCGCGATCCGCCCCGAAGGACCCGACACCGGGGCATCCGAAGGCACCTTCCACTTCTGACCCACGTCACCCGCGTTGCACTCCCAGATGATCAACGGATTGCCGTCC
>NZ_JOIY01000120.1 GCF_000720185.1 Streptomyces sp. NRRL S-340 | reverse complement strand
GGACGGCAATCCGTTGATCATCTGGGAGTGCAACGCGGGTGACGTGGGTCAGAAGTGGAAGGTGCCTTCGGATGCCCCGGTGTCGGGTCCTTCGGGGCGTGTGGCGGGGTACAACGGCAAGTGTGTGGAGGTGGCGGGGGGTGTGTCGGCCGATGGCACGGCGGTTCAGTTGAACGCCTGTGGTTCGTCGTCGTCGCAGGTGTGGACGGTGGCGGGTGATGGCTCGTTGCGGGCGTTGGGCAAGTGCATGACGGTGGCCGGGGGTGGTACCGGGGACGGTACGGCGGTGCAGTTGTCGGCGTGTTCGGGTGCGGCGTCGCAGAAGTGGCAGGCGCAGGCGAACGGGACGCTGGTCGGTGTGCAGTCGGGCAGGTGCCTGGATGCGACGGGTCCGAGTTCCGCCAATGGCACCAGGCTGCAGATCTGGGCGTGTGCGGGTTCGGACAATCAGATCTGGGGGGTGCCGTCGTCGCGT
>NZ_JOIY01000119.1 GCF_000720185.1 Streptomyces sp. NRRL S-340 | reverse complement strand
GTGCGGAGTTGGTGGTGGGGTTCGCCGTGGGTGTTGTTGGTGAGGATGTTGGGGGTGCTGGCGGGCGGCGATGGTGCGGGGCAGGTGCATGCCGCCGGCGGCGGCGTGGGGGATGAGCAGGACGATCGGTCCGGTGGGGTGCTGCTGGAGGGCGGGGGTGGCCGCGAGGTGGTCGGCGAACTGTTCGGCGGTGTAGGTGCGCAGGCCCTGGGGGGTGCTCAGGGTGATGCCGTGGGGGCCGAGGTCGGCGGCGATGAAGAACGCGTTGTGGCCTGGGTGGTTCCAGGGTGCGTCGGTGCCGCGGGTGGTGGGGGGTGCTTCGAAGGGGACGGGGCCGGTGAGGGTGGTGAATCCTGCGGTGATCAGTCCGGCCAGGGGTGGTTGCATACGGCCGCGGTTGTCCGTGCGGTAGTCCAGGCCCGGCCGGATGCCTGCGTGACCGGTGATGGGCTGAGCGTAGGGCTGGACCGTGGTGGGATGACCACTGGATGCGGCGGACGGCCCGGTGAAGACACCGATGCCGCTGCTACCGGCACCGGGCATGC
>NZ_JOIY01000118.1 GCF_000720185.1 Streptomyces sp. NRRL S-340 | reverse complement strand
CGGCATGACGGGGAAGTGGAAGGCCATGTGGCACTCGTCGCCGCCGGCGGTGTAGTCGCCGAAGTAGTCGACGACGTCCTCCGGCCACTGGTTCGCCTCGGCCAGCAGCACCGTGTCCGGGTACTGGGTGTCGATCTCCTTGCGCACCCGCTTGAGGAACTGGTGGGTGGCCGGCAGGTTCTCGCAGTTGGTGCCCTCCTGCTGGTACAGGTACGGCACCGCGTCCAGGCGGAACCCGTCGATGCCGAGGTCCAGCCAGAACTTCAGCGCGGAGATCATCTCCTCCTGCACGGCCGGGTTCTCGTAGTTCAGGTCCGGCTGGTGCGAGAAGAAGCGGTGCCAGTAGTACTGCTTGCGTACCGGGTCGTACGTCCAGTTCGACGCCTCGGTGTCGACGAAGATGATGCGGGCGTCCTGGTACTGCTTGTCGTCGTCGGCCCAGACGTAGTAGTCGCCGTAGGGTCCGTCGGGGTCCTTGCGCGACTCCTGGAACCAGGGGTGCTGGTCGCTGGTGTGGTTCATGACGAAGTCGATGATGACGCGCATGCCG
>NZ_JOIY01000117.1 GCF_000720185.1 Streptomyces sp. NRRL S-340 | reverse complement strand
CGGCATGACGGGGAAGTGGAAGGCCATGTGGCACTCGTCGCCGCCGGCGGTGTAGTCGCCGAAGTAGTCGACGACGTCCTCCGGCCACTGGTTCGCCTCCGCGAGGATCACCGTGTCCGGGTACATCCGGTCGATCTCCTTGCGCACCCGCTTGAGGAACTGGTGGGTGGCCGGCAGGTTCTCGCAGTTGGTGCCCTCTTCGGCGTAGAGGTAGGGCACCGCGTCCAGGCGGAATCCGTCGATGCCGAGGTCCAGCCAGAAGCGCAGGGCGGCCAGCATCTCCTCCTGGACGGCGGGGCTCTCGTAGTTCAGGTCCGGCTGGTGCGAGAAGAAACGGTGGAAGTAGTACTGGCCGCGCACCGGGTCGAAGGTCCAGTTGGAGGTCTCGGTGTCGACGAAGATGATCCGCGCGTCCGGATAGCCCTTGTCGTCGTCGGCCCACATGTAGAAATCGCCGTAGGGTCCGTCGGGGTCCTTGCGCGACTCCTGGAACCAGGGGTGCTGGTCGCTGGTGTGGTTCATGACGAAGTCGATGATGACGCGCATGCCG
>NZ_JOIY01000116.1 GCF_000720185.1 Streptomyces sp. NRRL S-340 | reverse complement strand
GTTTGGCGGTCAGCCCCTTGAGGTCGCCGATGCCGTCACCGTTGCTGTCCTGGAAGGAACGGACCAGGACCTCGTAGAAGACGGCACGTTTGAACCACTCCGGGTCGCGGTCCTTGGCAGGAGTGTCCTCGAAGGTGTCCGGGACGGGCTCGTTGACGATCATGTTGTGGGTGACCCTCCGATCTGCGGGGTGGACGGTCGCAGGACGGTGAGGATGTGCGCGGGCCTGTGGCCCGGTTCGAGTCGCACATAGTTGGCCCTGCCCCAGTGATAGGTCTCGCCGGTCAGCTCGTCGCGCACCGGCACCGACTCATGCCATTCCAGGCCGAGTTGCGGCATGTCCAACGAGACCGTGGCCTCCTGGGTGTGGTGCGGGTCGAGGTTGGCGACCACCACCACCGTGTTCGACCCGCTGCGCTTGGAGTAGACGATCACCTCGTCCTTGTCGGCGTGGTGGAAGTGCAGGTTGCGCAGGTGGTGGAGCGCCCGGTGGCGGCGGCGGATGTCGTTGAGGCGGGTGATGAGGGGGGCGATGGTGCGGCCCTCGCGTTC
>NZ_JOIY01000115.1 GCF_000720185.1 Streptomyces sp. NRRL S-340 | reverse complement strand
GAACGCGAGGGCCGCACCATCGCCCCCCTCATCACCCGCCTCAACGACATCCGCCGCCGCCACCGGGCGCTCCACCACCTGCGCAACCTGCACTTCCACGCGACCGACAACGACGCCGTGCTCGCCTACAGCAAGCGCTCGGGCGAGGACACCGTCGTCGTGGTCGTCAATCTCGATCCGCACCACACCCAGGAGGCCACGGTCTCGTTGGACATGCGGCACCTCGGCCTGGACCCGCACGCGTCCACGTCCGTGCTCGACGAACTGACGGGTGAGACCTACCACTGGGGCAGGACCAACTACGTGCGTCTCGACCCCGGACACCGTCCCGCGCACGTGCTCCATGTCCAGCGACCGTCCACCTCGCCGCAGATCGGAGGGCCTCCCGCGCCATGACAGTCAACGAGCCCGTCCCCGACATCTTCGAGGACGCCCCGGCCAGGGACCGCGACCCGCAGTGGTTCAAACGTGCCGTCTTCTACGAGGTCCTGGTCCGTTCCTTCCAGGACAGCAACGGTGACGGCATCGGCGACCTCAAGGGGCTGACCGCCAAAC
>NZ_JOIY01000114.1 GCF_000720185.1 Streptomyces sp. NRRL S-340 | reverse complement strand
CTGTGACGCGGTCTCGCCGTTCGCGCAGGCGCGCCCTTCGGGACGTGTGGGGTGCTAATGGCCTCGCTCACAACGGGGTTGGATGGCCTTGGCTAGGCAGGAGGTGCCGCGCTGGTCGGGAGAACCGTGGGGACGTCCCTTGACGGCGCTGGTCGTGCTACGGATTGGAAGGCCCACGGAGAGAGGTGACGGGCCGGACCGGAATGTCATTGTGACGGAGATACCGCTGCGCGTCTTCTGCCAGATTGCGTAGGCGCGGCCAGACAGGTGTCCCTTGATTTTCGTCACGGTGCTCAAGAAATGGGCGCGCTGCTTGCATCAGCCGAACAATGGGCAAAGCCCACATCTACATTACGTCTTCACGGCGAATGTAGCGATTATTGTAGTAGACACCGAGAACGTCGAGGTAGGCGAGCGCGTTATTGATCGCTTCGTACTCATCCGCCGTCAGATCATCGACAGAGCGCCCAGTTGCAGCCATGTCATAGATCAGACGCCGACCTCGTTGCTTGTCGGGACTGACTAGTTGCTCGTGCATGCGCAAAAACAGGTCTCGTTTGTCTTTCCTGCGGCTGTGTATGAAGGCGTATAAAC
>NZ_JOIY01000113.1 GCF_000720185.1 Streptomyces sp. NRRL S-340 | reverse complement strand
GTGCAGTCGATGACGACGACGCGTACGTCGGACATCGGTGCGACGTTGCAGCAGATCGCGGAGCTGACCGCGTCGGGCTGCCAGATCGTCCGCGTCGCGTGTCCGACGCAGGACGACGCGGACGCGCTGGCGACGATCGCGCGGAAGTCGCAGATCCCGGTGATCGCGGACATCCACTTCCAGCCGAAGTACGTGTTCGCCGCGATCGAGGCGGGCTGTGCGGCGGTGCGGGTGAACCCGGGGAACATCAAGAAGTTCGACGACCAGGTCCGGGAGATCGCGAAGGCGGCGAAGGACCACGGCACGCCGATCCGGATCGGTGTGAACGCGGGGTCGCTGGACCGCAGGCTGCTGCAGAAGTACGGGAAGGCGACGCCTGAGGCGCTGGTGGAGTCGGCGCTGTGGGAGGCGTCGCTGTTCGAGGAGCACGGTTTCCGGGACATCAAGATCTCGGTGAAGCACAACGACCCGGTCGTGATGATCGAGGCGTACCGGCAGCTGGCGGAGCAGTGCGAGTACCCGCTGCACCTGGGTGTGACGGAGGCGGGACCGGCGTTCCAGGGCACGATCAAGTCGGCGGTGGCCTTCGGTGCGCTGCTGTCGCAGGGGATCGGGGACACGATCCGGGTGTCGCTGTCGGCGCCGCCGGTGGAGGAGGT
>NZ_JOIY01000112.1 GCF_000720185.1 Streptomyces sp. NRRL S-340 | reverse complement strand
TGAGGAGGCTGAGCGGTGCGCCAGCGGCGAGAGTTGAGGCGTCCACTCTCAGGCAAGCGGCGAGGTCGCTGGTCGAATACCAGGCGTTGGCCAGGAGAGGCGCCTGGCTATCGGGTGAGACGACGTGATGGGGAGGAACTGCCGCTGCAGGGTACGCTACGGCCTCCTTCTCGTGACGCGGTTCGGCGTTGGCAATGGCTGCTATCGGCTCATTGGGCAAGTGCGGCTATTCTCCGGGGAGTACGGAACACTAGACGGATCTGAGGAAGAGTCCAGAGACGGACGACACAGTTCGCGACCGGAGAACGCGCGCGGCGAATTTCGAGCAGGTAGCGGCGAGCGCCTTCACTGTCGCTCAGGTCCGTGGTTGTGCTCGGGAGCGGACGTTGGCGAAATAATCGTCTCTAAAAACGCCGGTTTGGCTAACCGGCGTTTCCGAGCTATGTTGCCCGCGTTGGATGGCAGCAGGGCGCTGGGCTGCGCAGGTGCTATTTCGGCTGTTTCGCTGCCATGTTCGTTGACGCAGTCTGAAGTCCCAGGAGGGTCCCAAGGGACTCCCACCGTCGTCGTTCGCTCTTTCGGTCCTGCGCAGGGTGAGTGGGGTACGGGCTGCGGCTCGTGTATCGGCGGTCCGCCTTGACTCAACCGTGGCGCAGGCTGCCGCTGCGGCTCGTCACTGGGAAGGGTCTGGA
>NZ_JOIY01000111.1 GCF_000720185.1 Streptomyces sp. NRRL S-340 | reverse complement strand
CCTCGAGACCACCCCGCCCGCCACACCCCCCTGTCCGCCCCGGGGAGCCCCGCCCACCGGCGGGCGGCGTCCGCGCGACGGGCGCACCACCGGCGCACGGCGCGGGCCGGGCCGCCGCGGACGCCGCACCGGGCGGCGCCCCGCGCAGCACCCCGGCCGCCCCACGCGGCGCCACGACGGCACCCGGCCCTTCCCTGCCCGGCCCTTTCACGTCCGGCTTTCCGGCGCCCGGCCGTTCTGGGTCCGGCTTTCCGGCGTCCGGCCCTTCCCCGTCCGGCCTTTCCTCGTCCGGCCGTTCGGCGTCCGGCTTTCCGGCGCCCGGCCCTTCGGCGTCCGGTGTTTCCGCGTCCGGCCCTTCTGGGTCCGGCTTTCCGGCGTCCGGCCCTTCCCCGTCCGGCGTTTCCGCGTCCGGCCGTTCGGCGTCCGGCGTTTCCGCGTCCGGCCGTTCGGCGTCCGGCGTTTCCGCGTCCGGCCCTTCGGCGTCCGGCCCTTCCGCGTCGCGTCCCGCGGCGTCCGGCCGTCAGGTCATGGCCGGAGCCGGAGGCGAGCGCGACAGCCGTACGTCCCCGGTCCTCCCGCCCCCGGTCCGGCGCCCCGCGGAACCCGCCGCGCCGCCCCCGCCCCCCGCCTCGGCGCTCTTCCCCGACGCGCCGCCCCGCACGGGCCGGGCCGGACTGGCGACCTGGGCGCCCGGAG
>NZ_JOIY01000110.1 GCF_000720185.1 Streptomyces sp. NRRL S-340 | reverse complement strand
GAGGCGAACCAGTGGCCGGAGGACGTCGTCGACTACTTCGGCGACTACACCGCCGGCGGCGACGAGTGCCACATGGCCTTCCACTTCCCCGTCATGCCGCGCATCTTCATGGCCGTGCGCAGGGAGTCGCGCTACCCGGTCTCGGAAATCCTCGCCAAGACCCCCGCCATTCCCGCCAACTGCCAGTGGGGCATCTTCCTGCGCAACCACGACGAACTGACCCTGGAGATGGTCACCGACGAAGAGCGCGACTACATGTACGCGGAGTACGCCAAGGACCCGCGCATGCGCGCCAACATCGGCATCCGCCGCCGCCTCGCACCCCTGCTCGACAACGACCGCAACCAGATCGAACTCTTCACCGCCCTGCTCCTGTCCCTGCCCGGCAGCCCGATCCTCTACTACGGCGACGAGATCGGCATGGGCGACAACATCTGGCTCGGCGACCGCGACGCCGTGCGCACCCCCATGCAGTGGACCCCCGACCGCAACGCCGGCTTCTCCTCCAGCGACCCCGGCCGCCTCTACCTCCCCACGATCATGGACCCGGTCTACGGCTACCAGGTCACCAACGTCGAGGCCTCCATGTCCTCCCCCTCGTCGCTGCTGCACTGGACCCGCCGCATGATCGAGATCCGCAAGCAGAACCCCGCCTTCGGCCTCGGCACCTACACCGAACTCCCCTCCTCCAACCCCGCCGTCCTCGCCTTCCTGCGCGAGTAC
>NZ_JOIY01000109.1 GCF_000720185.1 Streptomyces sp. NRRL S-340 | reverse complement strand
TCCGACGCTCCCACGGCTTGTAGGCACACGGTTTCAGGTACTATTTCACTCCCCTCCCGGGGTACTTTTCACCATTCCCTCACGGTACTATCCGCTATCGGTCACCAGGGAATATTTAGGCTTAGCGGGTGGTCCCGCCAGATTCACACGGGATTTCTCGGGCCCCGTGCTACTTGGGTGTCTCTCAAACGAGCCGCTGACGTTTCGACTACGGGGGTCTTACCCTCTACGCCGGACCTTTCGCATGTCCTTCGCCTACATCAACGGTTTCTGACTCGTCTCACAGCCGGCAGACTGTGAAAGAGAGATCCCACAACCCCGTATACGCAACCCCTGCCGGGTCTCACACGCATACGGTTTGGCCTCATCCGGTTTCGCTCGCCACTACTCCCGGAATCACGGTTGTTTTCTCTTCCTGCGGGTACTGAGATGTTTCACTTCCCCGCGTTCCCTCCATACTGCCTATGTGTTCAGCAGTAGGTGACAGCCCATGCCTGGTGCCAAGGCATCCACCGTGCGCCCTTAAAAACTTGGCCACAGATGCTCGCGTCCACTGTGCAGTTCTCAAACAACGACCAACCACCCGTCACAACCCGCCGAAGCAGATTTTTACCGGGGCCGGCATCCCGAAGGACGAGCAACGCTCGCACCCTCAGACACCCAACAGCGTGCCCGACACGGCCAACCGTCCAGATCAGCGTTCCACGCTCCGAAGAGCAGTACTAGCGCCTGGCCCATCCTGGACCGTGCCGAGTAGTCAACGTTCCACCCATGAGCTGACCACCGTCGGACGTTTGCCGACGTAGTGGCTCTGGCTGCCTTGCGGCAGCTAGATGCTCCTTAGAAAGGAGGTGATCC
>NZ_JOIY01000108.1 GCF_000720185.1 Streptomyces sp. NRRL S-340 | reverse complement strand
GCCTGGAGGACCTGGTTGTAGTTCATCGCGAAGTCCTCGCGGCGCAGTTCGGTGGTGGCGCGGAAGGCGGCGCGGGTGCCGCCCCAGGGGTCGGCTCCGGTGCCGAGGTAGGCGAGGTCGAGGTCGACCGGGCGGACGACGCCGTGCATGGTCAGCTCTCCGCTGACCGTCCAGCGGTCCGGTCCGGCGACGGTCACGGCGGTGGAGCGGTAGGTGATCTCCGGGTACTGCTCCACGTCGAGGAAGTCGGCGGACTTCAGGTGGCCGTCGCGCATGGTGTTGCCGGTGTCGACGGAGCCGGCCCGGATGACCGCCCGCACCCGGGACTTGGTGACGTCGTCCGGGGCGATCTCGATGGTGCCGCCGAACTCGGTGAACCGGCCGTGCACGCTGGAGATGCCCAGGTGCTGCGCGACGGCGGCGACCGAGGAGTGCGCCGGGTCGATGGTCCACGGTCCCGGCGGCGGCAGTTCGGTGCCGCCCTGGCGGGCCAGTGTGACCGTGCCCGCATCGGCCCGGCCGCTCGCGGTGACGATCGCGCTGGAGGCGGCGGGGGCGTACCCGACCGCCGTGACGATGACGGTGTACGCGCCGGGGGCCAGTTCGGTGGTGTCCCGTACGGCGCCCTCGTGGTCGGCCTCGGCGCGCAGCACCTGCGTGCCGGTCATGTCGGTCACCGTGACGACCGCGTGCGACACGGCCCATCCGTCCCGGGTGCGGATCCTCGCGGTCAGTCCCATC
>NZ_JOIY01000107.1 GCF_000720185.1 Streptomyces sp. NRRL S-340 | reverse complement strand
GAAGGCGTTGTCGGTGGCGGGGAAGGCGGGCAGGGTCATCGATCCGATGACGTATGTCGCCAAGGGCGCCGGCGCGGGCCTGTCGAAGATCGGGGACATTTCCAAGGCCCTGAAGGGCATGGGCAAGATCGACATCCCCGAACTCCCCCAGAACGCGATCACCCTGCCCAAGGGCACCGTGAAACTCCCCGACGGCAGCTTCCGCCTCCCCGAGGGCGCCCCCGTCCCCGAGGGAGCGACCAGGCTGCCCAGCGGCAGCTTCGAACTCCCCGACGGCGTCCCGGTCGTCCACGACGGCGCGCACCCGCTGCACACCCCCGAAGGCACCGGACAGGTCTACGGGCACCCGGACGGCCACATCGTCGACGGCCACGGCAACATCCTCATCCACGCCGACGAACTCAACCCCCCGCCCACCGGCACCGGCGCGGGCACGGACCTGCCCCACACCCCCACCCCGGCCAGAGAACCCGTCCTGGCCGGCGCAGCCACCCACACCGCCGCCGACACCGCGGCCCACGCCGGGGAACACCTCCACCTGGGCAGCAGCCTCGACACCGACCTCGGCGACGCGGGCCGCATCGGCGACGACACCCACACCCCGCCCACCATCCACGCGGGTGGCGAGCACACCCCCACGGTTCACGCGGGCGGCGAGCACATCCCCACGAGCCACGCGGGTGGCGACCATCTGCCCGGCGGCCACGCCCCGCAGCACACCCCCAGCGGCCACGCCGGCGACCACCTGCCC
>NZ_JOIY01000106.1 GCF_000720185.1 Streptomyces sp. NRRL S-340 | reverse complement strand
GGGTTCAGGCCTGGTGCAGGGCGGCGCGCAGGGTGCCGGCGGCCATCGTGATGGCGGCCTGGGCCGCGTGGGTCTCGCGCAGGGCGTTGAGCATCACGAAGTCGTGGATGATGCCCTGGAAGCGCACGGCGGTGACGGGGACGCCGGCCTCGCGCAGCTTGTTGGCGTAGGCCTCGCCCTCGTCGCGCAGCACGTCGGCCTCGCCGGTGATGACCAGGGCCGGGGGCAGTCCGGTGAGCTGTTCGGTGGTGGCGCGCAGCGGGGAGGCCGTGATCTGGGCGCGCTCGGTCTCGTCGGTCGTGTACTGGTCCCAGAACCACTGCATGCCGTCGCGGCGCAGGAAGTAGCCGGTGGCGAACTGGTGGTAGGACGGGGTGTCGAAGTTCGCGTCGGTCACCGGGTAGAACAGCACCTGCTGGAGCAGGCGGACGTCGCCGCGTTCCTTGGCCATCAGGGTGAGCGCGGCGCTCATGTTGCCGCCGACGGAGTCCCCGGCCACGGCCAGCCGTGTGCCGTCCAGGCCCTTGGCGGCGCCTTCCTGCACGACCCAGCGGGCGACGGTGTAGTTCTGCTCGACGGCGACCGGGTAGCGGTGCTCGGGCGAGAGGTCGTACTCGGGGAAGACCACGGCGGCACCGGCGCCGACGGCGAGTTCGCGCACCAGGCGGTCATGGGTGTGGGCGTTGCCGAACACCCAGCCGGCACCGTGGATGTAGAGGATCACCGGCAGGGTGCCCTCGGCGCCGGCCGGCCTGACGACACGGGCCCGGACACTGCCGGTGGGGCCGCCGGAGACGGTGACCCACTCCTCGTCCACCGCCGGCTTGGCGATCTCACCCGACTGCACGTCGTCCACGGCCTTGCG
>NZ_JOIY01000105.1 GCF_000720185.1 Streptomyces sp. NRRL S-340 | reverse complement strand
GGCTGTTCACTGGTGTTGTACCGGTGGTAGACACCGCCTCCGTTGGAAGCGATGGCCTCAAGACGCCCGTCCGCGTTGTGACCGGCAGCGACATCGGTTCCCGGACCACCGAAGTCGGTCTCCCAGTCGTGCCAACCACCGTTGGGAGTCTTCTGCACGATGTGCTGAGCACCCACAGCACTCACCGCGAAGAGCTCGACCCGCCCGTCCGAGGACCGCTCGGTCGCCAGCTTCGCGTCACCCGGACCACCGAAGTACTCCCACGAGGACCAATAGGGCTGCTCACTCGTGTTGTACCGGTGATACACACCACCACCATTGGAAGCGAACACCTCCAACCGGCCGTCCTTGTCCGCACCCACAGCCAAGTCGTAGCCACCACCACCGAAGTTCTCCCACGCATGCCAACCACCATTGGGAGACTCCTGCACAAGATGCCCGAACGCACTGTCACTCAACGCGAACACCTCGATACGGCCGTCCGACGAACTGGCCGACGCCAGCCGGGAATCAGCCGGGCCACCGACCGACTCCCAGTCGGACCAGGGCCGCTCACTCGAGTTGTACCGGTGATAGACACCGCCCCCGTTGGAAGCGAACACCTCCAACCGGCCGTCCTTGTCCGTCCCGACCGTGAGCCCGAAACCCCCACCACCGAAGTTCGTCTCCCAGTCGTGCCAGGCACCATTGGGCTCCTTCTGCACACGATGCCAGAACGTCTCCGCATTCAGCGCGAACACCTCGACCCGGCCATCAGCCGACTTCGCCGACGCCAGATTCGCCCGCTTCGGACCACCCCAGAACTCCCACGAAGCCCAACCACCGTTCTGCGACGTCTGATAGCTGTGCCAGACACCGTCATCCCC
>NZ_JOIY01000104.1 GCF_000720185.1 Streptomyces sp. NRRL S-340 | reverse complement strand
GTGGAAGTGCAGGTTGCGCAGGTGGTGGAGCGCCCGGTGGCGGCGGCGGATGTCGTTGAGGCGGGTGATGAGGGGGGCGATGGTGCGGCCCTCGCGTTCGGCGGCGGTCCAGTCGCGGGGTTTGAGCTGGTACTTCTCGGAGTCGAGGTATTCCTCGCTGCCTTCTTTGAGGGGGGTGTTCTCGCAGAGTTCGTAGCCGCTGTAGATGCCCCAGGCGGGGGAGAGGGTGGCGGCGAGGACGGCGCGGACCTCGAAGGCGGGGCGGCCGCCGTGCTGGAGGTAGGCGTGCAGGATGTCGGGGGTGTTGGTGAACAGGTTGGGCCGCATGTAGGCGGCGGCCTCGCCGGTGAGTTCGGTGAGGTAGTCGGTGAGTTCCTGTTTGGTGTTGCGCCAGGTGAAGTAGGTGTAGGACTGCTGGAAGCCGACCTGGGCGAGGGTGTGCATCATCGCGGGGCGGGTGAAGGCCTCGGCGAGGAAGACGACGTCGGGGTCGGTGGTGTTGATCTCGCCGATGACGCGTTCCCAGAAGACGACGGGTTTGGTGTGGGGGTTGTCGACGCGGAAGATGCGCACGCCGTGGTCCATCCAGTGCCGCAGGACGCGCAGGGTCTCGCTGACGAGTCCGTCCATGTCGGCGTCGAAGGCGAGGGGGTAGATGTCCTGGTACTTCTTGGGCGGGTTCTCGGCGTGGGCGATGGTGCCGTCGGGGCGGTGGTGGAACCACTGGGGGTGTTTGTGGACCCAGGGGTGGTCGGGGGAGCACTGCAGGGGGCGGTGAGGGTGTTGTTGCGGCCTTTGCGGTGGGTGGTGCCGATGGGGTGGACCGGGGGGAGGTAGACGACGTCGAAGCCCATGGCGGCGATGGCGGGCAGGCGGCGTTCGGCGGTGCGGAAGGTGCCGTGGGGCTGTTCGGGGGTGCCTTCGGAGCGGGGGAAGAACTCGTACCAGGCGCCGTAGAGGGCGCGTTCGCGTTCGACCTGGAGGGGCAGCGGGTCGCAGGCGGTGACCAGCTCGCGCAGCGGGTGGCGGGCCAGGACCGCGTCCACCTCCGGCGTCAGCGCCGCCGC
>NZ_JOIY01000103.1 GCF_000720185.1 Streptomyces sp. NRRL S-340 | reverse complement strand
CCTAGATGAATGAGTCCGATGTCTTCAGTGGTCGTAGGCGATCAGTGATCGTTTGACTGCGGTGCCGGTGGTCCAGTTGTGCCAGATGCATGCGGCGAGGGCCAGGAGTCGTTGGCCGGTGCGTGCGAAGACTCCGGCAGGGGTTCTGCCGCCGTGCTGTTCGAGGCTGAGCTGGCCTTTGAGGGTGTCGATGACGGCCTCGATCCATTGACGGACTCGGGCGATCTTGCCGTGCCGAACCGGCTCGTCCTTCCGGTCCGGCCGCACCAGGTGAGCACCGAGCCGCTCGGCGACGAACGCTTCGAACTCCTTGCCCGCGAAGCCCTTGTCCGCGAGGATCACCTGCCCTTGGCGGACGAGGTGGTGGTCGCGCTCCAGTAGCGCGGCCATCACCTCCCGCTCGCCGATCTTCGGGTTGGCCAGGCACCAGGTGACGGGCATGCCCTCCGCTGTGGTGACCAGGTAGAGCCGCAAGCCCCAGAAGAAGCGGGAGTGGCTGCGGCAGAAGCCGTATCCGCAGTGCCCGGCCAGGTCGGAGCGTTTGACGGTCTCGCGGGAGGCCGCGCAGGGCAGAGGGGTGGAGTCGATCAACCGCAGGTCGTCGTTCCAGGTCGGCACCTGCCGGGCCAGCGCCTCGATCACGCGGCTGATCAGCGGTCCGGCAGCGTTCAGGCGCTTGTTGTAGGCGGACTGCTGGGGCAGGTACCGGAACAGGTGGCCCAGCCGGGCATGGGCGAAGCGGATCCAGTGCCGGGCCGAGGGAAACCCGAGGAGGACCTGGCAGACGGCCAGGCATAGCAGTTCGGCGTCCGTCAGTTTCGGGGGTCGCCCGATCCGGCGACAAGGCGCCACATGGTCGTCGATGAACACGTACAGTGCCGCCAGAAGGGCGTCCAGGTTTGTCTTCACACACTGACCAACGGGCGCCCTTCGCCATCGTCG
>NZ_JOIY01000102.1 GCF_000720185.1 Streptomyces sp. NRRL S-340 | reverse complement strand
GGGGTGGAGTCCCTTCGCGGGGTGGGGGCGGGCGGACGGATGGGCGTCGGAGGGTGGTGGTGGTCTCGCGGCGGGGTGGTGGCGGGCGGTGTGGCGCGCCGATCCGCTCGGGGGTCACCGGCCGTGCCGGGTGCGGTCGAGGCGCAGGCGCAGGCTTTCGCGGGCCGTGGCGTGAGCCCGCAGGTCCCTGACGCGGTCGGTGCCGAGGAGCCGGTTGCAGTGCAGGTGGGCCAGGCTCAGGGCGACGGACGCCCGGCTCCGTGGTGCGAGCACCGCGCGCAGGCGGTCCAGCGCGGCGGAGCGGCTGCGCCACGCCGGTGGTGCCTGCGGTGCCCCGGTCGGCGTCAGGGCGTATGCCACGGCCTGCTTGTCCGCGCGGGACACGTCGGCGCGGCGGGCCAGGACCTCCGGACCGCTCAGCCACTCCAGTGCCTCTGCCGGTGCGCCGAGGCAGGTGAGGATGTGCAGGATTCCGGGAGCGGCGTCGGACTCGGCGGCCGGCGTGGCGAGTTGGCCGAGGACGGTCGCGCTGTCGGCCGCGAAGACCCGTTCCGCCTCCGGGAGGGCCCGCGGACCGCCGTAGCGTTCGGTCTCGGGTTCGTACGTGTCGAGGACGAGACGGTCCATGAGTCCGGCCTCGCGCAGGGCCTCGGCCCACTCGCGCAGTGCGGGCAGGAAGACCGGCCACAGGCCCTCGGGTGTGCCGTGGACGCGCAGGCGCAGGTGCGGGTCCGGGTCCGCGTAGCGTAGGAAGAACCAGCGGTCGGCGCCCGCTTCGTCGAGCAGGTCCGCACGCAGCAGGGTGGGCAGGTGCCGGACGAGGACGTCGCGTTGCAGCGCTGCGGGCACGTACAGCTTGGCGTAGAGCCACTCCCCGCCCGGTAGTTCGGCACGGAGTGCGGCCGGGCGGCGGACGGCTCGGCCGGCGGCCGGGGGGCGGCCGGCGTGGTGGGCGGCCGGCGGCGCGGGGACGGACCGGGCTTCTGCCACGGGGGGTTCGGGGTCCGGTGCGGTGGGCCCGGGTTCCGGTGCGGGGAGCGGGGGGTGGGGT
>NZ_JOIY01000101.1 GCF_000720185.1 Streptomyces sp. NRRL S-340 | reverse complement strand
TGCGGGCGCCGGTGATGCGGTGGAGTTCGGTGTCGCCTGCGCGGACGGGGGTGATGTGGGGGGTGATGCCGGCGGTGGTCATGAGGCGGTTGATGTCGCGGCGCTGGCCGGGGGTGACGAGGGTGACGACGCTGCCGGAGCGGCCGGCGCGTGCGGTGCGTCCGCCGCGGTGGAGGTAGTCCTTGTGGTCGGTGGGCGGGTCGACGTTGACGACGAGGTCGAGGTGGTCGATGTGGATGCCGCGGGCGGCGACGTTGGTGGCGACGAGGACGTTCACGCGGCCGTCTTTGAACTGGGCGAGGGTGCGGGTGCGCTGGGGCTGGGATTTGCCGCCGTGCAGGGCGGCGGCGCGGACGCCGTTGTCGAGGAGGTGTCTGGCCAGGCGGTCCGCGGCGTGTTTGGTGTCGAGGAACATGATGACCTGGCCGTCGCGGGCGGCGATCTCGGTGGTGGTGCGGCGTTTGTCGGCGTCGTCGACGTGGAGGACGTGGTGTTCCATGGTGCTGACGGCGCCGGCTGAGGGGTCGACGGAGTGGACGACCGGGTCGGTGAGGTAGCGGCGGACGAGGCGGTCGACGTTGCGGTCGAGGGTGGCGGAGAAGAGCATCCGCTGTCCGTCGGGGTGTACCTGGTCGAGGAGTGCGGTGACCTGGGGCATGAAGCCCATGTCGGTCATCTGGTCGGCTTCGTCGAGGACGGTGGCGGTGACGTCGTCGAGGTGGCAGTCGCCGCGGGTGATGAGGTCTTTGAGGCGTCCGGGTGTGGCGACGAGGATCTCGGCGCCGGTGCGCAGGGTGCCGGCCTGGCGGGTGATGGACATGCCGCCGACGACGGTGGCGGTGCGCAGGTTCACGGAGCGGGCGTAGGGGGTGAGTGCGTCGGTGACCTGCTGGGCGAGTTCGCGGGTGGGGACCAGGACGAGGGCGAGGGGGCGGCGGGGCTGGGCGCGTCGTCCGGTGGTGCGGGCCAGGACGGCCAGGCCGAAGGCGAGGGTTTTGCCGGAGCCGGTGCGGCCGCGGCCCAGGACGTCGCGTCCGGCCAGGGAGTTGGGCA
>NZ_JOIY01000100.1 GCF_000720185.1 Streptomyces sp. NRRL S-340 | reverse complement strand
GTGATCGAGCCGGGGGAGATTCCGCAGTTCACGGGTGATCTGGGGCTGCTGGAGAAGGCGTGCGGGGATCTGCGGGCGGATGCGGGTGGTGTGCGGGATGCGGGTGGGGAGGTTCATTCGCGGTTTCAGGGGTTGTCGGCGTATTACCGGGCTCCGGAGGCGGAGGAGTTGTTCGCGTCGACGGGGCCGGTGAAGGAGCGTGCGGATTCCTTCGCGTCGGGTCTGGAGTCGGTGTCGGGTGCCCTGTCGGGGTATGCGGCGGAGGTCCGTCCGCTGGTGAAGAAGCTCGCGGATCTGAAGCGGGAGGCGACGGCGTTCGTCGATTCCGTGAAGGATGACGACGACTGGGAGTACGACGGGGGGAAGGTCGCGCATCACAACCGGATCCGGGACGAGGTCACGAGTGCGGTGGCGGCGTTCTGGGCGGCGGAGCGTACGTGTCACAACAAGATCACGGCGTTGTTCCACGGGACGCAGATGGTGGCGGGGGACGGGTCGGACCGTAAGGACCAGTACGGGTTCGATGCGGAGGATCTGAAGAACGCGAAGCTTCCCTGGGGTGACCCGGTGGAGGAGAAGCATCATTGGTACGAGGTGGGTCACTGGGTCAAGTCGTTCGTGTGGGACGGGCTGATCGTCGATGGTGTGTGGGGGACGGTCAAGGGTCTGGGCACGCTGGTGGGTTTCGGCGGCTGGGAGGCGATGGGCCAGGCGTGGAAGGGTCTGGCGCAGTTGGCGACGGGTCTGGTGATCTCGTCTTTGCCGGGGGTGGGCACGCTGTTCTGGGCGTTGCCGGACGACAAGCTGCCGTCCTGGTTCCGTGATTCGCGCAGGGCGATGAAGGAGACGGGCAAGGCGCTGGTGGCGTGGGACGAGTGGGGGAAGAATCCGGCGCGTGCGGCGGGTGCGGTGACGTTCAATGTGCTGACGACGGTGTTCACCGGTGGTGCGGGTGGGGCTGCGTCGGGTGCGGGGAAGGCGGGTGCGGTCGCGAAGGCGTTGTCGGTGGCGGGGAAGGCGGGCAGGGTCATCGATCCGATGACGTATGTCGCCAAGGGCGCCGGCGCGGGCCTGTCGAAGATCGGGGACAT
>NZ_JOIY01000099.1 GCF_000720185.1 Streptomyces sp. NRRL S-340 | reverse complement strand
AACCGATGTCGCTGCCGGTCACAACGCGGACGGGCGTCTTGAGGCCATCGCTTCCAACGGAGGCGGTGTCTACCACCGGTACAACACCAGTGAACAGCCTTACTGGTCCAACTGGGGCTACCTCAACGGCCCCGGCCCCGGCATCGACTACTGAAGACTCCAGCTACTGAGCCAGATCCCTGCTTACGCGCGGGGCGCCTTATTACGTCGAAAGAGGCGGTACTTGGCGCCCCGTCAGCGCCAGGAGATCCGGGCGGAGTCCAGCAGTTCCCCCTCTGATCGATCTCAGTATCTGACGGAACAGAAGAAAGACGAAAAGGAATGTCTAAATCCCCCCGGCGGTTCAGACGTATGGCCGCCGTCACCGGTGTCATAGCCTGGACCCTGAGCATCACTGCGACGGCGGCCTTCGCGAGTGCCTCGCCTCGCCCCGTGGATCCGTCGGAGATCACTCCCTACGAGGCTCGCGTCCTCTACGCGAACCTCCCGTGTGACCCCGCAGGAACGAGCCCGGCGGACGCGACGACAGCATCTGTCTTGAACTCGGTTCTCTCCAACAAGATGGCCCATAACATGAACGCCTACCGTGCTTCATGTGCAAGGGTCATCGTGAAGTCTGTGAAAGACCGTGGGCTCAACCAGCGCGCTGCCGCGATCGCTCTGGCCACGACCATCGTGGAATCCAGCATCAGTAACCTCGACGGCGGTGACGCGGACTCGGTCGGCCTGTACCAGCAGAGGGCCTCTTGGGGGTCCTTCGCTCAGCGAACGAACGCGACCTGGGCGACCAATAAGTTCCTCGACGTCATGCAGAGCTTCTACCCGAACGGGGCATGGAACTCAGCACCCATCGGCGACGTAGCCGCTGACGTACAGCGCCCCGCGAGTCAGTACCGCTACCGTTACGGCGTCGAGGCGAACGATGCTGTGATCATGGCCAAGACCCTGTGGGACAGCCAGTCCTTCTCCGGTGACCGGTTGGTGGCGGCGTCGGATGCTGATGGGCGGATGGAGGTGTTCGCCGGTGGGGATGACGGTGTCTGGCACAGCTATCAGACGTCGCAGAACGGTGGTTGGGCTTCGTGGGAGTTCTGGGGTGGTCCGAAGCGGGCGAATCTGGCGTCG
>NZ_JOIY01000098.1 GCF_000720185.1 Streptomyces sp. NRRL S-340 | reverse complement strand
GCGTCGCGCAGGACGGCGGTGGAGATGCGTCCGCCGCGCGGGCCGGTGAAGAGGCGGGCGTCGGGATCGGGGCCGGTGGACAGGATGCGCTGGGCGACGGGGGGCGGATCTCCTCGACTATGGGAACCTTGCGGGCCCGCTTGCCCTTGGTGCCCTTGTCGGTCAGCCCGCCGGGCGCGGGTGTGGTCTGACGCCGTACGGTCCAGATCCACTGGTTGGTGTCGATGTCCCCGACGCGGCAGCCTGAGACCTCGCCGATCCGTGCGGCAGTGCACGCGGCGAAGACGACCACGTCTCCCCAGCCGCGGTACTGGTCGTGTGAGGCGGCAACGAGCGCGTCGGCCAGCGCGACGAGGGTCTCCCAGTCGGGCAGGGCCAGCGCCCGCGGGTCGAGGAGTTCGTCCTCGGCCTGCTTGTAGAGCTTCTGCCACCCGGTCACCCGGGCGGGGTTGACCTTGATGATGCCGTCGCGGACCGCCTGTTCCATGACGCGGACCAGGACGGCGATGGTGTTCTTCACTGTGGAGCGGCTGTGCTCGTCGGCGATCCAGTTCTGCACGGTGCGGTCGACGACACCATTGGTGATCATCCGCACCGCGAGGTGGCCCAGGGCGGGGACCACGCGCATCCGCCACCCCGACAGGTAGGGGTCCAGCGTTTTCAACTCCAGGCCGCGCAGGGCGAGGTCCATGTTTGCTTCGCCGTACTCGGCGAGCTTCATGGTGGCCTGCGACGGGCTCAGGCCGGCCTCCGCGGCCTCGATGATGGCTTGGAGCCATTCCTGGGCCTCTTCTTCGCTGTCCTTTCCCTCGGACAGTGACTGGCGACGCTTGCTGGTCGGATCGGTCCACCGGACGTGCGCCCGGTACGGAGTGGGGCGATCAGGGCGGTACTCGATATCGGTGGAGAGCCGGACACCGACGGGGACACTGGGCTTATCGGCCATTGAGCTTCTTGGCAGGGACGGTACGTCGGCGGCGAAGCCATTCCTCGACGTCGAGGGCGCTGTACATGACGACGCGTTCCGAGACCGTGACGAAAGGGGGCCCTTGAGGAGGCTGAGCGGTGCGCCAGCGGCGAGAGTTGAGGCGTCCACTCTCAGGCAAGCGGCGAGGTCGCTGGTCGAATACCAGGCGTTGGCCAGGAGAG
>NZ_JOIY01000097.1 GCF_000720185.1 Streptomyces sp. NRRL S-340 | reverse complement strand
CCAACCCGACACCAACACACCCCCCAGCCGCTGGCTCGCCAGCACCCCCAACATCCTCACCAACAACACCCACGGCGAACCCCACCACCAACTCCGCACCCTCGACGGGCACCTACAAACCCATCACCTCACCAGCTACACCATCGTCGACAACAACGGCCGCCACCTCGGACGGGCTTTCCACACACCCTCCGAGTGGATCAACCGGATCGAAACTTCTTCGACGCTTGCCGAAAGATCGACCTACAACATCGGCCAGACATTCGTGGAAGACGGCGAGCAATGGCTGATCCCGACGGACGACACGGCGATTCGTCTCCCCTGGAAGAACGGCAACCAGAGAACAACCCCGTACTTCCTGGTGAGCCACGGACGGAGAGGAGCCGTTTCAGTCCCTGACACGCACGGCCGTGTCCACCGCCTCCCCGGCCCAGCACTCGGCCAGCTGCTGAAACGACGGCCCAGCTTCCAACTCGACCCCGGCCGGGAAGTCGTCCTCAACATCTGCCACTCCGGATCCCCGGGCCCTGACGGCGACACCGTCGCCCAGCAGGTCGCCGACATCACCGGCCGCACCGTCCACGCACCCGCAGGTTCATCCAGCGCCAGCCTGGCCATCGCGGAAGCCGGCGGCTGGCGCACCTTCCACCCCCGGACCGACACCCAACCCCCACGCCGCCTGCCCCCCACACCCCGCCCCGTTCCCGGAGCACCACGACGCCTCCCCCGGCCGCCCGCCTTCGCACCCGGCACCGGCCGCCCCGCAAACTCAGCACCGCCACCCAACTGGCGCATGCCCGGCACCAGCATTGGCACCGACAGCTTCCCGGGGCAGTCCGGCGGCTTCAGCGGCTACGTGACCGCAGCCCAGCCCTACACGCAAGCCATCAGCAGTCTCGTCGGAACCCAGCCCGGACTCGACTACCGCACGGACGGGCGGGGCCGTATGCCTGCGCCCGTGACCCGGCTCATGACCGACGGATTCACCACGTTCACCGGTCCCATTCCCTTCGAGGTGCCTCCCACCGTCCGCAGCAGCGATGCGCCCTGGAACCGCCCCTCCGAGACACCTTTCTTCATCGCGGCCGAGCTCAGTCCCCACGGCGGCATCGAGACCATCACTCCTCACGGCTCGTACACGTACAGCGTCATCGCCGCCCGCACCGGACGCACCGTCTGGGCACCCGACGGCGGACTCGCCCTCATCCCCCAAGCCACCCAAGGACTCCGCCCCGACGGACGCGGCCTCATCACCCGGATCGTCCTGCACCAGCCCGACACCGGCACACCACCGAGCCGCTGGCTCGGCAGCACCCCCAACATCCTCACCGACAACCCCGACGGCGAACCCCACCACCAACTCCGCACCCTCGACGGACACGTACAGGCCTCCGACCTGACCAGCTACACCATCGTCGACAACAACGGCCGCCACCTCGGGCGAGCCAACTTCACGCCTTCCGACCTGATCACACGGCTCGCAGGCTTCCCCACGCTGGCCGAAATAACGACCTACCGCACCGGCGAGGAACGCTGGGAAAACGGCGGATCATGGCTGTACGCGACAGACAACGTGGCTATTCGCCTCCCTTGGCAGAACGGCAACCAGAGGACAGTCCCCTACTTCTTCGCGAACCACGGACACAGGGAGTACACCGAGGTCCATGACGTTCGCGGCCGCATGCATCGTCTGACCGGTCAGGGACTCGGCCAGCTGCTGCGACGACGGCCCAGCCTGCAATTCGACCGCAACCGGGAAATCGTCCTCATCACCTGCAACGTCGCGGCCCCAGGCCCTGACGGCGTGGTCATCGCCCAGCAGGTGGCCGACATCACCGGCCGCACCGTCCACGCTCCCGCGGGCGCAACCAGTACCGATCTCGATCTGGCGGAAGCCGGCGGTTGGCACACCTTCCGCCCCCGGACCGAGACCCAACCCCCGTCCCAACCCTCACGCCGCCTGCCCCCCGCACCCCGCCCCGTTCCCGGAGCACCACGACGCCTCCCCCGCCCGCCCGCCTCCGCACCCGGCACCGGCCGCCCCGCAAACTCAGCACCGACCCCCAACTGGCGCATGCCCGGTGCCGGTAGCAGCGGCATCGGTGTCTTCACCGGGCCGTCCGCCGCATCCAGTGGTCATCCCACCACGGTCCAGCCCTACGCTCAGCCCA
>NZ_JOIY01000096.1 GCF_000720185.1 Streptomyces sp. NRRL S-340 | reverse complement strand
GGTCCGGACGGGGCGCGGCGGGCGGGCGGGGGCGGGGGGAACCGAGGGGCGCGGGCGGGGCGGGAGTGCCCCGGGCCTGGGCGCCTGCCCCGGGAAAGGGATGTGAATCCGCCCTCCGCGGCGTGCTAATGTTCTGCATGTCGGAAGGCGCCGGGCCCGAAAGGGAGCGGAGCCGGAGGACACACCCAATGCGCGGGTGGCGGAATAGGCAGACGCGCTGGATTCAGGTTCCAGTGCCCGAAAGGGCGTGGGGGTTCAACTCCCCCCTCGCGCACAGCGGAAAACCCCGCAGGTCTCGGACCTGCGGGGTTTTCGCGTTCCCGGGGACGTTTCCCGCTCCCGACAGGGCCCTCACTCCTGTGAGGAAGGTCTCAGCAGGGGCGGGTCACCCGGCGCGCCACAGCGCGGGGACATTGGGCGGCTCCCAGCCCGCCATGGAGGTGTGGGCCTGGACACAGGTGTAGCCGGCACCGCCGTACGTCACCCGGTCGCCCGCCGCGTAGGAGTGCCCCGGGACCCAGGTGCCGCCCGGCGGGTCGGTCGGCGGGTCGGTGGGGCCGCCGGGGCCGGGGGTCCCGTCGACGTTCAGCACGAAGTCGAACGTCCCCTCCTTGCCGCCGCCGGCGCCGCGCACGTTCATCAGCAGCGCCGCGTCGAACAGCGTGTCCGTGTTGTTGCGGGGCTCACCGGGGAAGTACAGCTGGGTGGTGAGCACCGGCCGGCCGGGCGCCTGCGCCTTGACGTGGATGTGCCGGGTGCGGCCCGGGTAGAGCCCCGGGACGATCGTGGTCAGGGAGAAGGCCCCCTTGCCGTCCGTGAACTGGTGGCCGCGCAGGGTGTACCCGGCCATGTCGTAGTTCCCGGCGTCGTCCGCCTGCCAGAAGTCCAGCAGGACCCCGGAGAGCGGCACGCAGTTGCGGCCGAAGACGTAGCCGCTGACGGTCAGCGGGGTGCCGCCGACGCCCGGCGTCACCAGGTTCGTGCGCAGCGGGGAGTTCGGCTTGAAGTACGGGCCCTCGATCTGGTCGTGGGTCGGGCCGTCGCCGTCGTCGCAGGTGGGCGTCGCGGGCAGGGAGCCGCCCCGGCCCGCGGAGTCCCGGGCGAGCGCGACCGTGCCCGTGAGCAGCGGGATGGCGGCACCGGCGGCGACGGCCGCCTTCAGCAGGCTCTTGCGGCTGATCATGCGGTCCGCCGCGGGTACGGGGCCGGGCCCGGGGCTGGAGCCGGGGCCGGGGACGTCCGGATCGGTGGGTGTCATGGCGGGTTCCTCGGTCTCCTCGGTGGGGGAAGAAGGACGGGACGTGCATGACACGGAGCGCGCCCGCCGCGCGGGGCAGGCTGTGTTCTGGTCGGGCGGACGCGCTCCGGCGGTGATCGCGGACGACTGTAATCGCGCTGGTGACGGGCGAGGAGATACCGCCCGGCCCTCTGCACGGCGTTATGT
>NZ_JOIY01000095.1 GCF_000720185.1 Streptomyces sp. NRRL S-340 | reverse complement strand
TGGGGGAGGCGAGTTCGGCGTGAAGTTCGACATGGGTGCGCAGACGTTGTCGACGTTGATGCGTGATTCGCGTGGGTCGAGTGATGATCTGGGGTCGTTGATCCGGCAGTTGGTGCAGGCGGTGGAGCCGTTGGAGGGGAAGTTCAATGGTGCGGGGCGTCGGATGTTCGATGAGTTCAAGGGTCGTGCGGATGGGATCGCGCGTGAGCTGAATTCGTCGTTGGGGGCGATTTTGGGTGGTCAGTCGGGGATGGAGGGTGCGTTTTCCTCGGGTGATCAGGAGCAGGGTGAGAACGCGCGGCAGCAGATGGGTGCGGCGAATTTCGATGCGGCGCGTTTCCGCTGAGCTGTTGTTCTGCTCTGTGGGCTGTTCCGGGTTGTTTGTCGGGTTGGTTGGTTGTTTCACGGGGAGTGGTGTGTGATGGCGGGTTCGGGTTCGGATCGTCGGTCGTATGACGTGGGTGCGTCGGGGGATGTGCAGGGGAGTCTGCAGGCGGTGGTGGCGCGGTTGGAGGAGGTGATCGCGCAGCGGGACCGGCAGGTGAAGGCGGCGATGGCTGATTTCACGGCTGATGGTGTGGCGGATGAGTATCACGGTAAGGAGCAGCGGTGGAACCGGGCTTCGCATGAGGTGCGGAACATCATCGGTCTGGTGAAGTCGACGTTGGAGAAGAATGACGCGACGGCGCATTCGACGTTGGCGAAGGCGAAGTCGGCGGTGGACAACATCGGCTGAGTGGCTGGTGGGCGGGCCGGCCGGCCGGGTTCGTGGTGCTGCCCGCTGCCCGCTGCCCGCTGCCCGTTGTGAGCGGTCTGCGGACTGCGGTCCGCTGCTCGTTGTGAGCTGTCTGCGGTCCGCTGCTCGTTGTGAGCTGTCTGCGGTCTGCGGTCTGCGGTCGGTTGTCTGTCCTCTGCTGTGGGCGTTGGCTGTTGGTTGTTGTGGTTTGTTCGGGGGTTGTTGGGTGTCTGGGTGGGATTTGAGGCCGCAGGGTATTTCGGGTGTGTTGAGGTCGGTGGGTGAGTCGGCGTCGCGTCTGGAGTCGTGTGCGAAGGCGTTCGGGGAGCATTTGACGTCGGCGGCGTCGTCTGCGGGGACGATTTCGGCGGATGCGGGTTCTGCTGGTGGTGGGGGTAAGGCGCAGGGGGGTCTGGTGGCGTTGGCGTTGTCGCAGTATGCGGAGCATGCGTCGAAGGATCTTCAGTTCGTGGGTGCGCGGGCGGGGAAGTCGTTGCAGGGGGTGGTGGATGCGACGACGGCGTATCTGAAGGGTGATGAGGAGATGGCGGCGCGGGCGCAGCATGCTGCGCTGGGTGCGCCGCGGCTGGATGCGCCAGGGGTGGGCGGGAAGTGATCGAGCCGGGGGAGATTCCGCAGTTCACGGGTGATCTGGGGCTGCTGGAGAAGGCGTGCGGGGATCTGCGGGCGGATGCGGGTGGTGTGCGGGAT
>NZ_JOIY01000093.1 GCF_000720185.1 Streptomyces sp. NRRL S-340 | reverse complement strand
GCGCGCAGCACCTGCGTGCCGGTCATGTCGGTCACCGTGACGACCGCGTGCGACACGGCCCATCCGTCCCGGGTGCGGATCCTCGCGGTCAGTCCCATCCCGTTTTTCTCCCTGAAAAGCCTGAAAAAATGGTCGGTAAGCGACCGGCCCGTGGCAGGGGCGCCTCCGCTGGGAGCGCGCCCCGCCACGGGCCGGGGCCGGACTACTCGCCGGGGTGGGCGAGTTCGATGTCGTGGTCGTCGACGCCGCGGCCGGAGACCGTCAGGGCCGTCGCCACCGGCGGGTAGCCCGTCGCGATGACGGTGTACTCGCCGCTGTTGAGGTCGGTGAAGGCGTACGCGCCGTCCGTGCCGGTGGTGGCCGTGCCGACCACGTTGCCGGCCGCGTCGACCAGGGTCACGCGGGCGTCGGCGAGCGGACCGTGCGGCGCCCGGACGACCCCCTGGAGCTGCGCTCCGGAGTCCACCACGCCCGGCACCAGCTCGGCGAAGGAGAACTCGCCCTGCTCACCGGTGGTCCCGGTGGCCACCACGCCGCTCAGCCCGCTGGTGCCGCTGAGCAGGATGTCGTACGCCACCGGCTCGTCGTTCACGACGATCGTGGACGCCTGCGGCTGGAAGCCGTCGGCGGAGGCGATCAGGACGTAGGAGCCCGCGCCGGGCGCGTCCACCGTGTAGCCGCCGTCGCCCTGCGCGACCGAGCGGCCGAGCTGGCGGCCGGCCAGCGAGATCAGCGTGACCGCGGCCTGCGGCACCGGCGCGCCCTCGGCGCCCCGGACGAAGCCGCGCACCGGGATCCCGCCGCCCGCGCCGGCGGCCGGGGTCTGCGGGGCCGCCGCGGCGACGGCCGTGAGGCGCTGGGTGCCCTCCGGGCCGGTCGCCGTGGTGGAGACGGCCGACGCCCAGGCGGGCACCTTGTCCTCGGCGGGGGCCGAGAACTGGTCGGCGGCCGGGACGGCGGCCTGCTCCTGGGCCTCGGCGACGGCCGGGGCCGCCACCGGGTCGACCGGGGCCGGCTCGCCCTCGGCGGCCTGCGCGAGACCGCCCCGGGTGCGCAGCGGGACCTCCTTGATGAACAGCGTGATCAGGAAGGCGACGGCGGCCATGCAGCCGGCGATCAGGAAGATGTCGGCGATGCCGTGCCCGTACGCGCTCTCGATGACCGTGCGCAGCGGCGCCGGGAGCTTGGCGACGTCCGGGATGGTGCCGGTGGACGAGCCGCCCATGGCGGCCTGGTACTTCGGGTCGAGTCCGGCCAGGCCGTCCTTGACGTAGTCGGTGATCCGGTGGGCCAGGACCGCGCCGAGCGCGGAGACGCCCACCGCGCCGCCCAGCGAGCGGAAGAAGGTGACCGTGGAGCTGGCCGAGCCGAGGTCGCTCGGGTCGACCTGGTTCTGCGTGCACAGCACCAGGTTCTGCATCATCATGCCGATGCCGAGCCCCAGCAGGGCCATGAAGATCGCCATCTTCCAGTACGCCGTGTCGTACCGGATGGTGCCCAGCAGGCCGAGGCCCGCCGTCACCAGGACGCCACCGCTGACCAGCCACGCCTTCCATCGGCCGGTGCGGGTGATGAACTGGCCGGAGACGGTGGAGGAGACGAACAGGCCACCGATCATCGGGATGGTCAGCACACCGGACATGGTCGGGGTCTTGCCCCGGGCCAGCTGGAAGTACTGGCTGAAGAAGACCGTGCCGGTGAACATCGCGACACCGACGAAGAGCGAGGCGAGCGACGCGAGCGTGATCGTGCGGTTGCGGAACAGCCGCAGCGGGATGATCGGCTCGGCGGCCTTGGACTCGATCAGCACGAACAGCAGGCCGAGGACGATCGAACCGCCGACCATGACGGCGGTCTGCCAGGACAGCCAGTCGTACTTGTCACCGGCGAAGGTGACCCAGATCAGCAGCAGCGAGACGGCTGCGGCGATCATGGTCGCGCCGGCCCAGTCGACCTTCACGTCCCGCTTGACGACGGGCAGGTGCAGGGTCTTCTGGAGGACGATCAGGGCGAGGATCGCGAAGGGCACGCCGACGTAGAAGCACCAGCGCCAGCCCAGCCAGGAGGTGTCGGTGATGACACCGCCGAGCAGCGGGCCGCCGACGGTGGCGACGGCGAAGGTGGCACCGAGGTAACCGGAGTAGCGGCCACGCTCGCGCGGGGAGATCATCGCGGCCATGACGATCTGCGCCAGTGCGGACAGACCGCCGACGCCGACGCCCTGGACCACGCGGCAGACGATCAGCATGCCGGGGTTCTGCGAGAGCCCGGCCGCCATCGACGCCACGACGTAGATGATCAGGGCTATCTGGACGAGCGCCTTCTTGCTGTACAGGTCGGCGAGCTTGCCCCACAGGGGAGTGGAGGCGGTCATCGACAGCAGGGCGGCGGTGACCACCCAGGTGTAGGCCGACTGGCCGCCGCCGAGGTCACCGATGATCTTCGGCAGGGCGTTGGAGACGATCGTGGACGACAGGATCGCCACGAACATGCCGAGCAGCAGCCCGGAGAGCGCCTCCATGATCTGCCGGTGCGTCATCGGAGCGCCGTCCGGGGAGGCGCCCCCGTGCTTGGCGTGAGCCCGCACACCGGCTGGTGTGGTCGTTGCCATGGGCTTCCTTTACTTA
>NZ_JOIY01000092.1 GCF_000720185.1 Streptomyces sp. NRRL S-340 | reverse complement strand
TAAGTAAAGGAAGCCCATGGCAACGACCACACCAGCCGGTGTGCGGGCTCACGCCAAGCACGGGGGCGCCTCCCCGGACGGCGCTCCGATGACGCACCGCCAGATCATGGAGGCGCTCTCCGGGCTGCTGCTCGGCCTGTTCGCCGCCATCCTGTCCTCGACGATCGTCACGAACGCACTGCCGACGATCATCAAGGACCTCGGCGGCGGCCAGTCGGCGTACACCTGGGTCGTCACCGCGGCGCTGCTCGCCATGACGGCCTCGGTGCCCCTGTGGGGCAAGCTCTCCGACCTGCTCAGCAAGAAGGCGCTCGTCCAGATAGCCCTGGTGATCTACGTCGCGGGCTCGGTCATAGCGGGTCTGGCGCAGAACCCGGCCATGCTGATCACCGCGCGAGTCGTCCAGGGCCTGGGCGCGGGCGGCCTGTCCGCGCTGGTGCAGGTCATCATGGCCGCGATGATCGCGCCCCGTGAGCGCGGCCGCTACTCCGGATACACCGGCGCGACGTTCGCCGTCGCCACCGTCGGCGGCCCGCTGCTCGGCGGTGTCATCACCGACACCTCCTGGCTGGGCTGGCGCTACTGCCTGTTCGTCGGCATCCCCTTCGCCCTGATCGCCCTGCTGGTGCTGCAGAAGACCCTGCACCTGCCGGTCGCCAAGCGCCAGGTCAAGGTCGACTGGGCCGGAGCCTTCTTCATCACCGCCGCGGCCTCGCTGCTGCTGCTCTGGGTCACCTTCGCGAACGACAAGTACGACTGGGTGTCGTGGCAGACGTTCACGATGGTGGGCGGCGTGATCGTCCTGGCACTGCTGTTCGTGCTGGTGGAGGCCAGGGCGAGCGCGCCGATCATCCCGCTGCGCCTGTTCCGCAACCGCACCATCGCGCTGGCCTCGCTCGCCTCGCTCTTCGTCGGTGTCGGCATGTACTCGGGCACCGTGTTCTTCTCGCAGTACTTCCAGCTGGCCCGCGACAAGACCCCGACCATGTCGGGCGTCATGACGATCCCGATGATCGGCGGCCTGTTCGTCGCCTCCATGGTCTCCGGCCAGATCATCACCCGCACCGGCCGCTGGAAGGCCTGGCTGGTGGCCGGCGGCGCGTGCCTGACCGCGGGCCTGGGCCTGCTGGGCAGCATGCGCTACGACACCCCGTACTGGCACCTGTCCCTCTACATGGCACTGCTCGGCATCGGCGTCGGCATGACGATGCAGAACCTGGTGCTGTCCACCCAGAACCAGGTCGCCCCGCAGGACCTCGGCTCGGCGTCGTCGACGGTCAGCTTCTTCCGTACCCTCGGCGGCGCGGTCGGCGTCGGCGTGCTCGGCTCGGTGATGTCGACCCGGATCAGCCACCACGCCAAGGACACCATCACGTCCCTGAGCCCGCACGCGCGGGCCGCCGCCGCCAAGGCGATGAGTTCCGGCGGCGAACTGCCCGACATGAACGCGCTCCCCTCCCCGGTGCGCACCTGGCTGGAGGGCGCCTACGGGCACGGCATCGCCGACGCCTTCCTCTACGCCGCGCCCTGCGCGTTCGTCGCCTTCCTCGTCGTCCTGTTCATCAAGGAGGTCCCGTTGCGCACCACCGGCGCCCTGGCCCAGGCGGCCCAGCAGCAGAACCCGGGCCAGGCCCCCGCACCGGCCGCGGTGCCGGACGAGGCCGCCCCGGCGCTCGCCGCCGCATCCGCTCCGGCCGGGACCACCGCCGAGCAACGGGTGCCGAGCTGGGCCACCGCCGCGGCCACCACCGAACCCGGCCCGGAGAGCACCCAGCGCCTCGCGGCCGTCGCCACCCTGGCCCCGGGCGAACCCGCCCGGGAGAGCGGCGGCGGGATCCCGGTGCACGGTTACGTGCGCGGTGCGGAGAGCGCGCCGGTGCCGCAGGCCGCGGTCACGCTGATCTCGCTGGCCGGCTTCCAGCCGCAGGCGTCCACGATCGTCGTGAACGACGAGCCGGTGATCGTCACCGATGTGCGCGGCGACCTGCTGGCCACCGGGACCACCGGTGAGCAGGGCGAGTTCTCCTTCGCCGAGCTGGTGCCGGGCGTGGTGACCGTGGCCGTGAACGCCGCCGGGCACCGGCCGCGCGCCCTGCCGCTGGAGGTGGGCGGAGCCGGGGTCACCCGGATCGAGATCGACCTGCGGGCCGGCGCCCAGCTCCAGGGCGTGGTCCGTGCCCCGCACGGTCCGCTCGCCGACGCCCGCGTGACCCTGGTCGACGCGGCCGGCAACGTGGTCGGTACCGCCACCACCGGCACGGACGGCGCGTACGCCTTCACCGATCTGGACAGCGGCGACTACACCGTCATCGCGACGGGCTACCCGCCGGCGGCGACCGCGCTGACCGTGGCCGGCCGCGGCGTCGACGGCCACGACATCGAACTCGCCCACCCCGGCGAGTAGCCGTCCACCGGCCCGCGGCAGCGGGGGCGCACGCTTTCGCCGACGAGCGGAACAGCACACGCCCCCGGGCCGCGGGCCGGCTTCTTCCCCACTCTTTTTCGTCACGCCTTACCAGCAGCGCTTTTCCAGGGAGTACACGTCGATGGGACTGACCGCGAGGATCCGCACCCGGGACGGATGGGCCGTGTCGCACGCGGTCGTCACGGTGACCGACATGACCGGCACGCAGGTGCTGCGCGC
>NZ_JOIY01000091.1 GCF_000720185.1 Streptomyces sp. NRRL S-340 | reverse complement strand
CCCGCCGACGCCCCGACGGCACCCTCGAATACCTCGGACGCACCGACGACCAGATCAAACTCCGCGGCTTCCGCATCGAACCCGGCGAGATCGAAGCCGTCCTCACCCACCACCCCACCGTCAAGGAAGCCGCCGTCATCGACGACGCGCACGCGCGGCTGATCGCCTACGTCACGCCCGCGGATGCCGGTGGGGCCCGCCCCGCCGACATCCGCCGGTTCGCGCGGGGGCGGCTGCCCTCGTACATGGTGCCGTCGGCGGTGGTGGTTCTGGACGCGCTGCCGCTGACGCCGAACGGAAAGCTGGACCGCAGGCGCCTGCCGGAGCCCGAGGTGGGCAGGCCGGAGCTGGACGTCGGGTTCGTGGCGCCGCGTGACGTGGTGGAGGAGGTCGTGGCGCAGGTCTGGTGCGCCGTGCTCGGCATCGACCGGGTCGGTGTGCACGACGACTTCTTCGAGCTGGGCGGGCACTCGTTGCTGGTGATCCGGGTGGCGGCCCGGATCCGCAAGCTGCTGGGCGTCGAGGTACCGCTGCGGGAGCTGTTCGACGCCCCGACGGTCGGACAGCTGGCTTCCCGCGTCCGCGCCGAACAGGCCAAGGGCCTCGGCGACGGGGCTGCGGCCCTTGAGCCGGTGCAGGACCGGAGCGGGCCGCTGCCGCTGTCCTTCGCGCAGCAACGCCTCTGGTACCTCGACCAGTTGATGCCCGACAGCGTCTTCTACAACATGTGCGACGCCTACCGGGTCCGCGGCCCCCTCGACCTGGACGCGCTGCAGCGGGCGCTGCGGATGCTCGTCGAACGGCACGAGACGCTGCGGACGGCGTTCGTCGAACGGGACGGCGTGCCCTACCAGGTCGTCTCGGCCTGTGACGCGCCGGTCGCGCGTCGTGCGGCCCACATCATGCGGATCGAGCCGGCCGAGCGGACCGAGGAGGGCGTGCGGGACCTGGTGGCGGCGCTGGCGCGCACCCCGTTCCGGCTGGAGGACGGCGCGCTGCTGCGCGTGGCGGTGGCCCGGCTGGCGGACGACGAGCATGTGCTGGTGATCACCATGCACCACATCGTGTCCGACGGGTGGTCGGTCGAGGTCCTGGTGGACGAACTCGGCCGGCTGTACCGGGAACACGTCACCGGCGTCCCCGCCGCGCTCGCCCGCCTGGACATCCAGTACGCCGACTTCGCCGTCTGGCAGCGGGCCTGGATGACCGGTCCCGTGCAGGAGAAGCAGCTCGCTTACTGGAAGCGGGCGTTGGACAGCGCGCCGTCGGTGCTGCGGCTGCCCGCCGACCATCCGCGTCCCGCCGTCCAGTCCCACCGGGGCGAGACCGTCGAGTTCCCGCTGCCCGCGGCGCTGGTCACGCGGCTGGAGGCGCTCGGCCGGGAGCAGGGCGTCACCCTGTTCATGACACTGCTGGGCGCCTTCCAGGTGCTGCTCGCACGGTACAGCGGCCAGGACGACGTGGTCGTGGGCGTGCCGGCGGCGAACCGCACCCGCGCCGAGACCGAACCCCTGGTCGGCTTCTTCGTCAACACCCTGCCCATACGGGTCGGCTGTCCGCAGCAGTCGTCGTTCCGCGAGCTGCTCGACCGGGTCCGCGAGGCAGCGCTGGGCGCCTTCGCCCATCAGGACCTGCCCTTCGAGGCGCTGGTCGAGGCGCTGGCACCGGAACGCGACCTCAGCCACAACCCTCTCGTGCAGGTCACCTTCCAACTCCTCGACGCTCCCGACGAGAAGCTCGTCCTGCACGGCACGGACTGCGCCTCGCTCGGCTTCAGCGGCGTGACCAGCCGGTTCGATCTGTCTCTCGACGTCGTCTCGGGCCGGGACGGGAAGCGGTGCCTGCTCACGTACTGCCCCGATCTGTTCGACCGGCCCCGCATGGACGTGCTGGCCGGCCACTACCTGACACTGCTGGACGCGGCGGCGAACGACCCCGGCCTCCGCATCGGGGACCTGCCGCTGAGCGACGACACCGAACGCCTGAGCCTGCCGGCCGGGCCGCGCTCCGCCGACAGCGTCGTGGCGCTGCTGGCCGTGATGCGGGCGGGCGGCGTCTACGTGCCCATGGACCCGGAGTGGCCCGCCGACCGCACCGCCCATGTCCTGGACGACACCGGGGCCCCCGTCGTCATCACCCGCGACCTGCCCGCAGGCCCCGGCCGCGTCCACCTCGACCCGCGGCAGCCCGTGGCCGACGGTCCGCAGCCCACACCGCGTCTCCACCCCGACCAGGCCGCGTACATCATCTACACCTCGGGGTCCACCGGCGCCCCCAAGGGCGTCACCGTCCAGCACCGCTCTCTGCACCACCTGCTGGGCCATGTACGGCGCATGGCGGAGGACGGCCGCCGGCGCAATGTCGCGCACACCACCGCGATGACCTTCGACCCGTCGCTGGAACAGTTCCTGTGGCTGGTAGCCGGACACACCCTGCACGTCGCGTCCGAGGACGAGCGCCGCGACCCCGAGGCGCTGGTGGGTCTGGTGCGGCGGGCCGCGATCGACGTCCTCAACGTCACCCCGTCCCACTTGGACATGCTGGTCCGGGCCGGGCTGCTGGAGGGCTCCCGGGTGCCGGAAACGCTCCTGGTCGGCGGCGAGGCGGTGCCCGCGGCCCTGTGGCGGACACTGCGCGAACAAGGCGCCGCCACTCGCGTCTTCAACCTCTACGGTCCCACCGAAGCGACGGTCGACGCCACGTGCCACGACCTGTCCCACCCCGTCGACATCCCCGTCATCGGCACCCCCCTGCCCGGAGTCCGCCTCCACGTCCTCGACGAACGACTGCGACCGGCACCCATCGGCGTCGCCGGAGAGATCTACCTCGGCGGCCCCGGACTCGCCCGCGGCTACGCCAACCGCCCCGCACTCACCGCACAGCGCTTCATCGCCGACCCCTACGCCGAC
>NZ_JOIY01000090.1 GCF_000720185.1 Streptomyces sp. NRRL S-340 | reverse complement strand
CCCACAGGGTCCCCCCTGCAGTACCATCGGCGCTGTAAGGCTTAGCTTCCGGGTTCGGAATGTAACCGGGCGTTTCCCTCACGCTATGACCACCGAAACCCTCATGGTTTCGAGCGAACAAGCACACTTTAACACAGTGGACGCGAGCAACTGAGGACAAGCCCTCGGCCTATTAGTACCGGTCACCTCCACACGTTACCGTGCTTCCAGATCCGGCCTATCAACCCAGTCGTCTACTGGGAGCCTTACCCCATCAAGTGGGTGGGAGTCCTCATCTCGAAGCAGGCTTCCCGCTTAGATGCTTTCAGCGGTTATCCCTCCCGAACGTAGCCAACCAGCCATGCCCTTGGCAGAACAACTGGCACACCAGAGGTTCGTCCGTCCCGGTCCTCTCGTACTAGGGACAGCCCTTCTCAAGACTCCTACGCGCACAGCGGATAGGGACCGAACTGTCTCACGACGTTCTAAACCCAGCTCGCGTACCGCTTTAATGGGCGAACAGCCCAACCCTTGGGACCGACTCCAGCCCCAGGATGCGACGAGCCGACATCGAGGTGCCAAACCATCCCGTCGATATGGACTCTTGGGGAAGATCAGCCTGTTATCCCCGGGGTACCTTTTATCCGTTGAGCGACGGCGCTTCCACAAGCCACCGCCGGATCACTAGTCCCGACTTTCGTCCCTGCTCGACCCGTCGGTCTCACAGTCAAGCTCCCTTGTGCACTTACACTCAACACCTGATTGCCAACCAGGCTGAGGGAACCTTTGGGCGCCTCCGTTACCCTTTAGGAGGCAACCGCCCCAGTTAAACTACCCATCAGACACTGTCCCTGATCCGGATCACGGACCCAGGTTAGACATCCAGCACGACCAGACTGGTATTTCAACGACGACTCCACACACACTGGCGTGCATGCTTCAAAGTCTCCCAGCTATCCTACACAAGCCGAACCGAACACCAATATCAAACTGTAGTAAAGGTCCCGGGGTCTTTCCGTCCTGCTGCGCGAAACGAGCATCTTTACTCGTAGTGCAATTTCACCGGGCCTATGGTTGAGACAGTCGAGAAGTCGTTACGCCATTCGTGCAGGTCGGAACTTACCCGACAAGGAATTTCGCTACCTTAGGATGGTTATAGTTACCACCGCCGTTTACTGGCGCTTAAGTTCTCAGCTTCGCCCCACCGAAATGGAGCTAACCGGTCCCCTTAACGTTCCAGCACCGGGCAGGCGTCAGTCCGTATACATCGCCTTACGGCTTCGCACGGACCTGTGTTTTTAGTAAACAGTCGCTTCTCGCTGGTCTCTGCGGCCACCCCCAGCTCGAACAGCAAGTGCTCTCACCAGGTGTGGCCCCCCTTCTCCCGAAGTTACGGGGGCATTTTGCCGAGTTCCTTAACCATAGTTCACCCGAACGCCTCGGTATTCTCTACCTGACCACCTGAGTCGGTTTAGGGTACGGGCCGCCATGAAACTCGCTAGAGGCTTTTCTCGACAGCATAGGATCATCCACTTCACCACAATCGGCTCGGCATCAGGTCTCAGCCGGATGCAAGGCGGATTTACCTACCTTGCGGCCTACACCCTTACCCCGGGACAACCACCGCCCGGGATGGACTACCTTCCTGCGTCACCCCATCACTCACCTACTAACCGCTTGGGCCGGCGGCTCCACCACTCCCCTCAACTCCGAAGAGATCAGGGCGGCTTCACGGCCTTAGCATCACGATGCTCGATGTTTGACGCTTCACAGCGGGTACCGGAATATCAACCGGTTATCCATCGACTACGCCTGTCGGCCTCGCCTTAGGTCCCGACTTACCCTGGGCAGATCAGCTTGACCCAGGAACCCTTAGTCAATCGGCGCACACGTTTCTCACGTGTGAATCGCTACTCATGCCTGCATTCTCACTCGTCAACCGTCCACAACTACCTTCCGGTGCTGCTTCACCCGGCAGACGACGCTCCCCTACCCATCACAGCCGCCGTTGGGCGTATATGCTGCAATGACACGACTTCGGCGGTACGCTTGAGCCCCGCTACATTGTCGGCGCGGAATCACTAGACCAGTGAGCTATTACGCACTCTTTCAAGGGTGGCTGCTTCTAAGCCAACCTCCTGGTTGTCTCTGCGACTCCACATCCTTTCCCACTTAGCGTACGCTTAGGGGCCTTAGTCGATGCTCTGGGCTGTTTCCCTCTCGACCATGGAGCTTATCCCCCACAGTCTCACTGCCGCGCTCTCACTTACCGGCATTCGGAGTTTGGCTAAGGTCAGTAACCCGGTAGGGCCCATCGCCTATCCAGTGCTCTACCTCCGGCAAGAAACACACGACGCTGCACCTAAATGCATTTCGGGGAGAACCAGCTATCACGGAGTTTGATTGGCCTTTCACCCCTAACCACAGGTCATCCCCCAGGTTTTCAACCCTGGTGGGTTCGGTCCTCCACGAAGTCTTACCTCCGCTTCAACCTGCCCATGGCTAGATCACTCCGCTTCGGGTCTTGAGCGTGCTACTAAAACGCCCTGTTCGGACTCGCTTTCGCTACGGCTACCCCACCCGGGTTAACCTCGCAACACACCGCAAACTCGCAGGCTCATTCTTCAAAAGGCACGCAGTCACGAGA
>NZ_JOIY01000089.1 GCF_000720185.1 Streptomyces sp. NRRL S-340 | reverse complement strand
AGATCTGGGGGGTGCCGTCGTCGCGTCCGACGGGTGTGGTCAGCGGGTACGGCGGTAAGTGCGCCGAGGTGGCGGGTGCCGTCTCGGCGAACGGTACGGTGGTGCAGTTGAACACCTGCGGGACCGGTAGTGCGCAGTCGTCGAACGGCACGCTGGTCGGTACGCAGTCGGGCAGGTGCCTGGATGCTACGGGTCCGAGTTCCGCCAACGGCACCAAGCTCCAGATCTGGGCGTGTGCGGCCTCCGACAACCAGCTCTGGAAACTCCCCGCCTGACACCCCACCGCCCCATGGCGGCAGGCAGTACGACATCTGAGAATCGGCTAGGAGAAGAGGAAACACGTGTTCTCACGGCACAGACCTGTGCCCGGCCGGCGAGGCCGCACGGCGCCGAGTACGGCACTCGCGCTCGGCCTGGTCACGCTGGCGGCACTGGGCCCGGTCGCGCTCGGCCCGGCGGTGGCCCAGGCCGCCCCGGCGGGCGCCGCCGCCGACACACCGGTCGTCGTCGACGGCGGAACCGTCCTGCCCGGCCGGGTCCCCGGCAAGGGCGGGGCACTGGGGGTGACGTTCGGGTTCTCCGACATCACCTTGGCGGGCGGCCCCTACGAACAGCCGGTCAACCACAACTACAACCGGCCGATGTACGAGCCGAAGGCCTCCGACCCGGACTCCTTCTGGGACAACTACGTCGAGGAACTCACCACCGCCGGCGTCGACTTCGTCGCCGTCGACCTGCGGGGCTTCGGCCCCGGCAACGCCGTCCCCGACGGCGCGGGCGACCCCAGGGCGCTCACCCCGCTGGTCGACGCGATCAAACGGCGCGGTGTCGCGGACCGGCTCAAGATCGCGGCGCTGGACGACACCCCCGCCACCCTCACCGACAAGAAGAACCGGGCCGTCCACCACACCGGCGGCTACACACCCCCCTTCGACATCGGTGACGCGGACGGCACCGGGGAAGGCGGCTACCAGTACTTCTGGGACAACAACCAGCGCGAGTTCTTCTCCCGCATCCCGGACGACATGCTCTACAAGGTCGACGGCCGCCCGCTGATCTACGAGTGGTCGGTCAACGACTTCGCGTTCACCAACCAGGGCGACGGCAACCTGTCCAAACTGCTCCAGTACGCACGCTCGCGCGCGAAGACGGAGTTCGGCGTCGACCCGTACTACGTCGTCGACAGCAGCTGGCCCGACCGCGATCCCAGCGTGATCTCACAGATCGACGGCGTCAACAACTGGTTCGTGCTGCCCCAGGGCTCCTCGACGGCCACCTACCAGCCGGTGATCGACAACGGCCAGCTGAAGTTCGGCGACGGCTGGGACTACCGGACCTCCGACGGAGCCGGAGACTACAAGAACACCTACCAGTCGTCCTCGCAGGCGGGCGCGGCCGTCACGTACTCCTTCATCGGGACCGGCGTCCAGTACCTGGCGCGCACCGCGCCGGACCAGGGGAGCGTCGACGTCTCCGTCGACGGGCAGCCCCCCGTCACGGTCAAGCTGAACACCGGCAGCGCGCTGAAGACGCAGCAGACCGTCTTCGAGAAGTCTGGGCTGACGGACGGCACGCACACCATCAAGGTGGTGAACAAGTCCGCCGCACCGGCCACCGTGGACGGCTTCCGGGTGCTCACCGGCCGCGCCGCGTCGCTGAACGGCCGCCGGTACGGCATCGCCACGCCCGGCTTCCGCGTCGTCAACAGCGACACGAACATGATCATGGACGCGGACCACGGCAGGAAGCTCAGCCAGACCCTGGACGCCACGGTCAACGCGGGCGCGGACATCACCCTGGTCGAGGGTTTCACGGACTGGGAGGAGAACGCCATGCTGGCGCGTACGGCCGACGGCACGTACGAGGAGCGGCTGACCGACTACCCCAACCAGATGATCGACACCCTGCGCCGCTACTCCACGGACCCCTTTCCCACGGAGTACAAGGTCGAGGCGGAGACGGCGGACGCGTTCGCCGGAGCCACCGCGGGCAACGCGTGGAACACCTATCGCAGCGGTGACATCGACGTCCAGAGCACCGGTGACACCGGCGGCGGCTGGAACGTCGGCGACATCGCGCCCGGCGAGTCCCTCACCTGGAACAGCCGGCCCCTTCAGGGCACGGTGAAACTAGCCGCCCGGGTGGCCACGCCGAACGACGGCGCCCAGGTCCGCTTCGTGGTGGACGGCAAGGCCGGTCCCACCGTGGCCGTGCCCAGCACCGGCGACTGGCAGAAGTACACGACGGTCGACGCGGGCACGTTCCAGCTCCCGGCCGGCAGGCTGCACACGGTACGGCTGGAGTTCCCGACCGGCTCCCTGAACGCCAACTACTGGACGGCGAGCACGATCGCCGCGCCGCCGGCCCCCGCGCCGGCGGGCCCGACCGGTCCGATCACCGGGATCGGCTCCAAGTGCGTGGACCTCGCCCAGGGCAGCGCGGCCGACGGCACCCAGGCCGTCCTGAACACCTGTGCCGGCACCGGAACCCAGACCTGGACGCTCGCCCCCGACGCCTCCGTGCGGGTCCTGGGCAAGTGCCTCACCACCGAGGACGGCGGGACCGCCAACGGGACCCGGGCGCGGATCGGGTCGTGCGACGGTTCGAAGGAGCAGCAGTGGTCGGTGGATGCGGTGAACGGGTATCTGGTGAACGCCAGGTCGGGTTTCTGTCTGGAGGATGCGGACGGGAGT
>NZ_JOIY01000088.1 GCF_000720185.1 Streptomyces sp. NRRL S-340 | reverse complement strand
CATGCCGGTCCAGCGCCTGGCTCCCGAGGGCAGCGCGCTACCCGCAGAGGTGCTGCTCGATCAGTGGGACCACGCGGGGCTCAACCTCTCATGACCGCCCCTCACGTACTCAGGGGAGCCAAGCAGACGGCCAACCGTGCGGGCCGGACCGCACGGCTGCGACCACCACGCCCTGGGACTCGCGGAAGGCCGCCCTCCCACGGATGAGAGAACGGCCTCCGACCTGCGAGAAGCAGGGTCGAGATGACAGGACTTGAACTTGCGCTCCCTTTGACCTCCCCCGGGCCCTCTCGGCCCTGAGGCGGTCGCGCATCACGTCTGCCCGCCCCGATCGTGGGTGGGCAGCTACTCCACCGCGCACAGAAGATCGGGGCTCACGACGTTCCCGCCGACAGCACGCCCGTTGTCAGTGGTGTGGGAAAGAATCCTTGCGTGGCGACTTTCCCTGGGACCGAACGCTATACAGATGACGTTCCACACCTCGACCTGCTCAACGGTGCCCCGGACGAGCACGGCACCCTGGTTCCTCCGGGCACCTGAGGAACGACCGGGTGAGGTGCCCAGCGTTTCGGACGCGGAAGGGCGCCCTCTCATGGATAGGGGAACGGCCTCCGACATGCGTTTCCTTATGGTCGGGACGATAGGGGTTGCACCTGCGCCACTTTGACCCAGGAGCTGCAGGGCCCGGATCAAGCTCTGCCACGGGGCGTGCCGGGGCGGTGCGAGGGCTGTAGCCGACCAGGAGGTCGAAGCGCTGGGCGCATCCGCCCTCTTCCTCGATCTTCACCACGGTCCACGCTGAAATCAAGATCCGTGCACCGCCCACTGGTCCCCAGAGCTGGTCCCCAAGCCAACGTTGCTGAACTTTCGGTCCAGTTGGAGCAAAATCGACCGGCTGGTTGCGATCCTCGATCGTCCCGAAAGACAGCCAGCACGGCTCGGCTCCACTGTGGTGAGGCCCAGCGCCTGGCGCTGCGATCCTCGGCCGCCCCGGAGAGCGACCGCCACGCGGCGGCAGTCCCGCGGTCCGAGCACTCCAGGCCGTAGTTGCGATCCACGGTCGCCCCGGAGGGCAACCGCCAGCGGCGTTCTGCCACAGAGGTGGATTGTGCCGTCCGCGCTGCGATCCTCAGTCGCTTCTGGGGGCGACCGCCGCTCCTGGTTCGCCTTTCAAGCGTTTCCGGACCCGGAGCGGCTGCGGGACGAGTTGCACAAGGGTCGTCCGGGTGGTTCGGAGGCGGTGAGACGACCGATCAGCGGCATCGTCTCGTGGACCCGGCCGCGGGAGTCGATGTAGCGCAGCGCCTTGGGTGTAGGCGGGCTCGGGCGGGAGCTGGGGGACGATGTCGTTGTCGTTGACGAAGCGGTACGTGCGGTTCTTGAAGCCCTTGTTGTAGGCGGCGGCCAGGAGCCGGTCGCAGGTACGGGGCTGGCCGTAGGTGTAGACGCCGTCCGCGGCCAGGCGCGGCTCCTCCAGGTACATGCGGGCGCCGGCGAGCATGGCCGGCGCCCCGCCCAGGCTGTGGCCGGTGAACCACACGCTCTGCCCGTTCGTGCGCAGTTCGGCGAGGGTGTCCCTGACGGTGGGGAAGATGGAGTCAAGGGCTTCAGCGAAGCCGTAGTGGACGTATCCGGTGCCTGCGGGCCGCGGCTGGGCGGGGTGGTGGCGTCCGAGAGCCAGTCCTTGATCTGAGCGGGCTCCGTACCGCGGAACGCTGTGACGATCATGTCGTCGCTGGCCATGGTGTAGGCCTGGGTGTCCTCCAGCGGAATCGGCGGCGTGAACCGCGTCTCGTGGTGACGGGCCCGGTCGAAACCCCACCCCCGGGCCTGCCGGTCGCTGATCGCCTCGTCCTTGTAGGCCAGGTCGCACACCTGGACCAGCCAGTAGGCGCGCTCCAGGCTGTAACCGTCCGCCAGGTGACCGATCTTCGTCGGCACAGCCATAGAAGAAGTCCCCTCTCAGCGGGTTCAGGACGCGGGCCACACGGTATGGGATCGTCGTGGCGGTCGCCGTCTGCAACCTGTCACAACCACCGTCCCGGCACCTCGCTGATCGCGGCACCCGCTGCTGCGCCGAACGGGGCCGCCCGCACTCGTACTCCCGCCGCCACGTACATGTCGCACAGACCGGGGTGCTACCGCTGGCCGGAGCCGGACGACACCTCCGGCCGCGCCTATCGCTGGTACGGCGCCACCGTCACGAGGCCCTCGCCGAGCGTCGCGCCCACCGGAAGTCCGGCGGCTGACCGCGCTGACACGTCCCATTCCCAAGCAAGGTGGTCGTAGTCGTAGCCCTTGTCCGCATGCAGCTTGGCGGGGCAGCGCCGGCGCGGGCCGCGGCGGGAGCGGATCGGAGGGATGCCGCGCACGAGCGGCTCCAGCGCCTGGCTGTCGTGGAGGTTCGCGCCGGAGATCCCGATGGACAGGGGCAGACCGGTCCGCTCGCTGATCAAGTGGATCTTCGATCCCTTCTTGCCGCGATCTACGGGATTCGGACCTGTCAGATCCCCCCTTTCAGAGACCGCATGTTCACCGAGTCGATCGCGCAGCGCGACCAGTCCAGCTCGCCGCGCGAGC
>NZ_JOIY01000087.1 GCF_000720185.1 Streptomyces sp. NRRL S-340 | reverse complement strand
GCGCCACACCCCCGCCACCCCCCGCGACCTGGTCGGCATCGGCATCGGACCGTTCAACCTCTCCCTCGCCGCCCTCGCCCACCCCCTCACCGGACTGTCCACCGCCTTCTACGAACAACGCCCCGGCTTCCACTGGCACCCCGGACTCCTCCTCGACGGCGCCCGCATCCAGGTCCCCTTCCTCGCCGACCTCGTCACCCTCGCCGACCCCACCAGCCACTGGACCTTCCTCAACTACCTCAGATCCCGCGAACGGCTCTTCCCCTTCTACTTCGCCGAACACCTCCACATCCAGCGCGCCGAATACGACGCCTACTGCCGCTGGGTCTCCGACAACCTCCCCGCCCTCCACTACGGCCACCAGGTCGACGCCGTCCGCTGGAACCCCGAACACGCCCTGTTCGAAGTCGACTTCACCCAACTCGACACCGAAGGCGAAGCCGAAGCCCTCGGCCGCACCTACACCCGCAACATCGCCATCGGCATCGGCACCGAACCCCACGTCCCCGAACCGCTGCGGCCCCTCGCGAGCGCCCCCGGCACCCCCGTCGTCCACGCCGCCGACTACCTCGACCACCGCGACACACTCCTCGCCGCCGGCCACGTCACCGTCGTCGGCTCAGGCCAGTCCGGCGCCGAAGTCTTCCTCGACCTGCTCCGCGCCCGCCCCGCGGGCCGCGAACGCCTCCACTGGATCGGCCGCACCCAGGCCTTCGCCCCCATGGAGTACTCCAAGCTCGGCCTGGAACACTTCACCCCCGACTACACCCGCTACTTCCACGCCCTGCCCGAACCCGTCCGCGACCGGCTCGTCCCCGCCCAATGGCAACTCCACAAGGCCGTCGACGCCGGCACCCTCGCCGCCATCCACGACGAGCTCTACCGCCGCACCCTCCACGGCGGCTGGCCCGACACCACCCTCACCCCCGGCGTCCGCGTCCGCACCGCAGGCCGCGTCGCCGGCACCAAAATCGAACTTCACCTCGAACACACCGAGCAGGGCGCCCGCAGCAGCCTCACCACCGACGCCGTCGTCCTCGCCACCGGCTACCGGCCCCGCCCCCTCAGCCCCCTCCTCACCGCCCTCGACCCCTACATCCACCGCGACACCGGCGAACGCCCCGGCATCGACGAGCACTACCGCCTCGTCCTCGACCCCGCCATCACCAGAGCCGGCTGCCACATCTACGTCCAGAACGCCGAACACCACACCCACGGCGTCGGCACACCCGACCTCGGCCTGGCCGCCTGGCGCAGCGCCACCATCCTCAACACCGTCACCGGCAAAGCCACCTACCCGCTGCCCGCCCGCACCGCCTTCACCACCTTCGGACTGCAACGGCAACGGCCCCAGATCCCACCCGCACACCAGCTCAGGGCACTCACCCCCCTGGCAGACGGAATCTGAGGCCGCCCCGCACCACCGGACCACCCGCGTACCGGTCAGAACACCGGCGTACGGTTCAGAACACCGGCGTACCGGTCAGACGACCGGCACACCCGTCAGAACACCGGCGTACGGTTCAGAACACCGGCGTACCGGTCAGACGACCGGCACACCCGTCAGAACACCGGCGTACCGTCCCGCGTCAGCCGCCAGTCCACCGACGCGAAGTCCTTCGGATCCAGCACACCCTTCGCCGTCACCCACTCGGCGATCCGGGTCCGGATCTCCGTCGACTCCGACCACAACTCCTTCGCCGACGCCACATGCGGGAACGCCCCACCACCATTGGCCCGGTAGTTGTTCACCGCCAGCACGAACTGCTGCGCGTCGTCCAGCGCAGCACCCTGGTACGTCAGGTTCCTGATCCGCGAACCGGCAGGCTGCGCCACGTCGATGTCGTACGCGAGCCCCGACACGTAGTCGTAGTTGTAGTCCGGACGGCCCCCCGCGTTCGTCAGCTTCTCCACGTCCACCGCGGCACCCGCCGCCGTCTGCACGAAGTACCCCGCCGAGTACTCCAGGTACGCCCGCACCTGCGCACCCGTCATCAGCTTCGCCACCAGCGTGTTGTCGTACACGTACAGGCTCGACAGGTCCCGGATCGTCACGTCCCCGGCGTGGATCTCCGACGTCCGCGAGAACGGCGACGCCTGCGCGATCACCGGCAGCGCCGCATACGCGGTACCCGCCAGCGCCGACCGCACCACGTCCTCCTGCACCTTCGTGATCAGGTCGATGATCGGCGCGTCCTTGTACCGTGCCTCCACCGTCGTCAGCGTCTGGGTCGCCCGGCCCACCACCTGGTTGACGTACCCCACGACCTTCGCGTGCTCATCCGCCAGCAGCCCGCTGATCCGCGGATCGTCCGCCACCGTGTTCGAGTTGCGCAGCGACGCCGCGACCGACTCCACCTCCCACCGGCCCCGCGAGAACACCAGCTCGATGTCGAACAGCGTCAACCGCTCCGCGAAACACAGCGGCTCCGACAGCACCACCGTCCGCCCGGACTTCTCGTTGACGACCTTCAGCTCCGGAATCTCCAGATGCGCGTGCCCCACCAGAATCGCGTCGATACCCGGCACCTGGCGCGCCACGTTCGCCGCCGCGTCCTCCACGTACGGCAACTGGTCACCGTACGACGACTGACCCGACGTACCCGAGTGCGCCGACACGATCACCACGTCCGCACCCATCGAACGCAGCTTCGGCACCCACTTCGCCGCCTGCTCCTCCAGACCCGGGAACGTCAACTTGCCCTGCACGTACGCCTTGTCCCAGATCGCGATCCCCGGGTTCGTCAGCCCCAGCACGGCCACCTTCACCGGCCGGGCCCCGTGCACCCGGAACTCCTTCATCACGTACGGCGCGAAAGCCGGCCGCTGCGTCCTCGCGTCCAGCGCGTTCGCCCCCAGCAACGGGAAGTCGCACTGCTGCTCGAACTTCCGCAGCGTCTCGATACCGTAGTTGAACTCGTGGTTGCCCAGCGCCGCCGCGTCGTACCCGATCGCGTTCATCGCCTGCGCCATCGGGTGCACCGGACCACCCTTCGCGGTGATCGGGTCCACCTTCGCGTAGTAGTACGTCAGCGGAGTGCCCTGGATCGTGTCACCCGCGTCGATGAGCAGCGTGTTCTGCCGCCCCTTCTCCGCACGCACCTGGTTCACCAGCGTCGAGATGCGCGCCAGACCCTGCGCGTTGCCCGCCGCGTCCTTGTACTCCCCGTCCTTGAAGTAATCCCAGTTGAAGACGTGCCCGTGCAGGTCCGTCGTACCCATCACGGTCAGCGAGTACCGCTTGGGGTGCGGGCCCCGCCCGTGCGCGGGAGCCGCGGCCTGCGCCGCCGGAGCCGCCGCCGCACCCGTCAGGGCCACCCCCGCCCCGGTCACGGCGGACTTCTTCAGGAACTTCCGGCGGTTCAACGCCATGTCAGGCACTCCTCGCGAAGGATCGGCTTGCGTACGACCGGCCACGCGGCCGGCCCCGCCCGCGGACAGCCCGGCTCGCGGACGGTCCGCGGACGAGTGACGACGCGCGTAGACGGACGCGCGTAGATTCTGGCCGGGACACGCCGAACCGCAACAGCCCCCGCAGGTTGCGATCTGATGACCGCCACCCCCCCCACACCCCCGCCGACGGGTGACACAGTGGAACCCATGACCCCACCCACCCCCGACCACCCCCTGTCTCTTATACACATCTGACGCTGCCGACGACCCCTTACGGGTAGA
>NZ_JOIY01000086.1 GCF_000720185.1 Streptomyces sp. NRRL S-340 | reverse complement strand
CATGCCGGTCCAGCGCCTGGCTCCCGAGGGCAGCGCGCTACCCGCAGAGGTGCTGCTCGATCAGTGGGACCACGCGGGGCTCAACCTCTCATGACCGCCTCTCACGTACTCAGGGCAGCCAAGCAGACGGCCAACCGTGCGGGCCGGACCGCGCGGCTGCGACCACCACGCCCTGGGACTCGCGGAAGGCCGCCCTCCCACGAATGAGAGAACGGCCTCCGACCTGCGAGAAGCAGGGTCGAGATGACAGGATTTGAACTTGCGCTCCCTTTGACCTCCCGCGGGCCCTCTCGGCCCTGAGGCGGTCGCGCATCACGTCTGCCCGCCCCGATCGTGGGTGGGCAGCAGCGTCGAGACCGACGAACCCGCCCGGCGCATCACGCTGCGCGGCACCCTGCACGACGACGTCATCCGCACCCAGCGGCCGAGCGTGGAGGTCAGGGGACGTGCGCTGGTCCGGATCATCACCCCGGTAACCAATCACGGGGACGCCAACGGTCTCCTCGAACTGTTCCTGCCCGCGGCGCCGGACGCGGAGGTGATGCGGGCGATCGGCGACACGGCCCACGCGCTGACGTACATCGTCATCGCGAACCGGTCCTACACCGACGTGTACCAGTGGGGCCGCCGCACCGTCCCGCTGAGCCTGGCCACGAAGATCCAGCACCGGCTGCTCCGGTCACGGCCCCCAGCCGCCGAACCGCCTCTGGCGGGAAGCCCTCCGCCCGGCACCGGCGGTCCCCGTGCCGCTCTCCGGTCCGCCAGGCAGCACACCTCTCGGTCAACCACGTCGCCCCCCTCACTCAGGGCCCGCTCCCGCCTCGTTCTGCGGTCCTGCGTGCGGGAGCGGTGGGCGGCGCGGCGGTCAGGGAAGCTGGGGCACGATCAGACGAGCTACCTGGCGGCGTCCGGATCGGCGGATTGTGTGTCTCTGGTCTCCACGCGGAAAGGGTATGTCCCGGCTGAGGTGAATGCGTCGTGGATCGGCGTGATGAGCGAGGTGAGGCGGCGGACGTGGGTGTCGCCGATCGGCGTCCACAGCGCGGCGCAGTGCTCGTCGGTCTCGGCCTCGATCTGCTCGCGCGCCGCGATGCCGGCATCGGTCGCGGTGCCGTCGGCGTTGAGCCAGCCGCGTGCGACGAGGCGTGTCGTTGCCGCAGTCACCTCCTCGTCGTCCCACCGCCGGGTGGCACGCGCGATGGCTTCGGGGAAGTGACCTGTCGCGGTTTGCAGAAGGTTGCAGTCACAGGGGCCGAGGTTGTTGGCGGCGAGCACGGTGATGTGCGCGTCGCCGCGCCACTCCCGCAGTACCGTGATCTGCTGCCATAGTGCGACGAGCGGATCGGCGGGGAGAGGGACCGAGGCGTTGGCGGCAGCCATCGTCTTCCCGGCGTAGTCGGCACTCCGGACGACCCGGTCGATCAGTGATCGTGCCTCGGTGATCTGACCGGCGGTGATGTTCACGTCGACGCGCTGCAACGCGCGGCCGACGGCTGCGAAGCGGGCGGCCTGCCACTGCTCTGGCGTCGCTGTGTCCCACACGCCTGCCATGGCCTGCACCGACCGTGGGCTGAAGTTGTAGAAGGCCGCGAGTGTGACCTGCCACGGGACTGCGCCCATCGGGGCCGACCGGAACGCGAAGTACGCCGGTCCGTGCTCGGTCACGCCCAGCTTGGCGGCCTCTTCCGGTGCCTCGGGGATGAAGTAGACGAAAAGGTGGGTCGCGTTGATGATGAGGCTGACCTCGCGGACGGCTTTCAGGTCCGTGTCAGCGCGAGCGGAGGTGCTGGCAAGATGCATTGCAGTGGTCTCCCGGCAAGTGGAAGGGTCAGGATTGTCTTTGGTGCATCGGGTAGGTCAGGGCGGCTCCGGGGCGGTGATCCGTGCGGAGATCGCGCCGAGTTGCTGCACTTCGATCCGGACCGTGTCTCCCGGTGTCAGATAGGGGCGGTTGCCGGACAGCTCCTGGATGCAGCCGGTGCCCACGGGGCCGCTGGCGAGGATGTCACCGGCTCGTAGCGTGGTGCCGCGCGACGCGTGCGCCAGCATCTGGCCGAACGACCAGTGGATCTCGTTCCAGTTGCCGCCGCCGTAGTGCTCGTCGTTGACGTACCCGTCCATGCGCAGCGCATAGCCCTTGTGCGAGCGGTAGGGTTCCAGTTCGTCGGGGGTGACGAGGAACGGGCCCAGGCTGGTCGAGGCGTCTTTGCTCTTGGACGGGCCGTACACGAATGCCATCTCTCTCGCGGAGATGTCGCGTGCGCTCCAGTCGCAGTAGACCAGGTAGCCGGCGATGTGACTCTCCGCCGTGGCCGCGTCAAGGTTGGAGCAGTCGCCGGCGATCACCGCGGCGACCTCGACCTCGTAGTCCCACAACTGAGCGCCCGGGGCAATGGGTACCTCGTCGTACGGTCCTTTGATCGCCGCCGGGTTGGAGAAGTAGAAGAGCGGATACTCGTACCAGACCGGGCTGACCGTGCTGTCGCCGACGGCTGCCTTGCCCGCGTTGCTGATGTGGCGTTCGAACGCGGCGAAGTCCCGGACCGCCGGGGGCACCGGTATCGGCGCCAGCAGGCTGGCTGTGGCCAGCTCGACGATCTCGGTCGGTTCCCTGGTTGCGGCGGCCTCCAGGCCGCCTTCGGCACGTAGCAGTTCCAGCAGGCTCACGCCCACGGTGTGGATCTTGCTGTTGTGCACCACGCCGCAGCGCGGGGAGCCGTCGGCGGAGCGGTAGCTGACCCATTTCATCGGGCAAGCACCTGCCGGGTGTAGTCGTGGAGCCGTGGTGCGCCGACGCCGACGTGGGGGTCCGAGCGCCCGGCGTCGCCGAAGTCTGGCACGATCGGATCAGCAGCGCGGTCGGGTAGGCCAGCCAGGGGGTGGCTGGGCAAGTGTCGGCTGGGGGAGGTCAGCGTGACCTTGGGCTCCGGGCCGTCGGTGGTCTCCGGACGCCGGGAGCGATGGAGCCGGGCACCGCGGTCGAGGGCGTCGATCGTGTCGAGTTCGGCGGAGAGCCGGCCGGTCAGCCACCCGTTCTCGTCGGCGGGTTCCAGGTCGGCCCGGATGGACCGGGCGCCGGACGCGGCTTCAGCCTGGCCAGTCCCGACGTCCACGGCCCGGTCCCCACGCTGGAGGTGGATACGTGCGGGGCCGCGCCCGATACCGTCCGTGTCCCCTTTGATCACGGCCGTCTTCACGCGTTCACCGTCCGTGCGAACTTGACGATCTCCTCGGCGAACAGTCCGGGCTGCTCCAGAGCAGCGAAGTGGCCGCCCGCGGGGATGTCGTCGTTGAAGTAGCGCAGGTCGTGATAGGCGCGCTCGGCCCAGATGCGCGGGGTACGCGTCAGTTCGTCCGGGAAGACGCTGACCCCGACGGGAAGGTCCAGCTCGGTCAGAGCGAGCGGCTGCCGCGCGTACTCCCAGTACAGGCGGGCAGAGGAAGCAGCGGTGCCGGTGAACCAGTACAGGGAGATGTGGTCGAGGATCTCGTCGGGGGTGAGGGCGTCGGGCCGGGTCCAGTCGAGGAACTTCTCGTAGATCCAGGCGGCCTGCCCGGCCGGAGAGTCGGTCAGAGCGTAGCCGATGGTCTGCGGCCGGGTGCGCTGTACGAGGTGGTATCCGGAATGGACGGCGAGGAAGCGACTGCCCTGTTCGAGTGCGGTCTTCTCTTGTGGGATCGGGGCGTCGCCGACCGGTGGTGCAGCGAGGAATTCGGGGAAGTTGACGTGGATCGCACGCAGGCCCGGCGGCCGCTGCGCCCCCATGCGGGTCGCGATGACACCGCCCCAGTCGCCTCCCTGGGCCAGGTAGGAGTCATAACCGAGGCGCGACATGAGCACGCCGTACGCGCGGGCGATCCGGTCCGGGTCCCAGCCTGTCGAGGCGGGCTGGTCGGAGAAGCCGTAGCCGGGCATCGAGGGGACGACTAGGTGGAAGCCGCGCTCGGTGAGCGGGCCGGCGGTCCCCAGGAACTCCAGGAACGAGCCCGGCCATCCGTGCAGGAGCACCAGGGGGGTGGCGTCGGGGCGGGGTGAGCGTATGTGCATGAAGTGGAGGCCGAGCCCGTCGATGGTCGTGCGGAACTGGCCCAGGCCGTTGAGCCGCCGCTCCAGATCGCGCCAGTCGTACCCGGTGGCCCAGTACTCCAGCAGCTCCTCAAGGCGTTCTCGCTGCACGCCCTGGCTGTTGTCCGGTGCCGTCTCCCGGCCGGGAAGGCGTACCCGGTGGAGCCGGTCCTTCAGATCCTCCAGGGCACTGTCGGGGATGTGGATACGAAACGGTGTCACGCTGTCCGGTGTCATGGCCACCACGGTGCGGCCACGACGAGCGCGCAGTCCAATGATTGTTCCGATACAGGTAATACGGTTTGTACATAAGTGCAGTTAGAGTGGGGTGGTGTCCGAACGCTTCCCCGCACCCGTGGACCTCGACCTGCGGCTGGTGCAGTGCTTCACGGTGGTCGCCGAGCACCAGCACTTCGGTCGTGCCGCCGAGGCGCTGCACACCACGCAGCCGTCGCTGAGCCGGCAGATCCGCCGCCTCGAACAGCAAGTCGGCGTCCGCCTGCTCGACCGCACCACGCGCGGCACCCGGCTCAGCGAGGCCGGCGAGGTCTTCCTGCCTCAGGCCCAGGGGCTGCTGCGCGCCGCGGCCGAGGCGATGGCCCGCACCCGGGCCGCGGCCCGGCCCGGCAGCATCACCATCGGCTATACGAGGGGGCTGGCCATCACTGCGGCCGTGCGGGCCCTGCGCGACCGCAACCCCGATGCCGAGGTCCACACCCGCCTGCTCGCCTGGAACGACTCGCGCGGCGCGCTGCTGGAGCACCGCGCCGACGCGGTGGTGACGCGCCTGCCGTTCCCCACCGACCGGCTGCGTGTCACCGTCCTCTACGACGAACCGCGCGTGCTGGTCGTGCCCCGGGACCACCGTCTGGCCTGCCAGGAGTCCGTCACCCTCGGCGACATCGCCGACGAACCGATCCCCCACGTACGCCAGTCCGATGCGTTGCTGAACGCCTACTGGCGGCTCGATCCCCGGCCCGACGGGCGGCCCGCGCCCGAGGGTCCCCTGGTCGAAGCTCTTGAGGACAAGCACGAACTCATCGCCGCCGGGCAGGCCGTGGCCATCGGACCGCCCCTCGACCACGCGACCGGCCTGCATCCCAGCCTGACCACCGTCCCGTTGCAGGGAGTCGAACCCAGCCAGGTCGTACTCGCCACCCGCGCCGACGACCGCGGCCGTCTGGTCACCGCTTTCCGCAGGCATGCCGAAGCTCTGCTTACCGGAACCCACCGGGACGGACCGATCCCCGCGCCATGACCAGCCGCGGCTCCGCCCCCCTGCGTAGGCGATCACGGCCCGTGCCCGGTCCGCCGTCACAGCGTCCCGACGGGATCAGGGGGCTTTTCCCCGTGGACGTCCCGCGCATCGCTGAACCGGACGACACCGGGCGGACTGCGCTCGATCAGGGCACCCAACAGCAGTACAGCGCGGTCAGAGCCACACCTCGCGCGCCCCCCGACACCCGGCGACCACCGACACCCAATGACCACCGCGCTCACCACGACCGATACCAGCCTCCCAGCAGCACCCCGACCCTTCCAGCCGGGCCCCGTCCCTCCCAGCACAGCGCAGGACCCCCGCGAGTACGACCGGTCGGCAAACACCTTGTGAACGCGCTTGGCCAGGATCTCCGCGTCCTGAGGTCAGCCGTGAACCGGCCGAGCGCGGATCCGGCCGGGCAGACGGCCAGCACCACAGCGGCGGGGCCCGGCCCCACGCCCTTGATACTCCAGCTGTAGATCGTGATCTTCATGTCTGGGATGCGGCTTGTCGCCGGTGATGGCTGGTGCAGGACCGGGCTTGATGGCGACGTCGCCAGTCGGACCAGCCGAGCCGGTGGGCTGCGTCGTGGACCGGCCGGACGACGAGCGAGATGAACAGGCGCTGGATCTCGTTGCAAGACAGTGGGACCAGGTCGGCCGGTCCGGGACGGCGGGCGTGTTCGTCGGCACGAACGACGACGAGGAAGGCGTGGGCGAGCATGGCCAGGGTGACCCATCGGGTCCAGGAGGGACAGCGGCGGACCTGGTGCTCATCGAGTCCGGCGAGCCCCTTCTCGGTCTGGAAGGTCTCCTCCACCCGCCATCTGGATCCGGCGACCCGCACCAGCTTGCTCAGCGGCACCGGCTGGGGTGAGAAGCACCAGTAGTAGGCCAGTTCGCCGGTGGCACGGTTACGGCGGATCAGCAGCTGCTGGTGACCCGGGTCGGTCGGGGCCGGCCAGATCGATGACCGCCCAGTCGTAGAAGCGGTGCCCCTTCGCGCCGCGTCCGGCCGACAGCTTCTGCCAGGCCCGCTTCGGTAGCCGCTTGGCCAGGACGTCTGCCCGGAACTTACCGCCTTGAGTCGCGACTTCGGCCGAGCAGGCCACCGCGAGGACATAGCCGATGCCGCGTTCCTCCAAAGCCGCCCGCAGTGCCGGGTTGCTGCCGTAGACCTCGTCCCCGGTCACCCAGCCCACGCGGTGTCCGGCGTCCAGGAACCGTTCGATCATCGTGCGGGCCAGATCCGGCTTGGTCGCGAAGGCGGTGTCCCCGCCGAGCCCGGCGGCCCGGAAGCGTGCCGGGTCGCACGTCCAGGACCGTGGGAGGTACAGCTCCCGGTCCACCGCTGCGTGCCCCCGCTCGCCCGCGTAGACGAGGTAGACCGCGACCTGGGCGTTCTCGATCCGTCCGGCCGTGCCGGTGTACTGGCGCTGGACCCCGACGGTGCGGGTGCCCTTCTTCACGTCGCCGGTCTCGTCGACGACCAGCACCGCGGCCTCGTCACGGAGGTGCTCGACGACGTACTCGCGCACATCGTCAGGGATGGCATCGGCGTCCCAGACCGCCCGGCACAGCAGGTGCTGCATGCCGTGCGGGCTGGCCTCCCCGGCCCACTCCGCGATGGTCCAGCAGTTCTTGCGAGGCAGGTCCGACAGCAGGCCCAGCACCAACCGCCCGGCTCGCAGGCGGGGTTCAACCCGGGAGAACCGTCCCGCGATCCGCCCCATCAGGCCCTCGAACGCCTCCCGCCATCGGGCGGGATCTATGCTGTGACCTGCGGCCACCGTCTCGTCGTTAGTCCACACAACTCACGATGATCATCGGTGGCCGCACGCGTTTCCGCACCGGCCCCACTGTGGCTGAGGGCCCTACTTAGAGCTGCGAACAAAAGTGGGCCCCGGCGGGCGGCGCCCACTTTTGTTCGCAGCTCTTAGCCCGTTCGACAACCGCAACGCCCAACAGCAGAGGCCTACGGTGCCGACAGGGCTGTGCGCTCGGCTTTCTCCAGCCAGTCGGTGTACCAGCGGGCGAACGTCACCGGCGCACCGTCGTCGTCGAGCAGCGGGGCGAGGTCTACGTCGTCCACCCGGCAGTCGGACCAGATCGTGCCACGGTGGCTGCCGCTGATGATCAGCCATTCTCTCTGGGCGCAGCCCAGGTGGGAAATCACGATGGCGCCGGCGGTGCGCTCCGGCGCGAACATGACGGCTTCCCACCGCTCGTCCCACGCCCCGATGGCGTCGTCGAAGTCCTCGATGTCGTCGAAGTCCTCTTCCTCGGGGCGTTGGGCAAGAAGGTCGTCGAGCAGCTTCGGGTCCGGGCCCTGGTCGGGAAACGGCTCGGCAAGCCTCGACAGGTCGGCCAGGTCCGCGCCGTCGCCTTCCCAACGCCAGCGGCCTTGCACGCGCCGAACCGGGAAAAGGCCGTACGCGGGGCCGGCGCCGCCCGCGCCGACGTGGAGCAGGAAGGCCCGGTACTCCTCTGGCAGCCGCACGCCCGTCTGAGCCTCAAGTTCGACAAGCTCGCCCTGGGTAAGCGGGTCCTCCACGATCCATCGGTGTCCCAATGCCCCGAACACCTTGCTGCCAAAAGGCCCAGCACCCGCCGCCTCGACCCGCTCCCGCACGCCCACCCACCACTGATCGGTCATGCGCAGACCGTACGTGTAGCCACCGCCACCTGGGGCGCGGGGCCCACTGCTGCCGTCCCGACGGGCTCAAGAACGGCCCGACGCCCCAGGCCCCTCGGCACAACACGCACATCGGCCAGCTGAGCCCCTCAGTAGCCAGCCAGCGCACTCAGTCACGCCCGTCAACAAGATCACGATCTACAGCTGGAGTATTAAGATGTCGTCTCATTTGGCATGGTCGGTAGTCTGGGCTTGTGCTGATCGTGGAACGTTTGGTGCCGGACGAGTTGTACGACCTGTTCCAGCGGGTGG
>NZ_JOIY01000085.1 GCF_000720185.1 Streptomyces sp. NRRL S-340 | reverse complement strand
GCCGCCAGAAGGGCGTCCAGGTTTGTCTTCACACACTGACCAACGGGCGCCCTTCGCCATCGTCGCGACCAGCACCGACATCGGACTCATTCATCTAGGAACCGAGGGACCGAAGGGACTGACATCCCAGGGCGCCGCATGCAGTCATATGACCGATGCGTCCGGCTCTGCGGGAAGCGACGCTGGACCGAGCAGCGCCGCACCGGCGCGCACCGTTCCCGTTCGGAGTCCCGCATGACCAGGTTCAACATGATCGACCTGACGGGCCGGCCGGCCGTCCGCCGTCCGTCGGCCCGACCGCCCCTGCCCCGGCGCCGCCCCGCGGCCGGCCACGAAGGCCCGGCCCGCAGACCCGTCCTCACTCTCGTCCCGGGCCGCGATCCCTACCGCAGCCCCGTCGAGCTGCGCACCCTCGTCCGGTCGCCCATGCCCGAGGACGTGCGCGGTGCGCTGGTGACGGTGGTGCGGAAGACGCCCGGCCAGTCGTTCCAGGTCCGCTGGAGCACGCTCGACGACCCCTCCCGCATCCCGCCGGGCCGCGTCCGCCTGTCCTGGACGCCCGCCGGGGAGGACCGGATGGACGTCAGCGCCCACCTCGGACTGCCGGGGGCCCAGGTCCTGCTGGCCCTCTGGCCGGCGCTGCGCGGCGACTGGTGCGACGTGGTCCGGCCGACCGTCGCCGAGGTGACCGAACTGCACGCGGCCCTCAGCCTGGCGAGCGCGGCCCTCGACCACCTGGTCCGCTGAACCGGCCGCCCTCCTCCCCGGGAACGCGCTCGCCCGGTTCCGCCCCCCTCCCGGGGCAGCGGCGCCCGGCCGGGCGTCACCTCGACGGCACTCCAGGACACACGGACCACACACATACGGCACATCCGCGGCACACCGGCGGCACTTCACGGGCGCGCGGCGGCACAACGCGACGTGTGCGGGCACAGCGCGACGCAGGCGGGGGCGCACCGCCCGACGCACCCGGCGGCACAGTGCGTGCGCCGGTCCGGGGACACCTGGGGGGTGTCGCCGGGTCCACCCCGGATCCGGGGGCCGGACCGACGGCTTCCGGGCCCCTGGGCTGCCAGCCTTTCTCCTACCGGGGCGGTGAGGCACCCGGCACCGACCGAGGAGGACCACCGTGCAGGAGACCGTCGCCCGGCGCATGACCGCAGTCAGCGCCCTCGCCGCAGCCACCGCGTTCATCGTCGAAGTACCGCTGTACTTCGTCTACTCGGGGCCGCCCCCGGACTCCAACGTGCTGGCCCGGCTGCTGATCGGGATCCTCGCGCTGGGATGCCTGCTCGTCCTCGTGGCGTCCCTGCGGGAGATGGTCAGGAGCGTGCGGCCGGACCTGGAGTGGGCCGGCACCCTCGCGTTCACCGCCGGGGTCGCGTACACGGTGGTCACCCTGGTCTCCAGCGGCCTGGAGGCGGGGGCGGTGATCGAGGCCGACCGTCCCATCGACCCCACCATCACGGTCAGCGGCACCTACGTCCTCTACGGTTCCGTCTCGCGCATGCTGATGGCCATGTTCCTGGCCGCCACCGGCTACGCGCTCTCCCGCACGGGTCTGCTGCCCCGCTGGATCCACCGCACGGCCTACGTCCTGGCCGCGGTGAACCTGGCCTTCATGCCGTCGCTGTTCTTCGGCAACACCCCCGGGCACTTCTACGCGGCCAACGGCTGGGGGACGACCGCCCTGATGGGCGCCCTGTTCAGCTACTGGCTGCTCGCCCTGGGCATCGCCGCCCGCCGCGGCACGCGCAAGCGCCTCGCCGCCGGGCCGGCACCGACGCCCGCGCCCGTCCGGTGACCGGGGCACCGGTTCCGTCCGGCCGGCCCGCCCCGTTCGGGCCGGGCCGGGCACGGCGGGCCGGGGGCGTCGCTCAGGCGTCCGCGGCCGGCCGGGGCTCCGTGTCCGCGAGGCGGTTGAGCCACTCGACGAGCAGGGTCCGCTCGGCGGGGGTGACGGCCGGGTGGTCGGTACGTCCGAGCGCCGCGCGCAGGGCCATCGCGGCCTTCGCCGTCTCGTCGGCGGCACCGCTGCGTACGTCACCCGAGCCGGCGTCACCGGAGCCGCCTGCCTCGCCTGCCTCGCCCGCCTCACCGGCTCCCCTTGCTCCCCCGCCTTCCGCGGCTCGCCCGGTCCCTCCGGTGACGGCGTGGGCGGCGGACCGGGAGGGGGTGACCGCCGCCGGGGAGGCCGTGGCGGCCGGGGTGCTGATGGCGGCGAGCACCATCTCGCGGGCGGCGTCCGCGGTCCGCAGGTCGCGCTGCTCGGGCGGCGCGCCGATCAGGGTGAGGATCGTGCCCACCCCCGCCGCGTGCACCAGGGCCGCCGCGCGCTCGATGCTCATGCGCAGCCGGCCGGCCGCCGCGACCCGGGTGACCATGCGCCGCAGCTCGGCGACGGCCTGCTGCCCGGCCCGCGGCACCCGTCCGGCGCGCGCCTGCCCGTACACCAGGGTGTAGTACGCCGGCCGGCTCAGCCCGAACCGGACGTGCAGGTCCCAGGCGGCGCGCAGGTCGTCGACCGGGTCGTCGCTCTCCGGGAGCCTGGCCTTGGCCCGCAGGTACGTCTCGAAGCCGTACTCGCTCACCGCTTCCAGCAGTGCGTCCTTGTCCCCGAAGAGCCGGAAGATCGTCGGCGGCGCCACGGACGCGCGGGCCGCGACGGCACGGGTGGACGTCGCGTCGAGTCCTTCCGAGACCAGCAGGCCGGCGGCGGCCTCGACGATCCTGCGCCGCATGGCCGCCGGCCCCGGCTCCGGTTCCGTGTTCTCCTCGTCCCGTTCCATGGACCAACGGTATCAACCTTTACGGACCACTGATCCGGACCGGTGATAACCTCCGGAGTGAATCACCGATCCAGGCGAGGGGCGAAGAGAGATGAGCGCAGTGAACTCCGGCGGGGAACCGGCGTACGACGTGATCGTCGTCGGCGGCGGCAGCGCCGGCTGTGTACTGGCAGCGCGGCTGTCACAGGACACGGACGTCCGCGTGCTGCTGCTGGAGGCGGGCCGCCCGGCCGCCGCCCTGCCGGACGCCGTGGCGCATCCTCCGGCCTGGCCCTCGCTGGCGGCGTCGAGCGCCGGATGGGGTGACACCACGGTCGTCCAGGAGTCCTCCGGCGCTGTGCTCCCGCTGCCCCGGGGCCGCGGTCTCGGCGGCTCCTCGGCCATCAACGCCATGGTGTTCGCCCGCGGCCACCGCACCAGCTACGACGCCTGGGGCGACCACGGCGCCAAGGGCTGGGCCTTCGACGACCTGCTGCCCTGTTTCCGGCGCACCGAGACCGCCGTCAGCGGCGCCCCGGGCCGCGGTACGGACGGCCCCCTGACCGTCGCGCCCGCCGCCGAGCCCAACGAGGTCCTGCTCGCCTGCCTCGCCGGCGCCGTCGAGGCAGGCCACCGCCGGGCCCACGACATCAGCGGCGGCCTGGAGGAGGGCTTCGCCCCGGTCGACCTCAACATCGTCGCCGGGCGCCGCCAGAGCGCGGCGGACGCCTACCTGGCCCCGGCCCTGCACCGCCCCAACCTGCACGTCGTCACGGACGCGGTCGCCCACCGGCTGCTGTTCGACGGCCCGCGCTGCACGGGCGTCGAGTACGGCGTCGACGGCCGCGTCCACAAGGCGGCCGCGGCCCGGGAGGTCGTGCTGACCGCGGGCACGATCGGTTCCGCCGCACTGCTGCTGCGCTCCGGCATCGGCCCCGAGGACGAGCTGCGGCGCGCCCAGGTGCCGGTCTTCCACTCCCTGCCGGGCGTGGGCCGCAACCTCCACGACCACCCGCGGGCCAACCTCGTCCACCGCACCCGCCGACCGGTGCCCGCGGCGCGGTACAACCACGGCGAGATCATCGGCCTGCTGCGCAGCACCCCCGAGCTGGACGGCCCGGACCTCCAGATCATCTTCATCGACATCGCGCTCCCCAACCCCGTGGCGCCGGTCGGGAACGGCTTCACCATCGGCGTCTCGCCCATGCGGCCGGCCAGCCGCGGCACCCTGCGGATCACCTCCGCCGACCCGTACGCGCCGCCCGTCCTCGACCCCGCCTACTTCACCGAGGAGCAGGACGTCCGCGCGGTGGTGTCCGGCATCGAGGCGGCCCGCCGGATCGTCGCCTCGCCGGCGCTCGCCGAGTGGGGCGCCGAAGAGGTGAGCCCGGGACCGGCCGCCGCGGACGGGCAGTCCCTGGGCGCCTACGCCCGCAGGTACTTCGGCTCCTACTGCCACCCGGTCGGCACCTGCGCCCTGGGCGAGGACGAGGTCTCGGTCGTCGACTCCGCACTGCGGGTCCGGGGACTGGACGGTCTGCGCGTGGCCGACGCGTCCGTCATCCCGTCGATCCCGTCCAACAACACCAACGCCACGGTCTGTGCCATCGCCGAGCGGGCGGCCGACCTGCTGCGTCACCCGTGAGCGCGGGCGGCGCCCCGGGACACGTACCCGGTCCGCCGCACCGGGCGCCGCCCGCTGTGCCGCACGGCCGGGCCGCACCTGGGGGCGCGATCCCGGCCGTGCGGCCCCGGTGGGGCAGCGGTGCCCGTCCCGGGCCGGCTCTCAGGTCCAGGCCGGCACGTTCCCCCCGGCGTAGCGGGCGCCGAAGCCCCCGCGGGGCAGGATCGCGCCGATGGCCTGGAGGTCGGCGCCGGTGAGGGTGAGGCCGACGGCCCTCGCGTTCTCCTCGATGCGCTCCGGGCTGCGGGTGCCGGGGATGGGCACGATGTGCTCGCCCCGGGTCAGGAGCCAGGCCAGGGCGAGCTGGGAGACGGTGGCGCCCTTGGCCGACGCGAGGGCGGCGAGCCGGCCGACGGCGTCGACGTTCTTCTCGAAGTCGCCCGGCTGCCAGCGCGGGTCGGTGTTGCGTATGTCGCTGCCCGCGTACCGGCCGGCGGGCTTGGCGGTGCCGGTGAGGAACCCGCGGCCGAGGGGCGAGTAGGCGACGAAGCCGATGCCGAGTTCGTCCAGGACCGGGAAGAGCCGCTCCACGTCCCGCTCGAACAGGGAGTACTCGGTCTGCAGGACGGAGACCGGCTGCACGGCGTGCGCCTTGCGGATCGTCCCGGGTCCGGCCTCGCTGAGGCCGAAGTACTTCACCTTGCCCGCGTCGATCAGTTCCTTGACGGTGCCCGCGACCTCCTCGACGGGCACGTCGGGGTCGACACGGTGCTGGTAGAAGACGTCGATGTGCTCCACGCCGAGATGGCGCAGGCTGTTGTCGGCGGCCTTGCGGATGGTGCCGGGACGGCTGTCGAGAGGGCCGCCGATGCGCTCGGGAGGCACCGACATGTCGACCCCGAACTTGGTGGCCAGGACCACGTCGTCGCGGAAGTCCCTGACCGCCCTGCCGACCAGGATCTCGTTGGATCCGGTGCCCCAGCCGTACATCTCGGCGGTGTCGAAGAAGGTGACGCCCAGTTCGTGGGCGCGGCGCAGGGCGGCGACGCCGGCCTTCTCGTCGGTGGGTCCGTAGGCCATCGTCAGGCCCATCGCGCCGTAGCCGATCGCCGAGACCTCGAGGCCCTGGCTGCCCAGGGTCCGGTGCTGCATGTGCACTCCTGCGAGTGGGAGGGAAGGTGATGTGGGGACGCCGCGCCGCGCGCGGCCCCCGGCCGGACCGGACGCTTTTGCCCGGCGCGCTCCCCGGCGCGACCCCGCCGGCCGGCGGACTCCACCCGTGACCTGCTGGTCCGCGGTCGCTGTGCGCTCGGGCCGGGCGGGGCCGCCGGGGCGGTTCACGGACCGGCGTGTCAGTGCGCCGCGGCGGCCAGTCCGGCGCGGTGGATCCGCGTCTGCTCGGCGACGCGCCGGCCGAGGTGGTGGGCGGTGCTCAGGTCCGCGTCGTGGACCGCGGCGGTGTCGTTGAAGCTCTGCGCGCCGGCGCCGAGGTAGAAGCCGAGCCGGTTGTCGTCCTGGGGGCTGGACGTGGTGGTGTTCCAGCCCGGCAGGAGGTTCAGGCTCACCCAGAGCATTCCGTGCTGGGCCGCCAGGAGCGAGAGGTACTGCAGCGTGTGCATCTTGTCGCCGCTCATGGAGCCGGAGTTGGTGAATCCCGCCGCGAGCTTGTCGCTCCAGGCGCGGGTGCTCCACCGCTTGCTGGTGGCCTCGGCGAAGACGTGGAACGCCCCGGACGCGGTGCCCATGTAGGTGGGGGTGCCGAAGACGATGGCGTCCGCGGCGTCCATCAGGTCCCAGTCGGCGTCGCCGAGGGAGGCGACGTCCACGCGGTGGACCCGCGTCCCGGCGACGGAGCGCGCGCCGTCCTCGACGGCCACGGCGATCTGCGCGGTGTGGCCGTAGCCGGAATGCGAGGCGATGACGACGGATATGTCGGACATGGGTGTTCCTCTCCTGCCCCGGAGGGCGGTGCAAGTGGGAGCGGGGTGCGCATCGGGGTACCGGCGGACGACGAGCGGCCCGCCGCGGCGGCGGGCCGCACTGCTCCCCGAATCGGGGGCCGGCGGCCCGGGACAGGGTGCGGCGCACGTCCGTGTGGCGCGGACCGGCGCCGGCCTGAACCTGACCGTATCACCGTTCCGGCTCTTCGAGTATCACCGTTAAGACGGCGATACGCAAACTGCGATATCGTTGTTCCATGAACGAGGAACGACGCGCCGCGCGCCGCCAGGTGCTGCAGGTGGCCGCCAAGCTCTTGGAGGAGGGCGGCAGCGAGGCGGTGTCCACGCGCGCCGTCGCCGCGGCCGCGGGCGTCACCGCCCCCGCGCTGTACCGGATGTTCGGCGACAAGGACGGACTCCTGGCCGACCTGGCCGCCTACGGGTTCGAGATGTACCTGGCCGAGAAACGCGAGGCCCTGGCGCTGACCCCGGACGACCCGGTGGCCGACCTCTACCGGGGCTGGGACCTGCACGTCGACTTCGGAGTGCGGCACCCCGCGTTCTACATGCTCATGTACGGCACCGTGCGGCCCGGGCGGCGGCCCCCCGCCGCCGACGAGGCGCACGCCCTGCTGGTGACACTGCTGCGCCGCGCGGCCGGGGCCGGGCGGCTGCGGGTCCCGGTGGAACAGGCGACCCACGTCATCCACGCCGCCACGACGGGCGCCACGCTGGCGCTGATCGGCGAAGCGCCCGCGCAGCGGGACCTGACCACTTCGGCACGGCTGCGGGACACCGTCATCGCCTCGGTCACCACGGGCCGGGCCGCCTCGTCCGGGTCCGACCTGGCCTCGCGCGCCCTCGCCCTCGACGCCGCACTGGAGACGGCGCTCACCACCGGCCCCCCGGCCGCGGGCGCCGGGGTGCCCCTGAGAGCCACGGAGACGGCTCTGCTGCGCGAATGGCTGCGGCAGCTGGCAGGCTGAACCGGGCCGTGACGAACAAGACCGCCGCCCGCCACGGAGGACGTACGTGGCGGGCGGCGGTCGTTCGCGGCGGCGGGTTCCTACGAGGCGGGGCGTGTGGTGCGGGTGCCTCGGCGCTCCTAAGAGGCGGAGAGTGCGGTGCGGGTGCCTCGGCGCCACACGTCACGCAGGTTGAGGGTGTCGCTGATCGTGGTGGTGGGGTCGCCGTCCACCAGCAGCAGGTCGGCCCGCAGTCCCTCGGCGATGCGGCCACGGTCCTCCAGGCCGAAGCGGCGTGCCGGGGTGGCGGTCGCCGCACGCAGGGCCTGGACCGGGCTGAGACCGGCCCGGACGAGGTACTGGAGTTCCTGGTGGACGCTGGCGCCGTGGACCACACCGCCCAGGAACGGCAGGGGCAGGGGGGCCGAGTCGGTGCCCGCCATCAGGTCGACGCCGGCGTCGTGCAGGGCCCTGACCGAGGCCAGGACGTCCTCCACCTCGCCCTGCGGGTAGCGGTCGTAACTGCTGTTCAGCGTGTTCGTCCACGCCTCGTCCAGGCGTGGGCCGACGCGCGGGTCCGCGCTGAGCGACGAGCCGGTGACGCCCGTCATGGACGCGTTCAGGACGACGCAGGGAACGACGAACGCGCCGGAGGCGGCGACGAGCTCGATGATCTCGTCGGTGTGCGGCCGGTCCATGAACAGGTGGGCCAGACCGTCGATGCCGGCCTCGACCGCCATCCGCGTCGCGTCGACGGTCAGGGTGTGGGCGATGGCGAGCATGCCGTGCCGGTGGGCCTCGGCGACACCGGCGTTCAGGGTCGCCTGGTCGAGCATGGGCAGACCGGGGTGGCCCTCGACCGTACCGTCGTCCACCATGAACTTGATGTAGTCCGACCCCGCCGCGACGAGCCGCGGGATGTAGGCGACCGCTTCTTCCGGCGTGGTGGAGAACGGCATCAGGGGCATCTCACGCGGGCCGGGCCGATCACTCCGGTCGCCGGGTCCGTCGTGCCCTCCCGGCTTGAAGCCCTTGGGCATGAGTTCGCTGGGGTGGCCCCCGGGAGGAGTGATGCCGAACCCCGCGGAGCGGACGTCGGCGAGGGAGTCGTTCTCCGTGATGTGCGCGCGGGCGGCTTTGGTGTTCATGCCCTGCATCTCCAGTTCGGTGGTGATCCCGAACCGCAGCGCCAGCGCGAGTGCCCCTTCGGAGGTGTGGACATGGGCGTCGAACAGACCGGGCAGCAGCGTTCCGCCCCTGGCGTCGACGATCTCCGCCCCGGCGGGCGCTTCGCCCCCGACCGCGGCGATCCGAGCGCCGTCCAGCACGACGGTGGTGTCCTCCAGCACGTGCTCACCGTCGAACACCCTGCCGTTGATGATGGCTGTGATCATGGCTCTCTCTTCTCCGGGCAGGCGCGTCGCTCCGCTGGTGCCGAGTTCTCCCCACCGCGACGGCCACATTAATGCAACTCACAACTCCATGCACATTTGCATGCATCTGCAGGCTGCAGACGCATGCGATAAACTGCGGGGGTGAGCAACACGGACGCCACGCCGCAAGGACAAGCCCTCCTGGACGCCGTCGGCACGGCCTTCGCCCGGCTGAGGCGGCGCACCATGCAGGCCCCCGTCGACCCTCCGGCGGGACCCAAGGACCTCAAGCGCAACCTGGTCCTCAACATCGTCGACGAGGCGGCCGAGGCGGCCACGGAGATGACCGTCGGCGGGATCGCCGAACACCTCCTGGTGGACCCGTCGGTGGCCAGCCGCATGGTGAGCGACTGCATCTCCCACGGCTACCTGGTCCGCGCGGCCTCGCAGCAGGACGGCCGCCGCACCGTGCTCCACCTCACCGAAGAGGGCACCGCCCTCCTCCAGCACTTCCGCCGCCAGCAGCGCCAGGCCTTCGAATACATCACCCGTGACTGGCCCGAGCAGGAACGGCTCGAATTCGCCCGCCTGCTCCTGAAGTACGCGGACTCCACCGCCCGGCTGCCCGCACCGGGCGCCGTCGGCGAAGCCCCGCCGCCGGTCCCGGACAGCCGGTGACGCCGGACCGCGCAGGGCGCGGCCGGGGAGGCCGACGACGGGCGGGCTGATCTTCCGGAAAGGCACGCCCCATAAGCTGGGCCCGTGAGAGCCGACGCAGCACGCAACCTGGAAGCCGTCCTGACCACCGGGGCGCGGATGCTCGCCGCCGACCCGGCCGCGAGCATCGCGAGCATCGCCGCCG
>NZ_JOIY01000084.1 GCF_000720185.1 Streptomyces sp. NRRL S-340 | reverse complement strand
TCGTGATGCTCAACGCCCTGCGCGAGACCCACGCGGCCCAGGCCGCCATCACGATGGCCGCCGGCACCCTGCGCGCCGCCCTGCACCAGGCCTGAACCCTCCTGCGCACGTCCTGAACGGAACCGGATCCCCACCATGACCACACCCGCATCCACCCCCACCGTCCTCCTGGTGCACGGCGCGTTCGCGGACGCCGGCAGCTGGAGCGGTGTCATCGAGCACCTCCAGGGCCACGGCATCCCGGTGATCGCCCCGCCCAACCCGCTGCGCGGCCTCGCGGCCGACGCCGCCTACGTCGCCTCGGTCGCCTCCCAGATCGAGGGGCCCGTCGTGCTGGTCGGCCACTCCTACGGCGGCGCGCTCATCACGGTGGCCGGCACCACCGAGAACGTCGTCGGCCTCGTCTACGTCGCCGCCTACGTCCTGGAGGAGGGGGAGAGCCTCGGCGAGCTGCAGGGGCGTTTCCCGGCCTCCCCGCTGGTGAGCAACCTCAAGGAGTGGACGTACCCGGTGCCCGGTGGTGACCGGGCCGTCGAGGTCACCATCACCGAGGACGCCTTCCCCGCGGTCTTCGCCGCCGATGTGCCGGCCGAGACCACGAAGGTCCTGGCGGCGGCGCAGCGTCCGCTCGCCGCGGCGGCCTTCGAGGAGACGGCCTCCGCCGCCGCCTGGCGGACCAAGCCGTCCTGGGCCGTGGTGGCCACCGCCGACCGGGCGATCGACCCGGAGGTGGAGCGCTTCGGCGCCAAGCGTGCCGGAGCGACGATCGTCGAGCTGGAGGGCGCCTCCCACGCGGTCGCCGTCTCCCGGGCCGCCGAGGTCGCCGACGTGATCCGCGAGGCGGTCGCCGCGACGGGCTGACCCACGCCATGCCGAAGGGCCGCGCGGACGACTTACTCGTCCGCGCGGCCCTTCGGCATGCGGTCCCGGAGAGCAGCGCGGGAGGGGGCAGGCGCGCGGTGGAACCGTGCACGGGGGCCGGTGCGCGGAGGCCGGGGTACGCCGTGCACCGAAGGCTCGACGGGGGAGGGGCAAAGGGGCCGCGGCGGGCCGGACGGCGGGTGTCTGCGCTGTCGGGCACGCGCCCGTGCGCTCTGCGGCAAGGCGCCCCTGACCAGCACGTCTAGCGTCATCCGGGTACGCAGCACACGAACCGCAGGAGGCGGAACATGACCACTGACACCTCGCACGCGCAGGCCGGCAGCCAGCCCCGGCTGCACCAGAAGGGCCGGATCATCCAGGAGTTCGGCACCGTCAAGCAGTTTCCGCTGGCGCTGTCCTTCGAGGCACGTATGTACTCCTGCCAGCGGCTCAACCAGGTGCTCGCGGACACGCAGATCCTCTACGGCCTCTACAAGAAGCACCACTGGCTGATGCGGGGCGCGACCTTCTACCAGCTGCACCTGGTGCTCGACCAGCACGCGGCACAGCAGCTCGCCCTGGTCGACACGCTCGCCGAGCGCGTCCAGACGCTGGGCGGCGTGGCGGTGGGGGACCCCCGCCATGTCGCCGAGATCACGTCGGTGCCGCGCCCGCCGGACGGCGTGGAGGAGGTGCCCGCCATGCTGTCCCGTCTGCTGGAGGCGCACGAGACGATCCTGGCCGACGCCCATGACGCGGCGGCCCGGGTGGCCGAGCAGGGCGACGACGGCACCAACGACCTGCTGGTCTCCCAGGTGATCCGTACCGGCGAACTGCAGACGTGGTTCCTGGCGGAGCACTTGGTCGACACTCCTCTGGTCCGGGCCTGAGCGCACAGGCGGGCGGCCCGGTCGAGGGCCGCCCGTGCCGCACCCGGCGGAGCCCGGTCAGACCGGGCGGGCGCCGGAACCGGGGGAGCGGGAGCCGGCGGGCGTGCCGGACACCTCGCGTACCGGGTGCTTGCTCAGGACGGAGACCCGGTTGAAGGCGTTGATGGTGATGGCCACCCAGACCACGGCGGAGATCTCGTCGTCCGACAGCACGGAACGCGCGAGGCCGTAGGCGCTGTCCTGTGCGTCCGCGTCGGCCGGATGCGTGGTGGCCTCCGCCAGGGCGAGCGCGGCGCGCTCACGCGGGCTGAAGAGCTGGGTGTCGCGCCAGGCGGGCAGTACACCCAGGCGCCGTGTGGTCTCGCCGGCCCGCAGGGCGGTCCTGGTGTGCAGATCGAGGCAGAAGGCACAGGCGTTCAGCTGCGAGACACGTATGTTGACCAGCTCGACGAGCCGGCGGTCGAGTCCGGCGTCGGCCGCGACCGCGCGGACCGCCTCGGCCGTCGCGGACAATGCGCGGTAGGCGCTGGGACTCTGCTTGTCGACGAAGACCCGTGCCCGGGTGGTCGTCGGCGCCGTCTCGGGCACGTGGTCTCCTTCATCGGGCGGTGTTCGGGTGTACGTCCTATCATCATGACGTTAATGTTGAAAATCGAACTTCTCTGAGGGGAAGGAGCCGAACGGTGAGCAATACCGAGACCCGGCCCGCCGAGCTCATCTGCGGCACCGTCGCCGAGGCCGGCCCGCACACTGAGGCCGGTCCGGACACCGGGGCCGGCAGGCCGGGGCCGGCCCCGGCGGACATCGAGGTCCTCGGCCCCCGGGACGTCCCGCTGGGCGGGCCCCGCGCCATGCGGGTGCGGCGCACGCTGCCCCAGCGGGCCCGCACGCTGATCGGCGCATGGTGCTTCGCCGACCACTACGGCCCCGACGACGTGGCGTCGACCGGTGGCATGGACGTCGCCCCGCACCCCCACATCGGCCTCCAGACGGTCAGCTGGCTCTTCAGCGGCGAGATCGAGCACCGGGACAGCCTGGGCACCCACGCCTTCGTCCGGCCCGGTGAGCTGAACCTCATGACGAGCGGCCACGGCATCAGCCACTCCGAGGTGTCCACCCCCGCCACCACCGTCCTGCACGGCGTGCAGCTCTGGGTCGCCCTGCCCGCACAGCACCGCGACACGGCCAGGGACTTCCAGCACTACGTCCCCACCGCCGTGCCACTGGAGGGCGGCGAGGCCCGCGTCTTCCTCGGATCGCTCGCCGGGGACACCTCCCCGGTGCGCACCTTCACGCCGCTGCTGGGAGCGGAGCTGTCCGTGACCCCCGGCGCCACCGTCACCCTCGACGTGGACCCCGCCTTCGAGCACGGGGTGCTGGTCGACAGGGGCGGCATCGTCCTCGACGACACCACCCTCGAACCGGCCGACCTCGGCTACGCGGCACCCGGCCGCACCGCCCTTACCTTGACGAACCGGGGAAGTGAAACGGCGAGACTGGTCCTGCTGGGCGGACCGCCGTTCGGCGAGGAGATCATCATGTGGTGGAACTTCATCGGACGGTCTCACGACGAGGTCGTACAGGCTCGCGAGGACTGGATGAAGGGAACCCGCTTCGGCGAGGTGCGGGGCTACGACGGGGCTCCGCTGCCCGCGCCAGAGCTGCCGAACACAGCCTTGAAACCCCGAGGAAACAAGCGCTGACCTGCGAGAACAGGAGCCGTCTGCCAGGAAGCCGTGATCGCTTCCGCGCCTGCCGGGCAACGCGGGAATCCCACGGCGTCTGTGTTCGGCACCAGCCGCATGCATGCCTCTGAAGCTGCCTGCGATGTCCAACGTAGGGGCATCTGCGGGCAGCTTCAGCCGTACCAATGCTGACCCTTTGCTGACTTACCTGACGGTGCATCAGGCGTGAGGGGGCGTGGTGTCCTCCGCGCCCGAGTCCCTCACGAGGCGCCAGTGACTCGGTCGCCGCGACGCCGGCGGCTACGGCCTGGCGGGCCGCGACCGGGCTGGTGCATCCGCAGCCGGTTGCAGACGCCCCGCCGGTTGCCGTACCTCTTCGGCAGGTGGACCCACCTTCGGCAGGTGGACCCACCGCGAACCGGTCCGGAACTCGGATGCGATCGCGTCGATCACTTCACGATGATCACGCCACCGGCCACCACGCTTCGGCGTCCGGTCGGCAAGAACGGTCGAATCCGCGCCCGCTGCGCGTCAGTCAACGGCACAGGCGGCCCAACGAAAGCAGATCCGAACGAGACGGCCTGGTGGCGACGCTACTTCTTGTACATGCCGTAGCCGCTGATCCCGGCGTAGACGGTGTCGGCGACCGCCCGGTGCACGTACACGCCGCTGACCCGGTCCGTCGGCGGGGTGCGCACCACGGTGCCGCCGGTACTGGTGGCGGTGATCAGGGTCGCCGAGCCGCCACCGTCAAGGTTGAGTGCGTCGATCAGGCCGAGTTCGTCGGAGTCCAGGAGTTCGCCCCAGGCGTGCAGCCAGGCCCCGTCCTCGTGGGTGGTGGTGTTGTCCGTCCGGGGCTGTCCCGTCAGCGTCACGAGGACCGTGTGGCCGCGCACGTTGGTGCCGAGGGCCACCCGTGAGTCGGTGCAGATGGGGGTGCCGTCGGCGCCGGGGCCCGTGGCTCCGCAGGTGTTGGGCAGTTCCGTTGCGACGGCGCCGTCGCGCAGGAGCTGGTGGAAGGAGCTGACGACGTCGACCGACGGGTCCAGCGGGATCTCCCGGCCGAACCGCTCGTCGGTGAGCTTCTGCGAGACGGTGAGCGTGCTGCCGAGGCGCGCGTGATCGCGGAGCCAGGTGCCGCCGGTGCCGGTGCCCTGCAGGATGCGCCCGTCGGACGGCACGTAGACCTCGGTGGTGCTGTCCTTGCCGCCGCCGCGGCCCGGGTGGGCGGCCGTCACCTTGCCGGTGGAGTCGAGGACGACCTCGTAGCCCGCGTCGTCGTCCGTGGTGACGTACGGGTCGAGGCCGGGCTTGGGCACCGGGTACTTGTAGTCGGAAGTGAACAGGATGATCTCGTCGGCGTCGACGTAGACGCTCTTCTGCCCGCCGGCCTGGTCCTCGGTGAGGGCCCGGTCGTCGCCGTCGCGGGCGCAGCCGCGGGCACGGCCGGGGTCGCGGTTGATGTCGTCGAAGGCCACGGTCCCGGATCCGTCGGAGGGGGTCAGGCGCAGCTTCGTGCTGAGCTTGGTGATGTAGGGGACGCCGTACTGGATCACGGCGCCGTTCGTGCCCTTGCCGTCCGGGCCGAGGCAACTGGCGCTGTGCAGCACGCCGTCGGTGACCGAGACGCCCACGTGCTGGAGGGTGACGGGCCGGTCCGTGCTTCTCAGCTGCGGGTGGGCGGGTTCCGACTTGAACAGGCCGCCGTTGACGCCGGCCAAGGGGTGCCGGGACGCCACCGGGCTGACCCCGGCGAGCTGGTCGGCCACCGTCTCGGCCAGGCCGTCGCCGCCCGCGCCGACGGTGCTCTGCAGGTCGAGCGGGGCGGTGGTGGGATCGATCTCGACGACCTGGAGGAGGCGGGGTCTGGTGCGGTTCTCCAGGTTCTTCTCGGTCCAGTTGGTGACCGTGATTCCGACGGGGAGATCCTTGGCGCCGGGCACGTCGGCCTGCGTCCAGTTCGCGGCGAGCAGGCTGGGCTCGGTCGTCGTGGGCGAGGCGGTGGCGGTCGACGTGGTCAGGGTGAGGGCCGCGGTGAGGGCGGCGGCCACGGCGAGGGCCGGGCGCAGGGGCGTGGTCACTGGCACTCCGAGGTTCCGTTGACGAGTTCGTGGGAGCGGAAGGTGCCCGCGAACGGGGCAGGGACGGTCACGCTCTGGCCGCGCAGCACGACGTACGCGCCGTAGGTCGTGCTGCCTTGCGTCCAGGTGCCCTCGTACGTGGCGGTGGGGTAGAAGCAGAGGTGCTTGCCGGTCCGGTTGGACACGGACGCGGAGGGGGCCCCGGAGCCGTAGCTGTTGCCGTAGTTGTGGGTGTCGGGGTCGGTGTCCGGCTTGTCGAAGACGGTCATCGCGCCGCGCCCGTTGCGCTCGGCGAAGGTGCAGACCTGGGTGTCCTGGCAGCGCTCGTAGCCGGTGAAGCACAAGGCCCGGGTGGGTACCAGCTTGTACGAGCCGATGATCCAGCGAGTGCCGTCGACCACGTACTCGTCGGGGGAGGTCGGCTTGACGGTCTGGAGGCCGCCGCCGTATTCAGGCCTGCCGTACATGCAGGCCCACATGCGGGTGTTGTTCTTGACGGACAGGATGGTGCCGGAGTCCCGCTCGGCCGTGGCGCCCTCGATGACGTCCGTGCGGGTGCCGGTCCCGCCGCTGCCGTCGTAGAGGCACAACCGGTCGGCGGGGCAGTCCGAGAAAGGGGCAGCGTCCGCCTTCCCGGCAAGGGTGAGCAGCGCCGTGCCCAACAGGGCGAGGAGAACCGCGAAAAGCGAGCCTCGGCGCATAGCTGTGCGAATGGGCGTGGGAATGATGTTCACGAGGGACGATCTTGCACGCTCGTCCGCGGCCCGTCGAGAGCGAACCGGGTCGAACGCGCTCCGAGTTGGGCGAGGACGAACAGCGGCGCAGTGCTCGACGCGCTCGACGCCGATCCGGAGCCGGTCTCCCATAGAGTCTGAGGTCCCCGCTAGTACTCCAGTCGCAGCTCGCTATCACTTCTGGTCAGAGCCGTGGGCCTGAGTGCACTCGGATGACGTCACGTCAGGTTGTGGAAGTGCCTGACCTCGGATACGGCGGGCCGTTGCGCTTGTCGTGCAAGACGATGTACAGCTGAGCTAGAGACCAGCCAGCGGTGTGACCTGCAGAGATGGCCGATCACGCGCCACTGACCTGCACGAATGCTCTTTCCACTGTTTCCCTCTCGTGCTCGTTGATGCAGCCGGAAGTCCCAGAAAAGTCCCAGGGCGCTCCCACGGTCCGCAGCCACTCACACTCCTTCGGGTCCATGCAGCTTGGGCGGGCGCGGTGTGAGCTGGTGCGCGGGGACCACCGCGTGATTCGAGCCGGTCAAGTGCCGGCGCTCGGCCGCCGCTGTACCCGCTCGCCCGGCGGGAGCGGCCAGGCTCCCCACCGCACCCCGGGCACACCCGCAGCGAACCGGTCCTCGGCGTTCAGCCAGGGGCCGGTTCCGTGCTTCAGGTCGACCCCAGAACCGGCCTCTCGCGTCTGGGAGACGCCCTAGCCGGAGTCCGGAGCGAGGTGGTCCGCCGGCGCTGCGGCAGACCACCTCGGTCGACGGGTCAGGGAACCCAGAGTTCCCAGCGGCCCGGAGCTCCGTCAGCGGCTACGCACACGAAGTCGGACCACTTACCGGTGTTCTGCCCCCAGACACCGTAGTTGCTGCAGTCGTAGGGGGACTGGAAGGTGGCGATGTATCCCCAGCCAGGCGGTCCTCCCTGTACGGATGCTGCGGAATGCGAAACTGTTCGGCCTGGCGCCGCGGCGGCGGCCGAGGCCACCCCTGCCGTCGAGGCGAGCGCAACCGCAACCGCACTCGCGAGTACCAGGAGTCTGGCCTTTCCCATGCATCTACCTCCTTGTGTGAGGATCGTTGCGTTCCGTCAGACGCATGGATCCGTACGAAGGTTGAGGCAGCTCCCACACCCGATGCCGTTCAGCCTGAACGGTGATGCGGCTGCTCGGGAATCTGCGCCGTCGGCGAGGCGCAAGCCGGTGTCCAACCCCGCCCCGCCGCCTGCGTACTGTTCCTGGCACTGCTCTTGCTCATGGTCGTTCTATCCGGCTGCTGCATGATGGCTACGGAGGCAGCGCCGCATTTGCGCGGCCCAGCCCGGCACACGGGGGCTGCTCGTCCCGCAGGCACTGCCATCACGTGCTGCACCTGCCTTCCCAAGGGCGCGAAGATCGATCAGCACAAGTGCGTGGGCGACGCCAACCAGAAGTGGTGCTTCGTCATCGTCAGCGCGATTCGCCCGAGCTCCGCGAACCTGGACGCTGATTCCCCGTACGTCCTGATCTCCGCAGGTACCGGCGGCGGCAAGTCGGCCATCCTGCGTGCACGCGTTCGTCCTCGACCTCAAGCGGATCTCTCACACGTGGACGCGCGGCGTGCCCGGTGTCACCTTCTGCCGGGACATCGCCGAGATCAATGACGCCCTGATCCGGCTGGCGCAGGAAGGCAGGCGCCGACTCGCCCCCCCCGCGGAGCAGCTGGCCGACTGCGTCCTGCGGGTGGCGCGGGAGGAGTCGGAGACGAGTGCCTCTGCGGCCTCGGCGTCCGCTTCATCCAGGAGCTCCTGACGGTGGGACCGTCGCCGCTGCTGTCCACGGCGGCACCTGCGGCTGCCTGATCCAGATGCCGACGCAGCTGCAGTAGCGCGACACAGTGAGAATCAGTGCCAGATCCGCCCGGTCACAGCGGGATCAGAGGCGGGCGAGATCGGATCCGGGCACGCTGGTGCAGTTGCCCACCGGCAGGTTGATTCCGATGATGTGCTCGTTGTCGGCCGTGTCCGTGCAGACCGGGATCCGCAGACTGACATTGCTCAGGTCGGCGTTCTCCAGAATCGTCAGTTCGCCTGCGTTGTAGTCACGGGCGCGGATCTGGGTGGTGTCCGTTGCGGGAGATGTTGTGCGGCTCGAAGAGTGCGTCTGGGGCGGGGTGACCGTCAGGCACTTCCCCTGCGGGCTCTGCCCGACGGGCACTGCCTGCGCGGTCACGGTTGCCTTCAGCGGTCCGGTGTTCTCCACGCACAGCGCCACGCGCATGCCGGCTGCTTCCTGCTGGGTGCCGCGGTACAGCTCGACGCTGCGGACCTGCGGGGCCCGGATCTGCTCGGCGGCCGAGACGGGGGCGGCGACCGAAGCGGCCAGGGCCAGCGCTGCGAGAGCGGCACCGGTCACGCGAGAGATCGCACAGAACATGGGGGCACTTCCTTTCAGGCGGGAACGATCGCCGCGGAAATGCCCGTTCCAGGGGCGGGCAACTGCGAAACAGCACCGCGCGCACCCGAACGAGGGACAGTACGGGACACCGGACCGCGCCAGTGAGTGATCCGCCCGCTGTCCCGTCGCGGGGAGGTGCGGCAGCGCACGGTGCCAGCGTGCGGGGAGGCGCCACCAGCCGGAAGAAGCGGCGTGCCGAGCATCCCGGCGACTTCGTGCCCGTCCGCATCCCTGGGACCGGCCCTCCGGCTGCGCTGCTGCCGGATTTGGAGGTACGAGGCGGGAGTGGCTATGGCCATGCCGGGTTGAGTGTCCGCCTCGCACCTCACCGGCAAGTTCGCGAACGCCGCCACGCCTCTTCTTGCAGAAAGCTGCGGTCAGACTTTACTGACACGCCAGGCGATTGCTCCTGTTGCGTTGGACTTCCCGGAGACTTCGAGCAGTAGGTCAGGAGAACCCGGGAATCGAACCATCTCCATGGATCGATCGCATGGAATGGTCTTGGGCTTCGTTCCCTCCGCAGGATCGAATGAGACCTCCACGTCGCCGCTCCCGACGCATATGACCGCCACGCGGTACTGAAGCCCTTTGCTCAGTCCGAGCTGCGTATGCAGTCCATCGCGCACGCGCTCCGCCCCCGAGGCGACGAATTTCCCCTTCTCATCAGCAGCTGTGCTGTTCAGGACACTCTGCGCCTGAGCAATGAGCCGTTGCTCTGCTGCTTGCTGTGATGGCGCCGTGCTACTGGCGGAGGGCGAAGGTGTGGTGTGAGTGGTCCGGCTGGATGCGTGTTCGTGGGACGATGAGCAGCCCGCGAGGAGCAAACCCGACACCAGAGCAGCCCCGACCGTAAGTTGACCGCGTCCCATCAGCAGGCTGCCGATGGCGGTCACGATGAGGTCTCCCAGTACTTCCATCCCATGGACTTCGTGGGAAGCTTCGCCGTCCCTGTCGCAACCTTGACTATGTGGCAGCGGTCGGCGCTGCTTGCGTACTTCGCCCACGAAACCTTATAGCCCCAGGAACCATACTGGAGGTGCCCGTACTTGTTCTTGGCGATTTCGTGGGAGTATTGATGCCCAACCGAAATGGCGAAGCTATCCCCGATTGCAACGCTCACGGTGGTTTTGGCCTTCGCGATGATTGCGCCCGCCGAAAATTCGCCGCATCCCGTTACAGTGGCCGAGATGGTACCGGTTTTGGTGACACTGACGGTCATGGTCCCTCCCGGCCCGTCCTTGTATTCTGTACCATTCCACCAAGACGGTACGAAGTAGGAGGACTTCCCAGTGATGCCGTAGTACGGGGTGATCGCGGGACCATCGCGCCGGGCCGGTTTTCGTTATGCGGAGCTTCCGTGATCGGAGACTCTACCGTGTCGTCCGCCAGGCCATCGTTGTTGTCCACGGGGTCCGGGGCTTCAGGGGTCGGATCGTCTGCGGTTTCCGCAATTTGAACGGCGGGCGATGTCGGCTCTGTGTCTGCCGCCGCCGTCCCCGCCGCGGCCATGCAGAGCAGCAGGGTAGCTGCTGAGGAAGCCATCACTGTTTTGCTTGCATAGATGCCCATGGGACACCTTTCCATATGACCGCCCCCCGGCGGTCGAACAACTGGACACTATGCGGGTTGGCATACTCACTACAAGAGGTTGATCAACTCCTTGAACCTCACCGGAGGTTGAGGGCTCCCAGAACTACCGCAAGCCTCCTGACCGCCCCTCATAGCAGAAACCAGCCGAGAACGACCGGAGACCGGATCAGGCCATATGCAGTTCCGGCCAAGGAACGACGGCACCGGAGGCGGGAGATCGGCCAGGACGCCGCATGCAGCTTGCGCCAACTTTTGCCAGATGCGGCGGAGTGGGTCTCACCCGCGCTGCCCGGCCATACCGTTTCGTGAACGGGTACGCGCCGATGAAGGTCACGCTGCGCCAGGTCATGTACCGCCTGGTCTCCGAGGGTGCGCTGCCGCACACTGCGCCGATGTACCGCCGTCTGTCCGCGCAGCTGGCCAAGGCCCGTCGGGAGGGCCGGTTGCCCGACCTGATCGACACCGTCCGGGAGATCCACTTCTCGCCCGTCTGGACGGGCGCGGACGCGTTCCTCGCGGAGATGCCCGACTGGTTCCGCCTCGACCGCACCGAGGGCCAGGAGCACGCCCTGTACGTTGCGGCAGAGTCGACACCCAGAGCCCCCTGCTGACCTCACGGATGACCAGTTCGAACCCACGACAAGAACGCAGGGCATCCGCTGGGGCGGACGACCTCTCATAGCTGCGGCCTGACCTACCGCGCCGCCCGCAAGGCGGCCGCGATCTGAACGACGTCCAGGTCGACGACGACCTCCTCGGTGTCCCACACCCCGCGCGAG
>NZ_JOIY01000083.1 GCF_000720185.1 Streptomyces sp. NRRL S-340 | reverse complement strand
CGACGCCGTACGCGAACGCCGCGACCGCTCCGTCCAGGAGGTCGACACCTTCCTGCACCGCGCCACCGACGAAGGCCTCCTCCGCCCCGACCAGCCCGAGGGATGGGCCGGCGCCCTCCTCCCGCAGCTGATGCACCTCGTGGCCCGGCAGATGCCCCAGCTCAGCGCGGCCCGGGCCGCCGACATCGTCGTGGACACGTTCCTCCACGGGATGGGAGCCGGCCGGCCCGGGCAGACGGCTCCGTGACCGCCACCGGCCCCTGACCGCGCGGGCGGGATCGCGACCGCGCGGTCAGGGGCCGGGGCTCGACCTTGCGGGGCCGAGCTTGCGGGGCTGGACAGGGCTTGCGGGGCTGAAGAGAGCTTGCGGGCCGGACCGGTGGGCCGGAAACCGGACCGGGTGACCGGGCCGGGGCCGGCCCGGGCTGCCCCTGCGTCCGCCCCGCCGCGGCGCCGGTCAGCCGTGGGCGACCACGGGGTAGCGCGGCTCGCCCTCCGCCATCTGCCGCAGCGCGTCCTTGCGCTCCCGTGCGGAGAGCCGGTCGATGTAGAGACGGCCGTAGAGATGGTCGGTCTCGTGCTGGAGGCAGCGGGCGAAGAAGTCCCTGCCGCGCACCCGGATCGGGTTGCCGTGCACGTCCTGCCCGGTGACCTCCGCGTAGTCGGGGCGGGCGAGCTGCGCGTAGGCCGTCGGCACGGAAAGGCAGCCCTCCTTCCCCTCGGCCAGCCGGCGTGCGGCCGCGGGCTGCTCGACCAGCCGGGGATTGCACACCACCCCCACGTGCCGGGGGCCGTCCTTCGCCTCCGGGCAGTCGTAGACGAAGACCTTCAGGCCGACGCCGATCTGGTTCGCGGCCAGCCCCACACCCGCCGCGGTGCGCTGGCTGGCGAACATGTCCGCGACCAGTTGCTCCAGTTCCTCACCGAACTCGGTGACGTCCTCGCACTCCTTGTGCAGCACCGGGTTGCCGACGACCGTGACCGGCCGCGAGGTACCCCGCGCACGCCACGCCGCCTCCCGGGCCTCGCAGTCCTCCGTGTCGACGACATAGCCCTCGTCGTCGACCGGGAGCACGCCCGCCTGCTGTCGAACGGTGTCCTGCTGTGCCATGACCGACCTACGCCTCCTGCACACATGGGGGGTGATTCGCCACCACACACTAGTCGCGAGACGCCATCCGCACACACCAGCACCGGTGAGGCCCGGGAAGACGTCCGAAACACGTGTGTGCGTGCGCCGCCCTGGCCGAGCTGCTGCGCGCCTACGGCCCGAGCAGCCGTACGCCGCGACCGTTCACACGCCCAGGCGATCGAAACACCTGCTCGGGCGAACATTCGCCGTACTCCGTTCGACACATGGTTCCCGGATCTCCTCCCGCCGGGTGTCCGGGCGTCACCGGCTGCTCATCCGTCCCGCGCAGACTCGTCCGCCGGGACGGAAGGCAGGAGACCTCCGGTGGCTGAGGAGCCCTGGTACAACCCGGTCGTGATCGCCCTGACGGGCATGTCCGTGCCGCTGGGTTCGTCGGAGCGCATGTACCGGGAGGCGGAGCTTCCGCACCGGGAACTGGTGCGGTTCCTGGACGGTCTCCAGCAGGCCGTCGCCGAGGTGACGGCCGGGACCGCCGCCGGCGCGCGCGGAGACCTGCCCGAGCAGTACGTCCGGGCGATGTCGACGTTCGCCTCCGGTGACGGCGCGGACCACGTGCGCGCACTGAAGGAGACCGCCGCCCAACTCGCGGACGCGGCCCACGAGTTCGGCTACCAGCTGGACTACACCCTCATCACCATCGCCGGGCAGGTGGTCCTCTTCCTGCTGGAGTGGGCGTTCACCCTGCTGCTGATGCTGATCGACCCGGTCGAGGCGCTGGCGGAACAGGCTGCCCTGCGGGCGGCCTTCCGGGTGCTGCTGCTCAAGGAACTGCGGCGGCTGGCGCTGGAGGCCGCGGTCATGGTGGGCGTCAACGTCGCTCTGTCCACCGCGCTGGACGGGCTGGCCCGGTGGATCCTCGCCGCGCAGGGCAAGCACACCTCGCAGGGCGCGGCCTACCACCGGCAGTCGGTGGTGTTCGGGGCGATCCAGGGTGCGATCGGCACCGCGCTGCCGTTCGCGACGGCGGGCATGACCAAGGTGCTGGCGAAAGTCTCCCTCCCCGGTCTCGTGAAGGACCTGGAGAAGACGCTGATGGCCGGCCTGCAGCGTCCCGCGTCCTCGGCCCCGGTCCGTACGGCGGGCGAGGACGCCGCACACGCGGCCGGCGCGGCTCCGCTGAACGCCGTACGGGGAGCGGGACCCGTGGTCCCGGGCTCCTCCGCGGCCGGCGCCGTGCTCGCTCCCCCTCTCGCCCCGCTCGACGGCTGGTTCGCCGGGAAGCTGGCCGCCGTGGTGGCACCGGTGGCCGTCTCCCTCCGGTCCGGCCCGGTCGACAGCACCGCCCGGGGCCTCTTCCGGCTCCGGGTGGAGACGCTCTTCGGGAAGGCCTTCGCCGAGCACATCGGCCCGGCGGCGGCCCGGGGCGTGGGGCGGGACTGGGCGGAGGCGTTCCTCGCGCGCGCCGGGTCGTCCTCGCGGGACGGTCGTTCCGCCCTGGCTGCGGCGCTGGGCGAAGCGGTGCGGCCGCTGCCCGAACGGTTCGCCCCGCTGCGGACGCAGCTGTCGGAGGGCGTGGCGCGGGCGCTGCCCGGCGGTGCGGCCATGAAGGGCCTGATGCTGCTGTTCGAGACGCCGCTCAACGCGGCGCACCAGAACCTCTCCGAGGGTGTGTTCAACGTCTGGCTGACCGGGACGTTCAGCACTTCCGGGCTCACCACCGGGGCGGGTGCGGCCGGTTTTCTCGTCAGCGCCGCGGGGCACCACGTCGCCGCTCCGGTCGCCCACTGGATGAAGAGCGGGGCGCACGCCCTGGGGAAACTGACCTCGCCCGCCCGGCCCCCGCTCGTACCGGACCAGGTCAACGGGCCGGACCCGGCCACGAGTGGAGCCACGCCCGCGGCGTCCGGTGGCGGGAGGAGCGGCCCGGCCGCGCCCGCGCCGGAGCCCGGCCGCCTGCCCCCGGGGCGGCTGCCCACCCTGTCCGGACCCTTTCCCGGCACCGGCACCGGCACCGGCACCGGCACCAGGACAGCAGTCGGAACCCCGACGGCCACCGAAGCCCCAGCCGCAGCCGAGTCCGGTACCGGAGCCAGAACCGCGTCCTCGCCCGTGGCCGGGCCGTCCCGCCCGGGACCCTCCTCATCTCAGATCACGGGCAGGGGCACTGGAACGGATACGGGCAGGGGTACAGGTACGGCTACGACCCTCCGGGCGCCGTCGCCGGAAGAGGCACCCACGCGGCTGCGCGCGCAGGTCGAGGCCGCCCTGCGCGGCACGGAGCCGGCCGGAACGACCGCCCGGACCACCACCGCCGTCCACCGCCTGCCCACCATCCACGAGACGGCCGAAGCCGATTCCCCCACCCCCGCCACCGAACCGGGCACCCCGACGAACCCGCACCCGCACCCGCCCACGGGCCCGCACACCCTCACCCACGCGAACCCGACGGACACGGCCGCGGACACGGTCACCCCCACGGCCGCGGACACGGCCGCGGACACGGTCACCCTCACGGCCGCGGACACGGCCGCGGACTCCGGGACGGGCACGGAGACGCATACCGCCCCCGGCACACTCCCCGGGCCCGCGCGCCCCGCAGAGCGCGCCGAACCCGGGCCGCACTTCCGGCCCCCGCTTCCCGGACAGCCCGAGCGGCACCCGGCGGCGGCCGGTGTCCGGCACACTCCGCTCGGACTGCCCCCCTACCTGCGGGAGTTGCGCGCGCCCGGACTCTCCACGGCGTACGGCCTGACCGGACACGAGTTCGTGGCCGCCGCCCTGAGCGAGACGATCGGCCGCTCGGACGGAGCGGTCGCCGAGATCGCCGCCGATCTGGCGGGGCGCCCGGAGACCTTCTACGGCGAAGGGCGTTCCTTCACCGTCGAGGGGCCCGAGGGCGGCGGCTGGTACCAGGTCACCGTGTCGATCTCGCGGGGCCTCGGCGACCTGCCCGAGTCCTTCGTCTCCCCCGGGAAGGCGAAGGCTGAGGCCGTGGCGGCGCGGCAGGACCAGGAGATCGCGGCCTTCCTGGCCAGGCGGGAGGCGGCGACGACGGGCAAGGGAAAGGGACGGGAGCTGCCGGACGAGCCGGCCGGCGCCCCGGCCCCGGCGCCCGGTGACGCCCGTGAGCAGGACCAGACGGCGCGCTGGGACAAGGGCGCGAACACGAAGATCGACGTCCAGCACAACACCTCCGCGGCGGTGAGTCACGGCGCGGGTGAGGCGTCGGGCGTGGGCGCCGGTCTCACGGCGTTCGGGCTGGCGCCGGTGGTGCCCGGCGTCTGGCTCGGCGCGGCCATGACGGCGAACGTGCAGCCGTTCCAGACCACGGCGGGCACCCGGACGCAGCGGACGGTCTCCGAACCGCGCGTACTGCGCAGCGACAAGGGCTCGGTCGAGGTGACACGCCAGGTGCGGTACACCGTGCGGATCGAACGCCAGGGCCGCCCGACCGGAGACGACGGGCAGGACGGGCAGGACGGGCGGAACGGAGCCGGCGGGCCGGACAGGGATGGCGGGCCGGACGCGCAGAACGCGTACGGCGGCCCGGACAAGCAGAACGGCTACGCCGGACCGGACGGACGGAACGGGCGTGTCGGCCGGGACGGGATGGACGGACACGGCGGACCGGACGGGCATCGCGCGCCGGACGGGCATCGCAGGTCGGACGGGCATCGCAGGCCGGACGGGCAGGTCCGGACGTTCGACGGCGAGGGCACCCTCGTGATGCGTGTGCCGACCGAGCACCTCGTGCCCGTCACGCACGAGGTACCGGCCCGGCTGCGTCCGCTCACCGGGCGGGCGGCGAACCTGCTGCGGCTCGCCGACTCCCTCGCGCCGTTCGCGCTGGACGACCCGGCCGCCTCGCGTCCCGGCGGCCGGGAACTGTTCGACACCGTACGGTCCGTGCTCCATCCCGCGCTGACCTCGCCGGGTGCACCGGGACGGGCCCGGCTGCACGAGGCCACGTCGGCGGCCTCGCTCCTGGAGGACCTGCCCCGGCTGCTGAACGGCTGGGTGGTGGGCGAGGACCTGGTCGCGAAGGACGGGAGCGTCACGGGCACCTACCGGATGCGCGCCGAGGTGACCGGCCTGGCGCCCGCCTGGGCGGTCGGCAGGACCCAACTGCGCACGCACCAGCAGTCCCAGTACGCCCTCACCGGGACGGCGGGCAAGGGCTGGTCCGCGGCGTTCGGGGCGGGCCCGGCGGCGGGTTTCGGCGTACTCGGCGGTACGGCGGCCGTGCGGGCCACGGTGATGCCGACCGTCGCGGCGCGGACCTCCCGCTACACGGTGACCGAACGGACGGTGACGGGCCGTACGGGCGCCGAGGTGCGCGGCGACAAGGCGCTGTACCTGGCCAAGGTCCGGTTCCGCGTCGAGGGGACCGGCCCGCTGTCTCCCGCGGCGAAGGCCCGCGGGGGCGCCCGGGACGCCGAGCACACCATGGATCTGTGGCTCGGGCTGCGGGCCGACGAGGCGCGCTCGCTGGGTCTGGACCTTCCTGCCGGGATGGAGCCGGGCGCCGTGGTCACCCCGCCCGGCCCCGAGGACGTCCGGCGCCATCTGCCGTTCGGGCCGATGGGTGCCAACGTGACGCTGAGCGGGCTGGACACCCGGCACCTGGTGTCCGGCGTCGAGCGGCTGTTCGCGGACGATCCGCGACTGGCGGGCTGGCTCCCGGAGTTCGGCACGGCCGGTGCGCGGACGGCCGCGCGGGGCGGCTCGGTGAGTGCCGAGGAGGCGGAGGCGCAGCGGCGCAACTACCGGGAACTGGTCACCCTGCTCTCACCGGCCCATCTGCGGTCCCACAAGGACCAGTTGCTGTCCTCGGGGATCAACGTCCGGCTGCGTCAGAAGAGTCGTTGGCACAAGCACGACGTGCAGATCCGGGTGACGGGCACCCTCCGGGAGACCGGATACCTGGGCGACACCGAGGACTGGCTGGTGCGCAGTCACGCGGGGGTCGCCGGTTCGGCGCAGAGCGGGCGCTTCGGAGCGCGTGCGCTCGGCGCCCTGGCGCTCGGCCAGTTCCGGGCGCTGCCCGGCACGCTGTCGGCGACCCTGCGCGGCGAGCGCGTCCGGCACAGCGTCCGGCGCAGCCAGGGCGGCCCGGTCACCCGGTCCGACGTGCTCACCAACGGCGACGAGAGGACCGCCGTCTTCGGCGGGGCGCTGCGCCTCCACGTGGAGGTCACCATGACGACGCGGGAGCGGACCGCCGCGCGTGCCCTCACCTTCGGCTCTCCCGGGCGGGACACACCGGTCGCCGAGCACATCGCGTCCTCCGCGCACACCCCGCACCTGTTCCTGCCCGAGCAGCGGGTACGGCTGCTGACACCGCGCGCGCTGACCGTGGACCGGGCCGCGATGGACCGGCTCGCCGCCCCGCCCCCGGCTCCCGCTCCCGGGGCGGGAACCGGCAGCCGGGAGTTCACCGCGCGGGGCATCGGGGACCTGTCCGCCCTCGCGCCGGAACCGGCCGGGGGCGGCCGGGCCGTGCGGGACTGGACCCTGGTGGAGACCGTCGGCGACGGACGGCAGATCAGGGAACTCGCCTTCGACCTGCTGGCCCGGGCGGCCGGGGAGGACCGGCCGGGGCGTGCGGACCGCGCGCTGGAGGCCGAGGGCCTGGCGCCGCGGCTGGCGGTCGAGGAGAGTCTGAGCGCCCGCGCCCTCACGGCGGGGCTGCGCCAGGCGGTCTCCGCGGGCTGGGTGGTGCGCGATCTGCACCACCCGCGCCGGCTCGCGGAGCTGCGCGGCGCCCTCGGCACACGGGTGACCCTCGGCAACCCGGAAGTCGTCGCGGAGGGTACGGGAGCGGGGACCGAGACACTGCTGCTGGGCGGTCATCAGGCCTCCGGGCAGCAGGGGCACGGCGTGGGCACGACCGTGCAGGGCGGTGTGTCGGTCTCGTACAACCCGGCCGGGTGGCGGCTCGGCACGGGCCTGTCGGTGGCGCGCGGCCACAGCCGGGGCACCGGGACCGCCACCACGCTCGGCGGCACCGTGGAACGCAATGCCCACACCCCGCGCAGCCGTCCGCTGTACCTCGTCCGGTGCGACCTGACGGTCCGGATGGTGGCCGAGGTGCGGACGGGGGGCGACCGGACGCGCTTCGCCACCGGCGGGGGGACGCACGTCACCACGGGAGAGCGCACGCTGCCCGGCGCCGCCGCCGTGTGGCTGACCGCCGAGCAACTGAGCGCGGCGGGTCTGCGTCCGCCCGGGACGCGGCCCGGGACCGCCGGCCCCCTCGCCGCCGGACCCTCCACCCCGCGCGGGACGGACCCGGCACCGGCTCCTTCCGCCCCGCGGGCCGGCGCGGCGGGCGAGGCGCCCCCGGCGCAGGCCCCCGTCCCCGAGCTGGCGACCGGGCTGCCGCTCGGCTTCGGGATGGTCGAGGACCTGCCCGACTTCGTGCCCCTGCTGGACCGGCTGCGCGCGGACCTCGGCCGCCGGGACCAGGACCTGGCCGACGTCCTGCTGCCCCGGCGGCAGTTGGCGGATCCGCACGACAACGTCCAGCGGCTGCTGCGCGTCCTGGACCGGGACGGAGCCGCGGGGCTGCTCTCCTCCGCGATGGACGGGGGGACGGCCGTCGAACTGTTCCGGGGCCGGGGCACCCCGTACTGGGCGGTGTTCCGGGTCCGGCGGACCGGGCCGGGCGTCTACGAGGCGGACGCCGCCGACGGACGCGACATGGAGTACATCACCTCCGCCACCGCGCAACGGACGGACACCCGCGACACGGTCGACGCCACCACCATCGAGGCGGTGCTGGCGGGGGCCGGCAAGCCGGACGGCGCGGAACCGATGCGCAGCACCGCCGCGGCGGCGGGCTTCGGCGCGGGCTCCGCGGACACGGTACGGTCCGCGAACGTCACGCGTGGACAGCTCGGGGTGAAGACGGTCGCCGAGGCCTCCAGCCGTTCGGTGAGGATGCGGGTGCCCGTCGAGGCGACCCTGGAGGTGCGCGGCCCCGACGGACCGGTCGGCTCGGTCACCCTCGGTCCGCAGTCCCTGGTGCACCGGATCCCGGCCAAGGACCTCCAGGCGCTGGCCCGGCTGCGGGTGGTCGCCCCGGAAGAGACCGGGCAGACTTTCCCCCGGCCGCAGGATGCCGACCCGGCCGCCCTTCAGGCCTGGCACCGCCGGGGCGTGACCCTGCCGATGGAGGCCCAGGTCAACGGTTTCCGCGGCGCGCCGGAGATACGCCGGGTGATCGCGGACACCGCGCGCGCCGCCCACGGCGGCGAGCACTACGGACGGACGGGCGAGGCCGCCGCGTACACGCAGCACGAGGCGGTGTCCACGGAATGGCTCACCTCCGCCCTCCCGCTGCTCACCACGGCCGGCGCGGACCTCCCGGTCGCCCCCGCCTTCGACGCGCGCGGACACGATCTGCACACCTCGCTGCACGCCCGGCTGCGGGACGGCCGGGTGCTGGGGGCCGGGGAGAAGATGACCTTCGAGACGGTCGCGCAGAGCACGCTCGACGCCCCGCGCCCCACCGGGAGGGACGGCCAGCACGGTGCGGAGCACACGAGGACGGCGCGTGCGGCGGGCGGCGCCGGCCTGCTGAACGCCACCGACTTCCGGCTGAACCGCCTGCTGGCCGGTGCCGGGCACTCCGGCGGCGGGGCGGACGCCGCGGCCGGCGGTTCCGGCTCGATGCCGTTGCACAAGCCCAAAGCGGAGTCGGCTCTGGTGCAGTTCACCCTGGACGTGCGCGTGGTGGCCCGGGTGAGCGGCGGTGTCCGTCCGGGTCACGGGGCGGTCGCGGTACGGGACTTCACCCTGCCCGTCCCGGTCGTCCTGCGGATACCGGCGCCCGTGGCCCGGGAGATGCTCCGCGATCCGGCCAACCGGAAACGGCTGCGCGACCCGGACGGCCTGCTGACCTGAGCCGCGCCCGCCGTCCTGGCCCACCCCCGCCGTCCCCGACCCGGATACCGTCCCCGACCGCGCCCATACTCCGTCCCCGGCCGCGGTGTACGCCGGCGCGGACCAGGCACACGGCGTCCTGGGCCACGCCCGCCGTCCTCAGCCGCCGGGCCCCGGTGGAAGCGCCCGGCGCGCCGCCTTCCGCGGCGACTCACGCCGCGCGCACGCCTTGCGCGGCCGGTCAGCCCGCGCGCACCCCTTCGATGAAGCGCCCGGCCAGATCGACGCGCTCGTCGATCGTCGCGGGCGACTGCCCGAAGTCGACGAAGAGTTCGTGCACACCCGCCTCCGCGGCCGCGCGCGCGTAGTCGACGTACTGGCCGAGGGTGCCCGCGCCCGGCATCTGCTCCGCGTCGGTCCTGGCCTCGGTCAGGGTGGGATTGACGCGCAGGGCCATACGGAGCGCCGCGGGATCGCGGTCCGCCTCCTCGGCCGCCTTCAGGACGGTGGCCCACATGCCCGTGATGTGGGGCAGCGGCAGCGCGACCGGCAGCCAGCCGTCCAGCCGCCGGCCGATCCGGCGCAGTCCCGCCGGAGTGAACGCGGCGAGCAGGACGGGCGGCCCGGGACGCTGGTGCGGCTTGAGTCCGACCACGGTGTCGGGGATCGTGAACAGCGGTCCCCGGTGCGCGAATTCGTCGCTGCTCCAGTACCCGTGCAGCACGTCCAGCGTCTCGTCCAGCCGCGCGCCCCTGCCTTCCCAGGGGACGCCCACGCCGGTGTACTCGTCCGGCATCCAGCCGAGGCCGAGGCCGACGTCCAGCCGGCCGCCGCTGACGACGTCGAGGGTCGTCAGCGACCTCGCCAGCAGCAGCGGCGGCTGCCACAGGCCGTTCAGCGTGCTGGTGCCGAGCCGGACCCGGCTGGTGTGGGCGGCGGCGAGCGTCAGGCTGACCAGCGGGTCGAGGTGGTTCTCGTAGACACGGGGCATCACCCCGTCCTTGCTCGGGTACGGCGCACCGGGCGAGCGGGGGGCGAGCACCCGGTCGCCGGTCCACAGGGAGTCGTACCCCATCTCCTCGGCGGTGCGGCTGACCTGGACGATGGCCTCCCCGTGGGCGTCCGGACCGAAGGTGGGGAGAGCGAGACCTAGGCGCATGTGTGCGTTTCCTCCGGAACAGGGTGCGTACGCCGCGACATGTGTGCCGGGCGGACGGAACGGCCCGGTGACGGGACCGCCCCGACACCTCGACTATACGTTTCTCCCATACGCGCGGGACGCACCGGCCGTTCGGCCCTCTCCCGCCGGTCGGCCCGGACACCGGCGAGTGAGACAGGACGACAGGAGGACGCGGCGGCCGGTGTCCGGATCAGTGGCCGTCCGCCCGGCGGGCGGCATCGGCCAGTCTCCTGAACTCCTCCCAGCGCACCTTCGGCCGGGGCAGCCCGCGGCGTTCCAGATAGCGGTCGGTGGCACGCTTGGTGCGGCGCAGCAGGCCCAGCGCGTCGCTCGCCCGGCCGGACCCCATCGGCTCCACGACCTTGTCGGGAACCAGCAGCAGCCCGTCGTCCGACTCCTTCATGTGCCCGCGGACCAGCGCGTTGTGCATGTGGTTCATCTGGTGGTCGTGCCGGTGCACGAGGAGCGAAGCGGGACCGGGGACCGCCGCGCAGTCAGCGGGAACACGCAGGGCGTAGCCCGTGTCCGTCGCCACGGGCCGGACGCGGGCCAGCACGGGCGCCCCGCTCTCGTCGCGGGCGGCCAGGACCGCGCTGGCGTACGCGGCGAGCTGTGCCGCGCCCGTCAGCCGGCTCGAGACGCCGTGCGCGCGTGTGCCGGGCGACGGCGGCGCGCCGAGCGGGGGCCGGACGGCGACCTGCTCGGGTGTCACGGTGATCAGCAGCCGCAGGTAGTACCAGTCCATCGTCCACCGCGCGGGAGCGGAGACGTAGGACCTGCTGTGCGGCTGCCTTTCGAACAGCATGCGCCAGTAGTCCTCGGCTCCTTCGGGCCCGGTCCTGATCTCCTCGGGGCACTCCGCGCGACCGCCGACGAAGATCTGCGGCGCCTCGGTTGATCCGCTGCCGGTGGGGTCGGAGAAGAGCAGGGCCACCCGTCCGTCCCGGCGTATGTTCAACGCCTTCTGCGCGAAGGCGAGGGACGTGGTCAGCAGCAGCGTCCCGTCCGTCTTCCGCCGGACCGCGGTGGGCCAGGCGGCAGGAGTGCCGTCCCGGCCGAGCGTGGCGAACTCGCAGGTGCGGTAGGCGTCCAGAACGTCAAGGGGGGCTTCGTCGAGGATGGTCACGGCTCTCATTCCTGGCAGGGACACGCCTGGGCGGCGGAGCAACGGCGTCGATCACACATGTAAGCATGTGACGGCGAGATCGTCGGCAGGCACCCACACCGTCACACCCGTCGGACACCTCACGAAGCACCCTCTGCCGAGCGTCGTACCCCCGTTTCCCGACGTCCCTCTTCGCTGCGCGCGACTCAGGCCGCCCCGCCCAGCGCAACCCCCAGCAGCTCCTCCAGCCGGGCCACCGTCTCCCGCGGCTCGCGCGCGTGGACGGTCGCGAAGCCCAGGTCCGCGGCGGGTGCGAGGTGCTCCTCGGTGTCGTCGACGAACACGCAGTCCCCGGCGGGCAGTTCCAGCATCTTGAGGACCAGGGCGAAGATCTCCGGTTCCGGCTTGCGCAGGCCGTGCCGCTCGGAGATCACCACGGCATCGTAGTTCCGGTCCAGGTCGTAGCCCTCGTAGAGGTTCCAGGGGCTCAGGCCGACCGAGTTGGAGAGGATCCCGACCTTCACGCCCGCCCGGCGCGCGGCCGCCGCCGCGGCGATCACCGAGGTCTCGGGGCGCAGGTCGGCGAAGACCCGGCCCAGCAGGTTCTCCCCCGGGATGCCGAGCGCCCGGCCGGCCTCCGCGTTCCACTCGTCCTGGGTGAGCGAGCCGCGCTCCAGCTCCTGTGTGCGCCGCACCGCCTCCGGATCCAGGTACAGCGCGTTGATCAAAGCCCCCCGGGACAGCCCCTCCCGTTCCTCGAAGGCGAGGACTGCGGGCAGGAGCGGCGTGGTCAGCACGCCGCCGAAGTCGAGGACGAGGCCCTTGCGATGAGTCATGCCGGAACTCTACGAGGTGGCGGCGGAGAAGGATTCCCGGACCGGCACACACACGGATGCATCACCTGCTTGACGGGTGACACATCCGCCTGCCATGATTACGTCACCGCCTGAACCGGTGACACGAAAGAAACGAGTGTCACCAGGGAAGGCGCCTGAGACACACACGTACACCCACGCACACCACTCGTGAAACACCCACAGGGAGAACCGTCATGGCCGTCACCTACACCGCCCGCGTCGACGTCACCGGCGAAGGCCGCAACGGCGGCACCGCCCGCTCCGCCGACGGCCTCCTG
>NZ_JOIY01000082.1 GCF_000720185.1 Streptomyces sp. NRRL S-340 | reverse complement strand
AACAGGCCGCCCTCCGGCCGGCAGACGGGGGTCCCACCGATGCCGGAGCCCTGCACGAGGCGGTGGAGGCCGGGACCTATCCGCACCTCGCCGCCACGCCGTTGATCGGGGAAGACCAGTTCACGCAGCGGCTGGCCGCCTTCCCCGGCCGCGCTCACCTCTTCCCCCGGAAGCGAGTGCAGGCACCCGCGGCCGGACCCCCTGCCTCATGCCCGGCGCCCGGCCGGCACCTTCACCCAACTGAGAGCCCGAGCCGAAGCACAGACCATGCCCACGCCGTCCGCGTCCCCTCCCCAGCCAGCCGCCGCTCCGGTGCACTCTCCCGAGCACACACCCGGCTCTGAGCAGACCCGCGCCCGCCCACGGCGCTGAACCGCAGGCGCCGACGGACACCCGCAGCGGCGTGTGCCCGGGAGCAACGCGCCGCCACCCTCGCCGCGCCCGGCCGAGCGCCGCTGCGCCCACCGGCTGTGCCACCAGCCGGAGTCCAACGAAGCCCGGCGCGCCGGACCAAGAGGATCAGACGGTGTGCGAGGCGTCCTCGGCGGAGCGCCGGCAGGCCGCCGGCCTGGCTGCGTCCTGCTCGGGTGCCCTCCGCCTGATGGGATCGACGAGTGGCTCTGTTCACGAGATCGAGATTGGACAGCAGATGCCGACCACTTCGGAAGACACGAGAGTCTGGCGCTGTTCGCTTGCCAGACGGCTAGAAGAGGTCGGTCGAGGTGTCCTGCGTGAGGTTCTCGAGGATGGTGCGCAGCCACGGTTTGCGCACGGCCGGCAGCCGGACCAACGTGTCATGGAATGTTCTCCGGTCGGCCCGGAAGAGGTAGTTGGGGCGCGGAGGGAGGGGGTCGTCGTGAAGCACATCTCGGGGTATGCGGCCTGACGCGGGAACGGGCAAGTACGGCTGGGGAGAGACCAGCCACAGCCACACCCCCAGCGGCAGGGGCACCAGGTATGCCGACACAGTGGGGCTGGCGGGGGCCCAGGTCTGACCTGTCTGGGGGTGCACCGGTACGAGGAGGATGTCGACGCCCGCGTCCGGGGAGGGTTGTCCCGGTCCGACCAGGACGGCGCGCCGCTTCGGGGGGCCTGCCGGCAGCAGGACGTCGAGCGCGCGTTGGAACACGTCCGCGGTCAGACCGCGCGGGACCTTCACCGGCTGCCCTTGGGAGGCAACTAGCAGGTGGGCGAGCGCCTGGCCGGCTGCCGCCTCCCACCGCGGGCTCCACGACCAGTAGTGGCTCGACCCCATCCGTGCGCCCCACGTGGCAATCGGCTCCAACGGAGGCGTTTTCTCCCCCTTTTCTGCCAGCTCCGCCCAGGAGAGGGGCGCAGCGTCGAAACCGTCAACGGGGACGCGGTGGACGGCGTCCGCGCTGAGCCGCACTGCCTGCCAGAGCGAGCAGTCGTCGACCCTGGTCGCCACGGGGAGGTCGCACGTCTCGCAGGCCATGTTGGGCCCGTCGGCTCCGTCGAGGCCGCAGCAGGCACCGCTGCGCTTCTCAGGAATCAGCCGGGTTCCACGGATATCACCGGGCGCGATGACACTCGCCCCGGGCGTGCTGTCGGACAGGGCGTAGACCGGCGCGTAGATGCCGCGTGCCTCCGCCTCGCGCGGATCGATCTCGTCCCACATCCGCCACGGCCCTCCCCAGGGTTCCGGATCCACGGCAAACGTCCCGGACTCCATGAGTACCGGAAGCTGGGTTGCGTTCCCGTAGTTCTGACGGGCGTGGACTGGCAGTGAGACCTGGGACAGCGGGGTGGTCAACTCGGCGCCGCATCCCGCGCACACGAACACGAACAAATGTCCTCCACCGGGGAATCAGGCCCATCGTCGCAGCTCGCGGACAGCCAGCCAACGTGTTTTCTCATCTGTTGCGGGAACGGCTCCTGCCACAGTCGTGGAGTAACAACGCACCGCGGGCAAGTGCCGGCCGCCTCCTCTGGCTGTGGCAAGCGACTCACTCAGTGTGCGACTTCCCGGAGCGCTGTGGCGCCTCCCGAAGTGGCCGGCATCTGCTGCCCATTCTCGTGAACGAAGCCACGATGCCGTGCTCCTGGTCGGTGACTTCGGGCGGGATCTCGTTGCGGTGCCGGGGCTGTCAACGCGCCGCCCCTGAGATCAACAGCCGTCCGGGACCGGGTGCCAGGCGGCCTTCTTCACGCCGGCCTCCACCTCGGTGCGTGACTGTCCCTCCGCCGCGGCGTGCTCGGTGATAGTGCCGACGCGCTTCCTCGAATCTGGCTGGGCGGTGGTGCTCATGCTGTGGCTGCCGGTGGGGTCGCCTGTCCGCCGTCCGCGCTTGGTGTGGTGGTGTGGGTGGGGGTTGTCCTCGTTCTGGTGTGGAGGACGTCGCGGCCTTGTTCGGCGGCGTGGATGAGGTGTTCGCTGACGAAGTCGAGGAAGCGGGCGGCGTTTTCGAGGCGGGCGGCGGCCGGGGTGCCGGGGCCGAGGACGGCGGCGCCTTGGCGTGCGGTTTCGATGAACTGGTCGTTGGCGCGGGCGCTGCGGATCATGGATTGGTACCAGAGGTCGTCGTCGACGACGTATCGCTCGCGGCGGCGTTCGTCGCGTTCGCGGCGCACGAGGTCCAGGCCTTCGAGGAAGGTGATCGCCTTGGAGACGGAGGCGGGACTGACGGTGAGGCGCTGGGCGAGTTCGGCGGCGGTGAGACTGCCGGCGTCGGTGGTGTAGAGGGCGCTCAGGACCCGGGCCATCATCTTGGGCAGGCCGGAGGTCATGAGGACGGTGGTGAGTCTTTCCTGGTAGTCGTCTACGGCTTCTGGGTCGCGTCCGTAGGGCTGGGGAAGGGTTCGGGGCCCCTCGGGGGTGGCCTGCTTGCGCGGGCGGGTGCGCTGCTGGGTGGCGCGGTGGGCGAGTTCGGCGCGGTAGGCGGTGGGGCCGCCGTTGCGCATGACCTCGCGGGTGATCGTGGAGGTCGGACGGCCCAGGCGGCGGGCGATCTCGGCGTAGGCGAGGTTGTCGGCCAGTCCCGCCGCGATCTGCTGGCGTTCGGCCTGGGTGAGCCTGCCTCCCGGCATTCCCGGCCTCCTTTCATGTCCCACGGGTGCTCCGCGGTACCGCTCGGTGCTGCCTGACACTCCACCTTAGCGTTCACCCTCACTGCATTGCAACGATCCTATGCCCTGTCATTGCATTCACCGGGAGGGCGATGCAACGATTATGGCCGCATGACCTGCGGCTTTACTCGGGTAGTGCAATGAGATAGTTGCTGTGACTTGGAAAGCAACGTAGCGTTTCGTTTATCGGAAACAAGAGTGAGTAACAGGAGAGCATCATGCAGAAGTTCGACACCCCGGCCCCGGTCTCCGTCGTCCTGGACGTTCCCGCCGGCCGCGTTCAGTTCATCGCCGCCGACCGGACGGACACCGTGGTGGAGATCCTGCCCGCCAGTCCTTCCAAGAGCCGGGACGTGAAGGCAGCCGAGCAGACAGACATCGTCTACGCCGACGGCGTGCTGCGGATCAGCACCGCGGAGCCCGGCGACCAGCTCCTCAAGCCCAACGGGTCGGTGGAGGTCACCGTCAAGCTGCCCGTCGGCTCCCACGTGGAGGCCCGCAGTGCCGCATGCGAGCTGCGCGTCCTCGGACGCCTCGGCGACGTCTTCTTCGAAGGCGCCTACCGCCGGATCAAGCTGGACGAGACCGCGAGCCTGCGCCTGACCGCGGTCGACGGCGATGTGGAGGTCGGCCGCCTCACCGGCCCCGCCGAGATCAGCACCGCCAAGGGGGACATCCGTATCGCCGAGGCCGTCCGCGGCACAGTCGTCCTGACCACCCGGTCCGGCGACATCACGGTCGGCGCCGCCGCCGGCGTCTCGGCCGTCCTGGACGCCGGCACCGCCTACGGCCGTATCAGCAACACCCTGAAGAACGACGGCACCGCCACGCTCGACATCCGCGCCACCACATCCCAGGGCGACATCACCGCCAGCAGCCTCTGAAGACTCACCGGCCAGGGGCCCCACCGCGCCCGGCCCCGACAGCGACAGCGTCCGTACGGCAGGGCCTGCACCCCGCACGCAGGCCCTGCCGTACGCCGACCGGACACCTCACGCGACTCATCCACAGGGGGAAGACATGACGACGAACAGCACTCCCACGACCCGTTCCAAGTGGGCCGGCACGGTAGCGGTGGACGACACGGCCCTGGCCGTGACCGACACCGGCGGAGCCGGCATCCCGGTGGTCTACCTCAACGGCCAGTTCGCCACGCAGGGGTACTGGCGGCGGGTCGTCGCCGAACTCGGCCCGCAGTGGCGGCACATCACCTACGACGAGCGGGCCCGCGGCAGATCCCAGCGATCAACCGACTACTCCTTCGACGCAGCCGTCCGGGACGTCGACGCCGTCCTCGCAGCCAGGAAAGTGGACCGAGCACTGCTGGTGGGCTGGTCCTACGGAGCGGTCGTCGCAGCACACTGGGCCGCCCGCAACCCCGACCGCACCCTGGGCGCGGTCCTGGTCGACGGCGCGTTCCCCTACGACTGGCTGGACGAGGCCATGGAACAGCGGATCCGCAAACTGTTCCGCCGGCTGAGCTGGTTCATGCCGCTGCTGCGCCCGACCGGCCTGACCCCGCGCATGACCGCCGAGCAGCAGGCGCACAGCAACATCGAGCTCGGCAGACTCTCCCGCGAGCGCGAGCTGGGCCCCGTGCTGGACGACATCACCGCCCCGGTGCGCTACGTGGTCGCGTCCGGAACGTCCTTCGGAAGCCGCGGTGACGAACAGGAACGCATACGCGCCGGCCTCGACGCGGTCACCGCCCGCAACCCCAACATCCGGATCGGCGCGAAGGTAGCCAGTAATCACGGAGCGGTCCTCAAGAAGGACTTCCAGGCCATCGCCAGCGCCGTACACGAGGTCGCCGCCCTCGGCCAAGAACGGCACTGAGAATGCGTCCGCGCCTTCCGAGGTCCACCGACGGCCGCAGGGCGAGAACGCACCTGGCCGTGTCCAATGCCTGCTGCAGGAACCGCCGATACAGCTCACGCCGGACCTCCCGCTGACCGGCTGCGCGATCGTCCGCCCTGTCCTCCTGGGCTACGCGCAGTTGCTGATCCGCTGGTCGGCCGGTTGCTCGCATGACGAACCAGCTGGAGGTGGCGGATGCCGGCAAGGTGAATCCGCCGGTGACCAGGCCGACCGCGACCGTGTCATTCACGTCGGGGCCGACGCCGCGCCGGGCCGTGCGGTTTCGGTAGGCGCACCCGAGCAGCGAGCTCCGAAGTTGCCGTGTCGGGATCAGACACAGCTTCTGAGCTTTGGGTGCCTATGGCGTGATGAGCTCGGAGGCGAGGTCTCGCCACGCCTGGCGGGCGAAGGTGCCTGGAGTGTCGGTGACCACTTGGACGGCGACGTGGTCGGCCCCGGCTTGACGGTGTTGGGCAAGCCGGGCGCCGATCTCGTCTGGGCTTCCCCAGGCGAACAGCGCATCGATCAACCGATTGCTGCCGCCCAGGGCCAAGTCCTCGGCTGTGAAACCCCCGCGCAACCATGCTGACTGGTAGTTACGCAGTTTCAGGTAGGGGGCGAGCATCGCCCTGGCCGTGGTGCGGGCTGCTTCGGCACGGGTGTCCAGGATGACGGTCTGCTCCAGCGCCAGCATGGGCCCGTCACCCAGCATCGACCTGGCCCACGCCGTGTGAGCTGGATCGACGAGATAGGGGTGCACTCCGGTGCATCTGGCAGCTGCCAGCCGGGTCATCTGCGGCCCGTGCGCACCGATGATGCGCGCGGCCGGCGGCAGCGGAAGAGCTGCCGAGTCCAACGCATCCAGAAAAGCACGCAGAGCTTGGTAGGGCTCGCGGTATCGGCCGACAAAGTCGGCGTGGCTGACGCCGAGTCCCACCAGCAGCCGATTGCGTTGCTGCTCCGGCATTGCGTGGTAGGCAGCGGCGAGTGCCTCGGGGGACCTCTCCCAGATGGACACGCACCCCGTCGCGACGGCGACCCGTTCGGTCGCGGCCAGGACATCGGCTGCTGTGGCCAAGTCGGCCCGGGGATTGCCTCCCGGGCTGCCGCCAAGCCAGATGGCACCGTACCCGAGTTCCTCCAGCTCAGCCGCAGCATCCCGCGCCTCCGCGCGATCCCCGTGGGTGAACGCCAGGCTCCAGACACCTATCGTTCCGAGGTCCATGACGAAGCCTTCCTGCCGGGTGCCGGACCTCCGTTGTAATGGTGCGAGCCAGGCGTGTTTTCCCGAAGGCACCAACGTGTCCGGAAGCCGATCGCAGGCGTCTGGATCCAACGCCTCGACGGCGTCCTCCACGTCGTCGGACGAAGGTGGGCCGCAGTGGCCGGCGCGTCCAATGAACCCGTGCCGTCCGGGGTTCGCGGCGGCGCGAATCCAATCAGGACCGATGGTGATTACCGACAGGGTTTGACGACGGATAGGGGCCGATCCTCCGTGCAGGGCGGCCGGCGACCTCGGCGGCGTAGGTGTTCACGAGGCGACAGCACCTGCCCGAGATCGGTCCTGCTTCACGACACGACGGGGGCCACTGTCCTCTCGGCAATCCACTACTTGGCTGCCTCACACCATTGGGTGGCTTGTCTGATCAAGCCGGGCGTGGTGCGGTCCGCGTGCGCTGCACTCCTTGTGACCTGATGTTTCAGGGATGACTCGGAGGAAGCCATGTCCCCTCGTTCGCGCAGTGTGTTCGCAGCCTGTACCGCCCTGCTGGCCCTTGCCGCGTGTCCTGCCGCCATGGGCACAGCCACGGCTGCGCCGGCGGTTCCGTCCTCCGTCGCGCACCCCGTCGCGCACCGCGTCGCCGGGCTTCCGCCCATCGGGCGGAGGTCCCCTCCTCGATGCTCGCGATCGACACCCCGTTCCAGATCGGGACGCGCCGTGTGAGTCTCGACTTCAGGGGCGGCATCAGGCAGCGCGTCGACGTCGACCCGTCCGACCCGGTCAACAGCGTCCGGCTGAGGAACGTCGGGTTCCGCGTCACGGCGGAACTCCCTGACGGGGGAACAGTGACCTTCGAACAGAGCGATGTGGACACCGACGCCCAAAGCACCCTGCGGGTGACACAGCAGTTCCCACCGCGGTTCGAAGAACGCGACGTGATCCCGTTCACGGCCACGATCGAGGAGCCTGACTCGGAGCCGCTCGTGCTGGTGAGCAGGGAGCCGATGGTCCTGCACGCCACGCTCACGCAGTATCCGGCCCGCGGAGACCTGTACCAGTTGGAGAAGCCGGTGGACCTTGTCGACCCGGAGCACCCGGACCAGGTGGTGGCTGTCTTGCACGGATTCCCGTCCAAGCGTGGCGGCCTGTAGGCCACGCGGTGACGCGGGAGGGGCCCGGCGCTCGCTCAGCAGCGTGCCGGGCCCCTCCCGTATCAGCAGAGCGGGGTGAGGGAGGCGTACGCGGGGAAGGCGTCGACCTCGGCCTGCCCGGTGCCGGGGGACGGTCGGGAACGGCGCCTACGCCGGCCGGTGGGTGTGTGTTTGCGCTCCTTCGGGCAGGCGCTCCGCGCGCGGTGCCGGTCGCCGCTTTCGGCGGCGCCCTCCTGGGGGCCCAGCTGCTTCAGTTGGCGGGCTTCGCCAGCTGAAGCGCTCGGTATCACTGGATTTTGGATCTGCCCCGGATCGGTTCAGGCGGAGCTGTACGGCCCCTCGGCCGCCTTCAGCCGCTGCATGGCCGTCAGCCGGACCGCGAAGTGCACTGCGGCCGCCGCCGCGGCGATGTCCAGGATGTCGGCCGCTATCACCTGAAGCACGGCGTCCCGGATGCCTCCGAGGGTTTCGGCGTCCTGATAGCGCTGCGAGGCGTACCGGTTGAACAGGGTCGTGGCGAGGAACAGGCCCCACCACAGGTTCACCGGCCAGAAAGAGACCTTGTACGGCTCGCCGTCGGCCGGCAGCCGCGTGCTGGCCCCCCACATGTCGACGGCGACCCGATAGGGCATCCAGAGGTTCGCCAGCGGGATGAACCAGGACCCGATCGCCCAGCTGGGGCCGTTGCGGAACCGGTCCGGCCCGAGCACCCCGGCGTTCCGGCGCATCCAGTGGAACCAGACGATGAAGACGAGCGCGCAGGCAAGGAACGTGGCGATCTGGAGCTGTCCTGCCGTCTGGTACAGCGCGTCGGCACGGTCCAGCTCCTGCTGAGAGGCAAAAACGAGGCCCCGGTCCTCGTCGATCAGCATGTATGCCCGGACGCCGGCGTAGACGGCGAACAGGTCGCTGAGGGCGACGGCCGCGAGCAGCGCCGACAGACCGGCCAGGAGGCCGCGCGGTGACCGCGGTACCCGGTTGGGCAGCGCGGGCCGCGGACAGACATCGCTGGATGCGGACATGACGATGGGCCCCCCACAGGCACGGAAACGGAATCGCCCGCGGAAGAGCGCGCGCTGAGGGAAGATACGCCAGCCGCGGGCGGGCCGTCCATGGCAAATCTGCAGGACCGGCCCGGCACGGGGCGCGTGACCGAAGGACGGCTCACATCGAGCTGTTCAGGCGGCGAGGCCCGCCATCTGAAGCGCTCAACACCAGCAAGATCACGATTTACCGCGGCGCTGAGGTGCCGAGCCGGGACGGAACTGCCCGCGCCCCACCTACCGGGCGAGGGTGATGGCGATCGAGGTGTCGGGGCAGTCTTCGAGGACGTCGGCCGGCGCGGTCTGTTCAGGGGTGTCGATGGTCAGGCTCCAGCGGGTCTTGTCGGCGATCCAGTCGGTGATGTAGGTGCAGTGGTAGCCGGCGGCCGGGGGAGCCGGGTGGAGGGGTCCTGGTCGGCTTTTGAGTGGTCGGAGGCGGCTGAGACGCCGATGAGGTCGCGGTCGTCTCTGAGGTCGTTGGCGTAGGCCTCGCGTTCCGCGGCCGTCCAGGATGGGGCGCCGGAGTCCCAGGCTTCGGCGAGGGGGACGAGGTGGTCGATGTCCAGGCCGCTGGGTCTTCGATGTAGTGGCCGTCGCAGGGGGAGTACCAGACGCCGCCGGTGAGACGGCAGTTCGGGCCCTGCTCGGGAACGGTGACGGCAGCCTCGGCCTTGACGATCTCGGCACGGGTGTTGCAGCCGTCGCGGTCGGCGCCGATCCAGTGCTTGAACTTGGAGCGCTGGTAGCCGGTGCGGTTTTCCTCGCGCACGGGCAGCTGGGTGAGGGCGTCGCGGACGGGGGGCCGCTCCCCTCGACCTGTCCGCCCGTCTCCTGGTACCTCCACCCCGAGGCATCGGAACGAGGACTGAGACGCACGCTCCATGACGGCCCGCCAACGGTAGGATCCTGGTGGGTCTTTGCCTCCCACAAGACGTCTCGGACATCGGAGTGCAGAGGGCCGGAGTGAACATCAAGAACCTGGGCGTGACAGGCCGTTGGGCCCAGATGAAGGCCGAGGGGACTGCTACCCCGTGTGAGATCGGGAGAGGCGTCATGGAATCAGACGGTCTGTTATCGACAGTCGTGGAAATCGTCACCAAGGCATCCGACAGTGCCGCTACCGGAATAGCGAGCGGTACGGCGGCAATAGTGGTCGACCTTGTTCGTCGAAAACTCACCCATTCACAAGAAGGCCGCACGGCTCTGGCGCAGGTCGACGAAAGTCCGCAAGACCCAGCGGCCGTCGATTCATTGCGGTCCGTCCTGGCGCGAGAGCTCGATGGCGATGGCGCCTTCATGGCCCAACTGGCCGCAGCCGTCGCAGGACCCCCGCCGGCACACCGGCCGAGCTCGATCGCGCACAGCGTGGTTCTGGGAAGCGGAAACAGGTTGGGCAAGAGTCAGATCTCCCTGGGCCCGCTGACGATCAACAACACGCGCACGGCCCGCACATCTCTACTGGCGTTCGCAGTCGTACTGGCAGCGCTGCTGTCCTTCGTCGGCTACGTGCTGGCCGGCACTTTCTCCTCCGGTGACTCGGCCGACGTGAGCAACCAGGAAATCTGTAATCAGGCCACGCCGCTGCGGGCGCAAGTAGCGGATACGGACACAGCAACATATGCCGCTCACATCAATGAATGGCGCAGCGTTGTCGATCTGACCAAGCGGGCAAGCGATGCACGCCTCGCCAAATATGGCAGATTCGCCGACCAGAACTATCGAAACCTCGGAAACTACTACATTCCACTCAGTAATATCATCGATTACGCCTGCACGGGCGAAGCCAGCGGAATAAATGACATTCCGGCGGCGCCGTGACCCGGACCTCGATCAGCACGTCCTTTCGGTGCGGAAAGGGGACCGAAGCGGTCTGGCCGACGGCCTGTCAGATCACAAGCAGCCCCTTCGGCCCGCGCCCCGCCTGCGGCGTCCTTTCCGCGCGAGCGGTAGTGAGTCCTCGAGTTCGGCCTGTTACGGAACCCGCGGCATCAAGGGCCGAGAAGCCGTCGCCCGCCGCCTGGACCGCACCAGCTCGCCGGATTCATCACCACCCCGGTCACGACGCGGCGCGGCGTGATAACCCGCCTGCGCTACCTCATCCGCAGCGACCGCGCCCGCCAGGCCGCCCGAGCTTGCGACGCAGGCGGGGTATGCGGGAATCCAAGGTGCATCATCTCTCGTTCCCGTCACCCTTTACCGCCGCGACGCCAGGCACCGGTCAAGATGGCGAAGATACGAGTTTTCGTGGGGGGCCTGGAAGGTGCCGAAACCCTCTACCTGCAGGCGGCCTGGATCCCCAGGACGCCCTGGCAGAGACGTTGGGTGAGGCCGTCCCGGAACTCGCCGAAACCTGGTCCTGAAGATCATGGACACCCTGGGCCTGCAGGCCATCGACGCAGGCACGACACACTGAGCACAGCCACGTCCGAGATCGATGGGAAACTCTTCCAGCCGGAGCACTACTTCTTCCACGGGCCGAACTGTCAGCCACCCCGTACTGGGGACGAATCATTTCCAGGCAGCTTCCCGAGGCCCCTGCTGCCCGACAAACGGCACTCCGCGTGATTATTCACGGAAAGTGAGCCAGGACCTGAGATTCGACAGCAGGGGGCGGCCGGGTGGCGCGCTGCACCCTGACGTAGGTTCGGGCCTATGACGCGCCCTGAAACCCCGGCCGGTGGCCGCATGAGCGGCTGGTGGGCCTATCTGGACGAACGGACCTGCCGACAGGTCGATGCCGATGTACTGCGCGATCGTCGACTGTCCGCGGTCAGGTCCGTCTGGGAGGCGCTGCGCCCTCTGGGGGTAGGGCTGCACGAGGCCGAGCGGGTGGTCCACGCGCGGTATGAGGCTCTTGGTGACCGAGTGCAGCACACACTTCCGGATCCGCTCGACCTCCCCTCACTTGAGGCTCGCGCCGCGGCTCTCCCAGGTCGCGTGGCGGCGGTGGAGGCACTGTGGGACGGCGACACCGTGCACGACTGGTTCGTTGTCCTGCTCGCGGTCTTGGATGCCCCAGAGGGGGAGGGGCACCTGGCGACCGTCTACCGACGCCCAGGCGGTGCTCCTCCCGGCGACGCTGCCACCAAGGCCGGCCGGACGCTGGCCAGCCACCTTGGTGTGCCGTTCCACTTCGCTTCTCCAGACATCCCTGACGACGACGCCCCGCGCTGGCGGGCGGTCCGGCGACCGACGGAAGGGCCGTGACCCGGGGGCGGGTGGGGCGAGGCGACCTCAACCCGTCATCCGAACAGCAGCCACCGAAGATCCGGTCCGCAGCTGCCCACAGATCCCACGTGAACGCTTCGTGCGTCACCTCGTCCGAGCGCACCCGGAACTGCACACCTCAGCAAGCGACCGTCGCGACAATTCTTCACGCAGCCACGCGAGCCGTCCGTCCCGGCCCCGTCCCTGACACCGGCACCCCTCGATGAGCTCCCAGAAGGAATCAGTGTCCACAGCGGCACCCTGCCAGGCACCTCTGACAACGCATGGTCGACGGACTATGTTCGAGGGGGTGGAGAATCCGGAGATCGTCATCAAGCTCACCCCGGATGAGGCGCTGGTCCTGTCGGACTGGCTGGAGCAGGTGCAGATGACGGACCTCAGTCGTCTCGTCGACGACGCGGCGGTCTGGGCGCACCTTCACCGCATTGCTGGAACGCTCGACAAGTCGCTGTCGGGGATCTTTGCGGCGGACTATGCCGAACGTCTGCAAGCGGCCCGCAGCAGGCTTCGTCCAGCACTGGACCAAAGCGCCAGTGACGAGAAGGGTGCGGATGCGTGAAGCCCCTCTCGGAGATGACCGATCGCGAGTACTTCGCCTGTGTCGGCCAACGGCCTGGCATGGTCGTCGGCAAGACCTCGTTCCACATGCTGACCGCGTTCCTGACCGGCTATGACCAGCATGCTCTCCGGCACGGTGGGCGCGGGCTCGCCGGCTGGCACGACTGGCTCGTCGCCCGTCGCGGACGCGACTGCAACCACGCCTGGCCCGGCCAGGTCCTCCACATCGCCCTCCCGAACGGCTGGGACGACGTCTGGAGCCTTCCGCATGAGGACGAACAGCACGCGATCAAGATCCTGTTCGAGCTCCTCGACGAGTTCACTGCCGAGCGCGAAGCAGCGCAAGGCACGCGATTCTCAGATTGAGTGAGACGTCAGACCGCACCACGTCTCACTCAAGATGCCCCATCGCTGGTCACGGCCTCCACGTGGTTCGCCTTCACTGAGACGGGACAAGACAGACGACGCAGTTCTCTGGCCCCGGCCGGCCGCGACAGCCTCATGTGAAGGCAAGCATGCGGCTGGCCTCTACACAGTCGGCGGCTAACGAGACACAGTTGCCGAAGCGGTGATGTGCTGCGTGATCAACTGCTGGCACTGCCTGGCTCGGACCGCTAAGGCACAGTCCAATACAGCGAGTTCAGCCAGATATGAAGTCAGCTCCGCCACCACGGCGGGAGCAGCGGCATGCCTCGGTGTGCTTCACCGCGAGAGACAAGTGCCCAGGGAAGGCGGCGCGCAGACGGTCGAAGCCGGCACGCTCGGCGAGTTCGGTCAGCAGCCAGGTATCGATCTCGGGGCCGTAGCCGTGGTCGTGGCTGAGAGTGTCCATGGCGTCGGCGACGGCACTGCTGCGGTCGACCAGGGTGCTGTCCAAGTCGAAGATCGCGAGTCTCACGAGCACGGACCCTACCCGGCCCCTCGGGAAACGGACGGGTGCAGGTGACCCCCGTCCAGTACCTCCGCACGAACCGCTTCCGCCGCCCCGCGCGAGGCCGGGCTTGTGCGGCTGGCGTTGTCCGTGCTCAGGGGACCGTGTCCGTGGGGACGGTCCGCTGGGCCTCGTCGACGTGTCTGTGGCGACCGAGGCCGTCTGTGGCGACCGAGGCCGTTCGTGGCGACCGAGGCCGTCCGTCGCGGCTGGAGGCCCGCCCGCCCTGGTCGAAGGCGCGCCT
>NZ_JOIY01000081.1 GCF_000720185.1 Streptomyces sp. NRRL S-340 | reverse complement strand
GTGGCGACCGAGGCCGTCTGTGGCGACCGAGGCCGTTCGTGGCGACCGAGGCCGTCCGTCGCGGCTGGAGGCCCGCCCGCCCTGGTCGAAGGCGCGCCTGCCCTGGTCGAAGGCGCGCCTGCCCTGGTCGAAGGCGCGACCACGGCGGCTGGCGACACCCGTCGTGACCGAGGTCGTCCATCGTGACCGAGGTCGTGCCGGGCGTGCCGCCAGGGCCCCCTGGAGACCTCACGGACTCGGCAGCCGACGGCCCGAGCCGGCCCGGCGTGAACTCCCGGCCCGGGAGACCTCGTTCCAGGGATAGATCACCGACGTGACCTCCGACGAGCATCGCGTCTCCTCCACTGGGCGGGCCGGGGAGCGGGACGGCCGGGACGACCAGGAAGTGGGCAGCATGGTGGAGAAGGCCGGTACAGACGGTACGCGACGCGGGTCCGTGGCGCCGCGGGCGGACGGCTCGCGCGAGGACATCGCGATCATCGGTATGGGATGTCGTCTGCCCGGAGGCGTCTCGAGCCCCGACGAGCTGTGGCGTCTGCTGATGGACGAACGGGACGCGGTCGGCCCCTTCCCCGACGACCGTGGCTGGGACGTGACGCGTTCGTACGCCGCGCGCCTGGACGAGCCCGGACACCATGTGCAGCGCGAGGGCGGCTTCGTCGAGGCCGACAGGTTCGACGCCCGGTTCTTCGGCATCTCGGCGCGCGAGGCACTGGCCATGGACCCCCAGCAGCGGCTGCTGCTGGAGACCGCGTGGGAGACGGTGGAACGCGCCGGCATCGATCCGAGCGGCCTGAAGGGCAGCGCCACCGGGGTGTACGTCGGCGTCATGGAGTCCGAGTACGGGCCCGGCCTGGCCGAGGGTTCGGCGGTCGAGGGCCATGTGATGACGGGCACCACCGCGAGCGTGCACTCGGGCCGTATCTCCTACGTGCTGGGGCTGGAGGGGCCGGCCGTCTCCGTGGACACCGCCTGCTCCTCCTCGCTCGTCGCGCTGCACCTGGCGGTGCGCGCCCTGCGCCAGGGGGAGTGCGACCTCGCTCTGGCCGGCGGCGCGACCACGGCACCCACCCTGGGCATGTACGTGGAGTACAGCCGGCTTGGTGCCCTCTCCCCGGACGGGCGTTGCAAGGCGTTCTCCGCGGACGCGGACGGCTTCGGCATGTCGGAGGGCGTGTCCATGCTGGCCTTGGAACGGCTGTCGGACGCCCGGCGGGCCGGGCACCGGGTGCTGGCCGTCGTACGGGGCAGTGCGATCAACCAGGACGGGGCGTCCGACAGCCTGTCCGCGCCCAGCAGCCGGGCCCAGGAGAGGGCCATCCGGCTGGCCCTGGCGGACGCCGGCCTGAGCGGCGACGACGTCGACGCGGTGGAGGCGCACGGCACCGGCACGCGGCTGGGGGACCCCACCGAGGCGCGTGCGCTGTCGGCTGTCTACGGCCGCACCGGCCGGCCGCTGCCGCTGGGGTCCCTGAAGTCGAACATCGGTCACACGCAGGCCGCGGCGGGGGTCGCAGGTGTGATCAAGATGGTGCTGGCACTCCGTCACGGCGTGTTGCCACGGACCTTGCACGTGTCTGCCGCCGCGCCCTACGCCGACCGGTCCACAGGGCTTCAGGTGTTGGCCCGGCGACAGGACTGGCCCGAGCCGCCGGTGGCCCGCCCGCTGCGGGCCGGGGTGTCGGCCTTCGGCATCTCCGGCACGAACGCGCACGTCATCCTTGAACAGGCCCCGCGGTCGCCGCACCACGACAGTGGACGGTCCGAGACGGCGGACGGGCCCGGCCGGCGGGAGACGGCGCTGGTGGTGTGCGCGCGGTCCGGCCCCGGACTGGCCGAGCAGGCGGCACGGCTCGCCTCGCACATCGAGGCCGACCCCACCGTGGACATCGCGGCCGTGGCGGGCACGCTGGTGCGCTCCCGCGCCGTGTGGGAGCACCGGGCGGTGGTGGTCGGGGACAGCCGCGCCGAACTCGTGCGGGGCCTCGGAGAGGTGGCGGGGCGGCAGCCGGCGTCCCTGGCCCACGTCGGTGTGGCACAGGCCGGTGACGTGACCGGGTCCGTGTGGGTGTTCCCCGGTCAGGGTGCGCAGTGGGCCGGTATGGGTGCGGAGCTGTGGGACACCGAACCGGTGTTCGCGGCCCGGATGGCGCAGTGTGAGGAGGCGCTGGGCCCGTGGGTCGACTGGACGCTGTCCGCGATGGTGCGGGAGCGGGAGCCGGACGCTCTCGAACGGGTCGACGTGGTCCAGCCGTTGTCGTTCGCGGTGATGGTGTCGCTTGCCGCGTTGTGGCGCTCCTGGGGGCTGCGTCCGGACGCCGTGGTCGGTCATTCGCAGGGGGAGATCGCGGCCGCCTGCGTGGCGGGCGCCCTGTCCCTGGAGGACGCCGCCCGGATCGTCACCGTACGCAGCCGTCTCATCGCGCGGACCCTGGCGGGCCGTGGCGGCATGCTCGCGGTCGCGGTGGGGGAGGAGCGGGCCGCCCGAGACCTGCGGGACCTCGGGGACGACACGATCGAGATCGCCACGGTGAACGGACCTCACTCGGTCACCTTGGCCGGGCCGCCCGCGGCACTCGGTGAGGCGGCGGCCTTCTACGACCGGCAGAACGTGCGCACCAGGAAGCTTCCGGTCGACTACGCCTCCCACACACGGCAGGTGGAGGAACTGCGCGAGGAACTCGTCGGCGCGCTGCGCGGAGTGACTCCCGCGGCCGCGGACGTCGTGTTCCACTCCACCACCGACGGCCGCCGGCTGACCGGAACCGAACTGGACGCGGAGTACTGGTTCCGCAACCTGCGCGAGCGGGTCGGCTTCGGACCCGCGGTACGGGAGCTGGCCGCCCAGGGCTTCCGTACGTTCCTGGAGGTCAGCTCCCATCCGGTGCTGACGGCGAGCGTGCAGGACGCCCTGGAGGCCGGCGGGGTGACCGGTTTCGTGATCGGCGGCAGCCTGCGCCGTGGGGAGGGCGGACGGCTGCGGATGCTGCGGTCGGCGGCCGAGCTGTTCGTACACGGTGTACCGGTGGACTGGACGGCCGTCCTGCCCGGCACGGTCCCGTCCGCGGACCTGCCCACGACCGCGTTCCAGCGTGAGCGGTTCTGGCTCGCCCCCGGGGAGGGGGGACCCGGAGCCGTGACGGCGGCGGGGCTGGAGCCCGCGGTCCACCCCCTGCTGGGCGCGTTGATCGAAGACCCGGACACCGGAGGGCTGGTGCTGACCGGCCGGATCTCCCGGTCGACGCACCCCTGGCTCGGGGACCACGCGGTGCACGGGGTCGTCCTCCTCCCCGGCACCGCGCTGCTCGAACTCGCCATGCAGGCGGGCGACCGGTCAGGGTGCCAGTCGCTTGAGGAACTGGTGCTGGAAACGCCGTTGCGCGTACCGGAGAGCACCGGCGTACGGCTGCGGGTCGTGGCGGGCGCTGCCGACGAGACGGGCCGCCGGGCCGTGACCGTGTGGTCCTGCCCCGAGGACGAGGAGGCGTCCTGGACACGGCACGCGAGCGGCCGGCTCGCTCCGGACCCCGGTGCCGTGACACACCAGATGCCGGAGGGCTCGTGGCCGCCGGGAGACGCGGTCCGGCTGCCGGTGGATCCCTACGCGGAACTGGCCGCCCGAGGCTACGAGTACGGGCCCGTGTTCCAGGGCGTCCGGGCGTTGTGGACGCGCGGTCAGGAGATCTTCGCCGACGTGGTGCTGCCGGACGGCACCGAACCGGACGGCTTCACCGTGCACCCCGCGCTGCTGGACGCTGCCCTGCATGCCGGTGTCCTGGGCGGCGCAGTTCCCGACGGCGACGCAACGGCACTCCCGTTCGCCTGGAGCGAGGTGGAGGTGCACGCCGTCGGCGCACGCACCGTACGGGCCCGTCTCACCCCAGCCGAGGGCGGCGGCGTCCGCGTGCTGCTGACCGACACGACGAACGCCCCTGTCCTCTCGGCGCGTTCCCTGACCTTCAGGACGGCCGGCCCGGAACAACTGGACCGTCAGGTCACCGGGCCCGCCGCAGGTCCGGGCGCACTGCACACGGTCAGGTGGACGGCCCTGCCCGGCGCGCCGGCCGGCGACCCCGCCGACCCGGGCAACGTACGCGTGATCGGTGGGGCCGCGGATCTGGCCGGGGCCGCTCCGGGGCACGACGGGGACGACCGCTGCGACTGGCTGGTCTGGCACGCCCGCCCCGACGCGCACACGGCCGCGAACGCGCCCGCGGACGCCGTCAGGACGCTCACCGGCGCGGCCCTGCGCCTGGTACGCGAGTTCCTGTCCGGTCCGCGGTGGGCCACGGCCCGGCTGCTGGTGGTCACCTGCCGGGCCGTCGCCGTGCACGAGGAGGAATCCGCCGCCGTGGATCCCGTCGCCGCCGCCGTGTGGGGCCTCATCCGCAGCGTGCAGAACGAACACCCCGGCCGCGTGGCGATCACGGACCTGGCCGGCGCACCGGACGGGACAGCCGGCGACGCGGTGCTCCGCACGGTCATGACCGCGGCGGCACGGTCCGACGAATGGCAGACCGCGGTCCGCGCGTCGGCCGTGTCGGTACCGCGCGTGGTGCCCGCGCCGGCGGGCGTACGGCTTCCCGACGGGCCGCTGCCATGGGTGCTCGGTGTGGCCGGCCCGGGCGGCGACGTGGTGGCGCGTCCGGCACCGGAACTACTGGACCCCCTGGGGCCCGGGGACGTCCGCGTCGAAGTGCGGGCCGCGGGCGTCAACTTCCGCGACGTACTGGTGACCCGGGGGATGCTCGCCGGCGCCTCGGACCTCGGGCACGAGGCGGCGGGCGTGGTCACGGCCGTGGGCCCCGCAGTGCGGGGTGTCGCCGTCGGCGACAGAGTGTGGGGCGTCTTCCCCCGCGCCATCGGTTCGTTGGCCGTCACGGACGCACGGAACACAGCCCGGATACCGGAAGGCTGGACGTTCGAGGAGGCGGCAGCGGCCCCGGTGGTGTTCCTCACCGCCCTGTACGGCCTGCGGGATCTGGGCCGGCTTGGTCCGGGCCAGCGCGTACTCGTGCACACCGCCGCCGGCGGCGTGGGCATGGCCGCGGTCGCCCTGGCCCGCCACCTGGGAGCGGAGGTCTTCGCGACGGCGAGTCCGGGCAAGCACGGACTGCTGCGGACGATGGGCCTGGACGACGCGCACATCGCCGGCTCCCGCGACCTCCGCTTCGAGGAACACTTCCGCGACGCCACCGGCGGCAGCGGCATGGACGTCGTCCTCAACTCCCTGACCGAGGAGTTCGTCGACGCCTCCCTGCGGCTGCTGCGCTCCGGCGGGCGCTTCCTGGAAATGGGCCTGCGCGACGTCCGTGACCCCGCCGAGGTGGCCCGCACCCACCCCGGCGTCACCTACCTCCCCTTCCACTACTACGACGCCGGACCCGACCGGATATCGGAACTGCTGGAGGAGCTGACGGCCCTGTTCGAGCAGGGCGCACTGGCCCTGCCCCCCGTGCGCGTGTGGGACGTACGACGGCTGCCGGAGGCGCTGCGGACGATGGCCCAGGGACTGCACGTCGGCAAGAACGTACTGAGGACACCGCGTTCGCTCGACCCGGCCGGAACAGTCCTGATCACCGGCGGGACGGGGCAACTGGGCAGCCTGACCGCCCGGCACCTGGTCGCGCACCACGGGACGCGCAGCCTGCTGCTCGCCTCACGGCGCGGCGAGGCGGCCGACGGCACCGCCGAACTCTGCGCGGAGCTGCGCGAACTCGGCGCCACCGTGCGGGTCGTGGCCTGTGACGTCGCCGAGCGCGACCAGGTCGTGAAGCTGCTCGACCAGGTTCCCGGGGACGCCCCGCTCACCGCGGTCTTCCACGCCTCGGGCCTGCTGGACGACGGCGTGGTGGCCGCGCTGGACGAGCAGCGGCTGGAGCGGACCCTGCGCCCCAAGGTCGACGCGGCGGTGCACCTCGACGAGCTGACCCGGGAGATGGACCTCGCCGCCTTCGTGTCGTTCTCCTCCGTCGCCGGAGTGCTGGGTACCACCGGCCAGGCCAACTACGCGGCCGCCAACTCCTTCCTGGACGCCCTGGCCGTGGCACGACGGGCCCGCGGCCTGGCCGGGCAGTCGCTGGCCTGGGGGCTGTGGGCGCAGGCCAGCGGGATGACCGGCCACCTCGGCGACGCGGACACCTCACGTCTGGCGCGCTGGGGGGTCCGGGCGATGGACTCGCGCACCGGCCTCCGGCTCCTGGACGAGGCCCTGCTGCGGGACGCCGCTGTCCTGATCCCCGCCGCCCTGCAGGTCACGGCCCGACGCGAACGGCGGTCGGACGGCCTCCTGCCCCCGATCCTGCGCGGACTGACCGGTGCGGCACGGCGTACGGCCCGGCAGGCACCGGAGGCGGACGGCGTCAGGGCGCGGCTGGCCGCCCTGGGCCCCGAGGAGGGGGCGGCCGAAGTGCGAGCCCTGGTGCTGGGGCAGGCCGCGGCGGTGCTCGGGCGGTCCGGGCCCGAGGAGGTCGACCCGCACCGGTCGTTCAAGGAACTGGGGCTGGACTCGCTCATGGCCGTCGAACTGCGCAACGCCCTCGGCGCGGCCACGGGACTCCTCCTGCCCTCGACGCTCGTCTTCGACCATCCCAGCGCCGAACGGCTCACGGAACACCTTCTGGGAAGGATGCTGCGGGACGTGGACGGCACCGCGCGGGAGCGGACTCCAGCACCGGACGGCGGCCGGGTCGCCCCGCCTGCCGCACCGCTGCCTCCCGCTCCCCGCTCGCCACACGACCGACACGGCCTGCACGACCGGCCGGGCACCGTGGGACGCTCGCACCCGGCCTTCGCCGGCGTGTCCCCGAGCGCGGCCGCTCCGCGCGGCGCGACGGCCCGCGCCGCCGGCCGGGGATCCGCCGCCGAGATGATGGGAGCCCTGTTCTGGCGGGGCCTGGAAACGGGCGACTTCACGACGAGCCGGCGACTGGCGGAGAACGTCGCCGTGCTGCGGGAGAAGTCGGAGGACCTCGCGGCCCACGCTCCCCGGACCCAGGACGTCATCCCCCTGTCCGAAGGATCCGGCCCGGTGCCGCTGCTCATGGTCCCTCCGTTCGTCGCGATGTCGGGACCGCACGTCCACATGCCGTTGGCCGCCGGCTTCGAGGGGCGGGGACCGGCCGTCTCCTCGCTGTCCCTGTCCGGATTCACGGAAGGGGACGTCCTGCCCGCCACCGCCTCCGCGGTCACGACGGCACTCGCGCAGGCGCTGCTGCGGCACGTCGGTGACGGACCCTTCGTACTCGGCGGATACTCCTCCGGAGGAGTCCTGGCGCACGCACTGGCCACACACCTCCAGGCCCGCGGTGTGCGCCCGCAGGCGGTGGTGTTCATCGACACCTACCCGGTGGACGACCCCTACCTCGCCCGCAACCAGGAGGGCTTCCACCGGCTGATGCGGCGGTACCAGACCCACGCCATGCCGCTCGACGGCACCAGGCTGTCCGCCCAGTCGTGGTACGCGCGTCTCTTCGCACACTGGGAGCCGGTGAGACTGGAGGTGCCCACTCTGCTCGTGCGGGCCTCCGAGCCCATGATGACGGCCGACGGTGAGGACTGGCGGGTGTCCACGCACTGGGTGCACGAAACGGTGACGGCCAAGGGGGACCACTTCTCCCTGATGGAGGAGCACGCCGCCGACACCGCCTGCGCCGTCCGGCTGTGGCTGGGGAAGGTACTGCGTCGATAGGCCGAGCCGGAAACCCGCTTCGGACGGTCCCTCGGCGCGGCCCCGCGCCGCACATCACCGGGGCAGGGGCCGGTCACCACCAGGTGGTGACCGGCCCCTGCCCCCTTTTTGGCGTGTGAGGGCCTACAGCAGGTCCACGGGCGGCACGCGCCGGGCGGAGGTCATCCACCCGGCCCGCGCATTCAGCACCGCCTCCATCTCGGGGCCGGCGGGGTGGCGCAGGCGGGGGAACCGGACCACCGCCATCTGCGCGCGCACCCGGGCCATGTCCCACCACAGGACCGGGGGCTCGGCCGGCTCCATGACGACGTGTACCGCCCCGTCCTGGCCGGGCTTGTCGAGCGCCAGGACCACGGCGCCGGCCTGGTCCTGCCAGAAGTGCCACGCCCCCCGTCCGCAGGGGCCTCGCCGCTGAGCGGGGTGAGGGAGGCATACGCGAAGAAGGCGTCGGTCTCGGCCTGCCCGGCGCCGCCGTAGAGGGAAAGGACCACCGCCGCCATCAAGGCGCCGCCCACGGGAAAGGCGGTCGGCTGAGCAATCAACTGCCATAGCTTGCGTGTCTGTTGGCTCACCCTGCGCCCTCTAGGAGCACCCCGGGCATGGACGATGCGATGTCGTGCCCCCGCTGCCATGGCCCGCTCACCGCCTTCGACGGTCCAGACAGGGCTGTCCAGGGCGCCCACGGACGGCAGGCGCCCGGCACGGATCCGCGGCCGGTGCACAGCCGACGAAGCCGTACGGGAGGCCGCCGGCCCCCGCTGCTCCCCGCCGGCCGCAAGCTGGTGCTGGAACACCTGACACGGCATGACCTGCCGCACCTGCGGACCTGCGGGCACTGACACGCCCGGAGGGGCGCCCAGGCTGGCGCTGTTGTGAAGGTGGGCGGTTGACGCCGCTCGCGACAGCACCGGGCCTTGGCAGCACCCCACGGCCGCTGGCACCGGTCACGCCTCGGTCGCCGACGGTGCCGGAACCGTCAACTTCGCCGACGACTGATTCACCCTGAGCGAGTGTGACCGCAGCAAATGCCATAAGGGTTTTCGGTCACTCAAGGGGCGGGTGGGCGAGCGGCCAGGAGCGTGTGTGGTGAGAGTGGTGCAGCGAGACCGACATGGCCGGCGGCGCGGCGGCGGATGCTCAGGTCTGGGTCTGGCAAACCTGCCGCGTGGCATTGGCCAGAGTCATCCGTACATCACTGTACGCAATCCCGTTCACGCGCTGAGCTGTTGGGCGTTCAGCTCCGCCGTTGCGCACAGGGGGTGCGGCCTGTCGGCGGTGCATCCCAGCAGTACCGACCCAAGGGGAAAACCCATGGCCACACCTCCCGCCGCGCCGCTCCGGGTCACCCTGGTCAACGGGAGCTTCGAACAGCCCCCCGTGACCGGTGTGGAGATCCTGCCGGACGCCTCACAGACGCAGGCGCCCAAGCGGGTCCCGGGCTGGCTCACCACCGCCACCGACCACATGATCGAGCTGTGGCACTCGGGCTTCAACGGCGTGCCGGCAGCCGACGGCACCCAGTTCGCCGAGCTCAACGCGTACCAGGTCTCCACGCTCTACCAGGACCTGCCGACCACCCCCGGTACGAAACTGTACTGGCGGCTGTATCACCGCGGCCGCCAAGGGGACGACACCATGGCGCTGGACATCGGCGCACCGGGCTCCACAGTGCAGCAGAGGCGCTTCACCGACGGCAACACCGCCTGGGGCTACTACACCGGCACCTACACCGTCCCGGCAGGCCAGACACTGACACGCTTCGCTTTCCGCTCCATCTCTGCTGCCGGCGGCAACCCCAGCGTCGGCAACTTCCTGGACGGCATCTTCTTCGGCACCGCTCCCTACGTCGCGCTCGACAAGACCGCGATCCCCGCGGGGCCGCTGGATGTGGGCGACGTCGTCACCTACCGCATCACCGCCAAGAACGAGGGCGGCGGCGCGGCCGAGAACCTCATCCTGACCGACCTCATCCCGCAGGGCACCACCTACCTGCCCGGCTCCCTGCGCATCGTCGATGGCCCGAACGCCGGAGCCAAGAGCGACGCCCAGGGCGACGACCAGGCGTACTACGACGCCCAGGCGAACAAGGTCGTCTTCCACCTCGGCAACGGCGCCACCGCCGGGAACGGGGGCAGCCTTCCCAACACGGAAACCCTCCCGACGGGAACCACGGTGGAGTACCGGGCCACCATCGACCGGGCCAGCGGCGGCAAGCAGATCAGCAACACCGCCACCGCCTCCTACGAGAACCGGCTCGGCGACACACCGGAGCCCCTGACGTCCACGTCCAACGAGCAGGTCACACAGGTCAAACCGGCCGCCGACCTGACCGTGACGAAAGCAGCGGACGCCACAACCGTCACCATCGGCCAGACGGTGACCTACCGCATCACCGTCCACAACGCCGGCCCGAACGACGCCACCGGCGTCACCGTTACCGACCAGCTCCCCGACGGCCTCACCTTCCTGTCCGCCGACGGCCCCGGCAGCTACGGCTCGGACACCGGGCAGTGGACCGTGGGCGACCTGGCCGACGGCGCAACAGCCACCCTCGTACTGCGGGCCAAAGCCACCAAACCAGGCCCGATCAGCAACACCGCCACCGCCACCGGCAACGAGAAGGACCCCGACACCACCAACAACACCGACACCGTCACCGCCTGCGTCGAACCTGCCCCCTCCTGCTGCAACCCCTGCGCCAGCCAGAAGTAGTTCCCCAGCCAGTCGCCGTGAGGACTACCACCCTCCACTACTCCCGGCCCATCCCTGCCGAGGGACAGCGCCGGTGTCCACGAGCAGTATTTCTGATCACTGGGGGTGGGTTGGCCTGGGCTGATCAGTTGGCGTTGCTGGTAGTGACTGCTGCAGGAACAGCTTGAGTACGCGCCTCGTTGCCGACCTCCTTGGGGCCCTGATGGCCGAGAGCGTCGGCACCCTGGCCAGCTGCGGCATCGAAGGGCAGGGCCGAGGACCTGTCCGCCTTCTTGTCTGTGCGGATGCTGGTGACTGGCCTGCGCCGGCCGGGCCGACGGGCGGTAGGGCTCCTGGTGGCGGCTCCGGTGGTGGTTGGGGACGAGCGGCTTGAAGCTCGCGGAGGCGACCATGTCGGTCGGGTCCTCGCCAGGCTCCAGAATCACCGGCACGATGATCCGCGCGACCTTGGTGGAGCCGTCCTTGTTGAGCCTCAGCGCCCGGCCGATGTTCTCGCGCTCGACCGCCTCGCTCAGCCCGCGCGCCGCGCACCGCGCGCCCGTCAGGGTTGTCGGCCATGGTCACGATCTCCGCCTCCTGTACTGCCGTGCCTCCAGGCACCCAGCGGCGCGCGGTGATCGGTTGCTTCCGCGTCGTGAACGGACCGCCGCGCCTCGTTCCAGGCAGTCGGCAACGCCGCGCCCGGTAACGGGTCGTCGACCGGCGTGGTGCCTGCCTCCTACGTCACCGAGCCCAGCAGGGACCCAACTGCCCACTCGCTGGGGAACCTTGACGTACGCGGCAGTGTCGGAACCGCAGGGTGCCCGACTCACGACGGTGGTGCCGGGGCGTTGCGTCTACAAGGCCCTGGTTGTGGCGCGGCCTGGCCATCTGCCCCGGGGCTGTCCGGCGGAAGGAATGCGAACGCTCTGCCGCGTCAGCGGCGAAGGCGGTCACCCTAACGGAGTAATGCCAGACAGATGCTGGGATAGTACATTAAGTCTTGCAAGAAGATGGTAAGTGACTGAGCGCGAGATTTGCCCATGCCTGAGCGCGCCCAAGCGGGTTGTCCAGCGGCAGACTCTCGAAGGGGGCCGACATGGCTGCTTCTGTTTCCCCCCATCAAGGGCTGACCGGCTGAGGGTGCACAGAGCTGGTTTTTGACGACCGACGTCACACCAGCCACGGCCTGGTGAGCGGTCCGGTGGACGCACTTCTTCCCCTGCCCGGTCGCGGGACCGGTTCCGGGGCCGCCGGTACCCCTCAAGGAGCCTGCCCGAGACCGACATTCGTTCGCGGCGCCCGACCGGCCAACACGCCACCACCCCGAGCGCAACTGCGCCGAACAGGCATGGCGCACACCGAGGCACCACCCCACCCCACACCTGGAGTTGAACCATGAGCGGATGCGGCTGCAGGCAGTCCCCCATCGGCATCGGCGACTGCCGGCCCACCGGAGCGGGCTGCCACCCCGCCGACGTCCACGGTGCCTGCCCCGGCTCCAAGCCGAGCCGGCACTGCGAGACGATCTCACTGCGGGATTCCGCACCGTACCGTGTCACGGCGACCGCGAGCAGCACCGACCCGGCGCCGTACTACACCATCGCCAATACCCATGCCGCACTGGACCCTGTCGTCGCCCAGACCATCCTGAACGGCGGCACGGGCACGTTCCCGGCCGACGACGGGACGCACAACGGCCAGCACACCTGGCTCGCCGGAGTCATCCACATCGACCCCGCATCACTGCGCGGCGACCCCACCAGCGTCACGATCAGCGCCTCGGTCCATGTCCACAACGACGGCCGGAACGCAGCCTGCCAACTCTACGGCCGCTTCGCGCTGTGGAACGGCACGAACCCGATCCGCACCGATCTCCTGGGCCCACCCAATCTGCCGGCAGGTGGTGACGACAAAGGCGTCATCCCACCGACCACCGTGTCCCTCGCGGACGTCCTCGCGGGAAGGATCGTCGTCGAGCTCAACCTCGAAACGGGCAACGACGACACCTGCCGAGTCGGCCCCAAGCAGTGGACCGTCGACAGCTTCGTCCTCACCGTCCAGGCATCCGCCCATGGCTGCGGCAGGCCGTTCCTCCGTACGACCTGCCGCAACTGCGACGGCACGATCACCTGCACGACCGACACCCTCGACGGCTCGACCCCCTACACCCCGGTCCCACCGGTCATCCCGATCGACTCCTGCCAGGATGATTGCTCCACCGGCCGGCCCCCGTGCATCTCCACCGACCTGGGCAACGCCATCACCCGGGGCAGCGACGGATGCCTGTACGCGCCCGACACGCCCGCTCTTGACCCGTCCCCGTGCAACGCCGCACGGAACACGACCGGCGGGTTACTCGTGCCGCGGGTCGACCTGACGGGCATCGCTCCGGGCGGCAACACCAGCAACGAACGGTCGGTGGACATCGATGTCGCCGGGATGCCCGGCTGCCCCGAGAGGTGGAGGATCGGCGCCCGCCTCACGCCGGTGAGCGCGTTCCGCAACGCCGAGCGACAGCACGCCGATCTCTTGGCCGAGACCGGTACCGATGTGCCGATCCCCGAGTCCGACATCGTGCTCCCGGAAGCCGGGGTGTACCACATCGACAGCGATGTACGGTACGCGCTCGGTACCGCGACCGGCGGCAGCGGCTACATCATCGGCTGGCTCAGGGACGAGACGACAGACACCCTCCTGACCAGCTTCACCCAGATCGCGGCGATCAACGCAGAAGGGCAGGAGCAGCAGGGCGGAACCACACACATCATGACCGAGTACACGGTCACGTCCGGCCCTCGGACGGTCCGCCTGCACCTGATGTTCGTCCTCACGGGGGGTGCGATCTCCGACGCCGAAGCCGGCGGCACCGACAGCAATGGGGCGACCCGAATGCGTTTCCTCAAGGTCAGGGATTGAAAAATGCCCCGTGCACCTAAGGAACACGCGGGGCACTCCCATCACCGGGCCACCACCGCATATGCAGGCCCACATCATCACCGGGACTTGAAACGCTCCTGTCCCGCGGGCTGCTGTGCTCAGGACTGGTCGTACCAGGAGAACGCCGCGATCCGCCAGCCCTCTGGGGTGCGGACGAACTGGAAGGTCTTGGTCCCGCCGCCCTGGAACGGCTTGCCGTCCAGGACGCCGGCCTTGCGGTACGCGCCGAAGCGCGACGCGATGTCGCCCGCGATCTCGGTCCGCTCGGAGGTTTCCCACTCCGAGAACTCGGCCAACCGGCCGTCGGAGAGCAGGCGTTCGCGAGGCTCGATGAACTCCTCCATGGTGTAGACCGTGTACTTCGGCCCGGTCAGCACGATCACGCCACCCGGAATGACCAGCCGTCGGATCCGGGCAACGTCCGCAGCCTTGCCGCCGCGGTTGTCGAAGGCTCCGAAGAACTCGGCGGTTATGGCGTCAATCTCGATCTTGGACATCGTGCGACGGTAACACCTTTAGGGGGCAACGGACATGGCGCCGGGGCAGCTTCGGTCCAGCACACCCACGAGATCACGCGACTTTGCAAGAGCCCTGCAGAGGAGGAGGTGATTTCTCGGAGGCCCCGAAAGTTTATACTTCCTTACCTTCTTGCATGGCGAACCCTACGGATTTTAAGGTGCTCCCTATTCGAAAAAGAGGGTGAGCGCGGGGAAGCCTAAAGGGGAACAACTCTACTGGAGCACAGCGGATTTGAGGATGCGTCAAGTGCGGTAGAGGCGGAAAGGCAGCGGCCCCCTTCTTGTAGCCGGCCCAAGGGATTCGCGGAGCGAATCCCGTTCCGGTCCGAATCGCGGAGCGCATTCGGACCCTGGCCTGTCTCTTATACACATCTCCGAGC
>NZ_JOIY01000080.1 GCF_000720185.1 Streptomyces sp. NRRL S-340 | reverse complement strand
GCGACATCAACCGCCTCATGACCACCGCCGGCATCACCCCCCACATCACCCCCGTCCGCGCAGGCGACACCGAACTCCACCGCATCACCGGCGCCCGCACCCCCACCGGCACCCCCGTCACCATCACCGAACCGGAGAGGGAACCCGCCCCGCGCCGCGCCGCCAACTCCTCGTCCCGGGGGCGCCGCGGCGGCGCCGGCAAGGGCCGTCCGGCGGGCGAGGCCGCGCGCCGCGGTGACCGGAACCGGCGGCAGTCCGCCCCCGGCACCGGCGCACGGCGCACGGACAAGCCCGCCCGGCGCTCGGAGTAGACGCCGGACCACTGCTCCGGGGAGGAACCCGGTCACCGCTCCCGGCGGAGACCCGCTCGTTCCCGGAGCAGCAGCCCGGCCTTGGGGATAAGCCGGGCAACGCCCGTAGCGGCAGCCCGGCCCGGGGGATAAGCCGGTCAACGCCCGTAGCAGCGGGCCGGCCGGAGTAGAGCCGTCAGCGTCCGGGGAAGGGGCCGGTCACTGCTCCGAGTAGCTGAGGTCGCCCACGGTCCACGCGCTGACGTCCTTGATCGCGACGCGGTACATCCCGCCCGTCTCCGGGATACCGAGACTGCCCTGCAGGATCCGCGCGAGGTGGAAGTGCAGGTGCGTGGGCGACCCGCCGCGGTCGGGCCGCGCCCCCCGGTGGCTGGTGAAGACGTCGGAGAACGGGCTCAGCCGCTCCGACGTCCTCAGCACCTCCGAGACGCGTTCGCGCCACATGCTCTCGGGGGCCAGTCGGCCCGTGATGACGGCACCGTCCACGACCACGGTCAGCGACATCTGGTTGCTCGGCTGCGCCTCCACCATCGCCGCGACGGCGGTGAGCAGCTCATCAGCGTTCGGCATGGAGGCGATTGTATTCAGCGGACCGCCCCGTCCCACCCTGGGATCGGGCCGTGGTCCGGTCCGGGCCCGGGCCGCCCCCTCCCCCGCGCCGGTCCGGTCACTTGATCCCGGTCGTGGCGATGCCCTGGACGATCTGCCGCTGGAAGACCAGGAAGACGGCGACGAGCGGCAGGAAGCCGAGCACCGAGGAGGCCATGACCTCGGCGTACTGGATGTTGGTGTTGTTGACCAGGGAGGCCAGTCCGACCGGGATGGTCTGTGACTTGGTCTGGTTCAGCACCAGCAGCGGCCACAGGAAGGCGTTCCACGAGGTGATGAAGGTGAGGATGGCGACCGTGGAGACGGCCGGACGGCACAGCGGCATGCAGACCGTGGCGTAGACCCGCCACCAGCTCGCCCCGTCCAGGCGGGCGGCCTCGATCAGCGTCCGGGGGATGCCCCGGAAGAACGCCTGGAAGACGAAGACGGACACCGGGGCGGCGACCGAGGGCAGGACGAGGGCCCAGAAGGTGCCGAGCAGGTGGAGCGAGCGGTACTCGATGAACTGCGGCAGCACCAGCGCCTCGCTGGGCAGCATCAGTCCGGCCCCGACCAGGGCCAGCACCGCGGTCCGGCCGCGGAAGCGCAGCAGCGCCAGCGCGAAGCCCGCCATCGAGCAGAAGCCCACCGTGAAGAGCACGGCGAGGGACGAGATGACCAGACTGTTCAGGTACCAGCTGCCGATCGGGTAGTGGTCCCACGCGTAGGAGTACGCGTGCAGGGACCAGCCGCCGGCGAACGGCGAGGTCGGGTCCTGCGTGATGGAGCCGTCGGAGCGCAGTGAGGTGATCAGCGCCCAGGCGAAGGGCACCAGCCAGATCAGCGCGAACAGGGTCAGGCAGACGGCGCACAGCCGGTTGAAGAGTTTCCCGCGGTCGGGCGCGGGCGCGCCCGCCGTCGTGGTGGGCCGCGGCCGGGTGATGCTGCTCAAGGGGTCCTCCACTCAGGCCGCGGAGCCGGACGCGCGTCGCCGCAACCCGTACCAGGCCGCCGATACCGCGACGATGATGACGAAATAGACCATGGTGGCGGCAGCGCCGTAGCCACCCCGGTAGGAGGTGAAACCGGTGTCGTAGATGTACTCGATGACCGGCCGGGTGGACTGGCTGGGGCCGCCCGCCAGGAGCAGGTAGATCTGGTCGAAGACCTTGAGCGAGGCGAGGATCTGCAGGATCAGCACCAGGCTCGTGGTCCGGCCGAGCAGCGGCACCGTGATGTGCCGGATCTGCTGCCAGGGGCCCGCCCCGTCGATCGCCGCCGCCTCGTACACCTCCGGCGGGACGTCCTGGATCGCGGCGGTGTAGAGGACGAAGTTGAAGCCGAAGGTCCACCACAGCGTCATCAGCGTCACGGCGGTCCAGCCGCCGGCGGTGCTGCCGATGAAGTCGGGCACCGGCAGCCCCACGGCGCCGAACAGCTTGGGCAGCAGTCCGATCTGCGGGGTGTACATCCACAGGAAGATCAGCGCGACCACGGACGACGGGACCACGTACGGCGCGAAGAAGGCCAGGCGGTAGAAGGTGCGCCCGCGCGGCATACGGGCGGCCAGGACGGCGACGGCCAGCGCGAGGACGACCAGCGGCGGGGTGGTCAGCAGGGTGAAGAGCACCGAGTGCCACATGGCGTCCCAGAACAGCGGGTCGCCGACCACCTCGGAGTAGTTCGACAGGCCGACCCAGTCGCCCAGGCCGTCCTTGACGGTGGTGGTGTTGAAGAAGCTGAGCACCACGCCCACGAGCAGCGGACCGACCAGGAACAGCAGGTAGATCACGAGGAAGGGCGCGCTGAGCAGCACACCGGCCCGGCGTTCGGAGCGGGGCGGCCGCTCACGCGCCGGGGGTGGCGCGGACGCCGTGGGTGCCGGTCGCGTGGGGACGGCGGTCGTCATGGGGCTGCCTCCTACTTCATCGTGACCGGCGGTCGGGCCGTGGTGTACCGCTTGAGGTCGGCGCGCATGCCGGCGACCGCGCCCTGGGGGCTGGTCCGCCCGGAGAGGACGTCGATGATCGTCGAGCCCACGGTGGACTGGAAGTCCGAGCCGGCGCCGGTGTACCAGGCGGCCGGGTCGTACTGGGCGTCGAAGGCGGCCCGCACGTAGTTGCGCTGCGGGGACTGGTCGAGGAACGCCTTGCTGCGCTGGGTCGGCAGCCACGCGGGGATGTGCCCGCCCTGCGCCCACACGGCGCTGTCGTCCAGGAGGCTCTTGATGAACCGGGCCGCGTCGCGGGTGCGTGCCGCCGAGCGGCCCGCGTTGCGCGGGACGACCAGCGCGTGCGAGTCGGCGTACGCCACCGGTTCGGGGCCGAGCAGCGCCGGGAACGGCACGACGTCGAAGCGGAAACCCTTGACCAGGCGGTACGAGGGGATCTGCCACTCGCCGTCGAAGAGGAATCCGGCCTTGCCGGTGCTGAACAGGGCGTTCGCGCCGGAGCCGTTGAGGCTCCTGGGCATCAGCCCGCCCGCGGTGAGGCTCTGCATGAAGGCGAACGTCTCCCGCATCGCCTCCTCGTCGATGCTGATGCGGGTGCCGGAGTCGGTGACGAGGGGGCCGGCGAGCCCCGAGTAGATCATGCTGAAGTACCGCCACGCCGTGGACGGGTCGGCGGTGATCGACATGACCGCCCCGTACTGGGCCCCGCCCTCCTCCTTCATCGCCTTGACGGCGCTCAGGAAGTCCTCCTTGCCCTTGAGCGGGACCAGGCCGTCGCCCGCGGGGGCGAGGAGCCCCGCCTTGCGGGCCAGGTCCACGTTGTAGAAGAGCACGAAGGGGTGCGTGTCCAGCGGGACCGCGTACGTCGTCCCGTCGACGGTGGCCTTCTCCCAGGCCGCCGGGGTGAAGCGGTCCGAGGTGACGCCCAGTTCACCGATCCCGGTGTGTTCGACCGGTTCGAGCAGCCCGGCCGCGGCCAGCAGCGGCAACCGGGAGAGGTGGGCGATGCCGACGTCCGGGGGCGTACCGCTCGCCGTGGCCAGGGCCAGCTTCGTGTAGTACGGGTTTCCCCAGCCCAGGATGGTCGCTTCGAGGGAGGTCCCCGGGTTGGCCTTGCGGAAGGCGTCCTCCATCAGCACCATGTTGGCGCCGTCACCACCGGTGAAGAGGTTCCAGAAGATGACGTCCGCGGTGTTCGGCTGCGAGCCCGTCAGCCCGGACGCGAGCGGGGAGGAGCACGCCGCGAGCCCTCCGGTCAGGGCCAGGCCGCCGCCGAGGGCCAGGAACCGCCGGCGCGCCATCGCTGCGCTCATAGGGGCATTCACCTCGTCACGTCGGTGTGAACTCGATGGCGCAGACCCTGACACACGATTTGCAACGATGCAATAGATCGGCGGAAAGTGACCTTGCGGACGAGTTCCAGCCACCCTGCGCCCACCGGGGGACCCGCTTCGGCGGGGCGGACCCACTCGGTTCGGAAGCTCACGGGCGGGGGACGGCGACTGGCCGCGCGCGGTCGCCGGGGCGGGCGGGTCGCCGGGGCGGGCGGGCGTCCCGGGACGAAGGGGCGTCACCGGGCGAGACGGCCGCAGGGCGAGGGCGTCACCGGGCGGGACGGCCGCAGGGCGAAGAGTGGCCGTAGGGCGTAGGACGCCTGCGGGGTGCGTGGTGTCGGCAGGGCGCAGGACGCCCGGGGGACGAAGAGCATCCGCCGGGCGAAGAGCGTCGTGGGGCGAAGGACACCCGCGGGGTGCTGGACGCCCGCCGGGCGAAGGACACCCGCCAGGGCGACTCGGGCGGCTCAGCCTGCCGACGGACTCTGCGGGCCCTCGGAGCTGTTCGGGCTCTCGGGGCTGTTCGGGCTCTCCGTGCCCTGCGCTCGCGTGAACTCGTGGCTCCGCTCCACCTTCGCGACGTGCAGGGTGTAGCGCTCGTACCAGTCGTCCCGCCCGCGCCGCTGCGCCGCGCGGTGCTCCTCGTCGCTGCGCCACCGCGTGAGGGCGTCGGCGTCGCGGAAGTACCCGACGGTGATGCCCAGCCCCCCGGGAGTCTGCGCGTGGTCCATCCCCAGGAACCCGGGGACGCCCTTCACCAGCTCTTCCATGCGGGCGTTGGTCTCGCGGTAGCCGCTCTGGTCCTGGGTGCGCACGGTGGTGAAGACAGCCACGTAATAGGGGGGTTCATGGGCCGCGACGGGCATGACAGGCGCTTGCGGGTGCTCGCTCATGGGGCCACCGTATGGCGGGGCCGCCCGGCGATCCAGCGTCTTTCCGTCCTGGGGACGGCCGGCCGCTCATCGCGCCGGGGGCCGCCGCCGGGAGGACTCGCGGACCACCAGCCTGAAGGGGGTCGCCTCCTGCCTCGCCGTGACGGGTTCCGGACCGGCCCCCTCGGCGCCTTCGGTGCCGGGCCGGCCGGCGCCCTGTGCCCCGGACCGCCGCCCGGCCTGCTCCTCCAGCAGGGTGAGCGCGCGTTCGGCGATGACGTCCAGGTCGGGGGCGACGGAGGTGAGGGGCGGGTGGGTGTAGGCCGACTCCTGGATGTCGTCGATGCCGGCCACCGCGACGTCCTCGGGCACGCGCACGCCGGAGGCGTCCAGGGCCCGCAGCGCCCCGACGGCCAGCGCGTCGTTGAACGCGAAGATCGCGTCGGGCAGCGGGCCGTCGCCCTCCAGCAGCTCCCTCACGGCGGCGTAGCCCTGCTCCCTGGTCCAGTCGTCCACCGGTGCGACCAGCCAGTTCACCCGGCGCACCCGGGCCGCCGACATCGCCTGCCGGTAGCCCTCGGTGCGCTGGCGGCCGTTCTCGCTGCCGTTGCGGCCGAGCGCGACGATCCGGCGGCAGCCCTGCTCCAGCAGGTGCTCCACGGCGGTTCGTGCGGCGGCCACATTGTCGATGCCGACCCGCGGGAACTGGTCGCCGACGCTGTGCTCGCCCAGCATGACCAGCGGGAAGTCCGGTGCCGCCGCGGCGCCGTCGGTGGCCGGCAGCGTCAGGGCGCTCAGCAGCACGCCGTCGGCCACGTTGGTCAGACCGCCCTCCAGGATCCGCCGCTCCACCTCGCTGTCTCCCGCGGTCGCCTCGACCAGCACCGTGATCCCGCGCCGTCCGGCGGCCCGGATGACGGCCTGGGCCAGTTCGGCGAAGTACGGCTCGGCGAGGAAGGGCACCGCCAGGGCGATGAACCCGGTGCGGCCCGACCGCAGGCCGCGCGCCATGTAGTCCATGCGGTAGCCGAGTTCGTCCAGCGAGCGCTGCACCTTGGCCCGGGTCTCCGGGCTCACGTGCGGGTAGCCGCTGACCACGTTCGACACCGTCCGCACCGACACCCCGGCGTGCTCGGCCACGTCCCGCATCCGCACTCTGGCCACTGGAGGGGCTCCTTCCCGTCGAATCGGCTCCCCGAGTCTGCCGCACGGGCGGCGGTGGGCGGACGCCGCACTCCGGCGGGCCCCGACCGGGCTCCTGCCGGTCTTGCATCGATGCAAACGATCACTCATGATGGCAGGACTTCGATTATAGGAACGCTGAAAACGCCGACGCCGGGCCTGCCGGAAAGGCCTGCGGCATGCCGAAAAGGCAGAAGGAGGATCCGTGAGGGCGAGCGAGCAGGACGGGACGTATCCGAGGCCGATCCTGCAGCGGGAACGGTGGCACAGCCTCGACGGCGTCTGGGACTTCGGGTACGACGACGGTGACGTGGGCGAGCGCGACGCGTGGTTCGCCGAGGAGGGGGCCGGCGGCTTCGACCGGCGGATCACCGTCCCGTACCCGCCCGAGGCGCCCGCCTCCGGGATCGGCGAGACCGCGCCGCACCGGGTCGTCTGGTACCGCCGCCGCATCCCCCACGAGATCCTCGCCGCCGGCGGCGAGGAGCGGGCCCTGATCCACTTCGGCGCCGTCGACCACCGCGCGAAGGTCTGGCTCGACGGCCGCCTGGTGGCCGAACACGTCGGCGGGCAGAGCCCGTTCACCGCCGACGTCACCGGTGCGCTGCGGCCCGGCGCCGACGCGCACGTGCTCGTCGTGCGCGCCGAGGACGACCCGGCCGACCTGGCGCAGCCGCGCGGCAAGCAGGACTGGCAGGACCGGCCGCACGCGGTCTGGTACGAGCGGACCACCGGCATCTGGCAGACCGTGTGGACGGAGACGGTGGCCGCCCAGCGCGTCACGGACCTGGCCTGGATCCCGGACCCCGCGCGCGGCGTGCTCGCCGAGGTCACCCTGGCCACGCCCCCCGCCGCCCCGCTGACGGTGGAGATCGTGCTGAGCCTGGACGGCGAGGTGCTGGCCCGGAGCACCACCGCGGTCCGCACCCCGCGCAGCCGCATCGACGTGGCCGCCCCCGCCCTGCGCAACGGGATCGACCGCGAGGACCTGCTGTGGAGCCCCGAGCGCCCCACCCTGCTCGACGCGCGGGTCACCGTGCGCGACGCGGCCACCTCGGCGGTCCTCGACACGGTGGACAGCTACGTGGGCCTGCGCAGCGCCGGTGTCGGCCGCGGCGCCTTCCTGCTCAACGACCGCCCCTACTACGTGCGTTCCGTGCTCAATCAGGGGTACCGCCCGGACACCCTGATCGCGAACTCCGGGACCGCCGAGCTGCGCCGCGAGGTGGAACTGATCAAGGCGATGGGCTTCAACGCGGTCCGGATCCACCAGAAGGCCGAGGACCCCCGCTTCCTGTACTGGGCCGACCGGCTCGGTCTGCTGGTGTGGGGCGAGACGGGCGCCGCGTACGAGTTCGGCACCGAGGCGGTGGAACTGCTCACCCGGGAGTGGCTGGATCTCGTACGGCGCGATCGCAGTCACCCCTCGGTCGTCACCTGGGTGCCGGTCAACGAGAGCTGGGGCGCATCGGACATCCCGCACGACCCGGCGCAGCGGCACTACTCCATCGCCCTGGCGAACCTCACCCGTGCCCTCGACCCGAGCCGGCCGGTGCTGTCCAACGAGGGCTGGGAGCACACCGACAGCGACATCCTCGGCGTGCACGACTACTGCGGCGACCCGGCGGAACTCGCCCGGCGCTACGGTGACGCCGCCGCCTTCGAGGCGGTGCTGGCCGGTCCGGGTCCGCAGGGCCGGGTGCTCTCGGTCACGGAGCGGCAGACCGAGCGGTACGCCGCGGGGGACGCGCCGCTGATGATCACCGAGTTCGGCGGGCTGTCGGTGCGCGCCGGTGAGGGCGACTTCTCCTACACCCGGACCGGCTCCGACACCCAGTACGCCGCGCTGCTGGACGCCCTGTTCGGTGCGCTGCGCTCCAGCCGGGTCGTCGCGGGCTTCTGCTACACGCAGTACATGGACACGGCGCAGGAGACCAACGGCCTGCTCTTCTCGGACGGTTCACCGAAGCTGCCGCTGGAGACGATCCGCCGCATCGTCACCGGAGAGGCCACCGGCGAGACCGCCACGGAGAAGGAGGAGGAGAGGGAGAAGGAGGAAGTGCAGGCGTAGCAAGGGGCAGGGGCGGGGGCCGGTCACCGTGGTGGCCGGCCCCTGCTCGCGTGGTCAGAGATCGCCCTTGAGGTACGAACGCGCGGCTGCCATGGCGTCCTTGTGCCGGTCCTCGGCGATGGCCTGGACCGGTGAGTCGTCCTCCAGCTGCGGGTTCATCCCGATCATCCAGGCTCTCGCCGTGTGACAGTTCTCGGCGAGGGTGATCATCTGGAAGACCTGGTAGGCGGCGCGCAGGCGCAGTTCGGAGTCGATGCGCGGACTGTTCTGGCCGCTGCACCACTTGCCGACCTGCTTGGGGTCCTCGATGCCCGCGATGAACGCCGTGAGCCGCTGGCCGAAGTTGTCCTGCAGGAAGCGCGCGATGGCCGCGGTGGAGGCCTGCACCGTACCGGCGTGGGCGGTGGCCTCGGTCTCCCGGTCGGTCCGGCTCTCCGGGTCGGTCAGGGTCTGCATGATCTCCTCGATTCCTCGGCACACCGGCCGGTGTTCCGGACACCGCGGCGGAGGGTGGTGAGTGGCGCTGCCCCGGGACACGCGGACGCGAGCCGCGGTGCGGCCAGGCGCGTGGGCACACGTGAGCGGGTGGGCTCACGCAGGCGGGTGGACACCGGCGAGCGGGAGGAGGTGAGGGCGGTCGCGGACGGCGGCGCGGGCACGCGGCCCGGCCGGTCGACGGTCGGTCGCGGCGCGTCGGTGGGTAACGGACGCCTGCTCAACATCGCTCCCCCCTGGGTGTCTTGAGGGAAGTCTACCCTCGCTCGCGCCGGCTACTCCACCGCTTTCCCCCCGGAAACCCCCCGGAAATCCCACCACCCCTCGTTCCGGAAAACAGGGGTGCAAAGGCCCGGGGGCCGGTGGATTCAGGGGTGACCAGGGGATTTGCCTGGTTCGGTGGTGGGTAGGAAGCGGGTGGACGGGGGGCGCCGCGTGATGTCCGCGCCACTCCTTCGGGCGACGGCCGCGTGGCGGGACGGCGCGCGGCTGCGGGGCGGGACGGGCGCGCGTGGCGGGCACGGGGCCGAGGAGCCGGGCGGTGCACGACAGGGGGTACGGGCGCCGGCCCCGGGACGGGCCTCGGAACCGGAATCGGAACCGGAAGGCGGGTGTCGGAACCCGGCCGTACGCCGGAGCCGGGACGCGCAGCACGTTGGCCGGGGCGGGCGGCCGTCAGACCAGTCCCGGGCCGAGATCCGGGCGGCCCTCAGACCAGTCCCGGGCCGTACTCCGGGCTGCCGTCCGGCCAGTCATACGCCGTACTCCGGGGCCGTCAGAAGAGTCTCAGGCCGTATTCCGTGGCGATCTCCTGGAGCGCCGGGTCCTCCAGGCGGACGGGGCGGCGTTCGGCGTCCTCCAGGTCGACGTCCTCCAGGACCGCCCAGCACTGGCGGCCGCCGTAGCCGGAGCGGTACGCGATGCCCTGGGCCAGCCGGTGCCCGGTCCGGTCCCGCTGGGCCACCGTCCACGCGGCGATCTGGCGGGCGATCCTGCGGTCACCGCCGTGGATGTGCTCGTCGGTGAGCCGGTTCTCCACGCCCCAGGCGCTCAGTTCGCTGTGCAGCTCCTTCATGAGGACCTCGCGGGTCGCGGTCGCGTCGACGTCGAGGAAACGGGCGTCCTTGGGCGGGACGACCCGGACCAGGACGTGGTCCTCGCGCCAGCCGGAGGCCAGGTGTCCGAGCCGCATGGTGCTGGGCCGGCGGTCCCAGTCGTTGCCGATGAGGCCGCGCATCCTCGGGTGGACCCTGAAGCGCGCCAGCGCCTCGGCGTAGCAGCCGGCCAGGTCGGTGGCGCAGTAGAGCATCCCGTAGGTGGCCAGGCTGAACCGGCCGGCGCTGGAGCCCTGACTCGTCTCGGGCTCCAGCCTGTTGTACGCCAGCGGCTGCCTCCTCTTGCCCAGGCGCCACATGCCCCGCTCCGGGCCGTGGACGAGGGTCACGGGCGGTTCGTCGGCCTGCCGCGTCACGCGGTCGCCCTTCCCCCGGGCGCGGTACGGCGGAGCGGGCGGCCTGCGGGAGGGTACGCCCGGGGGGCGGCGGTGGTCGCCGCCGGGGAAGTGCCGTTCATACACCCTCGCTGCTGGCCGCTGATTGCCGTCGGGCCGCGCCGCCGGTGCGCGGGGCGCCGGCCGGCGCGGTACGTGCCCCGTGTGTTCCACCCGTGTGCCCGCCGGAGGTTGCGGGGGTGTCCGGCGCATGTTCCGGTGCGCGCCCGGTCCATGCTCCGGTGCATGTGCCGACGGGACATTCGAGCGATCATTGTCCCGCAACGGCTGTCCGCAGGGGCGGTTTTCGGCCCGCCCACGGGGGCGCGCGGGGGAGGCGCGGAGGCATCCGGAGGGCGCACGTCCGCCCTGGGGAGCGCCGCTGGGGCGGCCCGGGGCCGGCAAAGGCGCTCGAACCTCAGTAATCCCCCAGGTTCAGTTCGAACACACTCAGACCCGCCTTTCCGGCCACCAGGAGAACGGGGTGCCCGTCCGGATCCGTACCGTCGGCCGGCCGTGCCTGGAGGACGCCGAGCGGGCTGCCGGTCACGATGCGGGTCACCCGGCAGCGGGCGGTGACGTCCCACACGTGGACGGTACCGCCGGGCCCGGTGGCCGCCAGGTGGGGCCGGCCGGCGGGGCCGGGGAAGCAGGTGAGCGCGGTGACCGGCCCGTCGGCGGCGTCCAGCGCGTCACCGTCCGGCCGCAGCGTCCGGGCGTCCCACAGGCGTACGGTCCCGTCCTCGCCGCCCGACGCCACGAGCGCCCGCTCGCCGGGCGCCGCCGGTACGACGGCCACGGCGTGCACTCCCTGCTGGCCGCAGTGGACGGGCGCGCCCACCGGTCCGGTGGCGGGGTCCCACCGCCGCAGGGTCCCGTCCGCCCCGGCCGAGACGACGAGCGGGCCCCGCCCGGTGTCCAGCACGGCCAGGCCCCGGACGCTCAGCATGTGGTCGTCCCAGCACGCCAGCCGGCTCTGGCGGCCGAGGTCCCACAGGCTCAGGGTGCCGTCCGCCCCGCCGGTGGCGAGCAGCGTCCGCCCGCCGTCCGGGAAGGCCACCATGGTCTGCACGGGCAGGCTGTGGCTCAGCAGGGTGCCGCGGCGCGCCGGGGCGTCGGCGAGGTCGAGGCCGGCGCGCGGGCCGACCGACCACATCTGCACGCCCGCGTCGCTGTGCGCGGTGACCAGCAGGGGCCCGCCCAGGGCCGTGGTCCACGCGAACGCCGTCACGGTGGTGTCGCCGACGGGCAGGCTCACGCGCGCGCCGGTGTCCGCGTTCCACAGCGCGGCCTCCTCCTCGTCGGCCACGGCGACCAGGAGCGGCCCGGCGGTCACCGCCCGGCACGGCAGCGCCGCGGCGGTCACCGACCGGCGGACCTGCGGTGCCGGGCGGCTGCCGTGCCCCGCCAGTCTCCAGCGGCGCAGGGTCCGGTCCGCGCCCGCCGAGACGACGAGCGGCGCGTCGCCCGGTACGGCGGTCAGCGCCAGCGGCGCGGCCGTGTGTCCTTCGAGCGGACCCCCCACCGTGCGGAAGCTGCCGGTGCTCCACACCCGCAGGACGTGGTCGGCTCCGGCGGAGACCACGGCCGGCTCGCCGTCCACCGGGACGGCCACCAGGGCCGTGAGCGACCGGGCGGGGGACGGCGCCGCCGTCACCGTGCCGCCTTCGGCCGTCGCGTCCCAGAACCCGATGTGCCCCGAGTCGTCGCAGGTCACGAACTGGTTCGGGGCGGGCAGGTCGACGACGGCCCGCACCTCGTCCGCGTGCTCGCCCAGCTCGACGATGTCCTGGCCCGGCCGCCAGACGCGCACGGACCGGCCCTGTGCGACGGCGAGCGCCGTGCCCTGCGCCCGCGCCAGTCCCACACCGGTCACGATCGCCGGTGCGGGGTCGAGGGACGGGAGCCGGGCCGCCCCGTCGTCGACGGCCTGGAAGGTGACCGGGTCCAGTGCCGTGAGGTGACCGTCGCTGTGGGCGACGAGCACGCGGGGCGGGCCGTCCGCCGGGGTGAGCAGCGTGAGGCCGCTGACCCAGGTGCGGGGGCGGTGGACGGCTACCGAGAGCAGCTGGCCCCGGGCGCTGTTCCACACCCGCACGGTGCCGTCCGTGCCGCCGGAGAGCAGCAGGTCGTCCGGCAGGGGCAGCAGGTGCTGGAGGGCGCCGCCGTGCGTGTGCGACGGGGCGCCGACCGGAGCGCCGTACGTCTCCCACCTGCGCAGCGTCCCGTGGCTGTCGCCGGTGACCAGCAGGTGCCGGCCGTCCGACGTCGTGGTGTGCGCCAGCGACTCGACGACGGTGTCCGTGACGGCCAGGACGTTGTCCGGGGCGCTCCAGTCGCTCCACAGCGGGGTGAGGCGCGAACCCGCCAGCCGCCGCGCCGCCGCGGGCACGGCCGACAGCGGTGTACGGCGGCGGGTCGCGGCGTGGTGCGCGAGGTGCAGGCTCGTCAGCCGGGAGGCGGGGCCGGCGTCACCGAGGAAGGGCTCGATCCCCGCCCAGGCCTCCAGCCACTCCTGCCGCTGCCCGGCGTCGCCCGTGCGCCGCAGCAGCGTGCGGACCTTCCGGCTGGACTCCCAGGGCAGCACGGCGAGCGGCACGTGCGCGTCGTCGAGTACGTCACCGCGCGCGGCGTGGTCGGCGAGGTGCCGGCTCAGATAGGGGTGCGGCGGGACGGCCGGGTCCTGTGTGACCAGCTTGGCCAGCGCCTTCGCGATGAGCCGGTGCGCCTCCCCGGGCGCACCCCAGCGCCCGGCACCGGCGCCCGTGTCAGCACTGGTCATGCCGGCTGCTCCCGCGGGCTCGTGCGCTCGGGAGCGGCGGCCGGAGCAGCGGGGGCCGGGAGGGCCGGCTGGGGCGGCGGGGTGGTCATGGGTGGCGGGGCCGGCGGGGCCGGCGGGGTTTCACTCCCCGCGGCGGTCCCGGCCGGCGCGGCGGTCCCGGCCGGCGGGGCGCCGCCCCCCGCCGGGAGGCTCCCACCCGGCAGGCCGGTCCCGGCCTGCGCGGTCGCCCCCGCCTGCGCGACGTCCCCGCCCTGCGCGGCGTCCCCGTCCTGCGGGCCGGCCAGGAGGTTCTGGTGGGGGTCGCGGAGGATCTCGGCGAGGCGTTCGTGGGCCGGGCGGTAGACGAGGCGGTCGTCCTCGTGGTCGTGGGCCAGGTAGCCGGAGAGGCCGCCGCGCAGCAGGGTGGCGATCATGCGGTCCGGGTCCTCGATCGGCCGGCCCAGCAGCGCTCCGGCCACCGTCGGCCACACGTTCGACCAGGGGATGCCCGCCCCGAGGGCGAACGCGCCGGAGCGCAGGAGGGCGAGGGCCACCTCCGCGGGCAGGCCCTCCGCCTCCGCCAGCAGCAGGTCGCGGCGGAGCAGTCCGGTGGTCCCCGCGTGCAGCAGCTCGCGCCACCGGGAGCTGGCGACCAGCGCGGCCGGATCGGCTGCGGCCCGCAGTTGCTCGCCCGCGAGCCGGGCGTCGAGGAACGAGGGCCACACCTCCTCGGCGACCGTCACGGCGGCCTCGCGCACGCCCGCCCGGACGGCGGAGCCGGTGGTGCCGCCGGAGCCGGTGGTGCCGCCGGAGCCGGTGGTGCCGCCGGGGCCGGGACCGATGAGCGCCTCCACGTAGTCCGCGATGTCGTCACGGCTGCCGGGCCCGTCCGTGCGCAGGACCGTCGCCGAGGGGAAGACCTCGCGCAGCGCGGAGAGCAGCCCCGGGTCCTGGCTCCCGGCGCGCGCCTGCCCGGTGACCGGCCCGCCGCCCGCCGGGTCCGCCGCGGCCGGGCCCTTCCCGCCCGCGCCGCCCACGCCGCCAACGCCGCCCGTGACCCTGCCCTGCATGGCCGCACCCTCCCTCGCCGCCCCGCCCGCGGCCCGGCCCTCCGCAACCGTGCCGTCCGCGACCGGGGTGCCGGTGACCGGGCCCTCCATGACCGGGCCCTCCGTTCCCACCCCGCTCGCAGCCGGGCCTTCCGTGCCCGGGCCGCCCGTGCCCGGGCCTTGCGTGTCCGCGCCCCCCGTGACCGCCTCCGCGGTCTCCTCCCCGGCAGGCGGCCGGCTGCTGCGTACGCCGATGACCAGGCCGAGGCGTCGCGGGGCGCAGGCGGGGCGGCGGGGGGCCGGGAGG
>NZ_JOIY01000079.1 GCF_000720185.1 Streptomyces sp. NRRL S-340 | reverse complement strand
ACTCCCGTCCGCATCCTCCAGACAGAAACCCGACCTGGCGTTCACCAGATACCCGTTCACCGCATCCACCGACCACTGCTGCTCCTTCGAACCGTCGCAGTAGTCCAGGACGACGCGGGTGCCGTTGCCGGTCCCGCTGTTCTCGGTGGTCATGCACTTGCCCTGGTTCCACAGGGACTTGTCCGCGCCCAGGGCCCACTGCTGGGAGGCGGTGTCGTCGCAGGAACGCAGGACGACCTGCACTCCGGCGGCGGGTCCCGCGGCCAGGCCGACGCACTTGGAGCCGAGGCCGGTGATGTGGCCGATGGGGCCGTCCGGCTGGGGGGCCGGGGTGTGGGCGGTCCCGCCGATGGTCATGGCGAAGACGTGGCCCTGGGGTGCCCCGGCGTTCGGGTCGCCCGACGTGGGCAGGATGACGGCCTGGACCGTCTTGCCCGGTGCCAGGGGCACGGTGGTGGCGAAGAGGCTGACCTTCTGGTCGTGCCTGCCGTCGCTGCCGTTGATGTAGGGGAAGCCGCTGAGCAGGTCGCTGCCCTGGGCGACGTTGGTGCCGTCCCACCAGTCGGAGAAGCTGAGACCGTACTGCTGCGTGGTGCCGTCGGTGTAGACGATGGTGCCGACGCCCTGGAGCGGACCGCTGGTGCCGCTGCCGACGAAGCCGAGTTCGCTGCCCGTGCCGGACAGGGCGACCGCCTGGCCCCGGGTGTCGATGGCGTCGGGGCTGCCCGCCGGGACGTCCGGCCACTGGTAGGTCAGTCCGTCATGGGTGAAGGACGTGCCGGGCGCGAGGCCCTCGGCGGCCAGGGCCTGGGCGGAGAAGCTGAAGCCGCCGCCGTCGTACTTGCCCGGTCCCGGATCGCCGTCGTCGGTGACACCGACGTTGGTGTAGGCGGCCTTCTGGTTCGGGAAGGGCACGCGCAGGGTGGCGTCGGCCGTGTAGGTGCCGGTGGTGTGGGTGGCGGTCGCGGTCAGCGGGACGTTGCCCGGTGCGGCGCCCGAAGGGGCGGTGACGCGCCAGGTCGTCGTCACGGTGGTGCCGGCGGCGACGCTGGTGAAGGTGGCCGGTGTGGCCGCCTGCACGGTCCAGCCGGAGGGGGCCGGCAGGGTCACGGTGACGCCGGTGAGCGCGGAGCCGGTGCCGTTGGTCAGGGTGGTGGTCGCCGTCGTCGTCTGGCCGGGCTGGGTCAGCGCGGCCGTCTTGAGGGCGAGGGCGTCCTTGACCACGATCACCGTGGAGCCGGTGACGCCGCCCACGGTGGCACTGACGGTGGCGACGCCGTCGGAGGCGGCGGTGAGCAGCCCCGAGGAGCTGACCGTGGCCACGGTGGGGTCGCTGCTGGAGTACTGGACGGCCGTCTTGGACAGGTCCGTGAAGGACTGGTCGTTGTTGACCGCCTCGACGATGTGGTCGGCGGTGATCGAGGTGTCCCGCTGTTCCCTGGCGGGGTCGGTGTCGTCCTTGATCCAGGGGTTCTTGCCGGTCAGGTCGAGGGTGTCGCCCGCGTGGAAGACGACCTGGCCGGGCTGGACGGTGACGGTGCGCACCTTCGGGGTGAGGGTGCCGGTGATGTTCACCGTGGCGGTGCTCTGCACGGTCGCGGAGTCGGAGGCGACGCGCAGCGCCCAGGCGCCGGGGTACACGGTCTGCCGGGAGGTCGCGGGGTTCCAGACGCTGAGGTCGGACGCGGCGACCGGCAGGGTGACGTGGGTCTTCTCGCCCGGGGCGAGGACTCCGGTGTTCTTGAAGCCGACGAGCCGCTGCCTGGGCATCGTCACCCCGGGGACGGTGAAGGAGTTGGCGGCGTAGAGCTGCGCGACCGTGGCTCCGGGGGTGTCGCCCGTGTTGGTGACGTCGAAGGAGACGTTCACCGTGCCGTCGGCGGTGACGGAGGACTTGTCCACCTGCGCGGCCGAGTAGGCGAAGCCGGTGTAGCTGAGCCCGTAGCCGAAGGGGTAGGTGGGGGTGCCGGTGAAGTACTGGTAGGTCTGGCCCTTGCCGTCGCTCTGGGCCGGGGTGAGACCGTAGTCGTTCTTCCCGGCGAGCTGGGAGTCGTCCTTGTACCAGGTGAACGTCAGGTGCCCCTGCGGGTTCTGCTTGCCGAAGAGGACGTCGGCGAGCGCGGTGCCCTGGCTCTGGCCGTTGTAGCTGCTGAAGAGGATGGCGGCGGCCTTGGACTGGCGGGCGGCGATGTCCACCGCGCCGACGGCCTGGAGGTCCAGGACGGTGTTCGGGTTGCCGAGGGCGGCGACCTGGTCGATCAGGGCGTTCTGGTTGCCGGGCAGGGCGAGGCTCGTGCGGTCCTTGCCCTCGGAGGCGGTGTCCTGGTCGGTGCCGGCCACGACGACGACCAGGTCGGCGGCCTTGACGGCGGCCTGGGTGGCGGTGCTGAGCGTCACCGGGCCGGTGCCGGTGGTGCTGCTGCCGGCCGCGTCGTAGAGGACGGACGCGGCGGGGTTGGCGGCCTTCAGTGCGTCGGTGATGCCCTGCCGCATCGAGATCTGCTGGTCGGGGGCGTTGCCGTAGCTGCCGAGGCTCACCGTGTCGGCGAGCTTGCCGAGGACGACCACCTTGTTCACGGCGGCGGCCTTCAGGGGCAGCAGCGGGCGGCCGGTCGCCGCGAGGGTGCTGTTCTTGAGCAGCACCATGGAGGCGTCGGCGGCCTTGGCGGCCAGCGCCTTGTGACCGGCGCTCTGGATGACGGACTTGTCGATGGAGGTGTACGGCACGCTGCCCGGCGGGTCGAACTCGCCGGTCCGCATCCGCACGGTGAACACCTTCACCAGCGCGGTGTCGATGACGCCCTCGGAGAGCAGGCCGGCCCGGACGGCCTCCATGACGTTGGCGGTGGTCATCTCCTCGCCGCTGCAGTTGAGGTCGTTGCCCGACCGCAGGGCCATGGCCTGGCCGCCCGCGGGGGCCCGGACCTCGTCGCCCGTCTTCCCGTCGATCCACAGCGGGTTGCCGCGGGAGCCGTTGGTGGTGAAGGGCGCGGGCGCCCAGTCGTGGCCCTCGTCGGGCAGCTTGTAGGTGGTGCCGACACCGCCGCAGTCGGAGGTGGTGAGGCCGCCGAACCCGTAGGTTCGCTGGGCGAGTTCGTTGTTGGTGTACGTGTCGGCGACCGCGGGGGTGCCGTTGATCGCGTTGTAGGAGGTCATCAGTCCGGCGACGTGCGCCTCGCCGATCAGGCTCGCGAACTGCTTGGTGTAGTAGTCCCGCAGTTGCGTGTCATCGACGTCGGAGCTGATGCCGGTGCGGCCGTCCTCGACGTTGTTGAGCGCGTAGTGCTTGGCGGTGGCGGCGGCCTTCAGGTAGCCGTTGAGGGAGGTGCCGTCGCTCTTCTGGCCCTGGAAGCCGTCGACGAACTGGCCGCCCAGCTTGGCCTGGAGGTAGGGGTCCTCGCCGTACGACTCGTCGTGCCGGCCCCACAGCGGGTCGCGGTCGTTGTTGACGGTCGGCGCGAAGTAGGTGAGGGAGCCGTAGTTGTCCGCCGAGGAACCGAGGTTGTTCTGGCCGGTGCCGAACAGCGACTTGTCCAGGAAGCCGCGTGCCTCGTCGGAGATGGCGGAGCCCTCCTGGTACTGGAGTTCCGGGTCCCAGGCCATGGAGGTGGCGAGGCTGGTGGGGAAACCGGTGGCCTTGATCGGCCAGGAGCCGCCGGTACCGGCGTTCTTGCCGTTGCCGAGGGCCTGGATGCCGTGCAGGGCCTCGTTCCAGTAGGTGTACCCCTGGACGCCGAGGCTCGGGATGGCGGGCGCGTCGTTGGTGATGAGCTGGCGGATCTTCTGGTCCAGCGTCATCCGGGAGACGAGGTCGGCCGCCCGTTCCTGGAAGGAGCGGCTGGTGTCCTTGTAGAGGGGGGTGGACCGGGCGGCGCCGTCGGTGACGGTCGCCCGGGTGAGGGGAGCCGCCGTGGCGCAGGGCGCCGCCAGGGCGAGGGCGACGACGGCCGAGGCGAGTGCCCCGGTGCGTCTGCCGCGGCGTCTTGGGTGGCGTCTTGGACGTTGCATGTGTCTCTCTCCGGATGTGCGGTGACCGATCGGCCACCGTGCACCCTGTCACATGTGATCCACTTGAGGAGCACGTTTCCGAGTCACATGTCGACAAGGTTTCGACTACGGACACGTGTGGGCCGGAAAGCCCTGACCGGATGAACCTCGCGGGGCCGGGCTCCGTTGTGACGTGCTGCCCTGACGAGGACGCGCCGTGCCGCAGGGAACCGTGTGCCGGCGCACGCCCGCGGGCCGGTGTCGCCGCGCATGGCGGGACCGGCGGCCCGGGGAGGTCCGGACGCGCGGCATGATGGGACGGCCCGTACCCGCGCCGGGGTGCGGACCGCACCTACGTCCGGATGGAAGAACATGCCTGTTGCACCGGTCGGCGGGGGCGCCGAGGCCCCCGTCACCCTCCTGCTCGTCGAGGACGACGAGGTGATCCGCCGGTCCGTCGCCCTCGCCCTGGAGCGCTACGGCTACCGGGTGGCCCCGGCCGCGGACGGCCTGAGCGGACTGGAGCTGTTCCGCGAGGGCGGCCACGACCTGCTCCTGCTGGACGTGATGCTGCCGGGCCTGGACGGGATCGGGCTGTGCCGCCGGGTCCGGGAGACCAGTACGGCGCCGATCCTGATGATGTCCGCGCGCGGTGACGCGCTGGACGTCGTCTCCGGTCTGGAGGCGGGCGCCGACGACTACGTCGTCAAGCCCGTGGACACCTCCGTGCTGGTGGCGCGGATCCGGTCGCTGCTGCGGCGCGCGGCGTTCACGTCGGTGGGCGCGGCCGCCGACGGCTCGCCGGCCGCCGCCCCCGCGGCGGCCACTCCCGCGGACGGCACCCGGCTGGTCTTCGGTGACCTGACCCTCGACACCGCCGGCCTCGACGTCTTCCGGGCCGGGGAGCCGGTCGCTCTGGCCCCCACCGAGCTGCGGCTGCTGCTGGAGTTCGCCGCCAGCCCGGGAGTGGTCCTCGACCGGCAGACGCTGCTGCGCAACGTGTGGGACTACGGCTGGGACGGGGACACCCGGGTCGTCGACCTGTGCGTGCAGCGGCTGCGCAAGAAGATCGGCGCCGAACGGATCGAGACGGTCCGCGGGTTCGGCTACAAGCTGCGGCGGAGCTGACGTGGACGGTGTACGCGCGCTGCTGAACTGGCGTTCGCTGCGCTGGCGGATCGCCCTGCTGGTGGCGGTGGCCTGCTGCGCCGTCGCCCTGACCATCGGGGTCCTGGTGCACGGCAGCACCCGTGACCGGTCGCTGCACGAGGGCTCGGTCAAGGCGCAGAACGCGCTGTCCCTCGCCCTGGAGCACTACGAACGCGACGGTGTCCCGGGCGACGGGGACGTGCTGGGCGCCGACGCCCTGCCCGGCGAACTGCTGCGGCGGCTGCGCGACGGGCAGCCGCACGAGCCGGTGGCCACCTGGTACGACCCCGACCCGGTCAGGCCCAGGATGTGGGCGGTGCGGGAGTACCGGGGACAGCCCTACGCGGTGAACGTCGACATGACCCTCGACCTGCTCTCCCGCAACGCGCTGGACCGGCACATGTGGAAGTACTCGCTGCTCGCGCTGGCCGTGGTCGTCCCGCTGTCGGCGCTCGCCGCCGAGCTGCCGCACCGCAGGCTGCGGCGGGTGGCGCGGACGGCGCGCCGGATCTCGGCCGGTGACCTGGAGGCGCGCACCGCCGAGGGGGGCGGCGGGCGCGGACGCGGTGACGAGATCACCGAGATCTCCGCCACCGTGGACGCGATGGCGGACAGCCTGCGTGACCGGCTGCGGACCGAACAGCGCTTCACCGCCGACGTCGCCCATGAGCTGCGTACGCCCCTGATGGGCCTGGTCACCGCGAGCGGGCTGCTGCCCGAGGGGGAGGCGGCCGAGCTGGTCAGGGACCGGGTGGGGGTGCTGCGGACGCTGGTCGAGGAGTTGCTGGAGATCTCCCGGCTCGACGCGGGGGCCGAGCGGGCCGAGCTGCGGCCGGTGCCGCTGGCCGAGGTGGTGGCGGACTCGCTGGCCCGGACGGGCCTCACGGCGCGGTTCACGGCGAGCGAGGTGGCACCGGTGGAGACGGATCCGCGGCGCCTGGACCGGATCGTGGCCAACCTGGTCGTCAACGCGCACCGGCACGGCCGGGCGCCCGTCGAGGTCGGGGTCGCGGGGACCACGGTGACGGTCCGCGACCACGGGGACGGATTCCCCGCGGAACTGCTGGCGCACGGGCCGCAGCGGTTCCGCACGGGGGCCGCCGAACGCGGCCGGGGGCACGGGCTCGGGCTGACCATCGCGCTGGGGCAGGCGCAGGTCATCGGGGCGTCACTGGACTTCGCCGACGCTCCCGGGGGCGGAGCCGTGGCCACGCTGCGGCTGCCCGCCGCCCCCGCCTGACCCGTCGCACGCACTCGGCCCGCCGTTCTGCGTGACCCGCCGTCCTCCCGGTGACCCGCCGCCCTCCGTGACTCGCCGAGGGAGGGGTGCGGGCGGGCGCTGATACACAGCGGATACAGGGGCGAGCGCCGGCGGACACACGGCGTCGCCCTGCTGGAGAACCCCGCCCCGCAAGGTGGCTGACGTGCGTGAACGTCACGCACTGCCCCTTGGAGGTGCGTTCCCATGTGCCCGGTCCCCCCTCCCGGCGAGCCCGATGTGCGCCCGGCCGCGACCCTCGCTTCCGCCGGGCCGGGGCTGCCGTCCCGGCCGCGGCGTCTGTCACGAGGACGCCTCGGCGCGGCCTGCGCGGCGGGATGCACGGCCCTGGCCGCCCTGGTCGTGCTCGCTGTCGTCAACCGTGGGAGCGATGGCATCCAGGACACCGCTGCGGCCGGACCGGCCCCGGTGCAGCCGTCGCTGCCGTGGCCCGCCGAGGGGCAGACGAGTGTGTCCGTCGAGGGGTTCGGCCCCCGGGGCGACCTCGGCTCGCGGGGCGGGCACAGAGCCGTACCGCTCGCCAGTGTCACCAAGGTGATGACCGCCTACGTCGTGCTCCGCGACCATCCGCTCGACGAGCACGGAACCGGCCCGGACATCACGGTCGACCAGCAGGCCGCCGACGAGTCGGTGTCCGGCACCGAGTCGACCGCGCGGGTCGACTCGGGGCGGCGGCTGAGCGAACGCAAGCTGCTGGAGCTGATGCTGATCCCCTCCGGCAACAACGTCGCCCGGCTGCTGGCCCGCTGGGACGCCGGGTCCGAGGAGGCGTTCGTCGCGAAGATGAACCGGGCCGCCCGGGAGCTGGGCATGCGGAACACGGCGTACGTCGACGCCAGTGGCATCGGACCGGCCACCACCAGTACGTCCGCGGACCAGCTGAAGCTGGCCCGGCAGGTCATGAAGGACCCGGCGTTCCGGTCCGTCGTCGCCATGCCGTCCACGACCGTGCCCGGGATCCCCGGGGAGATCCGGAACACCAACACCCTGCTCGGCGAGAACGGCGTGATCGGCCTGAAGACGGGCTCCAGCACCCCGGCGGGCGGCAACCTGATGTGGGCGGCGAGGGCGACCGACCGGGACGGACACGAACGGCTGGTGCTGGGCGTGGTCCTGCACCAGCGGGCCGGCTCCAGCCCGCAGCAAGGCCTGGAGGCCGCCGTGGAGACGAGCCGTTCGCTGGTCGAGGGCGTACGCGCATGGGTGTCGGCCAACGCGCCGGGAAAGCGGTGAGAGGCGCCATGACGGTCCCGGTGAGCGCGTCACGGACGCCATGCGGACCGGACACCACGGACGCTTCCGGTGCCCCGGAGGACCCGGGCGGGCCGCACCCCCCGGGTTCCGCGGAGGTCTCCCGCAGATGGCGGCGGGGCCGGATCGCCTCCGCCGCCGCCCTGCCGGCCGTCCTGCTGATGGCGGGCCACGGCCTCGTGCCGAACCGGCCCGGACACCTCGGCAGCCTCGTCGAGAGTTTCCTGCCCTGGACCGCGCTCGTCGTGCCGGTGCTGTTGCTGTGCGCGCTGCTGCGCCGGTCGGCGACCGCGGTGGTGGCCGCCGCGGTGGCCGCCGCCGTGTGGTGCTCGCTGTTCGGCGGGTGTCTGGTCGACAGGCGGGCCGGCGGCGGCGACCTGACCGTCGTGACGCACAACGTCGACGAGCACAACCCGGATCCGGCGGGCACCGCCCGGGCCCTGGCCGCCTCGGGCGCCGACGTGGTGGCGCTGGAGGAACTGGGTGACGCGACGGAGACGTACCGCAAGGTCCTGGCGGCCCGCTACCGGTACGCGGTGGTGCGCGGCACGGTCGGCCTGTGGAGCCGGTATCCGGTGGACGACGGCGGACCGGTCGACATCGCGCCGTGGCCGCGCGCGCTGCGGGCCACCGTGCGCACCCCGAAGGGGCCGGTCGCCGTGTTCGTGGCCCATCTGCTGTCGGTGCGCCTCACCCCGGCCTCGGGTTTCGGTGCCGGTGCCCGCAACGCGTCGGCGCTGCGGCTGGCCGGTGCCCTGCGCGCCGAACCGCTGCCACGTGTCGTCGTGGTGGGCGACTTCAACGGCACCACCGACGACCGGGCGCTGACGTCCGTCACCTCCGGGCTGCGTTCCGCGCAGGCCGAGGCGGGCGCCGGGTTCGGCTTCAGCTGGCCGGCCGCGTTCCCGGTGGCCCGCATCGACCAGATCCTGGTCCGCGGCGTCGGTCCCCGGTCCGCCTGGTCGCTGCCGGCCACCGGCAGCGACCACCTGCCGGTGGCGGCGTCACTGCGGCTGTGACGCCATCCCCTCCAGCGCGGCCTCGATCTGCCGCAGGGTGGTCTTGTAGGCGGTGCGCCGGGCCAGGCGCCGCAGCTCCTCGCCGGCGTCCGGTCCGGCGAGGCGGGCGAGCGCGTACACGGCGCCGCCTGCCACCTTCGGGTTGCACGGGCCGTGGTGGGGCACCACGCGCAGCGCGGTGTCGACCAGGGCCCCCAGCGCGGCGGCCGTCTCCTCGCAGGGTTCGGTGCGGGCGAGCAGCCAGGTGATGCCGCGCAGGGCGTTGGCGTTGTACGGGTCGAACAGCTCGTTGACCGGGGCCTCATGGAAGTCCTGGCGGAGGGTCAGGGTGCGCGGCCGGCCGGCCAGGGCCAGCCAGGACAGGGCGCGGGCCCGGAACGCCTCGGGGCCGGCCTCGTCGAGGAGTGCGCCGCCCTTGCGCTCCCATGCCGCGCTGGGCTTGGCCGTCCTGGCCGTGGCCGCGTGGGCGAGCAGGTCCCGCCAGACCGGGCGGAGCGCCAGGACGTCGGCCATCGCCGCCTCGGCCCACTGCTCGCCGACGTCGAGCACGGGCTCGGTCATCCGGGCGGCCAGTTCCTGGAGCCCGGAATACCTGTCCTCCGCCCCGCGCCGGAAGGCGGCGACGACGGCGGGCGGCAGCGGGCGGCCCGCGTCGAGTTCGGCCTCGGCGAAGCTCACGCTCTCGCCGAGCGGCCGCCAGCGGTCCCCGGTGCCGGCGAGCGCCTCGCGCCGTTCGGCGGCCAGCGTCTCGCCGGGCAGGTCGCGGGAGAGGACGAGGGAGAGGTACAGCAGCGCGTGCCGCAGTCCTCGGTCCGCCGGTCCGAGCCGGGCGGGTATGGCCGCCACCAGTGGTTCCCGCACCGCGGCGGGCTGGCCGGCGAGCTGCTCGACGACCTCGCCCCAGACCATGCCGAGGAAGCCCCGGCTGGCCTCGCAGGCGGCCACGGCCACGTCGAGCACGGCCTGCGGGTCCCCGGCCGCCAGGGCCAGGTCGACGCGCTCGCAGTACCTCAGTCCGCTCATGTTTCTCCATCCATGTGTCACATGTGTGTATGGCCGGCTCAGAGCTGCGAACACGATGGGAGTCCGAGCGTGCGTGCCGGACACCGCGAGCCGGGCGCCCGTTGTGTTCGCAGCTCCTCAGGGCATGCCGCACCGACCATACAGACGACGTGTGACACAGCGGATGTGTGTCAGCCCCGGTAGGTCTCGAGGAGCCGCAGCCACACCTCGCTGATCGTGGGGAACGGCGGGACCGCGTGCCACAGCCGGTCGACGGTGACCTCGCTGGTGATGGCGACCGTGGCGGAGTGCAGGAGTTCGCCGACGCCCGGGCCGGCGAAGGTGGCGCCGACGACGGTACGGCGCTCGGGGTCGACGAGGACGCGGGCCCTGCCGCGGTAGTCCGGGCGGTGCTGCACGGCACCGGCGAGCAGGCCTATGTCGTAGTCGACGACGTCGACACGGCGGCCGGTGCGTTCGGCCTCCTCGGTGGTCAGGCCCACGGCGGCGATCTCCGGCTCGGTGAACACCACCTGCGGTACGGCTTCCAGGTCGGCGGTGGCGGTGTGGCGGCCCCATCGCGCGGTGTCGAGGGGTTCGCCCTGCGCCCGCGCCGCGATGACGGCCCCGGCGATCCGGGCCTGGTACTTGCCCTGGTGGGTGAGCAGGGCGCGGCGGTTGACGTCGCCCACGGCGTAGAGCCAGTCACCGGGGACGCCGGTGGCGGTGAACGAGTCGTCGGTGGTGATCCACCCGCCGGGGGCCAGGCCGACCGTGTCCAGGCCGATGTCCTCGGTGCGCGGTGCGCGGCCGGTGGCGAGCAGCAGTTCGTCGGCGACGAGCCGGCTGCCGTCGGAGAGGGTGAGGTGCACCTCGCCGTCCGGGCCGCCCTCGCGGGTCGCGGTCGTGACGGTGGTGTTCAGGCGCAGCTCGGCGCCCGCCTCGCGCAGGCTCCCGGCGACCAGCTCGCCGGCGAAGGGTTCCATGCGGGTCAGCAGACCCGCCTCGCGCGCGATCAGGGTGACCTGGGAGCCGAGGGCCTGGTAGGCGGTGGCCATCTCGACGGCGACGACGCCCGCGCCGACGATGGCCAGCCGGTCCGGGACGCGCGGGGAACTGGTGGCCTCGCGGCTGCTCCAGGGGCGCAGCGTGTCCAGGTCGGGCAGCGGCGGGAAGGCGGCGCGGGTGCCGGTGCAGACGGCCACCGCGTGCACGGCGCGCAGGTGCAGCACCTCCCCGTCGGGGGTGTGCACGCTCACCTGCCGGGGCCCGTCCAGCCGGCCGTGGCCGCGGACCAGCTCGATGCCGGCGCCCTTGAGCCAGTCGACCTGGCCCTCGTCGTTCCAGTCGGCGGACATGCGGTCGCGGTGCGCGAGGACGGCCGCGGTGTCCAACGGGCCCGCGACGGCCGGGTTCAGACCCGGGACCTTCGCCGCGTCGGCGCGCAGCAGGGCGGGGCGCAGCAGGGCCTTGCTGGGTTCGCAGGCCCAGTACGAGCACTCGCCGCCGACGAGTTCGCTCTCCACGATGACCGTGCTCAGGCCTGCGGCGGTGGTGCGGTCGGCGACGTTCTCGCCGACCGGTCCCGCGCCGATCACGACGACGTCGTAGGTACGGGTGTTCTCGGTCGTCACTGGTTCTCCGGTGGTGTGTTGCCGGGTGTGCGGGGCGGCGGGACCGCGCGGCGAGGGCGGGCCCTTGGGTGGGACGGCCCGAGGGGGCGGCCAGGGAGGCGGGCCGCCCCCTCGGGGGCCGGGTGGCGGGGTCAGCGGCCGGGGGCGCGCTCGGTGACCTCCTGGAGGAACCACTGGTTGCCGTCCGGGTCCTCGAACGAGGCGAACGACCCGTAGCTGGCCCGCTCGGGGTGCAGTCCGGGCACGCGGTCGGCGTCGCCGGGGTGGTGGAAGATGCCGGTGACGTCCTGGAACGGCTCGCTGACCTCGACGCCGCGTCCCGCCAGCTCCTTGCGGGCCGCCTCGATGTCGGTGACGACGAGGTGCAGACCGTGCAGGGTGCCCGGCTGCGCCTGGGTGAGGCCGTCACCGAAGATGACCGAGCAGCCGGAGCCCGGCGGGGTGACCTGGACGACCCGGTAGCCGTCCTGGATGGGGAAGTCCGCATCGAGCCGGAAGCCCATCCGCTCCGTGTAGAACTGCTTGGCGCGGTCGACGTCCGACACGGGCAGGACGACGACTTCCAGCTTCATGTCCATGGTGTTGTTCTCTCTTCGTCGAGTTGCTTGAGGCATGTGTTTGCTTGAGACAGGTGATCGCTCGGTCCGGCCGGCCGGCCGCGGCTGGCCGCGGGCCGGGTGCCGGGTGCCGGGTGGCTCGTCAGCGGGTGGTGGCGCGGGCCGCCTTCTCGATCACGCCCGCGACGAGGTGCGGGTGGGAGACCGCGACGGAGTGGGAGGCGGCGACGGTGGTGGTGTGGGCGTGGGCGCGCTCGGCCATGAACCGCTGGGCGGCGGCCGGGATGTTGAGGTCCTGGGTGGTGATGATGTCCCAGCTGGGGATGGTCTTCCAGGCGGCGGTGGTGGCCTTCTCCTCCAGGGCGGCCTGCGCGATGGGCCGCTGGGTGGCGGCGGCGAGGGCGGCCTGGTTGCGGGGGACGTCGGCCGCGAACTGGTGGCGGAACTTGTCCTGCTGGATGTAGAGGTCGGTGCCGGTGGTGCCGTCGGCGTTCTTGAACGGGACCGGGTCGAGGGCGTCGGGGAGGGTCGAGCCGGGGTACTTGTTGGTGAGTTCCAGAGCGGTCTCGCCGGGGGCGGGCAGGAAGGCGGCGACGTAGACGAGGGCCTTGACGTCGCGGTCGCCCGTGGCGGCCTGGCTGATGACGGAGCCGCCGTAGGAGTGGCCGACGAGGATCTTGGGGCCCTTGATGTGGTCGAGGAGGCTGCGCAGGGAGGCGGCGTCGGTGCTGGGGCTGCGCAGCGGGTTGGCGGCGGCGACGACGGGATAGCCGTCGGCGCGGAGTTTTTCGATCACGCCGTTCCAGCTGGAGGCGTCGGCGAAGGCGCCGTGTTCCAGGACGACGGTCGGCTTGGGCTGCCGGCCGGCCTCGGTCCGCTCGGGCGCGCTGTTGGCGGTGACCGCGAACGTACCGACCGCGACACCTGCCGTGACCATGGCCGCGACACCCGTCACGAACCGCCGACCGCGCAGACCCTTGATGCTGATCACGAGTGATCACCTTTCAGATGAATGTCGAACTGTGCTGACTGTGCTGACTGTGCTGTTGGAAAACGCTTCTCGTGGTCGCCACCGGGGCGAACCCTCCGGCCGGAGACCCGCACGAGAGGCTCGGTGTTCCCTCACTGTGGGCCACGTCCGGGACTCCCGCATCCGTCACATGACGGTCGGACACGGGTACGTACACCCGCCCGTCCACCCGGGCGGCGGCCGCACACCTAAGCCATTCGACTCTCAGGTGCGCACACGTCGGTCCGTCCCGCCCGCGGCACGGCGACCGATTCGTTACCTGCGCCACCGGCACTTTCCGGGGCTCCGCTCCGTGTGAAGTAGTGATCGTCGATCACGAAAGGACAGATCTTGAGGAGACTCCTTACCGCTTCCGCCACGCGGCGCTCCCTGACGGCGGGTGCCGCCCTGCTCGCCGCCGTCTCGGCCCTGGCGTCGGCCGGCACCGCGTCGGCCAGTGCCTCCGACGGCGCCCGGCACGAGGCCCGGCACCGCGTCGACTACGTGGCCCTCGGCGACTCGTACGCCTCCGCGCCGCTCGTGCCGACCCAGGTCGACAGCACGTGTCTGCGCTCCGACCAGAACTACGCCTCTCTGGTGGCGCGTTCCTCGCGGGCGGTGCTGACGGACGTCACGTGCTCGGGTGCGACCACCGCGGACATGGCCGCCCCGCAGGGTTCGGTGCCCCCGCAGTTCGACGCGCTCGACCGGGGGACCGACCTGGTCACCCTCACCGTCGGCGGCAACGACATCGGCTTCTCGACCGTGCTGGGCACGTGCGCGAAGCTGTCGGCCTCCGACCCCGCGGGCGCCCCGTGCCGGTCGTACCTCACCGGCCAGGGCACCGACCAGGTCTCGGACGCCGTCGCCCGGACCGCGCCGAAGATCGCGGACGTGCTGCGCGGCATCCACCGCCGGGCCCCGCACGCCCGGGTCGTGGTCGTCGGTTACCCCGACCTCTTCCCGGACGACGGTGCCGGCTGCACCAGCGCCACGGTGCCGCTCGCCGCCGGTGACTTCTCCTATCTCCGGGACAAGGAGAAGGAACTGAACGGCATGCTGGCCCGGCAGGCGCGGCGCGGCGGCGCGGAGTACGTGAACACGTACGCCCCGACCGTCGGCCATGATCTGTGCCGGCCCACCGGTGAGCGCTGGATCGAGACGTTCGCACCGGAGACGCCGGCCGCTCCGGTGCACCCGAACGCGGCGGGCGAGCGTGCGATGGCGGGTGCCGTCGGACGGGTGCTGGCCCGCCACTGGTGGCACAGGTGACGGTCGCGCCGCGCAGCGGTGCGCTCGCCGTACCGTCGTGAGGGGCAGGGGGCCCGGCACAGCGCCGGGCCCCCGTCCCGTCTGCCCGCCCCCACGGCTCAGAGCAGACGGGAGCCGTGCGGGTGGTCTCGCCGGTCGGGGGAACCGTGGAGACCTCCCGCGCCCTGCCTCCCCGAACCGGAGGGGCAGGAGCCTTCATCTGGTAAACGCACCGTGGTGGGTCGCGGGTTCACGCCAGCGCCTCGGTTTTTCCGGGACGCGTCAGGCGGCGGTGGCGGTGATGGTGACGGGGATGTTGCCGCGGGTGGCCTTGGAGTAGGGGCAGATCTGGTGGGCGGCGTCGGCGAGTTCCTGTGCGGTGTGCTGGTCGACGCCGCCGAGGACGGGGCTGAGGACGGCGGAGAGGGTGAACTCGCCGTCGTCGCCGTGGGTGAGGGTGACCTCGGCGGT
>NZ_JOIY01000078.1 GCF_000720185.1 Streptomyces sp. NRRL S-340 | reverse complement strand
CCACCCGCTGGAACAGGTCGTACAACTCGTCCGGCACCAAACGTTCCACGATCAGCACAAGCCCAGACTACCGACCATGCCAAATGAGACGACATCTTAGGGTTCGTGCCACGGAGCCGGCCTTCGTCCACCCCGGCCCCACCACAGCAGGAGGACCCCGACATGAAGCGCCGCACCCTTGTCGGCAGCATAGCGGCGGTAGCCGCAGCAGCAGCCGCACCCGGTACAGCATCGCTGCGCCGGATCGGCATGAGCGACGTCAACCGCCTCAACAAGCGCTTCGCCGAGATAATCGCCAGCGACCACCGCCACGGCGGACAGCTCGGCATCGAACAGCGGGCCGCAGCCCTCGCCGACGAGGCGCTCAACCTCCAGAACGCAGGCAGCGCCACCCAGCGCGTACGAAGCAACCTCTACGCCTCAGCGGCCGCCTTCCGCTCCTCGGCGATGTGGGCCGCCATCGACGGCTGGCGCTACGACGTCGCCAAGGCACACATGCGCGAGGCCCAGGCCCTCGCCGAGATGTCCGGCGACCAGGCCATCAAGTTCCGCATCTGGAGCCACGCCGGCACCATGTACCGCCACATGGGCCGACCGGCGGACGCGTTCGCCGCCAACGACGTCGCCCGCAACCTGCACCTCACCCGCCGTGACCCCCTGTTCGCCTCCCCCGGCCTGGCCCGCCAGGGCGCCATCCACGGCGCAGCCCAGGACCGCACCGGCACCCGCCGTGCCTTCGAACAGACCCAGGACGCCATAGTGCGCGCCGACCCCACCGGCTACCGCCCGGTGTGGATGCTCGCCTTCTACGACCAGGCCGAGCTGGACTCCTTGGCCCTCTCCGCGCACTTGGCTCTCGGTGACTACTCGACCGCCGAGTACCACGCCCACCGCTGCCTGTCCGCCCTCCGGCCCCACATGATCCGGTCCCGGGCCATCACCACCACCCGGCTCGCCCACGCCCAGCTCGCCCAGGCCGCCCCCGAAGCCGCCACGGCCACCGCGATGAAGGTCCCCGCTGAGGCTGCCACCCAGCACGCCCGGGTCACGCGCATGCTGCAGGAGTTCGGGGCCGCACTGCGGCGCCACCGCGCTGGCCAGCTCCACCGTGCAGACCTGGACCGAGCACACCGCCACCTGGAGGATGGCCGCATGACCACGGCGCCCGCCATCGAACTGCGCACCTTCACCACCCTCGACACAGCCCGCGGCGACCTCCTCGACGTGTACGCCGACGTGCGCGCCCCGCTCCTCCACCTGCCGAATTACGCGGTCACCGCGTTCGGCGAACGCCTGGACCGGCACGGCACCGAGCCGGGGTTCACGGCCGTCCTCGCGTACGCGGACGGGCACCCGGTCGGCTACGCCTACGGCAACACCATCGAGCACGGCGACCGCTACTGGCAGCGCACCAGCCCGACGCCGGCGGAGATGTACACCGAGCGTCCGGCCGTGGCCCTGAAGGAGATCGGCGTCCGACCGACCTGGCGGAAGACCGGTACTGCCCGGCGTATCCATGACGCCCTCCTCGCCACACGCGACGAGCCGTACGTCACGCTCATGGTCAACCCGGCCGCTGGCGACGGAAAGGTCCACGCGCTCTACAAGTTGTGGGGGTACCAGGACATCGGACAGAGCCAGCCGTCACCGGCCTCACCGGTCCTCACCGTAATGATCCGAGCCAGGGGCTGACCGACGCTCACAAGACCCGGTGCAAAGGTGCAGCGGCATGCGGGAGGCACCACCGCTGACAGTTATCGGCGCTGGTCGGCGATCAGCTCAAGGTAGCGGGCGTACTGGGTGTCGGCGATCTGGCGGTTGCGGACGAGGCTTCCTTCCTCCATGCGGTAGGTGCGTTCGGGATCACCTTTGAATGAGAGCCAGTTGAAGGACGTGGTCACCCAAACGTCGTCGTAGACGAGGACCTTGGCATGGGTGCTCTTCAGACGCGTGAAGCTGAGTTTGTCGCGGTAGCGGTCGGCGAGGTTGGTGAGTTTCCGGACGGAGGCAGGGTCGGTCTTGGTGTCGTTTTCCTCGTAGCCGTAGGCAATATCCACTTTGACGCCTTGTTTGACCCGGCGTTCGAGTTTGCTAAGGAAGTCGGTGGTGATGATCGCGTTCTTGATCCACGGGGAGATGATCAAGAGTCGGCGGCGGGCGTTGGTGAGCGCGTCGTCGAGGACGTCGGGATGCTCGAAGACTCCGATGGCTCGGATCTCGTCTGCCTGTGGCTGCTGAACTGCCGGCGGACCGGGCATGGGGGCGTGAGCGCCGAGCTGGAATGCGGCCTGTTCTGCACGGTGCTGGGTGACCTCTTGCAGCGGTACGCGGGCCTTTTCGAGGTCGGGGTCGAGAAGAGGGCGTTCGGGGGGCGGCTCGACAGAGATGCCGAGGGCCTTGGCACCACCGTGGCCGATGAGAGCGAGTTCGTGGGCCTGACTGAGTTCGCCGTCGACGACGATGCCGACTTCGACGTCGGTACGGTCTGCGTCGGCATACACCAGGAGCTTGACCGGCAGGACACGGCGGGCCGGGGCCTGGGAGATGCCTTTGACCTGGAGGACTTCGCGTTTGTTATTGCCGTTCTCACGGAGCAGAGCGGTGATTTCCGCTGCGGTGATGTCTCCGTCATTGACGGGCCCGGACCTTGCGGCGGGCAGCATGATCATGCCGTTTTCCTCGGCCTGCCCGCGCGGGATGGTGGTGCGGCGGTCGTAGGGGGCTACCTTCCACAGCATTTGGTCGTAGACGAGCGGCTGGTTGACCCGCACGGGCGCTACGGCGGCGGCCTTCTGGGCAGTGAGGTGGCCCTTGTCTGTGAGCCGCAGGCCGGGAGCCCGGCCTGCGTCTGCGAGGGTGGGGCGGGCCCATTTGAGGTCGTCTGAGCCGAACAGCACGGCGACGGTCCGGTCGACCATGTTTTCGGGCAGGCCGAGTAGGCCGGCGATACCACGCGTGTTGCTCACGTTGTGGTCGACCAGCCGCAGTACGAATTCCTCCATAAGCGGGAGGTCCTTGCTGTCCTGGGCGAGGACCTCGGCGGTGATCCGGGCGACAGGCAGTGCGGCGTCGGCGATCTGGATGAGTTCGAGTCCGGGACGGGTGTTGTGGAAGCGGAGGGCCAGGAGGCTGTCGTCGCCGAAGGTGGGGCTAGAGGTAGGCATTGCGGATCTCGCAGTCTTCCGGGTGGCCGCTCATGTAGTCGAGGACGTCGCGCAGGGCGCCGGGCTTGCTGCGGCAAAAGCCAGCGTCGCCAACGATGATCAAGCCGTAGCGGGCGCGGGAGAGAGCGACGTTGATGCGGCGCCAGTAGGGCTGGCCAAGGAATCCGAAGCGACCGCTGATGTTGCTTCGGGTCACGGAGAACACGACGAGATCGCATTCTCGACCCTGTACCGCGTCGACGGAGAGCACTTCTGGAGCGATGTGCTTGAGTCTTAGGGAGGCTAGGCGTTTGGTGAGTTCTTCGACCTGGCGGCCGTAGGGGGCGATCAGCAGGACGTCGAGGCGCTTGCCGTCGGGAGTCTTGATCACCCCCTTGTCGATGGCCCGGTCGATGACTTCCAGGCGTCGCATCGCGAGTTGGCCCTCAAGGCGGTTTGAAACGCTGGTTTGTGCGGCGGACTGCTCGTCCTCGCGGCGGTTCGACAGAGCGCTGGTGTCCAGCCACAGGACGGGTTTGTTGACCGTGCTGTAGCCGGGAAGGACATGGTCGTTGGGCGAGATTAGCTTGTTGTCGTAGAAGCAGCTGCTGATCATGTTGCCGATCGCCGGGGTCATCCGGTACTGCTCGCGCAGCAGGTGCTTGACTGGTGTCTTGGTGGAGTTGGCGAAGTACTGGAACAGGGTGGTCTTCACCAGCTCGGGGATGAGCTGGTGATCGGCCATGATCTTTTCATCGCGCAGCAGATCCTCATCGATGGGAGGCAGCTGGTTGGTGTCGCCGACCAGCACCCATCGCTTGGCCCTGGCCATTGGCACCAACGCCTCGGTCGCGGTCGCCTTGGACGCCTCGTCGAAGATGCACAGGTCGAATTCGAGATCCCGGGCCGCCGGGTGGCCGAGGAAGCCGAGCGCGGTGCCGCCGATGACGCGCCGGGTGCGCAGGAAGCCCGCGATCAGGTTCTGGTCGGTGCCGATTCGCTGAAGCCATTCGCCCTGGAGGCGCAGCAGGTGCATCAGTTCCCTGCCGGTCCCGGCCGGGCCGAGGAGCACCTCGACCACGTCGCGGGCGTCTGCGGCGCTCATTTCCTCGCGGAGGGTGAGTTCGCCGTCGAGCATGGTCTGCACTTCGGCGAACAGCTCTGCCCGCTGTTCGAGGAGCTGTTCTCGACGGGCTCGGGTGGTGACGACTTCCTCGCCGAGCTCTCTGGCGGAGGTGGTGCGCTCAGGCACAGGCTGGTTCGCCAGCTCGTCGAGGCGGGCCGTCACATGGGCGAGGTCGGCGGCCACGGCGGCGAGTTCTTCCAGCACCAGGGCCGCTTTGAGGTGGCTGGGCTGCTGGCCGCTGTTGGCGGCCACGCTCTCCAGATGCCGTTCTGCGCGCGTCCGGACACCCTGGGTCCACTTCTTGACTTGCCGGTCGAGCAGCAGCGGCTGTGCGCTTTCAGCGACGCGTGGATCGTCGACGCGGCCGAGGCGGACGAGTTCGGTGATGCCTGCGTCTTCAAGGCGCTTGAGGGCATTGTCGATGGCGATGTGGGTCTGGCTGACGATGAGGATGCGGGCGGTGGGATGCCGGCTGAGGGTCTGCTCGACGATCTCAGCGATCACGGTCGTCTTGCCAGTGCCGGGTGGTCCCTCGACGAGCAGTAGGTCCTGGGTGCCCAGGGCGTGGGCGACGACGTCCCGTTTGCTCTGGTCGAGGTCGGCGCGGACCCAGGTGGTGACTTCGGTGGGCGGGCCGACCTCAAGGACTCCGGGGTTATCGATGATCTGCCGCAGGTCGAGATTTGCGGTCTGGCCGGCGGCGACCGCGGTAAGTGCGTCGCGCTGCCGGTTGATCGCGTTCTGGCTGGGTCCGAGGAAGGGGAGCAGTACCCCCCGGGCGGGCAGGACGGCCTGGGGACGCGTCATTCGCAGGACGACGGTGTCGTCAGTGCGGTTTGTGATCTCGCCACGGTCGATGGGCCGACTGTAGGGGTACTCCGCGACGGACCACTCTTCACCGATTTCGGCGGTAGTGTCGGGAGCGGCGAGATGGAAGACTCGGGTGCGGCCGCCGCCTTCCAGCCGTTCGTACTGGATCGGCTGCCGCCCGTTGGCCGCCGCTTCCTCACGGGCTTCCAGGACGCGGCGCCAGCCGTCGAACAGGTCGCCGATCTGCTGGCGCTTACCCTCCTTGGCCTGTGTCTCGCGTGCGTCAAGTTCTTCGTTGAGGCTGTCCAGCAGCAGGTTGAGGCCGTCGTACGCCGGGTCCTCGCCCGGATCGTTGAACGTCCAGGTGAGGATGGGGCCGAGTTTGAGGGCGGACGCACGGCGCTTGGCCATCCATTCCTCTGCTCTTTCCTCGGCCGAAACGATGACGCATCGGTCGCTTTGATCCTCGTCGTTGACCAGGCGCAGGAACAGACTCTGGCCGAACACCCGCACCGTGCCGGTGTCGACTTCGTCGCTCTGCGCGTTGTAGCCGTAGTCGACATGAACCGTGCCGGAGATGTCCGCGAGCACCGTATTCTTCACCGCATCCCAGTCGATCCCTTCTCCGGCCGGGGTGGTGCTCAAGCTTTCGGCCGCACGACGGGTCATCTTCAGCCAGAGCGCGTTGCGTTGGCGAGCATCACGGTTTTCGCAGACCCGTTCGGCCTCCAGGAGCCGGTGTTCGAGGACGATAGCGTTGGCTGGCCGCTTCTTCGGGTCGAGGTCGATGCAGGTTCTGAGGACGTTGCGGATCTCGGTGTCGAGTTCCAGACCGTCGAGTACCGTCGCCAGATCGTGGTAGTCACGTGCCTGGCTGCGGGAGAGGACCTGAATGGCCAGGACCGCGTAGGCGTACACGTCACGAACGTACGGGACTGCCTCGCTCTGCTCGGGCGGCGAGTACAGAGCGGATCGGAAGTCCGCGACCGTCTCGTCGGTCACGGCTGCGGCCTTGGACAAGATCTTGGCGATCCCGAAGTCGGCGAGCTTGACCGTGCCGTCGCCGGTCAGCAGGACATTTCCCGGTTTCAGATCACGGTGCTCGATCTCCTTCTCGTGGGCATACGCGAGGGCGGAAGCCAACGGTCCGCCTATGCGTGTGAAGTAGGCCGGCCAGTCAAGGGGACGGCCATCTGCCATCTCGTCCTTGAGGCTGCGGTCAATCCACTCCAGGGCGATGAAGTACCGCTCCAGCCCTTGATCCCAGCCAGAGTCGAGCATCCGCACGATATGGGGATGGTTCAGTGCCTTGAGCGCCGAGGTCTCCCGCTCCAGGAAGATCCGGGTGATCGCGTCGTCCTCCCGCTGCTTGAGCAGCTTCACGGCGACGTGGTCACCGCCAGCGCTCCTGATGTCCACGGCCTTGCGGACCTCGGACAACCCCCCCGGGCGGGCCTCCTGAGGGAGCAACAGAAACCGGCCGTTAATCGTCGTCCCCACCCACTGCTCCTTGCTCCCCCGACTGCCGCGCAGTCCACCCATGCGGCCATCTTGCCAGCGGCTTTCCCATCGGATCAGCAGTTTGCCCAGGGCGAGACGGACTTGGCGAGTAATGGTCCCTTCGGAGTGGCTCTGCGAGAGGACGCCCCCCTTGACCCAAGCAGCGAGGCGTGATCGGAGTCGGCCCCTCGATCACGGTAGAACGCGTTGGGTGCTTGAGTGATGCGTGAGCGGACGATGCAGCGGCGGCGGCGAGGGATCGGATCGAAGGTCACATCGAACCTGACCTGACGAGGTGGTTCCGGACACCGAAGAAGCGTCCGGAACCACCCATCAAGATCATGCCCCTTCTGGCTACCTTTTTCTCCTGACCAAGCCCACAGACCTTGACCGAACAGATAGAAACACCCTTCGCGGCGACTGGTCTTAGATGTCCTAACAAAGGCGTTGGACGTGGCGGTAGGTGATCAGGCAGGTGGCGAGGCCCCGGAAGCCTTCGTGGATGTCGTCGCGTCGTTCCCAGCGGATGCGCAGGCGCCGGAAGCCGTGCAGCCAGGCGATCGTCCTCTCGACAACCCAACGGAAGATGCCCAGACCGGAACCGTGCGGCCGGCCGCGTTCAGCGATCGCCGGACGGGTGCCGCGTTGCCGGAGCAGCCGCCGGTACTTGTCGTGGTCGTAGCCGCGGTCCGCGAAGAGCATGTCCGGCCGCCGCCGCGGTCGGCCGACGACGCCGCTGACAGCCGGGACCTTGTCCAGCAGCGGTAGCAGTTGGGTGACGTCGTTGCGGTTGCCGCCGGTCAGCGACACCGCGAGCGGGATGCCCTGACCGTCGGTGAGGACGTGATGCTTGCTGCCCGGGCGTGCGCGGTCGACCGGGCTGGGACCGCTTTTGGGCCCCGTCGGGCCGCCCTGACGTGGGAGGAGTCGATCACCGCCCGCGACCAGTCGAGCTTCTTCGCCGACCGCAGCTTCTTCAGCAGCACCACATGCAACTGGTCCCACACGCCGGCCTCGTTCCACTCCGCCAGGCGCCGCCAGCAGGTCATGCCCGATCCGAAGCCCAGTTCCTGGGGCAGGTACTCCCACTGGATCCCGGTGTGCAGCACGAAGAGGATCCCGCACAACGCCTGGCGATCCGGCACACGCGGCCGGCCCGCAACCAGCTTCGGCGCAGGCTCCGGCAGCAACGGCTCGATGAGCGACCACAGTTCGTCCGACACGATCCACGGCCGCGACTGATACTTCCCCACGCCCCGACCAACGAGCGGACAAGCCAACGGTCACTTGATCAACAACTTCCGTTAGGACCTCTAAAGCCTTCCGTCAGCACGAGGTCCACCAGGAGAGGTAAGTGCTCTGGCGCGACAACAGCGATCTCCTCATGCATCTGCTCCCACGGGCCCCAGCTCAGCGCCTCGATCAGTACGAGGCGCCCCTGCGGGCAGGGGCCGAGTACCTGGGCGATCGCTGCGATCGCCTTGCCGCGGTGCTCGGGCACGGTGAGGGCATCGGCCAAGGCGCGGGCCGCCTCGCGGGCGCCCGTCCGGCAGAACGCCTTGGCGACGGCCGGTGTGGCCGCCTCGCGCCGGACAGGGTGGCTGATCTCCTCAAGCAGCGCGGCGGCACGGGTGAGGTCACCCGTGGCGGCGACGCCCGCCGCGAGGTAACCGATGGCGTGCTCGTCTCCTTGCCGATCGGTAATCCCCTCTGCTGTGGCCAGATCACCGGCGTCCACGAGCCTTTTCACAACACCGGCGAGCATTTCGTCGACTGCGTCCTCCGGCAGGCCGTCCTCCAGATCGAGTACCGCGTCGATATCGCCTGCCGCGAGTAGCGCACCGGCGGCGGCGTACGTGTCCCAGCGCTGGCGGGACGGGCTGTCGGCGGTGCCTGCCAGGCCCAGGATCTCCTGAGCCAGCTCTGCCGCTCCGTCCGGTTTCCCGGTAAGGCCGAATGCCTCGGCCACCCGTCGCAGGCCCTCACTGCGTTCGGCGGGATCTGCCAGGTTCCGGCTCTCTTGAAGCACACGGTGTAGGAGTTCATCCCCCTCTGCGGGGCGACCCGTGTGGTGGAGGCACTCAGCCACCTCCGCGAGGTTGAGGATGCGTGCGTAACCGGCGGACGCGTCGGCGACCTGTTCGGCGCGGTGGATGAGACGGCCTGCATCGCCCCGCTGTCCTGACCGGTCGGCTGCGACGGCCAGGTTGAGGAGGGTGTGCACTACCCCGGGCCCCCGGCCTCTTCGCACCATGTTCGTCGCCCGCTTGACTACGGCGTGGGCGTGTTGTTCTTGGCCTGCCCGCAGCAGGAAGTCAGCGGTGTCGGTTGACAGCGTCACCCGCCAGTGGAGGTAGGGCACCTTGTCGGTGGCGTCGCGGGCTTGCTGCGCCAGGTGCAGCGTCCGTGCCGGGTCACAGGAGTTTGCCGTCATCTTGCCGGCGGCGTTGAGGATGCGCGCCCGGTAAATGGGTTCCGTGATCCGCTCAGCCAGCTCTAGGGCTCGGTCGAGGTCACCGGTTTCCGCGGCCGCGATGCCGATCTCGACCAGGCCGTCCTCCGGATCGTCCAGGCAACGGCTGACCAAGTCGATCGCCTGCTGGTGGTGCCCGGTCGCTTCCAGGCCCGCGGCGACGCATGAGTAGACCCAGCCAACGCCGACGGGGTCGTCGATGTCCGCCGCCAGCCGGGCCGACGTCGCGGCGAACTCGGCTGCCAGCGCGGCGAGCCCCGGCGCCGTGGACATCCCCCGGGCGAACAGGGCGAGGCACTGCGCACGCCGGACGGTGTCATCGGAGTCGGCCGAATGGGACACAACGTGCTTCGCCAGCGCCACGGCTCGGAGATGCTCGCCGAGGCGGGAGAGCGCGGCGGCAAGCGAGGCGCCCAGCGTGCTCCGTGAGACTGTGTTGGGCACCGCCATGACCGCGTCGACGGCTTCCAGCCCCCAGGGAACTGCATCGGTGCCCCGGGCATCGGCCTTCTCCTGAGCCACCGTGACGCTCCTCGCCGCGCCAGTCAGGGCCCCGACGGCGGCGACGAGAGCCTCCGCCCTTCGCTCCAGGTCGCTGATGTGGCGGGCTGGCCGCAGGGCCTCGACGGCTCGGCCGGAGTCCGCCAGGCCCTTGGCGATCGCCGCCAGGAAGTGGTCCCGTTCTCCGGTGTCATCCACCTGGTTGGGCAGAGTGGCCGCCTGATCCGAGCGCGCGGCGGCCAGGGCGCCGGTGACAGCGCTCAGGGCGGCCACCCGGTCCCCCGCGTCGCGCTGCGACTGGGCCAGGTGAACGGCGCGTGCATGGTGCCCGCACCGGGCCCATAGGGCGATCAGGCCGGAGGATAGAGACGCTGTCCGTTCGTGCAGCCCGTCCCTCGCGGCGGCGAGCCGCAGTGCCACGGACACGTCCTGATCACCGCGGCGCCCGCCACCCGCGAGTAGGAGGTCGAACGCGGCCGACACCGCGCTGAGCGCCTCCAGATCCGCCCCGGACGCCCGCCACAGCCGCTCCTGCCGCTTCGTATCACAGGCCAGCGCCACCAGCCTGGGAGCGTCCTCCCGTTCACGCAGCAATTGGGTGTAGCCGCGCAGCAGGTACTCGGGGGTCCCCTCCGGCCACCCGATCTGCCGGTAGGAGTCCGCCCACTGGTGCAGACGGCTGCGGCGGGCCACCAGCTCCTGGTCCGAGACCAGTGCCGCCGCGGCGCCCCGGATCTCCTCGTGCGCAAAGAGCAAGACGGACGGACCGGCGGACATCCAGTGCCCGAGACGCCGGCGGAAGCTGCGGCCGTTCACCGCAGCCAGCTCACGCTCAACCAGCCGGACCGGGCTCCCGGTCAGCTCGGCGAAGTCGGGCGCGCTCAGCCCGCCTCCGGCCGCAACGGTCAGAGCGACCAGGTCCCAGCCCAGCCCGCCACCGACTCGCAGTCTCAGCAGGTCCCGCTCCGCGTCCTCGCGCGCCGCGCGGGCGTGCGGGGACGGCTTCAACTCATGGTCGATCCGCGTGCTGCGCAGCGGGTGATCCGCATGCACGTCCCCCGGCACCGGCGGGTGCGGACGGCCTGCGACAATGACTCGCATGCCGTGCGGGGGAACACGTGGCAACAGCGCCGCGATGCTGTGGCCGTCCGGACCAGCGGTCACCCCGCGGTCCTCGTCCAGCCCGTCCACCACGAGCGCGAGCCGCCGACCGCGCACCGCGCACCGCTGTGCGGCGCGGTGCAGCCCAAGCAGCATCTGCTCGTATCGCGTGGCGGGGGTGCTCAGCGGCTCCGCCTCGCCCAGCAAGGCGTACACCTGCCGCTGAACAATCTCGCAGAACGCCGCAGCCTCGTTATGCGCGGCCATGCCGGAGGTGATGAAGAACGACACGACATCGACGCCGGGTGGAGGATGCAAGACGAAGTACGCGAGCAGAGCGGACTTTCCCGCCCACGCTGGGGCTACCCAACGCCAGTAGCCGACGCCAGCACCATCCGCAGGCACATCGTGCTCGCAGAAGGCTGCCAGCTGGGCAAGCTCACTCTCACGCCCCTGGAAGCTGGCGACAAGGCCCTGGCTCACCTGTAGGAGATAGCCGGAAACGGCGGCGCGCCCCGCGACTACCTGTACGGGGCTGTCAATCATCACGCCGCTGTTAGCAAAGGACCCAGTTCCCTCGGCGGAAGATCCGCCTGACTTGCGTACCGCGGCGCGCCTGCGGAAAACCATCGGGTGCGCCGTTACTCCTGCCACCGGTAACCGGTGTTCGCACTGCCGACGTCCGCCCGAGCATCGCCGGTCTCCTCGACGGAGACCGCACGGGCGGACGAGGAGGCAAGGACACCTGTGTTGGCTTCCCCGCTGCCGGTGGCCGTGGCACGCCCGGTCCTGGACACCTGTACGGACGTGCTTCCGGTCGGGGCCAGCAACCCACAGACCCCGATCCCCAGAGCGGCCACACCAACTATCGCGGAGACCGTCCCAGCCACCTGGTTCGCACGGTCCCAACTCAGCAGCGACAGCGCACCAGAGAAGACCGCCAAGACCAACACCGTCGTCACCAGCACCGCGCGCCGGCTACCCCGCAAAGCCACATCCTCTCCCCCCGTTGAGGCGGAACCGTACCGGACCCGGTACGGCCCACGTCGCATGCCGAGCCCCACCATACGGCCAAGCCCACGTCCCCCATGCGGGAAAGCTCCGGAGGTTAGCACTGGAGGGCAATAAGCGCCCCGGACAACGTGACCGCACGGCCCACCACAAAGGCAGCGTCGGCCAGCGCTGGGACCCCCTGGACTGTGCTCTCGCCCAGCCTGAGCTTCTAACTCGACGCACCAGGGCTCTCCTTACACGCGGGCTTCACGAGTCGCACCGCGCAGTGTTGTCGTCTCCGATGTCACCATCTCAAGGGTTCCGAGCGGACGGCTGCGGCAGCCGGACCATGGCGGGTACGGTGGCCGCTGTACACGCTGACCCACGACAAAGCCGACGTGGCGGGTCCCCGCGTATGCAGGGGTGGTCCCCGAGATCGTCTGTCCTGGGGTGTACCCAATCTGTGGTCCCCGCGCACGCGGGGGTGGTCCCGGGGCGAGGTTTCGTCATGGCACGGGACGGTAGTGGTCCCCGCGCACGCGGGGGTGGTCCGGCGATCTGGATGAGTTCGAGTCCGGGACGGGTGTGGTCCCCGCGCACGCGGGGGTGGTCCCCTCAACACGGACATCCTGGGTGGCCTGCTGGCGTGGTCCCCGCGCACGCGGGGGTGGTCCCTTACCGTTCGCGCGGGGTTCCGGCCCGCCTGTGTGGTCCCCGCGCACGCGGGGGTGGTCCCTGACGGCATCGAGCGCGTCAGTTGGGAGGAATGTGGTCCCCGCGCACGCGGGGGTGGTCCCTGGACCGCGCCGTTGGTGTCGGCGGTGACCTGGTGGTCCCCGCGCACGCGGGGGTGGTCCCAAGGCGGACGTGTATGCCGCGACCCTGGCGAGGTGGTCCCCGCGCACGCGGGGGTGGTCCCGTGCTTGAGGCCTCGTTTGGTTACGGCGGCCGGTGGTCCCCGCTCACGCGGGGGTGGTCCCAGCATCGCGAGCCCGCGGCACGCAGGGTGTGTGGTCCCTGCACACGCGGGGGTGGTTCCTGGGCGAGGTCCTGGCCAGCTCGAATCACGTGGTGGTCCCCCGCGCACCAGCTCACACCGCGCCGCCCAAGCGGCATAGAGCCGAAAGAGTGGCTGCGGACCCTGGGAGCACCTTGGGACTTCTCTGGGACTTCCGGCTGCATCAACGAGCACGAGCAGGAAACAGTGGAAAGACCATTCGTGCAGTTCATTGGCCCGTGATCGGCCATCACTGTAGATCCCACCGCTGGCTGGTCTCTTCCGGGACATCGACCATGGAGGACCCACTGCTCCGCGCAGAGCGTCGCCCCGTGAGCGGTCCCACTGACATGCACCATCCTGAACAGGCCCTGACCTGCCCAACAGAACTCCTGACGCCCCATCAGAACGAGTGTCAAATGAGCGTCACGAGCGTCATTTCAGCGTCAAGATATCGCCCGTATCACCCACACCGTACATAATGCGCACACACAAAACCGCAGGTCAGACGCCCTTCACGGCTGGTTCAAGGATCGCGACGCACTCCACATGATGCGTCATCGGAAACACATGGGCGACTCCGCGAACCGCCCGCAGTGCACGTTACCGTCCGCCCCGAGATTCCGGTCCATAGGGACTCCAACTTCTCAGGTGTGCCTTGAGCTCGACCGACGAGGGCTCCCTTGGAGTCGGCATCTCCGTAAAGTCGTTTCAAGGGGTCGATCACCCGTACAAATCCACGTGCACACTCCAACCGGCGTCCGGCCGAACCCAGAGTGGACTCGTCCGCATCACCCGGTTGGGCAAGACAACGTTCCGGAGCATCGCAGTACGCACCGAGCACGGTGGCCTCCTGCCAGCGTCCGGCTTCCTCGCGCAGCACCTCGGCCAGTTGGTCTTGAACAGCTCGCTTCCTTGCATCCTCCATGGCCGCCTGCCAACGCACCTCGCGCTCCGCCATGACCCGCTGCTCATGCTCCCTGCGCTGAGCGTCCTCCGATGCTCGGGCTTCGACCTCCCCAAGGATCACCTCCAGGCGTCCTCAAGCGCCCTGCTCTTCCGGTCTCGCCAACGCCCTGGCCGACCGGACCGGTCATGGTCAAGCTCGACGACAATACGCGCGGAGCGCTCTGCATTCGTCGGCTGCGGGAACTCCTGCCTGACACTGACCGCGCGCGAAACCGCCGACCACCACGTCCACTCCGCCCTCGTGCCGCGAATAGCACGACCGGCTCTGCTTGACCTCGTGCCCTCGCCGCGCCGCCTCGGCAGCCAGCGCCTGCAGCAGCAAGAGCGACCGGCGGTGAAGCACAGCGGAAACGACGAGCTGTCTGTCATCGTCCTTGAGTGCGGCCACAGCCGGGGGAAGAGAAGTCGGCCGCGTGCTCACCAGCACCATCGATGCATCAGCCTCCGGCCGCCGACTCCGCGCGTTGGGATGCGGACCTTCAGCGAGAAACATCTCCAGCCGGCGTGCGCCGATCTGGGCCTTCTCGATGCGTTTGCCCTGAGGTTCCAGGCGGTGCCGCTTGGCGAAATCGACCGCACGCCACCACTCCGCAACCTCGTCGTCATTGAGGTCGGTGAAACAGACGCGCTCCTCGGCAACCAGGCGCTCGACCAAATCCGCTGCCTTCGCCCGTCGAGCTCGCGCGATGGGCCGCTCGCTGTATGGCGTCGGACTGCGCATTCGAGCGGTCACTTCGCCTCGTGCTCCGCCCTTCGTGGGCGCCAAGGGTCCGGCCGACACTACCTGAACGCCGTCCGTAAACACCGGCCGTCGGGATGACGGCCATGCCACGTGCAGGAACGGAACCGACGCCAGTGACTCCACATGGCCACCCCCACCGCTCCAGCTGACAGTCAGCCGGCCGCGGTCCCGCAGGGGCATCGGCCGAGCACCATTCTCCCGGCACGCCGGCTCCAGACCCTTCCCAGTGACGAGCCGCAGCGGCAGCCTGCGCCACGGTTGAGTCAAGGCGGACCGCCGATACACGAGCCGCAGCCCGTACCCCACTCAC
>NZ_JOIY01000077.1 GCF_000720185.1 Streptomyces sp. NRRL S-340 | reverse complement strand
GGCGGGGGTGCCGCCGCGGGTGCGGGGGTGCGGCCGCGGCGGTCGGGCATGCTGCCGCCGGGTGCGGGAGCGGTGCGCGGGGCGAGGACGGCGGCGGTGGCTGCGGGGGCGGCGGTCATGACACGGGCTCCGTGAGGGCGCGGTCCACGGGCACCTCGGCGGTGACCGTGACCGCCGCCGGGTCCAGGTCCTGCGGGCCGGGCATCACACTGCCGGGCAGCCGGACGGCGGCGGCGCCGTGCGCGACGGCCGAGGCCAGAGCCCGCGGGCCGGTGCCGCCGGCGATGAGGAAGCCGGCCAGCGAGGAGTCGCCCGCGCCGACGTTGCTGCGGACGGTGCCGACGCGCGCGCTGCCGTACCAGACACCCGCGTCCTCGACGAGCAGTTGCCCGTCGGCGCCCAGGCTCGCCAGTACGGCCCGTGCGCCCAGGCCGCGCAGTTCCTCGGCCGCCTTGACCGCGTCGCCCACCGTCGCCAGCGGGCGCCCCACGGCCTGCGCCAGTTCCTCGGCGTTGGGCTTGACCACGTCCGGCCCCTCGCGCAGCGCCGCCAGGAGAGCGGGTCCCGAGGTGTCCAGCGCGATCCGTACACCGGCGGCGTGCGCCCGCGCGACCAGGTCGGCGTACCAGGAGGGCGCGAGCCCCCGCGGCAGGCTGCCGCAGCAGGCGATCCAGTCGGCGCCGCGCGACCGGCTCCGTACGGTCTCCAGCAGCGACTCCTGCTCGGGGCGGGAGAGTTCGGGGCCGGGTGCGTTGATCTTCGTCAGGACGCCGTCCGCCTCCGCGAGGGCGATGTTGGAACGGGTCGCCCCGGCGACGGGGACCGGCGCGACCTCGATGCCCTGCGCGTCGAGCAGTTCGGCGACGAGCGCGCCGGGCGCACCACCGAGGGGCAGGACGGCGACCGTGCGCCGTCCGGCGGCGGCGACGGCGCGCGAGACGTTGACGCCCTTGCCGCCCGGGTCCACCCGCTCGCCGGTGGCCCGGACGACCTCGCCGCGGTCCAGGGAGGGGACCTCGTAGGTGCGGTCCAGGGACGGGTTGGGGGTGACGGTGACGATCATGCGCGTACTACTTCCGTGCCGCCGCCCTCGATGGCGGCGGCGTCCTCGGGGCTCAGCCCGCTGTCGGTGATCAGCAGGTCCACGTCGCTCAGACCGCCGAAGCGGGCGAAGTGCTCCTGGCCGTGCTTGGTGGAGTCGGCGAGCAGCACCACGCGGCGGGCCGCGGCGATCGCCGCGCGCTTGACCGCCGCCTCGGCGAGGTCGGGGGTGGTCAGACCGTGTTCGGCGGAGAAGCCGTTGGCGGCGACGAACAGCACGTCGGCGCGGATCTCGCCGTAGGCCCGCAGCGCCCAGGCGTCCACCGCGGCGCGCGTACGGTGCCGTACGCGCCCGCCGACGAGGTGGAGCTGGAGGCCGGGGTGGTCGGCGAGGCGGGCGGCGATGGGCAGGGAGTGCGTGACGACGGTGAGGTCGGTCTCCAGGGGCAGGGCGGCGGCCAGGCGGGCCACCGTCGTACCGGCGTCGAGGATCAGCGTGCCCTCGGCGGGGAGTTCGGCCAGGGCCGCCTTGGCGATGCGGTCCTTCTCGTCGGCCGCCGTGGACTCGCGTTCGGTGAGGTCCGGCTCGAAGTCGAGGCGGCCGGCCGGGATGGCACCGCCGTGCACCCGGCGCAGCAGGCCGGCCCGGTCGAGGGTCTTCAGGTCGCGGCGGATCGTCTCCGCGGTCACCTGGAACTCCTCGGCGAGCGACACGACGTCCACCCGTCCGCCGTCACGGGCGAGCCGGAGGATCTCCTGCTGCCGCTCCGCTGCGTACATGTCCGTTTGCCTCCGACTGATGCCCGAACTTGTGGTTTCTCTCGGAGGCTACGCCGGGATGTCCGCGAAGTAAACAGGTTCGGGCGCAAGTGGGCACACTCGGGCGGCCGCGAGGAGGGAAGGGTGACGGCCTTCGGGACACGCCGCCCCCTCCGGGTACGGCGAAGGGCCCGGTACCTTCCCCGGTACCGGGCCCCGCAGACCGTCCCCCCGCTCAGCCGACGAGTTCCCGCTCCCGGGCCCCGGACGCGAGGCCCTCGCCGCCGGGCCCGTCCGCCCCCTCGGCGTCCGCCGCGCCCTCCACGTGCTGGGCCGGCCGGCCGGGCAGCGCGGCCATGAGGACGAAGATGACGCCCAGGACCGCGGCCACCCACCACAGGGCGTGCTGGAAGGCGTCGACGAAGGCCGGGCCCACCTGCGCCGGGGTCAGCCGGTCACCGATCACGCCGAAGAACACGACCGACACCAGACCGAGCCCCAGCGCGTTGCCCATCTGCTGCACGGTGTTGATCAGACCGGAGGCCGACCCCGCGTGCTCCCGCGGCACTCCGGAGAGGACCGCGTCCGTCAGCGGAGCCACGATCAGGCCCATGCCCACGCCCATGACGACCAGCGGAAGCGCCATCTGCCAGGGAGTGATGTGCAGGCCGTAGCGGCCGGACTCCCAGATGTAGAGCAGCACGCCGGCGGCCATCAGCAGGGCGCCCGCCTGGAGCACCTTGCGGCCGAAGCGCGGGACCAGCTTCTGCACGGACATGCCCGCCGCCACGGACACCGCGAGGGAGAACGGGACGCCGGTCAGCCCCGCCCGCAGCGGGCTCCATCCCAGGCCGATCTGCATGTACAGCGTCCAGACCAGGAAGAACACGCCCAGCGCGACCCCGAAGACCGTCTGCACGGCGATGCCCGCCGCGAAGCTCTTCACCCGGAACAGCGACAGTTCGACCAGCGGGGAGCCGTCGCGCGCCGCCTTGCGCCGCTCGTACGCCACGAGCACCGCGAACACCACCAGCGCACCCGCCATCGACGCGTACCCCCACAGCGGCCAGCCCAGCTCACGGCCCCGGGTCAGCGGGTAGAGCAGCATCAGCAGACCGAGCGTGACGAGGGCGACGCCGACGAGATCCAGTTTCAGCGCGCGCGGCGCCTTCGACTCGGTGATGAACCGGCTGCCGAGCAGCAGGGCCGCCACACCCACCGGAAGGTTGATCAGGAAGATCGGCCGCCACTCGAGACCGAACAGGTTCCACTCCGTCAGCAGCGCGCCGAGCAGCGGCCCGGAGACCGCGCCCAGCCCCACGATCGCGCCGAACAGGCCGAAGACCTTGCCGCGTTCGTGCGCGGGGAAGGTGGCGTGCACGATCGACAGCACCTGCGGGACCATCATCGCCGCCATGGCGCCCTGAAGGATGCGGGAGACGACGAGCATCTCGGGGTTCACCGCGAAGCCGCACAGCGCGGAGGCGAGGGTGAAGCCCCCGATGCCGAGGAGGAACAGCCGCTTGCGGCCGTGGATGTCCCCGAGCCGCCCGCCGGTGATCAGCCCGGCCGCGAAGGCGAGGGCGTAACCGGCGGTGATCCACTGGATCTGGCTGAAGGACGCGCCGGCGTCCTTCTGGATGGACGGTATGGCGATGTTGACGATCGTGACGTCCACGAGGTCCATGAAGGCCGCGGTCATCACGATCGCCAGCGCGAACCAGCGGCGGCGGTCTGCCGCCCGCACGGAACTGCTGACGAGGGTTTCGCTGGAGGTCATGCCGACAAGCTAATCCGGCAATAGGTCAGATGATGTCCTAGATCTGCGGCATCCTCGGACGTATGACGACGGACACCCCGGCACGGCTCCTCCAGCTCCTGTCCCTGCTCCAGACACCCCGCGAGTGGCCCGGCGGCGAACTGGCCGATCGGCTCGGGGTGTCCCGGCGGACCGTCCGGCGCGACATCGACCGGCTGCGCGAGCTGGGCTACCCGGTGCAGGCGACCATGGGCTCCGACGGCGGGTACCGGCTGGTCGCGGGCAAGGCGATGCCGCCGCTCGTGCTCGACGACGAGGAGGCCGTGGCCATCGCGGTCGGTCTGCGGGCCGGGGCCGGGCACGCGATCGAGGGGGTGGACGAGGCGTCGGTGCGGGCGCTGGCGAAACTGGAGCAGGTGCTGCCGGCCCGGCTGCGCCACCGCGTCTCCACGCTCCAGGCCGCCACCACACCGCTCACCAGCGGAGACGGGGCCTCCGTCACACCCGAGACGCTGACCGTGATGGCCTCGGCGGTCGCCGGGCGGGAGCGGCTGCGCTTCGCCTACCGCGCCGGTGACGGCACCGGCACCCGGCGCCTGGCGGAGCCGTACCGGCTGGTGTCGACCGGACGCCGCTGGTACCTCGTCGCCTACGACCTGGACCGGGCCGACTGGCGGACGTTCCGCGTCGACCGGGTCAGCGAGCCCTTCCCGACCGGTGCCCGCTTCGCCCCGCGCGAGCTGCCCACCGGGAGCGCGGCCGAGTACCTGCGCCACTCGATGCAGCGGCGGCAGGAGACGTACACCTTCGCGGTCACCTTTCCCGAGTCCGCCGAGACGGTCGCCGCACGGCTGCCGGGCTGGCTCGGCACACCGGAGCCCCTGCCGGAGGGCGGCTGCCGGCTCCGCGCCACGGTCGGCGACCGGGTGGAGTGGCTCGCCGTGCGGCTGGCGACGCTGGGTTTCGAGTTCACGGTGCGGGAACCACAGGAACTCGTGGAGTGCGTACGGGCGTTGGGGGCGCGGATGACGCGGGCGGCGGGGGCCGGGCCGGAGGGCGGAGCAGCGGAGGGTGGGGCGTAGGCCGGAACGAGTGGGCCGGGCGGGGGCGGGCTCGGACGGACTCAGGGGAACTCAGGGGAACTCAGCAAGACTCAGGGGCGGGGTGGGTGGTCCAGGGGAAGTCCCGCAGGGCCGCGAGATTGCGCAGGGCCAGGGCGGCCGGGCCGTCCGGGCCGGTGGGCGGTGCCTCACCGGTGGCCCAGGCCTCCACGGCCACGCGCACGGCGGCACTCGCCACGGCCGCCGAGAAGCGGAGGCCGGGGCCGGGCAGGGCGAGTCCGGGAGCCGGGAGGGGCGGTTCCGATGCCGGCGTCAGCTGGTTTCCGGGCGCGGGGACGGGAGGTTCCGGGTCCGGGCGGTGTTCCGGTGCCGAGCCGAGTTCGGGTGCCGAGCCGAGTTCGGGTGCCGAGCGGAGTTCGAGGATCCGGGCCAGCTCGCGTTCCGACTCCTGGCAGACCTCGGCCCAGACCTTGCGCACCGCCGGACTGGTCCCCGCCAGGCGGATGAGCGTGCGCGCCCACTGCCAGGAGATCGCCGAGACCCCCGAACCGGGGGTGAAGGTGTGCCGCACCGCGTGGGCCAGCGCCTCCGGGACGGTGAGCTGCGCCGGGGCGTCCCGGACCGCCTCCCTCCACCGCTCGGCGCCCGCCGCGTAACAGGGCGCCACGGCCTCTTCCTTGGTGGCGAAGTAACGGTAGAAGGTCCGCGGGGCGACCCCCGCCGCCCGGGCGATGTCCTCGGCGCGGGTGGCACGCAGTCCCCGGGTCATGAAGAGGCGGGCCGCCGCCAGGGCGATCTCCATACGGGTGGCGGCCTTGCGGCGCTCGGTCAGGGAGAGAGCCGGGGAGGCGGGCCGGGGAAGGGGCCCGGAAAGGGACTTGCGGTCAGCGGGGGTGGGACTCGTCACCTCGGCAGATTATGCCGGTGTGGCAGAATCTGCCATCTGGCGGGTCACCCCGGGGTTCAGGTCCGGGGTGCCCCGCCTCCCCCGCGTGCCCGGCCGACCGGGCACCGCAGGAGTTTCCCGCCTGTAGTTCGGGCCACCCCGTGCCGTCCCCCTCGTACACGAGGCCGCCGGACGAGAAGCCGCCGCGGGAGAGGCGGGCAGAGGCCGCCGCGGGAGAGGCAGCCGTACGGCCCCGTCGTACCTGCGGGCAGCCGCACGCCGTCGTACGGACCGGCCCCGGCCCTCCTCAGCCCCTCCGGCAGATGATGGAGCCGGGCTCCGGCGCCCGGGGGAAGGCGCCGAAGCCCGGCTCTGGGAAGGTCCCGGCGCCGGGGGGAGTGCGTCGGGACGTGGTCTGCGGGCACCGCCCGGCCTGCCGCGCGGTGCGATGCCATGTCGTCGGGTCGTGGAGGGCCGCTCGGGAGCCAGAACTCCGGGCCCGCAAGGGTTGTTCCCGGCGCGCCGCCCCTTGAAGCGACGCTCCACAGCCATGTTTGCGCGGGCTTTCGCCACCAGGCGTACGCGGTCGGAGTGGGCCGGTGGCATACGCGCCCCGCCGGCACGACACGCCCAGCTCCCCTGGCTCACGCTCCGGCCGGGGGGTGCCCCGCGCGGGGGCACTCCCGTCCGGCCCGGAGTCACGCCGCGGCGTCGAAGCCCGTGTCGCGGGCCAGCTTCTTCAGCTCCAGCAGCGCGTGCTTCTCGATCTGGCGGATGCGCTCGCGCGTCAGGCCGTGCTCCTTGCCGACCTCGGTCAGCGTGCGCTCCCGGCCGTCCTCGATGCCGTACCGCATCTTGATGATCGAGGCCGTGCGCTGGTCGAGGCGGCCGATCAGGTCGTCCAGTTCCTCGCTGCGCAGCAGGGTCAGGACCGACTGCTCGGGCGAGACCGCGGAGGTGTCCTCCAGGAGGTCGCCGAACTGCGTCTCACCCTCGTCGTCCACCGACATGTTCAGCGAGACCGGGTCGCGGGCCCAGTCGAGCACGTCCGAGACGCGCTCGGGCGTCGAACCCAGCTCGGCGGCGATCTCCGCGGGCTCCGGGTCGCGGCCGTTCTCCCGGTTGAACTCGCGCTGGACGCGGCGGATGCGGCCCAGTTCCTCCACCAGGTGGACGGGCAGCCGGATCGTGCGCGACTGGTCCGCTATCGAGCGCGTGATCGCCTGGCGGATCCACCAGGTGGCGTACGTCGAGAACTTGAAGCCCTTGCGGTAGTCGAACTTCTCCACCGCGCGCACCAGGCCCGCGTTGCCCTCCTGGATCAGGTCCAGCAGGGGCAGGCCGCTGCGCGGGTAGCGGCGGGCGACCGCGACGACCAGACGCAGGTTGGAGCGGATGAACACGTCCTTGGCCCGCTCGCCGTCGGCGACCAGGGCCTCCAGCTCCTCACGACTGGCATCGGCCGGGGACTCCTCGTACCCGTCGAGGATCTGCCGCGCGAACACACCCGCCTCGATGACCTGGGACAGCTCGACCTCCTTGGCGGCGTCGAGCAGCGGTGTGCGCGCGATCTCGTCGAGGTACATGCCGACCAGGTCGCGGTCGGCGATCTCGCCGCCATGGACGCGAACACTGCGTGCCGCGTCGGCCGTCTCTCGCCCAGAACCGGAAGCCTGGGTGCCCCCACGGGCGGACAGTCGACGGGCGACGGCACGGGTTGCCATGCGTGCTCCCTTGCGATGGTGTGTCAGCGGGTGGTCCACAGGACGCTCGGCACTCTCTGGGGGGACTCTCCTCGGGTGCCCCGCATCCGATGGGAACAACGACTTGAAACCGGACAGAATTCCCAACCCGCCCCCCGATTTTTCTGATCATGCAGTACCCTGTCCGGCCACGCCGGGTCTCGCACTGCGGCAGGGGTCGCGGAGCCGCAGGTCAGGGTGGGAGTCGCACCCTCCCCGAGCCGGGCCGACCCCCCGTCGGCGGCCCGTCGCATGAGACACCCGTCACACGGATATCGCAGTCCCCGCAGCGGAAGAGCGTCATCCTCCATCGCCCCTCCACCCTCATGGACGGGCGGCGCCGCCCGGAGGTTGCCGCAAAGCCGGGATCTCGGGAGATTCCCGGACACCGCCCGCCACGGCCCGGACGGGCCGACCCCCGGGCCGGGCGGACTGACGCCGAGGCCGGGCGGACACTTCAGCCGGACGGAAGCCCCGACCGGGCGGACACCCAGGCTGGAGGGACACCCCGGCCGGGGGGGAGATCCCGGCCGGAGGGAAACCCTGACCCGACGGGCACCTCCGCCGGACGGACACCCGGCGGAGCGAACCCCTGCCGGGCGGACCCCGGCCGGACGGACGTCCCGACCGGACGGACGTCCCGGCCGAACGGACGTCCCGGCCGAACGGACGTCCCGACCGAACGGACGTCCCGACCGGCCGGACACCTCAGCCGAACTGAACCGACCGCTTCGCCATTCCCATCCAGAAGCCGTCGATCACCGACCGCTGTGCGTCCAGCTCCCCCGCGGCCTCCGCCGCGCCCATGGTCACGAACAGCGGGGCGAAGTGCTCGGTGCGCGGGTGGGCGTACCGTCCGGCCGGGGCCTTGTCGAGGAAGTCCAGCAGCGCGTCCCAGTCGCGGGCTTCCAGGGCACGCCTGCCCCAGTCGTCGAACTCGGAGGACCAGCTCGGCACGCCCTCGCCGGTGTACCGCAGGGCGGCAAGATTGTGGGTGAAGAACCCGGATCCGACGATCAGCACGCCCTCGTCGCGCAGGGGCGCCAGCCTGCGGCCGATGTCCATGAGCTTCACCGGGTCGAGGGTCGGCATGGAGACCTGCAGGACGGGGATGTCGGCGTCGGGGAACATCTCGACGAGCGGGACGTACGCGCCGTGGTCCAGGCCCCGGTCGGGCACGTCCTGCACGGGCAGGCCGGGGCCGCGCAGCAGCTTGCGCACCCGTTCGGCGAGTCCGGGGGCGCCGGGGGCGGCGTACCGCACCCGGTAGTAGTGCTCGGGGAAGCCCCAGAAGTCGTAGACCAGGGGGACCGTCTCCACGGCGCCGAGGGCGAGCGGGGCCTCCTCCCAGTGGGCGGAGACGACGAGGACCGCCCGGGGGCGCGGCAGCGCGGCGGACCAGGCGGCGAGCTGGCCGGGCCACACGGGGTCGTCGGCGAGCGGCGGCGCGCCGTGGCTGAGGTAGAGGGCGGGCATGCGCTCCGGGGCGGTGGTCATGGCGGCGGCTTTCTGGTGGCGGCGGACAGGGGAAGGGCCGGCCGGCGACTCGACGAGCCCGAGCCGCCGAAGGCCGGGAGCTGACTTCTTGAACTTTAAAGCTCTTCCCCGGCCCACTCTACGCTCGAGGTTGTTTAACTTTCAATGAGTGGTCTCGTAGAGTGGACTACATGAACACGGCACCCGTTTCCGCGCCCGGCTCCGCCCAGGAGGCCTCCGACCACGACCAGCGCTGGCTCACCGCCGGGGAACAGCGCGTCTGGCGCGCCTACCTCCACGCCACGACCCTCCTGGAGGACCACCTCGACCGCCAGCTCCAGCGCGACGCGGGCATGCCGCACATCTACTACGGCCTCCTCGTCCAGCTCGCCGAGGCGCCGCGCCGCCGGCTGCGCATGACCGAGCTGGCCATGAACGCCAAGATCACCCGTTCCCGCCTCTCGCACGCCGTCGCCCGCCTGGAGAAGAACGGCTGGGTCCGCCGCGAGGACTGTCCCTCCGACAAGCGGGGCCAGTTCGCGGTCCTCACCGACGAGGGCGCCGACGTGCTGCGGCGCACCGCCCCCGGCCACGTGGCCGCCGTACGGCAGGCCCTGTTCGAGCGGCTCAGCCCCGAACAGCAGAAGTCCCTCGGCGAGATCATGCAGATCGTCGCCGAGGGACTCCAGCCGAACGAAGCGGGCGCGGACCTGCCCTGGCTGCGCTGAGGCGCCAGGACAGGCACCCGGAGGCGGGGTGGTGCGTCAGTGGGCGATGACCGGCACCGCCACGTGCTCCTCGGCGCCCTCATCGGAGGCGGCACCGGAGCCGGTCACCATGGTGGTGCCCGGTCGTCCCGCGTTGACGAAGGTCAGCGCGATCACGGCGGCCAGCACGAGGATGCCGACGGCGAACCAGATGGCGCTGGTGTAGCCGTGCACCAGACCCTGCACCTGCACCAGCTGCTGCCCCGGCCGGCTGGTGCCCGCGGCCGCCATGTGGTCCTTGATGTAGGACGCGGTCGCGGAGGAGGCGATCGTGTTCAGCAGCGCCGTACCGATGGCGCCGCCCACCTGCTGCGAGGTGTTGACCATCGCCGAGGCGACACCGGCGTCACGCGGCTGCACGCCCTGGGCGGACAGCGACATGGCCGGCATGAACGCCGTACCCATGCCGAGACCGAGCAGCAGCATCGCGGGCAGCAGCAGGGCCGGGTAGGAGGTGTCGGTCTTCAGCTGAGTCAGCAGCAGCATGCCGACGGCGGCGACCAGGAAGCCGGGGCCCATCAGGAGCCGGGCCGGGACCCGGGTCATCAGCCGGGCACCGATCTGGGTGGAGCCGGTGATCATGCCCGCGATCATCGGGAGGAAGGCGAAACCGGTCTTGACCGGCGAGTAGCCCTTCACGATCTGCAGGTAGTAGGTCAGGAAGAGGAACAGGCCGAACATGCCGATGATCGCCAGGCCCAGCGAGAGGTAGACACCGCCGCGGTTGCGCTCGGTGACCACGCGCAGCGGCAGCAGCGGGGCCCGCATCCGCGACTCGACGAGCACGAAGGCGACGAGCAGCACGGCCGAACCGACGAACATGGAGATGGTCAGCGCGTCGCTCCAGCCGGCCGACTCGGCGCGGGTGAAGCCGTAGACCAGCGCGACCAGGCCGAGGGTCGACAGGATCACACCGGGGATGTCCAGCGGCGAGCGGTTGCGGCCGCCGGCCGGCTCACGGATGACGAAGTACGCACCGGCCGCGGCGACCACGGCGAACGGGATGTTCACGAAGAACGTCCAGCGCCAGTCCAGGTACTCGGTGAGGAAACCGCCGAGGATCAGACCGACGGCGCCGCCGCCGCCGGCGATCGCACCGTAGATGCCGAACGCCTTGGCGCGTTCCTTGGCGTCGGTGAACATCACCGCGAGCAGGGACAGCGCGGCGGGCGCGAGCAGAGCGCCGAAGGCACCCTGCAGCGCACGGGAACCGAAGAGCAGGGCACCGCTCGTGGCCGCGCCGCCGAGCGCGGAGGCCGCGGCGAAACCGGTCAGACCGACCACGAAGGCGCGCTTGCGGCCCCACAGGTCGGCGATACGGCCGCCGAAGAGGAGGAGCCCGCCGAAGGCGAGGGCGTAGGCCGTGACGACCCACTGACGGTTGCCGTCGGAGATACCCAGGTCCTTCTGGGCCGAGGGAAGGGCGATGTTCACGATGGTGGCGTCGAGGACGACCATCAGCTGGGCGAGCGCTATGAAGACGAGCGCCTTCCAGCGGTTGGCGTCACCGGACTTCTCCAGGACGCCGGGAGCCTTTGCGGCTGTTTCGGACATGGGTGTACCCACTTCAGGACTTCGTGACGGAAAAAGGGTGTCGAAAGGCTCACCGACGGTCTTCGGGTGTCCGAAAACCTTCGGAGGAAGACGGAACAGACTTCTGAGGGAGGAGGAGAAAGAGGAGAGGGAGAAGGCGAGGGAGCGGGAAGGAAGGCGGGCAGGCGGCACGGAGGAACGGCAGGCCGAGGGAGGCGGGGAGAAGGTCCCCGGTCCCCCCGACGAAGCGATGCCGGTCGGTCAGCCGGTCAGGCGTGGCGGTGCCGGTCCGGTCGGTGGACGAGGCGGTGCGAGTCCACTCCAGTCGGTGGACGAGGCGGTGCCGGTCGGTCAGGCCTGGCGGAGAGCCTCCATGGTCAAGGCCGTACCCGGCAGGGCGGAACGGGCCGGGGCCCGCAACCCGTCCAGGAACAGCTGCAGATGGCGGTGGACGAAGCGGTCGTGGGTGAGACAGCCGGCGCCGGCCGGCGGGCGGCTGAGCTGGGCCGCGGCGACCATCAGGTCACCGACGCCCACATCGGCGCGCAACTGCCCGGCCGCCTTGGCGCGGTCCATGACCTCCTCGACGAGGTGTTCGACCCGGTGGCGCGAGGCCACCAGATCGGGGTGGTTCTGGTCGAAGGTGCTGGGGACCATCGGGCAGAGCGCGCTGATCCGCTCGTCGGCGGCGGTGTGCACGAAGCGCGACAGCGCCTCGAAGGCGTCGCCGGTCTCCGCGAGCGCCTGCTCGGCCGCCTCCGCCGTACGGTCCATCACGGAGCAGACGACCTCGCGGACGAGGGCGTCGCGGTCCGGGAAGTTGCGGTACAGCGTGGCGTTGCCGACGCCGGCCCGGCGGGCGATCTCGTCGAGCGGCACCTCGGGGCCGTGCTCGACGAACATCTCGCGGGCGGCGGTGACGATCCGCTCCCGGTTGCGCAGGGCGTCGGCGCGCGGCCTGGTCGCCTTGCGCGCTGCGGGGTTCGCGATCGTCGCGGCGGACACGGCTTCTCCTTCTGGTCGTCGGGCCGCCCGATCGGTCGATCCGGCGGTCGTGGTCGGTGTCAGTGGGGCGATCCGGGGAGCGGGTCCCCGTTTCGCTCGTACACAGGGCTAAACGGGGAAGAGGTCCCCGGATATTTCCCGCCCCTGAAAGATTCTTCGTGACCTGGGTCACATCCAACTGGCCCTGTCCTTTCCCACGAGGGGGCCGCGCGTCCCACGACCGGCCCGCTCCAGCGCGCGCCCGCCGCGCCCTCGACACAGGGTGATCGAAAGGGTGCAGCCGGAGACGAGACCGGTGACCGCCTGGCGCGAACCGGTGCGGACCGGTGCCGCGCGGCGCGAGACCGGCGGCTGCCTGGAGCGAAAGGTCCACGCATGCCGCCGCAGCCGCAGCCGCCCCGCCACCGGACAGACCGCACGCACCGGACCCACGGCAGGGACCTCGGCGGGACGAACGCCGGCGCGACGGGCAGCGGCACCGGGGTGGCCGCGGCGACGGGCACCGCGAGGACGGGCAGCGGCGGGGCAAACACCAGCTCTGCGGCCACCGGCGGGACAGACACCGACGGGGCAGGCACCGGCACGGCGGCTGGAACGAACCGTACGGACGGCGCGTCCACCGCCGCTGCCCCGGAGGCCGCCCCGGACGGCAGGGGCGAAACCCGCTCCATACCCCCCGGCACGACCAGCCCCATATCCGGCCCGCCACCCGGTCCTACCGCTACTCCTCCCACGTCCACGCTTACGCACGCCCTCGCAACCCGCACCGACGCGAGTGGCGTACGTACTCCCCGCCCCCGCCCCCGCGCTCACCGCATACGCACTCGCCGCATACGCACCCGGCTCGCCCGCATCCGGCTCATACCTGCCTGGCCCATACGCACACGCCCCCTGTTCACCCGCCGTACCGCCGCCTTCGCCTCCGTCACCGCGCTGACCCTCGCCGTCAGCACCGCGGGGGCCGCACACCTCACGGCCGGTGTCACGGCGCCCGGAGCCGGGGCTTCCGCCCTGTCCCGTGTCCCCGCGCTGGCCCCCTGCCTGATCAGCGGCGCCCGCACCGTACAGATGACGGAGGGCGTCCCCACCGCGGGCGGGTACGCCCGCTCCACCGGCACCGTGCACGCCCTGACCCTGATGATCGACTTCTCCGACGCCCCCGGCGACGGCAGCGCGCTCGACCGCTTCCACGAGTTCTTCCCGCAGACCCAGGAGTGGTTCCGCACCGCCTCCTACGGGCGCCTCGACTACCGCCCCGAGACCCCGATCACCCATTGGCTGCGCATGCCGAAGCCGTTCGAGGAGTACGGGATCGAGCGCGGCGCCCCCTTCGACCCGGGCTACCGCAAGCTCGTCCAGGACATCGTGGCAGCGGCCGACCCGACGGTGAACTTCCGGGAGTACGACCTGCTGAACGTGCTGATGACCCCGAACGCCGGCCCCTCGGCCCTGGACACCGTCCTGTCCGTCACCTTCGCGGGCAACCCGGACGCCCCGGTCGCCGACGGCGTCCCCATCGCCAACGCGTCCTTCGTCTACTCCCGCCAGGACGACGGCTCCGGCACGTACGACCGCACCGGCTACCGGGTGCTGCCCCACGAGAACGGCCACGTCTTCGGCCTGCCCGACCTCTACACCCAGGAGGGCGGCGGCGCGGTCGGCCACTGGGACATCATGAGCGAGGACTGGGGCGCCGACAACGACCTGCTCGGCTGGCACAAGTGGAAGCTGGGCTGGCTGGACGCCGACCAGGTGAGCTGCGCGAGCAGGCACGGCTCGGCCGAGTACACGCTGACCCCGCTGGAGCGCGCGGGCGGCCCCAAACTGGTCTTCGTCCCCCTCGACGGCAGCACCGGTTACGCCCTCGAACTGCGCACCCGCGAAGGCAACGACGAGACGGTGTGCCGCCCGGGCGTCCTCATCTACAAGGTGAACGCCGGCGTGGACACCGGCCGCGGCCCCGTCACCGTCTACGACGCCCACCGCAACTCCGGCGGCTGCACCCGCAGTCCCAACGTGCAGGCCGAACTCTCCGACGCCCCCTTCGCCCCCGGCGAGACGTTCAAGGACCCCCAGTCGAAGATCCGCATCGACGTGGCGGCGGCGGACCTGGACGGGAACTACCGGGTGCGGGTGACACGCCAGTGAGAGCCCCAGGCGCAGGGGCGGCCGGGGTCCTGGCCCGAGCGAGGGCCGCGTCACTGGTCCGGGCGCGGGCCGCGTCACTGGTCCGAGCGCGGGCCGGGGTCACTGGTCCGTGGCCCACGCTCAAGGGCAGCCCGATGCCCAGGTGCGGAGTGGAGTCCCTGGCTCCCGTGGCGACCCGCGGTCCCGGCCAGGTGCGGCCCGAGGCCAGACTCACGCGCGATCCGAGCGTTACGTGCGGGCCGAGGCCCTGCCCCGGAGGCAACCCGAGCCGCAGGCACAGCCCGAAGCCCCGGCCCGGACGCGACCCGCGAGCCCAGACACAGCCCGAAGCCGTGCCCCAGAGGCAACCCGAACCCCAGGCGCGCCCCGGGGCCGTGCCCCAGGGACAACCCCGAAGACCCGGCCCAGGCGCGGCCCGAAGTCCTGGCCTACGCACAGCCCGAAGTCATGACCTACGCGCAACCCGAAGCCCTGAACCGATCGCAGCCTGAGGCGCGGACCCGCACCCACCCCGACCCGCCCTCCCCCGCACCCGCCGGGTAGCCGCTCACGCAGCCATCCCCGTAACCGTCCCGCCCCACCGCCCATGGACCGGACTACCGTAGGCCCTGTCTCTTATACACATCTGACGCTGCCGACGACTCCTTACGTGTAGATCTC
>NZ_JOIY01000076.1 GCF_000720185.1 Streptomyces sp. NRRL S-340 | reverse complement strand
GCCCCACCTCGCCCCCGTCCCACGACCCCACCGCCCCGGCCGCCGTCCGCCCCGGCCCGCCGCATGCCGATTCCGCCGTTCCGGTCCCGGAGCTGCTGCCCCGCCCCCCGCGCGGTTTCACCGGCAGGGACGCCGAGCTGGCCGCCCTCGACCGCGCCGCCGGTGTCACGGACGCGCCCGTCTGCCTGATCACCGGGCCCGCCGGGGTCGGCAAGACCGCGTTCGCCCTGCACTGGGCCCACCAGCGGCGCGCCGCCTTCCCCGACGGGCGGCTCTTCGCCGACCTGCGCGGCTTCAGCGACACCCCCGCGCCCGACACCGGCTCGGTGCTGCGGGAGTTCCTGCTGGCGCTGGGCACCCCGGCGCCCCACGTCCCCGAGACCACCGCCGCCCGCGGCGCGCTGTTCCGCGCGCTCACCGGCGGACGCCGGCTGCTCGTCGTCCTCGACAACGCCCGCTCCTCCGAACAGGTCAGACCGCTGCTGCCCGGCGGCGACCACTGCGTGACGCTGGTCACCAGCAGGGACCGGCTCGGCGGGCTCATCGCCTCCGACGCGGCCCGGCCGCTGCCGCTCGCCCACCTCCCGGCGGCCGACGCCGAGGCACTGCTCGTCAGCGTCCTCGGCGAGGAACGCGTCGCCGCCGAGCCGGAGGCCGCAGCCCGGCTGGCCGGGCTCTGTGACGGGCTGCCGCTCGCCCTGCGCGTCACCGCCGCCCGCCTCGCCGAACGCCCCCGGTGGACCCTCGGCGCGATGGCCCACGAACTCGCCGACGAACAGGGCCGCCTGGCCCTGCTGAACGTCGAGGACACCGGTGTCGCCGCCGCCCTCCACCTCACCGTGCAGCAACTGCCCGAACCGGCGGCCCGGATGTTCCGAGCCATCGGCCTGCACACCGGTTCCGACCTGGACCGGTTCACGGCGAGCGCCCTCGCCGGGACCACCCCCGCCCAGGCCTCCGCCGACCTCGACCGGCTCGCCGCGGCCCACCTGCTCACCGAGTCCGTCCCCGGCCGCTGGACACCGCACGACCTGGTCCGTCTCTACGCCCGCCACCTCGCCCCGCAGGCCGACCCCGAGGGACTGCGCCGCCTCCTCGACCACTACCTCTACACCGGGCTCGCCGCGGACGCCGCCGCCGAACCCGGCTCGCAGCCCTGCTACGCGCTGCCCGCCGACGCCCGGCGCCCGGCCGCCACCCGCGAGTTCGACGACCGGGCCGCCGCGCTCGCCTGGTACGCGGCGGAGCGCCCCGCGCTGGAGGGTGCCGTCGCCGCCGCCGCTGCCCTGGGCCTGCACGACCGGGCCTGGCGGCTCGCCCTCGTCCAGTGGCCGCTGATGCTGTGGCGGATCACGGACGGCTGGACGCCTCTTCTGGAAGCCGGACTCGCCTCGGCCGAGCACGCGAAGGACCTCGACGCGCAGGCGCGGACGCGGGCACTGCTCGGCTGGATCCTGCACGAGGAGGGCCGGGACGCCGAAGCCCTCGTCCACCTGGAACAGGCACCCGGGCTGGCCGCCCGCGCGGGCGACACGATCAGCGAGGCCATCGCCTGCGTCAACCTCGCCGCCGTCCTGGACGCCACCGGGGACGTCACGCGTCCCGGGGAGCTGATGGCCCGCGCCGTCGCGCTCGCCGACCGCACCGGCCACCCCTCCACCCAGGTGCTGACACTCCAGCACCTGGCGCAGCACTGCCTGCGGACCGGCGCGTACGAGGCGGCCCTCACGCACACGCTGCGCGCCACCTCCCTCGTCTCGCCGCACGCCGCCGTCGGCCGGGCCCAGCTGCGGATCCTGTGCGGCGAGGCGCTGGCCGGCCTGGGCCGGACCGACGAGGCCGCCGAGGAGTTCCGGCAGGCCGCGGCGGCGTCCGAGGCAGCCGGTTTCACGCCCGGGGCCGAACGGGCCGCGCACCTGCTGTCCGGGCTGGCAGCGAAGCGTTAGCGGGACGTAAGCGGGACGGCAGCGCGGGACCCGAAGCTGTACATGGCACCGAGCACGGGACACCGGGCACGGGACGCCGGACGCCGACGCCCGATGCGGAGGCGCCCGGAGTACGGGATTCCGGACGCCGCCCAGGACCACGACCGCGCCACCGCGCCAACGACCGCGGAGGCGTGTGGGTCAGGGGGCACCGGGTGCCGGCCACGACCGCCGCACCACCGGCTTCACCGCCATCACCGCCTTCATCACACCACGGGGGAGAACCACCATGCGCAACCACCGCAAGCACACCGTCCTGGCCGTCGCCGCAGTCGCCGCCCTCTCGCTGGGCCTGACCGCCTGCGGCGGCGACGGGTCCGGCACCAAGGACGAGGGGGGCGCCTCGACGTCGCAGACGGCCACGGACACCGCGAAGTCCGCCACCGCCACGACCGGGGCCACCGTCGCCGCCGACTCCGCGGGCTCCGCCGCGTCGGCCTCCGGCGGGTCCGGCACCGCGAAGTCCGGGACCCATGCCCAGCCCGCCGCCAAGAACAAGGCCGGTTCCGGTTCTGCCTCCGGCAAGTCCGGCGTGACCGCGCCCGTCTGCACCTTCCAGGACGTGAAGGTCAAGGCGGCGAAGGCCGAGGAGACACCCACTGAGCACGTCGTGCTGACGGCCACCAACACCTCTGGCCACTCCTGCCGCCTGCTGAAGTACCCGCTGCTCGCCTTCGGCCCCATTCAGACCGCCAAGGACATCCCGGCCGTCGCGAAGAGCAACCCGGGGGTGCCCGTCGTCCTGGCGTCCGGCGCGTCGGCGTACGCCAACGTCCGGATCGCGAACGGCGGTGCGCACGAGGACAACAAGGTCGTCAAGGAGTTCAACGTGAACCTCTTCGCCGCCGACGGACCCGCTGAGGGCAGCATCGTCGTCCACGCCCCGGCCGGCGGTCTCGCGGTCGACGAGGCGGTCGCGAAGACCGGCTACTGGACCGAGGAACTGCGCAACGGCGCCGACGAGTTCTGACCGGCGCGGCCCGAAGCCGTCCGGCGCGGCCGAGGGTCGCCCGGCGCGGCCCGGAGCCGCCGGGTACGGGCACAGGGCCGCCCTCCCGTACGGGGCACAGGGCCGCCCGGCACGGGCACAGGGCCCGGTGCGACCTGCCCGACCGGGCGGGGCGCGCCGGGCCCTCCCCGTTCTCGGGCCCTGCGGTGTCCGCACGTCTCACGCGCTCCCGGTGTTCTCACACGCTCCCCGTCGCCAGCCGGCAGGCCTGCGCGCACGCGCGCACCAGGGGACGGTCCGCGTCCTCGCGGCGCCAGGCGAAGGCGTAGCGGCTGGGTTCGATGCCGCGCACCGGACGGGTGGTCACCCCGCCGCGGGTGACCAGCGGGGCGTTGCCGGCCGCGACCAGGCAGACGCCGAGCCCCGCGACCAGCGCCTCGTACGTCTCCTCGGCGCTCGCCACCTCCGCGCCGATCCGCGGCGGGCGCCCGCCGCGGGCGTCCAGGGCGAGCCAGTGGTCCCGCAGCGCCCCGGCGGCCCGGGGCAGCGCCAGGAACGGCAGCGCGACCAGATCGGCGAAGTCGATCTGCGTACGGGCGGCCAGCGGATGCGTCTCGGGCAGCGCGACCAGGCGCGGCTCCTCGGCGACCACCGTCCACCCGTACCGCTCGGGGTCGGGCAGCGGCAGCCAGACGAAGGCGGCGTCGGTCTCCTTGTCCGCCAGACCCGCCGTCGGGTCGTCCCAACTCACCTGCCGCAACCGCAGGGACGCCCCGGGCAGCTCGGCGGTGAACCGGGAGCGGATCGCCGGCAGCAGTCCGCCGCGCCCCGGGCTGGTGCTCATGCCCACCACCAGCGTGCCGCGCCGCGCCGAGCGCGCCGACTCCACGACGGCGGCACCCCGCTCCCAGTCCTCCAGCACCCGCAGGGCGTGCGGCAGCAGCGCCTCCCCGGCGTCGGTGAGCGCCACGCCCTGCGGCCCGCGCTCGAAGAGTTCGGTGCCCAACTGCCCCTCCAGCGCCCGGATCTGCTTGCTCAGCGCGGGCTGCGACACGTACAGCCGTTCCGCGGCACGGGTGAAGTGCAGTTCCTCGGCGGCCGTCGCGAAGTACCGCAGATCTCTCAGGTGCACGTCCGTCGTCATAACCATCGGCTATCACGACGGATCTTGGACGCGCCACCGCTTCCGGGCCGAACCTGGTGACAGGAGCACGAGCACGAACGTGAGCACGCACGCGGACGCGAGCACGCACGCGGGAACGAGCGCGAGCGCGACGACGAACCCAGGAGGGGTCATGAACAAGGTGTGGCTGGTGACCGGGGCGAGCAGCGGTTTCGGACGGGCGATCACCGAGGCCGCCGTCGCGGCCGGTGACATCGTGGTGGGTGCGGCACGGCGCCCCGAGGCCCTGGCCGACCTCGTCGCCGCGCACGCCGACCAGGTGGAGGCGCTGGCGCTGGACGTCGCCGACACCGCCGCCGCCGGGGCCGCCGTACGGGACGTGCTGGCCCGGCACGGGCGCATCGACGTCCTGGTCAACAACGCGGGCCGCACTCATGTCGGCGCCTTCGAGGAGACCACCGAGCAGGAGCTGCGCGAGCTGTTCGACGTGCACGTCTTCGGTCCGGCCGCGCTCACCCGCGCCGTGCTGCCGCACATGCGCGAGCGGCGCTCGGGCGCGATCGTGCAGATGAGCAGCATGGGCGGGCAGCTGTCCTTCGCGGGGTTCGCGGCGTACAGCGGGACGAAGTTCGCCCTGGAGGGCATGTCGGAGGCGCTGGCGGACGAGGTGGCCGAGTACGGCCTCAAGGTGCTGGTCGTCGAGCCGGGAGCCTTCCGTACGTCGCTGTTCGGCACCGGCCGGGCCGGGGTCAGCGCGGACAGCGGCCGGTACGCCAAGGTGAGCGAGACCCGCGGTTCCGTCGCCGGCGGTGACGGCAGCCAGCCCGGCGACCCCGCGAAGGCGGCGGCGCTGATCCTCGCCGCCCTGGAGGCGGACGACACCCCCCTGCGCCTGCCGCTGGGCGACGACGCGGTCACCGCCGTCCTCGGCCACCTCGACCAGGTCCGCGGCGACGTCACCGCCTGGGAGAAGCGCACGCGCGCCACCGCCTTCGACGACTGAGCCCCGACGGCCGCGCGGCCCGCTCGCGCGGTACGGCCCCGCGCGGACGCCACGGCCCTGCGCCGGCGCCAAGGCCCTGCGCGGCGCCACGGCCCTCCCAGGGGGTTCCGGCCCTGCACGGCGCCACGGTCCTCCCAGGGGCGCTACGGCCGTGCCAGTCCCGACTTCAGTCCCGCCCCGCACAGCGGCACCACCGCCGACCTTCCGCCGAGCGCGCCCTCCCGCACCGCCGCCCAGCAGGCCACGCCCGTCGCCTCGACGTACAGGCCCCGCGAGGCGAGGTCCAGTTGCGCGTGGCGGATCTGGTCCTCCGTCACCGTCAGGAAGGTGCCGCCCGAGCCCCGCACCGCGCGCAGGATCTGCCGGGCGCGGGGCGGGCGCGGGATGGCGATGCCCTCGGCGTAGGTCGGGGCGAGGGGGGTGGTGCCGGTGAGTTCCTCCGCGCCCTGCGCCCAGGCGTCGGCCAGCGGGGCCACCGCGGCCGCCTGCACCGCCCACAGCGCCGGACGCCGGTCCAGCAGCCCGGCCCCGTACAGCTCGGAGACCGCCAGCGCCGCGCCGAGCAGCAGCGTGCCGTTGCCCACCGGCAGCACGAGCACGTCGGGCAGCCGGCCGCCCAGGTCCTCCCACAGTTCGTGGACGTAGGTCTTGGTGCCGTGCAGGAAGTACGGGTTGTACACGTGCGAGGCGTAGAACGTCTCCGGTTCGTCCGCCGCCCGCTGCGCCGCCGTGCCCGCCGCCGTCCGGTCGCCGTCGACGATCTCCAGCCGTGCGCCGTGCGCCTCGATCTGCTCCAGCTTCTTCGCGGAGGTGCCCAGCGGGACGTACACCGTGCAGGGCAGCCGGGCGCGGGCGCAGTACGCGGCGATGGCCGTGCCCGCGTTGCCGCTGCTGTCCGCGACCACCCGGCGCGGGCCGGTGCGCTGCGCGAGCTGGGCCAGCAGCACCGCGCCCCGGTCCTTGAACGACAGCGTCGGCATCAGGTAGTCCAGCTTCGCCGACACCTCGTCCGTCAGCGTCACCAGCGGGGTGCGGCCCTCGCCCAGGGACACCGAGGGGGGCGCGAGCGGCAGCGTCTCCGCGTACCGCCACAGCGAGTTCACCCGCCCGGTGAGGGATTTCAGGGGCGCCGGAGTGGGCGAGAAGTCGAGGTCCAGGGGGCCGTGGCAGGACGGGCAGCACCAGGCGAGCGAGTCACTGGGGACCCGGACGCCGTCGGTGGGGCAGTAGCGGTCCGGCAGACTTGTCATGGAGGCAGGTTAGGGGCGGACGGCGCCCCGCTCCGGGTACGGCGTCGGGTCGGTGACCCACCCGGCGGCGACGGCGAGGCCGGTCGGCCGGTGCACGGTGGGGAAGCCGAAGGGCCGGTCGAGCCACGCAGGTACGAGGGCGGCCGTGTGCCGGGCGGCGGGGCGCCGCGCCGGGCGCGGCCATGACGGCGGTCACCGCGGCGGCCCGGAACCCGGCCCCGCCGAACGGGGCGACCGCCGAACGCGGGGCCGCCCGCCGACCGTCGGACCGCCCACCGCCCCCGTGGCCGTCACCACGCGGTCCGTCACCATGCGCAAGGCTATGGGCCTGGCCAGGCAGGGGTCCCCGCCCGGGCGGGGACGCGCGGGTCGCGGACGGGACCGGGCGGCAGGTGTGAGCACGCTCATAGCGGGGAGAAAGTGCCTGGGTAAAGCCCCCCGACCCCAGAAGTCATCACATCGAGTGATTCTCTGGCCTTCACTTGCCTGGCTCAACCTACGGTTGTCACGCTGTTGCTGTCTGTGCAACCTGATGGGAGTGGCCAGTGACTTTCGGTGAGCAGCCGGCGTATCTGCGGGTCGCGGGCGACCTCCGCAAGAAGATCGTCGACGGCCTGCTGCCCCCGCACACCAGGCTGCCCTCGCAGGCCAGGATCCGCGAGGAGTACGGCGTCTCGGACACGGTCGCCCTGGAGGCGCGCAAGGTGCTGATGGCCGAGGGCCTGGTCGAGGGCCGCTCCGGCTCGGGGACGTACGTGCGCGAGCGGCCCGTGCCGCGCCGGGTCGCCCGTTCCGGCTTCCGCCCGGCCGGCGGGGCGACGCCGTTCCGGCAGGAACAGGCCGACGCCGAGGCGCGCGGCAGCTGGGAGTCGCGGAGCGCGCAGGCCGCGGCGAGCGTCGCGATCGCCGACCGGCTCGGCATCAAGCCCGGCGACCGCGTGATGTGCACCAAGTACGTCTTCCGGGAAGCGGGCGAGGCGATGATGCTCTCCACCTCCTGGGAGCCGCTCGCGCTGACCGGCCGCACCCCCGTGATGCTGCCCGAGGAGGGGCCGCTCGGCGGCATGGGCGTGGTCGAGCGGATGCGCGCCATCGACATCATCGTGGACAACGTCACGGAGGAGGTGGGCGCCCGGCCCGGCCTCGCCGAGGAACTGATCACGCTCGGTGGGGTGCCCGGCCATGTCGTCGTGGTCGTCCAGCGCACGTTCTACGCCTCCGGCCGGGCCGTCGAGACGGCGGACGTGGTCATCCCGGCGGACCGCTACCGCGTGGCGTACCACCTGCCCGTGAAGTAGCCGCCCGGGCGCGGTCTCCGGACGCCGGCCGGGGGCCGGGAGTCACCCGGCGTCGAGCTGGTGGTCCGCCCAGACGTAGGTCTCGGGCAGCAGCTCGGCGACGGGGACGCTGCGCAGGTGCTCGCCCGCGCCGACGATGACCTCCAGGGCGGGGAAGTGGTCGAGGAGCACCTGGCGGCACCGGCCGCACGGGGGGACGACCCCCCGGTCGCGGTCGCCCACGGCCACGATCGTCTCCAGCCGGTGGGCGCCCTGGGCGGCCGCCGCGCCGATGACGACCAGTTCGGCGCACGGGCCTCCCGTGAAGTGGTAGACGTTCACCGCGGTGATGATCCGGCCGTCGTCGGCGCGGGCCGCGGCGGCCATGGTGTGCTCGTCACCACGGCAGCGGGTGCGCGCGACGTGCGCCGCGGCCCGGATGAGTTCGTGGTCGACGTGGCCGGCCCCGGTCTGCGTGGTCATCTCTTCCGCCCTCGTCATGGGTTTCCTTCGTCCTGCAAGTCCTGCGCCCGATGCCTGGTCGACTGCCGCGTCAGACGCTTCGTCAGGTGCGAACGGCAAGGCCCGTGCGGCCGGTATGGCCCGTGCGGACGATACGCGCCGTGCGCAACATGCCGACGGTACTGACCGTACGGAAGGTGCGGGGCCCGGAGCCCGCCGGCTCCGGAGTCCGGCAGTCCCGGAGCCCGGAACCGCCGAAGTACCGAAGTACCGGAGTGCCGGAGCGCCCGTGCGTGGGGGTGGTGCGCGCCCCCACACGCGGACCCGTGGGCCGCCCTTCCCTCCCGCTCTCTGCCCGGGGCGCTGGATTCCGGCCGTTCTCGCAGGTCGCCCGTGCTCGCGCCGGCCGGCGGCGCCATGCCTGCGACCGCGCGCCCCTCATGTCCGCGAGCGGCGCGTTTGTCGTCGTGCGCCCCCTGTGGATTGGCCGGTTGTATGCCTCTTTGTGAAAAGTCGTATTCGCTGAGTGAAGGTTGGGCGTAGGCTCGGGCATATGCGAAGTGCGGTTTCCCGGCAGGGGGCCGGAAGCCGGACGTGACCGGGAGCGCGGGGGCGCGCAGGGGCGGGAAGGAGCAGTGGGGTGGGATGAACGACAGCACGATCACTCTTCCCTGGCTCGTCGTCCGGCAGGACGACAACGGCAACCGCTACCGCGTGGGCAGGTACGCCACCCGCGCCGAGGCGCAGAAGATCGCCGACAGCCTCGACCGGCGCGGCCACAAACAGCTCTACTGGGTGGAGTGCGTCGGACAGTCCGGCGGCGGCCCGGCGGCCGGCGGCCCCGACGCCTGACCCTCCCCGGGGCACCGCCGTCCGGCGACCGGGAGCACGGACCCGGGAGTGCGGCACCCGGGAGCACCGGCGCCTGCCTCCCGGCCCCGGCGCAGGGCCGCCGGCCGGCCCCCCGGCGCGGCTCCCGTAGGCTCCGGCCATGACCGAACGGATCGTGGTGGTCGGTGCCGCCCTGCTCGACGGCGGCCGTCTGCTCGCCGCGCGCCGCAGCGCGCCCCCCGAGCTGGCCGGGCGCTGGGAACTGCCCGGCGGGAAGGTCGAGCCCGGTGAGCTGCCGGAGGCGGCCCTCGTGCGCGAGCTGCGCGAGGAACTGGGCGTCGACGCCGAGACCGTCGCGCCGGTCCCGGGCGCCTGGCCGCTGAGACCTCCGTACGAACTGCGGGTGTGGACGGCCCGTCTGCGCCCCGGCTCCGCCGCCCCCGAACCCCTCCAGGACCACGACGAACTCCGCTGGCTGGCCCCGGCCGAGGTCTGGACCGTTCCGTGGCTGGACCAGGACGTGCCCGCCGTACGCGCCGCCCTCACCCACCTGGAAGCCGCCCCGCGGACCTGAGCGGCCCTCTCGCCGGGATGCCGCACGTGTAGGCCTTCCGCCGGGCAGCCGCCCGGGTACCGTCGGCGGCAGGGCGGTACTGGGTCTGGCATATCGGGTATGGGCCCTTTAACCCCATGAAACCGGATATGGGGGGCTCGCTGACCCGGGAAGTGATCGGCGTGATCGACACCGAAGGCGACTGCGCGGAGTGGACGTTCTCCGCGGAGCCCGGCGCGGTGCGCACCGCCCGCTCCGCGGTCCGCGGCCAGTTGCGCAGCTGGGAGCTGGACAGCGTCGGTGACACCGCGGTCCTGCTGGTGAGCGAACTGGTCACCAATTCGCTGCGGCACGCCCACGGCCCGATCGGCCTGCGCCTGGTTCGCCCGGCGGGGCTGCCGCGCGTGCTGCTGGTGGAGGTCTCCGACCCGCTCCCCGACCCGCCCCGCGAACGCCCCGTCCACCCCGACGACGAGAGCGGGCGCGGCCTGCAACTGGTCGCCGCCGCCTCGCGCCGCTGGGGCACCCGGCCGGACGAGACCGGCAAGACGGTCTGGTTCGAACTGGCCGTACCGGCCCGCGACCGCGCAGCGCGGACCCCCGGCGGCTCCCCGCCCGACGGTTCACCCTCCGCCGGCTCTCCGTCCGGCGCTTCCCCCTGCGACGGCTCCCCGGACGGGAGCAGCCGGACCGGCCGCGTTCGCCCGTGACGAAGGGTGACGAGAAGGGCGGAGGAGGCCGTCCGCCGCGCTCGCAGGGGACACTCGTTCACGGCGGTTGTCCGCAGTGGGGTTCGACGGGGTGTCGCCTGGTTAGAAGACAGGTTGTGTTGTCACAGGACGAACCGGGCCGGACCAGAAAGCATCGGGATGGTCCTGTGATCGTGAACACCGTGTTGCGCGGCGCCGTAGTGCTGGATACTGCGGGCAGCCGCCCCCGGTGACAGGTACCGGACGCGGTGAGCTGGAGGGGACGGTTCGCGTGAGCGAGATACCAGCGAAGGCCGCGGAGTCCGAGGACCCGTCGGACGGCGCGAGGACGGGGTCCGCGGGTGGCGGGGCCGCCGGGGGACCCGCAGGGGTCGAGGGGGCGCCTCCCGCGGACGCGATGTGGCAGAGCAGTCCGCCCGGCTCCATCTACGACTACATCAAGGTCGCCTCCTTCTCCATCGGTCCCGACGGGCACGTCGACCAGTGGAGCCTGCGGGCCGAGCAGTTGTTCGGCATCCCGGCCGAGCGCGCCGTCGGCATGGACCCCATCGAGGCGTTCATCGACTCCGACCTGCGCGAGCAGGGCCAGCGCAAGATGGCCGAGATCCTCGACGGACGGGAGTGGACCGGCGTCGTCCCGTTCCGCCTGGTCCCCCCGCAGGACGACGGCGGACGGCCGCGCGCGGGAGGCGGCGCCACGGACCCCGACGGTCCGCGCGGCACGGCCGGACGGGGCCGCGCGGGCGGTGTCACCCGCGGTCTCGCCGAGGTGTACGTCATGCCCACCCGCACCGCCGAGGGCGACAAGGCCGCCGTCTGCATCGTCGTCGACGTCCGCACCCTGCGCAGCATCGAGACCGACCTCGCCGCCTCGCAGGCGATCTTCGGCCAGTCACCGTTCGGGTTCCTGCTGCTCGACCCCGACCTGCGCATCCGCCGCGCCAACCAGCGCTTCGCCTCCATCTTCGGCGGCACCCCGGACGACCACCGCGGCAAGGGCCTGTACGACTATCTGCCCCGCGCCGAGGCGGACCGGGTCACGGCCACCCTGCGCCGGGTCCTGGAGGACGGCGAGTCCATCACGGACATGCACGTCACCGGGTTCGTCCCGGGCTCCGACCAACGCCGCCACTGGTCCATCAACCTCTACCGCGTGCACAGCGGCAGCGGCCGCCCCATCGGCATCGCCTGGCTCGGCACCGACATCACCGCCCGCCGGGCCGCCGCCCGCGAAGCCGCCGCCGCACGGCGCAATCTCGCCCTCCTCAACGAGGCCGGCGCCCGCATCGGCAACTCACTCGACCTGGAGACCACCGCCCGCGAACTCCTCGACGTCGTCGTCCCCGGCTTCTGCGACCTGGCCACCGTCGACCTCTACCAGGGCCTGCTCGCCGGTGACGAGACCCCGCCCGGCCTCGCCGACGGCAGCGCCGAACTGCGCCGGGTGGCGTTCGCCAGCGCGGTCTCCGGCGCCCCCCTGTCGGCCACCGGAGCCCCCGTCGAACTGGGCGCCGTCCACCACTACCCCTTCAACTCCCGCTGCGCGGACGCCCTGCGCACCGCCCGCCCGCAGCTCGTGCCCGGCGAGGACGGCGGCCTGGTGCACTCCACGCTGGCCGTGCCGATGGTCGCCCACGACACCGTGGTGGGACTGGCGCAGTTCTCGCGGACCAAGGGCAGCGAACCGTTCGGCGACCGCGACCGCGATCTCGCCGTCGAACTCGCCGCGCGCGCCGCCGTCTGCATCGACAACGCCCGCCTCTACCGGCGCGAGCACGAACGCGCGCTGATACTCCAGCGCTCCCTGCTGCCGCCGGGCGACCCGGAGGCCTCCGGCCTGGACATCGCCTGCCGCTACCTGCCCGGCAACGCGGCCACCGGCCGGCCCAGCGAGGTCGGCGGCGACTGGTTCGACGTCATCGAACTCCCCGGCCACCGCACCGCGCTGGTCGTCGGCGACGTGATGGGCCGCGGACTGCGCGCGGCCGTCGCCATGGGTGAACTGCGCACCGCCGTGCGCACGCTGGCCCTGCTCGACCTGGAACCGGCGGAGGTCCTCTCCCAGCTCGACGAGATCGCCCGCGGCCTCGGCGCGCCCGGTGGCGTCCAGCAGGCCACCCGCGCCGCCCGCAGGCCGCGGGAGGCGGACCTGTCGGAGGTCTACCTCGCCACCTGCGTCTACGCCGTCTACGACTCCGTCACCCGCCGCTGCACGTTCGCCAACGCGGGCCACCTGCCGCCCGTCCTGGTCGAGCCGGGTGAACAGGCGCTGATGCTGGACGTCCCGCCCGGCCTGCCGCTCGGTGTGGGCGGCGAGCCGTTCGAGGAGGTGACGGTCGAACTTCCCGAGGGGGCCCTGCTGGCGCTGTACACCGACGGCCTGGTCGAGTCCCGCGACCATCCGCTGGACGAGGGGCTCCAGGCCTTCGTCGGCGCGCTCACCGCCCCGAACCTCCCCCTGGAGGACGTCTGCGACCACGTCCTCGACACCCTCGGCAGCCACCACGGCGAGGACGACATCGCCCTGCTCATGGCCCGCGTGCAGGGCCTGCCCGCCGAGTCCGTCGGCGACTGGACGCTGCCGCGCGAGCCGCGCAGCGTCGGCCGCGCCCGCGAGTACGCCCGCAGCCAGCTCCTCGCCTGGGACCTGGAACCGCTGGTCGACACCACCGAACTCCTGGTCAGCGAGCTGGTCACCAACGCGCTCAGGTACGGGGAGGGCGAGATCAGGCTCCGCCTGCTGCTGGACCGCACCCTGGTCTGCGAGGTCTGGGACGCCGGCCTGGTCCAGCCCCGCCGCCGCCGTGCCCGCGACACCGACGAGGGCGGCCGCGGCCTCCAGCTGGTCGGCCTCCTCAGTGCCGCCTGGGGTTCCCGCCGCACCCCCCGCGGCAAGACGGTCTGGTTCGAACTCCCCCTCCCCGACGGCGACAGCCCCCTCACCGACCCGGCGGAGGCGCTGCTGAGTCTGTTCTGACGTCGAGTGCCTCGACCGCGGACAGGGCGGAACGAGGCCACTCACGCTCCCGAGCCGCGCGGTCCGAGGATCCATGACGCGGCGGATCCGCGGGCGTGCGGAGGGCGGCGTTCAGCAGGAGGCCGATCGCCTGGGGAGAACCCTTTTGCGGCCCGTGACGGCGGGGGTCAGGAAGTACCTTCGTCGCCCATGAGTTCTTCCAGGGAAACGTCCCCGAGGGATTCCTCGTCCAGCGCCGGTGTTCGGTGCAGGACGGCCTCCGCGTTCGCGATCATTCGGGCGATCTCGATCGGCGGGTGCTGGAATTCTTCCATCACGACGTCGTACGGCTCGACACGGTACGTTTTCCCGTCCAGCCCCGTCGCCTTCACGACATACCGATAGCCGGCCGGTGAGGCCGGGTCCTCGGCCTTCTCCCAGACCGCACCGTCCCGGCGCACGAGGAGATCACCGAGGTAGGACGTCAGATCGGTGTGGAGGGTGATCCAGTCCGACTGCTCGAACTCGTTCAGCGGCAGCCGGTCCACGTAGTTCTGCAGCGCGGGCAGGACCGTCAACGGGTCCTCTGCGTACCGCTCCGGAGAAACACCGAGGGCGGACGCCAGGCCTGCAGCGTTGCGGTGGGCGCCTTCCGTCCACTCCCGCACCTCGGCAGCAGGTCCGTCCGGTGTCCTGTTCTGCATCCTGCACAGCCTCCCACTCGCCTCTCAGGGCGAGTCTACTTGTCCTTGAGGGGAAGATCGTGACTAGCTCTTCTTCGGCGCCGGACCGTATTCGAGGAAGATGATCTTCGCCTTGATGAGGTATTCCCGCAGTGCGGCGGAGGGCCCGGCGTGCGTGAAGGACCAGCGAGGATCGAAGTTGGGATCCAACCGTCTCAACGCCACGTCTTTGTGGATCTGCTCTTTGATGTGCTTGCTGAGCGGAACCTCGTTCCTGACCGTCTGCTTCATCCCGTCCTGCAAGGTGATGGTCCGGTACTGTCCGTACGTCTTCACCTCTACGGCGACCGTACGTCCGTCGGGCAGGTCCACAGGGACGTCGACCTTGCGGCCGCCGGTGGCGGTGACGGGGTAACGGGGGTCGCTGTTCGTCGGCACGGGATAGTGACGCTCGGCGCCCCCACCCCACAACTGGCGGTGGAACTCCTCGCCCCGCTGCCAACGAGTGGCCACGTCACGGCTGTTGCGGACGTCTCTGAGGGTGAGCGGGCCGTCGGCGGGCAGCAGCGCAGGCCTTGAGTAGTCGGGCTCGTGTCCGGCATACGGATCGTCGCCGCCCTGGCCGTGCCCTGTGTCCGCATGGTCGTCCAGGCTGTCGTCGAAGACATCGCCCGGGTCGTCAGCCGGGTCGGCTCCGGAGAGGTCGTCCGTGCCCCCTGGGCCTTCCGGATGCCCCGTGCCGTCACCCGAGCCGGTGTGCTCATGGTGGGTACCCGGCAGGTCTCGGCCCGTAGGGGACCCACCACCGGCGCCGAGGGTCTCCGCTCGGGCAGTCGTCCCGGGATCGTCGGTCCGGCCGGACAGGTGAGTTCCCGGAGCGCTGCCAGGCCCGTGGCCGCCCGGGGCCGACGAGGCGCCCGAGTGGCCCCCGCTCGTGGTGGGCGTGTGGTCGTGGCCGGTGCGGAGGGGGTTGTCCAGTTCGTTCGTGGGCAGGTGGTCGCCGGCGTGGCCGCTGGGGGTGTGCTGCGGGGCGTGGCCGCCGGGCAGATGGTCGCCACCCGCGTGGCTCGTGGGGATGTGCTCGCC
>NZ_JOIY01000075.1 GCF_000720185.1 Streptomyces sp. NRRL S-340 | reverse complement strand
CGCCCTGTGCGACAGCGGATACGCACCCGTGCGCAAGGAGAACCTCGCCACCGCGGGACCGGGCCCCTACCTGGTCCGCGTCCACGCCGCCGACCGCTCCACGGACGGCAAAAGGCCCCGCTTCCTCATCCAGATCATCCCCCGGGACCGCACCGGAGCCGAACCCGGACCGGCGGCCCCCACGATCGAGGAGACAGCTGGCCCCCTCCTGGTCCGCACGTCCTACGACCAGCCAGACCAATGGGAATGCCTGCTCCAGGCCCTGGAAGACAGCAGTTCGGAGCACTACGAGTCGGTCACCGTCATCGACAACCCCCTCTACAGGGGCTTCACGCCCGGCCAGCTGCAGGAGCGGATCGGACGCGACGATGAGGACTGGCCCGACAGCCCCCTTCCTCCTCATCGCCGACGAGCAGGCCCTGGCCTCGGCAGGGTGGCCGTTGCTGGCTGTGAACAACCTGCCCGGCGAGGACGACGCCGCGTTCAGGATCACCCTCGCCGCAGCGGGCTCCTTCATCGTCAACCTCGAGCTAGGAAACACGAGTTTCGGCGACTGGAGACGGGGCGTCGGCACCGACGGCGTCTACCGAGGGAAGCACTACTGACAGTGCTTGGGCGGTGGTCAGAGTCTCGGCGGAAGACCACCAAGGGCCAGGCTGCGAGGGGTCTGATCTGCAGTGTGGGCAGACGATGCTCACCTCGGAGGGGATCAATGCTGAGCTTCGAAGCTGGGCTGATCGGCAAGAACACTTCACGAAGAACGCCTGGTCCGGAATCCCAGACCAGGCGTTCTTCAGCGCACCGTGCTCAGACTCCGATCGAAATTTTCTCGATCACCCGGCGCGACTCGTCCCCCTCTGGACTTTCGGACAGGTGCACCGTCGCCTTGACGGCAGGAAACCGGTACCGCACGGCATAGGGCGACACGTCAACGAGATCAGCGCTGCTCCTGACTTCCGGCGAGAGCTGTCCCCAGGTGACCGTCCTTGAGAACTCGAGATCGAACCTTTCGGCACACTCGCCAGCGAGAGAGGGCATCTCGGCCAGCCGATGGGTGTGCACGGACAACCACTGGCACACCCAGTCGGGTTCACCGGTAAACGTGGTCTCCACGAGACCGAAGTCGAGCCTCAGCAGCCGGTGCGGCTTGCGGCCGTGCAGCTGCCGTACAGAGGCTCCGAGGTGCTCCTCCGCCTCCGCCGGGGTCGAGCCGGGCCCGATCCCGATGAAGTATCCAGTGACGAGCGCCTGTGAGATCGCGTCGACGCCGAGCAAGTGATCACCCCAGCTTCTTCAGAAGTCGGATCAGCCGGGCCATCTCCGCGCCTCTATTCTGAGCCATGCCCCAGTTGCCGCCCTTCTCCAGAGGAGTGTTCATGATATTCATCGCCTCGGTCGCCTTGGCGATGAAGTCGGCGCGCAGGGCCGAGCTGGCCTTGACCGCCTCGATCGTGGCGTCGATCTCGGATTGAGTGGCGAGGCCCGCTGTGACTTTGATGGCCTGACCGGCCAGGTTGCCGTTGTAGTCCACGAAAATGCGGACCTCCCTGCCGTTCTTCAGGTTGATGTGGGCGCCCTTCACCGCCCAGTCCTGGTCCACCATCGAGACCCACTTGATGCCGCAGAACTTCTTGGCGCTCGCGGCCAGCAGGGTCTGGCCGAACCCTGCGGTGCGCACGCCGACACCGCTGGTTGTGCGGTAGACGGGACTGCTCACCACGGCCTGAGCGCCGGCCGGACTGGCCGAAGCGACTCCTGCGACGAGGCACTCTGAGGCTTTGTAGTCCGCGATGATCGCGCGGAGCCACTCCAGAGTCTTCTTCGCTGTGCGCGACTGTTCCAAGAACTTGCCTATGCCTGCCGCGACGCGGGCGACGGCTTTGCCCACCGCTGGCAGCTTGCCGACCACGGTGACCAAGGAAGCGACGTCGACCACCCCCCAGAGGCAACTCTCCACATCACCTGAGCCGAGACAGCGCCGGACGTCGTTAACGCCCACAACCTCAAGCAGGATGCCAGCGCCGTTCTCCTTGACCCAATCGATCACGTCCATCGACGCGAGCGCCCGAGCGTTGCGGAACTGGTCGACACAGTCCTGGCCGCACTGGGCCAGGAGGATCGCCTCTTCGTCCGCCGTCATATCTCCGCCGACATCGACGCTCTCGGCGTTTGCCCGTGCCGTGTTGTCGGCCGCGAGTTGCGCACGCTCCTCGGCTTCGGCGCGGGTGGCTGCCGCGTCTGCGTCCTTTGCCGAGGCTTCTGCGTTGGACGCGGCTGTCTCGGCCTTGACCGCGTCGGACTCGGCGGCGGTGGCGATGCTGTCTGCGGCGGTGGCGTCGGTCTGGGCGGAGGTGGCTGCGGACTGTGCGCTTGCGGCGTCGCGTTCGGCGTCGGTGGCCTCGCGGTCGGCTTGGGCGGCTGCGGACTCGGCGTCATCGGCTGCGAAGCCGGCGTAGACGGCGTCGACGCCGGCTTGCGCGTCGTACTTCTGTGCGCTGGCGTCGGCCTTCTTGGCGGCAGCCGCGTCTGCGGACGCTGCTGCCGCCGAGGCGCGGGCTGCGTCTGCAGACTTCTGCGCCTGCACTGCGTAGGCGGCAGCGTCGGCTGCGGCCTGCAGGGCGATTTTCGCGTCACCGGCGGCCTTGTCGGCCAGCGTCTTGGCCTGGGCGGCCGCCTTGCCGGCCTCGTCCGACTTGGCCTTGGCCGCGGCGGCCTGCTGTTCGGCGAGAGTCTTGGAGATCTGGCCGATCAGAACAGCGAAGGCTGCCGAGGAATCCGTCTCGCGGTAGGGGGAGCCGAGGCTGATCGCCTCATCGGCTGCCTTCGTGACTGCGATGGCGGCGTCCCGGGAACCTGCGGCGTACTGGGCTGTCGCGTAGGCGTAGCCGGCGGTTTTCGCGGACCAGGCCGCGGTTTTCGCAGCTTCCGCGACGGCGGCGGTGGCCTCCTTGCGGGCGTTGACTGCTGCAGCCTGTGCTTTCTTCGCTTCGGCTTCGGCCTGGTCCGCATTCTTCTGCGCAGCAGCCGCTGCGTCGATCGCTACTGCCGCAGCGGCGTGGGCAGTGGCCGCCGCAGCATGCGTCTTCTGGTACGCCGACCAGGCAGCATCAGCAGCGGACCTGGAGCGCGCAGCCGCGCCCTCAGCGCGTGTCGCGGCGGCGCGCGAGTTCACTGCAGCCGTCGTTGCGTCGTTCGCCGCCGCGCGTGCCCGCTGCGCGGCACCAGCCGCATCGTTGGCGGCGTTACGCGCTTCCGTGGCTGCCGCCCGGGTCTCGCTTGCTGCTTCGGTGCCCTCGGCTGCTGCCGCAGCCGCTTCCAGGGCGGCCGCTCTGGAAGCTGTAGCGTCCTTCTCACGTTCGGCCTTGACTGCCTGGTCACGTGCTGCGAACGCGCGCCACTCGGCCTCTTCTGCTGCCGCCAGCTTCTCGGCTGCTGTGCTGCCGGCGGTTTCCGCGGATGCGCGGGCGTGCTGGGCATTGTCCTTCTCGCTGAGGGCTCTCTCTTCTGCGGCCTGTGCCTTCTGGCGTTCGCTGGCCGCGGTGTCGCGTTCGCGTTCAGCGTTGTCCTTCTCGGCCTCCGCGATCTCCCGCTGCCGCTTGGCTTCGGCCGCGCTGGTCTTGGCGTCCTGTTCGGCTTTTTCGGCGGTCGTGCGGGCCTGCTTGGCGGTCGCGGCGTTGGCGGCGGCTTCCTGGGCCTGCTTGGCGGCGGCCTCTGAGGCTGCCTTGGCCTGCTCCTTGGCTTCCAGTGCTGCTGCCTTGCGGAACTCGGTGGCGACCGCGTGGGACTGGGTCTGTGCCAGGGAGTAGTAGGCCTGGCTGCTGGAGCTGTTGGCCTGGATGGCCTTGAGGGCGGTGTCGACGGTCTTGGCGGCGGCCTGGGCCGCGGCTGCGGAGGCCTTGGCGACCTGGACGGACTGGGCGGCGTACATCAGGCCGCGGCCGCGCGGGTAGTGGTTCTGGTCGGCGATGGCCCACGCGTCATTCTGCGCTGCGGTTGCCTGGTCCGCGGCGGTCTTGGCTCGGGTGACGGCCGCGTTGACGTCGGGGAGCAGGTGCGAGGTGGTGTCGCGGATGGTGGCCAGGAGTCGGGTGGCGTTCTTCTGGTCGTTGAGCGAGGGCTTGTTCAGGGCGGTGGGGTGATCCCGCCAGTACTGCTGCCAGAAGAGGATCTGGTCGGCCTGCCAGGACTGCCGGATCGCCTCGATCATGTAGTCGGCGGCGAGTTGAGTTTCCTTGGAGGCGGCGATCTCCGCAGCGATGATGTCCTTGCGCTGGGTCGCCTGGGAGGAGTACTCCGCCTCCCACTCCGTGTGGGCCTGCAGGACCGGTCCGGTCAGGACGCGGTTGATGTCGACGGGGTTGCCGCTGTCGCAGGCGGCCCAGGCGGCTTTGAGTGTTTCGACCTCGGTGCGGAATTCCAGGGAGTCCGGTTCCGGGGCTTTGGTGGGGAATCCTCCGAACCGGAGGAACGAGGCGATGTCGTTCGCGGAGCCGATTTCCCTGCTGCCGGCTGTCACGCCTATTTCGTCGGCGGCCCGCTCGGTGTACTTACTGATCCAGTCGTCAGCGCTGGCGGGGATCGCAGAGTACGCCTCCTTAGCCTTGGAAAGTGAGGCCGGAGAAGGTTTGGGAGTGAGGTCTTCCGGTACGGCCGCGCGGATTTTCTCGCGGCCCTCCCAGGTGAAGGCGAGGATGTCGGCACCGAACTCCGGGGCGTCGTAGGGGCGTCCCCCTTGAGAGTTCACATAGGCATACGGGGCGTTGGTTTTGTCGAGCTGCGCCTGACGCTCTCGGAACTCCTTCCCCCGCGCCGATTCTGCCTCACCGTCGGACCATGCCGCGTCGAGGTATTCGGCACTGGGATATGCGCCGGATTCTCCATAGTGGAGTGTTTCGTGGATATTCGCGTCCGGACCCGCGAGGACGTCGTTAACGAACGCCTTCTGGATCGGTCCTGCCACCCGGATGTCGCGGCTCAGGTCGCAGCGGTCCTTGCGCTGCTGCTCCCCGAGACTGATGCGCAGGGTGCGCTGGTAGGGATCGCTGGGGAAGTCGCCGGGCTCGTCGGCGCGTGCCGGGGCCGTGGCCATCAGCGTCGCGGTCACGGCCAGGGATGTGGTGAGCGCCGTGGCGTGGAGTGCGCGTGCGAGCCGGGACCGGCGGGTCTGTCTGCGTGCTGGTGGGTCGGGTATCCCCATGTGTATCTCCTCTGGCTGTCGTGAAGGGCAGGGAGGGAAACCGAGGTAATCCACGTTCGGGGCACGACCGCGGAATGCAGCTTTCACCTTTCCTGACAATGCAGAGGAGATCGTTGCATGTACCTGACTGTTTCCGGAAGAGAATTTTTCGACAGCTTTAAAGTTCCGGAAAGGCAGGGTAATATCGAAATGGGTAAAGCTGCGCAGCGGTCCGTGGGGGCCACGACCGCTGCGCCTTGTGCGTACCCAGGAATTAATCCTGGGCAGGCGGAAAAATCTTCAGTAGAGGGCTTTGTGCATGTTCCAGCCGGTACCGGCCTTGACCTTGGTGTGGAGCTTTCCCGCGCCGTCAGCGTCGTAGCGCCAGAAGTCACCGGCCGCGTCGGTGCCAACGAGATCGGCGAGCCCGTCACCGTTCATGTCACCAGGGGACGCGATCTTGTTGTACACGTTCCAGCCGCCGCCGATGTCGATACGGGTCCCGAAGCCGGTCTTCTGGGCGCCGGGGTAAAGCCACAGGTGTCCGGTGGAGGATTCCCGGGCGAGGAGGTCGGGGAGTCCGTCGCCGGTGACGTCGCCGGAACCGACGAGCACGTCGAAGGCGTTCCATCCGGTGCCGAGGTCAGTGCGGGCGCCGAGGCCGTTTGTCCCGGTGCCGGGGTAGAAGTAGAGGTGGCCGCCGGAGTCGCGGGCCAGCAGGTCGCCCTTGCCGTCGTTGTTGAGGTCTCCGATGCCGGCGAACGCGGTCATCGCGTTCCACCCGCCGCCGACGTCGTTGCCGCCGATCTCCAGGTGCCCGTCGGATCGGACCAGGGTCAGAGTGGACCAGCGGGAGCTGTTGTCCATCGACGAGGCGCTGGACAGCTTCGTCAGGCCGTAACTGGACATGTCGCCGTCGATGAGGAGCCGGCCGGCGAAAAGTCCGTTGCCGAGATTGAGGTAATAGTTGAGCGTGTCGGTGGTGTCCCAGCCGATGAGTTCGCCCTTGCCGAAGAAGGGGTTGCCGCCCGAATTCACGAGCGTCGCCCCCTGCCAGCCGGTACCGAGCTGAACGCGCGCGCCGAGGCCACCCTTGTCGTCGCCGGGGAACATCCACAGCGTGCCGGAGACGTCCCGGGCGACCAGGTCGACGTGGCCGGAGCTGTTGTCCAGGGCGAGGATCTGGTTGTAGTCGCCCCACCCGGACCCGGCCTTCACTCGGGCTTTCAAGGGCGCCGAGGCGTCGCCGGTGCCGGCGTAGAAGTAGAGGTCCCCGGCCGGAGTGCGGGCGACCACATCGCCGTATCCGTCCCCGTTCATGTCACCGGCGCCGGTCAACTGGTCGAACATGTCGAAGCCGTAGCCGACCTTGACCGACGCCGCGAGCGGAGTGTCGACCTTGCCCGTGCCGGCGTAGAGGTAGAGATCACCGCTCGGGGTCCGGGCCATCAGGTCGTTCCTGCCGTCGCCGGTCACGTCGCCCGGCACGAAAGTCTTGTTGAACTTCTGCCAGCCCGACTGCGTCCATTCCTTCTTGCCCAGGTACGCCTTGGAGGGCTTCAGGGTCAGGGTGCCGTCCGGAGCAAGGACGAACAAGTCGGGCACGCCGTCGCCGTCGATGTCGCCCGGCTCGATCACGTCCTTCCACACGTCCGGAAGGATCGGCAGGTCGTAGTTGGGCGGGTAGGACTCCGCGCGACCGGTCTGCCAGCGCTTGACGTACATGGCGTCGTCCAGACCGCGGATCAGGAGATCGCTCACGCCATCCCCGTCGACGTCGAAACGCGGTGTCACCGACCCGGCCGTCCGCACACCGGCACGCGCAGAACCTCGTACGCCGGTTGGCAGTTTCGCGGTCGGCGGCGTCCAGTGCGGAAGTCCGGGCTTGACGAGCCTCGGCCCTCGCTCGTGATCGCTAGCTGTGGCTGGAACGGACAGAGCCGCCATGCAGGCCGAAACAGCCACGACGACCGCAAGGCCACGCATACGTGCCTTTGAAGTACCCATCGCGCATCCCCCCACAGGAACAACGTGCTTGGCAACGTCACTGACTGGGACGTCCCCTGACCAAGCACCCCCTCCCGTCAGGTACACGGCGACTCACATAGTGCACGTATCTCCACGGGATCTTCATGCACCATACAGACGACTCACAGAAACCTGGAGATCGTTTTCGGCCGGAGGACCCCACGAAATAGCGCCAACCTGCGAAAACGCCTTACTAAGAGCCCCGCGAAGGCTGAGAACCGCGCATCTGCCGGTGCACAGTCGGCGGTCCCGCTCTTCCAATGAGGGCCCGGCACGCAGCCTCTCTGTCGTGCTGCCCATCGGTAGGACCGCAGCACCGAGTTCGAGTCCTCTGCGCGGGCGAGTGAGGCCCGCGCAGATCGTGAGGACGTGCGTGACTGATCGTCTTCTCCGCATGAGCTGAGGTGAGTCGATGCACAAACACCTCGCCCATCAGCCTGACCTGCCCTCTCTGCATGCGCGGAGGCGGGCCCACCATCGTGGGTGAATGCCTCGCCCCCGTCATGTCCCCGCCCGACTACCAGCGCATCCCGAGGGCGGTCCACTCCGCCCGCTGCTCATCCGACAGCTTGTCCGCCCGGCGGCGGGTGTTGTCGATGACGGCACCGAGCTTGATCTCGGTCCCGTCTGGCAGCACCTCCACCGCCTTCCGAGGCACCCGCAGACGCCCCTCCCGCTCGAAGAACTGCCGCGCCGCCGCCAGGTTCACCACCCGCGCCGCGTCCCGCCGCCCCACCGGCCGCGCCCCGGCCTCGACCCCGGCGGGGACGGGCCCCAGGCCCAGAGACTCCAGGAGGTACTGCTGCGCGGGCATGAGCCGCTCCCACCCCGCACGCTGCGCCGCCACCCACGCCCCGAGATCCTCGCCCTGCACGATCACCACACCCGCTCCTTGTGTGGGGGAGCAGGCCGCCGGCGCGGACGTGTTTGCGCGGCGCATCCAGATCCGCACGGAGGATGCCGTCAATCACTGGCTTGTACGGGTCCAGAGCGGTCGCCCGGGGCGGCAGCTTCTTCCGAGGCTCAGGCCAGGCCGAATCCAGTGCCTTGCGAACCGTCCGCCACGTCACGCCGTGCTTGCGCTCGAGCTCCCGCATCGACATGCCGCCGCGATGGTCACGCCGGATCGCCGCGTACAGCTCGGCCTTCGACATCGGCGGCATGACCAGCGCCTTTCACCAGGAGCATCTCGATGCTGCCCTGGCAAGAGACCTGGTGCCTCCCAAACTCATCAACACCACCCGTCCGTGGAACGGGGCGCCCCCCAAACTCATCGACAAGCGACTTCACTACTGCTCGATAAAGCCAGCCGTAGACCTTGGTGGCCTTCTCTCCGTACGGGAAAATCTCCTGCCCCCCTGCTGCGGGGCGACCAGCTTGCCGTGATCCCCCGGGGCGCCGCGCTGCCGGAAGCGGGTTTTGTATCCGGTGGGTATCAGGGAGCGCTTGGTTGCCCATCGAACCGGTACGCCGGCCCCCAGCGATGAAAGGCCCGAAGAGAGCCGGGCGGCCCTGGACCCGGCAGCTGCCCGAGCCACGCGACCCAATCTGACCTGCATGTTCTCGGATGCATGGGACTCCTGAGAGGGTGCTGCGTGTCCGTCGTACGACGCCACTCCGGACCGAGTGCCCCCAGGCGCACAGCGACACCAACAGAAGCACGCTTCCGCGAAGACCGGGCGCGTCCTGGGATGAGACAGGCACGAGTCACTTCCTGCCTCACCTGTCACCTCACCCGACCAGCAAAAATCAATCTGCATCTACAGCAGCACGAGCACCAAAATCCGACAGCCTGAAAATTGCCTAATACACGGATAGTCCAGACGAAAACGACCTCTTAGAGGTCGTTTTTATCTATGATGTCTGTTTCATTCCAACTCGCCCCAGTGTCGAAAGGCGACTTGTGAGGCGCTGGTGGATCTGCATGGTTGGGGGTGTTCGACGGGAGACTGAATTGCCAGTCTCATCCACTAAAGTCTGTCTCGTTCCAAAGGGTGCTCGTATCACCGATTCCCTTCGCCGCGCCGCGCCTCAACCCTGCACATGAGAGGCGCGAGCATTCCTCTGATGCAGGGGAGAAGGCGCAAATCATTTGAAAACGACCTCTTATTAGAGAGGCTCTCCGGTGCTACGGTCAGTTCGAGAAAGGACTCCGGTCACGGACGCTGAGAACGGTTGTCGTTCGGTGCGCGGCAGCGATACCTTAACCAGTTTGCCGTCATAGATCATCCACAGGCCGAAGCAGTCGTCGTCCTCGTCGCGAACGAGGACTTGAACGGAGTGCGGATCCGGCCATGCCAGAGACTCGAGATGGCTCGCCACCCACGCCAATTGTGGCGGATGAACTGGATGACCCACACGTAACACTCCTTGGACGGCATGCGCGACCCGTCGAACATGCCGTCGTCCACACGCGTGAAGCACTGGTGCCAGTCCCGGCCCTCGTCGGGGCGAGTCAGGGGTTCCATGACCTCTTCAGCTCTTCGCGCCAGGACGACGACCTCTGTGTATCTACTCATCAACCCATGATGACCGTGACCCGTCAGAGCGGGACCGAAAGCTGATCACACTTTGACGACAGGCCCTAGCCAGGGTGCGCGACGCACGCCACGCACGCCGGAAAAGGTTCACGAGCGGGGGCGTCCCCGACCCGGGAGCGAGGCCGGCCACGGCCGCCGAGGCCGCCGCCTTCCTCGCCTTGGCGGCACCCGTCGTAGACGCCCCCGACCGCAACTCCGGCCCGCCGTACCTCGCGATGCGGGCGAGCAGGCTCACCAAGGACCGGGTGGCCCGGGTACCACAAGTCGGACCTACTACGGCGTCTGCACCGTCCGATGGTCATGGACGAGATGATGGCGGCCACCATCCCGCCGCACCGCCGCCACATCGCCGATGACCTCAACGCCTCGACCCGGGCGACTACGAAGAGTTCCTGGCGGCGCACCTGCCCGGCGCCCACGTCAACAACGACCGGCACATCGCCTCCTCGGCCCTGGCACGCCATGCCGGGGCCGAAACGTGGGCACAGGCCACCGAGACGCTCGGACTGCCAGCACGATCACGTAAGACGTACGCACGCATCCTCCAACGCACCCCGAAACGGAGCCGGTCACCGTGCACGCCCGAGAGGCGCGCCGCCGCAGCGCTGGTCCGCGCCGCCCCGCCGTCCGGCTGCCGGGTCGATGGCCCTCCCCGCGCTCTGCCCGCCACCGCGAGCGTGCGGTGCACCTTCGCCCGGCACGCCCTCGACGGTGCTGCCGCCCGCGCCGCTCTCCGCGGACTCGTCGTCGAACTCGGCCACCTGCTGCGCGGGCGGGGGCCAGGCCGCCCGGGCCCTCATCTTGCCCCTGCGGTTCGCCGGCGGCGCTTCCTGGGAGAAAACCCGCCGACTGCCCGAGGCGTCCGGCCACGACGAGGACCTGCGCACGGTGGCCTGTCAGCTGATGGATGCGGCCGGGCTGCAGCGCGGCCGCCTGATCGGCATCACCGTCAGGGCTGGTGACCTCATCGACGCCCGGCAGGCCGCTCAGCAGATCAGCCTCGCTCAGGCTCGCGAAGCCCGACTGGTCGCCGAAGAGGCCATGGACCGCATCCCGGAGAGGTTCGCTCCCCGCGCGATCGGGTCCGCTGCCGCACTGCGTGCCTCCTGTCGTGCCGGCCGGCCAGGGTGTCCTGTGGTCCGGTCGGCGTACTGGACGCGCGCGGCCACGGGCAGGAGCCGCCGGGGTCCGGTCGCCTGGGCACCATGCACACCGCGCTCTACACGTACCCCGAACACCGCGCGGAAGTGAAAGGGAAGCGTCGTCTCGCTCCCTCACGGAGCCTGGTCACGCTCCACAGGCGCGGTCGGTTTGTCTCGTCTTTGTGGCGACGGCTCTTCATCGCGGCATTATCCCGGTTGGCCGGATACACGCTGTCCCAGTCTGGGGGACTCCTGAATGCTGAAGGCGCCGGCTGTGGTTCACGGCAGCCGCCCTTGCATCCCAGAGAAGAGGACCGCTCCGTGCGCGCATCCATCCGAACCGGGCTCATCATAGGTGCCGCCGCCGGCGTCATGCTGACCACAGCGACCGCGGCCACGGCGGCCACTCCCCGCGCACCGCAGGCATACGTCCAGCGGTGCACCAACCTGGGCAACGGTGACCTCTGCATCGACGTCACCGGTGGGGTGGGCCAGACCGGCCGCATCGGGGTCGGCTACTGGAAGCACGCGGGGGACATAGTCCACGTCCGGCTCGGCTGGCAGAACACGACGGGCGGCGCCGCGAACTACAGCCGCACCGTCCACGGCCCGCTCTTCCCGGGCGATGACACCGGCACGGAAGTGTGGACCACCTATCTCGCCGCGGGCTGTGTCTACCCGCTCATCGAGGTGATAGAGCAGTACACGATGAAAGGCCAGGAAGTCTGCGTGCCGGCGTGACGGCACCGGCGTCGTCCTCGGTAACCGTTGCGGCACGGGTCTCACCTTTCGGCCGGGTATGGCCGTGTGAGAACGGGACCGGCCCATGTCGACTGGAGCCGTTGCCCGCCGTTGCCGCGACCCCCGCTCTGCGCCGCGGAGGGAGAGGGGAACGGGCGGCAAGCCCCCCGGCTCTCCTACGGGCTGCTCCTTGACCGGGCGCCGTGGCGTGGCCGAGGTCACCGTGATCTTCAGTACGGGACCGGTGGCGGCGTCTCGGATGGAGATCGATTGCCGGCGGACCAGTGGGCGGCTGGGCGGCGGCGAAGGCGCGCAGGGCGTCCTCGCCGTACAACTCGTGACCCGAACAGCCCCCGCGCGGCGACGAGGACGTGACGGTGAGCTGTGAGTTCAAGCTGAGCCCGAACACCGACGGCTACCCGGGCATGGGCGAGGTCTATGTCACCGTACTCGGAGTCTGAGAGGGACAGCCGTGACCACCCGAACCAGTGCCCCGCTGCCGATGCTTGGCGCGGGGGCGCCGCACGAAGCGAGGCGCGCGGCGTGCCGTGTTGTCCATGACCGCGGCCAGTCGCGGCCCCGGTCCCGTCGAGCGGTACCTCGACCACCTTCCGCCGGCAGGCACACATGCCCGCCGGTCGGGCTCACCCCCGCGCAGTACGCAGCGGCGAAGGAGATGGCAGAGAGCACCGTCTGGGCGTGGTGCAGGAGCGGCAGGCTCCCCGCCGTCCAGCACGCCGGACGCTGGTACGTCCTCACGGACGACTGACCACACCGGGCCAAGCGCGCCAGGGGCATCGGCCCCGCCGAGACGGCAGAGCTGGGCGCGGTGTGGTGCCCGTCAACTCGGATCCGGGCCGGCTTGGACGACCCGCACGAGCCCCTGGACTAGCGCCGGCGCTCTCTCATCCGACTGACACCCGACACCTCCGGAGAATCCGTCGTGATCGCTACCGTCATCTCCATCGCCGGAACGCTCGCCGATGCGCTGCTGTCCGGGCTGCTGTCCGGCAGGCAGGCCCGCGCCGCGTTACGCGACTCCGAGACCGCCGGCCGCCGCCGGGACGCGGTGGACGCCGTGGCCGCCCTGGTGGCCGCCGTCGCCGCCCACCGCGCCGCCATGCGGCACCGGGAAACCCTGCGCCTGACGGGGGAGGACTGGACCGAGGCGCGCCGTCACAGCCGCACCACCGCGCCGCCATCGCCGCCCCGGCCGTCCGTCTCGCGGTCCTGGCCTCACCGCCCTCCCGCCCCGCCGCGGACGCGGCTGCACGCGCCTCCTACGCCCTGCGCGACGCCGACAGCACTGAAACCCTGACCACAGCCCGGGAGGCCTCCCTGGCTGCCGATGAGCACCTGATCGCACAAGCCGGGCGCCTCCTCGGCGTCTGACCCGCAGCGCCATGCCGAAGGGGCGGCCCGGCCACCACGGTGACCCGGGCCGCCCCTTCGGCATGCCAGCCACTTAAGACACGAGGCTGACTACCGATCAGAAATCGTCGGCCAGGGAGCGTTGGGTGAAGCTGAGAGTGGGTCTTGTCATGCCTCGGGTTCGTCGCTCTCGGCCTCAGCGGCGGGGAGTTGCTGGCGGGTCATGGCCTGCAAGCCTGCGATCCGCTCGTTGGATGCGATCCTGAGCCGCTCCGTCTCAGCATCCAGTTTGTTCTTCTCACGCTGGGTTGTGGCTTCCAGCTTGGCCTTGACCACAGCAGCACCAGCGGTGAACGAGGCGGCCACGGCTCCGCCCGCGAGGATCTCATTGATGATCTCGCCTTGCGACTGACGCTTCAGTGCATCGTCGGCACTCTCAATGAGGTAGTCATCGTCGTCCCATGCCTCGCGGGCAGCAGGCCGGTAGCGACCGTCCTCTTCTTCCTCGTCCCATTCCTCGTCTACGTCGTCCCTGTCCACTGAGACCACGGGGCGCCACCCCGGGGGCGGCACACGGGAGGGAACGGGGTAGCCGACGAGACGGACTCTCAGCATCTCCAGGTACTCACGTACGATCTCCGCACGCCGCTCCCCCATGATCCTGGCAGCGGCCCCGTCGAGGTCTGACGGTAGCTGCTCGCCCGTCATCGCCTTGTAGCGGACGGTGTCCAGCTCCCTGCTGGCGTGGATCCGGCCACTCATCGCCTCGTGGCTCCCGTCGTCAGGCCACGAATCAAGGGCGTCCCGCGCCCTCTTGTGCCCCTCCTGGATGATGGCCTCACGTTCACGCCACAGGCGGTCCACTGCCTCATCATGGGTCATGACCCGAGTGTGCCCCAACCCAACCTTTGGCACAGCGCTGACAGATCGTCTGTCTTGAGAGAGCCGCGAGAAAGGGACGGCCCGGTCACCACGGTGACACGGGCCGCTCCTTCGGCGTGTCCGCGACCTGCACCCCAAACCCGCCCAGAACAGAGCATATTAGCATATCTCGTAATGATCTGTCAGGGTTCGTGCCGTTCTCGCCGGACCGGCAGGGCCCGGCACACCAGAGGGGAGGGTTCCATGCTGGAATCGCCGCGCAGCAGGGCCGAGGCCGCCAAGCGACGCCGGGACCTGGCAGGGAGGTGGACACACTGCTCAGCGGGCACGGCGCCCTGACTCCGCGCCGTGGTACCCGGACCGGGCCGGTGACCGTCTGGTGGTCACCTACGAAGCGACCGACCGTGACCCACGAGGTCCAGGACGGCGAGGACGGAGCCGACGGCAGGGCGCTGCGCCTCATCGACCACACCGCTCCGGACGCCCCCTTGGCCGGATGGTTCGCCAGCCCACCCGAGCTGCACGGCGGCGACCCGTTCGAGACACCCTGGATGGAAGCCGGCCCCGACCGCCTCGCCGTCCTCCACCAGGGCCGCCACGCCCTGAGCCGCCCGGGCGCCGCTGACCCGCGCGTGACCATGGCGGTGGCAGCGGACAGCACCACGGGCCTGGTCGTGTTCCAGGAGCGCCAGTGCACTCCGGCGGAAACCGATGACCTACTCGCCAAGGTTGTGACCCAGGCGCAGGAGACCGTCCGGGACCACCCGCGCCCGTAGACCACCGGCTCACCGGAAGAGGGGCGGCCCTGGCCACCAGGTGGTGACCGGGACCGCCCCTCTTCGGCTGCCTGCCTACCGGTGGTGCCACGGATGCCTCGTGGCGAGCCTGCCGGGCGCCGCCTGGCGGGGGATCCTGGGGGTATGGCAAGGCAGGCGGTGCGGCGGTGTGCCCTGTGCGGTGCTGAGCTTTCGAAGGGGAGCCGGCGCTCGCGGCTGTACTGCGGCGCCGGGTGCCGTACCCGGGCGTGGAGGGTGCGGCGGGCCCGCTGGGCTGCCATCGACGCCGCGGGCGAGGCGTATCAGGCTCTGTTGGAGGGGCGCCCGCACCCCTGGCCCCGGTTCCGCTGCCCGGAGTGTGCAGCCACCTGGTACGCCAGCGACACACCGATGGGTACCCGGAAGCGGTCGGACAGCCGCTACTGCTCGCCGCGCCGCCCTCTGATCCCGCTCTATCACCCGATCTGGGCCGACGCCGACCCCGACGACATCACCTACGCCGTCAGCCGCGCCGCGCACGGTAACTTCCGCAACTGGGCCCGTCTGACCGCCCTCACCCACACTGCCCTGGATCGCACCGGCCGCCCCCGCGTCGACCAGGAAGTCCTCCGCTGGGTCTTCAGCAAGCTCGCCTCACCGCACTGACCACCCGCCCAACTGCACACTGGCATCCCGTCAGTACTCAACCGTCGCAAGCGTCAGCGTCACCCTCCCAGCACGCGAAGACGCCAGCAGGACTGTGACCACGATGCAGTCCCACATGGCCCTCCCGGAGTACGCAGATCCGCCCGAGGCCTCCGTGCTTGGCCCCACAACGCTGCTCATCGCTCACTAGGCCACCTCTCCGCCACAGGCCGCCGCACCAGGCTCCGCGGACGGCCTACCGGGCACGCGCCAGTGCTCAGGCACCCGGGCAAGCATTCGCTCCCGCTCCCGCTCATCCAGATGCCACTGACGATGACTGTCCCGCCGGTACCCGAGAGCAAGCAGCGCACGCTCACCCGCCGGCATCACATCCGATCCGCCCTCGCCCCCGGACGCAGAGGCCGACTCCTCCGCGCTCGCAGTGACCGAAGACCCCACATGCACACGCCGCTGCGGCGGCAGCCCACCCTTGCCCAACCCGCTGCGCACCCAACTCGCCTCCGTACAAGTGGAGTTGTTGGCGAAACTGAGCAACTAGTGCCCGCCGTCCGCCGCACAGGACGCGATCGCGTCGAGGAGCCCCTGCGCGACAACCACAGGCAGTGTGGAATCGGAGTAACGCCGCCGCTCCTCGTCGTTCAATCCATCATCCCGGGATGGGAACACGACCGCGAATTCTCAAAGACTCCCGTTCGCCAGTCACCTTGACTTGGAGGTGGCGGGGTTCGCTGTCGTCTATCTGCTTGATAGTGCCGGCAGTGAAGGTCTTGCCATCGATCCGAACCCACACGTCCTTCTTCGACATGGACGTTATTGTGGCATAAAAGCAAGGCCATTGATGCAGCATCAAAGGAAAGCCCTAAGCTGGAGTTGACGCACTGTTCGGCAGAACAAAAGCCAGACCACCTGGCATTGATCGGGGGGCCTCAGCACCCAGGCGGGCCGCCAGGGTTCACCTGAGCGGCGCTCCCTCTCCTACGGTCCTGGAGGCTGAACTGGGCTGGTCTGGCCTGATGGAACGAGCCGACCTCTATCTCCCCGAGACTCCTCGCGCCCACGGAGGAGGGAGGCGATCTCTTGGAAGTTCCATAGTTTTTTGCTTCCTTAGCCCTTGTGCTACATCCTTCACGATCCTTAAAGTGAGGCCCTATTCTAGCGAGCCCGGATCCGGGGGAGCGATAACAGGCCGGAGCGTGCTGTTACTGACGTCCCATCAGGAATGCAAGAAGGGGACAGAAAACTGCCTCACCCCTATGCAGCCAGCCCGAGGGATTCGCGGAGCGAATCCCGTTCTGGCCCGAATCGCGGAGCGAATTCGGGCCCGGGGCAACGGAGTTGCCCCGGTAATTTCGGCGGAGCCGGAATTTGGAATTGCGG
>NZ_JOIY01000074.1 GCF_000720185.1 Streptomyces sp. NRRL S-340 | reverse complement strand
CGCCACCAGCTGCCATGGCGTACTGACGGGGCGGCCGGCTTCTTCGCGTGCCTGGCTGACCCAGTCGGCAGTGAGTCGGCGGAACGCGGCGTGGGCCTCAGGCTTTCCCTTACGGCGACGTCCGAAGGCGTCGCTGACGACGGTGTGGACCGAGAAGTCCTGATCTTCCAGGCGGCGCCAGGACCAGATGGCTCGCCGACTCCACTCGTACCATGCTCGCCGGAAGGTCTTCTCCGCCTCCGCTCCCAACCCGGCGAAGCCGGGGTCTGCGGAGAACTTCGGCTCGGGCAGGATACGCACGGCAGCCGCCTCCAGCAGGCGGATCGGCTGCAGGCAGGATGAGGCTGTCTGTGGGCAGAGGCCACCGACAGCTCGGGCAGAGCCGCGCCACGGCTTCGCCGAAGGGGACGTCGATCTGGTTCACGGAGGCGACTGACCGCAGGGTGCGGCACTCGGGGCTTCCGTGGAGCTTGCTCTTGCCTGTCGCCGAGACGTGGCAGGTGATGAGGATGTCCCGGGTCGACCCCAGGGGAACGTCAGTCACCGCCAGAACGGTGATCCTGGGGACCAGTTGGGGACCACCCGGTACGCGCCGTGGTGCACGATGCATGCTTCCATGCACAACTTTCGCGCGGATTGAGTCTGTTATGTCCAGAAAATATCCTTGACTCGTACTCCTGGGGGTCAAGGGGTCGCAGGTTCAAATCCTGTCGTCCCGACTCGTGAGAGTCGCAGATCAGGGCCGGTTTCGGAGGTTTCCGAAACCGGCCTTTGATCATTCTTGGGGACCAGCCCGCCTTCTTCACGTCGATGCGGACCATGAGGCCTGGCCGTCGAGCTTGGATCTTCCGCCGTTGTCGGTCGTCCTCACCGTTCGGGTCAATGAATCGGCGTCGGTCGATGCCGAGCTCAGCAAGGTGTCCGCCAACGGTCCGTCGGCCTCGTCCGGCAACACTCGACCAGCCGACGGCGTCCCTCGATGGTGAGGGGCGCGTCCCGGTGCGTCACGTAGTGGGACCAGGTGCGGAGGGCCGCTTGGTGGTGTCCCGCTGGGAGACGGCCTCTGCCACCTCGTCGAGGGCGGTGCGCAGGGAGGCACCGTATGCGTCCTGGGGGAGGTGGTGGGCGTGTTCCTGGGCCGCGTTGAGGTGCTCGGTGGCCGCGTTGAAGGATCCGAGGCGGCGGTAGTTGTCGGCCAGGTTGAGATGGAGGGAGGGGTAGAACCCGCAGATGCGGAGGCCGGCGTGGTGCTCCTTGGCACGCTGTTCGGTCACGGCGTCGGCGGCGTCCAGGGCCCGGACGTCCCAGGCGAGGGCCTGGGCGGGGTCTTCGTAGAGGTCCGCCAGAAAGTGGGCGAGTGAGCAACGGTGCAGCGGGTCGCCGGTGACGCCGATCTCGGACCACAGGTTCAGGAGTTTGCGGCGGGCGGACAGGACGTCGCCCGTTCGACCTTCGGCGACGGCTTGGCCGATGGCTTCCATGGTCGGATCGGGGCTGGCAGATGTGGTGGTCATGAGGTTCCTCGTCGTTGTTCTCAGGCTGAGGGGTCGAGCTTGACGGGCATGGCCAGGGTGGTGAGGTCGCCGCGGTCGGCGGAGCGGATCGTGACGGGTTGGTCGTGTCCCCTCAGGTCGAGCATCACGTCGGGGCCAATCGCCGTGCTCACGGCGGGATAGAGCGTGGTCATCTCGAACCGGATCTGGCAGACCTCGCCCGTCACCGCCGCGGAGAGCGGGATTCCGGGGTGTTCGTCGTTCGGGGACCGGACGTTCACGCTGTGATCGGTGATGTGCAGTACGACGTGTTCGTCGGGGTGCTCTTCCAGAACTCGCAGCAGCAGGTCCTTCGAGACCGTCGCGCGGGTGGTGACGTCGTCCAGGGACTCAAGCATCAGACGGTGGTCGGGGAACTCCTCAGGCAGCGTCCGGCAGTGCCGGTCCTCCCGCTCGGGCATGCGCAGCCAGATCCCGTGCGGCACGGCTTCGATGCGGATCAGCGCACTACGCCGGACGTCGGCTACCGCATCTCGGAGGTCCACGCCGTCGACCGTGCCGGCCCAGGTCTGCTCCGTCGGCCGCGCCGGCACCAAGGTCCTGGTGGAGAGACGGTACCGGTCGGTCGCCGTCAGGACGATCGCCTCGTCACTCGAATCGATGTGCAGGCCGGCGAGCACCGCCATCCCCGGCTCGTACGCGGTCGCGGTCAAAACCTGCTCGACCGCATCCGCCAGCACGGGACCCTTCAGTGTGGCAATCAGCAGACCAGGCACTTTGCCGCCGAGCGCGGACTTGATGACCGCCGCCTTCCGCCGCGCCGCCGCCGCATCCCCTTCGATCTTGGCGACGTGCTCGTCAAGCAGCCGTGCCGCCTCGGCCGCCCCGGCGGCAAGGACCGCCTCGACCGCGGCAAGGGGCATGGCGATCTCGCGGAGCCGGCGCAGTGTGGTCGCCCGCTCCAACTGGGCGGCGGCGTAGTAGCGGTAGCGCGAGACCGGGTCTACGTCGGCAGGGGGCAGCAGCCCGGAGTCGGCGTAGAACCGCAACGCGCTGGAGGTCAGGCCACTGCGCTGCGCGAAGACCCCGATAGGCATCAGCTCGGAACTTGGCACCCCTCCATCATTGAGCTTCAACCAACTTGAAGGTCAACATCGACGGGGTGCGTCACCAACGTCATGGCCGGCAACACGCAGACGAGTAGTTCCGAATGCGGGGTTCGCGGACGTGGGGAGGGTGTCCGACATCGGGTTGTGACGACCGAGTCAGACACCCTTTTGTTCGCAACTCTTAACCGCGCTGTACGCATCGACGATCGTCCGAGGACCCCGTGCCGGCGCGGCCGGCCGCCTCGGCCGACCGATGCCGCGCTGGTCGCCCTGGCCGTGGCCCGGGCCCTGCCGGGCTTCCACTGCGAGGCCCGCTGGCTGCGCTTCGCCCACGCCAACCTCACGCGATGTTCGCCTACCTGCCCCAGCGGCCGGCGCACGACAAGCGCCTGCGGGCCGCTCCGGGGCTGGTCAAACAGGTGATCCGGTCCCCGGCCACGGACACCGGACCTGTTGTCGGACCCGGTGTGGATCGTGGACTCCACCTCTTCCCAGGGGGCCGCTGTCACCGCCCGCGAGTGCTTCCCCCGGACATCAACCTGTCGCGCTGCCCGGCCCCCGTCATCGGCCTCATGCCGATCTCGCGGCGATGGGCTGCGAGAGTCGCAGATCAGGGCCGGTTTCGGAGCGATCCGAAGCCGGTCCTCGTTCTTTTCCGGGGACTGGTCGGGGCCGGTCGTGTACCGGCCTCGTGGACCGGTGCCGGCGGGTGGGGGTCATCGGGCTCGGTGAAGGACGTGCGGCGCGCATCGCGCCGAGACGAGCCGCGAGCGCCGCACCGGCGGACGTGATCCTGTGGCCGCCGGGACCGGAGGCCACTGAACCTTCCGCGTCCCGCCCCCCGGGTACGGACTGCCAGGACGGTGCGGTCGTGGCCTTCTTCCAGCCCGGCCGGAGGCGGCGCCGGTCACTTCGATCCGGTGAAGGCCCTGGCCAGACGAGAGGCGCGAGATGCGCAGGTCGTCCGGCCGGGACGGGTCCCGGCCGGAATCCTCATGGATGCCGCGGATCCTTCAGGGGCGGGCGTCGGCGTAGCCGCGGGCACGCACCAGGGCGTGGGTGAGGCGGGTGAAGGCCCGGGCGGCGGCGCTCTCGTAACCGCCTCCGCGGCGCAGCAGGGTCACCGTGCGCGCGGGCAGGGCCGGTTCGAGGGGCACCGGGGTGAGGCGGGGGTGGTCGTGGGTGATGGCGTCGGGCAGCACCGTGACGATCGTCGTGCGGCGCACGATCTCGACCAGGGCCTGGATGGAGTTGGCCTCGACCGCGATGCGCGGGCGCACGCCATGGGCAGCGAGATGGGCGTCGATGTGCCCGCGGGTGGCGAAGTCGCCGCTCAGCAGTGCGAGTTGATGATCCATCAGGCTCTGCACGGGGAGCGGCGCCGGCGGTCCGTCCTCCGGGCGGTGGGCGCCGGTGACCAGGCTGAGGGTCTCCGTGAACAAGGTCGCCGCGGTGATGCCGGGCAGATGGGCGCCGGCGAAGGCGATGCCGAGGTCGACGTCGTCGGCGAGGAGCGCCGACTCGATGCGGTCCTGGGTCATCTCCCTGACGTCCAGGGTGATTCCGGGGTGGTGTGCGTGCAGTTCGGCGACCAGCGGGCCCACCAGGTACGCGGTGAACGTCGGCGTCACGGCCAGGCGCAGGTGGCCGCGGGTGAGGTCCTGGACGTCCTGGACGGCACGCTGGGCGGCCGCCAGGTCCCGCAGGGCCCGCCGGGCGTGGCGCGCGTACGTCTCGCCCGCGTCGGTGAGCCGCATGCTGCGCCCCGTGCGGTCGAGCAGTTGCACTCCCACCGTCCTTTCCAGCTGCCTGACCTGCTGGGACAGGGTCGGCTGGGAGATGCGCAGCTCCTCGGCGGCGCGGGTGAAGCTGCCGTGCTCGGCGACGGCCAGCAGGTAACGCAGATGTCGCAGTTCCAGAGCCATGAGCATCAGTATAGATATGACCAATAGAACTTATGAGTGATGCGTCTTGGACGCTATAGGCACAGGTCATGCAAGGTGGATGCATCGAGCCCGACGGGCCGGAATCCACGAAGGGAGTGACCCATGCGCGACCTCACCGAGGGCGTCACGCGATTCCAGCGGGACGTCCACCCAGCCAAGGCGGAGCTGTTCGCCCACCTCGCCGGGAACCACGCGCCGCACACGCTGTTCATCGGCTGCTCCGACGCCCGCGTCGTCCCGGAACTGATCACGACGAGCGAGCCGGGCGAGCTGTTCGTCGTCCGCACCGCGGGCAATCTGGTCCCGGCCCACGCGCCGGGCCCGGACGCGGTCGCGGCGAGCATCGAGTACGCCGTCGCCGTGCTGGGCGTCCGCGATGCCGTGGTGTGCGGACACGCCGGCTGCGGTGCGATGACCGCGCTGGCCGAGGCGCACGATCTGAGCGGGGTCCCGGCGGTCGGCCGGTGGCTGCGGCACGCGGACGCCTCCCGGGCCCGTACCCCCGCCGGCGGTGACGTCGCCGCCCTGGTGCGCCAGAACGTACTCGCCCAGCTCGCGAACCTGGCCACCCACCCCTCGGTGGCCCGCGCCCTGGCCGAGGGCACCCTCGCCACCCACGGCTGGGTCTACGACATCGCCACCGGCGGCGTCGAGACCGTCACCCCGCAGCCCCGCTCCGGCCCGGTCCGGCGGCCCACGGCCACGCACCCCGCCCCGGAACCGCCCTCCGCCACGTCCGCGGCCTGACCCGGCGGGCCCCGCGGCAGGCCCACGCCCCGCGGACCCCGCCCGCCCCTCCACGTCCCGGTCGCCGTCGCCGTCGCCGTCGCCGTCGTCGCCGTCGTCGCTGTCGTCGTCTCGCGGCCGACCGGGTGTTCCCCCACCCTTGAACCCAGGAAGGACCTTCCCTCATGATGCACGCCCAGTTCGACCCCGCCGCCCGTCAGGCGCTCGCCGCCGCCGCGGTCGAGGCCAAGACCCGCAAGGACCTCAGCTGGCAGCAGATCGCGGACGCGGCCGGCCTCTCGGTGGCCTTCGTGACCGCCGCCGTGCTCGGCCAGCACGCCCTTCCCGAGCGGGCCGCGGAGGCCGTCGCGGAACTGCTCGGCCTGGACGACGACGCCGCGATGCTGCTGCGGACCATCCCGACCCGGGGCTCCATCCCCGGCGGCGTTCCCACCGACCCGACCATCTACCGCTTCTACGAGATGCTCCAGGTGTACGGCACCACGCTCAAGGCACTCGTGCACGAGCAGTTCGGCGACGGCATCATCTCCGCGATCAACTTCCGGCTGGACGTGAAGAAGGTCGCCGACCCCGAGGGCGGCGAGCGTGCCGTGATCACCCTGGACGGCAAGTACCTGCCGACCAAGCCCTTCTGACGATCCCGCCCGCCCCACCGGAGCGGCGGACCGGGGCGCACCGCCCGCCCCCGCAGGCCCGCCCCGGCCCGCCGCTCATCCCCCAAGGACCGGAAGGACACCCCCCCATGGACTTCGCACAGCACACCATCGACATCGCCCGCCGCAACGTCACCGAGGGCGGACGTCCGTTCGCGACCGTCATCGTCAAGGACGGAGAGATCCTGGCCGAGAGCGCGAACCGGGTCGCCCAGACCGACGACCCCACCGCGCACGCCGAGATCCTCGCCATCCGCGAGGCGTGCACCCGGCTCGGCACCGAGCACCTGGTCGGCACCACGATCTACGTCCTCGCCCAGCCGTGCCCGATGTGCCTCGGGGCGCTCTACTACTGTTCGCCCGACGAGGTCGTCTTCCTCACCACCCGGGACGCCTACGAGCCGCACTACGTGGACGACCGCAAGTACTTCGAACTCGACACCTTCTACGACGAGTTCGCCAAGGACTGGCAGGAGCGCCGGCTGCCGATGCGGCACGAGCCGCGCGACGCCGCCGTCGAGGTGTACCGGCTCTGGCAGGAACGCAACGGCGGCGAGCGCCGCGTCCCAGGCGCCCCCACCGCAGCCTGAAGGAGAGCCGTGAACCCCACCGATCCGGAAACCCGTCCCACCGGACCGGGCAGGGACCCGGCCGGACCGACGGCCGACGACATGCCCCGCCTGGAACGTGCCGTCGAGCTGGCCGCCGAGGCACTGCGCGCCGGGGACGAGCCCTTCGGCTCCCTCCTGGTCGGCGCCGACGGGCGGGTCCTGGCGGAGGACCGCAACCGCGTCCGTACCCTCGGCGACCGGACCCGGCACCCGGAGTTCGAGCTGGTCCGCTGGGCCACGGCCCACCTCACCGAGGACGAACGGGCCGCGGCCACCGTCTTCACCTCGGGCGAGCACTGCCCCATGTGCGCCGCCGCCCACGGCTGGGCGGGCCTGGGTCCCGTCGTGTACGCCCACTCCGCCGCGCAGTTGACGCGATGGCTGGCCGACCTCGGTGTGCCGCCGTCCCCGGTGCGCTGCGCGCCCATCCGGGACGTGGTGCCCGGCCTGGAGGTGCGGGGGCCCGCACCGGCGCTGGCCGGCCGGCTGTACGACCTGCACCGCGCGTTCGCTGCAGCACGGCCGTCCCCAGCGGGCGGTGACCGGCCGCCGGGCGCGTGACGTGGCCCGTGCCGAGGCCGACGACGCTCAGGCCGTTCCAGTGGCCGGCGCGGGTGAAGCCGTCCGGGACGTAGGCGGTGCGTCCGCCGGCAGGGCGACGTCCGCGTGCGGCTCGTCGGGCGGGATGACGCGCTCGTGGCCGCCGGGGGAGCGCACGGTCCGGGACGGCCCGTCGTCCCGGGACGGATCGACCGGCCCGGTGCCGCACTGGAGCGTGCCGTCTGCGCCGGCCGTGACGGCGTGCCGGGTCGACGAAGGTCACGGTGCCGGCGCCGAAGTCGGTCACCAGCACGGTGCCGTGCGGCAGCGGTGCGGCCGGGGCGGCGGAGCCTTCCGGTCCGCTCGTGTGTCCCGCTCCCGCTCCCGGCCCTGAGCCCGGCCCCGGTCCGGTTCGCGGTGCGGCGGAGCGGGCGGGTACGGCGGGGAAGCGGCGGCGCCGACCGGCGCGCACCCGGCCGGCACGGCCACGGGCACCGCGCCCGCGACGGCCGCCGAGCGCCGTCGCCTCACTCGCCGGCCTCCTCGCTCCGCGAAGCAGTCCGCCGCTCGGCCGCCAGCAGTACGGCGGCGATCCCGCCGAAGCCGCGGCGCTCGGCGTGGAGGCGGGCCGTGACGCCCTCGGCGTCCGGCAGCAGCGGGTCGGCGCCCGCCGCGAGCAGCACCTCCACGACCTCCTGGTGGGTGCGTCCGCCGTCGCCGAGGATCACCGCCTCCAGCAGGGCCGTCCAGCCGAGCCGGTTGACGTGGTTCACGTCCACGGCGGTCTCGGCCAGAACCGCGCGCACGTACGCCACGTGCCCGCGTTCACTGGCCGGGATCACCGAGACCCCGCCGAACCGGTTGGTCAGACTCACGTCCGGGCCGCCGGGCAGCAGCGCGCGCATCATCGCCACGCTGCCGGTCACCCCGGTGGCCAGCCAGGCGCTGTCCTGCCGGTCGTCCTGCGCGTTCACGTCCGCGCCCGCCCGGACCAGGACCTCGGCCGCGGGCACCTGGTCGGCGAGGGCCGCCAGCAGCAGCGGCGTGCGGCCCTCCGCGTCGCGGACCTCCAGGCCCGCGCCCGCTGCCAGGGCCGCGCGGACGGCGGGGACGTCGCCGCCGCGCGCGGCCTCCAGCAGGGCGCGGTCGGCAGGGGAAGGTGACTTCTTGGCCACGGCGGAACTCCTCCACAGGGTGACGGTGACGACGGGACGGCGAGGGCCCGCGGACAGTGTGGCGGCGCGCGGGGCGGGGACCCCGCGCGCCGCCACCGAGCGGCCGCGGACGGGGCCGCCGCTCAGCCGGGCGGGACGGGCGACCCCGTCAGCGGCCGTCGGCGATCGCCTCGGCGCCGGCCCGGGCGAACTTCTCGTCCAGGTCACCGGAGGGCGCGCCCGCCACACCGATGCCCGCGACCGGAGCGTTGTCGTACGCCACCGGGGCGCCGCCCGCCAGGAACAGGGTGCCCGGGATGTCCTTGAGGGTGGGCGCCGACTCCAGACGCTTGACCAGTTGCGAGGTGGGCGCGTTCCAGGAGACCGCCGTGTACGCCTTCTTCACCGCGGACTCGTACGACTGCGGGCCGGCACCGTCGCCGCGCAGGGTGACGATCGTGTTGCCGTTGCGGTCCACCACCGCGACGCTCACCCGCTGGCCCTCCTTCCGCGCGGCCTTCAGAGCCGCCTCGGCCGCGTCGGTGGCGGCGTCGACCGTCAGATGGGTGCTGGTGGTCGTGGCCTTCCCCTTCACCGCCGCGACGGCCGCGGCCGGAGCGGCTGCCGGGGTGCCGGCGGACGCGGAGACCGCGCCGGCCACACCGGCACCGACCGCTGCCACGGCCGCCACGGAGGTGACGAGCCTGGCGCGGGTGGAGAACTTCTTGGCCTTGTGCTGCATGCGGGCAACTCCCCGGTAGTCTCGCGTCCCTCCCGCCCCGGCGGACCGGCCGGCGTCGCGGCCCGGTCCCCGCGGTGCGGGGGGCGCAGCGCTTCCTGCGCTGTGCCTCCAGCCTCACCCCGCCCGCCCCGCGCACCCGTCGGCGTACCGGCTGGTCCCGGCGAGCAGGACGGTGGACACCGGGGTCATCCGATCGGTTGACCCCGGCGGGCGGGGCCGGGGCGACAATGTCAGTGCTCGCCCAGCTCGGCAGCCAAGTCCGTACGTCCCGAAGTCCCGGCCGGGAGGAGCAGCCCATGCCGTCCATGCCGTTCAGGAGCCGAACCTCCCCGGCCCGTCCGAAGAGCGCCGACGGTGAAGCGCGCAGGCTCGCGCTCGTCATCCGTCTGGCGTTCTTCCTGCTGCTGCTCTCCGCCCTGGCCCGCTACGTGCAGCGGCACGGCGCCCAGCCCCAGGTGCCCGCCGTCCTCGCGCTGGCGGGCGTGCTGGCCCTGCTCTACGTCGTCGGTCGCCGAACGGCGGCGGGGACGGCCGCCGCCGTGCCCGGGGCGGCGGACGCGTCGGCCGGGGCGGCGGCCCGCCCCGGAGTGGGGCGTCCCGCGCTCCAGGGGCCGTCCGCCGCATCGGCGGGACCGGCTGCCTCAGCGCCTTCGGCTGCTTCGGGCTCTTCAGCGGTATCGGCGGCATCGGGTTCTTCGGCGGCACCGGCGGCTTCCGCCGGGTCCGCCCGCGGTCCCGGCCGGCCGCCCGGCAGGGCCCTGCTGTGGCTGGGCGCGCTGGTCGCGGTGTGGGCCGTGCTGGTCGCCCTGGCACCCAGTTTCGCCTGGTGCGCGGTGCCGCTGTTCTACACCGCCCTGCGGATCCTCCCCGCGCGCGCCGCGTACGCGCTGGTGGTGTTCTTCACCGTCTTCGTGGTCGTCGCACAGGTGCGGCTGGCCGACCGCGTCGACGTCGACCTGGTGGTCGCACCGCCGGCCGTCGCCCTCCTGGCCACCGCGGTCCTCACCCACCTGGACCGGCAGGCGGCACGCCAGGCCGCCCTGATCCGCGACCTGGTGCGCACCCGCCGCGAACTGGCCGCCACCGAGCGTCGCGAGGGCACCCTCGCCGAGCGCCAGCGGCTGTCCATGGAGATCCACGACACCCTCGCCCAGAGCCTGTCCAGTCAGCGGATGCTCCTCCAGGCAGCAGACCTGGTGTGGCACACCGACCCGCGGCAGGCGCGGGCCCATGTGCGCACGGCCGCCGCGATCGCCGAGAGCAGCCTCACCGAGGCCCGCCGGTTCGTGCACGACCTGGCCCCGGCCGATCTCGCCGAGGGCGGCGGCCTGGAAGCGGCGCTGCGCGGCCTCGCCTCCCGTGAGAGCACGGCGGAACGCACCGTGACCTGCCTCGTCGACGGCGCCCCGGGTCCGTCCGGCCTGCCGGACCGGGTGCAGTCGGCACTGCTGCGCATCGCGCAGGGCGCCCTCGCCAACGTCCGCGAGCACTCCGGTGCGACCCGGGCAGCCCTCACCCTCACCTACCTGGAGGACCAGGTCCGCCTCGACGTGGCCGACGACGGCCGCGGTCTGGACACCTCGGCCCTGCCGGAGCGGGCGCCCGGGGTACGGGGGCACGGCCTGCCCGCGATCCGCGCCCGGGTCGGCCAGCTGGGCGGCACCCTCACCATCGAGTCAGCGCCCGGTGACGGCACCGTCGTCTCCGCCGCCGTACCGCTCCGTCCCGCCCCCAGCGCAGTGGAGGTCCCCGCGCCGTGACCCGCCCCGAACCCGACCGGTCCGCCGGTCCCGCCGAATCCACCGGTCCCGACGGCTCCACCGGACTCGGCGGCTCCATCCGTCCCGGCGGCTCCACCGGACCCGGTGAGAGCGCCGAACCCGGCGGCTCGGCCCCGCCCCACCTGTCCACCGCCTCCCACCTGTCCGCCGGTCCCGCCGAAGCCGTACGGATCGTGCTCTGTGACGATCACGCGGTGGTCCGCGCCGGTCTGCGGGCCCTGCTGGGCAGCGCCCCGGGCATCGAGGTGGTGGGCGAGGCGGACAGCGGGGCGGAGGCCGTCGCGCTCGCCGCGAAGCTCACCCCCGACGTGGTCCTCATGGATCTGCAGCTGGGGGAGGGGATGGACGGCGTCGAGGCCACCCGCCGGATCACCGCCGCTTCCGGCGGCAGGGTGCACGTCCTGGTCCTGACCACGTACGACACGGACGCGGACATCACCCGCGCCATCGGAGCGGGGGCCACCGGCTACCTGCTCAAGGCCGAACGCCCAGACGAGCTGTTCACGGCCATCCACAGCGCCGCCGCCGGCCGCACCGCCCTGTCCGCACCCGTCGCCCACCGGGTCATGGCCCGCATGCGCAGCCCGCGCCCCGGACTGACCGACCGCGAGCGCGACATCCTCGGGCAGCTGGCCCGGGGGCTGACCAACCGGGACATCGCCAAGGCACTCTTCCTGAGCGAGGCGACGGTCAAGACGCACCTGGGGCGCATCTACGACAAACTCGGCGTCGACACCCGCGCCGGCGCCGTGGCCGTCGCCAAGGAGCAGCGTCTGCTGCCCTGAACGACGACGGCCGTGAACGGCGACGGCCCTGACCGGTATGGCCTGACTGGCATGGTCCTGACCGGCGGCGGCTCTGCCGGAAAACGTCCGGCCGGGGCCTGCCGGGCAGGGGGCTTGGGGCCGGCCGCCTAGCGTGTGCGGGCGGGGCCCGCCGTCCCGCGCATCAGGGCGGCGTAGAGCACCGCGGCGACCACGAGGCCCACCGGCAGGGCGAGGTCCACGCCGCCCAGGGCGGTCGCCACCGGCCCGGTGTAGTACAGGGTGTTCACGCACAGCGAGGCCACGGCGGTGCCCGCGACGACCGCGACGGCGCCCGCCCGGTTCACGCCGCCCGTGTACCAGAAGGGGCCGCCCGGGGTCTCGTCCATCAGGGCGGGGCCGTCGTAGCGGTTGCGGCGCAGCAGGATGTCGGTGGCGTAGACGGCCATGCTGGGGCCGAGCAGCGCGACGGTGAGCTGCAGGACGTTGTTCACGGTGTCGAGGAAGTCGGACACGAGCAGCGCGTACAGCGTCAGGGAGACCGAGACGGCGCCGTCGACGAGCACGCTGAGGGAGCGGCGGATCCGCACGCCCACGGCCTGGAGCGCGAGGCCCGCGCTGTAGGCGGTCAGGGCGTTGATGGCGATCGTGCCGAGGATCAGCGCCAGCAGGAAGACCGGGTCGAACCAGGACGGGAGGATCTCCTGCAGCGCGCTCTGCGGGTCCGTCATGTCGACCGCGGTCGCGGCGAAGGCGCCCAGCGCGCACACCGCGGTGCCCGGCAGGAACCCGCCCAGGGCCGTCCACCCCACGATCGCCTTCGCGGAGGTGGTGCGGGGCAGGTAGCGGGAGAAGTCCGCACTGGTGGTGTACGACAGCGGGCCCGAGGCGACGAGGGCGACCCCGGCGAGCACGGCGGCCCACAGGCTTCGGCCGGTCAGCGGCTGCCCGGGGACGTAGGAGAAGTCGGTGTGGCCGGTCACGGCGACGGCCACGCCTATGAAGGCCGCGGTGAGGACCAGGGTGATCGGGAGGTACAGCTTCATGATCAGCGCGTGGCCGTAGACGCTGATGGTCAGCGTCAGTGCCGCGACGACCACCACGACCACGATCTTGACGCCGGTGTTCACCGGCAGGCCGGCCTTGCCGGCGAGGGAGAAGGCGGCCGTCGCGGCGGCGGCGAGGTTGAGCGCGAAGTAGCAGACGGAGATCAGCCAGCCGACGACTGCGTTGTTGACGCGGTTGCCGCGGATCCCGTACATCGCCCGGGTGATCACCTCGCTCGGCGTGCCCGCCGCGGGCCCCGAGACGGCCAGCACCCCGGTCAGCAGCCAGAACGCGTTGCCCACCACGATCACCGCGAGCGACTGCCACAGGCTCAGGCCCATCAGGACCAGCGCGCCGCCGACCACCAGACTGAGGTAGTTCACGTTGGCGGCGGCCCACACGGAGAACAACTCCCGTGGACGGCCCCGGCGTTCGCTGTCGGGGATGTGATCGATGCCGTGCGCCTCGACCCGGGCGGAAGGTTCCGCGGACGTAAGTGGACCGGGACAGTCGTCGACGTCCGGGTTCGGGTCGGGGGTCGTGGACACCATTGTCACTCCGAGGGGCTGACGGCGGCTTGCTTATTGGTCGGTCACTCAATAGCATCCGCGGTATGTCGTCAAGCGTCAGCCGTAAACGAATTCGCAAAGACCCGGCCACGCGACGTGCGGAAATCGTCGATGCCGCCGCGGCGATCGCGCTGACCGAGGGCCTGGAGTGCATCACCCTGCGCCGGATCGGTGAGGAACTCGACGTCCGGCCGGGGCTGATCAGCCACTACTTCCCGTCCGCGGACGACCTGGTGGCCGAGGCCTTCGGCAGCGCCGCGACCGGCGAACTGGACACCCTGATCCCGCCCGAGCGGCCCGAGGGCACGCCGACGGAGCACCTCGCGCGCTTCCTCGCCCGCACGGTGGGGGACGCCTACGACGCGATGAGCCGGCTGTGGATCAACGCCCGGCACCTCAGCCGCTACCGGCCGGTGCTGCGCGACCGGGTCGACGAGCAGGAGGCCGCCTGGCGCGGACGGCTCGGGGACGTCATCCGGGAGGGAGTCGCCGCGGGCGAGTTCCGCACGGACGACGTGCTGGTGGCGGTCGTGCAGATCCTGGTCGTCCTCGACGGGCTCGGGGCGCACGCCAACTCCGGTGTCTCGAAACGCAGACCGGCGGTGAGCGGTATGGCTGCCGCCACGGCGGAACGTGCCCTGGGCCTGCCCGCGGGCGCCCTCGTCCGCCCGGCCGAGGGCGTGGCGGCGCCGGCCGCGGACACCGGGCCTGCTTCCCGTACCGCGCCGCAGGGCGAGGACGGACCTCGCGACGCGTCGGCGGCGCGAGCCTGACGCACGGTCGGCCGCCCCCGGCACGCACACCCGCACCTCAGCACCGCCCCCGGCACGCTCACCCGCACCTCTGCACCGCCCCCGGCACGCACACCCGCACCTCAGCACCGCCCCCGCACCACCAGTTCCGAAGGAGCGACCCCGTGTTTCCCGATCTCGTCCTGCTCTCCGCCCGGCTCCTCGACCCGGGCACGGGCTCGCTCCTGCCGCACACCGCGCTCGCCGCGGGCGGCGGCCGCATCACGCACCTCGGGCAGGACCGGGAGGTCCGCGCGCTGGCCGGACCGGCGACCACGGTGATCGACCTGAAGGGCGCGGTGGTCACCGCGGGCTTCACGGACGCGCACATCCACCCCGTCTCCGGCGCCGAGCGCACCATGGGCGTGGACCTCTCCGGCTGCCGCGACCTGGCGGCCGTACGGGCGGCGCTCGCCGAGCGCGCCGCGACGCTCGCGCCCGGAGCCTGGCTGCGCGGCTGGGGCCTGGACCCGAACGCCTTCGGTGACGCGCCCGTCGGCGCCGCCTCCCTCGGCCCGGTCCTCGACGGCGTCCCCGCCCTGATCGACCTGTTCGACGGCCACTCCGTGCTGGCCAGCGCCCGGGCGCTGGAACTCGCGGGCGTCGACGGGCCCCGGCGGTTCGAGCAGGCCGCCGAGATCGTCTGCGACGACGCGGGCCGTCCCACGGGCCTGCTGCTGGAGGACGCCGCCTGCGAACTCGTCGAGGCCGTGGCGCCCAAGCCCACGCAGGAGGAGGTGCGGGCGCGCACCGGTGAGGTGCTGCGCGAGATGGCGGCGGCCGGCCTGACCGGCGGCCACGCCATGGACGCCAATGGCGCGACCCTGGAGATCCTCGGCGCGCTGGAGGCCGAGGACGCCCTGCCGCTGCGGCTGCGGGTGGCGCCCTGGTGCCAGCCGGGCGCCGACGCGGACGCGGTGGCCGGGCTCGTCCGGCTCCAGGGCACCGGCGGCACCCTGTGGCGGGTCGCCGGGGTCAAGATGTTCATGGACGGCACCATCGACAACGGCACCGCCTGGCTGGAGCGTCCCGACTGCCACGGCGAGTCCGTGCACGCCTTCTGGCCCGACCCCGACCAGTACAGCTGGGTGGTCGGCGAACTGCACCGGGCCGGGGTGCCCACGGCGACCCACGCCATCGGCGACGCGGCGGTGCGGCACGTGCTGGACTCGGTGGAGAAGGCGCAGGCCGCGGGCGGGGCGCCGGTACGCCACCGGGTGGAGCACATCGAGACGGTTCCCGACGACACGGTGGCGCGCTTCGCCCGGCTCGGGGTGGCGGCCTCGATGCAGCCCACCCACTGCTGCGAGTACACCCGCGCCGACCACACCGACAACTGGTCGAGGCGGCTCGGCGAGGAGCGTGCCTCGCGGGCCTTCCGCTGCCGGGACCTGTGGGAGGCCGGTGCGCGGGTCGTCCTCGGCTCAGACTGGCCCATCGCGCCCTTCCCGCCGCTGGGTGTCATGGCGGGCGCGCGTCACCGCCGTCCCGGCGACCTCTCCCTGCCGCCGCACGGTCCCGAGCAGGCGCTGACGCCGCTCCAGGCGCTGCAGGGAATCACCCTCGCTCCGGCGTGGGTCGCGGGGGAGGAGGACGTGGCCGGCCGGCCGGCCGTCGGGCACCGGGCCGACCTCACGGTCCTCGCGGACAACCCCCTCGACGTCTCCGACGCCGACCTGGCCCGGCTTCCGGTGCTGCTCACCGTGGTGAACGGCCGCCCCACCCACCGCGCCACCGACCTGTGAGCGCCGGCCGGTGACCGCCCGCCGGTGACCGTCCGCCCGTCACCGCCCGCCTGTGCCCGTGCGCGGCGCACCGGGCGGTGCCGCCGGGGGCGGCTGTTCCGTACGCCGTCGACCGTCACGGTCCGGTTCGCGTCAGGCGTGACCCACGTGAGCGAGTGCCTGCTTCAGCAGTACTCCGTGCCCGCCCGGCATCTCGCTCTGGACCGCACCGGAGGCCGCCTCCTGCGGCGTGAACCACACCAGGTCCAGGGCGTCCTGCCGGGGCCGGCAGTCACCGGCGACCGGGACGATGTAGGCGAGCGACACGGCGTGCTGGCGCGGGTCGTGGTACGGCGTGACGCCCGCCGTCGGGAAGTACTCGGCCACGGTGAACGGCTGGAGGGAGGCCGGGACCCGGGGCAGCGCCACCGGCCCGAGGTCCTTCTCGAGGTGGCGCAGCAGCGCGTCCCGTACCCGTTCGTGGTGGAGCACCCGGCCGGAGACCAGGGTCCGGCTGACCGTCCCGTCCGGGCCGATGCGCAGCAGCAGGCCGATGCTGGTCACTTCGCCGCTGTCGTCGACGCGCACCGGCACCGCCTCGACGTACAGGATCGGCATGCGGGCGCGTGCCGACTCCAGTTCATCGGTGGTCAGCCAACCGGGCGTGATCTCGGTCATGTCAGACATTGTTTGATCATACTTTCAGTGGTTCCGGATGGGGAGTTCCGGCGAGCCCGCAGGCCCGCGGGGCGTTGTCCCGCCCCGTCCGGCGGGCGATCCGCGGCGCGTCGGCGAGGCTCCGCTCGTCGGCTTACGCCCGTTCCCGCAGCAGCCCGGCCGGGCCCTGCCGGAGGGCGACCGCGCCGAGGCGGTGGAACTCGGCCGGACCGCGGGCGCCGGCGCTGTGCGGCAGTTCGCGGTACGGGGTGATCTCCAGCGCCTCGGCCAGGACGGCACCGGTCCGCGCGGGACCGGTGCGGTGTGGACGCCTCGAACTGCCCGGCCGCGTACTCCGGGTGGAACTGCTCGGCCTCCACGCCCCGCGCCGCGAGCGCCCCCGGCGGGGCGGCGCCGTAGTCGCTCACCTCGACCTGCCGGACGGCCCCGTACGCCGGACCGGAGACGGCGGGTTCGAACGCGCCCCGCGGTGCCGTCCCCCGGCCGAGCACCCGCTCGATCTCGAGGGCCGCCTCGAACGTGATCCCGCGCCGCCGCCGCGCGTGCGCCGCGATCCGGCGCAGGACGGTACGGCGGCCGCACCCCGGGTGCCGCTCGCCGTCCTGCGTGACCGGGTCGACGGGCACCCAGGCCCGGCCGGGCCGCGCGGCCGGCGCCACCAGACGGCCGAGGCCCGGGTGGAGCCGCAGGCCGCCGTCCGGGCAGCCCAGGACGTCCGTGGTGACGACCGAGCCGCCGGAAAGGAAGGTGCCGGACACCGGGGGCATGCCCACGCCCCACGCCGCCGCGTCGGGCGGCCGCGCGCCGTGCACCGCCTTGACCCGGGTGATCCCGGCGGTGTCCACGCGGGCCGGGACGACGCCGTGCACGCCCCGTCCGGCCAGTCCACCGGCGAGCGCGCCGGCCCGCTGCGCTGCGCCGGGGCGAGCGCCCGGCACGGGGTCGGCGAGGGTGGTCATACGTACTCCATGGGGCTGCCTCGGGGCGTGCGGCGAGGGTGCCGCCGCGCCGTCCGGGTCAGGGCTTCACGGCCACCGCGCCGAACTGGGGCACCACGGCGGGGGCCTCGGTCCCGGGCCGCCACCGCGAGCACGGCACCAGACCCGGCTCGACCAGGTCGAGACCGTCCAGGAAGGCGGCGACCTCGGCCCGCGGACGGGCGGTGATCGGGGGAGTGGCGTTCTCGTTCCAGAACGCCATGGCACCCACGTTGCCCTCGCCGCCGAGGTCGGCGTCGACGGTGGGGTGGGTGAGGACCAGGTAACTGCCCGACGGGACCGCCGCCATGACGCGGCGGACGATGTCGCGCGCCTTGTCGGTGTCCAGGACGAAGTTCAGGATGCCGAGCATCATCACGGCGACGGGCCGGCCGAGGTCCAGCGTGGCCGCGGCCCGCTCGACGATGGCCTCCGGGTCGTGCACGTCCGCGTCGATGTAGGCGGTGGCGCCCGCGGGGGTACTGGTCAGCAGGGTGCGCGCGTGGGCGAGGACGATCGGGTCGTTGTCGACGTACACGATGCGCGCCTCGGGAGCCAGGCGCTGCGCTATCTCATGGGTGTTGTCGACGGTCGGCAGTCCGGTGCCGATGTCGAGGAACTGCCGTATGCCGCGCTCGGCGGTCAGGAAGCGCACCGCACGCCCCAGGAACTCGCGGTCCGCGCGCGCGACCTCGCGGATCACCGGGAACATGCCGGCCACGTGCTCGCCGACCTGCTGGTCCACCTCGTAGTTGTCCTTGCCGCCGATCCAGTAGTTCCAGACCCGCGCGTTGTGCGCCACCCCGGTGTTCAGCCTCGGCGACCCGCCCGTCGGGGTGCTGCTCTCGCTCACGTCCGCGCTCCTGGTTCATGTCCGCTCGGTGCATGTCCGCCGACGGCACGGCGCAGGCCGCGCAGTCCCCGCCATTGTGCCGCGCGAAGATCACCCTGTCCCGGGAATCGGCGCACCCGCCCGCCCGGGGCCGCGGCCGTCGCGGTCCGGCGGCACCCCGGCCGGCCGCCGGCGGGGTTTGCCCGGCGGTGGGGGGACGTGTTTGTCTCGGGGGTCGGCGGGGAGCCGCTCCGGCTGCTCCCGCCGCTCCGCCACCCGTCCGGCGCACCCGCGCCCTCACAGGAACCGGGACATGTCCACCACTCCCTCGCCCCTGCTCACCGCCCCCGGCAGCCGCCCCGGGGACCCCGCCGGACCGGCCGGTATACGGCTGATCGTCACCGACATGGACGGCACGCTCCTCGACGACGCCAAACGGATGCCCGCGGGCCTGTGGCCGGTCCTGGCCGAGCTGCGCCGCCGCGGTGTGCTCTTCAGCCCGGCGAGCGGACGCCAGTACGCCACCTTGGCCGAGCAGTTCGCCGGTGCGGACGAGGGCATGGTCTTCATCGCCGAGAACGGCACGTACGTCGTCCGGGACGGCGAGGAACTCAGCTCCGACCCGCTGGCGCCCGCCGTGGCCGCGCGGCTCGTGTCGGCCGTGCGGGAGCTGGCCGCCGGGGGCGCGGACGTGGGCGCGGTGATCTGCGGCAAGCGGTCCGCCTACGTGGAACGGTCCGACGAGGCGTTCCTCGCGGAGGTCCGCAAGTACTACGTACGGCACGAGGTCGTGGCGGACGCCGCCGCCGTCGACGACGACGTCATCAAGGTGGCCGTCTTCGACTTCGGAGCGGTCGAGCGGACCACCGCCCCGGCCCTGGCGCCGTTCGCCGCTACCCATCAGGTCGTCGTCTCCGGCGAGCACTGGGTCGACGTCATGAACCGCACCGCCGACAAGGGCGCGGCGCTGCGCCGTCTCCAGCGGGACCTGGGCATCACGCCCGCGCAGACCCTGGTGTTCGGCGACTACCTCAACGACCTGGAGATGCTGGACGCCGCCGACTGGTCCTTCGCCATGGCCAACGCCCACCCCGACGTGATCCGCCGGGCCCGCCACCTGGCGCCCTCCAACAACGACAACGGCGTCCTGCGGACCATCAGCCGTCTCCTCGACCTGCCGCTGCCGCGCGACTGAGGTGCATGAAGGGTGCGCACCGGCCCGGCGGCGGAGGCGAGGCGCCCGTCCGGGGCCGGGGCGGCCGGGTCAGCCGACTGAGCCGGCCACCTTCTTGTCGAGCGCCGCGCGCACGAGTGCCGCCGCGAGGACCTCCGGGCCCGTGCCGCCCGCGAGGGCGGTCAGCCGGCCGGGGTCGGACGGCAGGCCGAGGCGTTCGGCGCCCGACAGTGCCTTGGCGTCCAGGAAGGGTGCGACCTCGGGCCACACGCCCTGGACCTCCCGCAGGAAGATGTCCGCGCCGGCCGGACCGAGCCCCGGTACCTCCCGCAGCAGTCGGCGCAGCGCCGCCACGTCGCCGTCGGCCTCCCCGCGCAGGCGGCGCAGATCACCGCCCCAGCGTCCGGTGACCAGCTCGGCGCCTTCGCCCAGCTGGGTGGCGGTGCGTTCGTCGTAGCGCCGGTAGCCGCCGCGGCCCAGCGCGTCCACCCGCGCCCGCCGGCCGGCGGCTGCCATGCGGTGCGGGTCGCGCAGTCCGGCGCCGGACAGCTCCCGGGCCGCCGCGACGGCCACCGACCCGCGGATGCGGGCGCTGAGCAGCACGGCGAGCACCAGCAGCCGGTACAGCGGCTGCGGTGTGTTCTTCAGGGTGATGCCGGCCTCCTGCGCGAAGGTCTCGCCGTGCCGCCCGACCAGCTCCCGCAGCACCGCCTCCGCTCGCCGGTCGTCCTTCTCGTCCCGCTCCCCGGCGCCGGGCGCGCGGGCGGCACGGGTGGCCGCACTCATCGTGGCCCCTGGCCCTCGAGGCTCAGTCGTCGCGGGAGACGTTCTCCGCGGCGAACATCCACCGCTGCTTCTCCAGCTCGGCGGTGATCGTGATCAGCAGGTCCTGGGTGACCGGGTCGGGCTTCTCCGTCACCTCGATGCGCTCGCGCAGCCGGGCGATGGCGGCCTCCAGGGCCTCGATCATCACCTCGACGACGTCGGTGTCGCGCACCCAGCCGTCCTTCGGGCCCGGCAGCGTGAACGCGGAGGCGATCGTCTCCGGACGGCCGTCCGGCGGCAGGCCGAGCGCCGAGGAGCGCTCCGCGACCGTGTCGGCGAACTCGCGGGCCGCCGCCACCACCTCGTCCAGTTGCAGGTGGATCGAGCGGAAACGGGGTCCCACGATGTTCCAGTGCGCCTGCTTACCGATCAAGGAGAGCCCGAGAAGATCCACCAGGGTGCTCTGCAGTGCCTCCCCGGTGACCTGGCGTGCCGACTCGGGAATCGTGCTCTTCACGACAGTCATGCGGTGGTTCTCCCTCGTGGGGTCGTCTTGGCGGTACCGGTCGGGTGCCCGGCGCGTGCTCCCGCAAACCGGACACCTGCCCCCGCGGACGGTCCCGGCCACGACGCCCCCGTGGGCGGTCCTCAGCGGGGCAGGACCCGGTCCAGGAAGGCCGTCACGTCCGCGAAGACCTCCGCCCGGTTGGTCTCCAGGAACACCTCGTGCCGTGCGCCGGGATAGATCCGCTCGGTCAGGTCGCCGCCGGCCCCGGCCGGACCGCCGGTGAGCCTCTCCACACCGGCCCGGCTCCCGGCGAGCGGCACCAGCCGGTCGTCGTCCCCGTGCAGCCACAGCACGGGCAGCCGGCCGACGTCACCGCCGTCCGCGACGGTCCGCAGGGTGCGCGCGAACGCCTCCACCGTCGGCCGCTTCATCGGACCGTGCCACACCAGCGGGTCCGCCGCGTACGCCGCGCCGACCGCCGGGTCCCGGGAGAGCGCCGCCGGACTGATCGGCCGGTCGGGGATCTCGTCCAGGGCGAGCAGCCGCCCGGGCAGCTCCCAGGCGCCGATGACCGGGCCGGACAGCACGAGCGCGGTCAACTCGTCGCCGTGGCGCTGGGCGTAGCGGGCCGCGATCAGGCCGCCCATGGAGTGGCCGACCAGGACCAGCGGCAGGCGCGGGTGCGCGGACCGGGCGAGGTCCGCCACGGCGTGCACGTCGCTCACCACGTCCTCGAAGTCCTCGACGACCACGCGCTCGCCCGCCGACTTCCCGTGCCCCACGTGATCGGGCGCGTGGACGGCCGCGCCGAGCCCGCGGAGCACGTCCGCCACCTCCGCGTAGCGCCCGGCGTGCTCGCCGTAGCCGTGGACGAGCACCGCGAGGAAGCGCGGGCGCGGGTGCGGCCACTCGTGGACGCACAGGGTGCCCCGGGTTCCGGTGAGGACGTGCTCGCGGGTGTCGGCCATGTCTCCTCCTGCGGCGTCGGCGGGCCCGGAGGGGATCTTCCCAGCGGGCCGGTCCGCGGTCTATAGTCCGAAACTAGCAGTGCTAATTAATGGTCGTCCGGGAGCGAGCGGTGACCCCGCGCGTCCCGTCCGGCCCCACGAGCCCTTCGAGGAGTCCTGCCGTGCGTCCCGTCCACTTCGCGGCCGCCCGCCGCACCCCGATCGGCAAGCTGCGCGGGACCCTGTCCTCCGTACGCCCCGACGACCTCGCCGCGGCGGTGATCCGCGCCCTGGTCGACGGCGTGCCCGCCCTCGACCCGGCCCGCGTCGACGACGTCTACTGGGGCGCCGCCAACCAGGCCGGCGAGGACAACCGCAACGTCGCCCGGATGGCCGCCCTGCTCGCCGGGCTCCCCGAGTCCGTGCCCGGCGCCACCGTCAACCGGCTCTGCGCCTCCGGCCTGGAGGCCGTCACCGCCGCCGCACGCACCATCGCCGCGGGCGAGGCCGACATCGTGCTCGCGGGCGGCTCGGAGTCGATGAGCCGCGCCCCCTTCGTGCTGCCCCGCCCGGACGAGGCGCTGCCGCACCGCATCGAGACGTACGACACCCGGCTCGGCTGGCGCCTGGTCAACCCGGCGATGAAGGACCTGCACGCGCTGCTCTCCATGGGCGAGACCGCCGAGGAGGTCGCCGCGCGGTACGGCGTCGCGCGCGACCGCCAGGACGCGTTCGCGCTGCGCAGCCACCGGCGCGCTGCCCAGGCACGCGCCGACGGTCACTTCGACGCCGAACTCCTCCCCGTGAAGCGCCCCGACGGCACGGTCGTCGACCGCGACGAGTGCATCCGCGAGGACACCTCCTACGACAAGCTCGCCCGGCTGAAGCCCGTCTTCCGCGCGGACGGCACGGTCACGGCGGGCAACGCCTCCCCGATGAACGACGGAGCCGCCGGTCTCCTCCTGGTCAGCGAGGAGGCGCTGAACGACCTCGGCCTGCGGTCCCTGGGCCGCTACGTCGCCGGCGCCTCCGCGGGGGTCCACCCCGACGTCATGGGCATCGGCCCCGTCCCCGCCACCCGCAAGGCGCTGGCCCGCGCCGGATGGGGGATCGGCGACATCGAGGAGGCCGAGTTCAACGAGGCGTTCGCCGCCCAGGCCCTCGCCTGCGTCGACCAGCTCGGCATCGACGAGGACCTGGTCAACCCGAGCGGCGGCGCCATCGCCCTCGGCCACCCGCTCGGCTGCTCCGGCGCCCGCATCCTCACCACGCTGCTGCACCGCATGGACCGCACCGGCGCGGCCCGCGGCCTCGCCACGATGTGCGTGGGCGTGGGACAGGGCAGCGCCCTGCTAGTCGAGCGTCCCTAGACCCGCCCGGCCGGCAAGCACGTCTCCCGGGCCCCGGGCACGCCGCCGTGCCGGAATCCCCCGGCGCGGCAACGAAACCGGCCGTACCCCCGCGCCGGAAGAAGCAGCCCCCACCGCAGCAACGAAGCCGCACCTGAAGGAAGTCCCCCCATGGCAACCCTCTCCGTCGCCGCCATCCTCGCCGAGAACGCCCGGCGCCGCCCCGACCGGACCGCCCTCGTCGAAGGCGACCTGCGGCTCACCTTCGCGCAGGTGTGGCAGCGGGCCCTGGCGCAGGCCGGGGCGCTCGCCGGGCTCGGGATCCGGCCGGGTGACAGGGTCGCCCTGATGGCGCCGAACACCGCCGAGTTCCCGCAGGCGTACTACGCGATCGCGGCGGCCGGCGCGGTCGTCGTCCCCGTCCACCTGCTGCTCTCGGCGGCCGAGGCCGAGCACGTCCTGAAGGACAGCGGCGCCGCCTTGCTCCTGTGCCATCCGGCGCAGGCGGAGACCGGCACGGCCGCCGCCCGCGCCGCCGGGGTGAGGGTCGTCACGCTCGGCGCCGAGCTGGAGGCACTGGCGGCCGGCGCGCAGCCGTTGGCGTCCTACACCACCCGGGCCGCCGACGACCCGGCCGTCGTCTTCTACACCAGCGGCACCACCGGCGTCCCCAAGGGTGCCGTGCTCAGCCACTTCAACCTGGTGATGAACGCCACCGTCAACGCCTTCGACGCCAACGACATCCGCCCCGACGACATCGCGCTCGGCGCGCTGCCGCTCTTCCACGCCTTCGGGCAGACGGTGTCGATGAACTCCACCTGGCGGGCCGGGGCGACCCTCGTCCTGCTGCCCCGCTTCGACGCGGTCCGCGCCATCGAGCTGATGGTGAAGGAGGGCGTCAACACCTTCCACGGCGTGCCCACGATGTTCGTCTCCCTGGCCGCCGCGGCGGCCGGCGCCGACGTCCTGCCGGAGCTGCGCGTGTGCGTGTCCGGCGGAGCCTCACTGCCGGTCGCGGTGCTCGAACGGTTCGAGGCGGCGTTCGGGGCGAAGATCTACGAGGGGTACGGGCTGTCGGAGACCTCCCCGGCGGCCGCCGTCAACCAGCCGGTGTTCGGTGCGAAGCCCGGCAGCATCGGCCACCCGCTGTGGGGCGTGGACGTGGAGATCGCCCGCGCCGAGACCGAGGACCGCGTCGAACTCCTGCCCCCGGGCGAACTGGGAGAGGTCGTCGTCCGCGGCCACAACGTCTTCTCCGGTTACCTCGGCCGCCCCGAGGCCACCGCCGAGGCGCTGGTCGACGGCTGGTTCCGCACCGGCGACCTGGGCACCAAGGACGACGAGGGCTTCCTCAGCATCGTCGACCGCAAGAAGGACGTCGTCATCCGCGGCGGCTACAACGTCTACCCGCGCGAGGTGGAGGAGGTGCTGCTGCGCCACCCCGACGTCGCCCAGGTGGCCGTCATCGGCCTGCCGGACGAACTGCACGGCGAGGAGGTGTGCGCGGTCGTCGTCCCGGCCCCCGGCGCCACGGCGGACGCGGCCGCCGTCACCGCGTGGGCCAAGGAGCGGCTGGGCCGCCACAAGTACCCGCGCCGCGTGGAGTTCACCGACGCGCTGCCGCTCGGGCCCAGCATGAAGGTGCTCAAGCGGGAACTGCGGGCGCGGTACGCCTGACGGAGGGCGGCGGGCGGGGAAGCGGGACGGCGAGGGCGTGACGGCGGGACGCGAGCGGTCCGCTGCCGGCGCACCGGTCGTCTGAGCTTCCGTCACGCCCCCACATCACTCACCTCGGTCGCCCGCGTCCCGCAGGCCGCGGGACCACCTGGCGAGACGCCGCTTACGGCCGGATCCCGCCCGGACCTACCATCGGTCTCCGCATGGACACGATGACTCTGTGGCACCTGTCCGGCCGGGCCTTCGCCGCGCTCGCGTGCGCGGCCTTGCTGGTCGGCTTCTCCAAGACCGCCGTCAGCGGCGCCAACACGGTCAGCCTCGCGATCTTCGCGGCCGTCCTCCCGGCGCGCGCCTCGACCGGGGTGCTGCTGCCGGTGCTGATCGCCGGAGACGTGCTGGCCGTACTGACCTACCGGCGGCACGCCCACTGGCCCACGCTGTGGCGGCTGTTCCCGGCGGTCGCGGCCGGAGTGGTCGTCGGCACCCTGTTCCTGCTGCGGGCCGACGACGGGGCCGTGCGGATCTCGATCGGTGCCATCCTGCTGCTGATGGCCGCCGTCACGGTGGTGCGGCGCAGAGCGGCCGAGCAGCAGGAGGAACCCGGCGCGGTCACCACCCGCGCCGGCCGCCTCAAGGCCCGCTCCTACGGTGTCCTCGGCGGCTTCACCACGATGGTCGCCAACGCGGGCGGCCCGGTGATGTCGCTGTACCTGCTCTCGGCCGGCTTCCGCAAGCTCGGCTTCCTCGGGACGTCGGCCTTCTTCTTCCTGATCGTCAACGTCTCCAAGGTGCCGTTCAGCGTGGGTCTCGGGCTGATTCGTCCTCGTACCGGGCGTACGTGGACGATCCCGACAACGCGGCGAGCGCGCGTGCCAGGCGCCGCGGGGCAGGCGGGACTTTCGAAACGCGCCCTAGGGCCCGATCCGGCGGACCGGCCCCGGGGACCCCGTCAGCGGCAGGGGACCGACGGGGTGGTGGAGGCCGAGGCGGTCGCGCGGGCCAGGGCCGCCCGCAGGCGGTCGTAGCGCTGCACGTTGGTCCAGTCGTCGGCGCGCCGGGTGCGCCCCGCGCAACAGCCCCACAGGGCCGCCATGATCGCGGTCGCCAGTGGGATGAGCAGCCAGGTCAGTGGGTCCAAGGTCGTCCTCACCCTTCCTGAGTGGATCAGCGGGTCACGGCGACGATGACATACATGATCAGTTCTACATACTGGTACGAAGTGGGATGTTCCGCTTTTCACCCGTAAGGGCCCCGTACATCACGATGGTCGTGATCCGCCGGCCGTCGCCGTAGGTAAGACGCCGGTCGGCGGAAGGCCAAGTGATCGTTAAGATGGGCCGGTTGCCGCGCCCCGGAAGCGGTGCCCGGCTGCGGCCGTGCCCGCCCGCGGGGCGGGGCTCGTGCGGGGGGATTGCGGGGACATTGGTGGCTACGGGGATTGAGGGCGGTCTACAGGTGCTGGTGGCGGATCGGTACCGGCTCCACGCGGTCATCGGGCGGGGCGGGATGGGCGAGGTCTGGCGGGCCCAGGACGAGGTGCTCGGCCGGCCCGTCGCGGTCAAACTGCTGTTGAGCGACCTGGCAGACGCCTCGGCCGAGGCGCGCTTCCGGCTGGAGGCGCAGACCTCCGCCCGGCTCAACCACCCCCATGTGGTGGGCACGCTCGACTTCGGCACCTGGGAGCACCGCTGCTTCCTCGTCATGGAACTGGTGGACGGTGACAGCCTCTCCGGGGAACTGTCCGCCGGCGGCCCGCTCACGCCCGAGCGGCTGGCCCAGGTGGCCGAGCAGGCGGCCGAGGGCCTGGCCGCCGCGCACGCCCAGGGCATCGTGCACCGCGACATCAAGCCCGGCAATCTGCTGAGCGACCGCGACGGCACCGTCCGCATCGGCGACTTCGGCATCGCGCGGTTCGTCGACGACCCGTCGGCCGGCCTCACCACGACCGGCCAGATCGTCGGCACCGGACTGTACCTGGCGCCCGAACGCGCCATCGGCACCCCGGCGTCCTCGGCCTCCGACATGTACTCGCTGGGCTGCGTCCTCTACCAACTGGCCGTGGGCCGCCCGCCGTTCGAGTCGGACACCGCCACCGGACTGCTGTACCAGCACGTCGACTCCCCGCCCGTACCCCCGCACCAGCGCGGTGCCGCGCTGCCCCCCGCGTTCGAGGCGTACCTGCTGAGCATGCTCGCCAAGAGCCCCGAGGAGCGGCCCACGGCCCGGCAGGCGGCGGACTGGTTCCGCAGCGGCGCCTGGCGCGGCGCACCGGAACCGCTGCCGCCCGAGCGGCCGGGCCTCGCCCACGAGCCCTATCCCGCCGCCGAGCCCCACCCGGGCGCCCCCGGGCGGGCGGTACCCGGCCGCGCCGCGCACCCGCAGGTCCCGGGGGCGGACACCGGCTGGAACACCACCGTCCACCGGGTGCCCCCGCGCCGTCCCGGCCTGCGCACTTCGCTGCGGCGCCACTCCCGCCTGGTCGCCGTCGTCGGCGCGGCCGCCCTGTTCGTCTGCGCCCTCCTGCTCGGCATGACCCTGTTCCAGGCGTAGCCCGCCGGGCGTGCGGCTCTCCGCCTCCTCGGACGGCCGAACCCGTGGCCCACGCCCTCGCCGCCGGGCTGCGCGCAGCGGCCGGGCGGTCGTGTGCCGCCGGACCCGGACGGGCGCGTCGGTCGCCGTGAGCAAGGTGCCGGGCGTCCCCGGAGTCCTGTGCACCGACGCGTAGACGGTGGGCGGCGCGCGCCGCTGGAGCGGCGCCGGCGTTCCCGGCCCTCGGCCCGCGGCCGATCTCCGAGCCCCTGCCCGAGGAGGTCCTCGGCGCCTGGTTCGCCGCCGCCACCGGCGAGGGGGCCGAGGACCGCGGAACGTGGACCGCACGATTCGCCCGGACCGGGTCCGTTCCGGCGGGACCGGGACGACGACGGCGTGAGAGCGACCGCGCGTAAGGAAGACCGGTAGAGCGGGGGCGCGGAGTCGGACTTCCGGTCACCCGCGCAGGCGTACGACCTCCGTCAGCGCGTCCGTCCCGAACAGTGCGCGCCCCGCCGCGATCCGCCGTTCCCGCTGCGGACCCTCCGCGGTGAGGCGGGCCAGGGACCGCACCAGGCCGGTCTCGTCCCCGGCGAGGTCGGACACCCCGAGAGCGGCCATCGTGCGGACGCCCTCCGCCCCGTGCCCCGGCAGCGGCCGGTACCCGACGACCGGCAGGCCCGCGGCGAGCGCCTGGACGGCGGTCTGCCCGGCCGCGTTGTCCACCAGCGCGGCACAGGCGTGCAGCAGCTCCGGCATGTCCGTCACCCAGCCGGGGGCCAGCACACCGGGAACACCGGACAGGGCCCGCCGCAGCCGTTCGTTGCGCCCGCACAGCACGACGGGCAGGAAGCCGTGCGCCGCGAGCAGCCGCGCCGTACGCGGCAGCCGCGCACCCGCCCCCCAGGCGCCCGCGGAGACCAGCACCGCCGGACGCCCGGGCGCCTGCCGCGCGAACCGGTCCCGCCACTCGGCCGCCCCCGCCCCCCGCGCGAAGAAGGCCGGGTCCACCACCGGCCCCGTCGCCCGCGCCGGACGGCCCAGGCCCCGGCGCACCTCCCGCGCGGCCCCGTCCGTCAGACACAGGTGCAGGTCGTTGCCCGGGTGCAGCCACTGGCGGTGCACGGCGAAGTCGACCACGACCACCGCGCTGGGCACCCGCAGCGTCCCGCGCGCCCGCAGATGCCCGGTGAGCTGGGCAGCCAGATGGAACACCGGCACCACCACGTCGGGGGACGTCTCGCGCACCAGCGCCATCAGCGCGTCCCCCGCCAGCCGCGCCAGCGGCGTGCCGCTCGGCCGGGGCCGGGGACCGGGCCGCAGGAAGAGGCCGTAGACACCGGAGTAGACCCACGGACAGTGCCGGACGGCGCCCTGGTAGCCCGCGCGCAGCCCCGCGCCCAGGCCGTACGGCAGCAGCTCCAGCACGTCGACGACCTCGGCCCGGCCGCCGGCGGCGCGGGCCCGGCGGGCCAGTTCCGCGGCCACCGTGTCGTGCCCGGAGCCCATGCTGGCGCTCACCACGAGCAGCCGCCCCGCCCCGGTGACGGAGCCCTCGCCGGGGACGGGGCCGCCGGCGGCGGCCGGGCCGGCCCCCGGGGCGGCCGAGGGGTCCCGCCCGGCCCCGGTCACGGGACCCCGGGCGGCGGGCAGCGGTGGCGGCGCGGGCGATTCGGACGACACTGGAAGTGAGTAACCCTCACCCACCGCAGTCAAACGAACCGACACGCCCCAGCCCGTCCCGCGTTTCGGACCCGGCCACCGGGATACTCCACGCCCGGCACGGCCGTCCCGGACCACCGGAGCCGCACGGCGGCCCCGGGCCCGTCGATCCAGAGGTGCGCCCCCATGACCCAAGCCCCTTCCCGCGTACGGTCCGGCTCCGGGATCCGCGCCGAGGCACCGGCGACGCGGGGCGCCGAGCGCCGCAGAAGCGCCGACGGCACGCCCACGGGCGGGGGCGCGCTGGTCACCGGCGCCTCCTCCGGGATCGGCGCGGCCGTCGCGCGGCGGCTCGCGGCCGAGGGCGGCTGGCGGATGGTGCTCAACGGGCGGGACCACACACGGCTCGAAGAAGTCGCCCGGGGCACCTCCGCGCTGGCCTATCCGGCGGACCTGTCCGGGCCGGGGGCCGAGCGCCGGCTCGCCGAGTTCGCACTCGACCGCGTCGGCCGGGTCGACCTCCTGGTGGCCGGCGCCGGCATCGGCTGGGCGGGACCGTTCAGCACGATGCCGCAGTCCGCCATCGACGAGGTGTTCGACGTCAACGTGCTCGCCACGGTGCACCTGGTCCGACTGCTGCTGCCGCACATGGTGGGGCAGGGCGCCGGCCGGGTGGTCATCATCGGTTCCCTGGCCGGGACGGTCGGGGTGCGCGACGAGGCCGTCTACTCCGCCGCCAAGGCCGCCCTGGGCGCCTTCGCCGACGCCGTCCGCTACGAACTGCGCGGCACCGGCGTCGGCATCAGCCACGTGGTGCCCGGCGTGGTCGACACCCCGTTCTTCGACCGCCGCGGCGTACCGTACCGCCGGTCGCGTCCCAGGCCCGTCCCGGCCGCCCGGGTCGCCGACGCCGTCTGGGAGGCGGTCACGCGCGGGCGGGACGAGGTCTACGTTCCCGGCTGGACCCGGCTGCCCGGCCGGGTCCGCGGCGCCGCGCCCGGCCTGTACCGGCGCCTGGCCGCACGGTTCGGGTGAGCCGGGTGGGCGACCGGGGAACAGGACGGCGCGGGACCGGGGCCGTCGGCACCCGCGCGCGGGCCACGGGTGTCCCGCCGCTCACGGCCGCGGCCCTCGCGGTGCCGGCCGCCGTGGCGGCCGCGCACATCGTCCCCGCCGCCACCTGGCTGCCGCGCCTGCGCTCCCGCTGCTTCCCGCGCCTGGCCGGCCACGGCAGGCCCGACCACGTCGCCCTCACCTTCGACGACGGCCCCGACCCCGCGACCACGCCGTACTTCCTGGACGCCCTGGACCGGCTCGGCGTGCGCGCCACCTTCTTCGTGCTCGGGGAGAGTGCCGCCCGCCACCCCGCGCTCACCCGCGCCCTCACCGCGCGCGGCCACGAACTCGGCGTGCACGGCTGGACCCACAGCCGCCCGTGGCTGCCCGCCCCCGGCCGCGACCTGCGGGAGACCGCGCGCGCGGTCCGCGTCGTGCACGACCTCACCGGCCGCCGGCCCCTGTGGTACCGCCCTCCCTACGGCATCCTCACCGCGGGTCGCTGGACGGCCGCCCGGCGCCTCGGGCTGCGGCCCGTGCTGTGGTCGGCCTGGGGCCGGGACTGGACGGCGGACGCCACCGCGGACACCGTGCGGGCCTGCGTCGGGGCGGACCTGCGCGGCGGCGGCACGGTCCTCCTGCACGACACGGACCACGCCTCGGCCCCGGGCTGCTGGCAGGCCGCGCTCGGCGCCCTGCCCGGCCTGGTCGCCGCCTGCCGCGACGCCGGCTGGGAGGTGGGCACCCTGGCCGAGCACGAGGTGGGCCGCGGCACGCCCCGGCGGCACCCGGACGGCCACACCGCTCCCGCCCCGGGCGCCCCTACCCCTTCGGCCTGCGGCGCAGCAGATACGTGTCCATGATCCAGCCCTTGCGTTCCCGGGCCTCGGCCCGCAGCCGCTCGATGCGCGGGGCGGTCTCGGCGATGGGGCCGCTGGCCAGGAGCTCGTCCGGGGTGCCCAGGTACGCGCCCCAGTAGATGTCGATGTCCTGGTCGGCGTACCGCCGGAACGTCCGGTGGGCGTCGAGCATCACCACCACGTCGTCCACACCTTCCGGGAACCCCTCGGCGAGCCGCCGGCCCGTGGTGATCTGCACGGGACGGGCGATCCGGTTCAGCCCGGTGCGGTGGCGGGCCGCCAGGGCGGAGACGCTGCTGATGCCGGGCACGACGTCGTACGTGAAGGCGACCGACCCGCGCGCCAGCACCTCCTGGAGGATCCCGAGCGTGCTGTCGTACAGCGCGGGGTCGCCCCAGACCAGGAACGCGCCGGTCGCGTCGTCACCCAGCTCCTCGGCGATCAGTCGCTCGTAGACGCCGGCGCGGGCACCTCGCCACTGCCCGACCGCCGGGGAGTACGCCGCGCCCGTCGCGGCACGGTCCCGCTCCGGGTCCCGCGCCTGCACCACCCGGTACCCGCCCGCCGGCAGGTGGGTGCGGAGGATGTCGCGGCGCAGCCGCACCAGGTCCGCCGTCACCTCGCCCTTGTCCAGGACGAAGAACACGTCCGTGTCGCGCAGCGCCCTGACCGCCTGCAGGGTGAGCTGGTCGGGGTCGCCCGCACCGATACCGATGACGTGAATCTTCCGCACGCCCCCCGAGTCTGCCGCAGGCCGCCGACGAACCCCGCACCGGCCACCCGGCCCCGACGCCCGGGCCGCCCCTCGGCACGCCGCTACCCGGCCCGCAGGCACGCACCGGCCATCCGCCTCCGTGCACGGGCCGCCGACTCGACGCCCCGGCCGGCCCGCCGGCACCCCGCTACGTGGCCCGCAGGCACGCACCGGCCACCCCGCCTCACCGCACCGGCCATCCGCCTCCGTGCACGGGCCGCCGACCCGACGCCCCGGCCGGCCCCCGGCACACCGGCCACCCCGCCCGCAGGCAGGCACCGGCCACCGCCGCCTCCACGCAGGGGGCACACCGGCCACCCCGGCCCGCACCCGCCGGTCGCCCGGCCAGACGTACGGCCCACAGGCCCCCCGGCCGTCGCCCGCCGCCCTTCCGCCCCGCTGTGCCGTGGTCCCCCGATCCCGTCCGTCTACGCCCCGCGCCTCAGCCGGGGTGCCCGCTCGGCCGCGTCCACGGGGTCCGCCGCCCCGCTCTCCACGGCGGCGGCCAGGTCCTGCGCCCAGGCGACGAGACCGGCCAGGTCGAGGCCGTGCGGCTCCCGCTCGCCCGTGTCCGCCCTCCACTCCCGCACCGCGCCCGCTCCGCGCCGCAGCAGCCGGGCGCCGCCGGTGACGTTGCCGCGGGCGGCATGGGTCAGCCCCACCGCCAGCTGGGCCAGCCCGCGCCACAGACCGCGTTCCCGCGCCGGCCGCGACTTCCAGGCGTCCTCGAACACCTCGTGCGCGTGGAACGGCCTGCCCGTGTCCAGCAGCTCCTGAGCCTCCACGACCGTCTCCGCGGGCGTGCGGACCACGCCCTCGGGCTGCCGGGGCACCCCTTCCGCGCCGTAGGGCAGGGGGCGCCCCAGGCCGTCCCGGGGCCGGGCGTTGCGCGCCCGCCCCTCGCTGTCCCGGTCACGTGGGCCGGCCGCCCGGCCGGAGGGTGTGCTGCTCATGGTGCGATTCTGCCCCCCGCCGCCCGCCCCGTCCGAGCGCCCCCTTCGGCGCGGCCCCCGGCGTGCGGTAAAGTGACGTTCACGCGATCACGCGGGTCACCGCACGTGAGCGCGTCGGGACGTGGCGCAGCTTGGTAGCGCACTTGACTGGGGGTCAAGGGGTCGCAGGTTCAAATCCTGTCGTCCCGACTCGTAGGAGTCGCGGGTCAGGGCCGGTTCCGGAGCAATCCGGGAGCGGCCCTCGATCGTTTTCCGGGGAGGGGCCGGCCGGCGCATCCGTCGCGTCGTGACCGTATCCGCGGGCCCGGCCCGCCGCTACGGTGGGCCCATGCAGCCTGTCACTGTGTCGATCGACGTGCCGCGAACGCCGGAACAGGTCTACGACTTCCTCGAGGTCATGGCGCACCACGAGCGCTTCACCGACCACTACCTCTCCGGCTGGCGCTGCGACGGCCCGGCCCGGGGTGTCGGGTCGCGCGCCACGGTCACCGCCGCACTGGCCGGCGCGAGGACCGAGGTGACCATCGAGACCGTCGAGGCGGACGCACCGCGGCGCCTGGTCGAACGCAACGTAAGCGCGGCCGGCCGGCGGCTGGCCCAGGGCACCTACACCGTCGAGCCGCTGGGCGGCGGCGCGAGCCGCGTCACGTTCACCTACGCCTGGCGGCGCGCTCCGCTCGCCGACCGGCTGCTGGCGCCCGTGGTGCGGACCGTGATGCGGCGCGCCAACCGCACGGCCCTGCGCCGCCTGGCCGCCGAGCTGACCCGTTCCTCTCCCGGCCCCGGGTGACGGACGGACGGGGGTGGGCACCCGGCCGGCGGCCAGGTGCCCACCCCCGCTGTTCCCGTCAGACGGCGCTCGTGGTGGACGACTGCAGGACCGTGCAGCCGGAATCCCACCAGGGGAGATCCGCGCGGATCTCGTCCAACCGGTGCTCGGAGTAGTCCGGCAGGCCCTCGGGGATCCCCGCGGCCTGCAGGAGATGGAATTCGGCCGCCGTGCCGGAGAGGGAAAGCTCACCGTCCGGGAAGAGGCCGATGTCCATCCGCCATTGCCTCCTGGCCACCGAGGGCACGCTGTTCATGATGGCGAAGGGGAGCAGCGTGCGTTCCAGCGGCTCCTCCTCCCACCGGAACGTGTGCAGTCCGCGGACCACCAGGAGAGCGGCGTTGCCCGTGTCGTACTGCAGGGCGGTGCGCATGTCCAGGAGCAGTCCCGCACGGCCCGTGGGGGGAGACACCCTGCAGTCCAGGAGGTGCACCTCCTGGAGCGCGGCTTCCTCCCGCAGCGGGTCCCAGTCGACGGGGTCCGCCCCCGTGACGTCCGCGGTGCCGGTGAACAGTTCTTCGATGGAGATCACGGGATCGGGATGTGGTAGTAGGGATCGGACTTCGCGATGTCGGCCCGGCCGGTCAGCGGGTGCACGGTCTGTCCCACGGCGTTCAAGTATTCCACGTACCCGTTCGGGTACTGGAACTTGCCCTTCGTGACCGGATCCATGACCCGGACGTAGGCGACCTTGTCGCTGAGCCCGTTGGCGACGGCCTCGCTCTTCTTGATCTCGTACACCCACCCCTTGAGGTTGTTGGCCGTCGCGACGGCCTTGCGGCCCTTGGGGAGCCACAGCTTCTCACCCTTGGGGCCGAGGACGTCGGCGATCAGGCACCGGCTGTTGTGGACCAGTACGGGGGTGCCGCCGGCCAGCACGTAGTACGAGTGCAGGCCCTCGACCGTGAGGTTGAAGGTCCGTGCGAAGCCGCTGTAGAACCGGCTGTCCCGGACCGTGACGGTGTCCCCGCCGTCGGTCCTGAGCGTCATGCCCGGCCGGAGGTCGGCCGCCGCCGTCCACTTGCCCTCGGACGGCGACCAGAAGGGGTGTTCCTCCGTGGCCGTCAGCTTCTCCCGGCCGCGCGGGGTGGAGACGGCCAGCTCGGTGAAGTACTTGTCGTGCTCGGTGACGATCAGGTCGGTGACCCGGCGCGGCCCGGTCAGCCCGGTCACCGGGTCCGTGGCCAGCACCTGGTCGCCGGCCCGGACGGACTCGATGTCCTTCACCGAGCGGTCCGCCATGAGGACCCCGGTGCCGGCGAGGAAGCACTCGGCGCACTTCTGGGCCATGCGCACGGCACGGCTGCTGTCGATCGCGCCTTCCACGCCCTCGACCGACTTCTTGAGGAGCCTGAGCTTGCCGACGGGCAGGAAGTTCATGGCCGCCAGGGCGCACTTGCCGAGACTGGGGTTCTTCGCGCAGTCCTTGGCGTCGTTGAGGCCGAGGATCTCCCAGGCGAACTCCTTCATCGTCGGGTCGATCGTGGGGAACACGAGTTCCTGGCCGGCCAGCGCGCACGGCGGGAGGCTGTCCCGGTTGACCGGGATGTAGCACTTGGGCTTGCTCTCCTCCTCCTTCTTGCGCCGCTCCGCGGCGGCGCGCCGCGCTTCGGCCTCCTCGGCCTGGCGCTTGGCCACCACGTCCTTCCAGGCCGCGGCGGCCTCCTTGCCGGCCTCCTCGGAGCTCTTCCCGGCGGCCACCGCGTCGGCCTGGGCCCGGTCGCTCGCCTGCTTGGCCTCGTAGGCGGAGGTGCGCGCGTAGTCGGCGGAGAACTCCGCCTGCGCGGCGGACTCCTCGGCCGCGGCGGCGTCCCGGGCGGCGCGGTCGGCGGCGGCCCGTGCGGTGGTCGCGGACGCCTTGGCCTGCTGGGCGCTGGTCTCTGCCCGGTCGGCGGCGGCGTCGGCGTCGGCGGCGTAACCCGCGGCGTCCTTTGCGCTCTGCTCGGCGTCCTTCTTGGCCTTGTCGGCATCGGCCGAGGCGTGCTGTGCCTCGGCGGCGGCCTGCGCGGCGAGGGCGCTGTTCTTGCGGGCGGTGGCCGCGATCTCCTGGCCCTCGGCGATGAGCCGCTGCATCTGGGCGACGTGCGTGTCGGCCAGAGCGTCCTTGCGGGTGGCCATGAACTGGCCCGCCTCGACGAACTGGTGGAGCTGGTCGGCGGGAGCGGCCAGGGCGATCTTGGCCGCGGACCTGACCTCGGGGCCGCCCGCGTTGTACTGCTGCGTGGCGGCCACCCGCTCGTCGGCCTGCCGGGCCTCGTACTGTCCCTTGTCGAGGAAGTCGAGCAGGGCCTGCGTGCCCCCGTCCGCCAGGGCCTTCTTGGCGCCCTCCTTGACACCGGGCCCGCTGTCGTTGGCGAGCTTGGTGACGGCGACGCGGTAGTCGGCGTTGGCGGCCTGGTGCCGCCCGGTGGTGTAGAAGTCGCGGATCTGCTGGTCGGTGCCGTTCAGGGCCTCGGCGGCGGCGGTGCGCACGGCCTCGTAGGGGCTGTCCGTGGCGAGGTCGGCGACCTGCTGGCGGGTCTCGTCGGCCACGGCCTTGTCCCAGCCGGTGCGCAGGTACTCGATCACGTCGGCATCGGTGCCGGACAGGGCCTGGGCGGCGGCGTCCTTGCGCCAGGAACCGAAGTACTGCATGGCCCGCAGCGCGACGGCGCGGCCCCGGGCGGCCAGCGCGGCCGGGTCCGCCCCCGGCTCGGCCGCCTCGGCGCTCAGGGCCCGGGTGTCGTCCGTGATCGCCTGGCCCTCGATGACCGACCGGGACACGTCGACGGTGAAGCCGTCGGCCGAGGCCTTCTGCGTCAGGGCGGCCTCGACGCCCGCGTTGGTGCGGGTGTTGAGATCCTCGGTCTCGACCTCCCGCGCGATGGCGAAGGTCTTCTGCGCGGTCGCCACCGCCTTGGTGGCGTCGTCGGCGGCGGCCTTGGCGGCGGCGGCCTGCTTGACCGCCTCCGCCGCCTGGTCGGCGGCCTCACCGGCGTGTTCGGCGGCCGCGTCGGCCGCGTCGGCGGCGCTGTTCGCGTGCGCGGCGGCGGAGTTCGCCGCGTCACGGGCCTCCATGGCCGCCGCGGCCGACTTGCGGGCCAGCGCCTCGGCGGCGTCGGCGGCGCGGTCGGCCTCGGCGGCGTGCCGGCGGGTCTCCGCGGCGGCGGCCCGGGCCTCGGCCGCGCTGCCTCCGGCGGCCTCGGCGTAGTCGGCCGCCTGGTCCGCCGCGGCGGCCGCCTTGTTGGCGTTCCCGGTGGCGCTGCGGGAGGCGGCCGCCGCGTCCGCGGCGGCGAGCGAGGCCTTGCCGGCCTGCTCGGCGGCCTGCGCCGACTTCTTGGCCAGGGCCCCCGCCTTGCGCGCCTCGGCGGCCCGGTCCCGGGCGGCCTGCGCGTTGTCCTTGTCCTTGCTCGCGGCGTACGCCGCGTTCGAGGCGCGGCTCGCGGCCTCGGCCGCCGCCGCCGCCGCGTTCGCGGTCTGCGCGGCGGCCAGCGACGCCCTGCGGGCCGAGCGGTTGGCCGCGTCGGCCGCGCCGATCGCCTGCTGCGCGGCGGCGGCCGCGGCCCGGGCCGCGTCGGCTGCCTGACCGGCCTTCAGCGACGCGCGCTGGGCGTCGTTCTTCGCCGCCTGCGTCTCCTGGGCCGCCTTCTGCGCGGCCTCCTCGGCGAGCGCCGCGGCGGCGATGGCCTTGCCGGACGCCTCCTCGGCCTCGTCGGTGGCGTGCTCGGCCTGCTTGCCGGCCTTCTCGGCCTGCTCGATCAGCTGCTCGATCGTGGCGCGTTCCTGGTCGCGGTTGCGCGCGACGAACTGGCCGACCTCCAGGAACTCGACGATGTCGTCGGGGGTGCCGCGCAGCGCGAGCTTGGCGGCGGCCTTCACGTTCGGGCCGCCGCTGTTGTAGAGCTTGCTGACCTCGACCCGTTCGTCGGTCTGCTGCTCCTTGTACTGGTCGATCCGCAGGAACTGCTTGAGGTCCGCGGACGTGCCCTGCAGCGCCTTCTTGCCGGCGTCCTGGACGCCGGGACCGCCGAAGTTCACGACCCGGGTGGCCTGCACCCGCAGGTCCTGCTCGTCCGCCGTCTTCCAGCCCTCGTCGAGGAAGGCCTCGACATCGGCGGGGGTGCCGGCCAGCGCCTTCTTCGCGGCCTCCCGCACGGCGGGACCGCCCGCGTTCACCACGCGGGAGACGTCCACGCGGTCGTCGATCTCCTGGATCGCGGGGGCGTCCGTGAGGAACTGCCGGACGTCGTCGTCCGTGCCCACGAGCGCCTTCTCGGCCGCTTCCCTGATGCCGGTGCCGCCCCCGAGCCAGTATCCGACCACCAGGCCCCGGTTGGCGGCCGGTTGGGGGTCGGCCGCGACGGCGGGGGAGGCGCCCAGGAGGGTTCCCGTGAGCGTGACGGCCAGTACGGTCGCGCAGGCGGCCCGCAGGCCCGCTCCGCGTGCCGGCCCGCCCCGTCGCGGTCTGCGGCTGTGCCCGGGTGGTGTCGGGCGTGATGGTTGTTTCACCTGACGGTCCTTCATGGATCGGTGACCGGACTTCCGGCGGGACACCCCTGGGCGGGGCCGGACACAGGAGTCCATGTCCCTCGTCCCCGGGCTCTCGCAGGAAACGGGCAGCCAGGCCCCCACGGCCGCCGACAGGTGGTGGCAGCACGTCAGGGGGGCGCATAACCGCAGGTGGTGACGCCGGAGCACTCTTATTTACGGATCTTACATGTGCTTTACTTCAGCTCGACGAGGCGATTACTCCGCCTTCACATACGCTCCGCACGCCGCACTCTGAGAGGAACCCATGGCGATAACCCCCGCCCGCAAGGTGCTGCTGGGTGGTCTGACGGCCGCCCTGGTGATGGGCCTCGGCGCCACCGCGCTGGCCCTCCCGCAGACCACCACGTCCGCCGCCACGACCACCGCCGCGGGCGACATGCCGGGTCTGGTGGAGGACTTCGACTACCCGGGCGCCGCCCAGGTGCAGCAGGACCGCGGGGTCACGCTCAAGCGCGGCGACGGACACGTCTGGCTCACCGACGTGACGTCCCTGAACGAGTGCAGCGGCGCGTCGAACATCGCGATCGAGTCCCGCAAGGGCCTCTTCTGCTTCAAGACCAACGCCAAGTCCGGTTACCTCACGCTGGAGTTGCCCGACACGTTCAGCATCTGGACCCAGAACCACCCGGTGAAGGCCACGCTGACCGCGGAAGGCAAGAACACGGTCGTCAACGCACCCGCCAACGACCTCACTCCGGTCGGCGAGTCCGGCGACACGGGCCTGCGCTCGGTCCTCGTCGAGATCCGCGTCACCGGCTGATCCGCCAGCCCGGCACGATCCGTCTCCGGCGGATGCTCCCGGCGGCGGCCCCCGCCCGGACGCGTCCCGCACGCACGCGTCCGGGCGGGGGCCGCCGTCAGCACGTCCTGATCCGCCCGCCCATCAGCACTTCGTACGACCTACGGGGAGGCTTCACCATGTCAAGATCCCGCTCTCGCGCGGCCCTGACGAGCGCTCTGCTCGCGGTCACCGTCGCGTGCGATGCGCTCACCGTCCCGAGCGCCCAGGCCGTCACCGGCGACGCCGCCGACAGCGCCTACGCGTTCACCGCCCGGATCGACATAGGCGACGGCGAACGTGCCTGCTCGGGCGCCCTGGTCGATCCCCGGTGGATCGTCACCGCGGCGTCCTGCTTCGTGGACGACCCGGCCTCCGGCGCCGTTCCCGCCGCCGGGAAGCCCGCCAAGTCCACCAAGGTCACGGTCGGCCGCCCCGACCTCACGGCCACCGGCGGCCTCGTCACCGAGATCACCGAACTCGTGCCGTACCAGGGACGCGACCTGGTCATGGCCCGGCTGGCGCAGCCGACCACGGGGATCACCCCGGTCGCCTTCGCCACCACCCCGGCCACCGCGGGCGAGACCCTCAAGGCCGTCGGCTTCGGCCGCACCAGGACCGAGTGGTCACCGCTCAAGCAGCACACCGGCGTCTTCGGCGTCGACGCCGCGGACAGCGACCAGCTGACCGTCACCGGCCGGAACGGAGACGCGATCTGCGCCGGTGACGCCGGCGGCCCGCTGCTCCGCGAGAAGGAGGACGGCACGGTCGAGCTCGTCGCCGTCAACAGCCGCTCCTGGCAGGGCGGATGCTTCGGACAGGACCCGGCGGAGACCCGCACCGGCGCGGTGTCCGCGCGGGTCGACGACAGCGCGGTCCAGGCATGGGCCAAGGAGGCCAGGGACCGCCTGCGGGAGGTCCTGTACGCGGCCGACGTCAACGGTGACGGACTGAGCGACCTCGTCGTCCTGGGCGCCGACGGCGTCATCACCGTGCGCACCGCCAAGAGCGGCAAGGTCGTGACGGCAAGGCCGATCTGATCGTGCACGGCACGGACGGGAAGATCGCCGTGCGGACGAACACGGGGACGTACCTGATCGTGCACGGCACGGACGGGAAGATCGCCGTGCGGACGAACACGGGGACGTACTGGGACGGCGGCAAGGACTGGAGCGCCGGCTGGAGCAACTTCCTCGGCCGTCCCAAGGGAGAGCTGCTCTTCGCCGACGCCGACAACGACGGCAAGGCCGACCTGTGGGTGCACTCCACGGACGGAAAGGTCGCCGTGCGCATCAACACCGGCACGTACTGGCAGATCACCGCGGGGGACGACTGGGTCTGAGATCCCGTCAACCCCGCCGTGCGGGCGCCGCGGAGCGCTGAGCGAGGGCCTTCCCGGACCGGTCCGGGAAGGCCCTCGCCCGCTTCCGCCCCTCCGGCCCGGACGGGCTACGCCCGCACCTGAGCGGCCCCCCGGCGCCGGGCCACCAGGTCGGCACGGCGGTGAGGCACGCCGCCCCGCACCACGGCAACGGTGTCGACGAGCGTGGTGAAGTCGGTGAACGGGTCGCCGCCGACCACCGTCAGCTCGGCCAGCTTGCCCGCCTCGACCGTGCCGAGGTCCCGGGCGAGACCGAACAGCCGGGCCGGGACGGTGGTCGCCGTGTGCAGGGCCTGCGCCGCGGTGAAACCGTGGGCGTGCAGTCCGCGCAGGGCCAGGTGGAGGGAGAGACCGACCGGCACCAGGGGCGAGTCGGTGCCCAGGGCGAGCCGCGCGCCGTGCGCGGCCAGCCGCCGGTAGTCCTCGAACTCCAGGTCCAGCGCGGCCAGTTCAGGGCCGGTGGGCCGGGTGCGGGCACACTCGTGGACGGCGGCCACGTCCCAGGGCGGCATGAGGACGTCCACCCGGGGGTCGTCGGCGAGCGCCGGATCCGCACCGAGCAGGAACTGCGCGCTGAACGGGGTCATGATCATGGCGAAGTCGCCGTCGGCGTACTGCTCGGCCAGGTCCTGGTGGATGTGGCCGAGCGGGGTGGTGGCATGGCCGTACGGCAGCCGCTGGGTGGCCTGGAGATGGGTGGTCAGGTCCTGGCCGGCGGCCCGGCCCGGAGCGCACAGGTGGCTGCCGCACGGCACGCCCAGGCGGTGCGCGGCCTCGGCGGCCAGCGCCATGTACCGGCCGGGGGCCCGTACGTAGGTCTTGACGAAGTCGACGTCCAGGGCGGCGGCCCGCTCCAGCGTGCGCCGCACGCCGCTCTCGGTGCGGTGGGCGCGGCCCATGCTGTAGGCGGTGCGGGAGCCGTCGATCAGTTCGGCGCAGGCCAGGGACCGCGGACCCAGGCAGGCTCCGGAACCGGTCGCCTCGCGCAGCCGGACCGTCTCGTACAGCGGACCGCCCATGCAGGCGGTGGTGGTGATGCCGTAGGCGAGCGCGGTCAGGTTCTGCCGGGCGCCGTAGGTGGCCTGGTACGGGTGGGTGTGGCTGTCGAACAGGCCGGGGAGGACCGTGTGGGCGGAGGCGTCGAGTGTGCGGTGACCCGGCCGGCGGGCGCGGTGCGGTTCGACGGCGGTGATCCGCTCGCCCCGGACCAGGATGTCCACGTCCTGGCGCGGCGCGCCGCCGGTGCCGTCCCACATCTGCCCGGCGTGCACGCGCAGCGGTTCCCGGCCGCCGGGCGCGCGGCGGCGGGCGGGCGGCGCGGCGGGCAGGGTGCGCGCCCGCACCGGCGTGCGTGCGTCGTCGAGACGCAGCAGCCGCAGGCGTCCGCACGACAGGTACAGCAGGGTGCGGGAGTCGGCCGCCCAGCTCGGATGGTCGGCCGGCTCGTCGGTGAGCCGGCGGGCGCGGCCCGCGGGGGTGCCGTCGGGCGTGACCGGCAGCAGCCACAGGACGGACTCGGCGACGAACGCCATCCAGTGGCCGTCGGGTGACCAGACCGGCCCGGCGGCGACCCGGTCCGACAGCGACTGGTGCGCGGCGGGCAGGTGGCGGCGCTCGGTGCCGGTGCGGACGTCGACGACACGGATGACGTTGTAGCCCTCGCGGAAGCGGTGGTTGAGCCGGTTGCGGTCGCAGAACGCCACGTACCGCCCGTCCGGTGACCAGGTGGGGGCGCCGGGCGGACCGTCGGTGGCGAGCGGACGCGCCACGGTCCGCTCCTGCCCGGTGGCCAGGTTCCGCACCAGCAGGCCGCCGGTGACGTCGAGGCAGGCCAGGTGCGTGCCGTCCGGTGACGGCGCCGGCGACAGGCGTCCGGTGCCGGTCACCGCCTCGTCCGCCGAGCCGTCCATGCGGACCCTGCGCACCGCGGGCAGCCCGTCGCGGTCGGTGCAGTACAGCACGGCGCGCCCGTCGGGGGACCAGGCGGGCATCTGCACGTAGTGCGCGTCGGCCGCCCGGACCAGCTCGCGGGGTGCGCCGGGGCCGCCGGCGGGCTGCAGCCACAGCGAGTTGAGCGCCGCGTACGCCACCTGGCGGCCGTCGGGGGAGAGCACCGGCCGGTGCAGCCCGCGCACCGGGGCGAGGCCGGTGCCTTCTGTCGTCCGGCGCCGCACGCTGCGGCGGCGCGGCGCGGGCACCGGCATTCGGGCGGTGAAGGGGATGTCCGTGACGGAGGCGGTGGTCAGGGTGCGGATCCGGATGCGCCCGTCGGCCAGGTAGAGGAGGCGGTCCTCACCCAGCCAGCACGGCGGCGCCGCGGCCAGGTCCTCGCCCGCGGCGACCACCTGCCCGTCCACCAGCAGCTCCGCGCGGGACGGCGGGAGGGACGGCGGGCCGCCGGGACCGGACAGCCGCAGCCAGGCGATCCGGCCCCCGGGGGACACCGCGGGGCACAGCAGACGGCCCGTGGTGACGGTCCGCACCGGCCGCGCCGTACCGTCCGCGAGGGACACCCGGACCAGGGACAGTCCGCCGTCGTTGCCGCCGTCGGGTGTGTGGGCGGCGCGCACGCACACCAGCGTCCGTCCGTCCGGTGACCAGGCCGGGTCGTAGTCCTCGAAGGGGCCGCTCGTCACCCGGGTCGGCCGGGAACTGCCCACGTCGAGCGTCCACAGGCCGAACGAGCCGCCGGCCACCGGGTCGCCGCCGCGCTCGGAGGAGAACGCCAGCCGGGTGCCGTCCGGCGACCAGGCCACCGCGCGGTCGTCCCACGGGCCGTCGGTGAGCCGGCGCAGGCCGCCGCCGTCGGGCCGCATCGTCCACAGGTGGAAGGCGCCGCCCGCGTAGCCGCACAGGGCGAGGCTTCGCCCGTCCGGTGACAGGGCGGGGCGGGTCGCCTCCACTTCCCAGCCGGTCAGCCGCTCGGCCGCACCGCCCGCGCGCGGCACCCGCCACAGCACGCCCTGCACCTCGGCGATCAGCACCTGTCCGTCCGCGTGCGCGGTGACCGACCCGCCGGTCGCCTCCCGGTACGTCAGCAGCCGCGCGTCCCCGTCCGCGGCGGACGCCCGGGCGGCGGGCGCCGCCACCGGGGACACCGCGGCGAAGGAGACGGCCGACGTCTCCAGGAATCGCCGCCGGCTGACGGACCCGTGCTCCGCACCCGCCTGCGTACCGCTGTCCATGCCGCCGTCCTCCCGTGCCTCGCCGATCCGACCGGTCACCCGGTCAACCGGCGGCGGGGCCCGGGGTCACGGCCGCGGCCGGGTGACATGGCGGGCGGGGGAGGAGCCGGCGTCCTACAGGGGGCGGCGGCGGGCGGTGACCTCCTGCTCGTAGCGCTTGCGGGCCTCGACGGCGGCCTCGCGGGCGGCCACCTCGGCCACCGGGACGTCCCACCAGGCCTCGGCGGGCGGCGCGGCAGCCGCCGCCGCTCCGCCGGCGTCCGTCTCGACGTACACGCAGGTCGGACGGTGGGCGGCGCGGGCCGTGCGCAGCGCCGCGCGCAGTTCGCCCACGGTCTTGGCACGCAGGACGTCCATGCCGAGACTGGCGGCGTTGGCGGCGAGGTCGACCGGGAGCGGGGCGCCGGTGAAGGAGCCGTCGGGGGCGCGGTGGCGGTAGGCCGTGCCGAAGCGCTCGGCGCCCACCGACTCCGACAGGCCGCCGATGGAGGCGTACCCGTGGTTCTGGACCAGCAGCATTTTGACGGGCAGGCCCTCCTGGACGGCCGTGACGATCTCGGTCGGCATCATGAGGTAGGTGCCGTCGCCGACCAGGGCCCACACCGGCGTGTCGGGCGCCGCCTGCTGCACGCCGACGGCGGCCGGGATCTCGTAGCCCATGCAGGAGTAGCCGTACTCCAGGTGGTACTGGCGCGGTGAGCGGGCCCGCCACAGTCTGTGCAGGTCGCCGGGGAGCGAACCGGCCGCGTTGATCACCACGTCCTCGTCGCCCACCACCGCGTCCAGGGCGCCGAGGACCTGGGCCTGCGTGGGCACCGCGCTGTCGTCGGGGGCGGCGAAGGCGGCCTCGGTCACCCGCTGCCACCGCTCCTTCCTGGCGCGGTACTCGCCCTCGTAGGCGGGGTCGACACGGTGTCCGGCCAGCGCGTCGACGAGCGAGGCGAGACCGGCCCGCGCGTCGCAGACGAGGGTGGCCGCCGCCATCTTGTGCGCGTCGAACGCGGTGATGTTCAGGTTGACGAAACGGACGTGCGGGTGCTGGAAGAGCGTGCCGGAGGCGGTGGTGAAGTCCGTGTAACGGGTGCCGACACCGATGACGAGGTCGGCGGTGCGGGCCAGGTCGTCGCTGACCGCCGTGCCGGTGTGCCCGATGCCGCCGAGGTCGGCCGGGTGGTCGTACCGCAGCGAGCCCTTGCCGGCCTGCGTGGAGGCGACCGGGATGCCGGTGGCGTCGGCGAGCGCCCGCAGCGCGTCCTCGGCCGCGCTGTGGTGGACTCCGCCGCCCGCGACGATCAGCGGGCGGACGGCGGACCTGATCGCCGCGACCGCGTCGGCGAGTTCGGCCGGGTCGGGGGCGGGCCGCCGGATCCGCCACACGCGTTCGGCGAAGAACTCCTCCGGCCAGTCGTGGGCCTCCGCCTGGACGTCCTGCGGCAGCGCGAGAGTGACGGCGCCCGTCTCGGCCGGGTCGGTCAGGACGCGGACGGCGTTCAGGGCGGACGGCACCAGCGCCTCGGGGCGGGTGACGCGGTCGAAGAAGCGGGAGACCGGGCGCAGGGTGTCGTTGACGGACACGTCCGCCGCCGTCGGGTGCTCCAGTTGCTGCAGCAGCGGGTCGGCGGGGTGCGTGGCGAAGTAGTCGCCGGGCAGCAGCAGGACGGGCAGGCGGTTGACGGTGGCCAGGGCCGCTCCCGTGACGAGGTTGGTGGCACCGGGGCCGATGGACGTCGTGACCGCCTGGGCGGACAGCCGGCCGCGCTGCCGGGCGAAGGCGACGGCCGCGTGCACCATCGCCTGTTCGTTGCGGCCCTGGTGGAACGGCATCACGTCCGCGTGCTCGACGAGTGCCTGGCCGACCCCGGCCACGTTCCCGTGGCCGAAGATGCCCCAGGTGCCGGCGATCAGCCGCTGCCGCACCCCGTCGCGTTCGGTGTACTGGGCGGCGAGGAAGCGGATCAGCGCCTGGGCGACCGTCAGACGGCGGGTGCGGGGGCCGGATTCGGGGCCGGGACGGGAGTGGTGGCTGAGGGTCATGGGGTCTGCTCCGGTGCCGAGTAGAGGGGAAGACGCGGGTCGACGGGCTGTCCGGGCCAGGTGCCGCGGATCCAGGCGTGGTCGGGGTGGTCCCGGATCAGCCAGGCGCGTTCGGTCCCGGGGCCCGCCATGACGTTGAGGTAGTACATGTGATGGCCGGGCACGGCCATCGACGGACCGTGCCAGCCGTCCGGGATCAGCACCACGTCACCGTCGCGCACCTCGGCCAGCACGTCCGTGTCCCGGCCGGGCCCCGACGGGGAGACCCGCTGGTAGCCCAGGCCGGGGGTGCCGTCGTGGCCGGCGAACTCGAAGTAGTAGATCTCCTCCAGGACCGACTCCTCGCCGGGCCGGTGCTCGTCGTGCTTGTGCGGCGGGAACGACGACCAGTTGCCGCCCGGGGTGAGCACCTCGACGGCGATCAGGGCATCACAGTCCCACACCCCCGCGGCGGCGAAGTTGTTGACCTGGCGGGAACACGGGCCGCTGCCGCGCAGTTCGACCGGAACACCGCAGGCCGCACCGTAGCGGGCGGGCAGGCGCCGGGTGCAGCGGGCGCCGGTGAGCGCGAAGCGCCCGCCGCCGGCGGACGAGACGGTCGTCCGGGCGTCCCGGGGCACGTAGGCGAAGTCGCTCACGCCGCTGAACACGCTCGCCCGGCCGGTGAGCGCGAACGTGTCGTGGGCCGAGCCGTCGGCGCAGGCGACCGCGCAGCCCCCGCTCAGCGGCAGCACGATCCACTCGCTGTCGCCGGTGTCGAAGGTGTGTGAGCCGCCGGGCGGCAGTTCCAGGACCCGGAGGGAGCAGTGGCCCCAGCCGGCGGACTCGGGGGTGACGTGCACGGCGTAGGGGCCGTGAGCCGCCCGGCCGGCGCGGAGGTGGTACGGACTCGCCGGGCCGGTGCGGCCGTCGGGTCCGGTCGGGCCGGCGGGGCCGGTGGGCCGGTCGGGCCGGGTCGGGTCTGCCGGGCCGGTGGAGCCGTCGGGCCGGGTGAGGTCTGCGCGGCCGGTGGGTTCGTCCGGTCCGGTGGGCCGGCCGGGTCCGGTGGGTCCGGGGCGCGGGGGCGTGCGGGTCATAGGGTGCGGTCCCTCCTCGTCACAGCAGGCTGACGGCGGCGTCGACCGCGTCCTCGACACCGCCCTTCGCGGGGTAGAGCAGTGAACGGCCCACGACCAGGCCCTGGACGGTGGGCAGCCGCAGGGCCTTGCGCCAGCGCGCGTAGGCCCCCTCCTGGTCGTCGCCGACCTCCCCGCCCAGCAGCACGGCGGGCAGGGTGGAGGTCGCCAGGACCTCGGCCATGTCGTCCGGGTCCGCCGTGACCGGCACCTTCAGCCAGGTGTACGCGGAGGTGCCGCCCAGACCGGAGGCGATGGCGATGGAACGGGTGACGGCCCCGGCGGACAGGTCGTTGACGATCCTGCCGTCCACCCGGCGCGAGATGAACGGCTCGACGAACACCGGCAGGCGCGCCGCGGCCATCTCGTCCACCGCCCGTGCCGCGGACTCCATGGTGGCCAGCGAGCCGGGGTCTTCGTAGTCGATGCGCAGCAGCAGTTTGCCGGCATCGAAGCGGAGCCGGGCGATGTCGCGGGCGCGGTGGCCGGTGAAGCGGTCGTCCATCTCGAAGGACGCGCCCGCCAGACCACCGCGGTTCATGGAGCCCATGACCACCTTGCCGTCGAGTGCGCCGAGGAGCAGCAGGTCCTCCAGTATGTCGGCGGAGGCGAGCACTCCGTCGACACCGGGCCGGGCCAGGGCCACGCACAGGCGCTCCAGCAGCCCGGCGCGGTTGGCCATGGCGAGGCCGCGCTCCCCGACACCGAGCGCGCCGCGCGCGGGATGGTCGGCGGCCACGATCAGCAGCCGTCCGCTGCCCCCGACGAGCGGGCGGCGCACCCGGCGCTCGGCCGCCTCGGCGACGGCGCCGGGGTGCCGGACTCTGACCGAGGTGAGGTCGGGGATGCGGACGCTCAAGGGAGGGCTCCGTTCAGGAGGCGCAAGAGAGGGCTCCGTTCAGGCGGTGGGCGGTCGGCGGTGGGCGGAAGGAAGGGGCACGGGGGCGGGCCGGCGCGGGCAGGCCGTCGGCCGCGTCAGGGGTAGGCCGGGACACAACGGGTAGGGATCGACCCCGTCGGGGGAGGGCGGGTCCGGGACCCCGCCGTCCCCAGGTGTAGGGCTCGCGGCAGCGCGATGTCAATACTTTGTTCTAACATACGGACCTACTTCTGAAATGATGTCCTGACAAAGTATTGACAGCGGGCATCGCAGGGGATTGGATCCCGTCCCAGCGCACCAGCCGTCCGTCAACCGGCGAGGACCCGCACCACCCGCCGGGGGCCGGCCTCCCCTCCGTCGCACAGTGAGGTGCAGGAAAATTGGACCGCTCCTCCCGCTCCCGCCGACTCGTCCCCGTCGTGGCCCTGGCCGCGGCCGCCGCCCTGGCCCTCGCCGGCTGCTCCAGCAGCTCGGGCGGGAAGAAGGCCGCGCAGGGCGGGGGAGCCGCCTCCGCGGGCAAGGCCGCCACGCCCCGGATGACGGTCGCCCTGGTCACCCACCAGGCACCCGGCGACACGTTCTGGGACATCGTCCGCAAGGGCGCCGAGGCCGCCGCCGCCAAGGACAACATCAAACTGGTCTACGCAGCCGACCCCAGCGCGGGCAACCAGGCCGGCCTCGTGCAGAACGCGATCGACCAGAAGGCCGACGGCATCGCCGTCACCCTGGCCAAGCCCGACGCGATGAAGGCCGTCATCGGCAGGGCCGTCGGCGACGGCATACCCGTCGTCGGCCTCAACTCCGGTCTGAGCGACTGGAAGAAGCTCGGTCTGCTGGAGTTCTTCGGGCAGGACGAGACCGTGGCGGGCGAGGCGTTCGGGACCAAGCTGAACGAGGTCGGCGCCAAGAACGTCGTCTGCGTCGTCCAGGAACAGGGCAACGTCGGTCTGACCCAGCGCTGCGACGGCCTCGAGAAGACGTTCAAGGGCACCGCCGAGACGCTGTACGTCAACGGCACCGACATGCCGTCCGTGCAGTCGACCATCACCGCCAAACTCAAGCAGGACCGCGCCGTCGACCACGTCGTCACCCTCGGCGCGCCCTTCGCGCTGACCGCGGTGCGGTCCGTGGCCGAGGCGGGCGGCAAGGCGAAGATCGCCACCTTCGACCTGAACAAGGACCTGGCGGGCGCCATCAAGAAGGGCGACATCCAGTTCGCCGTCGACCAGCAGCCCTATCTCCAGGGCTACCTCGCCGTCGACTCCCTGTGGCTCTACAGGAACAACGGCAACTACAGCGGCGGCGGTGCGCAGCCGGTGCTCACCGGTCCCGCCTTCGTCGACCGGACCAACGTCGACAAGGTCGCGGAGTTCGCCGCCAAGGGCACCCGGTGAGCGGCGTGAGCCGGCCGGCCGCACCGGCTCCGGCCGGCCCACCGGGCGCCGGCGACACCCGGACCGGCGGCGGGAGCGTGCGGCGCCCGCCGGCGCTGCGGCTGCTGGCCCGGCCCGAGGTCGGGGTCTTCCTCGGCGCCCTCGCCGTCCTCGTCTTCTTCCTCGCCGCGGCGCCCTCGGTCCGCCAGGGCAGCTCCATGGCGACCGTCCTCTACCAGTCGTCGACCATCGGGATCATGGCCCTGCCCGTGGCCCTGCTGATGATCGGCGGCGAGTTCGACCTCTCGGCCGGGGTCGCCGTGATCACCTCCGCCCTGACCGCGAGCATGCTCAGCTACCAGCTCACGACGAACGTGTGGACAGGTGTGATCGTCGCGCTGGCCGTCTCGCTCGGCATCGGCGCGTTCAACGGCTGGATGCTGGTGAAGACCGGCCTGCCGAGCTTCCTGGTCACCCTGGGCACCTTCCTCACCCTCCAGGGCGTCAACCTGGCCGTCACCAAACTGATCACCGGGAACGTGGCCACCGACGACGTCAGCGACATGGACGGCTTCGGCCAGGCCAAGGCCGTCTTCGCCTCCTCCTTCGACGTCGGCGGGGTCCAGGTGAAGATCACCGTGGTGTGGTGGCTGGTCCTCGCCGCGCTGGCCACCTGGGTGCTGCTGCGCACCAAGTACGGCAACTGGGTCTTCGCCGTCGGCGGCAACAAGGACAGCGCCCGCGCGGTCGGCGTCCCGGTGGCGTTCACCAAGATCACCCTGTTCATGCTGGTCGGCCTCGGTGCCTGGTTCGTCGGCATGCACCAGCTCTTCTCCTTCAACACCGTGCAGTCCGGCGAGGGCGTCGGCAACGAGCTGATCTACATCGCCGCGGCCGTCATCGGCGGCTGCCTGCTCACCGGCGGCCACGGCTCCGCCGTCGGTCCCGTCTTCGGCGCGTTCATGTTCGGGATGGTGAACCAGGGCATCGTCTACGCGGGCTGGAACCCCGACTGGTTCAAGGCCTTCCTCGGCGTGATGCTGCTCGGGGCCGTCCTCATCAATCTGTGGGTCCGGCGCACGGCCACCCGGAGGTGACACCATGACGACCGACACGGCCGGCCCGCCCGGCGCCGCCCTGCCCGGCCACCCGCCCGAGGGCGGGCCCCCGCTCGTCGAACTGCGCGGCGCCGGCAAGTCCTACGGTCCCCTGCGCGCCCTGCACGGCGTCGACCTGGCCGTGCACGCCGGCCGCGTCACCTGCGTGCTCGGTGACAACGGCGCGGGCAAGTCCACCCTCATCAAGATCGTCTCCGGGCTGCACCAGCACACCGAGGGCGAGGTCCTCGTCGACGGCGGACCGGTGCGGTTCACCACCCCGCGCGAGGCCCTGGACAGGGGGATCGCCGCGGTCTACCAGGACCTGGCGACCGTCCCGCTGATGCCGGTGTGGCGCAACTTCTTCCTCGGCTCGGAACTCACCAAGGGCCCCTGGCCGGTCCGCCGCCTGGACATCCCCCGCATGAAGCGCACCGCCGACGAGGAACTGCGCGCCATGGGCATCGTCCTGGACGACCTGGAACAGCCCATCGGCACCCTCTCCGGCGGCCAGCGCCAGTGCGTGGCCATCGCCCGCGCCGTCCACTTCGGCGCCCGCGTCCTCATCCTGGACGAGCCGACCGCCGCGCTCGGCGTCAAGCAGTCCGGCGTGGTGCTGAAGTACATCGCCGCCGCCCGCGACCGCGGCCTCGGCGTCATCTTCATCACCCACAACCCCCACCACGCCTACCTGGTCGGCGACCACTTCAGCGTGCTGCGCCTGGGCACCCTGGAGTTGTCCGCCGCGCGCAGCGAGGTGAGCGTCGAGGAACTGACCGACCACATGGCCGGCGGCACCGAACTCGCCGCCCTGGAGCACGAACTGGCCCGGGTCCGGGGCGCCGGCGCCGGGGAACTCCGCGACGCGGCCGACCGCTCCGGGTCCGTACCGCCCTCCGGGTCCGTACCGCCCTCCCGGTCCGCATCGGCGACCCCCGAAGGGAGTTCCTGACATGACATCCGTGCTCGACCGCATCCGGGTCGGCTCGGCCCCCGGCTCCTGGGGCGTGTGGTTCCCCGACGACCCCCGGCAGACCCCCTGGCACCGCTTCCTGGACGAGATGGCGCGGGCCGGCTGGTCCCGGATCGAACCGGGCCCCCACGGCTACCTGCCGACCGACCCGGCAGGCTCGGCGACGAGCCGGCCCGGCGCGGTCCGAAGGTGTCGGCGGGCACCGTCTTCACCGCACTGCACCGGGGCCCGTCCGAGGGGGAGTCCACCTGGGAACACGTCGGACGGGTCGCCGGCCCGGGCCGGCCCGGGCCGTGGGCGCGGAGCCCCTCGTCGTCATGCCCTCGTTCCGCACCGGACGCGCCCCTGCCCGTCGCCGTACGCACCCGCCGCTTTCTGAGGTCCTGCGGGGCCTGAGCGGGGCTGGACCCTGGCCGCAGCGCCCGGCGGCCCGTCCGCCCGGTCCCGCGCTCCGGTCGGCTCCGGCCGGATCCGCGCTCCGGTCGGATGCGCAGTCCGGTCAGGTCCGTGGTCCGGTGAGATCCGTGGCCGCTCCGGGCGGTCCCGGCTCCGGCGGGATCCGTGGTCCCGGCCCGGTCGCGTCTGCCGGTCCCGTGCCGCCTGCCCGTGCGGGTCCGCTCCCCCGCCCGGCCCCGCTCCCCGTTCCCAGCCGCTCGCGCCGCGCTACAGTCGGCCGGGTACGGCATCACCAGGCGCCACGTCCCGCGCCGGTCGCCCGGCGGCGCGGGGCCGGACATGCCCTTCGACGGGGAGCCTCATGAGCACACCGCGTGACCTGATGATCGTCGCCCTTGACGTGGCGTCCGCCCGGCCCGTGGAGCGCGGGGACCTCGCGCTCGCCCTGGCGGGGGCGGAGGCGTACGACCTGCTCCGGGCGGAGGCGATCGGGCTGGACGGCGGTGGCCGGATCCTGCCCCGCCCGCGAACCCGGCTCGGTGACCGCCTCCTGGACGAGGCCGCCGCCGCACTCCTGCGCGAGGCCCCCTACGAATCGTTGCCGGACTGGCTGTGGCGGCGCGGTCGCGGCCTGGCCCCGGCCTACCTGGCGGCGCTGGAGGAGGAGGGGCAGGTGACGTGGGAGCGCACCCGCCGGCTGCCCTTCCGCGGCTCGCGCACCGTCCTCGGCGACACCGAGGCGCGGCGGCGGGCGGCGTTCCGCTGGGCCGCGGACGAGCCGGTGCTGCTGGCGCTGGCCGCGGCGGCCGGGATCCGCGACGAGATCGCCCCCGACGAGCCGGTGGTCACCGACGAAGCGGTCCTCACCGTGCTCGCCTCCGTGCACGACGCCGTGATGGAGCTGGAGGCGGTGCGCCGGCGCCGCGCCATCGAGGAGGCCGCCTTCGCGAACGTCTGGCGCGGCGCGTGAGGGCGGCGGCGCCGACAGGCGGCAGGGCGGGACCGCTCCTTATGCTGGGTACGTCTCCTCTGCCGGGGGTGCCTCCGCCCGCGCGGGCGTCCGCTCCTGCGGGGGTGCCCCCTTCGCCGAGAGTGTCTTCTGTGCTGAGGACGTCGGGCAGCGCGGCCGGTGCACCTGCGGACGCGCCCCTGCGTCATGGCCGGTCCCGTCGGCGTCCGCCGCGGTAAGGACGCCTCCTGGTCCCGCGCCCGTCGACGACGGCCGCGGGTGCGATCCGCCGCGCTCGGAGTCAGCCCATGACACACGCGTGCCCACGACGGCTGCGCAGGAGCGCCGTCACCGCGACCGCCGCCGGGATCCTCGTCGTCCAGCTCGGCGCGACCGCCCCGTTCACCGCGGGCCCCGCTGCCGCGGCCCCGGCCGCCGCTGCCGCCGCCCCGTTCCCGCCTCGCGCCCGGCCCGCTGCCGCACCGCCCGGACAGCTCCCGTCCCCGCCGTCGTCCCTCTCCCGGCCCGCGTCCCCTCCTCCGTCCGTTTCTCCGTCCGTTTCTCCTTCCCGGTCCGGTTCCTCCTCCGAGGTCCGCACCCTCACACCCGCCGTGGTCCGGCAGCTGGACCGGGCCGTGCGGCGCGTCCAGCGCGAGGCGAACGTTCCCGGCGTGATCGTCGGCCTGTGGACACCCGGCCAGGGCCAGTACGTGAAGTCCTTCGGGGTCGCCGACAGGCGCACCGGCCGGAAGATGTCCGCCGACCTGTACATGCGCATCGGCAGCGAGACCAAGACGTTCACCGTGACCGCGCTGCTGCGTCTGGCCGACCGGCACCGGGTGGGCCTGGACGACCCCATCGGCAAGTACGTCGACGGGGTGCCGAACGGCGACCGGATCACGCTGCGCGAGCTGGCCGGCATGCGCAGCGGGCTGTTCAACTACTCCGACGACGACGGCTTCTTCAAGGCGCTCACCTCCGACCCGCGGCGCCCCTTCACCCCGGGGCAGCTGCTCGCGTACGCCTTCCGGCACCCCGTGCTCTTCCCGCCGGGCCGGAAGTTCGACTACAGCAACACCAACCTCATCCTGCTCGGACTGGTGATCGAGAAGGTCAGCGGCCGGTCGCTGGCCGACTGCATCCGCGCGGACGTCCTCGAACCGGCCGGCCTGCACCACACCCTCTTCCCGGCCGGCGCCGAGTTCCCCGAGCCGCACGCGCAGGGCTACACGGACCAGACCGCGAACGGCCGCACCGCCGACGCCGCCGGCTGGAACCCCTCCTGGGGCTGGGCGGCCGGCGCGATGATCTCCGACCTCGACGACCTGCGCGTCTGGGCGCGGACCGTGGCCACCGGGGTGCTCCCCGACGGCCGCGCCCTGATCAGCCCGGCCACGCAGGAACAGCGGCTCACCACACCGCCGACGTCCGTCCCCGGCGCGGGGTACGGGCTGGGCATCTTCGCCGTGCACGGCTGGATCGGCCACAACGGCTCCCTGCCCGGCTACGAGTCCCTCACCGTCTACCTGCCCGCCGCCCGCACGACGCTCGTCGTCCTGCTCAACACGGACATCGGCCACCGGGGGGCCGAGCCCAGCACGCTGTTCGGCCGGGCCGTCACCGGGATCGTCACGCCACGGCACGTGTTCGACCTGCCGGCGCAGCCCGCCGCCCGGTGACCTGCGCCGCAGGCGGGCGGCCCGCGCCTCGGCACGCGCCAGGATTTGGGCCGGACCGGCCCGCCCGGTGCTGCGTGCCCGCGGGGTACCGCCGGCTCCGGGGCGTCCCCGTTCAGAGGGTGACGGCGTACACCTTGCGCAGCGTCTCGTGCACCGTCCACGTCGTACGGTCGCCCTCGCGCAGCACCGCCATGTCCCCGGGGCCGACGCGCAGGGTCGGCCCGCCCTCCACCTCGATGGTCGCCGAGCCGCTGACCACGACGAACAGTTCGTCCGCCTCGGTGTCGGTGACGACCCCGGGCGTGATCTGCCAGATCCCGCGCGCCTGACGGCCGTCCGCCGACTCCCAGACGACCTTCCCGGTCACCTCGGGCGAGCCGGAGACGATCTGCCCGGGGTCGAGCGGTTCGGGAACCAGCTCGGCGTCGGGGACACCGGGCACGTGGAGAACGAAGCTGCGGTCCATACCCGGACCCTAACGGGGCCCCGCGCCCCGGCGGCCTGGACAGAGTGTGGGGGATCGGCCCGGACGCCCGGACACATCGTCGTGCGGCGGGGGCACCGTGCGGCGGGGACGTCATCGGGCGGGAGGCGGGGGACAGGGTGTGGGGGCCGGAGTGAGTGCGGTGCAGGCGGCCGTGGAGTGGCGAGGGCCGGTGCTTCGGGTGATCGTTGGGGAGAATCCGTCCTCGTACGCCCGGGAGGCGAGCAGCCCATGGCGGACCCCGCGGCGGCCGTCCCGGAACGGCCCGCGCACGACGACACGCGGTCCCTTCTGCTCTTCGGCGGGGTCTACGGTGCCGTGGTGGCCAGCGCCATGGTCGCGGCGCTGACCGAGTACGGGCACAACTCGCCGGGCGCCCGCCGCTACGACGCGGCCTGGCTGCTGGTGACCGCGTTCGCCTCGGCCCTGGCGCACGGCTACTCCCACTACATCGCCGAGCGCGGCCCGCACCGGCGCGGTGAGGCGCTGCGGGCGCTGGCCGCGGAGTGGCCGCTGGTCGTGGCCATGCTGCCCACGGTGCTGATCCTCGCCGGCGCGGGCTGGGGCTGGTGGTCCGCGGACGGAGTGGAGTACCCGGCGTTCGTCTTCAACATCGCGCTGCTGTTCGCGCTGGGGCTGGTCTCGGCGCGGTGGGCGGGGCGCCGCTGGGCGGTCGTGCTGGCCACGGGCGTGGTGGACGCCCTGTTCGGCCTGATCGTCGTGGTGGCCAACGCGGTCATCAAGTAGGCCCCCTCACCCCCTCACCCGCGCGCCGGCCGCCGGACCGGCCGGCGCGGCCGTTCCGTGCGGCGGCCCGCCCGCGGCGGCGGCACCCGCGGGGCCGCGACCGGACGCGAACCGGCGCGGTGCCCGGCACGCACCCGCGCGCGGATCACGGCTCACCGCCCGCGTCGGCGTCCAGGCCGGTGCACGCCACCTCACCGTTCACCTCGGCGCACGCCTCCACCCCGCGCGGCGAGGAGACGGCCAGCATCGGACTGGTGTCACTGGCGGTGTCCCGGGCGGGGTAGGCGGCCGACAGGACGTCCTCACCGGTCCGTACGGAGATCTCCCGGGCCACCGCGCCCCGCACCCCGACCTGCGACCAGGCGGTGTGGCAGGACGGTGACCAGCGCAGCCGTACCGTGTACGTCGCGTCGGACACGGCGCTGCTGGTCTGCGCGTCCCGCGCGCAGGCGGAGGCGCCGGGCAACTCGCCCTGGCAGGAGCGGCCGTGGCAGCGCACGGGGGCGAACCCCGCCCGTGAGCCCGGCGAGGCGCCGCGCGAGGACGCGGCCAGGGCGGTGGCGACCGCGGCGGCCGCGGTCAGCAGGGTGAGCGCCGGCAGCAGCGGCAGCCGGCGCCGCCGGACGGGCGGGCGGCCGGACCCGCCGGGCGCGCCCGGGACTGCGGCTCCGCGTTGGGCCGGTACGGCGGGTCCGGTGCCGTCCCAGGCTTCCCACAGGGCCAGCACCGGGGCGGGGTCGGCGCCCGCGAGACGGGCCAGGGCCTCCACGGCCGAGCGGGGCGGGTGCTTGGCCCCGCTGAGGTAGCGGTGCCAGGCGGACTTGCTGTAAGGGGTGCGCGTGGCGAGCGCCGCCAGGCTCAGGCCCGTACGCTCCCTCAGTTCGCGCAAGGTCGCCACCAGCGGCACGGGGGACGCTGCCGCTTCTTGGGGCTGCCGCATCTCGCTGCTCCCGACTCCGTTCCCGCTTCGGGTGTTTCACCCCGGATGTCCGGATGGTTTCCCTGGCCGGGCCTGCCGCCACACATCCGGAAGGTGTGAGGACGGTGAGCCGGTGCGGCCGGGGGCGTGCGGAGGTGCGGCTGCGTCCGGGTGGGCCGGGGCGTGCGGCTGCGTCCGGCGCGGCACGGGCCCGGCGCGGGGACCACGGGGTCCCCGCGCCGGGCGCTCGTGTCACCGGGTGCGTGCGGTGAGCCGCGTCAGCACCACGGCACGGTGCCGCGCACCACCCGTACGTAGTGGGCGGAGACGTAGCCGCGTACCCGGGCGAGCCGGTACCACTGGTGCGTGCCGTGCACCCGGGACCCGTACGTCCGGCACCTGAGCGCCACCAGCCGTCCCGCGTGCCGTACGCCGATCACGCGGTAGCCGGTGCCCGGGCCGGAGCGGACGTTCAGCGACGCGCGGTGGGTGACCACCCGGCCGAGGGCGTGGTGCGAACGCCTGTGCGTGGCAGAGTGGTTGACGCGGTGCGCGGGCGGGAGCGCCCGGCCGGGGAGCGGGTTCGGGGCGGTCGCCGAGACCGCGGCGCGCGGGGCGGGGGCGGCCGGGGCGGCATCGGCGGCGGTGGGCACGAGCGCGAGCATTGCGACCGTGGCCAGCAGGCCGCCGGTGAGGGTCCGTCGGATCATGGAAACCTCCGGGCTGTCGTTCCGTGACCACGTGCCGTGATCACCTGCCGCCCAGCGTGTCCGTGCCGGCCGCCGGTGATGCCGTCCCCGTGTCCCGGGGACGGCGGGGACGTCCCCGGGGACCCTCCTGCGGGCGCGGCACCGGCCGCCGCCGTGATTGCGCCCGGGAAGCCCCGCCCGGTGCGGGCCGGGGGAGTGCGGGGCCCGGCGACCGGGGTGGGCGCCGTGGTGGGGCGGCGGCGGATGAGCGGCTGGCGGGCAGTGGGCGCTCACCGCGCGTGCACTCGCGAATTAGTTGAGTAACGCAACGATATGGTAAACTGGGGGGTATGTCCACAGCATCCTCGCCCCCCGGACCCGTCTCGCCCGAAGTGGCCGAGATCGAGCGCGCTCTGACCCGGATCACGTACCTGAGCACGCGGGCCCGGCAGCACGAGAAGCTGATGGGCCTGGCCGGGGTCCCGCTGGACCGTGCCGCGGTGGCGCTGCTGCGCCAGATCGCCGACTCGGAGCCGCTGCGGCCGGGCGAGCTGGCCCACCGCCTAGGCGTGGAAGCCTCCCACGTCACCCGCACCGTGCAGCAACTGGAGAAGTCGGGGTACGTCACCCGCGTCCCCGACCCGGACGACCGCAGGGCCCAGCGCATCCGGCTCACCGAGCAGGGCCGGGACGCCATCGCCCGGGTCCGCGAGGTCGGCGCCCGCGGCATGGAGGCCGCCCTGTCCGGCTGGTCCGCCGACGAACTGCGCCGGCTCGCCACCCTGTTCCACCGCATGGTCGACGACTTCCTCGCCTACGCCAAGGACGCCGACGCCGAGACCGAGCCCGCAGGCGAAGCCGCCCCCCGCGCGGGCACCCGCACCGGCTGAGAGCAGTCACGCGCGTGCGGTAGTGTTGACCCGCGCGTTCACACGGGACACCGTACGGACGCACCGGGACGTGGCGCAGCTTGGTAGCGCACTTGACTGGGGGTCAAGGGGTCGCAGGTTCAAATCCTGTCGTCCCGACTCGTGAGAGTCGCAGATCAGGGCC
>NZ_JOIY01000073.1 GCF_000720185.1 Streptomyces sp. NRRL S-340 | reverse complement strand
CCGGCACCGCGCCCCGCCCCGACCAGCCCGCCTGCCCGCCCGGTACCCCCAGGAACGGACGCCCGATGACCACGACCCTGCCCACCGCCGAGACACCGGGCACGCCTCGGACGGGCGCACCCCGCGCACCGCGCCCCGCCCCCGCCGAGGGGCCGGTACCGCCCGGCGGGCGCCGGCTGCGGCGCCTGGCCGGCCGGCTCACCCCGGCCGACCTGCGGGTGCTGCGCCTGTACCTCTTCACCCGCCTCGGACTGTGGCTCGTCGCCTACGCCAGCGCCTGGCTGGCCCCCGCCGGGGCCCCGGACAGGACACCCGCCACGTGGCTGTCCCGCTGGGAGCGGTGGGACTGGGTCCACTACCAGCACATAGCCCAGTACGGCTACTTCGACCCGTTCCCCGGCGTCGATCCCCTGCAGGACAACCGGGTGGCCTTCTTCCCCGGCTTCCCCCTCGCGCTGCGCGCCGTCCACGTCCTCGTCCCGCACTGGACCGTGGCCGGGCTGCTGGTCTCCCTGGTGAGCGGCGCGGTTGCCGTGGTGGCCCTGGCCCGGATCGCCGGAGCGGGCCGGGCGGACGGTGACCGGTCCGGCCCGCGGGCCGCCGCCTTCCTGCTGTTCTCGCCCGCCGCGGTGTTCCTCGCCGCCGGCTACACCGAGTCGCTCTTCCTCGCCCTGGCCCTCCCGGCCTGGCTGGCGGCCAGGCACCGCAACTGGCCGCTCGCCGCCCTCCTGTGCGCCGCCGCCACCACCGTGCGGATCAGCGGCCTGTTCCTGGCCGCCGCCCTCACGGTCGAACTCCTGATCGTCATTCGCTCACAGCGGCGGGCGGGAGACTCCTCCCGCCGCTCGCTGCCCCGCCGGCTGCGCCCGCTCGGCTGGTGCCTGCTGCCGGCGGTGCCCGCCGCCGCGTACACCGTCTACCTGCGGGCACGGACCGGCGACTGGATGGCCTGGAAGCACGCCGAGGAACGCGGCTGGTACCGCGACTTCCACAGCCCCGCCGAAGCGTTCCGCCACACCTGGCGGAACGCCTTCGGCCACCTCCAGAGCACCGGGTACGCCGTCGAGTTCCAGCTGGAACTGGCCGCCATGGCCGCCGGGGTGCTGCTGCTGGGCGTCCTGCTGGTCCGCCGCCGCTGGCCGGAGGCCGTGTTCATCGCGCTCAACCTGTGGGCGCTGGGCACCTCCTACTGGTACCTCTCCGTGCCGCGGGCCACCCTGATCTGGTGGCCGCTGTGGACGGGCCTGGCCCACTGGAGCCTGCGGCACCGCTGGGTGAAGGAGGCCTACGTCGGCGTGGTGGCGCCGCTGACGGCCGTCCTCGCGGTGACGTTCACCTCGGGACACTGGACGGGGTGATCCCCGGCCCGTGACGCGCTCCCTCCCCGGGCCGGCGCACGGCCCGCACGGCCCGGCCGGACGGACCGGCGGACGGACTGGTAGAAAACCCGAGGCGCCCCCACGCCTGCGAGCAGCCCGTCCATCGCCGAGAGAGAGTGCGCCGATGCCCCTCCCCTACGTCCTGCTGTCCGCCGCCGTCTCTCTGGACGGCTGCCTTGACGACACCGGTCCGAGCCGTCTCCTGCTGTCCGGCCCCGCCGACTTCGACCGGGTCGACGACGTACGGGCGAGCGTGGACGCGATCCTCGTCGGGGCCGGGACGGTGCGCGCCGACAACCCCCGCCTCCTGGTCAACTCGCCCCAGCGGCGCGCCGCCCGGGTCGCGGCGGGCCGGCCCGAGCATCCGCTGAAGGTCACGGTCACCGCCTCCGGGGAGCTGGACCCGCGGGCCCGCTTCTGGCACACGGGCGGGGAGAAGGCCGTCTACACGACGGACGAGGGCGCCGAGCGCCTGCGCCGCGCGGGCATCGGCACCATGCCGGGAGGCGACGCCGGTGCAGCGGGTGGGGCGGGAGCCGGGGCGGGAGCCGGTGCCGCCGCCGTCTCCGTCGTGGCGCTCGGCGCCGAACTCGACTGGCACGCGGTGCTGGAGCACCTGCACGACGTGCGCGGGGTGCGCCGGCTCATGGTCGAGGGCGGCGGCACCGTGCACACCCAGCTGCTCCGGCGGCACCTCGCCGACGAACTGCACCTCGTGCTCGCACCGCTGCTCGTCGGGGACCCCGGCGCCCCGCGGCTGTTCGGGCCGGGCGAGTACCAGAGGGGACGGCTGCGGCTGGTGGAGACGCGCACCATCGGCGACGTCGTCCTCCTGCGCTACGAGCCCACGGCCCCGGGCACGGGAGCCGCCCCCGTTCCCGCCGACCGGCACTGGCTGCGGATCGCGTGCGAGCTGGCCGGTCAGTGCCCGCCGTCGCGGACGGCGTTCAGCGTGGGCGCGGTGGTGGTCGCCGCCGACGGCACCGAGCTGGCCCGCGGCCACTCGCGGGAGGCCGGCGATCCGGTGGTGCACGCGGAGGAGGCCGCGCTCGCGAAGATCGATCCGGCCGATCCGCGGCTGCCGGGGGCCACGGTGTACAGCAGCCTGGAACCGTGCGCCCGACGCGCCTCCCGGCCGCGTCCGTGCGCCCGGCTGATTCTGGACGCGGGGGTGCGGCGGGTGGTCACCGCCTGGCGGGAGCCGGACACGTTCGTCGAGGCGGCCGACGGGTCCGGGGTGCTGGCGGCCGCGGGCGCGGACGTCGTCGTCCTGCCGGAGTTCGAGGGTCAGGCCAAGGCGCCCAATCGCCACCTGCTGTGACGCGTGTGCATTCCACCCCGGAGATGACGTACACTGGTTTCAACGACGCGGGGTGGAGCAGCTCGGTAGCTCGCTGGGCTCATAACCCAGAGGTCGCAGGTTCAAATCCTGTCCCCGCTACTGAAGGCCCAGGGCCGGAATCCGATCAAGGATTCCGGCCCTGAGTCGTTTGCGTTCGTTCCGGCGCTCCGCGCCGCTCCCCGGTCATGGTGACCTGACGTGAGCGGGCCGTCCCCGTCCGCATAACAACTGACACACCATCACCGAACCGTCCGGGCCGGAAGCGGCTCGATGACGCCGTGATGTGGCCTGAAGTCCAGTCAAGTCACCCCGTTTTGATCCCCCATGAGGCTTATGTTCTGGCCAAAAAGGTTTAAGGATCAAGACGATCGGCTTGGAATCGGAGCCCCGGGTCTATTAACGTTCGATAACGCAGCGCGGTCGTCCCAGCCGTCACCGAAGGCGGCTCCGTGCGCGCGCGCCGAATCCCGCGAGGGAACCGGGGAACCACCAACTTGGGGTGAATCGGGCGTCATCCGCCGTGTGTACGCGGCTGGTTGACGCGCGTAGGAGACCTTCCCGCTCCGAACCCGTCAGCTAACCCGGTAGGCGAGACGGAAGGAAAGGAGCACGCCCGCGTGGCGTCCAACCCGCCTGCCCCTGAAGCCCCGTCGGTGCCGAGCCGGCGCACCGAGTCCTTCGCCTACGGTGACCGGCACCCAGACGAGGGCCCCTGGGAGGAGTGGAACCCCACCGAGGACTCCCTCCGTCCCGTCCGCGGCCGGCACCGCGTGGCCAAGCAGCGCGGCGGCGGGCTCGCCCGCAGTTCCACGGTGCTCGGCGTGGGCGTCATGGCGGCCGTCGGAGCGGGCGGCATGGCCAGCGCCAACACCGGCAAGCCGCCGGTCTCGATCTCCCTGCCCGACGTTCCCGCCCTGCACGGCCTGCCCGCCGTGGGCGGCCTCTTCGAGGGATCCGGCCACGACGGTCACGAGGGTTCCGCGACCGCGCTCAGCGACGTCGCCGAGACCCCGGCCGGGACCGCCGGGACGACCGCGCACACCGCCACGGACGCGGGCGAGGCGCTGCGCAACCGGATCATGGCCCAGGCCGAGCAGCAGCAGGCCCAGGCCGAGGCCGGGGCCAGGGCGGCCACGGAGGCGGCCGCGGCCCGCAAGGCCGTCCGGCAGGCCGAGGAGGCCGCGGCCCAGGCGAAGAAGGAGGCCGAGGCCAGGGCCGCCGCCGCGAAGAAGAAGGCGGAGGAGGAGGCCCGGAAGGAGGCCGAGACGGCCCGGCTGGCCGCGCTGGCCGAGCAGTACACGCTGCCGACCTCCTCGTACACCCTCACCTCCACCTTCGGACAGGCCGGCTCCATGTGGTCCTCCGGGCACCACACCGGCCTCGACTTCGCCGCGCCCACCGGCACCCTGATCAAGGCCGTCCACAGCGGCACCGTCACGGAGGCGGGCTGGGCCGGCGCCTACGGCTACCGCACGGTCCTCACCCTGGACGACGGCACCGAACTGTGGTTCTGCCACCAGTCGTCGATCAGCGTCGCGGCCGGCCAGAAGGTGAGCACGGGCGAGGTCATCGGCCGTGTGGGCGCCACCGGCAACGTCACGGGACCGCACCTGCACCTGGAGGTCCACCCGGACGGCCAGGCCGCCGGCACCGACCCGATGGCGTGGCTCCGGTCCAAGGGCCTCACCCCCTGACGGACCGCTGCCGGCCGGCACGCCGCCGCCCGCGCAGGGCCGGGTCCCGCTGACGGCCGGCCCGGGTTCCGCCGGCAGTCCGGCTGCCGCGGACAGTCCGGGCCCCGCCCTTTCACGTCTTCGCGGTCCGCCTGCCGACCGGGTGGTTTGCGCAACCTTTGCGCCGGTCACCGGCGGGGCGCGGAATCGGGAACTCCGCATTGGCCGTTGATGAGGAGCATGACTTCTCTACGCAAGCTGGGCCCGTCCGACCTCGAGGTCTTCCCGCTCGCCCTCGGCGGCAACGTCTTCGGCTGGACCGCCGACCAGGCGCAGTCCTTCGCCGTCCTGGACGCCTACACGGCGGCCGGCGGCAACTTCATCGACACCGCCGACTCCTACTCGGCGTGGGTGGAGGGCAACCGCGGCGGCGAGTCAGAGACGATCATCGGCAAGTGGATCAAGGAGCGCGGCAACCGCTCCGACGTCGTCATCGCCACCAAGGTCAGCCAGCACCCGGACTTCCAGGGCCTGTCCGCCGCCAACATCAGGGCAGCGGCCGACGCCTCCCTCAAGCGTCTGGGCACCGACCACATCGACCTCTACTACACCCACTTCGACCAGCCCGACGTGCCGGTGGAGGAGATCATCGGCGCCCTCGACGAACTGGTGAAGGCGGGCAAGGTGCGGCACATCGCCGCCTCCAACATCTCCGCCGGGCGACTGGCCGCCTCCCTGGAGTTCTCCGAGCGCGAGGGACTCGCCCGGTACGTGGCGCTCCAGCCGCACTACAACCTCGTCTCCCGGGACACCTACGAGGGCGGCCTGCGGGACCTCGCCGAGCGGGCCGGTCTGTCCGCCGTCCCGTACTACGCGCTGGCCTCGGGGTTCCTGACCGGCAAGTACCGGCCCGGCACCACGGTCGACAGCCCGCGCGCGGAGGGCGCCGCCAAGCACCTGGCGAGCGAGCGCGGCCAGAAGGTCCTGGCCGCGCTCGACGAGGTCGCCCGCGCCCGCGGTGCCGAGCCGGCCACGGTGGCCCTGGCCTGGCTGGCGGCCCAGCCGACGGTGGCCGCCCCGATCGCCTCGGCCCGGACGGTGGAACAGCTCCCGGCGCTGCTGGCGGTGGCCGGACTGGAACTGACGGACGAGGAGGTCACGCGGCTCACGCAGGCCTCCGCCTGAGCCGCGCGGCGTCACGGCCTCACGGCTGCGCCCGGTAGGGCTGGTGCGGACCGTACCCCGCCGAGCCCGCGGGGTACGGCGCGACCGGCCCCGCGGGTCCCGCCGGCCCGTAGGGAGGCTGCCCGTACGAGGGCTGCCCGTACGGCGGCTGCCCGTGCAGGGGCTGTTGCTGCGGGGCCTGCCCGTATCCGTACCCGTACGTCCCGTACCCGTACAGGCCGTACGTCGGCCAGGGCGGCGGGACGACCCGCACGGGCGGCGCGGTCATCCGTGCCGCGTGGTCCAGGGCGGGCTGGGCCACCTCGCGCCTGCGCCACATCTCGTGCAGCAGCTCCCGCTCCCGTTCGCCGAAGCCGGCGCCGACCCGCCCCAGGCGCCCCCGGCGGCGCAGGAAGGCCAGCGAGGTGGCGTAGGCCTCGTACTGCGCCACCGTCCGCGCCGCGGCCTTGCCCAGGTGCCGGCCGGCGTACTCGCGGGCCAGCCGGCGCGCCCGCATGGACCCGAGGGCGAACGGCTCGGCGGGCGTCAGCCAGCCGGCCGCGGCGTACGCGGGCAGTTCCTCGCGGATGGCGCGCAGCTCGCGCTGCCGGGTCCAGACGACCAGCCAGGTGAGCAGTCCGAAGGCGGGCACCATGAAGCCGCCGTAGACCGCGAAGAACCCGTACCGGCCGAAGGTCGAGGAGCCGTTCCAGAACGCGTGCATGCCCATCGCGAGCAGCAGGCCGGCCGGTGGCAGCAGCAGCCGGCCGCGGCGCCGGCGCTCCCCGGCCAGGGCGGCGATGCCGAAACCGAGGCCGGTGCAGACCGTGAACAGGGGGTGCGCGAACGGGGACATGATCACGCGCACGAAGAAGGTCGCCGCGGTGACGGAGGCGATGCCCTGGCCGCCGGTCATCCGGTCGGTGCCGAAGGCGGTGCCGAGGTAGAGGATGTTCTCGGTGAAGGCGAAGCCGGTGGCCGTGGTCCCGGCGATGACCACGCCGTCGACGATGCCGGTGAAGTCGCGTCTGCGGAAGAGGAAGATCAGCAGGACGGCGGCGGCCTTCGCGGACTCCTCCACGACCGGCGCTATCACCGTCGCGCCCAGGGTGTCCGCGCCGGCCGGGTCGGCGGTCGCGGTCGCGATCCACTTGGTCGCGAAGCTGTTGGCGACGATCGCGATCAGCGCGGCCGCGCAGGCGCCCCAGGCGAAGGCGAAGATCATGTTCCGCCAGGGACCGGGATCGACCCGGTCCAGCCAGCGGAAGGCGGCCGTCAGCAGCGGGACCGGCAGCACGGCCAGGCCGAGACCGACCAGGAACCCTTCGGTGCCGGTCTGCCGGCGGACCAGGGCGAGGATGACGAGCCCGGACAGCGCGAGCAGCGCGGCGAGAGCGCCGTAGCGCACCCCTCGCCTGTGCCACCAGTGCGCGTGCCGCGGCCGGCCGTCGGCTATGGGCGGCGGACCGCTCGGATACGTCGGGTACGGGGGACAGGTGGCCACGTCATTGACCCTAACGAGGGGAGGTGACGATCGCGACGGTGCCTCGTCCGCCGGACCGGGGGGCGTGGTGGTGCGTCCGCCGGGACAGGGTGTGGGGTGGTGCGTCGGTCCGGGCGAGGGGGTGTGGCGGTGCGTCAGTCCAGGCCGGGGTGCCGGTCGGGGTGTCCGGTGCGGGGGCCGGTGCCGTGGGCGTCCCCGTGCGGTACGCGCCGGAAGAGCAGGTCGTTCACGACGTGGCCCTTGTCCAGGCCCTGGCCCTCGAAGCGGGTCAGCGGGCGGAAGGCCGGGCGGGGCGCGTAGCCGCCGTCGGGCCGCGTGTTCGCGAAGGCGGGGTGCGCGCTCAGCACCTGCAGCATCTGTTCGGCGTACGGCTCCCAGTCGGTCGCGCAGTGCACGATCGCGCCGGGCCTGAGCCGGGCGGCGGCCAGGGTCAGGAATTCCGGCTGGATCAGCCGCCGCTTGTGGTGCCGCTTCTTGGGCCACGGGTCGGGGAAGTAGACGCGCAGCCCGTCCAGGGAGTCGGGGGTGAGCATCTCGCGCAGCAGGATGATCGCGTCGCCGTTGGCGACCCGGACGTTGGTGAGCCCGCTCCGGTCGGCGAGGCTGAGCAGATTGCCCTGGCCGGGCGTGTGCACGTCGACGGCGAGGATGTTGGTGTCCGGGTCGGCGGCGGCCATCTGCGCGGTGGCCTCGCCCATGCCGAACCCGATCTCCAGGACGACGGGGCGGGCGTTGCCGAACAGCTCGGCCAGGTCGAGCACCCGCTGTCCGTCGATGTCCAGTCCCCACTGGGGCCACAGCCGCTGCAGCGCGTCCGCCTGCCCGGCGGTCACCCGGCTGCGGCGCGGCTGGAAGCTGCGGATCCGCCGCTCGAAGTGCGACCCGGCCGGGTCCGCCTGCGGCCCGTCGGGAAACCGCGGCTCTCCCTTGGCCCGGGTGTGCCGGACGGACGCACCGGGGGCGTGCGGGGCGGCGGGGGTGTTCAAGGAGTCAGACACAGTGCCGTCCATTTTACGGGCCGGACAGCACGAGACCGATGCCGAGCGACGCACCCGGTCTCCCCGCCCGGCGCCCGCCCGCCCCTCTCACGACGGCGCCCGCCCCGGGCGCTCTCCTGGCCGGCCGCCCCGGCCCTCCGGCTCGCGCCGCCCGTCTTCGTCGCGTCCGGCGCCCGCCCCGGACGCTCTCCTGGCCCCGGCCGCCCAGGTCCTCCCGCTCGGGCCGCCCGCCGCCCGCCGTCCCCCGGGGGTGCCGCTCGGCGCTGAGTCCGGGGCTCATCCCGCCGCCAGTGCGCGCAGCGCTCTGCGGGCCACCTCCCGCCCGATCGGCAGGGAGGCCGTCGCCGCCGGGGACGGCGCGTTGAGCACGTGTACGGCCCGCGCACCCTCCCGGATGAGGAAGTCGTCCACCAGCGTCCCGTCCCGCAGGACGGCCTGCGCCCGTACGCCCGCGGGCGCGGGCACGAGGTCGCTCTCCTCGACGCACGGCAGCAGTCTGCGCACCGCCTCGGTGAACGCCGCCTTGGACACCGACCGCCGCAGTTCCCCCGCTCCGTAACGCCAGTGCCGCCGGGCGATCCGCCACGAACCCGGCCAGCTCAGCGTCCCCGCCAGCTCACGGGGGCGTACGACGCCCCACCCGTACCCCTCACGGGCCAGCGCCGGCACCGCGTTGGGACCGATGTGGACACCGCCGTCGATCCCGCGCGTGAGGTGCACGCCGAGGAACGGGAAGGCCGGATCGGGCACCGGATACACCAGCCCCCGCACCAGCTCCGGCCGCGCCAGCTCGTAGTACTCCCCGCGGAAGGGGACGATCCGGGCCTCCGGCTCGTCCCCGGTCAGCCGCGCCACCTCGTCGCAGTGCAGTCCCGCGCAGTTGACGAGCACGCGCGCGCGGACCACGTCGCCGCGGGCCGTCCGGACGGCCACGCCCCGGTCGGGCCGCCGGTCCACGCGCACGACCCGGGCGCCGTAGCGGATCTCCGCGCCCGAGGCGGCCGCGAGCTGCCGGGCCACGCCCGTGTAGTCGCAGACGCCGGTCGTGCCCACGTGGATCGCGGCCAGGCCGCGCACCTCCGGCTCGTACTCCGCGATCTGGGCGGCGCCCAGCTCACGCACCGGTATCCCGTTCTCCCGGCCGCGCTGCACCAGGGCGTGCAGCCGGGGCAGCTCCTCGCGCCGGGTGGCGACGATCAGCTTGCCGGTGACGGCGTGCGCGATGCCGTACTCCGCGCAGAACTTGACCATCTCCGCGGCACCGCGCACCGCGTACCGTGCCTTGAGCGAGCCCGGCCGGTAGTAGATCCCGCTGTGGATCACCCCGCTGTTGCGTCCGGTCTGGTGGCGGGCCGGGCCCGGTTCCTTCTCCAGCACCGTCACCCGGGTGCCCGGCGCGGCGCGCGTGATCGCGTACGCCGTCGACAGGCCGACGATGCCGCCGCCGATCACCAGCGCATCGCAGTCGTGAGCGATCTCCCGCACCTGCTCCACCTCCCGGTTCCGATAGTGCACTGCGCCACTGACAATGCCTTCAAACCGGGAGCGGCCCGTCCGTGCGCCCCGTGTGTCCCGCCTGTGCCCGGGCGGCCCCGTCCCGCTCGGGCCGTGATCCTCGGTGGCCCGCTCGAACCGGGGCCCCGGCGTCCCGCTCAGGCCGTGGTCATCAGGAGCGGTCTGGCCCGTTCGCGCAGCTCGACCACCCGCGGTTCGTCGCTGTAGGGCTCCAGCCGGTGCAGGAGGTCGCGGACGTACTCGGTGGTCCGCGCGGAGGAGATGCGTCCGGCGACCTCCACCGCCCGTACCCCCTGCTCGCAGGCAGCGTCGAGGTTGCCCGACTCCAGTTCGGCGACCGCGGAGACCACCAGTCTCAGGCCGTGCGAGCGCACGAACTCCTCCGTCGGCTTCGACAGCGCCTGTTCGGTGAAGCGCCGGACCTGGCGGGGCGCCTTCAGGTCGCGGTAGCACTCGGCGGCGTCGGCGGCGAACCGGTCGTAGCCGTAGAAACCGAGCCAGGTCGGGTCGTTGTCGCCCTCCCGGGACCGCTCCAGCCAGCCCTCGGCGGCCTTCAGGGCGGCGCCCGCCGCCTGGGCGTCGCCCGCGCGCGCGTGGGCGCGTGCCTCGACCAGGTGGAAGAAGCTCATGGTGCGGGCCGTGGCCAGGCCGCGGTTGCGTTCCAGGGCGGCCTGCGCGAGGTCGACGCCCTCGTCACCGAAGCCCCGGTAGGTGGCCTGCAGGGACATCGACGCCAGGACGTATCCCCCCAGGGGCACGTCGGCCGCCGCGCGCGCGAGGCGCAGCGCCTGGATGTAGTACCGCTGGGCGGCCTCCTGCTGGCCGGTGTCGAACGCCATCCAGCCGGCCAGCCGGGTCAGTTCGGCCGACGCGCCGAACAGCGCACGGCCGACCTCGTCGGAGTAGGACCCGAGCAGGAGCGGCGCGGCCTCCACGCGTAAGCACTCGGGCACCATGGACGAACGCCAGTCGCCGCCTCCGTACTTGGAGTCCCAGCGCCTGGCGTCCTCGGCGGCCTCCCGCAGCTTCCGCACGTCGCTGTGGCCGACTTTGACCGGTGCGCCCGAGCCCTCCGCCCCGCCCGCCTCGCGCGCCACCGAGCTGTCGGCCGGGGTTATCAGCCACCGGGAGGCGGGCGTCGCGTACGCGGTCACGGCGAACGATCCGGCCAGCGACTGCCAGATGCCGCCGGCGCCGGCCCGGCGGCCGGCGAGGTCGAGGCGGTACAGCTCCGTGGCCGCGCGCACGGCCTGGTCGACGTCCCTGGGGAAGGCGAGGCCCACCTCGGGCGCGGGGTCCGCGTCCGCCAGGCCGATCTCGTGCAGCGGCACCGGGCGGCCGAGCTTCTGGCCGATGGCGGCCGCGATGAGGTGCGGCGCCGCGCCCTGCGGCACCATCCCCTTGGAGACCCAGCGCGCCACGGAGGTCTTGTCGTAGCGGAGGGTCAACCCGCGTTGGGCGCCGAGGTCGTTGACGCGCCGCGCGAGTCCTGCGTTGCTGATTCCCGCGAGGGCGAGAACGGCGCCGAGTTTCTCGTTCGGCCCGCGTTGCTCCCTGGACATGCGCCACCCCTCGACACAGACGGCTGCCGCGCTGGCATAACCACGCGGCATTCGTAAACCCAGCGTAGTTCGCCGCATCCCAAGCGTTAAGGGGCATTCTTCCGGTTGGCGGGATTGTGGTCCGCACGGCAGTACGGGCCCTGCACGCACGGTGGCGACGTGCCCCCTGTGTGTGGTCGTGCGCCCGGCCGTGCGCTCTTCTCCGGCCATCCCGGGAGCGGTTCCATGGGCGGTGCGTGGGTCGGCCCGCTGTACTGGATCCAGTGGGCTGGGGGACACCGCCGCCTTCATCCCCGCGGGCGGCGGAACGGTCCGGGAGGCCAACCGTGCCTCCCGGACCGCGCGTTGTCCGCGCCCTGCGCAGAGCGTGTACGGAGCGTGCGCACGTCCGTCTCCGGCGCGCCGATTTGGCCGAAAGGCGCTCCTGCCTCCTGCCGTGAATTTCCGTTCCCACCATGGCAGTTGAGGGCGCACAGGGTATCGCGGGGAGCGCATCAGGGGGCGCATTCAGGTCGCAGTGGCTCTGTCCCGTACGGGCGTTGGCCATCGGGCGGGCAGGCGCGCGAGGGCGCGCACGGTGCACCGAAGGCGGCTCCGCCTCCCCTCCGGTGCGCCGCCTTCGTGGCAGCATGGGACCCGGTTCGTGCGGTCCCGGGTCCGTGGAGGCGTCGATGCGGTGGTTGGTGGGATGGAGCAGCGCCGCCGCGAGCACCGCAGGGTTCGGTGCGGCGGGCGCCACCGGGTACGACGGCGAGACCGTGCAGCCGGTGGGCTCCCAGCTTTTGTGGGGCGACCCGGACCCGCTGTGGGCGGTCGGTGACTGGCGCCCGGACGAGGTCCGGCTGGTACGGGCCGACGCCCAGACCCGGATCGCGGTGCTCGGCACCTGCGGAGCCTCCGACGAACAGCTGCGGGTCGGCCTGCTGGCCGCGCGCGGGGGCGCACTGCGGCACCTGACCGCCTGGCCCGGCAGCTACACCGCCGTCGTCCAGGTGGGCCGCCGCCTCACCGTCTGCGGCGACCTCGCGGGCGCCCGCCCGGTGTTCCACACCCCCTGGGCGGGCGGCACGGCGTACGCGACGGCCGCGCTGCCGCTGGCCGACCTCGTCGAGGCCAACCTCGACTTCGGGCACCTCGCCGCCCTGCTCGCCGCCCCCGACGTCCCGGCCGCGCTGGACGACTCCACGCCGTACGAGGCCGTACGGCGCATTCCGCCGGGGCACGCGCTGATCCTGCGCGCCGGGGCGCGCGAGGTCGCGGGCTACGAGCCGGTCGCCTCCCTCGCCGTGGCCGCGCCCCCGGCGGACCCCGACAGCGCGGTAGGCGCCGTACGGGACGCCCTGGTCGAGGCCGTCCGCGCCCGCCTGTCCGCGCCCCGGCACGTACCGGAGATCGACCCCGGCCCGGTCCCGGGCATGGGTCCCGCCGAGCGCCGCGCGGCCCGCGGCATGCCGGTGCCCGGCATCGGAGCCGACCTGTCCGGCGGACCCGCCTCGGGCACCCTCGCCCTGCTGGCGGCGGGCCTGCCCGGCAACCCCGGCACCCTCCTGGGCCACGGCACCGGCGCCGGCGAGCGCCTGCTGGCCGTCACCTTCAACGACCTCGCCGTCGGCGGGCGCGAGGCCGAGCTGGAGCGGGCCGGGACCCTCGCGGCCAACCCCCGCCTGCACCACGTGGTGGTGGCCGGCGGTGACGAGGTACTGCCCTACGCCGACCTGGAGGGCCCGCTGACCGACGAGCCCGGCCCCTCGCTGGTGACCGCGGCACGGCACCGCGCCCGCCTGGCGTCGGGCAGCGCGGACCACTTCACCGGCCACGGCGCCCGCCAGGTCCTGGACGCGCACCCCGCCCGCCTGGCCGACCTCCTGATGGACCGCAAACGGCGCCACCTGGTCCGGCCGGTCGCCGCGCTCGCCAAGGCCGACGGGTCGGTGATGGTCCCCGCGCGCGTGTACAGCGCGGCGCGGCGGCTCGCCCGGACGCCGTACCGGGCCGGTCTGGAGGAGCTGGCCGAGCGGCTGCTCCAGCGCCGGTTCGAGGAGCCGGGCGGCGCGGTGGGCGCCTCGCTGGCCGCGCTCACCTGGGCCAGACCCGGTCCCGCCGCCCGCTGGCTGACCGGTGAGGCACTGGCTGAAGTATCGGTTCGCCTCCAGGGCGCGACGAACCGCTCGGGGGTCGGTCCCGGGCAGCGGCCGGGCGACTACCGCGCGCGTGCGGCCCTCGCCCGGCACGCCGCGGACCTGCGCGTCCTGGAGCAGGCCGTGGAGATCCGCTCCCAGCGGCTGCACACCCCCTTCCTGGACAACCAGGTCGTACGGGCCTGCCGGGCGCTGCCCGAGGCGCTGCGCGTGCGGCCGGGAGCCCGCGCGGCCATCCTGCGCACCGTCCTGGAGGGCGCCGGAGTGGGCGAGCTGCCCCCTGGCTGGGGCGCGCCCTCGCACGCCCCCGCGGCGTCCGCCGCGCGCGCGGGCCTGCGCGTGGCCGTGGACGACCTGATGGCCCTGTTCGCCACCCCCCTGCTCGCCGAGGCGGGCCTGGTGGAGGCGCGGGTGGTCCGCAAGGCCCTGCGCGCGGCGGCCCAGGGCGAACCGCTGCCCCTGGACGGCCTCGCGGACCTGGTCTCCCTGGAGATGTGGCTGCGCCGCCTGCTGGCCCGCCGCGGCACCTGCTGGACGGGCACCCCCGCCCGCTCGCGCGCGGTACCGGGGGGCATCGTCCCCCAGCGCGGGGCACTGGCGTCCGGGGCGTGAGGGGGCGGCCGGCCCGGTGCGGAGCCCGGGCGCCACGCGCGGGTGCGCGCAGGGACGGTGCGGTGGCCCGGGTGTGATGCGTGGGTGTGTGCCGGGGTGGTGCGGTGGCCCTGGTCCTGGTGCGTCGGAGGGTGCGTGCCGGTGGCGGGGCTCGGCGGGCGGCCGGTGGTGCCGGGCGCGTGGCCGCCGAGCGCGGCCGGTGGTGCCGGGGCCGCCCGGGGACAAACCCGGTGCCCCACTTCCCGCCCCCGGCGACAATGGGCCGGTGCAGTACAGAATTCTCGGTGTCACCCGGGCGGAGGACGGCCGGGGTGTCGTCGTACCCGTGGGCGGTCCCCGGCTGCGGGCCCTGCTCACCGCCCTCGCCCTGCGGCCCGGCCGGGTCACCGGCCCGGACGTCCTGATCGACGAAGTATGGGGTGAGGCCCCGCCGCAGAACGCCCCCGCCGCGCTCCAGGCCCTGGTGGGCCGCCTGCGCCGCGCCCTCGGCAAGGACGCCGTCCGCTCCGAGCCGGGCGGCTACCGGCTCGCCGTGGCCCGGGAGGACGTCGACCTCTTCGCCTTCGAACGGCTCGTACGGCAGGGCACCGCCGCCCTCGCCCGTGACGACGCGTCCGCCGCGGACCGCCACCTCGACGAGGCCCTCGCCCTGTGGCACGGCCCCGCCCTGGCCGACCTGCCCGACCGGACGGCCGCCGCCCGCCCGGAGAGCCTGCGCCTGGAGGCGCTGCGGGCCCGCGCGGACGCGCGGCTGCGCCTGGGCCGTGCCGTGGACGTCGTCCCGGAACTCACGGAACTGACCACCGCACACCCGTACGACGAGACACTGCACGCCCTTCTCGTCCGCGCCCTGCGCGACAGCGGCCGCGGCGCCGACGCCCTCGCCGCCTACGAGCGGGTCCGCCGCGCCCTCGCCGACGGCCTGGGCACCGACCCGGGGCCCGAACTGCGCGCCCTGCACGCCGATCTGCTCACCCCGGCGACCGCCTCCCCCGGCCCGGCGGCAGAACCGTTTCCGGGCCCGCCCCCGGCCCCGCCCCGAGACGCGCGGCCGGCCCCGCACCACGCCCACCGCCCGCCCGGACGGACCGGCAACATCCGTCCGCGTCTTACCTCTTTCGTGGGCCGGGAACCCGAACTCGCCGCCATCCGTTCCGATCTGCACAGGGCCCGCCTCGTCACCCTCACCGGACCGGGCGGCTCCGGCAAGACCCGCCTCGCCGAGGAAGCCGCCGCCGGGCTTTCCCGGGCCTGGCTGGTCGAGCTGGCGCCGCTGGACCGCCCCGAGGCGGTGCCGGGCGCGGTGGTCAGCGCCCTCGGCCTGCGCGAGACCGTACTGATGACCAACGAGCTGGTCACCCCGCAGAGCGACCCGGTGGCCCTGCTCGTCGAGTACTGCGCGCCGCGCAGCGAACTCCTGATCCTCGACAACTGCGAACACCTCATCGACGAGACGGCCCGCCTCGTCGAAGTCCTGCTCACCCGCTGTCCCGGACTCACGGTCCTCGCCACCAGCCGGGAACCGCTGGGCGTACCGGGCGAGCTGGTGCGCCCGGTCGAGCCCCTGGTACCCGACCAGGCGCACCGCCTCTTCGCCGAGCGTGCCGCCGCCGCCCGCCCCGACGCGGCCGAGGTGCTCGGCGACAAGGAGGCCGTCGCCGAGATCTGCCGCCGTCTCGACGGCCTGCCCCTGGCCATCGAGCTGGCCGCCGCCCGGCTGCGGATGCTCACCCCCCGGCAGATCGCCGACCGGCTCGACGACCGCTTCCGGCTGCTCACCGCGGGCAGCCGCACCGCCCTGCCCCGCCAGCAGACGCTGCGGGCCGTCGTCGACTGGTCCTGGGACCTGCTCGACGAGGGGGAGCGGACCATGCTGCGCGAGGCGTCCGTCTTCGCGGGCGGCTGGGACCTCGCCGCCGCCGAGGCGGTGTGCAGCGGCCCCGCCGCCGACCTCGTCGGCGCGCTCGTCGACAAGTCCCTGGTCGTCGCCGCCCCGGCCGCCGACGGCGGGATGCGGTACCGGATGCTGGAGACCATCCACGAGTACGCCACCGAGCGTGCCGCGGAGGTGCCCGGCCTGCGTGCGGCCGCCGAGCAGCGGCACGGCGCGTGGGCGCACGCCCTGGTCCGGGCGGCCGAGCCGCAGCTGCGCTCGGCCCGGCAACTGCCCTGGATCGCCCGTCTGGAGACCGAGCTGGACAACATCAGGGCGGCCCTGGACCGCGCGCTCGCCGCCGGGGACGAGCAGCGGGCGGGCGAACTCGCCCTCGGCATGGGCTGGTTCTGGTGGCTGCGCAACTACCGCCGCGAGGCCATGCAGTGGTTCCACCGCGTGCTGTGCCTGGGCGCCGCCCTCGACGCCGCCGCCCGCCGGGCGGGCGAGGGCGGGGAGGCCGGCGGCGCCGTCCCGCCGCCCGGAGCCGACGACTTCGACCCCGTCGACGCCCTCCTGGCCGCCCCGGACGGGGAGGTGAACCACCCGCGGCACGAACTGCGCATGGACCTGCGGATGATGCACCTCTTCCTGGCCTCGGAGACCGAGCCGGGGGACGTGGCGCGCGACGACCGGACCCTGCGCTACGTCTCCCTGGTCCGCGCCTTCTTCGAGGGCGGCGGACCCCGGGCGGCCCGGATGCCCGGACTCATCTGGCCGCTGACCGCCTACCTGTACAGCAGTGCCGACGACATCCGTCCCACCATGGACACGGCCGTCGCCAACTGCCGGGCGTACGGCGGTGACTGGGAGGTCGGCGTCGTCCTGATGTTCCGTACGCACATGGTCGTCGACTCGCCCGGCAACCTGCGCGGCGTCGACGAAGACCTGGCGCAGCTGCGGCGGATCAGCCGCAGCGTGGGCGACCGCTGGATGCGGGCGCAGGTGTGCAGCGCGGCCGGGGAGGCGGCCATGGCCCGCGGCCGGCTGCGGGAGGCACACGCCGAGTACGAGGAGGCGCTGCGGCTCGCCCACGAGGTGGGCGCCTACGCGGAGACGCCGTTCCTGGTCGCCCGGCTCGCCGAGATCGCCTACCGCTCGGGTGACCGGGCCGGTGCCCTGAAAGCCCTGGACGAGGCGAGCGAGGCGGCCGAGCAGTACCGGGTCGCGGACTCCCGGGCCTTCGTCCTGCTCCTGCGCGCCCATCTCGCCCTGGACGACGGGGACGTGGCCGCCGCACGGGTCCTGTGCGACGGGGCACGCGAGGAGAGCCGGCGCGGCAGTCCGCCCCCGCAGTTCGAGGCACTGCTGAACGCGATGGACGCCCTCGTCACGGCGGACGAGCACGGCCCGCGGCACGGGCTTCCGCCGCTGACCGAGGCACTGCGCGCGGCCGTCGGGCAGCGCTGTTCGGAGGTGGTGACGGCCGCCCTCGTGTACAGCGCGGCCGATGTGCTCGCCCGGCTCGGCGAGGTGGCGTGCGCGATGCGGTTGCTCGCCGCCGCGGACCGCTGGCGTGACGGCCATCCCCCTCCGCTGCCCGAGCGCGCGGCGGCGGAGCGCGCCGAGGCCGCCGCCCGCGCGGTCCTGCCCGCCGGCCGGCTGGCCGCGGAGCGCGCCCGGGGCGCCTCGCTCACCGCGGACGGCGTCCTGGCCGAACTCGACCGGGCCGTCCGGGCCCATCAGGCTCCTCGTGGGTGAACCGGCTCTCCAGGGATGTACCGGCTCCTCACGGGCGAACCGCTCCCCGCAGGTGAACCGCTACCCGCAGGTGAACCGTGACTCGGCCCAGTCCGCGAGGGTGACCGCGTCGAAGGCGCTGCGCGGCTGGACGACCAGCTGCACGGTCCGGCGTCCGGCGAGACCCACATGGACCGGGACGGCGGCCTCCCCGCCGGCGACCGTACCGGAGTTCCACAGCCGGACCCCGTCCGCGTACACGGAGAAGGTGACCTTGCCCAGCCCGGCCGCCAGGTCGTCGACCCCGGCCACCGCGTCGTAGGCGGAGCACGTGCGGTTGAGGTCGACGGTGACCGAGGACTCGCCGTGGACGCTCACCCCGTGCGGGTACCGCTTGCCCGCGATCGACACACCGTCGCGCTGCCACACCCAGCTGCTCCGGCCGATCCGCATCTGCGGGCCGGTGCCGTCGCCGGTGAGGTCGTAGTCCAGCTCGCTCCACCGGTAGACGGACGGAGCGGGCGTCGGGGTCGGCGTCGGCGTCGGGGCCGGTGGGGGAGTCGGGGCCGGGGTGGGTTCCGGAGTGGGCCGCGGTGACGGCTCGGGCACCGGTGTGGGCGTGGGAACGGGGGCCGGCCGGGGGGCGGGACGGGCCGCCGCGGCCCGCACCGGCGGTTTCCGGCTGGGCGTGGGGCGGGGCGCCGGCCGCGGTGGTGCGGGCGTCGGCGGCTGCGGTTCGACGACCGGGGCCGGCGGTGGGGCCGCCGCGGGTTTCGCGGCCGGGGCGTCCTGCCCCGTCAGCGCGAAGGCGAGCGCCGCGGCGGCCACGGCGACGACCCCGGCCGCGATGCCGGCCTTCACCGGCGCGCCGAGTCCCTCGGAGGCCGCCGCGCCCCCCGCGCTTCCGGCGGAGCCGCCCCCGGCCGCACCGCCCGCCGCGCCTCCCGCGCCGCCGGCGGCCGCGGCCGCCCCCGCCGCCCCTGCGGCGCCCGCCGCTCCCGCGCCGCCCGCCAGGAGACCGAGTGCCTTGGCGTACCCGGCGGCGCCGAACCAGCCGATGACGGCGACCGGGACGACCGCGGGGATACCGCCGGCGACCTCCTCGATCTGCACGGCCGCCAGCCGGCACCGGGCGCACTCCTCCAGGTGCTTGCGCAGCCCCCGTTCGGCACGGGTGCGCAGCTTGCGCCGGGCGTAGCCGCCGAGCTGGTCGGCGTAGCGGGCGCACTCCTCGTCGCCGGTCAGGGCCGTGCTCACATGGGCCTGGAGATAAGCCTGCTTCAGGCCCTCGCGGGCCCGGCTGGCCAGGACCCGGGTGCCGTTGGCGTCCAGGCCGAAGAGCGTGGCGACCTCGCTCGGCGACTCGTCCTCGACCTCGGTGTGCCACAGCACGGCCTGCCACCGTTCGGGCAGCGAGCGGAAGGCCTGCATGGCCATCGACTGCTCGGCCTCCCGCATCGCCCGTACGTCCGCGCCCAGGTCCAGACCCGCCCCGAAGGAGCCGAGGGAGGCCGGGTCGCCGGACGCCTCGGGGGCCCGGGCCGCCTGCGCCGCGAACACGGCGAAGTCGTCCACCAGCTGCTCGCGCCGGGCCGTCTTCGTCCAGCGCGCGGCGACCCGCCGGACACTGGTGAGCAGGTAGGCGCGTACGGCGTGTCCGGGCCCGGAGCCGCCGCGCACGGCCTGGAGCATCGCGGCGAACACCTCGGCGGTGAGGTCGTCGGCGGTGTCGGCGTCCCGGCAGCAGGTGCGGGCGTAGCGGCGTACGGCATCGGCGTGGCGCCGGTACAGGTCCTCGTACGCCGTGTCGTCACCCGCGCGCATCCGGGCGATCAGCTCGGCGTCGGACGGCGGCACCTCCCGCGGCGGCGGAAGCACGCTGTCCTCACGCCACTCGCGCTGCGGCGGCACCTCGGCCTCGGCCGCACCCTCCCACAGCCCCGCCGCTCCGCTCCCCACGGCCCGCAGCCCGGCCGGGCCGCCCGCCGGTTCGTTCCCGGCCGGGGCGTCCCGCGGCCCGGCAGCGCCGTCCACGCCCGCCGGATCGTCCGCCTCCTCCGGCCCCGACGAGCCCGCCCCGGTCGGCGCCTCGTCACACGGGACGGCATCGGGCAGCGCTCCGTCGGTCGGTACGGCGTCGGCCGGAACCCTCTCGGCCGGAACGCCGTCAGCCGGAACCCTCTCGGCTGGAACGCCGTCGGCCGGAACGCCGTCGGCCGGGAGTCGACCGAACGGAGCCTCCCCGCGCGGAGCCCCACCACCCCGAGCCTCGTCGCACCGAACTTCCTCGCACGGGACGTCGGCCGGTCCGCCCGGGCCCGGTACCTGGGACGGGCGCGCCCCTCCGGTGCCCGCCCCGTCGTCACCGACCGACCCACCACGTCCGTCAACGCCCATCGCCGATAGCCCCCGCCGCCAGCTCAGCCGACCCGATCACCGGGTCAGAGTGCCACAACGGTTCCCCGTCAGGACTCCGCGGAAAGGATCCTCCACCCGTCCGTGGGGACTTGCCGCCCCGGGGAATCGGCGTCACCCGTACGGGGCATGCTCCTCGGAATCACACCGGCGTGCGCGCCCCGGCTCACGCCGGCCGCGAGCGCAACCCCTCCAGCAGGATGTCCAGCAGTCGCGCCGAGGCCGCCGCCTGCTGCGCCGGGTCCGGGAGCGAGGGCGCCGCCGTGGCGATGACGAGCAGGACGTCCGACACCGACACGTCGGCCCGCAGCTCGCCCGCCGCCCGGGCCCGCTCCACGAGCCGGCCCACGACCTCCAGCAGCTCCGCCGCCCCGGTGTCGTCCACCACCTCCGGTACGGGCGCGGAAGCCTGGTCGGGCACCAGCCGCAGCTCACCGGCGCCCGGCTCGGTCCGCTGCTGCGGCACCCGCCTGCCGTCCGCCCCGGACCCGGCCCCGTCCTGCTCCTCGGCGACCCCCACCCGCAGCACCTGCGGCGGCAGCAGCCGCCCGGCGCCGGACGCCACCGACGTCCGCAGGAAACGGGACAGCGCCGACCACGGCTCGTCCTCCTGGCCCAGCGCGGCCCGTGCCTGGTCGGTCAGCCGGGACGTCTCCTCCTCGGCTATCCGCCGCACCAGGACGTCCTTGCTCGGGAAGCGCCGGTACACCGTGCCGACCCCGACCCGGGCGCGCCGTGCCACGTCCTCCATCGGCGCGCCGTAGCCCAGCTCGCCGAAGACCTCGCGTGCCGCCCGCAGCACGTGCTCCAGGTTGCGCTGTGCGTCCACCCGCAGCGGGGTGGTCCGCACCGACCGGGACTCCTCCCCGCGCCCGCCGGCCGCCGCCGTGCCCGTCGCCCCGCCGGCGGATGCGACGGCGGACGCGGTGGACCAATGAGTGTCCTGAATGTGCATAGCTGATCCCCCGGTGATGACGTCTCCCCCCGGAGACTTTCCCCGCCACTGAATGCGGTGTGCACCCAACGGGGATCGCGCACGACCGAGCCCGCCCTGCGAGATCCGGTTGGGACCCGCGGACCCGTTCGACCACATCCCCTACACCCCGTCGACACACGAACATAGTTGAGAGGGAGTCAATTCAGAAGGGGCAGTTCCGCACGGAACGCCCCCCGATCGGAGCAGGAGCCCTCCAGGTATGCGCCAGGGCGCTCCCCCGGCCCCCGATCACCCCCGCTGACCTGCGTGCCTGCCCCCGCCCCCGGCGATCCGGCCAATCCCGCCCCGCACCGCGCGGCGGTCACACAAATCGCCGGGGCTGTGGACAAACGAGAGTCACGGGTGCGTCATGGGATGGTGAAGGAACGTGCGCGCATTCTCGTTGTCGGCGGCGGCTACGTCGGGATGTACACGGCCCTGCGTCTGCAGCGGCGGATGAAACAGGAGCTGAGGCGCGGCGAGGTGGAGATCACCGTCGTCACCCCCGATCCCTATATGACGTACCAGCCGTTCCTGCCCGAGGCGGCGGCCGGCGCGATCTCCCCGCGGCACGTCGTCGTGCCGCTGCGCCGCGTCCTCGACCGGTGCCGTGTCATCGCCGGCGAGGTCAAGGCCGTCGACCACGCGCACCGCACCGTCACCCTCACCACCCTCGCCACCGAGGAGAGCGGCGGCACCGAGCGCCTCACCTACGACGAACTCGTCCTCGCGCCCGGCTCCGTCTCGCGCACGCTGCCCATCCCCGGCCTCCTCGACCACGGCATCGGCTTCAAGACCGTCGAGGAGGCCATCGGCCTGCGCAACCACGTCATCGAACAGATGGACATCGCCTCCTCCACCCGCGACCCCGCGATCCGGGACGCCGCCCTGACCTTCGTCTTCGTCGGCGGCGGGTACGCCGGGGTGGAAGCGCTCGGCGAGCTGGAGGACATGGCCCGCTACGCCGCCCGCTACTACCACAACATCCGGCCCGAGGACATGAAGTGGATCCTCGTCGAGGCCTCCGACCGGATCCTGCCCGAGGTCGGTGAGGAGATGGGCGGCTACACCGTCACCGAACTGCGCCGCCGCAACATCCAGGTGCTCCTGCGCACCCGTCTGGAGTCGTGCGCGGGACGCGTCGCGGTCCTCAGCGACGGCCAGCGCTTCCCCACCCGCACGGTCGTGTGGACCGCCGGTGTGAAACCGCACCCCCTGCTGGCCGCCACCGACCTGCCGCTCGACGGTCGTGGCCGCCTGAAGTGCACCGCCGAACTGACCGTCGACGGCGTCGCGCACGCCTGGGCCGCCGGAGACGCGGCGGCCGTCCCCGACCTCACCGCCGCCGGACCCGGCAAGGAGACCGCGCCCAACGCACAGCACGCGGTGCGCCAGGCCAAGGTCCTCGGCGACAACCTGGCCCGCTCCCTGCGCGGCGAACCCCTGCGGACGTACGAGCACGCCTACGTCGGCTCCGTCGCCTCCCTCGGACTGCACAAGGGCGTCGCCCAGGTCTACGGCCGCAGACTGAAGGGCTACCCGGCCTGGTTCATGCACCGCGCCTACCACCTCAGCAGGGTCCCCACCTTCAACCGCAAGGCCAAGGTCCTCGCGGAATGGACCCTGGCCGGACTCTTCAAACGGGAGATCGTCTCCCTCGGCTCGCTGGAACATCCCCGCGCCGAGTTCGAACTCGCGGCCGGTGGAAAGCATCCTCTCGACCCGAACATCAACCCGAAAGGGTCGTCCTGACCGGAGAGGGGAACTCCGCCGGACGCCCCGGCGTCCCACGGATGCCGGTACGCGGCGGCCGCACTGCCAGACTGGTCCACGACCGGAGGCGGACAGCCGCCCGCCCCGGCCGCCGACGACGCCCGGACACCGTGCCGCACCCCGGCACCCGAGGGAAAGGTGCGGCCACCACCGCGCGGTCCCGCACCCCGGCCGGGCCCGGAGCCGGCCCGACACGACTGACACGAGGCAAGGATTCGTGAACTTCACGCGCTGGAGCGCCCGGCTCCCCCCGATCCCCGGAACGCAGCGCCGCGCCGCAGCGCGGACCGACCTCGCGACCGCTGCGGACCGGCGGGGCGACGGCTCCGTCCCCGCCGCCCGCGTCGAACAGCTGGCCGACGGCAGGGCGCCCGTGCCCGCCGTGGACGCACTCCCCGCCCGCGAGGTCCTCGACCGCGTCCCGGCCCTCGTCGCCCTGGTCCACGGCGGCGACCACCGCCTCGCCTACCTCAACGACGCCTACACCGCGGCCTTCGGCGCCCGCCCGCTCGGCGAACCCGCCCGCGACGCCCTGCCCGAGCTGCGCGAACTGGGCCTGCTCCCCCTCCTCGACCAGGTGCTGCGCAGCGGCAGACCCCGAACCCTGAAGTCCCGCAAGGCCCCCGACGGCCGGTCCTACACCTTCACCTGCACCCCGGTCACCGAGCCCGAGCGCGGCGAGTCCACCGCCGGCCAGGGCCGCGCGGGCGTGCTCGTCTTCGCCACCGACGTCACCGACCACGCCGAGGCCGCCGACCGCCTGCGGGCCAGCGAACGCCGCCAGCGCGAGACCGCCGTCACCCTCCAGCGCTCCCTCCTCCCGCAGGTGCTCGAACAGCCCGACGACCTGCGCGTCGCCGCCACCTACCAGCCCGGCGGCACCGAAGCCGCCGTCGGCGGCGACTGGTACGACGTCATCACCCTCGGCGGCGGACGCACCGCCCTCGTCATCGGTGACGTCATGGGCCGCGGGGTCCGCGCCGCCGCGGTCATGGGACAGCTCCGCACCGCGGTGCGCGCCTACGCCCGCATGGACCTCCCGCCCCACGAGATCCTCCAGCTCCTCGACGGCCTCGCCGCCGAGATCGACGCCAACCAGATCGCCACCTGCGTGTACGCCGTCCACGACCCCAACGAGGGCCGGCTCGTGTACTCCTCCGCCGGGCACCTGCCGATCCTGGTCCGCGACGAGACCGGCACCGTCGTACGCGCCGACGAACCCACCGGCCCGCCCCTGGGCACCGGCGGCTGGATGCACGCCTCCGGCTCGGTGCCCCTGACCCCGGGATCCACCGCGGTCCTCTACACCGACGGCCTGGTCGAGCGCCGCGACCAGGACCTCGACGAGGGCATCGCCGCCCTGGAACGCGCCCTGGCCGGAGCCACCGGCACCCCCCAGGTCGTCTGCGACCGCCTGGTCCGCTCCGCCGGCGTCCAGGCCGACCACGACGACGACGTGGCCGTCCTCGTCCTGCAGCACCCCGCCCGCACCGGCCCCGAGGGCGAACTCTTCCGCAACGCCGCCCTGGAACTCCTCGGCGGCGTGGAAGCCGCCCCCCGCGCGCGTGCCTTCGCCTCGGGCGTCCTCACCAGCTGGCGCTTCCCGCCCGAACTGCACGACGCGGGCGTCCTCGCGGCCAGCGAACTCGTCGCCAACTCCCTCCAGCACGGCACACCCCCGATGCGTCTGCGGCTGCGCCGCACCGACCGCCGCCTCATCGTCGAGGTCACCGACGGCGACGACCACCTGCCCAGACGCCGCAGCGCCGAACCCGCCGACGAATCGGGCCGGGGCATCGCCATCGTCGCCACCATCGCCGCCCACTGGGGCGCCCGCCGCACCCCGGACGGCGGAAAGGCCGTCTGGTGCGAGTTCACCCTGCCCGCAGGACGGCTGTAGCCGCACCCCGGCCGCCCCGCCGCAACGCAGCGGTACGGCGGGGCGGCCGTCGCCCGAAGACGACGGCCGCCCCGCACCCGCTCCCGTCACGCCTTGGCGGTCACCGGCTCGTGAGCGGACCCGCCACGCGCCACCACCCGGCTCTGCGCACCCCAGGGATGGTCCTGTACGGCGCTGAGCCCACGCCCCAGCCGCAGCGCGAGCACACTGATCCCCAGCGAGAACAGCAGGAACGTCACCACGTAAGGCCCCGGCAGCGACGCCGCCAGCGGACCGCCCACCGCCGGGCCGACCGCCAGCGCGAGCTGCTTCACCAGAGCGAAGGCCGAGTTGTACTGCCCCGCCATCCCTTCCGGAGCCAGGTCGGCCACCAGCGGCGCCAGCGTCGGCGACAGCATCGCCTCACCCAGGCCGAACAGGGCGTACGTCGACACGAACGCCGCCGTCGCCATGGTCCGGCTGCCGTGCCCGAGGCCCGCGTACGCCGCAGCGGCCCAGGCCACCGCCCAGATCACGCCGACCGCCGCGATCACCCGGGAGCGCCGCCGCCGCTCCACGAACTTCAGCACGGCGAACTGCGCCACCACGATCATCAGCGTGTTCGCCGCCAGCGCCGTGCCCAGAGCCGACGTCGAGATCCCGGCGGCCTCCACGCCGTACGCGCTCAGGCCCGACTCGAACTGCCCGTAGCAGGCGAAGAAGAGGACGAAGCCCAGGACGCACAGCTGCACCATGGCCCGGTTGGCGAGCAACTGCTGCCAGCCGCTCCGGCCGGCCGCCGCCCCGGCCGCCTTCCGAGCCCCCGCCACGCGCGGGGCACGCGGCATCCGCACCGTCGCCATCAGCGCGACGAGCAGCAGGAAGACAGCCGCCTCGATCGCGAAGAGCAGGGTGAAGGAGGAGACCCGTGAGGTGTCGACGAGGTGTCCGCCTATGAGGCCGCCGACACCGAGCCCCAGGTTCTGCAGGAAGAACTGCATGGCGAACGCCCGCGACCGCGTCTCCGTCTCCGAGCAGTCCACGATCATCGTCGCCAGCGCGGGCTGCATCACCGCCTGCCCGGCCCCCAGCGCCGCGGCCGACAGCAGGACGGTCGCCGCCCCGCCCGCCAGCCCGAGGCTCAGCGCCCCGAGGGCGGCCGTGACCAGGGCGGCGAGCAGGACCGGCAGCGGGCCGCGCCGCACGATCGCCCGGCCGGCGAACGGCAGCACGATCAGCGCGGCCACGGCGAAGACGGCGAGTACGAGACCCGCCGTCATGGCCCCCAGGCCCCGCACCTGCGCCACATAGACGTACAGGTAGGGGACGGTGAAGCCGAGCCCGAACGCGCTGAGTGCGTTGCCCACGTGGATCCGGCGCATCGCTGCGCCCATCGCCCTGGTCACGTTCACCTCTCTCAAGCAGAAGGACGGTCATGGAGTCCTTGAAGCCATCAGTAGTTAGATCTGAAGGACTTCGACTCTAAAGTTCGAAGCTAAAGAGTACACCTGGAAGGACTTCAATGCCAAGGCGGTCCGTGCGATACTGCGGACATGGGCGACACCCCCGGCATCGGCAGCGAGCCGACACTCGAAGAGCAGATCGCCGCCTACCAGCGCGAGTTCCAGGACCTCGACCCCCAGGTCGAGAAGATCGTCTCGGCGCTGTCCCGCCTCAACCGCAGGATGAACGTCGCGTACGGCCGGCAGACCGCCGAGCTGGGTATCAGCAACGCCGAGTGGGAGGTGCTCAAGGCCCTCGTCCTGTCCGGGGCGCCCTACCGCCTGGGCCCGAGCGACCTCGCCAAGCGACTCGGCCTCACCCCGGCCGCGATGACCCACCGCATCGACCGCATGGTGGGTGAGGGCCTGGTGACCCGTGAGCGCGACGAGAACAACAGGGTCCGCGTGATCGTGGAGCTGACGCCCGAGGGCCGGGAGAAGTGGATGGAGGCCATGCGCCTCGCCACCGTCTTCGAGGGCGACCTCCTCCAGGACCTCACCCCGGCGGAGCGCGCGGTCCTCGGCGAGGTCCTGACCCGCCTGCTGCGCAGGGTGGAGCACGCCCAGCCGGACGCCGGCGGGCGCCTCAGCGACCTCGACTAAAAGATCTTGACAGAGGGTCCTTGACACGCCTCTGCCAGATCCGTAAGGTTCTTCGGGTTGCCACGGAGCCGTGTCGGTTTCCTGGCAGCACCTCCGCCGCATCTGCGGCACTCACACCATCAGCACGATCTCCCATCCGGGTTGATTTCGGCGTGCCCGAATTCAATTCGAATGGAACTCGTCGACTCCGGCCGGATCCGCCAAGGGCCCGATTGGGAATCAGGACGAGGATCCGCTAAGGTTTGAGACGTCGGAACGGCCCAAGGGCCGGGAAGACGAACCCCGCTGACTGGGGGTCAGGCCGAAAGGATCTGATAGAGTCGGAACTGCCGGAAAGGGAAACGCGAAGCGAAAGCGGAGCGGGAACCTGGAAAGCACCGAGGAAATCGGATCGGAAAGATCTGATAGAGTCGGAAACGCAAGACCG
>NZ_JOIY01000072.1 GCF_000720185.1 Streptomyces sp. NRRL S-340 | reverse complement strand
GGGGGGGGGGGGGGGGGGGGGGGGGGGGGGGGGGGGGGGGGGGGGGGGGGGGGGGGGGGGTGGCCGGGCCGGGCCGGCCGAAGAGGACCGCGCGGTAGACGCGTGCGGCGGCGGGGTTGGCCCCGCACTGCCAGACACCGTGCGGGCAGTAGTCGGTCAGCGTGTTGTAGAGCGGCCGGTAGCGGTCGAACCAGGCGAGCATGCGCCGCATGTACTCGGCGTTGTCGCCGTTGCGGAACAGCCCCCACTCCGGGTAGGAGACGGGCTTGCCGTGGGCCCTGGCGAAGTCCACGTGCGCCTGGAGCCCGTACGGTTCGCCCACCTGCTGGTCGAAGGCCAGGCCGCTCGGCTGGTCGTAGGAGTCCATGCCGACGATGTCGACCGTGTCGTCCCCCGGATAGCACTCCGTCCAGGGAACGGCGTCCCGGCCCCGGTTCGGCGCGAAGTCGAACCGGAACCTCTGGCCCGTGACGGAGCGCATCGCGGTGACGATGCGCCGCCAGTAGCTCTTCCACGCCCGTGGATCGGGCCCGCAGCGGTGGGTGTAGGTGGTGCCGTTCATCTCCCAGCCGAGCACGATCACGGTGTCGGGCGCCCCCGCCCCGACCAGCCGCCGGGCCAGGGCGCTGAAGTGGTGGTCGAACTGCCCGGCCGCACCCCGCCGCAGCAGCCCGCGGACCTCGTCGTCGGAGAGGTGCTCCTCGTTGCGTTCCTGCATCGGGACATTGAGGACGAGCATCCGGTCGGGCCGCTGCTCCCGCCAGTGCGCCCAGACGTCGAGGAAGCCCGGGGCACCCTCGATGTCCCGCCAGCGGTCGCCGGGCAGATAGGTGTGGCCCACCCGCAGTTCGGCACCGCCCAGCCAGGTGCTGAGCTGCGCCATCCGCGCCACACCCCGCGCGTCCGACTCCAGGAAGGCCCCGAAGGCGGGACTCGCGGGCACGGCGGACGGACTCACGGACACCGGCGGAGCAGCCGGGGGCGCCACCGCCGGCGGCGGGATCACGGGGCCCGCGGACGGACTCGCGGACACCGCGGGCGGACTCACCGGCCCCGCCGGCGGACCCGGTGGCACGGCCGGCGGGCTCGGTGACACGGTCGGCGGGCTCGGTGACACGGTCGGACCGGGCGGTGTGCTCGGTGCCGTGGCCGGTGGGGCCGGGGGAACCGGCGGTGCGGTCGACGGGGCCGGCGGTGGGTCTCCCGCCCCGGTGGCGGCCCCGCAGGCCAGGGCGGCCGAGGTGACGGCCGCCGCCGCGACGACGGTCAGCCGCCGGATCCGGCCTCGCTGTGCAGCCATGCCCGCTCCTTCCCGCACGCCCCGGCGGGCCGTGCTGACGAGCCGTCAGCTCGCCCTCGCCCTATGAAGTCAGGCACGGAAGGAGCAGGACCGCCACCGCCGGTACGGCCTTCGGGTGTGCCGCGCGTCCGCCCGGGTGACGGAGCCCGGAACAACGACCACCGCCGCGACCGGCCGCCGTGGCGGCTCGGTCGCGGCGGTGTGGCGCCGGACCCGCGGACCGTCTACCGGTGGGCGCCCAGGGACCGGCCGCGGCGGTAGAGGACCGTGCCGCCGGCGATCAGCGCGGCACTGGCGGCCGAGGCGGCCAGCAGCGCCCCGGTGTTGCCGCTGCCGGTCTCGGCCATCTGCGGCGGGGTGTGCTCGGCCGGGGGCGGCGTCGCGTGGTGCGTGGGCGGCGGGGTGGTGTGGTGCGTGGGCGGCGGGGTCGAGGTCGGCGGGGTGCTCGGCGGCGGGGTCGTGCACTCGCCCGGGGAGGGCTGCTCGCCGTACGCGCCCGAGGAGGGCTGCTCCCCGTAGCCGCCCCGGTCCTCGCAGTCGGGGCTGTGCGACGGGGGCGGCGGCGTCTTCTCCGAGACGTTGGCGCACTTGTTGCCGAACGCCGGGTTCAGCGCCGCCGCGGCGTCGACGGTGTTGCCGCAGGCGTTCACCGGCACCTCGACCGGCGCCTGGACGGTGTTGCCGGACAGCAGGCCGGGTGAACCCGCGCTGACTCCGTCCGCCGTCGAGTCGGCGAAGGCGGCACTGCCGTACAGGGACAGCACGCTCGTCGCGGCGGCCGCCGCGAACACTCCCCTGCTCAGGGTCTGTCGCAATCTAGTGGTCTTCCTGCTCGAAGCCGCTCGCGGCGGCTTGAGGAACGTTCCGATGTGGGAGGGCCGGCCCTGGGTCGCGAGTTCGACGTCCAAGGCCGGCCCTGACCCGGCCGGGACGGCCGGTGCGCCCGTGCGGTCAGTCGTTGACGCAGGTGTTGCCGAACGCGGGGTTCAGCAGCGCGATGATGTCGATGGTGTTGCCGCACACGTTGATCGGGACGTGCACCGGGATCTGGATGGTGTTGCCGGAGATCACACCCGGCGAACCGACGGCCGCACCCTCGGCGCCGGCGTCGGCGAAGGCGGGGGCGGCCATGCCCAGAGCCAGGATGGCGCCGGTCACGACAGCGACGCTCTTCTTCATGGAAGTTCCCTTCTCGGGGCAAGGCCCCAATGACGGCGAGAAACCGAGTGAGCACGACCTCACGGTCGCGGCACTGAACGAGGAATAGACGTAATGGAAAACGGCGGAACGTAAATCACCCGACAATTCACTCGACTGCCCCGCACACCCTACGTCTCGCCCTCGTCCGCTCGGGCGAAAAGAATTCAGCGAAAACAGCCCGGGCGCCCGCGGACGGAGCAGCGGACGACCCGGGCCGGCCAAGAACGGCTCAGCTTTCGCCGTTGGCCGAGAGGACCGACAGGTCCTCCAGGATGTGCGACAGGGCGCCGTCGCGCTTGGCCTGGGTGGAGTTGTCCGAGCACTGCTGGTTCTGCCGGTCCGACAGGATCGGAATGTCCTGGACGTTCACGATCTGCAGCACGCCGACGTTGGTCTCGTTGAGCCCCAGGCACGGCTTGTTGAGCGTGCCCTCGATCAGCGAGAGCTGCGGGCTCATGTCGCCCTTCGTCGCCGAGTTGCCGAACGACGACGTCGCGTCGTTGCCGTTCGCGATGGACGGGCCGTTGTCGTTCCCGATGGCAAGCGCCGCGGGAGCAGCCGCCACCGACCCACCGACGACAGATACGGCGGCCGCAGCGGCGACCATTGCCTTCTTGAGCACTGCGCGTTCCTTTCCTCGTAGGTCCTACGGCCTCATCAACACGGTGCGGGGTGTTTGGTTGCGGGGGTTCACCCGGTTGGCCCGCACGGCATTTGAAAACGCCTGACAATCACGGAGTCCGGAAAGCACACAAACACTTCGCGGGGTCCGCCGTGGGAGTGAACGGGAGAAACCACGGTGGCCCCGGACAGTTGACCAGAACGCTCCGGTGACGGGGTTCCCTCAGAAAGGACCGCCCAGTGATCAAGAAGTTTGTCGCCACCGCGGCCATCGCCGCCTCCGCGCTCGGCGCCACCGCCGCCGCCGCTCCGCAGGCCCTGGCGATCGGCAACGACAGCGGCCCGACGGCCTTGAACGGCAACGGTGCGTGGCAGAGCTACGGCAACTCGACCACGTACGGGAACATGAGCCCGCAGATGGCACTCATCCAGGGGTCGTTCAACAAGCCGTGCATCGCCGTGGGCGAGCTGCCGGTCGGGGTGCTCCAGGTCGTCAACGTCCAGGACATCCCGATCCTGTCCGACCGGCAGAACCAGCAGTGCACCGAGAACTCCACGCAGGCCAAGCGCGACGGCGCGCTGGCGCACCTGCTGGAGGACGTGTCGATCCTGTCGCAGAACAGCGAGCGCTGAGCCTGCGGCACGGCCGACGGGAGCGGGCCGCCGAGTTCCTCGGCGGCCCGCTCCCGTTTGCGTCGCGCGGCGGTTCCTAGGACACGACGTCCTTGCGGGCGAAGGAGCGGAAGGCCAGGGCGAAGAGCACCAGCGCGTAGGCGACGGAGACGGCCGTGCCCTGGATCATCCCCGACCACTCGGGGCGCGGCTGCACGGCGTCGGCCCAGGCGAACTGCCAGTGCGCGGGCAGGAAGTCGCGCCAGTGGCCCAGCGCGGTGACCGCGTCCAGGACGTTGCCGACGATGGTCAGGCCCACCGCGCCGCCCACGGCACCCAGCGGCGCGTCCGTCCGCGTGGACAGCCAGAACGCCAGCCCCGCGGTGACCAGCTGGGAGACGAAGACGTACGCCACGATCACCACCAGCCGCTGGGCGGCGGTGCCCGCGGCGAGCGCGCCGCCGGTGGGGATCTCCAGCGGGCCCCAGCCGTAGGCGGCGGTGCCGACGGCGAGCGCGACCACGGGCAGGAGCACCATGGCGGCCAGGCTCAGGCCGAGTCCGACGACGAGCTTGGACCACAGCAGCCGGGTCCGGGGCACGGGCGCGGCCAGCAGGTAGCGCAGCGAGGACCAGCTCGCCTCGGAGGCGACGGTGTCCCCGCAGAACAGCGCCACCGGGATCACCAGCAGGAAGCCGGCCGACACGAACAGGTTCACCGCGGCGAAGTTGGCGCCCGAGGCGGTGGCGGTGTCCATCAGGGTCACCTGGTCGTTGCGGCCGCCGGGGTCGCCGCCGATCGCGAAGGCCACGACGAGCACGAACGGCAGCGCGGCCAGGATGCCGCCCATGATCAGGGTGCGGCGGCGCTTCAGCTGCCGGGCCAGCTCCACCCGCAGCGGCAGGGTGCGCCCGGGGTGGTAGCCGGGGGCGACCTCCGCGGTCTCGGTGAGCGTGCTCATGCGGAACCTCCGATCAGGGTGAGGAAGGCGTCCTCCAGACGGCGGTGCGGGCCGACCGATGCGACGGGCACCTCCAGCCGCACCAGCTCCGCCACCAGGCCCTCGGCCGTGGCGCCGGACTCCAGCCGGACCAGCAGGCCGTCGCCGGTGCGGGTGGCGGAGGCGACGCCCGGCAGCGCGGCCACCTTCCCGGCCACCGGCTCGTCCACGGGCTCCGCGGTGCCGACCAGCAGGGTGTCCCCGGAGCCGACGATCTCGCCGACCGGGCCGGCCTGCACCAGCCGGCCCCGGTCCATGACGACCAGGTGCGTGCAGGACTGCTCGACCTCGGCGAGCAGGTGGCTGGAGACGATGACGGTGCGCCCGCCGGCCGCGTACCGGATCATCACCTCGCGCATCTCGCGGATCTGCGGCGGGTCGAGGCCGTTGGTCGGCTCGTCGAGGATGAGCAGGTCGGGCAGGCCCAGCATGGCCTGGGCGATGGCCAGGCGCTGGCGCATGCCCTGGGAGTAGGTGCGCACCGCGCGGGCCAGGGCGTCGCCGAGGCCGGCGATCTCCAGGGCCTCCTCCAGGTGGGCGTCCCCGGGCGGGCGGCCGGTGGCCCGCCAGTACAGTTCCAGGTTCTCCCGGCCGGACAGGTGCGGCAGGAACCCCGCGCCCTCGACGAAGGCGCCGACCCGGGAGAGCACGGGCGCGCCGGGCCGGATCGCGTGGCCGAAGACGCGGATCTCGCCGTCGTCGGGCCGGATCAGGCCCATCAGCATGCGCAGCGTGGTCGTCTTGCCGGCCCCGTTGGGTCCGAGCAGGCCGAGCACCTGGCCCCGCTCGACGCGGAAGGACAGGTCGCGTACCGCGTACCGGTCGGCGGAGCGGGCGTAGCGCTTGCTGAGACCGGTGATCTGGAGGGGGACGCCGGACAGTTCCGGGTCGGGGGCCGGGGCGGTGCTGCGGCGGCGGGCGGTGAGCAGCAGCGCGAGCGCGGCCAGCGTGGCCGCGGCGGGCAGCCACCACACCCAGGCGGGCAGCGGGGCCGCCGCGGTCCGCACGCCGGGCGCGGTGGGCACCGACAGGTCGCTCTTCAGGGCGACGGTGTACGTCGCCGGGGCGGCCGGGGAGGCGTAGCCGAGGTCGGTGGAGGCGAGGACCAGACGGAGCCGGTGGCCCTTCTGCACCTCGTGGTCGACGGCCGGGAGGGTGAGGGTGACGTCCTTGCCGTGCCGCGCGCCCTCGACGCGCACGGGATCGACGAGCTGGGCGGGCAGCACGGGCCGGGACGAGCCGGGCCCGACGTCGTACACCTTGGCGAAGAGCACGGCGTCGTCGCTGCTGGAGGTGACGTGGACGGTGACCGTGGGCGATCCGGTGATGCGCAGGTCGCTGCCCAGGGGCGCCGAGTCGAAGCGCGCGTACTGGCCGGGGAAGTCCAGGGAGACGCCGAGGCCCAGCGCGGAGAGCCGGCCCAGTCCGCCGTCCGCGCCGCCGAGGCCGGGCAGCGCGGAGACGGCGGGCGGGTTGGCGCCCGGCGGGTTCTGGAACCGCTGCTCGCGCCCGGTCAGGGCCACGGCGCGGGCCCCGCTGTCCAGCCCCGGGTACGTGCTCGCGCTCGCGCCGCGCTGCAGGGCCGCGCCGTCGGTGGAGTCGATCCCGCCGGTGCGGGTGACGCGGAAGGCGGGGCCGGTGCCGGCGCTGCCGTCCTGCTTCAGGTAGCGGTCGAACCAGGCGGTCACGCGTGCCTGGATCCGGCCGCTCTCCAGGTCGCCGCCGTCGTGGCCGCCCGCGATCCAGTCCACGGCCACGGGGGCGCCGCCCGCCCGGATCGCCTTCTGCGCCGCGTCGGCCTGGCCGAGCGGGAAGAGCGAGTCGGTCTGGCCCTGCACCAGCAGGGTGGGCACCTTGATCCGGTCGGCGACGGCAGACGGGGAGCGCTCCTGGAGGATGCGGCGCGCGTCGGCGTCCGGCTTCCCCGACTCGGCGACCCGCTCGTACATCCGGCACAGCGCCGGCTCGAAGCGGGCGCAGCCGCCGCCGGAGTTGAAGAAGATCCCCGCCCAGAGCTTCTTGAAGACGCCGTTCGGGAAGAGGGCGTCCGCGAGGTTCCAGTAGGTGATCTCGGGGGCGATGGCGTCCACCCGGTGGTCGTACCCGGCGGCGAGCAGGGAGACCGCGCCGCCGTAGGAGGCCCCGGCGATGCCGACGCGCGGGTCACCGGGTCCGTCGAGGCGGACCTGCGGCTGCCGGGCCAGCCAGTCGATGAGCCTGCTGACGTCGGCGACCTCGCCCTTGGGGTCGTTCAGCCCGATCCTTCCGGTGGACCGGCCGAAGCCGCGCGCCGACCAGGTCAGGACCGCGTATCCGCCGGCGGCGAGGTCCTCGGCCTGCTGCCGTACGTCGTCCTTGCTGCCGCCGAAGCCGTGTCCCAGCAGGACGGCGGGGTGGCGGCCGGGCCCGGCCGGGGTGAAGTAGGACGTGTCGAGGCGCACGCCGCCGGCCGTGCTCATGACCCGGTCGGCGCGGTGCACCGCGGGCGGGTCGTCGGCGGAGGCGACCGCGGTCCAGGTGCCGGCCCCGGCGAGCACCACGAGCGCGGCCCCGGCGGCGAGCCACCGCCGGGGTCCGCGCAGCAGCCCTCGCGGTCCGGGCAGTCGGAGATCCATGGCGTCCACGGTACGGGCCGCCACCGGCGGCCGATGCCACCGCCGGAGCGAACCTCGGCCCCTCCGTGCGGAGTACGGCACGGCCGCGGCGTACCGCGGCCGTGGTACGGATCCGTGGGGACGGGGGCTCCGAGGGGGGATGCGGCGGGCGGCGGGTCAGTCCCGGGCGTCCTCGGGGATCGACACCAGCCAGCGGGTGTCGCGGCGCGGGCGGAGGTAGAAGGCCCAGTACAGGGTGGCCACGGCCATGATGCCGCCGGTCCACAGCAGGTAGGTGGCCTCCTGCTGGGTGAGGATGTACGCGAGGACCGCGATCAGCAGGACGGGCACGGCGGGCCACAGCGGCATGCGCCAGGCGGACGTGTGCTTGTGGGAGCCGCGGCGGGCCAGCAGGGCGGCGACGGCGACGAGCAGGTACATGCCGGTCACGGAGACACCGGTGACGCCGTAGAGGGTGTCCAGGTTGACGAAGCACAGGACCGCGCCGGGGACGCCGACGGCGAGCGTGGCGACCCAGGGGGAGCCGAACCGGCCGAGCTTGGCGAAGACGGTGTTGACCGGTCCGGGCCAGGCCTTGTCGCGGGCGGAGGCGAACAGCACGCGGGAGTTCTGGATGACCATGACGATGCCGGCGTTGATGATCGCGAGGGCGACGCAGAGGCTGACGAAGGTGCCGACGGCGGTGTTGGACCAGGCGGTCACCATCGAGCTGAGGTCGCCGCCGGTCAGCTCCTTGAGGTCGGAGGCGCCCATGGTGATGGCGACGACCGGCACCAGGATGATCACGGTGGAGATGGCGAGGGTGGCGAGCACGGTGCGGGCCACGTTGCGGCGCGGGTGCTCCAGCTCCTCGGAGAGGTAGACGGCGGTGGAGAAGCCCTGGGTGATGAACAGGGCGATGGCGAGTCCGGAGACCACGAGCATGGCCGTCACGGTGTCGGTGTGGCCGCCCGCCCCGGCCACCTGCATCGAGACCAGGCTGCCGGCGCCCCGGTGGCTGTGGGCGAAGCCCAGGACGGCGACCACGCCCGCGGCGATGACCTCCAGGACCAGGAAGATGCCGGTGATCCAGGCGTTGGCGCGCAGGTCGAGCAGGCCGGCGAGGGTGGCGAGCAGCATGACCCCGGCGCCGGTCATCGCCGGGTCGAGGTGGACGATCGGCGCCAGGTAGTCGGCGGTGCCCATGGCGATCACGGGCGGCACGATCATGACGACCAGCAGGGACAGCACGAACACCAGCCAGCCCGCCAGACGTCCGGCCATCGTGGAGACCATGGCGTACTCGCCGCCCGCGCTGGGGATGAGGGTGCCCAGCTCGGAGTAGCAGAACGCCACGGCGATGCAGAGCAGGGAGCCGATGGCGATGGTGAGGGCGGTGGCGGTGCCGAGCGAGCCGAACAGGTCGGGCACGACCACGAAGAGCGTGGAGGCGGGTGTGACGCACGAGAGGGTGAGGAGGGTGCCGCCGACGACCCCGATGGAGCGCTTGAGCTGCTGGGGGCTGTCCGTCGTCCCGGTGGGGCTGCCGGCCGCCGTGGGGGTGGCGGTGTGGGCAGGGGGGAGCGTGTCGGTCATGCGGCAGTTCCGATCGACTCGTGCAACAGGTGATGGGGGCTCGGGAGCGCTATCGCCTCCGGCGGCTTCGGTCGTACGTTCTCGTCATCTCGTCCGCTCCCGGCGCCAGCATGGAATCCCGACGAAAACCGTCACGTCAATGGCTGTTCACCTTCGGAATCCGCACCCGGGGCCGGGCGGGCGGCGGCTCGATTTCACAGGTTGCACAGCCGCAACAGCGCATTCATCAAGCCTCAACAAACTGTGACCTTGCTTTCCAAGGCACCAGAACCGATCCGCCTATGCCATCCGTTTCCTCCCACGCACACGGGAATCGCAGGGCACGGCGCAAAAAAAGTCGCGGCCGTCCGGATAACGGACGGCCGCGAGGGGGTGTCGCGTCACGCTCAGTGGTTGCGCGGGAACCCGAGGTCGACACCGGCCGGGGCCTCGGACGGGTCGGGCCAGCGGGTCGTGACGACCTTCCCGCGGGTGTAGAAGTGGGTGCCGTCGTTGCCGTAGATGTGGTGGTCGCCGAAGAGCGAGTCCTTCCAGCCGCCGAAGGAGTGGTAGCCCACCGGCACCGGGATCGGCACGTTCACGCCGACCATGCCGGCCTCGATCTCCAGCTGGAAGCGGCGGGCGGCGCCGCCGTCCCGGGTGAAGATCGCGGTGCCGTTGCCGAACGGCGAGGCGTTGATCAGGGACACGCCCTCCTCGTAGGTGTCCACGCGCAGCACGCACAGCACCGGGCCGAAGATCTCGTCCTGGTACGCCTTCGCGGTCGTCGGCACGCGGTCGAGCAGCGACAGGCCGATCCAGTGGCCGTCCTCGAAGCCCTCCACGCTGTAGCCGGTGCCGTCCAGCACCACCTCGCAGCCCTCGTCCGCGGCGCCCTTGACGTAGGAGGCGACCTTGTCGCGGTGGGCGGCGGTGATCAGCGGGCCCATCTCGGACGCCGGGTCGTTGCCCGGACCGATCTTGATCTTCTCGGCGCGCTCGCGGATCTTGTCGACCAGCTCGTCGGCGATCGAGCCGACCGCGACGACGGCCGAGATCGCCATGCAGCGCTCGCCGGCCGAGCCGTACGCCGCCGAGACCGCCGCGTCCGCCGCCGCGTCCAGGTCGGCGTCCGGCAGGACCAGCATGTGGTTCTTGGCGCCGCCCAGCGCCTGCACGCGCTTGCCGTGGGCGGCGGCCGTGGTGTGGATGTGGCGGGCGATCGGGGTGGAGCCGACGAAGGAGACCGCCTTGACGTCCGGGTGCTCCAGGAGGCGGTCCACGGCCGCCTTGTCGCCCTGGACGACGTTGAACACGCCGTCGGGCAGTCCGGCCTCGGACAGCAGCTCGGCGATCTTCAGGGAGGCCGACGGGTCCTTCTCGCTCGGCTTCAGCACGAAGGTGTTGCCGCAGGCGATGGCGATCGGGAACATCCACATCGGGACCATCGCCGGGAAGTTGAACGGCGTGATGCCTGCGACCACGCCCAGCGGCTGCCGGATCGAGGACACGTCCACCCGCGTGGCGACCTGCGTCGACAGCTCGCCCTTGAGCTGCACGTTGATGCCGCAGGCCAGATCGACGATCTCCAGGCCGCGCGCGACCTCGCCGAGCGCGTCGGAGTGCACCTTGCCGTGCTCGGCGGTGATCAGCTCGGCGATCTCGTCGCGGTGCGCGTCCAGCAGGGCGCGGAAGCGGAACAGGATCGTGGTGCGCTGGGCCAGCGAGGACTGGCCCCAGGAGCGGTACGCGTCCTTGGCGGCGGCCACGGCCGCGTCCACCTCCTCCACGGACGCGAACGCCACCTTCGTGGTGACCGCGCCGGTCGCCGGGTCCGTGACCGGCCCGTACGATCCCGAGGCGCCTTCGACGGACTTGCCGCCGATCCAGTGGTTGACGATCTTCGTCATTCCGGGTTACTCCTTCGCAGAGGGCGGCGTCGGGTCGAGACGTGCCGTTCGTGGGGCTCGTGTGCCGGGACCGGAACCGGAGGGCGGCCCGGGACGGGGCCGGGACCGACGGTCCGGGGTGCGGTCGCCGTCACCAGACCATCCCACCAGCAACGCGCCCGGACCGCGCCCGACACTGTGTCTGCGGTTCGCCGGTCCGTGTAGACACATGTGGGAGTGCCCGCCGCCCGCGCCGCGGGCCGTGGCGGGCGGGGGACCTCCGGCGCGGGGCCGTAGCGGGCGGGGAGTCGTCGCTCGCACTTCGCTCCTGCCAGGGCGAAGCGGTCTCCCGCGCCGGAGGCGATCGGTGGCCGGGCGGTACGCGGCGCACGGGTGCCCGCACCCCAACGCACGCCTCGCGCCCGGGGTTTGGAACTCTGCTCGCGCCGGACCGGCGGACAACTGCACCGTACAACCGTCACGTGTCCGGCGTCCGGCGTCCGGCGCACGCGCAGCCGGGCGCGCGTACGGTTTCCGCCGCCCGTACGGATCCGGGCGCAGGGCCGGTTCGGGGCGGGCGACCGGTTCCGGGCGGGCAGGCGGTCCGTCGGTCGCGGGCGAACGGCCGGTTCCGGACGGGCGGCCGGTTCCGGACGGGCGGTCCGTCGGTCGCGGGCGGGCGGACGGTTCCGGGCGGGCGGGCGCCGTCCTCACCGCACCGCGCCGGCCGCGAGGGCCGACTCCACCTCGGCGGCGGTGGGCATCGCCGAGGAGCATTCGAGGCGGGAGGCGACGATGGCGCCCGCGGCGTTGGCGTGGCGCATGACGCGCTCCAGGCCCCAGCCCGCGAGCAGTCCGTGGCACAGCGAGCCGCCGAAGGCGTCCCCCGCGCCGAGGCCGTTGAGGACCTCGACCGGCAGCGGCGGCACCTCCGCCGTCTCGCCCGTACGGGCGAGCGCCAGGACGCCCTTGGGGCCCTGTTTCACGACCGCCAGGCCCACTCCCGCGTCCAGCAGGGCGCGGGCGGCGGCGTGCGGGTCGCGCAGACCGGTGGCGACCTCCACCTCGTCGAGGTTGCCGACGGCGACGGTGGCGTACCGCAGGGCCTCGGTGTAGAAGGGGCGGGCGGCGGCCGGGTCGCGCCAGAACACGGGCCGCCAGTCGAGGTCGAAGACCGTCGGGCCGGACTTCGCCCGGTGGGCGAGGGCGGCGAGCGTCGCCGTGCGGCTGGGCTCCTCGCTCAGCCCGGTCCCGGTCACCCAGAAGACCCGCGCCCCGCCGATCGCGGCCAGGTCGAGGTCGCCGGCCTCGATCTCCAGGTCGGGCGCCTTCGGTTGCCGGTAGAAGTAGAGCGGGAAGTCGTCCGGCGGGAACACCTCGCAGAAGGTGACCGGGGTGGGCAGTCCCGGCACCGCGGTGACGTAGCGGTCGTCCACGCCGAAGCCGCGCAGCGCCTCGTGGAGGTAGGCGCCGAACGGGTCGTCGCCGGTCCGGGTGATCACCGCCGTACGCCGGCCGAGGCGGGCCGCGGCGACCGCGACGTTCGTCGCCGAGCCGCCCAGGAACTTCCCGAAAGCGGACACGCGGGCCAGCGGAACGCCCGTCTGGAGGGGATAGAGGTCCACCCCGATCCGTCCCATGGTGATCACGTCGTACACGATCGGTTTCCCTTCGCGTCGGCTCCCCCGGTTCTAGTGCGGAAGGCGGAGGCCTGTCAATGCTTTGTCCGGACATTCGGACGAGAGGGGGACGGGGGTGCCGCCCGCAGGATCTGCCTCCGTCCGGCCGGCCCCTTTCCGCCCGCGCGGCCCGGATCCGTCACAAAGCAACTTCTTCGTCACACATGTCCCAGGTCCGTCTCCTGCCGGTCACATCCGTCCGACAGGCCCGTTCCGCTGCCGCCCGCGCGTCGTTCACGCGGCACAGGCTCAGTTGATCACCGGCGCACGCCCGGCTCCCCCGGCGGCCTCCCGGCCGCCTCCGCGGCGCGCGCGGGGAGGTGCACGTCATGACCGACCGGAAGCTCTGGTCGTACAGGGAGATCGCGGCGCACATCCGGGTGCAGCCGGACACCGTGCGGTCCTACCGCAAACACGGTCTGCTGCCCCCGCCCGACCGTGTGGAGGGCGGCCGGCCGTACTGGTACGCCGACACGGTCCGCGCCTGGGCGGCCGCCCGGCCCGGCAACCGGGGCCGCAGGGCCGCGGACTGACCGCCCCGGGCGCCCCGGGCGTCCCGCTCAGCGCCAGGGGTCGATCACCGTCACCCCGGCGCCCGGGGCCGACCCCATGGCCGCGAGCGCGTCCGGGGCGGCCGCCAGGCCGATGACCGAGGTCACCAGCAGGTCGGGGCGCACGGTCCCCGCCGCCACGAGCCGCAGCAGTTCCGGGTAGGCGTGCGCGGCCATGCCGTGGCTGCCCAGGATCTCCAGCTCCAGCGCGATCACGCGGGCCATGGGGACCGGGGCCGTGCCGTCCGCCGACGGCAGCAGGCCGACCTGGACGTGGCGGCCCCGGCGGCGCAGGCCGTCGACGGAGGCCGCGCAGGTGGCGGGCGAGCCGAGCGCGTCCAGGGAGAGGTGGGCGCCGCCGCCGCTCAGCTCACGGACCGCCGCGGCCGGGTCCGGGACGGCGGAGGCGTCCACCGCCTCAACGGCACCGAAGCCCCGCGCCAGTTCCAGGGCGCGCGGTGACACGTCCACTGCGATCACGCGCGCGCCGCACGCCGCGGCGATCATCACCGCCGACAGCCCCACACCGCCGCAGCCGTGCACGGCGACCCACTCGCCGGCGGCGGCCCGGCCCTGCTGGACCACCGCGCGGTAGGCGGTGGCGAAGCGGCAGCCGAGCGAGGCGGCGGTCGCGGACGGCAGTTCCCCGGGCACGGCCACGAGGTTCACGTCGGCGTGGTCGAGCGCCACGTACTGGGCGAAGGAGCCCCAGTGGGTGAACCCCGGCTGGGTCTGGCGTTCGCAGACCTGCTGGTCGCCCGCCGCGCAGGAGGCGCAGCCGCCGCAGGCGCACACGAAGGGGACCGTCACCCGGTCCCCGGGACGCCACCGGGTCACCCGCGCGCCCGCCGCCTCGACCACGCCGGCCAGTTCGTGGCCCGGCACGTGCGGCAGCGCGATGCCGGGATCGTGCCCCTGCCAGCCGTGCCAGTCGCTGCGGCACAGGCCGGTCGCCTCGACCCGCACCACGACTCCGTGCTCCGCCGGGTGCGGGTCGGCGACCTCACGCACCCCCGCCGGTTCCCCGAACCGTTCGAACACCACCGCCCGCATCGACCGCCCTCGCCTTCGCCCGCAGGTATCCGCTCGGGGAAACACTCGCGGAAAACGCCGCCGGGCGCACCGCGCCGCTCCTTTGATAAATACCCCCTAGGGGTATAGTGTCGAACGAAGTGAGCCCCTCCGGGCCACTCCCATCCCGCACACCACGACGAGGAGAGCGACATGACCGCCCAGACCGAGACCCCGGACACCGTCACCGCCGTCTACCAGGTGAGCGGCATGAGCTGTGGACACTGCGAGGGCTCCGTCTCCGCCGAGATCTCCGGACTGCCCGGCGTCACCTCGGTCAAGGCCGTCGCCTCGACCGGCGAGGTCACCGTGGTCTCCGCCGCCCCGCTGGAGGAGGCGGCCGTGCGCGCGGCGGTGGACGAGGCGGGCTTCGAGCTCGTCGGCCGCGCCTGAGCAGCGGGCGCACCTCTCACGTATCTCTCGACACCGGGCCGTATCGACCAGCTGATACTGGTTCTGTACGGCCCGGTCCGTTCTCTGGAGTACGGACATGACCAGCACCACCACCCAGGCAGCGACGCCCGCGGGGACACCGGCGCCCCCCGGCACCACCGCGGGCGCTCCGGGCGGCCCCGCGGCCACAGGGGCTTCCGGAGCCGCCGGCACCTCCGAGGTCGAGCTGCTCATCGGCGGGATGACCTGCGCCTCCTGCGCGGCCCGCGTGGAGAAGAAGCTCAACCGCATGGAGGGCGTGAGCGCGACGGTCAACTTCGCCACCGAGAAGGCGCGGGTGAGCTACCCCCCCGGGGTAGCGGTGTCCGACCTCGTCGCGACCGTGGTGAAGACGGGGTACACGGCCGAGGAACCGCCGCCGCCGGAGCCGGAGCCCGCCCCGCAGGGTCCGCAGGCCGCGCCTCCCGCCGACCCGGAGCTGACCTCCCTGCGGCAGCGCCTGACCGTTTCCGCGCTGCTCGCCGTCCCGGTCGTCCTGCTCTCCATGGTCCCCGCCCTCCAGTTCGACAACTGGCAGTGGCTGGCGCTGACCCTCGCCGCGCCGGTCGCGGTCTGGGGCGCCCTGCCCTTCCACCGCGCGGCGCTCACCAACGCCCGGCACGGTGCCGCCACCATGGACACGCTGGTCTCGGTCGGCACGCTCGCCGCGTTCGGCTGGTCGCTGTGGGCGCTGTTCCTCGGTGACGCGGGCATGCCCGGCATGCACGACGAGTTCCGCCTCACCGTCTCCCGGACGGACGCCGCCTCGACGATCTACCTGGAGGTCGCCTCCGGGGTCGTGGCGTTCATCCTGCTCGGCCGCTATCTGGAGACCCGCTCCAAGCGGCGGGCGGGTGCCGCGCTGCGCGCGCTGCTGGAGCTGGGCGCCAAGGACGTCTCCGTGCTGCGGGAGGGCCGCGAGGTCCGCGTGCCGGTCTCCGCGCTGGCCGTGGGCGACCGGTTCGTCGTACGGCCCGGTGAGAAGGTCGCCACCGACGGCACAGTCGTCGAGGGCACCTCGGCGGTGGACGCCTCCATGCTGACCGGCGAGTCCGTCCCGGCCGACGTGGGCGTGGGCGACGCGGTCACGGGCGCCACGGTCAACGCGGGCGGCCGGCTGGTCGTCGAGGCCACCCGGGTCGGCACCGACACCCAGCTCGCCCGGATGGCGAAGCTGGTCGAGGACGCGCAGAACGGCAAGGCGCAGGTGCAGCGGCTGGCCGACCGGATCTCGGCGGTCTTCGTGCCCGTCGTCCTCCTCATCGCCGCCGGCACCCTGCTGGCCTGGCTGACGGCCACCGGCGACGTCACCGCCTCGTTCACCGCGGCGGTCGCCGTCCTGATCATCGCCTGCCCGTGCGCACTGGGCCTGGCCACGCCGACCGCGCTGATGGTCGGCACCGGGCGCGGCGCCCAGCTCGGCATCCTCATCAAGGGCCCCGAGGTGCTGGAGTCCACCCGCCGCGTCGACACGGTCGTCCTGGACAAGACGGGCACGGTGACCACCGGCCGGATGACCCTCCAGGAGGTGTACGCGGCCGAGGGCACCGACGAGAAGCGGCTCCTGCGGCTCGCGGGCGCCCTGGAGCACGCCTCCGAGCACCCCGTGGCCCGGGCGGTCGCGGCCGGCGCCGAGGAGCGCGTGGGGCCGCTCCCGGCGGCCGAGCACTTCGAGAACGTCCCGGGGCGGGGCGTGCGCGGGCGCGTGGAGGGCCACGAGGTCGCCGTGGGGCGGCTCTTCCCGGACCTGCCCGAGGAGGTGGACCGGGCGCGGCGCGAGGCCGAGGCGAGCGGGCGCACGGCCGTCGTGGTCGGCTGGGACGGCGTGGCACGCGGTGTCGTCGCCGTGGCGGACGCGGTCAAGGAGAGCAGCGCGGAGGCCGTGCGGCAGCTGCGCGCGCTGGGGCTGCGGCCGGTGCTGCTGACCGGTGACAACCGGCCGGTCGCCGAGTCGGTGGCGCGGGCCGTCGGCATCGACGCCGGCGACGTGATCGCCGAGGTGCTCCCCGAGGACAAGGTCGAGGCCGTACGGCGCCTGCAGGCCGAGGGGCGGACCGTGGCCATGGTCGGCGACGGGGTCAACGACGCCGCCGCGCTCGCCACCGCCGACCTGGGCCTGGCGATGGGCACCGGCACCGACGCCGCCATCGAGGCCGGCGACCTGACGCTGGTCCGCGGCGACCTGCGGGTGGCCGCGGACGCGATCCGGCTGTCGCGGCGGACGCTGGCCACGATCAAGGGCAACCTCGTGTGGGCCTTCGGCTACAACGTGGCCGCGCTGCCGCTGGCCGCCGCCGGGCTGCTCAACCCGATGATCGCGGGCGCGGCGATGGCGTTCTCCTCGGTGTTCGTGGTGACGAACAGCCTCCGGCTGCGCACGTTCCGCTGAGCCGGCCCCCGGCCGGGCGCCTCTAGGTGCCCGGCCGGGGCAAAGTGCCGGACCCCCTGGAGTCCGGCGCGCGCCTCACATAAGCTCTTCACAAGGCTCGCGCATCTTCCTTACGCTTGGGCCTCGATCGCCATATCAGGGCTCTTGCGCACCTATGGGACATATGCAAGAGACGCACGTCACAGTGACGTGAACGTAACCATCAAAGGGGTTCGAAGGTCTAAGTTTGGCGATGTCAGGAAGCGTCTTGGGGGGCGCCGACTGACGTCCGGGGATGTCTTGGGGGACTTCCCTGGAACTGCGTTGCCGGGGCACGTACTTCGGGAAGCTTTGAGCGGCCCTCCCGGGCGTGCGCTGTCCCGGCAGAGCGCAGTGGTGCGGTACCGCGGTGCGGCAGTGGTGCAGGAGTACGGCATCACGGCACTGCGGCAGTAAGGCAGTACAGCGGTTCAGGCGCTGGTCTCCACAGACGCCCGGCCGGATCCCGTGGGGGGAATCCGTTACCGGGACATGGGAAGGCGCCCTGGTCGCCGGCCCGTGGGGGGACTGGCGTCGGGGCGCCTTCTCCTTTTCACGGCCGGCTCGCCCGCGGGGCGCCGGGGCCGGGGACCCGCCGTTCGGTCCCCCGCCCGTCCAGTGCTGTGGCCGTGCTCGGCCCCGCCGCCCGGCGGGAGGACGATTCGTCCCTCGCTCCGGGCCCTGCCGTCCCCCGCCCCTGACGCGCGAAGGCCCCGCACCGGCCGGCTGACCGGCGGATGCGGGGCCCGTGACCCGGGGGGCGGGGTGCCTCAGCGCTCCTCGACCGGGACGAAGTCGCGCTCGACGACGCCCGTGTAGATCTGGCGCGGGCGGCCGATGCGGGAACCCGGCTCCTTGATCATTTCCTGCCACTGGGCGATCCAGCCCGGCAGCCGGCCGAGCGCGAACAGGACCGTGAACATCTCGGTCGGGAAGCCCATGGCCCGGTAGATCAGGCCGGTGTAGAAGTCGACGTTCGGGTAGAGCTTGCGCTCGACGAAGTAGTCGTCGGAGAGCGCGTGCTCCTCCAGCTTGAGGGCGATGTCGAGCAGCTCGTCGGACTTGCCCAGCGCCGAGAGCACGTCGTGCGCGGCGGCCTTGATGATCTTGGCGCGCGGGTCGAAGTTCTTGTAGACCCGGTGGCCGAAGCCCATCAGGCGGACGCCGTCCTCCTTGTTCTTCACCTTGCGGATGAAGGTGTCGACGTCGGAGCCGGAGTCGCGGATGCCTTCCAGCATCTCCAGCACGGACTGGTTGGCGCCGCCGTGCAGCGGGCCCCACAGCGCGTTGATGCCGGCCGAGATGGACGCGAACATGTTGGCCTGCGAGGAGCCGACCAGGCGGACCGTGGAGGTCGAGCAGTTCTGCTCGTGGTCCGCGTGCAGGATCAGCAGCTTGTCCAGCGCGGAGACGACGACCGGGTCCAGCTCGTACTCGTCGGCGGGGACCGAGAAGGTCATCCGCAGGAAGTTCTCGACGTAGGAGAGGTCGTTGCGCGGGTAGACGAACGGGTGACCGATCGACTTCTTGTACGCGTACGCCGCGATCGTCGGGAGCTTGGCGAGCAGGCGGACCGTGGACAGGTCGCGCTGCTTCTCGTCGAACGGGTTGTGGCTGTCCTGGTAGAAGGTGGACAGCGCCGAGACGACCGAGGACAGCATCGCCATCGGGTGGGCGTCGCGCGGGAAGCCCTTGTAGAAGTTCTTGACGTCCTCGTGCAGCAGGGTGTGCCGCGTGATCTCGTTCTTGAAGGTGGAGAGCTCGTCGACGGTCGGCAGCTCACCGTTGATGAGCAGGTAGGCCACCTCCAGGAAGGTGGAGCGCTCCGCCAGCTGCTCGATGGGGTAGCCGCGGTACCGGAGAATGCCCTGCTCGCCGTCGAGGTAGGTGACGGCGGATTTGTACGCTGCCGTGTTGCCGTAGCCGCTGTCCAGAGTCACCAGACCGGTCTGGGCGCGGAGCTTCCCGATGTCGAAGCCCTTGTCGCCGACGGTGCTGTCGACCACCGGGTAGGTGTACTCGCCGCCGTCGTACCGCAGTACTACAGAGTTGTCGCTCACGTCTTCCCTCACCGACGTAGTGCCTCATCTTCGAGGTGCCCTGACTGTCTCTACCATCCCCCATTTGGCTCAGGAGAGTGCACTCGGGGTCGACCATTGGGCCTATCGGCGGCACTCAGTGCCGCCAACCTGCTCATCCTGCCCCCTCGACCGGGCGACGGGAAGTGCTCTGTGACCTTTGCGACTCGTTTGATCGATCATTTTTTGCGATGCCGGGGTGACCGCCGGGGCGACAGGGGTCCGCGACGGCCCGTTCGTGCATTTTTGTGGTCCCTGGGGCTCTTCTGAAGCTTTTTTACGCCTTCATCAGCCCTTGAGCCGGAAATCCAGCGCCGTGCACCGGCGTCCCGCCGACACCGTACGCACCGCCTGGCCGATCGCCTTGCGCGAACCGACCAGGACGACCAGCTTCTTGGCCCGGGTCACCGCCGTGTAGAGCAGGTTCCGCTGGAGCATCATCCAGGCCCCGGTGGTCACCGGGATGACGACGGCCGGATACTCGCTGCCCTGCGAGCGGTGGATGGTCACCGCGTAGGCGTGCGCGAGTTCGTCCAGCTCGTCGAAGTCGTAGGGCACCTCCTCGTCCTCGTCCGTCAGCACCGTCAGGCGCTGGTCGACCGGGTCGAGCGAGGTGACCACGCCCACGGTGCCGTTGAAGACGCCGTTGGCCCCCTTCTCGTAGTTGTTGCGGATCTGGGTGACCTTGTCGCCGACCCGGAAGACCCGGCCGCCCAGCCGCTTCTCCGGCAGGTCGGGGCGGCCCGGGGTGACGGCCTGCTGGAGCAGCCCGTTCAGCGCGCCCGCGCCCGCGGGCCCCCGGTGCATGGGGGCGAGCACCTGCACGTCCCGGCGCGGGTCGAGCCCGAAGCGGGCCGGGATCCGGCGCGCGGCGACGTCCACGGTGAGCCGGCCCGCCTCCTCGGTGTCGTCCTCGACGAAGAGGAAGAAGTCCTTCATGCCGTCGGTGAGCGGATGCTGCCCGGAGTTGATCCGGTGCGCGTTGGTCACCACGCCGGACTGCTGGGCCTGGCGGAAGACACGGGTGAGGCGCACCGCCGGGATCGGGCTGCCGCCGGCCAGCAGGTCCCGGAGCACCTCGCCCGCGCCCACGCTGGGCAACTGGTCCACGTCCCCCACGAACAGCAGGTGGGCGCCCGGCGGTACGGCCTTGACCAGCTTGTTGGCGAGCAGCAGGTCCAGCATGGACGCCTCGTCGACGACGACGAGGTCGGCGTCCAGCGGCCGGTCCCTGTCGTACGCCGCGTCGCCGCCGGGCTTCAGCTCCAGCAGCCGGTGGACGGTGGAGGCCTCGGCGCCGGTCAGCTCGGCGAGCCGTTTGGCGGCCCGGCCGGTCGGCGCGGCCAGCACCACCTTGGCCTTCTTGGCGCGGGCCAGCTCCACGACCGACCGCACGGTGAACGACTTGCCGCACCCGGGGCCGCCGGTCAGCACCGCCACCTTCTCGGTCAGCGCCAGCTTGACGGCCGCCTCCTGCTCGGGCGCGAGGTCGGTCCCCGTGCGCCCCTTGAGCCATCCGAGCGCCTTGTCCCAGGCCACGTCCCGGAACCCCGGCATCCGGTCCTCCCCGGTCCGCAGCAGCCGCAGCAACTGGGCGGAGAGGGAGAGTTCGGCCCGGTGGAAGGGCACGAGGTAGACGGCGCTGACGGACTCCTGCGCGTCCCCCTCGGCCGCGGGCACCCTCTCCCGTACGACCCCGGGGTCGCCGCCGTCCTCGTCCGGCTCCGCGAGGGCGGCCAGGCACTCGATGACGAGCCCGGTGTCGACCTGGAGCAGCTTCACGGCGTCGGCGATCAGCCGCTCCTCGGGCAAGTAGCAGTGCCCCTGGTCGGCGGACTGCGACAGCGCGTACTGGAGCCCCGCCTTGACCCGCTCCGGGCTGTCGTGCGGGATGCCGACGGACCGGGCGATCTTGTCGGCGGTCAGGAACCCGATGCCCCAGACGTCGGCGGCGAGCCGGTACGGGTGGTTCCTCACCACGGAGATCGAGGCGTCACCGTACTTCTTGTAGATCCGCACGGCGATGGAGGTGGACACCTCCACGGTCTGGAGGAAGAGCATGACCTCCTTGATCGCCTTCTGCTCCTCCCAGGCGTCGGCGATCTTCCTGGTCCGCTTGGGCCCGAGCCCGGGGACCTCGATGAGCCGCTCGGGCTCCTCCTCGATGACCCGGAGGGTGTCCACCCCGAAGTGCTGCGTGATCCGGTCGGCGAAGACCGGTCCGATCCCCTTGACCAGTCCGGAGCCGAGGTAGCGACGGATGCCCTGGACCGTGGCCGGCAGGACGGTCGTGTAGTTCTCGACGTGGAACTGCTTCCCGTACTGCGGATGGGACCCCCACCGCCCCTCCAACCGCAGCGACTCCCCCACCTGCGCACCGAGCAGCGCCCCGACGACGGTGAGCAGGTCGCCGGCGCCCCTGCCGGTGTCGACCCGCGCGACCGTGTACCCGTTCTCCTCGTTCGCGTACGTGATCCGCTCCAGCACCCCTTCGACCACGGCGAGCCGCCGCTCACCGGTGTGGGTCCCCGCCTGTTGCGCCATGGTCCCGACGGTACCGGTGGGGGGTGACAGGGGTGGATGGGCAGGGGGCGGGCGGGGAGGGACGGCCGCCCCGGGCGCGACTTCCGCCCCTGCGGCTCGTTACTTGTCCTGCCTGTACGAGAAGTACCGGTGCGAGCCGGTGCTCATCGTGACCACCCAGAGCAGCGCCACGGCACGATGGGCGTCCCGCCCCATCCGGCTCGGCTTCCCGGGCTGGGACTCGCTGACCGTCCGTCCGCTGGTGCTGGGCCCGGACAACGTGCCCGTGATCGCCGACGAACGGCAGGCCGAACGGGACGTACCCCTTGCGGTGCTCTCGGCGATGACACACGGCCGCGGTCCGCAGGCCCCGGCCATACTGGAGTCCCTGGCATCCGCTCTGCGGACGATCGACCCCGACAACGCCGCGGTCTTCGTGCAATTCGTCGACTCGTGCCTGGCCGACCCTCAGGCACAACAGATGTGGAGGGAACTGATGACGGCGACGCAGTACTTCTGGCGGCATCCCCTTGCCGAGCAGGTGCGGGAGGAGGGGCGGGAGGAAGGTGTGGAGCAGGGCCGCCTCCAGGACCGCCGGGAGATGACCCTGCGCATCCTCCAATGGCGGGGCATCCCGGTACCGGACGCCGTCCGCGAGCGGGTGAACACCTGCACGGACCTGGACCGGCTCGAGACGTGGGCCCAGCGGGCTGTGCAGGCGACGGATGCGCGGGAGGTGTTCGCCGGGGACGAGGAGTGAGGCCGTCGGCACCTGCCCGGCCCGGTCGGGTTCCGCGAGGGCGGCCTCGCGGAGCCGCTGACCGGGGAAGAAGGGCGACCCGTGAAGGCCGCTCTCGGCAGGCATGGAAGGTCTCCGCGAGCCGGCTCCGGGGAGAAGGCCGTGAAAGCACGGGATTCCGGGCGCTCGTGCGTGGAGGCTGTGGGGCGGCGGGCCGCCGGTGAGGGCGGCCCGCCCGGCTCACGGCGCCGGCCGGCGGGTCACACCGGGTCGATCACCCAGCGGGACGCCGTGCCGATGGTGGGCTGGAAGACGACCGTGGCCCCCACCTTTCCGTTCGCGTCCAGGTACTTGCCGCTCTGGTCGTGCCGGATCGACTTCGGACTGCCGGACGTCGTCGTCCACTTCTGGTACGCGCCGCCGTTGCAGGGGAACGTGTAGACGTCCGTGCCGTTCCCGTCGAGGCAGTGGCCCGACGCCGGGTTCCTGAAGACGCCGCCGCTGATCTGCCACACCTGCTTCGCGCTGCGGTCGCAGGTGCCGAGGACCAGGTTGCCCTTGCCTCCCGAGATGTTCACCTGGAGGCAGGAGTTGCTGCTGTTGCCGTTGATCACCTGGTAGTTCACCGCCGCCGCCTGGGCCGAGGTCGCGCCGCCGGCCAGCAGCGCCGCACCGCATGCGAGCGCCGCGCCCGCGCCGGCGAGTCGGGTGAGGCTTGCCTTGAGTTCCATGGTTGATCCCCTCGTCGAGTTCAGGTCATCGGCGTTCCGTCTGTGCCGCCGTCCACGGTGCCGGGTGGTGCCGCGCGGGTGCGGCGGTCCCGGAGGAGTCCGGATCCGCCGGGCTCCCCCGCTGGCCGCGCCGCGTCCGCGGGCTTGGGAGTCCGGACGGTTCCGGAGAGCGGAGCGGGGGAAAGCCGCGTACATGAGGGGACCTGGCTCACCACAAAGCTGGTTCGTCAACCGGTTGCAGCGGTTGCGCACGGCCGCGGGCTCACCGGCCCAGGCGCGGTTGCTGGCCCACGACGAGCACAAGGTCCTCACCCGGTCGTCGCTGTCGGACCTGCTGGCGGGCAAGTTCAGCAAACCGCCCCCGTGGGAGCGGGTCGCGGCCTATGTGGCCGCCTGCGTCCGCGCCGCGCACGCCGGTCGGATCGACCTCTCCTGCGAGGAGGAACTCGCGCGGCTGCGGAGCGACCACGCCACGCTCACCGACCTGTTCGAGACCGCGGCCGGAAAGGCCGGCGCGCCGGCCGCCCGCCCTCCGGGCCCGCGGCGCCGTCCGGCGACCTACCGGCTGCCGCCGCGCAACACCCACTTCACCGGCCGCGACGCCACCTTGCGCGAGTTACGGCAGCGCCTGACCTCGGGCGGCGAGGGCGCGATGCAGGTCGTGCACGGGCTGGGCGGTGTCGGCAAGACACAGCTCGCGGTCGAGTACGCCTACCTCTACCGGTCGGAGTACCGGTTCGTGGCGTTCGTGGACGCGGAGGACCCCGATCTGGTGCCCTCGCAGTTCGCTTCGCTGGCCCGGGAGCTGGGACTGGCGGAGGTGGACTCCGAACAGGTCGTCCCCCGGGTGTACGGCGAACTGCGGGACCACCGGCCCTGGCTGGTCATCTTCGACAACGGCGAGAGACCCGGCACGCTCATGGACGCGCTGCCGTCGGGTGATCTGGGCAGCGGCGGCCACCTCATCGTCACGACCAGGCTGCGCGGCTGGTCGGGCAGGGCCGGCGTCATCGACCTGGACGTCTTCTCCCGGCGGGAGGCTGTGGAACTGCTGACCCGGCGGGTGTGCGGGATGACCGCAGCGGTGGCGGACCGGATCGCCGAGCACCTGGGGGACCTGCCGCTGGCGCTGGAGCAGGCGGCCGGGTACATGGACTACCACCACACCGCGCCCGCGGAGTACCTGGCTCTGCTGGCGTCGCGGCTGGAGGACATGATCGCACTGGGTGAACTGACCGACCGGCCGGCGGTGGTGGTCGCCACCCTGTGGCAGCTCAGCGTGCGCAAGCTGCAGAGCCAGCGTCCGCAGGCCATGCGGCTGCTGGAGCTGTGTGCGCTGCTGGCCCCGGAGCCGATCCCGCTGGACCTGTTCGGCGGCGGCGAGGAACCGCTGATCGCGGCGGCGGCCGACCCGGTGGCGTGGGACACGACGGTCGGTGCCCTGGCCGGCCTGGGGCTCGCCCGGCGCGGCGCCTCCTCCCTGGTGCTGCACCGCCTGGTGCAGGCCGCCATCCGCGCCGCCATGCCGGACGACGTGCGCGCCGACGCGCGCACGCGGCTGTGCCGGACGCTGCTCGCGGCCGTGCCGCACGACATCCACGGTGACCCGCAGGCGCGGTCGCGGTGGCAGGAACTGCTCCCGCACGCCCTCGCGGTGACCAAGGACGAGCCGCCGGCCGAGTGCGCCGCCCAGACGGCGACGCTGCTGCGGCTGGCGTCGGCGTTCCTCCTCTCGATCGGGGACCACTCGGTGGCACTGCCCCTGTGCGAGCGGGCTCTCGCGATCGACGAATCGCTCGGGCAGCGGGACGCGGAGACCGGCTTCGACCTGATCACCCTGGCGCAGATCCACCGGGACCGCGGCGCTCCGGAGCGGGCGCGTCCGCTGGCGGAACGTGCGCTGGGCCTGCACGAGTCCTGTCTGCCGGCGACCAGTCCCGCCATCGCGACGGACCTGGCCACCCTGGCCCGGATCCGTCACCTTCTCGGTGATCACGAGGCGGCGGTGCCCCTGGCCGAGCGGGCGCTGCGGATCGACGAGGCGGCGTACGGGCCGGACGACCCGTACGTGAGCTTCGACCTGATAGCACTGGCCAGTGTCCACCTCGACCTGGACGACCACGCCGTGGCCGTGCCGCTGATCTCCCGGGCGTTACGGATCCGCGAGGCCAGTTACGAGCCGGACCACCTGTACATCGGGTACGCCCTGCTGCTCAAGGCCCGGGCCGTGCACGCGCTGGGCGACCCGACCGCGGCGGCCCTCGCGCGCAGGGGCGCACTGATCCTGAACACCCGGCTGGGCAAGTCCCACCCCAAGACGGAGGACGCCTTCGCTCTGGCCAACCGCCTACTGGAGGAAGGCAGTTGCCGCGAACACGGGGAACTCTCCGCAGCCGCCGAGGCCGACGAGACGGAGCCGCCGCACCGGTCCGGGGCTCGCGTCCGTCACGGGCACCGGGGGCGGTGACGTGAGCTGCCGCGGGCGGTCTCGCGAGGGAGGCGGTGACGTGAGCCGTCGCGGGCGGCGGCTGTCGTCTCCGCGCTGCGGCACGACGCCTGCGAGACTCCCTCGGCCCCTGCTCCTGCTCGGCTGCTGACCACTCGGGGGGCTACTGGCTACTGGCTACTGGCTACTGGCTACTGGCTACTGGCAGGGACTGTGGGCTACTCGGCCTCGTGGGGTCGCGGACCGGGGATCGCGGCCCTGTGCGGAGGCCCTGCCGGTGGGCGGACCATGAGGACGTCGACCGGGTCCTCCGCTTCCAGGACGAAACCGTGGCGTTCGTAGAGCCGGCGGGCGGGGCTGCCCTGGAGGACGTGCAGCGCGACGGCCGTGCCTTCCGCGTCGGCCCGTTCCAGCAGCGTGCGCAGCACGGTGGAGCCGAGGCCCCGGCCCTGGTGCCGCGGGGCGAGGTAGAAGTGCTCCAGCCACTGCCTGCCGTCGACCGGGCGGAACGTCACACAGCCGGCGAGTTCGCCGTCGGCCACGATGACGGACGTGTACCGGGTGGAGAAGGCGTCCCGCAGCCGCTGCCGCACCCGGTGTTCGTCGTAACGCCCGAGGCGTTCCAGGTCGGCGCGCATGACCGCGGCCCGCAGCTCAGCGATCGGCTCGACGTCGGCCGTCACCGCGGGACGCAGGGCCCAGCCGGTGGACCGCGCGGTCGTCTCGGTGCTCATGGGCGGAGTATTTCACCGCACTTCGGCGGCCCGTCGTCGTGTTTTCCTGCGGGTCACAGCTGGCTGGTCAGGTCGGGGCCACGCCCGTCGGTCACCTCCGGGTCCGCGACTCCGTACCCTTCCGCGACCCCGAAGTACGTAGCCTCCCCCGGTTCCGCAGCGACTCCCAGCATGCCGTCCAGCTCCTTCAGGGCCGCCGCGAGACGCGGAGCGTTCTGCCGGTGGACTTCGGGGTGCGGCATACCGCGGAAGTCGTACGGGCCCCAGATGTCGTGATAGACGGACACATCGGCCGAGAGGCCCAGGGGCTCTGACGAAACAGTGAGCTCAACCAGGCGGTCTTCATAGCGCTGGACACCGTGCTCGTCAAGCCAAACACCGACCCCCGTGACAAGGAAGCCACTAAATTCAGCATTTGGAAAACCGACGGGGCGCAATTCTTCGACTCTGCGCGCCGTCCCTTCATCATCAAGGCGAGCCGTGAGTTGCAGCCGGGTCTTCCCGACCGCACCTCCCTGTTCGGGAACGGCCCAGAACCATTCCAGCCCGTCCGGGCGAAGCAGTTCGTGCTTCCTCAGCACATCGGACATCCGAGCTGCAGCACTGAGCGCCGCCCGCAACCCTGGCGTCGCGTAATCTTCCAGGTCCCAGAACCAGGATGCACACTCACGTGACGCTCGCATGAGAATTGACATTTTTTCCTCACGGATAAGTAGGGCCGTTGGCCGGAATGGTGACCGAGCCGTCTTCGAAGCGAAGCACGAACGTGGCATTCGTTATTCTAGCCCGGTTGGCGATGCGACCAAGGATCTTGTCGGTGAGGGCTGTCTTTGTGTCATGGACGTCCAGAATCGCCACCTTCTGACCGTCGATGTTTCCCATCAATTGCTTCTCCGCGATCTTCCTCGTCGCGGTATTGAGTCCCGCCGCGTTGTCGACATCCTTGAGCTGGACGCCGTACTCGATGCGATCGCCAGACCGCACCAGCACGTCCAGATCAAGGCTGTCTTTGGGCACCTTCCATTCGAACGCCAGCCCCTTGACGCCCTGCCGTTGGAGATCCATCGCATGTTCCATGGCCATGTAGACCGCAGGCGACATGTCACTGCTCTTGCTGACTTGCTTGCACTGGTCGAGGAGATCCTTGTAACCAGGGAGATGGGACAGTTGTCCCTCCTTGATGTACTTGGCGATCCCCGCACCGTACTGGCTCTTACTGAGTCCAGTGAGGCACTTTTCGATGTCATGCGGCTGCATCTTGGCGCGTGACAATTGCTCCGCGACGGCCGCGTGATCCTCCGGCTGCATGCGCCCCGTGGGCTCCGACGGTCGCTCATGCCCTTCGCTGTAGTCCACGTGCGGCGGCTCATGGCCGGCGCCTGTCCCGCCATGTCCAGTATGCGCCGGTCCTTGGCCACCACCCGCGGCCCCTTCGCCGACGCCACCGCCTGGGCCGCCAGAGGCTGTGGCGCCCGGGCCCTCATGAGGCCCACCTCCATGACCACCACCATGATCCCCTGCGTGGTCTCCCCTGGGGCCGTTCGCAGGCGACTCATGGCTTGCGGAAGGCCCCGGCCCGTGTTCGTGGGCGTGGCCGCCGGGCAGGTGGTCGCCGGCGTGGCCGCTGGGGGTGTGCTGCGGGGCGTGGCCGCCGGGCAGATGGTCGCCACCCGCGTGGCTCGTGGGGATGTGCTCGCC
>NZ_JOIY01000071.1 GCF_000720185.1 Streptomyces sp. NRRL S-340 | reverse complement strand
GCTCCGCCGTCGAATGCGGACAACTCCGTTGTCCGCGGCTCGAATTGCTCCGCAATTCGGCCTGCAGGAATTCGCTCCGCGAATTCCTGGGGCTGGCTAGGAGGTTGAGGGACTCGCCCTTCGCCCGGCCACCATTTACGATCTGACGTTCCGTCAGTTTTACCCTGGCTCGCCGAACTGGTCCGGCTCTGGGCGAGGATACGTTGCTCCCTGGTGTAGAGGCAAGCTCTCCCCTGTGATCGACCTCGCCTGGGCTGGAGAGCTGCGCCGCGTCTTCGCTCCTCTGAAGGCCATGTATGAGCTGGTCAGAGGCTTGCCTCCACGGGTGGCTGGCAGAGTCGTGCTCTCCGGTGGCATTGTGCGAGGCCGGCTGCTCCTGGAGCCGTCTCTGGTCGGTAGGGCGACGACGGTGCAGGGAGCAGCAGGTTGGCTCGCTTCTTGGATGTGGAGGTGAGTGCCCAGAATTTCTTGTCTTTGACTTCTAGGGCTCTTTCGGTGAATTACGCGATGGTGCCCGTTCAGGGTTTTTCGCAATGCGCTCAGCTTCAGAGATGGTGGTGCGGCTCTGTGAATCTGCGTATTGCTCGGTCTTTCTGAGAAGTTGTTCACTGGAGTCATGATCTTGAACTCCTCCGTGGACGGGCGTGACGAGGCCTGTCTTGATCCTTCATACATCGATGTCCGCTTCGTGGTGCCGGGCGGTGAGCGGCGGCAGATGCCGTGGCTGCGTGCTGCACACGAGCAACGTCTGGAGGACTGTGTGCCGGTCAGGATGTTTCCAGTGCGCCGGGGCAAGCGGTTGGCGCCGGGATGGTGGTGGTCGGCGACCACGGGGCGGCTCGTGCACTACGGGAGCGCGGCGCAGCGGGATCGTTTGATGCTGCTCGACCAGGACCGCCGGGTGGTGGATCTGGCGTGTCGGCCTGTGGAGTTCGTCTGGCGCGCGGGGAGCTCGGTGGTGCGGCATGCTCCGCAGCTCTTGGTGCGGTGGGCCGGCGGGCGGCGGGAGCTGGTCGATTGCGTCGGCGTGAGTGGTCCTTCTCGCCAACTGACTTTCAGGGCGCGGGTGTTGGGTTCTTGTGCGCGTGCGGCGGGGTGGGGGTATCGGCTGGTGGGGCCTGCTGAGCCGGTGCGGGTGGCGAATGTGCGGTGGCTGTCGGGGTATCGGCATCCGCGCTACGCGGACGCGGCCGTGGTGGACCGGCTACGGAAGGCCTGCGTGGTGCCGCGGCCTGCGGCTGAAGTAGTCGGTGAGGTGGGAGAGGCGATACGGGTGTGGCCCGCGCTCTTTCACGCCCTGTGGTCCTCACAGCTCCACGTCGATCTGGGTCAAGTGCTGGGCGGGCACTCGCTGATCACGGCCGGGGAGGGTGCGGCATGAGTGGGGCGCAGCAGCGTGCTGTGGTGCAGGTAGGGGGTCAAGTGCCGTTCGCTGGCGGGGAGTTCACCGTGGCCGGGCTGGAGGGAGCGCGGTGCCGGCTCGTGGACGAAGCCGGTGGGGTCCAGGTCGTGCTGGCCACGCATCTGATGGCGGATGAGGAGTTCACGGTGATCGGCGGGGCGCCGCGGCAACGCCTGCCCGCGCGCGGACCGTTGGAGGGGCTCGAGCCTGCCGTGCGGGAGCGGGCGCTGGCGTGGGAGCGGCACATCCGTGAGGTCGAGACCGGGTGTGCGGAACTGGATGGCAGGGGGCGGGCGGAGTACGACCCGACGGTGCGCAGCATGGCCGAGCGGGAAGCTGCCAAGGGCCGGTTGATGATCCTGAACCGGCGCCATGACGGAACCGCGCGGCGCGGACTGATCGTGTCCGGTCCCCCGACGACCGGCAAGACCACCGCCCTGCAGCAGCTCGGACGCGCCTTCCACCTCGCCGAGCGACGACGCCGCGGAAGTGAGAGCGACGAGGGACGGCTGCCGGTGGCGTTCGTCGCCGTGCCACCGGCCGCCACCCCGAAGATGCTCGTCTCGGAGTTCGCCCGCTTCCTGGGCCTGCCGGTGGCGGCGCGGATGAACCAGGCGCAGATCACCGACGCGGTCGTGGGTACCCTGCGCGATCTGGGCACCGGCCTGGTCCTCGTCGACGACATCCACCTCCTGGACACCCGCACCCGCGCCGGAGCCGAGACGTCCGACCAGATGAAGTACCTGTCCGAACGCGTCGGCGCCACCTTCGTCTACGCCGGAGTCGCCGTCGAGGACTCACCCCTGCTGACCGGAATCCGCGGGGCGCAGCTGGCGGGACGATTCAAGCTCCTGTCCAACCCTCCCCTGCCCTACGGCTCTCGGGAGCAGCAGGCCGCGTGGCGCGGGCTGCTGGACGGCATGGAAGACGCGCTACGCCTTGAGCAGCATCGCGCCGGGTCACTGGGGCGCATGGCTGGCTACCTGCACACGCGCACCGGCGGGCGCATCGGCAGCCTGTCCGCGCTGATCCGGGAAGCCGCGATCACCGCGATCCTGGACGGCACCGAGAAGATCACCAAGAAGCAGCTCGAGGCCGTCCAACTCGACCACCTCGCTGAGCAGGACACACGGCCCCCAGCCGAGCAGGCTGGCTCCGGGCCCTCCCGGACGGCCGCCTGAACACCGTCGCCCTCGCCCTTCGTCCTGTCTTCCTCCTGGCCCGCCGCCCGGTGGGCGTCCCCCTTCTGCCCTCGCCCACCGGCCACGTGAAAGCTGACCCCATCACGCCATGCCCCTGTCCCCGTCCGCCCAAGACCGCCTGGCCTCGGGTGCCATCCGCACCACCCCGGTCGAAGGCGAGACGACCGCTTCGTGGATCACACGGTGCGCAGCCCGCTACCACCTGCCCCCAGCTCCTTACCTCCGCGCCGTCCTTCAGCAAGAAGGCCGCGCCACGGTAAGCGGCCGGGGTGGGCCGGGCGCCGAGCTCTACCTCAACGCCGCCGGCCGCGAACGCCTCGCCGCCTACAGCCGCATCGAGGAGCAGGTCCTGGCACGCGTGCTGCCCGCCTGGCCACTCGACCTCGATGCTCTGCGGCACCACACCGGGCCGGCCGCGCACTGGCAATCCCCCACCACCACGCACGCCGCGGCTTCGGTCATGGCCGGGTGCCTGCGATGTACCGCGCCACGCAGCCACGGACAGGAGGTGTGGCAGTACCGGGGCTGGCACCAGTGCGTCTGCCGAACCCATCGCATCTGGCTCGTTGGCGGTGAGGTGGGCTACACCGGGCCATCCCAGATCCCACTCGATCACCTCGGCGTACCGGAAGCCGCCCGCGTCCTGGTCGCACACCGACGCCACCACAACCTCACCGACGAAGGTGGCATAGCCGTCGCGGCGTGGGAGTGGGCGCGCGGCATCATCCAACACCTCTACACCGAGCCGGAGTTGACGGCGGGTGCCGTGGCCGTGCCCTGGGACAGACGCCTTGCGGCCCTCGCCGAGCAGGCCGGTCATACGGGCCGGGTACGGCCGTGGCGGGTCATCGCCCGCGACCTGGTCACCTACCCCGAAACCCTCGCCCTGACCGAGACGCTCACGGCCGCCGCCGGTCGCCAGCACGCCGTGTCCGAACAGCACTTGGCCGGCCTGCTGGCCGACGCACTCCGAACGCGCACCGGCGCTGGCCCTGTCGACGAGGTCGAGCCCCTCGCCCGCTGGCTCGCCCGACACACACGTGGCGAACTACAGCGATGGCTGGGGAGCCGAAAAGGCGACGCGAGCGCGGTCCCCCTGCACGTCCCCGCCCTCACCTGGGCCCTCAAACGACACAGGGCGTGAGGCAGCGTGAACTCGGCACTTCGCCTGCGTTCCGTGCGGGCCGGGGCAGGGTATCGGCGGTCGGTGATACCTGTAGGGCGTGGATGATGCGATGTCGGATGCGATAGCCCTCCTGGAGGAAGTCTTTCCTGCCGGTGTCCGGCGCTGTCCTTTGGGCTGGCCAGCGCTTCACGCCTGGGAAGAAGGCCACGGTGTGGTGCTGCCGGAGCCGTATCGCACCTTCGTGGCCGAGATCGCGAACGGCACCGACGACGGCCCGCCGGACGCGGGAGGTCTGCTGCCGGTGGGCGCCAAGCCGCCAAACTGGGCCGTGTGGGAAGCGGAGTACTGGATGAGCCCGGACCCCTTCGACGCCACCGCACCACGGCCGTTCAAAGAGCCTTTCCCGCTGACAGAGGAATGGCAGTGGGAGTACGACTACTACGACCACAGCCTCCACTCATCGCTGCTGCACCAGACCTACACCCACGGCTCGGTACTCCTGGGCAGCGACCAGCCGGGGCAGTACTGGACATTGGTCGTGACCGGCCCACAACGCGGCCAGGTGTGGTGGCTACGCGACGGCTGCGCCGCACCATATGCCGATGACACCCCCTCCCAGCAGGCAGGCGGCGACTTCCTGAGCTGGGCAAGGGACTGGCACACCCAGCAAGGATGGTGGAAAACCGAGTAGCGCCCGCTCCCCCCACCTCCCCAGGACCAGCGAAGATGCACACCCATCCAACCCATCTGCACACCCGACCAGCAACACACAAACCCCGCAGGTCACAGGCCTGTCCAGCCAGGGCAGTCATCATCACTTGACCAGGAATCCTGAGCAGATACCCATCCCGGCCACTCGATCTACCTGAACACCCGCAGGTCACAGCACCACCCAATAATCATCTACACCTGTCAACGACATACGCGGCGGAACAGGAATTGCTCCGCGTGGCCCACCGGTCGGCTCCGCCGTCCGGTGCGGACAACTCCGTTGTCCGCGACTCGAATTGCTCCGCAATTCGACATACAGGAATTCGCTCCGCGAAATCCTGGGTCTGGCTAAGGTTAAGGCTGGGGCGGTGCCGGGCAGGCGCTTCTGCGCCCAGTGTTCGAGGATACCTCACAGCAAAACGACCTGCATGGAAACGGAGTTGGGCGCGGACTCTTCTCGAGTGTATTCAACTTTCGCAAGCTCGTGATTCAGTCTGCGTAATTATGTCGACTTGGTGAGAGTTGGGGTGGGCCGGTTGTGGGCGAGACCTGCGTAGGACATCCCCAAGAAGATGGTGAGGATCTTGAGTGGAGTTCGTCTGCGAGAGCGAGCAGACGGGTGGAGCGCAGGATGCGCGGCAGGAGGCCAGCGGGCGCGAGGCTGTCGCGGATGTGGGCGGCGCCGGCAGGTCCGTGATGGGTGCGGGTGAACCGGGTGACGGGCAGGTGGGGGTTGTCCGTACTGAGTCGGCGCCGGTGCTCCTGGCAGCGTTGCAGCGCTGTCCAGGTCGCACTGTCCAGATGGACGGCTGCGGGACGGCTTGGTCGTAATCGGGCTGGGCCGTCATGGCGGTTCCTCTTGGCGGATCCTGTCCGACTCCGTACGCGCCCGCAGGGGAGGCAACCAGAGGCTCAGTCAGTTCGCTGGGGGCAGGATGGGTCGAGCAGGTGACGGCGATGTCCGGGGGCCGGCGTCGCCCCTCTTGTAGCCAGCCTCTTTCTCCGGCGTAACCGATCCGCGGCAGACGGCAGCTCTCGTGCCACGTGTACCGCCCATCGCGCCCGTAGAACCTGCTGCGGTGTCACGGATCGGGCTGCTCCCAGTACAGGGCGATTCGTCCGAGGAACTGGACGGCGGCGGGGCCGGTGCTCGGCGCAACGCGCTCCGTCAGGTCCGATCAGGTGTCCCAAGTCCACTCCGTGACTTCTGGCAGGTCGACGCCGTGCTCGCGGATCCAGGCGTGGTGGCGCAGCCGTACGTCCTCCATGTGCTGGCGTACGGCTGCGGCGCGCACGGCGAGACCGGGGACTCGGTCGATGACGTCCATGACGAGGCGGTAGCGGTCCAGGTCGTTGCCGACCACCATGTCGAACGGGGTGGTCGTGGTGCCGATCTCCTTGTAGCCGCGCACGTGCAGGTGCCGGTGGCCGGTGCGGCGGTAGGCCAGGCGGTGGATCAGCCAGGGGTAGCCGTGGTAGGCGAAGATCACCGGCTTGTCCGCGGTGAACAGGCCGTCGTACTCGAAGTCGGTCATGCCGTGGGGGTGTTCCTCGCGGGGCAGCAGCCGGGCGATGTCCACGACGTTGACCACGCGCACGGCCAGCTCGGGCAGGTGGCGGCGGAGCAACTGGGCGGCGGCCAGCACCTCCTGGGTGGGTACGTCGCCCGCGCAGGCGAGGACGACGTCGGGTTCGCGGGTGCCGTCCTCGGTGCCCGCCCAGCCCCAGACACCGGCTCCGCGGGCGCAGTGCACCTTGGCCTGGTCCATGGTCAGCCAGTCGAAGCAGGGCTGTTTGCCTGCGACGATCACGTTGACGTAGTCGCGGCTGCGCAGGGCGTGGTCGGCCACCGACAGCAGGGTGTTGGCGTCCGGCGGGAAGTAGACCCGGACCGCCTCCGGGCTCTTGTTGAGGATGTGGTCGACGAAACCCGGGTCCTGGTGGGAGAAGCCGTTGTGGTCCTGGCGCCACACGTGCGAGGTGAGCAGGTAGTTGAGGGAGGCGATGGGAGCGCGCCAGGGGAGGCGGCGGGTGGTGCGCAGCCACTTGATGTGCTGGTTGACCATCGAGTCGACGATGTGCGCGAACGCCTCGTAGCAGGAGAACAGTCCGTGTCGGCCGGTGAGGAGGTAGCCCTCCAGCCAGCCCTGGCAGGTGTGTTCGGACAGGATCTCCATGACCCGGCCGTGCCGGTCGAGGTGTTCGTCCACGTCCAGGGTCCGCGCCTGCCATGCTTTGCCGCTGGCCTCGTAGACGGCCTGGAGGCGGTTGGAGGCGGTCTCGTCGGGGCCGACGAGGCGGAAGTCGCGCCGGTCGGCGGTCGCGGCCATGACGTCTCGGAGCATGTCGCCGAGGACGCGGGTGGGTTCGTGCACCGTCGCGCCGGGCTTGTCGACCTCGACGGCGTGTTTCTCCAGCGGCGGCAGGGGCAGTTCGCGCAGCAGCACTCCGCCGTTGGCGTGGGGGGTCGCTCCGAGCCGTCGACAGCCTGCCGGGATGCAGGCCAGTACGTCCGCGCGGGGCCTGCCGTGCTCGTCGAACAGTTCCTGCGGACGGTACGAGCGCAGCCACTCCTCCAGCTGCCGCAGACGCGCGGGGTCGTCCCGTACGGCGGTCAGGGGAACCTGGTGGGAGCGCCAGGTGCCTTCCATCGGCAGGCCGTCGACCTGGGCGGGTCCGGTCCAGCCCTTGGGGGTGCGCAGGACGATCACCGGCCAGCGGGGCCGCTCGATGGCGCCCTCCTTACGGGCGGCGCGCTGGATGGCGGTGATCCGGTCGACGGCGGTGTCCAGAGCGGCGGCCAGTGCCTGGTGGACGGCGGCGGGTTCGTCACCGGTGACGTGGATCGGGTCGTGGCCGTAACCCCTCAGGAGGTCGTCGAGTTCGGCCTCCGGCAGCCGGGCGAGCAGCGCCGGGTTGGCGATCTTGTAGCCGTTGAGGTGGAGGATCGGCAGCACCGCTCCGTCGTCGACCGGGTCGAGGAACTTGTTTGAATGCCAGGACGCCGCCAGCGGTCCGGTCTCCGCCTCGCCGTCGCCGATCACGCATGCCACCAGCAGACCGGGGTTGTCGAGGGCGGCGCCGTAGGCGTGCGAGAGGGAGTAGCCGAGTTCGCCGCCCTCGTGGATCGAGCCCGGTGTCTCGGGTGCGACGTGGCTGGGCACCCCGCCGGGGAAGGAGAACTGCCGGAACAGCCGCTCCATGCCGGCCGCGTCCCGGGTGACGTCCGGGTACGTCTGCGTGTACGTGCCCTCCAGCCAGGAGTTGGCCAGCACGGCGGGTCCGCCGTGACCGGGCCCCCAGATGCACAACGCGTCCAGGTCCCGCGCGCGGATGAGGCGGTTGAGGTGGGTGTGGACGAGGTTGAGCCCGGGTGAGGTGCCCCAGTGGCCGAGCAGCCGCGGTTTGACGTGCTCCGGGCGCAGCGGCTCGGTCAGCAGCGGGTTGGCCAGGAGGTAGATCTGGCCGACGGAGAGGTAGTTCGCGGCACGCCAGTGGGCGTCCAGCGACCTCAGCTCGTCCTCCGCCAGAGGGGCGTGCGCCTGCCGCGTGTCGACGGACATCCGGATTCCTTTCCGTGTCGGTGCAGAGGCCGGGCGGGCCGCGGGTTCCCGGTTCGTGTGCCCCATCCTCCGCCGATCGGGCGGGGGTCCGCACGGGCCCATGGAGTTCACAGGGCCGATCGGCCGAAGGCGGCGATGACTCGTCCCCGCGTCACAGTGGTGGGATGACACAGTCACCTTGATCCGGTCCGGTGGCGTGCAGGTCTGGCTTCGGCGCGGTGGGCGCGGGAGGCGTCTGGGGTGACCGTGCCGTGGCCGGGTCGCACCGGCGCCGCTCCCTCGACGGCCAGGCCCGCAGGGCGGCCCTCCGGCAGGAGCCCGGGTCCGGCGCCAGCGTGGCGACGGCGCCTCTCCTCGTCCGGCCGCCAGGTGATTCGTTGCGTCCCGTCCTCCGGCCGGAGCGGTCGCCGCCCTGAGATTCCGGGGTTGCATCGAGTTGGCGGTACCGGCCGGCTGTGGACACGGCCGTCCCCATCAGCCGCCCTGGTAGCCGTGACGTCTCTCCTCGGCGAAGCGGGTCTGTGCCCGGTCATCGGTGACCGCGACGGGGACCACGGCGACCGGACAGGGCGAGTGGTGCAGGACGGTGTGGGAGAGCCGGCCGAGCTGGAGCCCGAAGTGTCCCGGACGACGGCAGGCTCCGACCACGAGCAGATCGGCTTCGCACGCGGCGTCCAGGAGCGCGCGCCGGGCCGGTCCGTCCACGAGGCGGCGTCGTACCTCAACCTCGGGCGGGAGGTCCCGCAGTGCCGCCTCCAGAGCTTCGGCGGCTTGGTGCTCGTACACGCGATCGGACACTCCGGTGTTCAGGGCCTGGTTGACCGTCTGGTGCGCCGGTCGCCGCCAGGCCCGGACCTACGTCTGGAGGTGGCCCATGCGTTACGAGAACCGCGCGGACGCGGGACGGTATCTGGCCTCGCACCTGGGCCGCCTGCGCGGCCCGGACGCCGTGGTACTGGGAGTTCCACGCGGAGGTGTCCGGGTGGCGTCCGCAGTGGCCCGCCGCCTGGGCGCGCCGCTCGACCTGGCCGTCGTACGCAAGCTGCACGTGCCGTGGCAACCGGAACTGGGGTTCGGTTCCTCCTCGGCTCCGTCGGTACGGACGTCAGCTCCCGGATGATCCGTCGAGGCCGACGGCGAGGGTGCGGGACATGCCCTCCACCTCCTGCATGTTCTCCCTGCAGAGCATGCGCTGCCCACCCACCGGGCGGGCAGGGGCCGCAGGTCCCCGGTTCGCGTCGATCGACCCGCCCGCACAGGAAGGACGGCGCCCAGGTGCGGGCGGGGACGGGCGCGGCCGGCTGGCAGGGTTCTGCTCCGCCCGGCAGCGTGGAGACATGGCACATCGACGTTCCAGTGAGGTGATCATGCAGTCCTCGGAACCTGAGCCGCGGGTGGTCGTGGGTGTGGACGGTTCGCCGTCGTCCTACGCCGCACTGCGCTGGGCGGTGCGCTACGCGCGTCTGGTGGGCGGTGTCGTGGAGACGGTCCACGCCTGGGACACGCCGTCGGACGTCGGCTGGACGGGACCGGCGATCGATCCTGAATTCGATCTGGAGCAGGCCCGGGAACGGTTCACCGAAGAACTCGACGGCGTCTTCGCGGATGAGCAGCGCCCGGCCGGCCTGCGGGAGCATCTAGTGGAAGGCGACCCGTCCGAGGTGCTCATCCGCGCGTCGCAGGGCGCGGAGGTCCTCGTCGTCGGCAGTCGCGGACGTGGCGCCTTCCGCCGGGCGATGCTGGGTTCGGTCAGCCAGCGTTGCGCCCAGCACGCGGCCTGTCCGGTCGTGGTGGTCCGCCAGGACCATGACCGGGCGCACTGACCCGCACGGAGGACGCCGCGGGGGCACGTCCGCGCACCACCGCGCGGCGGTCCGCGCCCCGGCACCGCTTGCCGCCGTAGCGGGGTGCTCTCGGGGGCCGGTCTCATGGACGGGCGGTGATCCCTGCGGTGCGCATCGCTCGGCTTCGGCGTTCCGTCCGCGAAAGGTCGACCTCCACGCCGGCCGCGTCCGGGCCCCCGGGCACGGCTTCGGCGGCCTCCTCTCACCCGTCGGCCGGCATGATCCGGCGCCCCGTCAGCCGAGTGGGAAGCACTTTCACCCAGAGCGTGCGGACGCCGCCGGCCCACGGTTCCGTGCCGGCCCGCTCCCCCAGCCGGCGGCACGTCTCCACGTCCTCCACGGCCTCGGCGCGACCCACGGCGAGTACGCTCCAGCCCCGGCTCATCGCCTCGTCGACGCGGTCCACCTCGAACGCGACCTCGTTGCCCACGGCCCGGGCGGGAGCGGAGCCGGGCGCGGTACGGAAGAACACGGCCTCCCCCATCACGTCGTAGTTGACCGGAAACGCAGCCGGGCCGTCCGGACCGGTGAACGCGATGCGTCCCACTCCGTGCGTGGACAGCAGCGCCCTGCACTGCTGCGGGGACAGGTCCGTCAGCCGAGGACGCAGCAGCGCCCGCCCCTGTCCCGGTGGCAGCTCCTGGTCGTCACCGCGCAGAGCGGCGAGTGAGGTGCCCAGCGCGTCGGCCAGACGCAGAACGGTCGCGGTGCCCGGGTCGGAGGGGCGCTGTTCCAGGTAGCGGAGGTACTGCGGCGACATCCGGGCCCGGCCTGCCACCTCCTCCAGGCTGAGCCCGCGACGTCGGCGGGCCACCGCCACACGTCGTCCGAAGTCGCCCGGCCGCCCGGCCGCAGGGGCCGCCGGCTCAGCGGGGCCCGTCCCGCCCATCGGAGTCTCTTCCCGCCCCAGGTGCCGGACGTGCGCGTCCGGCCCGGGGAAGAGCAGCGTGACCTCTCCGGTGTCCGACCAGCGCACGTCGTACGGTGGTGTGCCGTCCTCGTGGTGCAGGCCGACGATCTCGCCGTCGCGTCGGGTGGCGCCGGTCACCGGGCTTTCCACGAGCAGTCGATCGCCTATCTGAGCATGCATGGACGTGCCCTTCCTCATGGAGTCCGCTTCCCAGGATCACCCGGGTCCGTCGTCGGTACCAATGGCCGGAAGTCCCGTCCGGCAGGGTCGTACGGCGCGGTTTCCCGGCCGGCCACCGGACACCGGGGGCACCGGTCCTCGGGCTGCGTTCCGCCGGCAGGTCAGCTCTGGGCCGGCCCCTGCGTACCGGTGACGGGGGCGCACCACACCAGCGCGGTTCCGCCGCCCTGGGGAGTGGTGATCTCCAGGCCGCCGCCCAGTTTCCGGGCGCGCTCGTCCATGTTGGCCAGGCCGCTGCGGCGGCCGTCGGGCGGGATGCCCCTGCCGTTGTCGGCGACCGTGAGACGCACGGTCCTGCCGTCGGTCTCCAGTGCGGCTTCGGCGCGGTCCGCGTGGGCGTGGCGAGCGATGTTGGTCAGGGCCTCGGACAGGACGGCGACGACGTGGTCGGCGGTCTCCCGCGGGACGTTGGTGTCGAGCAGCCCTTCCATCCGCACGCTGGGGGCGAAGCCCAGCACGGGCGTGGCCTCCGTGATCACCTGTACCGCCCGTGCCCGCAGGCCGGGGGCCGCTTCTTCGCCGTGCGTGTGCAACCCGAAGATCGTCGACCTGATGATCTTGATGGTTTCGTCCAGGTCGCCGACCGCCCGCAGGACCCGCTCCTTGGCGCCCTCGTGGCCGATGAAGCGGCCCGCGCTCTGCAGCGTCATCCCGGTGGCGAACAGGCGTTGGATGGCCAGGTCGTGCAGATCCCGGGCGATGCGGTCGCGGTCCTCCAGCAGGGCGATCTGTTCGGCGTCCTTGCGGCGTTCGGCCAGTTCCATGGCGAGTGCGGCCTGCGCGGCGAAGCTCTGGAGAGGCTCCAGTTCCTGGCCGGAGAAGTCGTCGGCGTTCGTTTCGCGGGCCAGCAGCAGGACCCCGCGGACGTGCTCACCGGAGCCGATGGGAACGGCCACCGCGGGTCCCAGGCCGGCGAACCGCGGCGGGCCGGCCGTCACCCGTGCGTCGTGCGCGACGTCCGGACTGCTCACAGGAGCGCCGGTGGCGAACGCGTGCCCGGTGAGCGTGCCTTCCATGGGAAGCACCAGCCCGCGGTGTTTGTCCGCCTGCCGGCCGATGGCCAGTTCGACGGTGAGGGTCCGGGTGTTGGGCACGGGCGCGGACATGACCGCCAGAGCGGCCCCCGTGATCTCCCGGGCGCGTTCCGTGACCAGTCCCAGGACCTCCGCCTGCGCGGCTCCCGACATGAGGCTGCGGGTGATGTCCGCGTTCGTCTGCACCCAGCGTTCACGCAGCCGGGACTCCTCGTAGAGCCGCGCGTTGTCGATCGCCACGCCGGCCGCCACCGCCAGTGTGGACAGCACGGACTCGTCCTCGTCGTCGAATTCGCCGCCGCCGCGTTTCTCCGTCAGGTACAGGTTGCCGAACACCTGGTTCCGCACCCGGATCGGGACACCGAGGAAGGTACTCATCGCGGGATGGCCGGGCGGGAAGCCGTAGGACGACGGGTGCTCGCCCAGTTCGGCCAGGCGCAGCGGCTCCGGGTTACGGATCAGTTCGCCCAGGATGCCGTGGCCTTCCGGATAGGAACCGATCCGGGCGATGTCCTCTTCGCCGACCCCGACCGTGTGGAACGCCGAGAGACGTCTGCCGTCCGGTCCGATCACGCCCAGGGCCGCGTACTCCGCGTCGACCAGGACCGCGGCGGCCTTCACAATGCGGTGCAGCACCTGCGTCAGATCTAGCTCCCGGCCGACGGAGAGCACGGCCTCCAGCAGGCTGTGCACCCGGTCCCGGGTGCCTCGGGCGGCGTCCAGGCGCGCCTGGAGTTCCTCCAGCAGTTCGTCCAGTTTCAGCTGCGGCAGTCGCACACGGGCCGTCCGGGCCTGATCGAACTGCTCGGAGCTTTCCACCGGTCACCCTCCAACTCCCGCGCCTGCCGAGAGCCGTTTCGCTCACCTCCACACTAGAGCGTGTTCCGGAGACGACGCCGTCCGACCGGAGTGCGGCCCGCGGCGTCTGGTGCCTGCGACCGCAAGGCGCAGGGGTCGGTCCCTGTACTGGCGTACGTGCCCCCCCGCGCGGCGAGCGTGTGTGCCGGGCATCGTGGGGACGGGGCACCTCACGGCAGAAGGCCGCCGGCCCGGGAAGAACTTTCGGAACACGCCTGGCGACTGGCGCAGGGATCGGTGTGCCGCCCAGTGCCGACCAGGCCCACGGCTGGGTGAAGCCGGCCTCACGGATCCGGGCCCTCGTCGGCAGCCGGAAGTTCGCACCAGTTCAGTGGTGGTCACCATGCAGCCGGTCACGGGCTTGAGTGGCGATCACCGCCGCCTGGATCCGTCGCTCCACGCCTAGTTTGGCGAGCAGCCGGGAGATGTGGTTCTTGACCGTCTTCTCGGCCAGGTAGAGGCGCTGTCCGATCTGGCGGTTGGTCAGCCCCTCACCGACTAGGGCGAGGATCTCCCGTTCCCGGTCGGTCAGGCCGGGCAGCGCGTCCGGCTCTTCCTCCTGCTGCGGCCCGCCCCGCAGCCGGGCCATCAGTCTGGTGGTGGCGCTGGGGTCGAGCAGCGACTGGCCGTGGGCGACGGTGCGCACGGCCGATACCAGGTCGGAGCCGTGGATCTGCTTCAGCACGTACCCGGACGCGCCTGCCATGATCGAGTCCAGCAGCGCCTCCTCGTCATCGAACGAGGTCAGCATCAGGCAGGCGAGTTCCGGCAGACGGGAGCGCAGCTCCCGGCACACGCTCACTCCGTCACCGTCCGGCAACCGCACGTCGAGCACCGCCACGTCCGGACGCAGGGCGGGCACGCGCGCCAGCGCCTGCTGCGCGGTCCCGGCCTCGCCGACCACTTCGATGTCCGATTCGTCGTCCAGCAGGTCGTGCACCCCCCGCCGCACCACCTCGTGGTCGTCGAGGAGGAACACCCGGATCGAGTGCCCGGGCCCGACCTGCACGCTGTCCGCCATCGGTCACTCCTCATGGTGCGATCGGTCGCCCATCGCAATCTTCACACGGGCCCGGACGGACGGCCAGGGCCGCTCGGGCCGGCCCTGGTCCCTCCCGACGGGCGGAAGCCGTACCCCGGCCCGTCTCCGCTCACGGCCGGTTGCCGTACGCCGTTCACACGGTGGCGGCGGCGCGGTCGACGAGGCCGGGCGGCGCCGGACGGACGGCTTCGCTCGGGCCCGTGCCGAGTCTTGCGTCAGCACATCAACCGCGTGCACCACGAGTTCCCGCGGGAGCCTGTCCAGAGCTTGCTGCGGGGCAATGCATTCTGGCCGTACAGCTCCGGCACGGGCTCCGAAAGTATCTGCTCCCGCTCGTCGCGCCCTGCTGTGCGACGCGCTGCGGTGCCGGTCTGAGTCCGGAGCCCGGTGAACAACCGGTGGCGACGCGCGAGCCGGTCCAGAAGGGGTGTATCGATGTTGCCATTGTTGATCAGGCACTCCCGCGATGGCCTCTTCACTCAAGAGGCGACGATGCTGATGCCGTCACCGAGCAGCTTGAGGCCGAGGACGAAGAAGAGGACCGCCATGATGGCGACGTTGTGGCGGGTGGCCCAGTCACGCCAGTCGTTGAGGATGGATTTCGCCCGTTCGCCCATGAGCAGGTAAACGGCCAGCGGTGCGAGTACGCCGACGGAGGCGATGATCACGAAGATGGCGAGTGCGCCGATCTGCTGAGGGAGGGTGATTCCGGCTGAGCTGATGGAGGCGCCTGCGGCGATGGTCAGGGGGGCGTTTTTGGCGTTGGCCGCCGACAGCAGGAACCCGAGTCCGAGGATCTTGAGGGGGGTGAAGCGGTCGATCGCGGCCATCCACTTCGGCAGCTGCGCCTGAGAAGGGTCGGTGGGACGTCGACGCCACTGCCGGGCGCCGAAGAATGCCAGGAGCAGGCCGAGGGCGAGTTTCAGGGCCCCTACCCAGGTGGCCGGATGCTTGTGGGTGGAGGCTCCGCCTGAGCCTCCCACGGCAAGCATGATCGCCCCGAGGACGGCGAGGCCCAGGACCCAGCCGAGGGCGAAGAGAGGACCGTTGAGCCGGCCTCGGGGCGTGGCCAGGATGAGGATGAGCGCCACGATGGGCAGTGGGCTGATCGCAACGCCGGCCGCCAGGCCCAGCACATCGCCGACAGCGTGTCCCACGGTGGCCTCCGCAAGGGTGGGCAGGATGTACGGACGGCAGCCAGACACCGACTCCGCCCTGATCGGACGCAGGCCGAGCGGCTACCGGAAGACGAGAGGCCTCCATCGTCACGTGCCGTGGCAGTCCGTGCGCGCTGCATATGCCGAACGGGTTTCGATCGGGGCCGATGCCGGGCCTGAAGAGATCTCTGCACTCTCAGAGCCCCAGCCGTGAGCCGCTGCCGACGACGACCGGTGCCCGGATTTCTTCGGCGCGCGCTCGTACTCACCCCGTGCCTACGGTGGTGGTGACCGGTCGCCGGGCACTGCCTGCGGTCGGACGGTTCGGCGCCGGCCACGGTGGGCACCGTGCCTCGGTTCGTGCCTGCGAGCCTGGTTGAGAGTGGGGCGGTCAAGTCATGACGTCGCGGTTCATCCCGTACACGCCTGATGTGGAAGTCACCGAGCCTGACTTCGAGGTGTATGTACGGAAAGTGATCGAGCGTATGGAGCGGTACATCACCGACTCCGTGTCCGCCGAGGGCATCGGCCAAGCAGTCCGCGACGCGCACGCCAAGGGATACGGCCTGGTCAGAGGGGATGTGGAGATCCTCGGCGGTTTGCCGCAGGAGTACGCCCAGGGGATCTTCGCCACTCCCGGCAGGCATGACGCGCTGGTGCGGTTCTCCAACGGCTCTCCCCACGCCGGGGCCGACGCGCAACTGGGCCGAGCGACCGGCCTGGGAGTGAAGATGTTCGACGTCGACGGGCCGACGCTGCTGGAGGACGAACCGGACAGCCGCACGTTCGACTACAACACGATCAATGCCCCGGTCTTCTTCTGCAACACCGTGCAGCACTACCTGTTCATTCAGGATCTGTTCCTGCGGGCAGGGGAGTACTTCGCCGAAGGCAAGCGGGGCCGGCACCGCTTCTTCCGTGATTACGTGACCGGAAAGGGCAGCCTGGAGCCCGACGACTGGGCATGGGAGGAGTTCTTGACCTTCCTGATCGTCTCGCAGCGTCCTTTGGTCAACGTGCTTCTGTCGACCTACACGACGATGGGAGCGGTCCGGCACGGCGAGTACATCGCCAAGGTGCGCATCGCCCCCGACCCGGCCTGCGCGGCCGCGGTCACCGAGCGCCAGATGGACGTCACCTCCGCCGCAGAGGTCTTCCGGCCGGCTCTGGTGGCCGAGCTGCGGGAGCGCCCCTACGCCTTCGACATCCAGGTGCAGCTGTGTGCCGACCTGACGCGGATGCCGGTGGAGGACCTGACGGTCGAGTGGCCTGAGCAGTTGTCCCCCTACGTCACGGTGGCCAGGCTTCGCTTCCCCCGGCAGGACATCTCCGGGGAGGAGAACCTCAGGCGGATGGATGCCCTCTCGTTCACTCCCTGGCGCGTGACGGCCGCGCACCGCCCACTGGGCAGCATCATGCGGGCCCGCAAGGAGGTCTACCGCCGCTCGTCCCTGCTGCGTCACCGGCTCAACGGCCAAGAGCGGCGCGAGCCGCGCACAGCGGACGAGGTGCTGCCGCTGAGGGCGACCGTCCGCGAGCGCTGAAACCCCGGACGGTCATTGTCAGATCAGCGGGCCGCGACGAAGGGCATGGAGACCATCGCAATGGCAGACAGTACGCAGCAGTCGCAGGTACTGGAGCTGGACGACATCCAGGGCACTCTGCTCCGCCAGCGTCCCTCCCCGTACACCGGCGCCTACGTCCTGCTGCGCATCGACGATCCGGCCGACGGCCGGCAGATGCTCACTCGCCTGATCCCTCATGTCGCCTCGGCGGCCCGCTGGTGGGACCCGCCCAGCCGGGCCTGGCTGAGCGTGGCCCTCAGCCACGCCGGGCTGCGTGCCCTGCACGTGCCACAGGCGTCGCTCGACAGCTTCCCGGCCGCCTTCCGGGAGGGCATGGCCGCTCGCGCCGCCCGGCTCGGCGACACCGGTGAAAGCAGCCCCGAGCACTGGGACGCGCCCCTGGGCAGCAGTGACGTACACCTGGCCATCTCCGTCTTCGCCCCGGACGACACAGGGCTGGAATCCCTCCTGGACGAGGGACGCCAAGCGGTGCGCGGCCTGCCCGGCGTGCAGGTGATCTACCGGCTCGACGCCACCCAGCTGCCGACCAAGCGCACTCATCTGGGCTTCGTGGACGGTATCGGCGAGCCGGACGTGGAAGGCGCCGGCGTGGCCAGCATCCTCCAGACCGACCGCGACCACTACGGCTACATGCCGGGCTTCGGGCCCACCATCAAAGCCGGTGAATTCGTCCTCGGCTACGAGAACCAGCTCGGTCGGCCCGCTCCCATGCCCGAGCCCGGAGTACTGGCCCATAACGGCACGTACGTGGCCTTCCGCAAGCTGCATATGAGAGTCGCCGACTTCCGCCGCTACCTGAAGAACAACTCCGCATCGCCCGAAGAGGAAGAGCTCCTGGCCGCCAAGATGGTCGGCCGCTGGCGCAGCGGAGCCCCCCTGGTCCTCGCCCCCGACCACGACGACCCGGAGCTGGCCGCAGACCCCGCTCGCGCCAACGACTTCACCTACCGCCAGGACGACCCCACCGGCCTGCGCTGCCCCATGGGCGCGCACATCCGCCGCATGAACCCCCGCGATGGCATGGACGAGACGTTCGTGGACGTGCGCATCCACCGTGCTCTACGCCGCGGCACCACCTACGGCCCCATGCTCCCCGAGGGACAACTGGAGGACGACGGCGCCGAGCGCGGCATCGTGTTCATCTTCATGGGCGCCGACCTCGTCCGGCAGTTCGAGTTCCTCAAGACCCAGTGGGCCAACGACGGCGACTTCACCGGCCTGGGCACCGAGAAGGACCCCGTCATCGGCGACAACGACGGCACCGGAACGTTCACCATCCCCCGGCGTCCCGTCCGCCGCCGCCTCAAACAATTGCCACGCTTCGCCGTCACCAAAGGCGGTGAATACCTCTTCATGCCCGGCATCCGGGCTCTGAACTGGATCGCCGGACTCGAAACCTGACACCGTCGAGCCGGCTCCACACCCAGAACAGCAGACGGCCAAACAGCAGACGGCCTTCGAACACCCCGAGAAGGGAGCCCGACATGACCACGAACACCGAGAAGCAGACCCGACCGGGCCTGAGGCACGGCCGAACCAATGAATTCACTCTCTTCTTCGACGTCAAGCCCGGCCAGAGCGAGAAGATCCGTCAAATCTTCCAGCAGCCAGGATTCGAAGACCGGCGCAAGGAGATGAGCGCGCGCATCGGCACTCTCCACGACGCACGCTGGGTTCTCTTCGACAACGACACACGCCTCATGTTCGCCACCAACTTCGACGGCGACTGGGACGCCTACATCGACGACTTCGCCAAGTACATCCCGGACATCTTCGACGCCATCCTGCAACACACCGAGAACTACCCGGGCATCAGCGCCCCCGACATCAAGGACCACATCGTCGCTCACCAGGCCACCGCCTGCTCCTACTTCCGCACCTACCCCGAAGCAACGGTCAAGGACATCGGGAAGGCACTGCGCGTCCAGGAGAAGTTCCAAAGCCTGCTCGACGAGGCGGGCTGACGGCCGACTTGGCTGCCGTGCCTCAGCACGCGAGGCATGGGGGTCCCCCAGCAGCCAGGCTGGTTCCAGGCACTGATTCTCAGGTGAACAACCTTGGGCGACGGGACGGCCGCTCGGCCGGAAGCAGACGCTCACCCGCGGCCGGCGGACGGCGTCGGCTCTGCACCGGTCGGGCCCCGTGCGGGGTGTACCGGGGCAGCGCCGGGTAGGCAGGACCCGGCGGCGGCCGGAGCATCGGCTCAAGGAGCCGGGTCCGGTGCGCGGCGCCGTTTTCGGCCCCCGGTGTGGAAGCTGCGTGGAATTCGGACGCGGTGCGGGTGTGCGCCCTTGGACACCGGGCGCACACCGTGATTTCACCAGTCGGGATCAACGGCCGCCGCCGTGGCCGCCGCCACCGCCACCGTGGTCACCGCCACCGCCACGGTCTCCGCCACCACCGTGGTCGAAGCCTCCGTGGTCGAAGCCTCCGTAGCCGCCATGGTCGAAGCCTCCGTAGCCGCAGTCGTCGCCCCACCAGCCGCAGTCGTCGTCGGAGTGGTGGGAGTACGAGGACACGTGAGCCGGGGCCGTGGGTGCCGCCGCAGCGGTCCCGGCCGCGCCGATCGCCCCGCCGCCTGCCAGCAGGGCGCCGGCCGCGGAGATGGCGAGCAGCCGCTTGGTGCGCTGCACGTTCATGGGGAATGCCTGCCTTCCGATGCCTCGCTCGACGTGTTGGGCAGAGGGCTTCGCCGTGAGGCATGTGAAATCCGGCTCAGCCTCCGAGGGTGCCGCGAAGGAGACGCACCTCATGACCCGGAACGCCGGATAACAGTCAGACGTGGCGCCGACGCCCTGGGGAGGGCGCCCGGGTGGGCGTGTATCGCGTCACAGCACCTCCTCACAGGCAAGCCTCGTCGGCGACCACCGCCGCGCACAGGGGCCGAAGGTCCCGCCCGGCCTCCGACCGGCCCCCGGAACGGGCCGGCCGACGCTGCCTTCCCGCTCGTGGCCGTCACTCGCTTGCGCCGTCAGGAGGGACGGCCCGCTCCCTCCCGTCGTAGGTGGTACCTGAGAGGGCACGGCCTGCTGCTTGTGCCGGACGATCCGGTGGAACGGGACACCGGCCTCTCCAGAGGTCCGGGGCTCCCCGACCACACGGATGACGTGGGCGACTGGACGGAGCCGCTGGGATCGGCCGGCCTCGTCGTGGAAGGCGCTCTGCTCCCAGTGTCGGTGCCGCTGCCCGGACGGAGTCTGCACCACAGCCCCTGAGCCGCGAACGGCCCGGGCCCTGCGAGAGGCGCCTGGCCGGTACCGGTCGACGGCATGCCCGGCCGGTCCACGGGTGCGGGTCGCGCCGGCCCGGCCTGTGCCGTGCGTACGAGAGCCCCTCGTGCTCACCGGGGCGCATTCGTGCGCACGGCACGTTCCGTGCCGACGGCGCGGGTGGAGTGATGACTACGAGGTGGGTACGGGTGCCACGCCGTCCTCGTCCGCTGCCACGGTGCCTCTCCTCAGCAAGGATTCCGCTGCCCAGGCACCGGGGCCGAGGCAGGCGATGAGGAGGAATGTCCAGCAGAACATGACCGCAGGCTCGCCGCCGTTGTCGATCGGGAGCAGAGCGTGCGACTGGTGCACGCTGAAGTAGGCGTAGGCCATGGATCCGGAGCAGATGACAGCTGCCGTCCGCGTGAACAGGCCGAGGGCCACGAGGGCTCCGCCGACCAGCTGGATGGCGGCGGCCCACCACGCGGGCCACTGCAGGGTGGGCACGCTGCCACCGCCGTGGGCCCCGCCCAGGACGCCGAACAAGGACGCCGCGCCGTGGCAGGCGAAGAGGAACCCGGTCACCAGGCGGAACACGGCCTGGGCGACGGGACGCAAGCTGCGTAAGGGCAGAGCCGATGAGAAGTTCATGGGGGTGCTCCTCAAGTGTGGAACCTGACGGCGACACAGGTCAGGTTCTGGCCATGGGCATGACACTTTCATGGTGCTCAGGACAGGACTCCCGTACCAGCGGTCGAATGCTCTGTGTTTCCTCTGAAATGGACTGCCGTCCGCTCCCCAGGAGATCCCGGTGGCCGACGTGGGTCAGCTGCCGGGCGTGTCCTCTGCTCCGTCGAGGACGCCGAAGACGTCCTCGACGGATCCGCGAGGCGTCGCCGGTCCGTGAGGCCGTATCCGAGGCGCAGCACCATCTGGACGTGACCGCGGCCGCTGACGGAGTCGTTGACAAGCAGACGGAGGTCCGCGCTTTCCAGCGGGTGGGACGTCAGGGACGTGGCGAGCCCGCCCGACGTCGTCTCCAGCAGGACGCGTTCCAGTGCCTGGCCGGTGACCAGCCAGTCCCGCGGGGTGTCCCCGCGGGTGCTGAGCATGGCCAGTTGCGGGCGTCCCTCGAAGGACGGACGGTCACGGCCCGCCACCCGGTGGCGCCCCGCGAAGTCCCGCAGGAGGGACTTGCCGTCCCGTCGGCTCGGACCGAAGGCGTACTCCGGGACACCGTCGACGGCGGACCTGGCCTCCGCACCGAGCCTGGTCCATCGGGTCAGGTCCTCTTCAGAGTTGCGAACAAAAGGGGAGTCCGGTCAGCTCGCGGCGTCCGGTGCGTGCGATCGCAAGGCGCCGGAAGGTCCTTGTAGCGGAGCCACCAGGGCCTTCCGGCAACGCCGCGAGCGTGCGTGCCGGGCGTCGCGAGCCGGGCGCCCCTTTTGTTCGCAGCTCTTAGGCAAACGGATCCGGCGTGTCGCGGCTCTCCGCGTCGTGGACCGGGCTCAGGCGGCGGCCCGGCCCGCGAGCGCACGACGGGCGCCGTAGATCGCAGCACCGGCGGCGAGCACGGCGGCACCGCTGATCACCGAGGCCATGGGCAGGGCGAGCGCGAGCGCGAGACAGCCCGCCAGGCCTACGGCGGGAACGAGCCCGGCTCGGCCGCCTCCGGTCCCTGACAGGGTCCAGGCGGAGGCGTTGGCGACGGCGTAGTAGGCCAGCACGCCGAAGGAGGAGAAGCCGATCGCCGCACGCACGTCGGCCACCGCCGCGACGACGGCCACCACCGCGCCGACCGCCGCCCCGGCCCGGTGCGGCACCTTGAACCGGGGGTGAACGGCGGACAGGACAGGGGGGAGGTGCCGGTCGCGAGCCATGGCGAGCACCGTGCGCGAGACCCCGAGGACCAGAGCGAGCAGCGAACCCAGCGACGCGAGCGCCGCGCCCGCCCGGACCACGGGTGCGAGACGACCGGCGCCCGCGGCCCGCACCGTCTCCACCAGCGGTGCGGGAGACTCGGCCAGGCGGCCGGGGCCGAGCACGGTCAGGGCGCTGACGGCGACGAGGGCGTAGACGACGACAGTGGTGCCGAGCGCGAGGCGTACGGCACGGGGGACGGTCCGCGCCGGGTCGCGCACCTCCTCCCCGAGCGTGGCGATCCGGGCGTAGCCCGCGAAGGCGAAGAACAGCAGCCCGCCGGCCTGAAGCACCCCGCCGAACGAAACGCGTGGTCCCCCGCCCGCGTGCGTGACGCCGGCGGTGCCCGCGGCCAGCGAGACCGCCACGACGGCGGCGAGAACGGCCAGCACGAGCGTGACGATCACTCGGGTCAGCCACGCCGACTTACGCACACCGGCGTAGTCGACGGCGGTCACCACCACCACAGCCCCGACCGCGACCACGTGTGCGTGAGCGGGTGACACGTAAGTGCCCACGGTGAGAGCCATCGCCGCGCACGAGGCCGTCTTGCCGGTCACGAAGGCCCAGCCGGCGAGGTATCCCCAGAACGCGCCCAGCCGCTCACGTCCGTAGACGTAGGCGCCGCCCGAGGCCGGGTATCTGGCGGCCAGCCGCGCCGACGAGGTGGCGTTGCAGTACGCCACCACCGCCGCGACGGCCAGCCCCGCCAACAGTGCCGAACCCGCCGCGCGCGCCGCGGGGCCCGGCGCCGCGAAGATTCCCGCTCCCAGCATCGCGCCGAGACCGATCACCACGGCGTCCGGCACTCCCAGGCGACGTTCCAGCTCGTCCGGCGCTCCAGCCGTCCTCGAAGCTCTGCGCATCTCCCCGCCCCCGCCCTGACCACTCACGCGTTCCGACATCGCAGGGCATCGCGCCGCCGGCTCACGGGCGGTGGGTGCCGACGGCTCGGTTCTCCGTCCCCGCCCACGTGTCGGCGCCGGCGGCAGCCCCCTGCGACCGCCACCGGCACACGGCGGCGGTGCCCTACGAGGAGGGGCCGGCCGTGGTCTCGCCGACGACCTCGCCGCGTCGCCTGCGGTGTGGCGCCCGGCGCCACCAGGCTGTCACATCCGCTGCGGAACCACCGCCACCGGACATCTCGCATGGTGCAGCAACGCGTGTGCCGTACGGCCCAGTTGGAACCCGAAGGCTCCTGCTTCGCGCCGCGCACCGACGATCACCAGATCAGCGGCGGCCGATAGCTCCACAAGCACCCGGTGCGGCGGACCCTCAACGGTCGCGCAGCGCTGCCGGACCGCCGGATGGTCGACCATGGCTTCACTCAGCAGTTGTTCGAGCAGTCCCGCGGCTCGTTCCTCCTGTCCCGGCGCGGAGTCCTCACCCGCCACCGGGCCACCGGCCGCTGCGGGTCGCGGGCTGCGCCACGCGCGGACGATCTCGAGAACGCAGCGACGTACCCCGGCCTCGCGGAAGGCGAACCGGACCGCCTCTCGACCGGTCTCCACTCCACCAGCGCCGAGCAGGATCCGCTCGTGCGTCCCGGCCGGCCCGGCGGCGTCCCCGCGGACCACGATCACCGGGCACCGTGCCCGGCCCGCCACCGCCAGGCTCACCGACCCCAGCAGCAAGCCCTTCAGCTCGCCCCGTCCCCGGGAGCCGGTGACCACGGCGAAGGCGCTGTCCCCGGCGCCCGCCAGAGCGGAGACCGGGTCCTCGGGAAGGACGTCCGAGGTCACCTTGGCACCGGGGTCGCGGCGCCGTGCCCGCTCCTCGGCGACGGCGACCACGTGCTCGGCCATCACCTGCTCCGAGGGGCACTCAGGACTGCCCGAGGGCTCACTCCCCTCGTAACGCTCCCACAGGGAGCCGTACACCAACCTGAGCGGCAGACCGTGCCGGGCGGCCTCGTCCACCGCCCAGTCCACCGCGGCCAGGCTCGCTCCCGAACCGTCCACACCCACGACCAGGGGCAACTCCATCCTTGTCACCGCCTCTCAGCCGAATGCCGCATCCTGCTCCGGGACGTCCCGCTGCCGCCACCGTCGCATCCGGCGCCGCCCGGCGCGAGGCCCACGGTCCCCGCACGACGCGGCACAGGGCCCCGGCTCCAGGGCTCCGGCGCCCGGTACCCGGCGACACGGGTGGTGCCCGGCACGGCAGGCCAACGCCGCGGACGAGGGCCGCCCCCCTCCGGTGCCCGGCCGGCCTCTGTGGCACGGAGCTGAGGCATCACAGGCTGGGGCCGTGAGCGCGGAGGGAGACGTACGCGATGGCCGACACCGAGCAAGCACCGGTGCACGCGCTGCTGACCGACGGCACCACCATCCGGATCCGCCGCTCGCACCCCGGCGACCACGCCGGGGTGCTGCACCTGTACGGGGGGATGCCCGACGCGAACCTGCGGCTGCGGTTCTTCGCCATCAGCCGTACCTCCGCCCGGCAGGCCGCCGAACGCGTGGCCGCGGCGCGCGTCCACCTGCTCCCGCGCCGCCCCCACGACCCGTATCTGCGGCGCCTGCGCTGAGCGGATGCGGACCGGGGCGCGGGGGCGCTTGAGGCCGAAGGGCCCTCCACTCGGCCCGGACGGCCCGTGGCGGCCCGCGTCCGGGCGACCGCACGCTGAAGGTGAGCCGCCCTCCCGTCGGGTCGGCACCGCGGAAGGAGTTCTACGATGACCTCCACCACCCAGGCCGCCGCGCTGCCCGCCGAACACCGGGCACAGCTGATGTCCCTGGCCCACGACGTCTCCTTCCCCATGGGCGCCCGCCTGTTCGAGGAAGGGCAGCACGCGGAGCGCTTCTGGATCATCCGGACCGGAACGATCGCCCTCGACCTGCACGTCCCCGGCCGCCGCGCCGCCGTCATCGAGACCCTGGGCCACGGAGAACTGGTCGGCTGGTCCTGGCACTTCCCGCCCTACCTGTGGCACTTGGGCGCCGGGGCCACCAGCCCGGTACGCGCCCACGAGTTCGAGGCGGCCACCGTACGGATGCTGTGCGAGCGGGACGCGGAGTTCGGACGTGCCGTCGCCCGCTGGGTCGGCAAGGTGACCGCCCACCGGCTGCACGCGGCCCGGATCCGCCTCCTGGACCTGTACGCCCCCTACGGCAGCGGACCCCGGTGACGCTCCGGCAAGGCCGGACGGGACAGCGGCGCACCGGCACCTTAAGGAGGAGAACGAGACCATGCCCAGCAGCCCGCACTCCGTCAGCGACGTCATGACGCAGACCGTCGTGGCCGTGGGGCGCGACGCCCCGTTCAAGGACATCATCAGCCTCATGGAGCAGTGGAAGGTCAGCGCGCTCCCGGTCCTGGAGGGCGAGGGCCGGGTGATCGGCGTCGTCTCAGAGGCCGATCTGCTGCCGAAGGAGGAGTTCCGTGACAGCGATCCGGACCGCTTCACTCAACTGAGGCGCCTGCCCGACCTCGCCAAGGCGGGCGCCCTGACCGCCGGAGAACTGATGAGCACGCCGGCCGTGACCGTTCACGCGGACGCCACACTCGCCGAGGCGGCCCGCATCATGGCCGTGCGCAAGGTGAAACGGCTTCCCGTCGTCAGCGCCGAGGGCATGCTCGAAGGACTGGTCAGCCGCGCGGACCTGCTGAAGGTGTTCCTGCGCTCGGACGACGACATCGCCGAGGAAGTACGGCGGGAAGTCGTGTCACCCCTCTTCCACGCCACCGGCGAGACGGCCCGCGTCGAGGTCTGCGACGGTGTGGTGACCCTCACCGGGCGCATCAGGGACACGTCGTTCGTGCCCGTCGCCGCGCGCCTCGCACGCGCCGTCGAGGGCGTGGTGGACGTCGACTGCCGGCTGACGAGCGCGGCCGCCCCGGTGGACCCGGACTGAAGCCTGAAGGGGGGTCTCCGGCATCCTCACTGGGCGGCGCCCGAGAGACCGTGGGAGCGACACCGCGCCGGAGCCTCCTGGCCACGGACCATCATGCCGCCGGGCCGGTGCTCCGCCGCGACGTCGTGACCGTGGAGCGGACATCCACCACTCCCTCGACCGAGCGGACCAGGCGCAGGGCGAGCGGCACCATGGACACGTCCGCCACCTCCCCCGACAAAGTGACGACGCCTTCGCGCACCCGCACGCGCACCGAGTCGAGCGGAACCGGGAACCGCCCGGCGACGACCTGGTGCCGGACCTCCTGCGCGATGGCCTCGTCGCTGCGGAGGAACACCTTGAGGAGATCGGAGCGGCTGACGATGCCGATGAGAACCCCTCGGTCATCGACGACAGGAAGCCGCTTGATCCCGTGCCGGGCCATGATTCTGGCAGCCGCGGCGAGGGTCGCGTCGGCACGGACGGAGACCGCCGGTCTGGTCGCCAGGTCCTGGGCCGTGACCGCCCGCGCTCTGACCGCGCCCGGCGGGCCGGCCGATCCGACGGGCCGGTCCACGTCACCAACGGGCCGGTCCACGTCGCTGTCACGGAACTCCTCCTTGCGCAGCAGGTCCGCCTCGGAGACGACCCGGTGACGTGACCGTCACCGTCCAGCACCGGCATGGCGCTCACGCCCCAGCGCCGCATCGTCCGCACGATCTCCTTGAACGTCGCGGCACCTGCGAGGGCGACGACCTTGCTGGTCATCACGTCACTCACGGTGTACTGGAAGCCCTGCACGACAACCTCCCGCGTGGTCGGCCGACTCCTGGCCAGAAGTCAGAAGGAATCGAGGCCGTACAAGCTGCGGCCGCCGACCAGTTCCCGGCCGGTGACCAGCTCGGGCTCGATGCGGATGAAGACCTCACGGGGCGAGGGCACCCAGGAGGGAGGCCAGTCCGCGACGAGGTGACCGCGCTCGGCGGGGTCGCTCATCACGGACGCGGAACCCGTCACCACGACGCTCCAGCCGGAGCGGGTCGCCGCGTCCACCTCGTCGGCCTCGAACGCCACGACCGCACCGTCGATCGCGCGCGCCAGCTCGGAGGCGGCCGCGGTACGCAGCAGCACCGCGCCGTCGCTGCCCACGCGATAGTTCACCGGGAGCACGGCGGGCAGTGCCTGGCGCGTGTGGACGACACGGCCTACCACGGTCGTGACCAGCAACCGCAGGCATTCCTGCCGATCCAGCTCCCGGAATCCGTCATTGCGGTACATCGGTCGATCCGCTCTATCCGGTTCTGACCTGCTCTCTCCGGTTATGACCGAAACGGCCGGCCGACCCGCTCCGCCCTCCGCGCGCCGGCTCAATCGGTCGCCGTCACGGGCAGGACCTCGTTCCGCGGCAGCTCACCGAGGACGACCTTCAGGGCCCCGGTGTCGGCGGCGTGCGCGAAGACGTCGTAGGCCTCCTGCGTCTGCTCCAGCGGGAAGACGTGCGTCACCAGCTGGGAGGTCGGCAGCCTCCCGGCAGCGGCCATCTTCAGCAGGGTGGGCGTGGAGCTGGTGTCCACCAAGCCCGTAGTGATGGTCACATTCCTGATCCATAGATCCTCCAGGTGCAGGGTCGCCGGCCTGCCGTGGACGCCCACGTTGGCGACTCGTCCTCCTGGCCGCACCATGCGGGTGCACATCTCGAACGTCTCCGGCACTCCCACCGCCTCGACGACCACGTCCGCGCCGAGCCCTCCCGTGAGGTCCGCGACCAGTTGCTCGGGAGCCTCACGGGCGTCCGCCACCGCCTCGGCTCCGAGTTTCCTCGCGGCCTCCAGCCGGGCCGGGGCGAGGTCCACCGCGATGACGCGTTCGGGCGCGAACAGGCGAGCGGTGGCGACGGCCGCCAGGCCGATGGGGCCTGCTCCGACCACGGCGACGGTGTCCCCGGGCCGGACCCGGCCGTTCAGCACGCCGACCTCGTAGGCGGTGGGGAAGATGTCCGCCAGCAGCACGGCGTCCCTGTTCGTCACCGAGGCCGGCAGCGGATGCACGGACAGGTCGGCGAAGGGCACACGCACGTACTCCGCCTGAGTGCCGTCGATCAAGTGGCCGAGGATCCAGCCCCCGCCGCCCAGGCACTGGCCGTACACGCCCTCACGGCAGAAGCGGCAACGCCCGCAGGCGGTGATGCAGGAGACCAGCACCCGCTCCCCCGGCCGTACGCTCCGCACATCGGTGCCGGTCTCGACGACCTCACCGACGGCCTCGTGCCCCAGCACCGTGCCCGGGCGCACCTCCGGGACATCGCCCTTGAGGATGTGCAGGTCCGTCCCGCAGATCGTGACCGTGTCGACCCGGACGACGGCGTCGGTGGGCTCCTTGACGTCCGGGTCGGGCACCTCCTCCCAGGCTGAGATGACGGTGGTCTCCTCGACCTCGTCCCAGCCGCTCTCCGCCCCGGGATCGGTTCCGGCGTAGAGGGTGACGACGGGGTTCTCCAGGGTGCTGCCGACGTCGATGCGCAGCCAGTCCTCCCCCGCGGTCAGGAGTCCGTGGCCGCCCGGCTGGGGGCCGCCGGTGTCGGGGTCCATAACGTCTCCAGAGGCGACACGGTGCATCGCGCGGTGGACGGTTGATCGCCGGCGACACCGAGGCGAGCGGCATCACGGCCGCCAGGTGGTGCAGTCGTCCGCGCATCGCATCGGGGCCGGCGGTGCGGTAGCGCGGGACGGACTCCTCCATGAGGACGACCTGGAGACGTTCAAGCTGCCCGCGCTGACCGGCAAGGGCGCGGGGTGAATGTGCTGGCGGGTCACGGTACTCGGGGGACGCGGAAGCCGGCCGCGCGGAGCTTCTGTTCGGTCAGTGCGGTCAGGCGGGCCGAGATGGGGGCCTGTTCCTCGCCGTGGTTGTTGATCAGCCGGTATCGGGCGGCGGCGGTGGCCCAGGCCCGCATGGGGCCGCTGGCATCGAGGAGTTCAGGGTGGGCGAGGTAGTGGTCGGCCAGGGCTGCCGCGAGTTCCTCGATGCGCGGGTCGTCGGGGTCCCAGCTCTCGGCCTCCCAGCCGCGCTGGGTCAGTTCGACGTAGTCGGGGTCGGCCAGGCGGCTCTCCTGGACGGCCAGGAAACCGTCGAAGCCAGCCGGGATCAGCGCCTTGGCGAGGACCAGCGCCTCGCGCTGTGTGGCCACGTACTCGGCGGTGAAGCCGAGGGCGCGCATGCGGTCCAGAAGGGCGCAGGCCCGGTCGGGCAGCAGGGCCCGGTCGCCGTCAGCGAGCCGACGCAGCGTTTCGCGTCGAGTGGTCAGCTCCGCTATGTGATCGGCAAGTCGGCGCTCCACGTCGGCGAGCGCCGCGGTGAACTGCGCGCCGTCCGCAGTCAGCAGGGGCGCGGTGTCGGCGAGCGGCACTCCGGCGGTGGCGAGGGTGCGCACCTGCACCAGGCGCAGCAGGTCGGCCGAGCCGTAGCGCCGGTAGCCGGAGCTGTCGCGCTCCGGCTCTGCGACGAGTCCCAGCTTGTGGTAGTGCCGCACCGTCTTCACCGTGACACCGACGAAGGCCGCGGCCTGCCCGATCGTGACTCCGTTGCTCATGCGCCCAGTGTGCCGAACACCTCCTCGGCGAGCCGCTGTTGGGCTTTCTGGAAGGGCGCGGCGAGCGACAGGCCGGGATCGTCGACGTAGTTGAGCCCGGCGGTCAGTGTCGTGGTGCCATCGGCCGAGGCGTACATCAGGGCCGCTGAGCCGCCCTGGCCGCCGTTGTGGTGGTAGACGGTTCGGCCCTCGCCCAGGTCCTGAGCGAAGATCCCCAGACCGTAGCCGATGGTCTGCTCCGGGGTGCGCATCTCGGCCAGCAGTCCCTCCGGCAGCAGCATGCCGCCCATGAGTGCGCAGAAGTACGTGTGCAGGTCCGCGGTAGTGGAGATCATGTCGCCGCCGGCGCCGACCCAGGACGGGTTCTGCCGGGTGATGTCGATCGTGCGCTCCACCCCTGCGTCGTCGTAGCGGTAGTAGCTGTGGTTGTGGGGGTCCGGGATTTCGGGGGAAGCGCCCGGCGCCAGCGTTCCGGTCAGGTGCAGCGGTTCGAGGATCCGTTGCCGCAGTTCCTCGGCGAACGGGCGGCCGGTGAGCTCCTCGACCAGCAGCCGGGCGATCACGTAGTTGGTGTTGGCGTAGCTCCAGCCTGCCCCCGGCTCGAACCGGGTCGGCCTGACGAGCGAGAACCGGACCAGTTCTGCCGGTTCGTAGGTGTGGAAGCGCAGGTCCACCCACTCCTTGCCCTGCCAGGGGATGCCGGCGGCGACCTTCCCGTCCTCGTAGTACTCCCCTGTGTGGTTGAAGATCCCGCTGGTGTGCTGGAGCAGCATCCGTACGGTGATGCGGCGATCGAGGCCGAGCTGCGGCAGTTGGTCGGCGACCGGGCTGTCCAGGCCGGTCCGGCCCTCGGCCACCAGCATCAGCACTGTCGTCGCGACGAAGTTCTTGGTGGTGCTGCCGATCCGGAAGTGCGCGCCCGTCAACGGACGCTGAGTGCCACCCAGTTCACGGCGTCCGGCGCTGCCCACCCATGCGCCGCGCTCGTCGTCGACCCGCAGTTGCACCCCGAGGATCCCGGACGCCGCGATCTCCTCGATCGCCTTCTGCAGTTCCGGCCGGTCCGGTCCCCGGGGGGTGGGATCGCTGGACATGGTGCACCTCCGCGTCGTGGGTGACCCGCTCGATGCCGGGCCGTCGCGGAGAGCTTGGACCCTGACCTCGGGTCAACCTCAACTGTGACGTGCGTCACGACATTTGAACCGTCCTGGACCGGCGTCGTGTTCAGGCGGCGGCGAAGGGCCCGTACGAGGGTTCGGTGGTGCCGAAGCCGGTGACCGATGCCTGCGCGGTGGAGTGCGGCGGCCGTCGAGGTGACCACCACGGCATGGTCGTCGTAGCCGGTACCGAGCGGCCGGCACGTGATCGGGTCGTACTCCTGCCTGCGCAGCACCGAGACACGTATGTCCTCCGACTCCAGCAGCGTCTTCGCCTCGCCATCTCCTCGTTGGTCAGCACCCACACCTGCCGCTGGTCCTGCTGCACCGACTCGATCCGCACCAGGTGGTGGTCCTCCAGATCCAGGAGGTTGTCCCGCGTGAGCCTGTCGTGCTGCTTGTCCGGACGGGTCAGCTTCCACAACTGATCGGCCGTAGCCCTCTGGAAGAACCCCAGCACTTGCAGCAGCTCCCGGCGTCGAGGCCGGCTCGAAGTCCTTCTGTGCTTCGGACGCCGTGCTACATCCACATGAGGGATGTCGGACCCGCGACGACCCCCTGCCCGCCGGGCCTGACCTGCGCAAACCCCGGTCCTTGGCGACGGGGCGCGGAGGGGGTGATGGAGGGGTCCACGGAAGGAGTCTCTCCGGCCCGGTCAAGGTGCTGCTCGGGGTCGTCTGCGGCCACGGGGTGCTCCCGAACGGTGGGGCGGGCCCAACTCCCGCCATTCACTTCGTACAGGTGTGGAATCCGGGCTCCGTGTGACGCGGCCTTGAAGAACCCCGCCGCCGCGACCGCATCGTGATCAACTCCCGTGGCTTCGATCGCCAGGTGGCCCCGCGTCCTCGGGCGTCGATGAGGTCTGCGGTCTGCGAGGACTGCTAGTTGGGCCCCGAGAGGGTCGACAGCTGGCCCCAGTGAGTGGTGTGCATCGTGAAGTCGCAGGTCACCGGTCTGGTCGAAGGGCGAGTGGGGTGCTCGCGCCGGTCGACGGCCGATGACCATGGTGACGCACCGGAAGGTCTCCCGCTGCCGGACGGTCTTGTCGGTGAACTACCGCTCCGGACCTGCCCGAGCTTTCTGATGCCTACGCACACCAGGCCCACTGACGTGCAGTTTCTATTACGCCCGGATCTCAGGGGGGACCTCGCTCACGCGAGGCCCCGACGGGTTCAGACGGTGAGGACAAGCTTGCCCTGGAGGTGACCGCCATCGAGCAGCCGGTGCGCGTCGGCGACGCGCTCGAACGGGAACGTCTCCTGCACGTGGACCCGGAGCCTGCCCTGTTCGACGAGTTCCACGAGGCCTCGCAGGGCGACCTGATCGGGCTCGACCGCAATGCCGCTGAAGCGCATACCGGCCGCCTCGTACTTGGCGATGAGCTCCACATCCTCCTCGGCGACCGCCGTCACCAGGTGACCACCTGGGCGGAGCACTTCGAGCGACCGCTCGACGGTGTCGCCGCCGATCGTGTCGAGCACGACGTCGATGTCGCGGACGGCCTCGGTGAAGTCGACCGCCGTGTAGTCGATCACCTCGTCGGCGCCGAACCCCTCGACGAACTTCCGCTTGCTCCCGCTGGCGGTCGTGATCACGTGCGCGCCGAGCGCTTTCGCGATCTGGATCGCGACGTGGCCGACCCCGCCACCACCGCCGTGGACCAGGACGCGGTCGCCCTCGCTCACGCCGCCGAGGTCGACGAGGCCCTGCCACGCCGTCAACCCGACGACCGGCAGCGCCGCCGCCTCGACGTGCGAGAGCGACACCGGCTTGCGTGCCAGGTGCACCGCCGGCGCCGACACCACCTCGGCGTACGCACTCGCCGCCCGCGGGAACAGCGGCATCCCGAACACCTCGTCGCCGGGCCTGAACCGCCACGTCTGCGACGACTCCTCGACCACGCCGCTGATGTCCCAGCCGAGGACGAAAGGCGGCGGGCCGATCAACGGGAACTCGCCCGCGCGCAGCCGCGCCTCCAGCGGGTTCAGCCCGATCGCCTTGACGCGGACGACAACCTCGGTCGGGAGGGGCTGGGGTTCGGGCGCGTCCACGATGGTGAGCACCTCGGGACCGCCGAGCACCTGCTGGGTGATGACTCGCATGACTCTCCTGGTTTGGGAAGGGGGAGGGAACCCAGGCTAGGTTTCCGACAGGAACCAGCAGGTACCTCTGGCGCAGGTACCTTTGGCTCCATGAGTTGTTTCGGTCCCGGTGATCTCTTTCTCGCCGACTGCCCGGCGCGTCTGGCGGTCGAGCTCATCGCCGACAAGTGGACGGTGGTCGTGCTCGCCGGCCTCAGCAGGGGTCCGGTGCGCCATGGCGAGCTGATCGAGTTGATCGGTGGCATCTCCCGCAAGATGCTCACCCAGACGCTCCGACGGCTCGAGGCGCACGGACTCGTCCGCCGCCACGCCTACGCCGAGGCCCCGCCGCGAGTCGAGTACGAGCTCACCCCGCTCGGGGCGACGCTGATCGAACCGATCCATACGCTGACCGAGTGGGCGAGGGCGAACGGCGACGCAGTGCTCGACGCGCTCGACGCCGATCCCGAGCCGGTCGCCCATGGCGACTGAGGCCCCCGCCAGGGCAGCGACCTGCTGACGGATCGTAGGCGGGGGCCGGTCGTGGACGCAGCCGAATCCGGCATCCCGCCGGAGTTGGACCTGTCTCGTGATCTACGCCGTGGTCCTGGGCCGCCGACCGGCATGAAGTACTCCGGCATCCGCACCTGTGCCGGCATCCTGGCTGTGAACGTCTCCTACCCCGGCGTCAAAGCCGACGGAAAACCGCTGACGTTCAAGGCCTACCGGCACAAGGCACGAAGGTGCCGGGCAAAGACATCTACATCTGCGTGAACGTGTCGGACTACACGGTGGCCGTGCCTGCCCCGGAAGACACACCGTCCGGTCCCACGTCCCCCGCCGCTGACCTCGCCTCGCCGTGACCACCGGGACCCGACGGCGGCCGGCCTGTCCGGCAGAATCGAGGGGCCGGGCCGGCACACGGCTGCCTGCGCCACCGGCTCACGCCAGTGCCCCCGGTGCGTGCCTGGCACGCGCGCTGACGCCTGCCCGGGCGGCTCACCGGAGCCAGATCTCCTGTAGGCACGTCTGGTCCCCCGTGGCGAAGGGAATGATCTGGTCCGTGGACTACTCAGACTGCGCGGACGTCCTCGCACACGTGCAAAAGAACCCTCACGGGCATCCTCGGGTGGTGCGGCAGGCCAACGTCTCAAGGCTCCTTGAAGCGTTGGGCCGCCCTGAGCGCGAACTCCGCGGGATGCTGGTGATCGGAACGAACGGCAAGGGGTCGACCTGTGCGTTCGCGGTGTCGGCCGTGGCCGCAACCGGCGTACAGGTCGGCAGCATGCCCAGCCCCCACCTGCAGGAACTCAGGGAACGCATCCGCGTCGACGGGGTTCCCGTCACACGCGCGGAGTACGCCGCGGCGTTCGCGGAAGTCTGGCAGGCGATCGAGCAGCATGGTCTGCCCGTCCTGGCCCAGGGCATCTACACGGCGACCGCGGCCGTCCACTTCCGGCGGGCCGGGGTCAGGCTCGCGGTGGCCGAGGCGGGCATCGGCGGGAGCAGGGCGGCGGCCGCGGAACTCGGCCTGGACGTCAAGGTCGTCACGGGCATCGGACTCGACCACACCCGGCTGCTCGGCGGATCCCTGTCCCAGATCACCCGGGCCAAGGTCGCAGCCGCCCAGGACGGGGACCATGTCGTCCTCGGACGCCTGGCCCCCGAAGCAGCCACCGCCGCAGATCAGGTCCTCAAGGAGCGGACGGGTCTGTCGGTGTGGCGCATGGACCACGAGATCCACTACACCGCCCGTGCCGCCGGCCGCGGCGACGACGGCGGCACGACGACATTGGTCGACGTCTTCACCCCCCGCGCCGTGCACCGTGATCTGCCCTGCCCGCTCTCCGGCGCGCATCAGCACCACAACCTCGCGCTCGCCGTCGCGGCGATGGACTCGATGGCCGAACGCGGCCACATCCAGGAACCCTACGCGGAACGTCTGCGCGCACGACTGGCGGCCACGCGCTGGCCCGGCCGCCTCGAACTCGTTGCGCACGCACGGCTCAACGACTGGACAGGCCGCGTCCTTTTGGACGGCGCCACCAATCCGCAAGGCGTCGCGACCGTCGCCCCGGAGATCCTGCGCCATGCCCGGGCCGACGGCAACTCGGGCCCGCCCGTACTGGTCTTCGCCGCGATGGACGACAAGGACGTCTCCGGCATGCTCGCCCCGCTCCCCGACCACTGGCCCCTGGTCCTCACCCGCACCGACGCCCCACACGCCGCGAACTGCACCACCTTGCACCACCGGCTCTCCCCCGACCGCCGGGGACCCTGCCTGACAGCCCAGAACACCCTTACAGCGCTGCACCAGGCTGCCGAACTCACCGGGCCCGGCGGCCTGATCATCGTCTTCGGCTCGCACCGCCTCGTAGGCGAAACACGCACCGCGCTGGCACTGCCGCCCGTGTGATGGAACCCGGCGACGACACTGTGCACCGTGTGCGGGTGCGCGCAGGAGATCACCGCGCTGCCGCGCGGCTTCGGCCACACCGGCGAAATAGACAGCGACGTGTGGCTGGACCCAGGCGGCTTTGTTGACGCGTCGCCGTGGCGGCAGCTGAACACGGGTTTGGGAGGCACCGTCACCGAGGCGTGTTCAAGGTTCACGAGGATGGGCAGCATCACGGCGAGGCGGCCCTGAGACCGGCGACCGGCACGTGCCGCGCGGGGGTAGGCCCGCGCGGCACGTTCGGGGTCAGATGCCGAACGCAGCGGCGTAGTGGACGGTCCCGCTGGGGAGCGGATGGCCGGCGTCGAGGCTGAGCGCCATCAGAGCGTCATCGGGAACGTCGATGGTCAGCCCGATGCCGTGGGCCGAGGCGCGGGTGAACCCGAACCGGGGGTAGTAGGCCGGGTGCCCGAGGACGACCACGTGGCGCTCCCCGAGGGATCGTGCCGCGGCCAGGGCGGCACGGATCGCCGCTGTGCCGGCACCGGTGCGCTGCTGCTCCGGTCGCACGGCGCACGGTGCCAGGCAGAGGGCCGGTGTGGTGTCGATGTGGCAGCGGGTCAGCAGCGCGTGACCGGCGAGGCGGCCGGTCTCGTCCGCTGCGACGAGGGAGAGGCCCTCGATCCAGGCGGCCGGGTCGGCGCGCAGGCTGTCGACGAGGTCGGCCTCGGCGGGGGTCGGGAAGGCGGTGAGATTGATGCAGCGGATGGCAGGGATGTCGGCGCCGGTTTCGGCGCGCGTGATCCACGGGTTGCTCATGATGATGGTGAATCCATTTCGGAAGGCGTTCGTGTGGTGGCCCCGCGAGCTCACGCTCTCAGCTGGGACAGGGCAAGGGATTCAGGCCACGGCCCGGGACGTGAGGGAGACCCGGACGCTGCGCAGGGTGGCCCTGAGCGCGGTCATCGACCTCACCTCCCATCCTCAGCTCCTGGTCAAGCACGAACGCGGCAAGAGTACACGGCCGTGCCCGCCTCCTCACTGGGCTGCCGGTCTCGCCGTTGCTGGAACTCGTGTACGTCTGCCCCCGGCGTTCGAATCCAGGTGCCTTTTAAGGTGAGACAGTCTTTCACCACCTGGTGGAGGCCGCCCCCTCTCCTGTCTCGCCCCGCGGCCGTGATTCAGAGGGCGATGCGGGTCAGGACTACGCGCCCAGCTGTGCCCGAGTGACGACCCTGGCAAGCACGTCATCGGCTTGTGCCGGGCTGCAGTGGCCCTCCTGGAACAGGGCCAGGCCCGTGGTGCCGTCGGCTCCGCCGTCATGGTCACGCGCGGGTCCGGCCGTGCCCGGCCGGGTCAGGGCGTGGCGGCCCTGGTGGACGACCTGGCCGTCTCGGAGGACGGCCAGGCGGGTCGGAGCAAGGCCCCGGCCAGGCATGGCGAACGGGTCACCGCTGTACGGGGCGGGCGGGCTGGGCGCACTCCACCACGCCCTCCAACTCCGCCTGGGGTCGATGAAAGTGACCTGGAAGGGTGACAAGACCTGCACAGTCTGAGCTTGTTCCTCATCTCTACCAGGAGCCTTACGCCTGACCGGACTTGGGATCGCGTGGGTCGTAGCGCAAGTGACAGCGGCCAGTTGCGATTCCCCCGCTGGCGGCCAGTTGGTGGGGAGGTACCTGGCCGCCAAGCGTTACTCACTGTTGATGGAGCGGGTTGCTCGTCTGGCGCAGGTGGGCGTCGATCAGGGCGAAGGTGGGTTCCGGTTGTTCAATGTGCGGAAGGTGGCCCGCCTCGGGGATGACCTCGAGTCGGCCGTTGCCAAAGGCTTCGGCGTACGCCGCACCGTAGGCGGGGGTGACGATGCGGTCGCTCTCCCCCCAGAGCAGGAGGGCAGGCGCCTGGATACGCCCGAGCTGGCGCAGCAGCTTGGGGTCCCGCATGTAGGGGTCGCCGGCGAGGATGCGCATGGTGGCCATGTTGGTTTGTCTGCGCGCGAGTTCTTCGGATGGGACGTCGGCTGGGTCGACGTAGTAACGGTCTGAGTCGTGCCAGGAGTGCTCCGCAACGCCGCGGGCGTCAAGGGCGAAGAAGTCGGTGATCGGTTCCGTCTCGACCTCCACGCCGACAGCGTCGATCAGGACAAGGCCGGTGATGCTTCCCGCGCTGTCGCGTACGGCCATCTCGGCGGCTATCCAGCCTCCGAGCGAGGAGCCGACGACGAGAACGTCGCGCAGCCGGCGTTCGCGCAGTGTGTGCAGGTAGGCGAGGGCGAGGTCGTCGATGCCGGTGAGCCATGCGGGGCGGCGCGTGCCGTCCCAGCCGGGGTGCACGGGTGTGAGGGTGCGGGCGGTGCGGGAGAGGTGCTGGGCGAGGCCGGCGACTGTGGCGGGGCCTCCGCCGCCATGCAGGATGAGAACTGGTCTGCCGGCTCCGGCCTCGGACACAGTGAGGGACAGGTCGGCGTACACAGCTGATGCGTCTGTGAGCATGCCCACCAAGGTAACTAAGTATCTTTATATAAGCTAGCTTAGTCATGACGTAGACTTGCTCCATGCATGGTGAGCTGCAAGAACTCGGCAGAGCGGTCAAACAAGCCCAGTATCGACAGCATCGGGCACTCGACAGCGCACTCTCGGCCATCGGCACGACGCTGGCCCAGTGGGACGCCCTGCGTGCGATCAGCCGCTCACCCGGGTCATCGGCCCGCGAGTTGGCCGCAGCGACATTTCAGACCGGGCAAGCCTTCGGTACGCTCATCGGCCGCCTCGCGGCACAGGGCCTCGTGGAGCGCCGACCGGGACACGGCCGCCGCATCGAGCATCACCTCACGCCCCTCGGCGAGCAAGTCCTGGCCGTTGGCCACAAGGTTGCTGACGAGGTGCTCGCCGACTGCTTCTCCGCCTTGCCCGACGCGGACCGCGCAACCCTGCTCGACCTGCTTCAGCGCCTCACCGCAAACCGAGACACGTAGACCGGACCGCCAGGGGGCCGAGCAGCGTGCAGCAGCCGGCTGTGCCAACGCCGCCTCATCGGAATGTGGCGTGGCCGCCGACCGGGTCCTCCCCTGGGCACTGCGCGTCATGAGGGGAGGCCGTCCGGTGGTGTCCTACCGAAGCGTGTTCCTTCTTGACACGTTATGTGACACCTACGGCTTGACCGGCGAGGTGATCGGCGATCCGGCCGGGGCTGCGGAGTCCGGCACGCCCGCGTAGTCGGGCAGCTCGACGCCGTTGATCGCGCGCCCGACCAGCTCGGTGAACCACTCGCCGGCGAAATCGGGGCTCGGCTCGGCGTCCGGCCCGGGGACGTCGCGGCTGCGGGCGTTCAGCCGGCCGATCTCCTGGTTGGCCTCGACGAACGGGCGCATCCGCGCCTCATAGCGGGCGAACCCGGCTTCCGGCTCCCACCCTGCGGCGGCCAGCTCTCCGGCCAGCAGGTAGGCGCCGACCAGGGCCAGCCCGGTGCCCTGCCCGGACATCGGCGACGAGCTGAACGCCGCGTCCCCGAGCAGCCCCACCCGTCCGCTCGACCAGCGGTCCATCACCACCTGGGCGACCTGGTCGAGGTAGAAGTCCGGGGTGTCGTCCAGATACGCGAGGATGTCGGGGGTCAACCAGCCCAGGCCAGCCATCCGCCCACGCAGCAGCACCTTCTGGGCGGCGATGTCACGGTAGTCGACGTCGAAGTCAGCCGAGCCGAAGTAGAACATCGCCATCGCCCGGGTGGCGTCCTGGACGGGTCGCAGGAGGGCTGAGCGCCCGGACTCCTGATCCCGGTACTCGAGCAGCCAGCGGTCGAGCCCGAACTCGTTGGGCACACTGTAGAAGGCCAGCACGTGCCCGAGGTGGCGGAGGAACCGCACATGCGGCCCGAAGACCATCGCCCGCAGCGCCGAGTGCAGCCCGTCGGCCCCGACCACCAGGTCGAAGCGCCGCCGGTCGCCGCCCGCGAAGACCACGTCGACCCCGTCCGCGTCCTGGGCGAGCCCGGCGATTCGGTCGCCGAAGACATACTCGACGCCGTCGCGGGTGTCGTCGTAGAGCACCCGGGACAGATCCCCGCGCAGGATCTCGATGTCCGCGATGAACCCGTCGCCACCGTCGTCGTCGGCACGGAAGGTCTCCAGCACTTGCCCATCCGCGTCTACGGTGTGCGCGCCGGCGGTGTCGGTGCACTCCGCGCGCACCGCTGCGTCCAGCCCCATGCGCCCGATGACCTCCTTGGCCACCCCGCGCGCGTCCACCGCCTGCCCGCCGGGACGCAGCTCGGGGGCCCGCTCCACCACGGTCACTTCGGCCCCTCGCCGGCGCAGCCAATGGGCCAGCGCGGGTCCCGCGATGCTCGCCCCCGCCACCAACACCCTGGGAGCGCTCGCCCGCGCCCGCTGCTCGCCAGTCCGGATGGTGTGGTCCTGCTTGAAGTCGTCGACGCTCATCACTGCCTCCATATGCCCTCCCGCGCTGGGACGTTCCCAGCACAGGCCCACCGCCTGTCGGTGTGTCCAGCCGTTCCGACCACGGATTCGCACAAGACTCATCGGCACGACCGAAATCGCGTCCACGCTCCGCAAACACCCGGAACTCGGCAGGCCGGGCTGCTCGGACAGCAGGCGGTAGGGCGTTCGCCCCCTGCGGCGCCTTGCGCAGGTCGGCAAACAGGGACTCCACCCCCTGCTTGTGTGCGGCGGACGTCAGCCTCTGCCCGTCCGGAGCCTCGATGACCAACGGGCCATGGCGCCGTCGGCCGAAGCCTGCGGAAACTCCTTCCGCAGCAGGTCGATGGCCTGCTGCGACTGGGTTCCGGGGAGCGTGAAGTCGTCCGTCGTACCACCCGACACGCTGCTGGCACCGATGACCGCGGCGACGAGCACCGCGATCCCCGCCGGCAGCACCGGCCTGCGCCGCCGGAAGGCGAGCAGACCGAGCCGGTAGAGAAAGGTGGTCACGAAGACCGCTCCCCCAGGAGGGACAGCGGATGTGTGAGGGCGCCCTGACAGGCTCCGCCCGTGAACGTAGAAGTCGCGTGCGGCCGGAATGAGCTACGCGAGGACGAATCTGCGGCCGGGACGGGACCCCCGTACCGGGCGGTGTCCTCCTTGAGGCGGACGTCCCGGGCCTCAGCCGGCCGGGTGGGCGGCGAGAAGCGCCGCGGTCGCGTCCCACAGCTCCCGCTGCACGCGCGGCTCCCGGCCGGGCTCGGGACACTGCAGGGGACGGGCGTCGCGGACGGAGAAGTAGCCGCCGCTGGTGCCCGCGAACGCCGGGTCGGTGGCGAGTCGAACAATGATGCCGGCGCCCTTGCGGGGATCACCGATCCTCAGGGTGTTCAGCACCCGCTGCAGGACCGCGGAGCCGGGCAGGTCCCGGCCCAGACCGGTGGCGTTGAAGCCGGGGTCGCAGCAGTTCACGGTCACCTTGTCCGCGTCCAGGCGGCGGGCGAGTTCCTGCGTCCACATGATGCTCATCAATTTGGTGCGCCCGTACAGGGACATCGACTCCCGCCGGGTGTAGGGATCGGTGCGCCGCAGGTCCACGGCCGGGGCGATCGTTTTCGCCTGCTGGGCCGCTTCGGAGGCGACGTTGACGATCCGGGCCGGCGCCGAGGCGCCGAGCTTCGACGTGAGCGCCTCGGTCAGGACGAACGGACCTAGGTAGTTCACCGCCGTCATCTCCGCGAGGCCCTCGGTGGTGATGCGCTGCGCGAAGGCATGCAGGCCGGCGTTGTTGACCAGGACGTCCAGGCGCGGGTAGCGCGCGGTGATCTCCTCGCCCGCGCGGCGGGCGTTGGAGAGCAGGCCGAGGTCGGCGTGGAAGACGTCGACGGGCTCGTCGGTCACCGCCTTCAGGTCGGCGACGAGGGCTTGCGCCTTGCTGCGGGAGCGGGCCACGACGCCGATGCGGTAGCCCCGGCGGGCCAGCTCGAAGGCGGCAATGCGGCCCAGTCCGGAGGTGGCTCCGGTGATCACGGCGACGGGACGATCCATCCCACAACTCATTTCGTGAGGTACCTCATGATTATGTTGTGCGAGGATACCCGAACCATGGAGCAGCACGAATCAACAACGGCGGGCAGCGCCCCGGAGCAGGTGGGACTGTCCTTCCTGGCCCTCGCGTACAGCCTGCGCGAACAAGTCGACCAGCACATGCTGGCGACCGCCGGCCTGTCCCTGTCCCGCACCAAGGTCCTTCAGGCACTGGCCGGCTGCGGCGCGCTCCACCAAGCGCAGCTGGCCGCCTCCCTCGGCCAAGCACCGCGCTCCGTCACCCAGATCGTCGAGGCCCTGGAGCGCCTCGGCATGGTCGCCCGAACCGGCGACCCCGAGGACCGCCGCCGCAAGAGCGTCTCCATCACCGACATCGGCCGCACGGCGCTAAGGGCCGCGGAAGAAGCGGGCACGCACGTACTTCGCCAGCACTTCGGCCGTCTCGAACCACAACAGCTGGCCACGCTCGACACGCTGCTCGCGCACCTGGACATCGCCCTCACTGGCGGCAAGACCGGCTGACACGCACGGAAGGGCCCCGCCCCAGTGGGTCAACCGGTGGACCCGTAGGGAGCTGGGCCTTGTGCTGTGCTGATGGCTGTTGCCGGTCCGCAGAACCAGCCAAACCCGGAGGGGGAGTGTTCTCCCCCGTCAGCGACCGGACTCTGTCCGCAGGAGCGCGGTTCGAGGGTGTCTTCGAGACCGCCGCGATCAGCAGGGGCGGCCCTCGAACGTGAGGAGCTGTGATGCCCGAGAACACCGTCACCGCGCCGCTCGCCCCGATGGAGCCGGACGACGTCGCCAGCTCCTTCGCCTACGTCCGGACGATGCAGGCCCACGACATCGACACCGCCGGCGCGGTCGCCAACGAAACGGGCCCGGAGATGCGCCGGCTGCTCCTGGACGTCGCCGCACGCGTCTTCATCCCGGTCATCGCCATGGACGACTGCGACGGGAAGCCGTGTGCGCGCACCTTCCTGGCGGCGGCGGCTCGGCGGCTGCTGCTGGAGGTCCCCTGCCGAGGCGACGGCGCCTGCCTGGCCTTCCCGCCGGGCATCGCCCGGACCATCATCCGCTTCACCGAGAACGTCCTCACCGAGGACCACGGCGACATCACCGGCGTCCTGCGCCGGCTGGAGGCCGCGGGGATGAAACAAGCAATGGAGGCGTACCCGGCGCGCTCGACCACCGCGCAGCCGCACCTCCAAGGCGGCGGTTGGGCAGGGCGGCCCACCCCCGAATGCCGTCCTCGCCGGGCTCTCCGAGTTCGGGCGCGGCGAAGGTGGCGGCGGCTTCGTCTGCCGCGGCGCCCCCAGACGCCATGTCGGCCAGGCCGTCCACCGGCCCATCGTGCTGCCCTGTGTTCAGGGCGTCGACATCGCCGAAGAGCACACGTGCTCAGTCCACTCCTATGCTGCCCAAGGAAACCGATGACGCGACTGACCCTCATTCAGGTGGATCGAGACCTCGGACCAGCGAGTCCCGATGCCGTCGCCGTAGTCGACGCGTACAGCCATCACGGGCAGGTGCCGACTTCTGGGCACGCCGCCCACTGCAACGACGGGCACCCCGAACATCGAAAGGCTGCCACCGTCCTCTTCGACTGTCCGACGGGCCCTGCGGGCATGGGCCTCGCGAACCGGCAGGGCCTCCAGTCGCGCGTCCAGGCCGGCAGATCGGCAGATCGGCAGATCGGCAGATCGGCAGATCGGCAGATCGGCAGATCGGCAGTGACCATCTCTCCAGACGTGAAATGTGTGTCAGGCAGAGTGCTTCTCGTAGGCTGATTGCACCTCTGTTTCGCTGACCATCTGAAGGTCCTGAACCTGGAGGGCAGATGCCTGGGACTTGTCATCGGGGTGTGCCGGCCGGCTGGGGGGATGGGGTCGTCGCGGCGCGCCGATACGCGCTGGGGCTGATGCCGCGGGTTCGTTTGAACGCCGCGCTGAACGCGAACGCGTCGGAGTAGCCCACGGCGCGGGCGATCTCCGCGACAGTCACCGTCTCGCGCTCGGTCAGCAGGTCCGCCGCGAGCGTCATCCGCCAGTGGGTGAGGTAGGTCAGCGGCGGTTCGCCGACCAGTTCGGTGAACCGCTTCGCCAGCGTGGCCCGCGACACCCCGGTCCGGCTGGCCAGCGAGGCAACCGTCCACGGCGCTGCCGGTTCCCCGTGCAGCAGGCGCAGCGCGCCGCCCACGACCGGGTCGCGCCCTGCGGAGTACCAGCCCGGCGGAGTACCGCCGGGCCGGTCGAAGTACTCGCGCAGCGCGCACACCAGCATCCAGTCCAGCAGCCGGTCGAGGACGACCTGCTGGCCCGGCGTATCGGCGGCGACCTCGGCGGCGAGATGGTCCCACACGGGGTCGGGGCCGCCGCAGGACCCCACGCGCAGTACGACCGGCAGGGCGTCCAGCAGCCTGCGACTGATCTCGCCGCGCACCGGATAGGCACCGACGACCAGGGTCGTCGTGTTCTCCCCGCCGGTACCGGCGTCGTGCCAGCCGAGCCGGTACCGGGTCCCGCCCTGCTCGGGCGTCGAGCAGAACGCACCGCACTCGACGGGTTCGGCCCGAGTGCTCACCTCGTCGACGAAGAGGAACGGCGCGGGTCCCCGCACGATCACTGTCTCGCCGACGCCCAGACGCTCGGGCGGCCGGCGCTCCGGCACGATCCAGCCGCCGCCGGAGAGGACGGTGCACAAGGTCAGCGGCGCGCCGTCCACGAAGTGCAGCGACCAGGGCGGGGTCAGGGTCGAGCTGCCGAACAACGAGCCCTGGGCCCGCACTCCGCGCAGTAGATCACCGAAAGCATCCACCCGAAAAGACTAGACGATTCAGACGATTACCCAGGTGATCTGGCTCATCACCTATGGAACCGTCCGGGTTCATGCCGTTGACTCGCGGTCATGAGCAACGGCATCACTCTTGTCCTCGGCGCGACGGGCAACACCGGCCGGCGGGTGGCCGCCCGGTTGCGGCTGCGCGACACGCCCATACGCGCCGCCTCCCGCTCCAGTCAGGCCCTGTTCGACTGGTTCCACCCCGAAAGCGGCTGGGACCAGGTCCTGCGGGGTGTCACCACCGTCTACGTGGTGCCCCCGCCCGTGCCCGGTCCGGTGCACGACTTCGTGGCGCGTGCCGAGGCCGCCGGTGTGCGGCGCCTGGTACTGCTCTCCGGTCACGGCGCCGACGACTGGGGCGACTCCGCGTTCGGGCTGGACATGCGCTCGGCCGAGGACGCCGTACGCGGCTCGGCGCTGGAATGGACCGTCCTGCGTGCCTCGAACTTCGCCCAGAACTTCGGCGGGCACCCCTTCCGTGCCCCGCTGGCCGCCGGCGAGCTGGCGCTTCCGGCGGGTGCGGTTCCTGAGCCGTTCATCGACATCGAGGACGTCGCCGACGTAGCGGCCGCAGTGCTGTCCGAGCCCGGCCGGCACGCCGGTCGGGTCTATGAGCTGACCGGGCCGCGTGGGCTGACCTGGGCGGAGGCGGTCGAGCTGATCTCCCGGGCGTCCGGGGTGCCCATCGTCTACCGGCGCATCTCCCTGGCCGAGTACACCGCGACGCTGGTCCAGGAGGGCTGGGGCCAGGACGAGGCCCAGCACCTCACCGAGATGTTCGTGCTGCTTGAACGCGGGACCACCGCCTGGACGACGGACGACGTCGCCACCGTGCTGGGACGCGCGCCGCGGACCTTCGAGAACTTCGTCCTGCGGGCCACGGCAGCGGAAGCCTGGCGGCGCTGAGTCCCACGCGCCCGGCCTGGCGTACTGGGCTCCGCGAGGCGGAGCACCGCACCCCTTCCTGCACGTCCACACCACTTGCAGACGTCCGTTCTTCACGTAACTGGAGCCATCGATGCACACCCTGCTGGTCGCCACCAACCCCGACCCCCGGTCCCTGACGCATTACGTACTGGGACGACTTGAGGCAGCACTCAAACCCGGTTCGGTCGAAATCGCCGACCTGGCCGAGGAGCGATTCGACCCCCGGTTCACGCCGGCGGATCGTCGGGCGTACCACGACGGCGGCAACTATCCGGCTGACGTCACGGCTGAACACCGTCGTCTTGAGCGTGCCACCGACCTCGTGTTGGTCTTCCCCGTCTACTGGTGGTCGATGCCCGCACTGTTGAAGGGGTGGATCGACCGTGTCTTCGTCAACGGCTGGGCCTTCGAGCACTCCCCCGCTTCGGGCCTGCGGCCGAAGCTGCAGGGTCTCACCACGCATCTTCTGCCCATCGCCGGCGACGACTCCGGTGCGTACGAGCGCCACGGATACGAGAGCGCACTGCGGACGCAGATCGAGCACGGCATCGTCGACTACTGCGGCAGCCGGCGCGGCTCCACAGCGTTCATCTACGAATCCGAACAGCTCGCCCCCGAAGCCACGGTGCGAGATGTTGACCGTGCGGTGCGGACCATCAGCGAAGCCATCCGTGCCCGCCAGACGGAATGAGGCAGACAGATCAGACACCCCTCCGACTGGTGAGATGTTCCGGCGGAACAGCCAGGGGCGCCGGCTGCTGCGTTTCCAAAGAGACGTCGGAACGCCGAGCCGAGCCGAGCCGAGCCGGGCTCCGGCTCCGGCTCCGGCTCGGGCGCGGCTTCCGCGCCGGGCTGTCCGTGGACGCGGGTCGGGTCGTGCTCCGCTCCAGGAACGGCACCCAGACGGCACCCGCGTTCCCGGAGGCCGTCACCGCGACCGGGCAGCTGCCCGACGCGTCGGCCTTCGACGGCGAGCACACCTGGGTGCCCGACCGTCTGCACTCGGGGGCGTTCGCCGTGGCGGCCACCGATGCCACGACGGTGTCCTTGACCAGCGACGGCGGAGCGCTGTGCAAAGGGGACAGCGGCGGCCCCGCGCTGCGCGACGCCGGTGGCCATTTCGAACTCGTCGCCGTCAACAGCGCTTCCTGGCAGGGTGGTTGCCTCGGCTCGACGGAGTCGCGGACCGGCGCCGTGGAGACACGGCTGGACGACATCCGCTCCTGGATACAGCAGGTACGGCTGCTCCCCCAGCAGTACGCGGTCGCCTCGGGTGACTTCAACGGCGACGGCAGAGAGGACGTGGCCGCCCTCTACGACAACGGCGCGTCCGTGGACGGTGGCAACCGGACTTCCCTCTACACCTTCTACGCCACCGCCGACGGCTTCGAGCCCCCGGTCCGCAGCTGGATCAGCTCCGCCGGTTTCACCTGGGCCGCGAGCCGGCTGGTCGCCGGTGACTACAACGGCGACGGCAAGGACGACGTCGCTGTCTTCTACGACGGCGGCCAGAGTTCGGACGGTTCGTACGTCTCGTCCGTGTACACGTTCACGAGTACGGGGACGGGCTTTCGTGCCCCTACGACGGCGGCCAGAGCAGCGACGGCAAGAACACCACCCTCGTCTTCACCCTCACCCTACGACGGCGGCCAGAGCAGCGACGGCAAGAACACCACCCTCGTCTTCACCCTCACCAGCAACGGCACCGCCTTCACCGCCACCAAGACCTGGACCAGCCCCGGCAACTTCGAATGGGCCAAGAGCCGGCCGACCTCCGGCGACTACGACGGGGACGGCAAGGACGACATCGCCGTCCTCTACGACGGCGGCCAGAGCAGCGACGGGAAGAACGTGTCCATGCTGTTCACGTTGACCAGCGGTGGCGGCGGGTTCATCTCCTCCAAGGTGTGGACCAGTTCGGGCGGCTTCTCCTGGGCCGCCGCGCTCCCCGGCTCGGGTGACTGCAACGGCGACGGCAAGGACGACATCACCGTCTACTACGACAAGGGGCGGACCGACGACGGGCGGCAGCACAACGCGCTGTTCTTCTTCCGCAGCACCGGCACCACGCTCCAGGCACCCGTGACGTCCTGGAGCGGCGTCATCATCTGACGACCTGAGCCGGGGGCGGCCACCACGACATCCGGCAGGTCGCCGGAGTCCTCCGGGCCGGAACCGACCGCGCCCGGCGGAACCCGCTCACCGAGCAGCACCGCTGTGGCACCACTTCGTCGCCGGCCGCGCCTGGCGAGGCAGGGCACCGCCCTGCGACGCGTCGACCGGATCACACCGTCCTGCGAGATGATGGTGCGGCCGAACGATCCGCGCACCTCGGCTGTACGCGGCCGAGGAGACGAAGACCTGCAGGACGTGCCGCCGCAACCGGCCGACGGGGGCGGCGGCAGCCACCGACTGGAGCCGCATGCCCGCACGCCGGAGCCTCGCCGTCGCCCTTGTCGCCCTCGCCGTCGTGGTGGCCGGCGGCTGCTCGGATCGCAGGGGCCGCGAGGGGACGGCCGTCGATCCGGGAAGCGCGGAAGCCCCGCGATACCCGAGTCCCTCTGCGGTTACCGGGTGGGACGGCAAAGCGGAACAGGAAGACGCGCTCCGGGACGCCACGCAGGCTCTGAACGCCTCGGAGATCGAGGGAGCCGCGCGTGTCGCCGAGGGGATGGCGAGCCTGCCGCAGGGTCTGGACAAGACCTTCACCGCCGAGGGACGGCCGCACACGCTCGACATCGCCTGTCAGGCCCCAGGCCCTCGCTCGATCACCCTGATCCTCGGCCGGGGCACCGTGGAGAGCGAGTGGGAGGTGACGTGCGGAGACCGTGAGGCGGACCAGTTCAACATCCCCGCCGGCGCTCTCTTCACGGCGCGCGTCGCCCGGACCGGGCCGGATGCCGAGGGCCTGGTGCTGTGGCGGCTCAGCGCCTTGCGCCCCGATGACGTGGACGGATGCGATGACGACATCGAGGGGTGCGAGGACCGACCGGTGATTCAGCGGACCTGCCCCGGCAGGCAGGCAGCGGCCCGGTACGACCGCGGGCGACCGCACGAACGAAGTCGCCTGCCTCCAGGGCACGTTCGGGACGATGCCGCCACTCGGAAGCCGCAGCATCGCCCGTTCCCGGAGTCTGCCGTAGGTGAGTGTGCCGAAACGCTTCCGGGGGCGGACCGGTCGTGTCAGCGGGAGGGCTGATGTATGTGGCGGTCCTGTCCCGCACCGTGTCCGGCCACCGCCGTGGCGATGCCGAGGACGGCCAGGACGGTGAGCGGAAGCGTCCAGCTGTGCGTGGTGTCGTGCAGGATGCCGAGGAGGAGAGGCCCGGCCGCCGCGACGAGGTAGCCGATGGACTGTGCCATGCCCGCCAGCGCGGCGGCTTCGGCGGAACTGCCGGCGCGCTGGCTCTGGAAGGTGAGGGCGAGGACGAGGCACGCACCGCCGCCGACTCCGAGGAGAGTGCACGCGAGGACGGACAACGCGGGGGCGGCGACCAGGACGGTGAAGCCGCCTGCCACGAGGACCGAGGCCCCGGCCGCGGTCCAGCGCTGGTCGTGCCGGCCCCGGGTGAGCAGGGGCAGGAGGCTGCTGGCCGCCAGGGACACCACCTGGTAGTAGAAGAGCATCCATCCGGCCGTGGTGCTGCTCGTGCCGCGGTCGATCAGGATGCTGGGCAGCCATGCGACGGCGGTGTAGAAGGCCAGGGACTGCAGGCCCATGAAGAAGGTGACCTGCCAGGCGAGCCGCGACCGCCAGGGCACCGGGCTGTGCGTTCCGCCGGCGGACTCCTGCGGCTTGTCACCCCGCATCCGGGGCAGCCAGGCGAGGAACGCCGCGATCGTGAAGGCGACACCCCAGGCCAGCGCGGTGCGCCAGGAACCCGGCACGCTGTGGGCCAGCGGTGCGGAGATCCCTGAGGAGACCGCGGCCATGAGGCCCATGACGGTCACGTAGAGAGCGCTGATGCCTTGAATACGGTGTGCGGGCACACTCCGCCTGATCAGAGCGGGCAGCAGCACGTTGCCGAACGCGATGGCCGCGGAAAGCATCACCGTTCCGGCGAACAGGCAGAGGACGGAGGGAAGGGAGCGGACCACCGTCCCGACGGCCAGCACACCGAGCGCCGCCACCAGCAGGCGCGCGCTGCCCAGCCGGTGGGAGGCACGGGCGACCAGGGGTGACGTCGCGGCGAACGTGAGCAGCGGGAGGGTGCTCAGCAGCCCGCCCCAGCTCGATGTCAGGCCGCTGCCGTGCTCGATCTCCGGCAGCAGTGCGCCGACACCGGTGAGGGTGGTGCGCAGGTTCGCCGCCACGAGGCAGATGGCGATGACGAGCCCGGCCGACACGGCGGGCCGGGCGGGATCGGCGGAGGGTGGTCGGGAGGCGGAATGCTGACGGGACATCGAAGCCGGCCGCGTACTCACTGGTCCTCCGCTGCTCGTGGCGTACTGGTCTCGTGGTCACGGGTGAGCTGGACGATCGCGGCCGCCGCGTCGCGGGCGCCGCCCTGGTCCCGGGCCTCGATCGCGTCGACGAGCCGCCGGTGCAGACGGGCGTGCTCCTCGGCGTGGGCGGCGTCCCAGGGCAGGCCGCCCAGGGACGAGGTGAGCGCCGTACCGAGGTAGTCGTACACCTCGACCAGCAGGTCGTTCCCGCTCGCCCGGACCACGGCCCGGTGGAACAGTGCGTCGACGCTCGTGGCCGTGGACGTGTCCTCACCGGCACAGGCCGCGTCGGCGTCGGCCAGCAGCTCCCGCAGTTGCTGCAACTGGCTCTCGCTGCGGCGCAGGGCCGCGGTTCCCGAGGCGTACTCCTCCAGAACGGTCCGCAGTTCCAGCACGTTGTCCCGCTTCCCGGAACTCGCCCGCCGCACCATGACCGACTGGAGTTCACTCGAGGAGCGGACATAGGTGCCGTCCCCGGCCCGCGGCTCCAGCAGGCCCAGGTGCACCAGCGCACCGATCGCCTCCCGCAGCGTGCTGCGTCCCACACCGAGCTCCTCGATGAGGGCCTGCTCCGGCGGGATCCGCGTCCCGACGGGCCACCCGCCTGACTCGATGTGTGACCGGAGACTGTCCACGAGCTGAGCGGACAGGCTAGCCGTCCGCCGCGGTGCACTGATGCGTTCCATGGGGACACCGTACACAAACATCAGACGTTTGAACATCATAGGCTTCGGGAACTGACCACGGGGCACGGTGCTGCTGCGGATTCGCTCTCGCGGGATGCGGCTGCGGACGCGGCCGCCGGGATCTCGGAGCGACGGGGACCTCGACGGCACCGCCCGGCGTCCGGCACGAGCTTGCCGGCAGCGGCAGCCACCTCCGATGCCTGCGGCCCTGGCGTGCCTGCGGCGCTTGCGCCCCGCCGGCGCGGCGGTCACGGCCAGCCGTTGTCCTCCGGGAGCCGGGCCGCCTCGGCGCGGGTGCGGGCCTGCGTCTTGCCGGCCGCCGACGACAGGTGGTTGCGCACGGTGCCCTGGGACAGCCCGGGCGCCCTGACGATGTCGGTCACGGTGCCTCCCTCGGCGGCGGCGCGCAGTACCTCCGCCTCGCGCCCGGTCAGCGGGCTCGCGCCACCGGCCGGCGCTGCCGCAGCGAGGGCCGGGTCCACGAAGCACAGGCCGGCGCGGACACGGTGAATGGCGTCGACCAGTGGTTCGAACGGGAGGCGAACCGCCCGCGGCGGGCCTCAACGGGGTTGGCGGTGATCCATTCCTGAGTGCATTTCCCCGTCCAGTCGATGTGTTCAGACGGATTCTGTGCACCCGCGCGTTCGGGCCACCGTAGCTCGGTCAAGATCTTCGTGAGGCCGATCGCGCTCCCGTGCGCCGGTGACACCCCGTCATTGCCGGTGTGATACTCGCCGGATGCCAGGAGCTGCTGAGGTCGGTGTTACCGCACCTCCGGGGCGCTTGTTAGGTAAGTGAGCTCCGAGGACGGGTTGTTACGCGTCGTCTCCGGAGGAGCAGATGATGACCGAAGGGTGGATGCTGCGTGCTGGGTGACCGGGGCGCTCTGGACCGGGCTGGGATTACCGATCCGGTGCTGCGGGAGGCGTACCGGCTGTGCGGCCGGTTACTGGTGGCCGTCGACGGGCGATCCAACTGGGCGGGTACGTTGCTGCTGCCGCCGGAGAAGCGGCCACACGCCTGGGCCGTCTACGCCTTGGCCCGGTGGGCGGACCAGCTCTTGGACAGCGGTGATCCTCAGGAGCGCGCCGGGCGTTACGAGGTGTGGCGTCAGCGGATGCTCACAGATCTGCGGTGCGGCCGGTGCACCGATCCGCTGGGGCAGGCATTCGCCCACACCGCGCAGGTGTACGGGTTCGATCTCGACGATGTCGAGACGATGCTGGCCGCGTGGCTGCGGGATCTCGAGGTGAGCGAGTACGCCACCTGGCAGGAGCTTCGCGACTACAGCGAAGCGATCAACGGGCCGCCTGGACGCATGATTCTGCGACTGGTGGAGGCGGTCGACGCGCGAGCCGACCGTGCCATGACCGAGCTTGTCGTGGCCTTGCAACTGGCCAACGTCGTGCGGGATGTCGGGGAGGACATCCGCCTGGGCCGGATCTACCTGCCGACTGAGGATCTGCGGCGTTTCGGCGTCACCCCCGATGAGCTGCGCGCGGCCCGGATCACGCCCCGGCTGCGCCGCCTGATCCGCTTCGAGGTGCAGCGCGCCCGCGCACTGTTCGCCTGCGGAATGGAGGTGACCGAGCTGATCCGTCCTCGGTGCAGGCCGTTCGTGTGGGCGGTCATCGAGCGCAACCTCGCCACGCTGGCCCAGGTCGAACGGCACGGTTACGACATCTTCGCCCGCCCCACGACTCTGGGCGGGCGAGGGCTGGCCTCGCTCGCTTTCCAGGTGGGCGTCCGATCGTGGCCTAGGAAAGCGCCGGGGGTATTGGTCGCGCGGCAGTGAGCGGCCTTGCGCTCGGGGTAGCTGCCCCGGAGATCGGGTCCGGGCACCGTCATTGCCCGTAGCGGCGGCAGCAGGACGCGAAGTGATCGAGTGCCTGTGCGAAGTGGCGTTCGTCGAATCCGGGCCAGCCTGTGTCGCAGAAGTAGAGCTCGCTGTAGGTGGACTGCCAGGTCATGAAGTCGGACAGGCGTTGTTCGCCCGAGGTGCGGATGATGAGGTCGGGGTCGGGAAGTCCGGCTGTGTAGAGATGACGGGCCAGCATGTCCTGGGTGAGCCCGGCCTGTGCCTGGGTGATGCCCCCTGGGGTGGACAGCAGCTCTCGCAGGGCCTGGAGGATTTCTTCCCGTCCGCTGTAGGCGAGTGCGATGTTCACCGTAGGCCCGCTCACCGCTGCGGTGAGGTCCACCGCTTCCCGCAGCTCCTCCACGATCTGCGTGTCGAGCAGTTCGATCCGGCCGATCAGCCGGATGCGCCAGCGGGGTTGCCGGGCAAGCTGCTGCAGCGTCTCGGCCACCGCCCGCAGACTGGCGATGACGGAGTCGTCCTCGCGCCGCAGGTTGTCCAGGGACACCGCGTACAGCGTCACGACGTCGATCCCCGCGGCGTCACACCAGTTGAGGAACTGCAGGGCTCTGTCGCCTCCCTGCATGTATCCCCAGGCGGATTCGCGGGCTGCGGCTTTGGCCCAGCGACGGTTCCCGTCCAGGATGACAGCGATGTGTCCGGGCACCGGGCCGCGGCGGCCACCGGGCCGAGGAGTGCTCCGGCGGCTGAAACAAGTCTCCACAGTGGCCCGTCCTCCCCGACTGCGACGCAACGGCACCGTCATCGTAGGAGCGGCGATCAGGCACAGAGTGATCAGCCGAGAAGCGCCTGGCGCGTACCGGGGGCGCGTAGAAGCGTGAGGAGAGTCTCTTGCGACCCCTCACCACAAACCTGGCCTCCACCGCCGCTTCCCTCGCAACCGGCGGCAGTCACAGCACGTTCCACGGCAGTGGCAGACTGACCGCTGACATCCATGAGGAAGGCCGGCCGGAACGCAGATGAACAGCAATGCCCTCACCGCCCTGGAGCGTGCCGCCGGTCACCAGCAGCGCTTCGTCTCGTCCTTCGAGAAGTACTTCGCCGAACTCGCCGGCGACCTCAACGGTTCCAGCCTGGGCCGTTTCACCCCCCGGTGTCTGGAGCTGCTGGCGGAGTTGTCGCTGCGCGGCGGGAAGCGGATCCGGGTCGCCCTGCTCTACGAGGCGGCGCGCCTGGTCACGGAGGAGGAGGTACCGGGACTGCTGGAGGCCTCACTGAGTCTTGAGCTGCTCCACAGCCACGCGCTCATCCTTGACGACATCATCGACGACTCACCCCTGCGGCGCGGTGGCCCCTCGACGTACTACGCGTGCCGCGCAGACCTCCCCGAGAACCCGCAGGCCGCGCTGGGACTGGCCATGATGACCGGCGATCTCGCCGGCTTCCTGGCCCTGCGCGTTCTGTTCCACGCGGACCTTCCCGCCGACCGCAAGCAGGCCATGCTCGACGTCCAACTCGGCGTGACGACCGATACCGTCATCGGCCAGATCCTCGACATCGAACGCGACGTCACCCCCTCGGCCGACGAAGGGCTGCTGGAGACGGTGGGCGAGTACAAGACCACCCGCTACTCCGTCCTCGCCCCCCTGCGCCTGGGCCTGCTGGCCGCCGGCGAGGACCTGGCCGCGCACGAGGAAAGCCTGCGCCGCTACGCCACGCTGGCCGGCATCAGCGGCCAGATGCGAGACGACTACCTCGACCTCTTCGGCGACCCGGACATCACCGGCAAGCCCATCGGTACCGACCTGCGGGCCGGCCGCCTCACCTACCTGGTCCGCAAGCTGCTTGCCGTCACTGACGCGGACGCGCACGACACCGTCAAGGCCGCTCTCGGAAATCCCGGCTGCACACCGCAGACCATCGACGGTATCCGGGACATCGCCTACCGCCACGACGTGCACCAGCACCTGCAGTCGGCGATCGACCGGTACGCCGAAGCCGCCTCCGCCGAAGCCCGCTCCTGGCGCCGGCACTGGCGTGGGGAAGCCGTGGGCTTCTTCGAGCAACTGCCCTCGTGGAACGCCCGCAGGACCCGGTAGCCGCGGGTGTCCCCTGCCCCGATCGGACGGTACGACGATGCGGACGTTGACACGGCGTATCCGCCCCTGGCCATCAGGCGTTGAAGGCGTACCGGATCGAAGGGGGAGGACGGACATTGGAAGTGCGCGGACTGCGGCACGCCTACGGCCGACGCGAGGTCCTGCGCGGCATCGACCTGGACCTGCAGCCGGGCAGGCTGTCCGGGATCGTCGGCGAGAACGGCGCCGGCAAGTCGACGCTGCTGAAGATCCTGGCCGGTGAACTGCGGGCACAGGCCGGAACCGTCCGGCACCCGGGCCGCTTCGGCTACTGCCCGCAGGACGTGGTCCTCAACGACGCCCTCACCGTCCGCCAGCACCTGCTGTACTTCAAGGCGGCCTTCCGGCTACCAGATCTCAAACGCGCGGAAGAAGTCATGGACGTGCTGTGCTTCTCCGATTACGCCGACGAGCGTGCCGGAGTGCTCAGCGGCGGCACCCGGCAGAAGCTGAACCTGACCCTGGCCCTCATGCACGATCCGCAGGTCCTGCTGCTCGACGAGCCCTACCAGGGCTTCGACTGGGACACCTACCAGCGCTTCTGGGATCTGGCCGCCCGTCTTCGCGATGCCGGCCGCTCCGTCCTGGTCGTCTCCCACCTCGCCTACGACATCGAACGCCTCGACGAACTCTGGCGCCTGGACCGCGGCATCCTCAGCCCGTATGAAACGGCGGCGGCATGAGACGACACCTGAGCCTGTATGCGACCGCCGCCCGTTACGACCTGGTCGAACACAGCCGCAACCGTTTCGCCATGCTGCTGATCGTTCTCTACATCCCGCTGTGGATCTCGCTCGCGTACGTCGCCATCCCCGACCGGCCCGCGCCTCTCCACCTGCGTTCCACCGGAGAGCACCTGGCACCGGCCGGCAACGAACTCACCCAGATCACCGGCGCCATCAACGCGGTCACCCTGATCACAGGCTTCATGATGTTCGCCGCCACATTCACCGGCCACCGCTTCGACCGCCGCCTGGCCATGGCCGGTTACCCCCGCCTCCACCTCATCACCGCCAAGGCCACCTCTCTCACCCTCACCTCGGCCTTCATCGCCGTCTACGCCGCCGCCGTCACCTGTCTCTCCTGGACGCCCAAGCAGCCTCTCCAGCTCGCCGCCGCCCTCTTCTGCGCCGCGATGACCTACGGCGCGATCGGCGTCATCCTCGGATCCATCCTCCGCCGAGAGGTCGAGGGCATGTTCGCTCTGGTCATGATCAGCGTCATCGACGTCCTCCTGCCCAACCCCATGTGGAGCTCGGGGGCCGACAGCTCCCTCATTCGCTTCCTGCCCTCCTACGGCGCCTCCCAGGCCGCCACAGCCGCGGGTTTCTCCACCACGACGACCCCTGCCCACCTGGCCATCGAGCTCCTGTGGTTCACCGGCGCAGCACTCCTGGCACTCCTCACCTTCCACCGCCGCACCCGCAGCGCCCATCACAAGCCACAGCCCTCCGGGACTGTCGCCATGGTGCCCCAGCCCGAGGTCACCGCCCCCCAGGGCGGCCACGATGCAACAGATCCCGCGGGGGCGGGTGCCTGAATTCCCTCAACCTGGTCCCGGACTTCACAGGTCACCTTTTCAGGTCTTGTGACGGGGGCCGACCGGCTACGGGGCTGCCTCACGGAAGAGGGCCAGGAGGGCGGGCGCCTGCGGGGCACCCGCGTCGAAGAACTGCGGGGCCAGTGCGGGTGGCACGGCGGTTCCACGCATGCGGACTTCATGGCAGCTGAAGCAGAACGCCGCTCGAACAGCGCCAGGTCGAGAGTGTCCGCGTACGCCCGGATGCTCCAGCCCGGCGAGAAGCCGCAGCGGTGCTGCTCGCCGCCGGGCAAGCTCTCGATCAAGGCCAGGACGCCGGCTGCCTCGCTCCCGGTCCAGTGGGCGCCCGCCCTGTCAGGATACGAGGCGCCCTGCTTTGCCGGGAGTGCGGAGATCCCTATGACCTCCAGCGACACAGCGGTGGCTACGGCTTCGGCAAGGTCATCGACCGGGGGCGGGGTGCTGCTGCCCCGTCGGATAATCCAAGTGCGGTCCGGTCGTCCCGCGTGATACTCCTCCCGTCTATGGGCGATCTTGTGACAGCGCGGCTCGTGCTTCATCCGATGACCGTCAGCGAGGCTGAGCGAGTGGTGGCGGGCGAGTCGGATGGCGGTGCCCGATGGGCGCCCGGATACCCCACCGATGGGGACGTGTCCGCCGCCAGGCGCTTCCTGCGCACCTGCGCGAGCACCGGTGATCCCCGGCCGTTCGGGAACTATGAGATCCGTCGCCGCGAGGACGGTCACGCGATCGGCGGCCTGGGTTTCCACGGACCTGCGGATGAGAACGGCAGCGTCACGATCGGCTACGGCCTCATCCCGTCCGCGCGAGGCAAGGGGTACGCCTCCGAAGCCCTCCGCGGGCTGCTGCTGTTCGCGCGGGCGGTCGGCGTCACCTGCGTGAAGGGCGACGCCGACCACGACAACATCGCGTCCCAGCAGGTCATGACGGCAGTCGGTATGCGGCCGGCCGGAGAAGACGAACGCGTCAGGTACTTCGAGATCGCCTGGACCGACACGACGGCGGACACTGGCCCACGCTCCTAGGGGCGGCGAGCGCTGGTGCGCTTGGGGCCCGGAACGTTCGAACGTCCGCTCTCCCGTGGGCACGCGAACGAGCCCCGGACCCTGTCGTTCCGGGGCTCGCGGGCTCATCAGGGGCGGCGCCGCATGTCGACCTGCAGATGCTCGACGTTCGTGAACGGACCTCTTCCTGGGAGCCGGAGGACGTCAGCCGCGGACGATGTTCTCGGCCTGGGGGCCCTTCTGTCCCTGGGTGACGTCGAACGTGACCTTCTCGCCCTCGACCAGCTCGCGGTACCCGTTGCCGGAAATGTTCGAGTAGTGGGCGAAGACGTCCGGTCCGCCGCCGTCCTGGGCGATGAAACCGAAGCCCTTCTCGGAGTTGAACCACTTCACAGTGCCGCTGGCCATACGCATCCTTCGATCTCGCCGGGGCACCCCGGCCGGGGTGAGTTGCGGGGTTCTTCCACGGTGGGAAGTCACCCGGCTTCCGGCCTACCCCGGTCAGGGCTCCGCCAATCGATCACCGTCCAGGATTCGGAAGCAGTCTGATCCGGTGGCCGACCGGCCCGATCACCGGGCCCCGAGCCGTCCAACACAGACCGGGCAGCCGGCCAGACCCAACCCGCAGTTCCGGGCAGTCGGCATCCGCCGGGACAGCACGGCCTCCGCCTGGGACACCGGAAGCACCGATCCTCCCCCGGAGTACTGGCATTCCCATAGCGTGGTGGCATGACGACTGAGAACGCATGCCGTGACCTCACCGCTCTCTGCAAGGCCGCGGACAGCGGCTACCTCCTGCAGGTGGTGGGGGACGGCAGCTCTGCACCCCTTGCCGAGAAGGCCCTTTCGCACTGGCCGGACTGGCCTGCGTTCCCGATCGAGGCCGCCCATGCGGCGGGGTGCGAACTCATCATGCTTGGCTACATGCTCTGGCCTGACACTGTCACCCCCGACTCGCTGATCGGCTGGCGTGCTGTACCGGATCAGCAGGCGTGGTCAGCGAAGGTCGGCACCCTCGCCCAGCTGCAGGCTGCCGGCATCTGACAGCGGGCGGCATCGCCCTCAGCACAGGGTGCAGAAGAGCTGGCCGGTCCGCCGCGCCCGTCGGCACCGGCGGGCGCACCGAGGGCCTGCGGCGACAGAGGGCACCGACGGGGGTGGCACCTCGTCAAAAGCAGGCCGCGACGGTGGAGTGCAGCGCCCCTGGGGGTCCGCTGCTACCGGGTGTGGGACGTGCGTCTCCGTATCCGGAGGAGTTCAGGAAGGACGCCGTCGCGCTGTACCGCGCCGCGGGCGGGAAGCGGACGTACGCGGCGCTGGCCGCAGATCTTGGGATCACCGCGGAGTCGTTGCGGACGTGGGTGTGCAAGGACGAGCGGCAGGGGCGCTCTCAGTCGGTCACGGTCACGGCGACCAGCGGGTCAGAGGAGGACGAGGACCGCGATCAGAGCGAGCAGGGTGATCAGGCTGGTTGCTGTGATCAGACCGAACCGTGCGGGGGTGTAGACGTCGGCGTCCAGTTGCTGTCCGACGGAGCGGTATCGGACCGTGCCGTAGGCGGTGATGAGGAGTCCTGCGAGGAGCAGGATGCCGCCGGAGACCACCGCGTGCAGTCCGCGGTGCGGGGCGAATTTCGCGATCGCCACGCCCAGGGCCGCCATGCTGATGCCGGTGCGCAGCCAGGCGAGGTAGGTGCGTTCGTTGGCCAGGTGGTCCCGGGCGCGGCTGCCGGTGTTCGGCGTGGCACCTGGGGGGAGTCCGGCGTGCATGTGTCCCTCCGGGTGCTGTGGCCGGCCGGTCAGTCCGTGCGGCGGATCGGCGGTGGTGTCCAGGTGCCGGTGAGGGCCGGCTCGTCGGGCCAGTACAGGCGCAGGATGACGTTGAAGCTGTCGGGAGGCGCGGGCAGCCAGTTGCTCTCCCGGTCCGGGCCGGGGCTGGCGGCCTGGATGTGGATGTCCAGGGATCCGTCGGGGTTCGGTTTCATTGCGCTGCGGTCGCCGATCGCGTATCGGTCCAGCGGATTGTCGACGAACAGTTGCCGGTCGTTCATCATCGTCAGTGACCAAAAGCCCTTGGCCGGGGGCGTCTGCCCTGCGTCGAAGTGCAGGACGTAGGAGTGTGCGCCGTTCAGGGGCTTTCCGTCCGCGTCCGTGGTGGCGTGCGGGTAGAGGGCGTCCGCATCGAGATTGGCGCCGTAGCCGAACTTGGCGATCACGGCGCGTTTGCCGTAATCGGTTCCGTAGTCGCCGAGGCCGCGGTGGACGGTCCATGTGCTGGTGTCCGCGCCGTGGGATTCAGCGCGGCCCATCATGGTGCGCAGCGTCTCCGGGCCCTGGGCAGCACTCGCGTCCAGAGCGGCGACCACCTCGGACGGCAGCTCGTCCAGGCTTGCGCCGGGGGCGACACCGACCGTGGCGACCCGCTCCAGGAACGCGGCGTCGGCCGCATTCGGCGGGTTGGCGGTCATGAGCTGGTTGAGTCGGCTGAAGTACTGCCTGCCGCTCAGGGATTCGACCTTGTCCACGGGCGGCGTTGTGGTGTCGACGCCGGAAGGGACGGGGACGTCCGTGGGTGGGGTGTAGTCCCCGGGATCACCGGTCCACTGGGACAGCGGGATGAGCCGGGTCTGGTCCTGGAGACGGTGGACGTCCGGAAAGTCCGCCGGACCGCTGGTCGCATACCTGGCGACGATCCAGTTCAGGGCGGTGGGTGATTTCAGCAGCGTCAGCCCTGGCGGAGCCGGCTCGGACCAGGCCGGCCCTACGATCAGGAACGGGCCGGCCGTCGAACCATTCTGGCGTCTGCCCGGGACTGCGAAGACGTCGGACCAGGCGGTGAGGATGGGAACCATCCAGAACCGGTCACCGAAGTCCGGCAAGGTCAGCACCAGCGGTTCTTCCGACAGGTCCAGCCAGGCACTGGAGTAGAGGGTGTCGGCGTTCGGGGAGACGACCTCGGTGAATGAGGCGTCCGGCGTCCGGCGCAGGTAGACGAACTGATTGACCGGAGCCGCGCGCCGGTCGTCGTCGCGGGCCGGGATCGCCGTCATCGCTTCCTCGGTGGCTGCCGCCGTCAGCAGCGGATACCCGAAGACCCACGCTTCTGTCGCCAGCTGTTCGAGTGACTGGTCCGTCATAGGGGCTTCTCCTCGGCATCGAAGAACCCCCACTCCAAGCTAGCTTTCCCGCTACCCACCCGCATCACGGAGCCGCTGCCCGCCGGCAACCGGCCCGGTGGGACGCGTCGGGGCAGAGTGCCAGCGTGATCCGGGTGACTTGCCGTAGCCGCCTGCCGACCGCGTGGACGGGTGCAGCGCCAGGGCGATCGCGGCGGGGGGCTGATGCCCGGCCGCTACCTGATGACCGGTTTCCTCTGTCTGTCTGCCAGCTTCAGTAGCTCTGTGACCGGCACCCACAATTCCTGCGATGTGTGCCGTCAACGGCACCCGGAACACCGGGTCCATGGCCAGCCGGGGAGTGCGTTCCTTGGCCTTCTCGGTCTTCGGCGAGCGGTTGTGCTCGATGGGCCTGCCCGGCACGGTCGTCCGCCGGGTACGAGCCGGGCTCGCCCTCGCTGCCAGGAGCTCGCGCTCGATCCGGTCGGCATCCTGGTGCCGCATCCGGGTGCGGCCTTCCCCCAGGAGCAGCGCTGCTGCCGCTCGCTCACCACGCCTCCCGGCCGCCAGGCGACTGCGGCAAGGCACCGGCCCTTCCAGACGCCGGGCGGGACACCGGCCTCGTCCTGGACGGCGCGCAGCGGCGCGGTGCCATGTCGATGCGGGAGCCCCAGCACAAGCACGGCGTCACCTGGCGGACGGTTCGCAAAGCACTGGATTCGCCCTGGCCTGTGCCGCGGAAGAAGCTGCCGACCCGGGCCAGGCCGCCGCTCTGGACCCGACGGCATCCTCCGAGCTGATCTCGACGCTCCGCGCAAGCAGCGGCACACCGTCACCCGCATTTTCACCGCCTGGTCGACGGGCAGGGAGCGGACGTCTCCTACAGGGATGGTCCCCTTCTACGTTGCCGCCCGAAAGCCGGAGATCCTGGTCGAGTCTGGCAAGACCCCGCTGGAGGCCTTCGTCCCGCAGACCCACCAGCCCGGGCACGAGGCGGAAGTTGACGGCAGAATGTCCGGAGCACGCCCGGCAGTTGGCTCCGGGGGTCGGTCAAAGGCGCAGAAGCCGACGGGCGTTGCCGGAGGCGATCTTCTGCTTGTCGGTATCCGGCAGGCGGGTCCGTTCGAGGGCGGTGACGGCCGCACCTGTCCTCTCGTAGGGGTAGTCGACGGCGAACAGCACGCTGTCCGCACCGAGCACGTGCACGAGCGCTTCGATCGCGGCCGGGGACAACACACCGCTGGTCGTGGCGAGCACGTTCGTCCCGAAGTACTCGGACGGCTTGCGCCGCAGCGGGTGCGGCACGGTGAGGGTCGCGTAGCGCGAGTCGAAGCGGGAGAGCTGGAAGGGGAGGAACTCGCCGGCGTGCCCGAGGATCATCGTCGCCTCCGGATGCCGGTCGAACACCCCTGACATGATCACGCGCATGGCGTGCCCGCCGGTGGCGGCCTGCCAGCTCCACAACGCGCCGTCCAGCTCGGGATGGGCGTCGAGGACGTGCCAGCGGTCCGCGGGCGGCATGCCGGGGTGCAGGTACAGCGGTACACCGAGTTCGCTCAGCGCGGCCCAGACCGGGTCGAACGCGGGGTCGTCGAGGTACCGGCCCTGGATGTGGTCGTTGACGAGCGCTCCCTTGAACCCGAGGCGTTCGACGGTCCGGCGCAGCTCCGTGACGGCGGCGGCCGGGTCCTGGAGCGGGAGCGCCGCGAAGGCGGCGAACCGGCCGGGGTGGGCGTCGACGATCTCGGCGAGGTTGTCGTTGACGTACCGGGCGTTGTCCACCGCGCGGGCCGGATCGGCTTCCGCTTCGATGCCCGGGACGGTGAGGGAGAGCACCTGCACGGCGATGCCGTTGGCGTCCATGTCGGGCAGCCGCAACCGCGTGACGTCGGGCAGCCGGGCGGCCATGTCCGCGAGGAAGGCCGGTTCGATGTTGTCCGGCATCGGCGACGGCGGCCGTCGGTCCGCCAGGCCGGGGATCGCGATGGCCTCCTCGACGGCGATGTACCCGCGCATCAGACGCGTCCCGCCGGGACGAGGGTCCCCGCTGCGCGGGTCGGCCGCTCGGCCTCGTCGAGCATCGGCGCCGCGACGGTGGCACGGGAGGCGTGCGGCGGCAGGACGGACTCCGTGTAGTCCTGCAACGGGGTGTTGCGGCGCCCGGTGCAGACGCCGCCGGCCCACAGGCCGGGGGCGTCCGTCAGGTCCGGGAACGCGGCGGGGGCGGTGACATCGGCCCGGCGGATCTCGACGGTCGGCTGCCCGGACGCCGGGCGGGTCTCCGGCCGGCGGTCCAGTTCTACGACCTCGTGCCCGCGCTGGCGGGCCTGCTCGACGACGAGGCGGCCGACCCTGCCGGTCGCCCCGAGTGCGGCGATGCGCATGCTTCCTCCCGATTGACTGAACACTTGTTGGTTATGTAAGTGAACATGTGTTGGTAATTGTTGTCAAGGCAGGGGGGAGGCGAGGGAGTTGGAGGCGGGCGCGGGGCCGGCGGTACAGTGAACGACTGTTGCCGGACACCGGGAGTACGCCTGTGAGCAGCGAAGAGGCCGTCCCCCGCAGACGCCGACGGAACCCACGGGGACAGGGGCAGGTCCTCAAGGCCGAACTGGTGGAGGCCGCCGACCGGCTGCTGGCCACCCTCGAACGGCCCGAGACGCTCACCCTCCGGCAGGTCGCACGCGAGGTCGGCGTCGCCCCCGCGAGCATCTACGGGCACTTCCCGGACCTCGGCGCGCTCGTCCAGCACGTGCTGCGGCTGCGCTACGACGAACTCGCGGCGGTCATGCGCACGGCCGCGGACGGCGCCGAGGGGCCCCTGGCCGATTTGGTGGCCCGGTGCGCCGCCTACGTGCACTGGGGAGTCGGTCACCCCGGGCAGTACCGCACGCTCTTCGGCGGCGGGATGCCCGCCGAGCTGGTGCCGACGAACGCACACGGCGCGGGAGAGGAACTGCTCGGATCCGTCGTCGCTTCGCTGGCCGGCGCCCGGCAGGACCAGCCGGAACACCAGGACCGTAACGAGCACCAGGACCGTCAGGAACACCAGGACCGTCACGAGCACGAGGACCGTCGCGGCCCTGAGCAGGAGTGGCAGGCCGGCCTGCTGCTCTGGACCGCCCTGCACGGCCTGGTCGCGCTGTACAACGCGCACGGGAGCATGCCCTGGCCCGACCTCACCGACCTCATCGCGCAGACCCTCGCCCTGCACACCGGAAGGCCCGTCGACGAGATCGTGGAGCTCGCCCGGACGGCGGACGGCCCGACGTGAGCGGCTCACGCCAACAGCGCCGCACGGTCTCGATCGACCCTGGGCCCAGCGGATGGGCCCGTGCCAGGTGGTGCCCACGACCGTCCCGCCCGAGGTGACGCGGCCGCCCTCCCAGCGTCGTCCTCCTCCGGCTCCGGCGCGTCCGGGTCGCGCAGCGGACCCCGCACTGCCCCCGGATCTGACGAGCTACCAGTAGTTTCTGAGGTCAGTACGGTTTGAAGTCGGGGTAGTAGGCCGCTGCTGCGGTGGCGGTGTCGACGTTCCGCGGGAAGAGCGCGGCTTCGTAGGCGCGGATGGCCGCGTCGATGTCGTCGAGCTGTTCGGCGATGGCGTTGCCGAGCCGGCCGGCGTCGAAGAGCGCCCAGTTCGCTCCTTCCCCGTCCGGCGGTGCCAGGTGGGCCGCGTCTCCGATGAGGGTGACCCCAGGTATGTGCTGCCAGCGGTGCCCGATCGGCAGCCCGTACAAGGGGCGGAAAATCGGCGGGATGTCGCTGTCGGCGACCAGCGCGACGAGTTCCGGCGCCCACCCGTCGAACATCGCCGCGATCGTGCGGGCGGCGGCGGGGCCGTCGTTGAAGTCGATGTCGTCGAACCAGTCGAGCGGCTGGTCGAACATGGCGTAGGAGTGCAGAGTGTCCGCGCGCTCGCGCTGCACGCCGAGACCGATGCGGGTGGTTTCGTCGTAGGCGGTCATCGACCCGCCGCCGACCAGTGCCAGGGTGGCAGGGTGGCGGGTGCCGCTCTCATACAGGTACGTCTCGACCATCGAGCGTCCGGCGTAGACGGGCGTGGCATCGGAGAGCAGCGGCCGGACTTTCGACCAGGCGCCGTCGGCACCGACGAGGATGTCGGTGACGATCGCCGATCCGTTGGCGAAGGTCACTTGGTGACGACCGTCTTCAAGGGTCCGGACCTTCTGGGTCTTGTGACCCCAGACGACCCTGTCGGCGGGGAGGGATTCCAGCAGCAGCTGCCGGAGTTCGCCACGCTGCACCTCGGGGCGGCCTCCGGCGGGGTCGTCGGGTTGGTCCGCCAGGACGGTACCGTCCGGTGCCACGTCGCGGGATGCCTGGCGGCCTTCGAGAACGAGTGATCGGAAGCCTTCCATCAGGCCGGCGGCATGGATCCCGTGCTGCCCGTTGTAGTCGTGGATGTCGAGCATGCCGCCTTGGCCCCGGGCCTGAGCAGACGCCTCCGCTTCGTACACGGTGGACGGGATTCCGTGAACCGCCAGGGTCCGTGCCAGTGTCAGTCCCGCCAGACCGGCACCGATGATCGTGATCTGAGTCATGCGTATGTTCCTTGCTGCTGGTGGACGAACCGGCGGTCCTGCCCGCGGAGGTCCCCGGCCGCCGCACGGAGGAGCAGGGTCCGGGTCAGGGGGTGCCGGGTGGGTCGATCCGGGATGCGAGCTGTTCCAGGAGGCCGTGGAGCTGCGCCTTCCCCGCGGCGCCCAGCGGCGCGAGAATCGACTCCTCGACACGGTCCATGGCCTCTTCGAAACCCTGGATCAGTTCGGAGCCCGCTGGGGTGACATGCACGCGGCGGCTGCGCGTGTCACCCTCCTGCGTCTGGCGTTCCACGAGTCCGCGCCGCTCGAGCCCGGCCAGGAGCCGCGAGACGCTCGGCGCACTGGTGCGCATGGCTCGAGCGACGTCACGCTGGATGGCATCCCGGTTCTTGGACAGGTACGCCAGGACGGCGCTCTGCTCGTGCGTGAGGCCGCGTTCCCGGATCCAGTCATCGGCGATGCGTCGCTGCCGCCACACGACCCACCGCATCAGCTCCAACGTGCTCTCCCGCTTCAGCCCACTCATAGTTAACACAGTAACTGTTGCCTCGTTAACAATCAAGCTTCCTTGAGCTGCGCCCCCCATCTGCATGACACGTCCGCGGCTCGCGCCGAACCTCCTCATCACAAGTGCGCCCACCTCCAGCGTGAGGCCGGGCGGGCGGTGCACAAGGCACTGCTGGGCCAGGCACCCCAGGCGTGGGAGATCAGCTGCGAACTCATCGGCGGGCTGCAGGGCGAGGACGTCGCCGCCGGGGTTCCCCAGCGCGGCCGCCGGCGTCTGCTCCCCCGCGTGTCCCAGCCTCCGCCGCACTGCCACTTCCGCGCCGTGTTCCTGGAGCTGCTCCGGGTGGTGACGACGACGGGCACCGCATGGCTGCAGTCCGAGCCGTGATCCCCAGGTGGATGCTCTGGTACGGCCCGGCGCCCAGTAACGGCGGTCGCCCTCCTCCAGGAGGTCTGCGGCGGAGCGGTGCGCGGCGAGGCCGACGTCCTCGGCATGACCCTGGGGACCGGTGTCGGCGACACTCTGTGGACCAACGGCGCCCTGTACGCGAGCCCGCACGGCGCGGCAGGCGAGATCGGGCACTGAGGGCGACGACGTAGGACCAGGCCCGCCTCGGGCCTCGGCCCGCGGTCTGCGGCCCGAGGCCGCCGAGACCCCCGGGGGCTGCGGCCTTCCCGACCGCCCCCCTGACGGATCGTCTGGCGAGAGCCGAGGCGGTCAGTACCTCGGAGACCTTCGAGGAAGGTTCCGCGCGGCCGTCTCGGGCGGGCCGTCCGTGGTGGCCGGACCGGCCCGGCCGGATCACCTGACCGCCGGCCAGTGACCGGACGAGAGGCACCGGACGGGCGGACGTCCACGGACCGCACGTTGCCGTTTCCGGCACCGACAACACCCCACCCGGTCACGCGAGGTGTCCCGCGCAACGGCCCCAACCGCTCTTCGCCCTCGCGTCAAGATCAGGTACCGCGCACGCCGCCGATTCTTATCCAATTCTCACCCTGGTTATGATCATCGCAAGTATCGGCTTCCGCGCCCATTGCACGAGATGTGCGCGCAGAAGCCGACTTAGGCATGTTTGAGGAGCAGAACAAGTGCATGGAAGCTTGCGTGCCCGCACGCTGGGCATCGCGACGCTGACCTCGGCCGCCGTGCTGATGGCGGCCCCGTACACGGCGGTTGCCGTGGAACGGCCGTCCGCCCCGGCAGCGGTCGAGGTACCGAAGAGCAAGCCGGTCACCGAGGCCGCCACCGCGGAAGCGGCTCTGGCCGCCGCGAAGGCCTTCGACCGGCGCGTCGAGGTGCTGGACCAGCGCACCGGGACGACCACCACCTACGCCAACCCCGACGGGACCCTGACGACCCTCCAGTCGGCCGGCCCCATCCGGATGATCAAGAACGGCAAGTGGGTCGACGTCGACGTCGACCTGAAGCGCGACGGCGACGGCACCGTCAGCTCGCACGCGCACCCGGAGAACCTGAGGCTCGCCGGCCCCGGCGGCACCCGCGCCGCCTCAGTCGCGCAGGCCGCGCAGGCCCCGGACTCGGCCGCCCGCGACCTGGTCACCCTCGGCTCTGGCCGGCAGCGGCTGTCCGTGCAGTGGAAGGGCGGCCTGCCCGCCCCCGTCCTGGACGGCAACCGCGCCACCTACCGCGACGCGGCACCCGGCGCCGACCTCGTGGTGGACGCCACCCGCGGCGGCTTCGAGCAGTACCTGACGCTGAAGAAGCGCCACCAGGACGGCGCCCCGCTGGTGCTGCCGCTCAAGGCCGAAGGGCTCAAGGCCGAGGCACAGGACGACGGTTCGATCCTGTTCACCGACAGGACGAGCGGCGAGCGTGTCTCCACCGTTCCGGCCCCCACCATGTGGGACGCCTCGGTGGACGAGCGCTCCGGCGAACACACCAACCGCCGCCCCGTCCCGCTGAAGGTCGTCCAGAACGGCGACGACGTGGAGCTGCGCCTGACCCCCGACCCGAAGTGGCTGGCCGATCCCCGGACGCGGTACCCGGTCACGATCGATCCGGCCGCCGACGTCCTCGACGTGCTGTTCGACACCTGGGTGCAGGGCGGTGAGACCGCCGACCAGTCCGCGTCCACAGACCTGAAGATCGGCTGGCCGGGCGACAGCGCGGGCACCACCAAGCGGGTGGCGCGCTCCTTCCTCACCTTCCGTACCTCGCCGTTCGCCGACGCGCTGGTCACCGACGCGAAGCTGAAGCTGTACAACTACCACTCCTGGTCCTGCCAGGCGCGCGGCTGGGAGGTGTGGGCCACGGACGCCGCCTCCACCGGCACCCGGTGGACCAGCCAGCCGCAGTGGAAGGAGAAGTTCGCCACCTCCACCGAGACCCGGTCCACCACGTGCGGCAACGACGGCTACGTCAGCGCGGACGTCACCGAACTGGCGAAGGTCTGGGCGAGCGCCAAGGCCGACACCGGCTCGATCGGCCTGCGCGCCACCGACGAGGCGGACACCTACGGCTGGAAGCGCTTCTACTCCGGTGACGCCGCCGAGGACCGCATACCGCAGCTGGAGGTGACGTACAACTACCGTCCGCGCAACGGCGTCAACCTCCAGGCCGGTCCGCCGTTCGTCAGTGACGGCGGCGTCTACAAGGTGCCCACCACCACCCCGACGCTGCGCTTCTCCACCGAGGACGCCAACCCCGACGACCAGGTCCGCGGCACCTTCGAGATCACCGACCTCGCCACCGGGCAGGTCGTGACCACCCTCAACTCCGCGTTCGTGCCCGCCAGCACGACCGCCCAGGTGACGGTGCCGGCCGGCAAGCTGCTGAACGGCCACACCTACAGCTTCCGCACCACGACCTTCGACGGAACGCACTGGGCGAACGGCTGGTCCGCTCCGGCCACGTTCCACGTGGACACCGCCTGGACGATGGACGCGGCCACCCGGACCCTCGGTTACGCCAACGCCGCCTCCGAGGCCGCCGACGTCACGGCCGCCACCACGAGCGACAGCACCTACGCGGCGATCGCGACGACGGACGAGAACACCATCGGCGTGCCGTGGCAGGCCTCCGGCACCATCGACATCGCCGACGGCAACGGCGGCTACGCCTCTCTGGGCCTGCCCGGCGGCACCGCCAAGGGCGTCCCGGTGGGCGGCACGGTCGTCTACACCGACCCGGCGCAGGACGTGGACACCGTCACCCAGCCCACCGCCGAAGGCGGCGTCCGCACCCTCCAGGTGATCAAGAACGCCGGCGCGCCGCACTCCTACCGGACCGCTCTCCAGCTGCCGAAGGACGTCGACATCGTCACGCACGAGGACGGCAGCGTCTCCGTCCTCGACGGCGCCGTCCCCACCGGCACGGTCTCCGTCCTCGCCGGCGCGAACGGCAATTACCTGTCCGCCCGGGTGAACGACGCCGGCGACCAGGCGGGCAAGGTCCGCGCCTCGGCCACCGCCGACAGCACCTGGGAGAAGTTCACCCTGGTCGCCGACCCCGACGGCACCTACGCCCTGAAGTCGGTGGCGAACGGCAAGTACGTCAGCGTCGAGACCGGCTACACCGGCATCCGCCAGGGCATGCTGCGCGCCCGCGCCGACGCGGTCGGCACGGGTGAGAAGTTCACCCTGGTCAGGCAGCAGGACGGTGCCTACGCGCTCAAGGCGTCGGCCAACGGCAAGTTCGTGACCGTGGAGACGTCCGCCACCGGCTCTGACGCGGCGCTGGTCCGCGCGGCGGCGGGCGCCGTGACGGACGCGCAGGTCTTCACCGTCGTCCCGGACCAGCCCCGCGAGCAGATCGGCTTCTTCGAGGCTCCCTGGGCCAAGGACGCGGCCGGCAACGACGTACCGACCCGCTACGAGGTCAAGGACGGCTACCTCGTGCAGACCGTCGACTTCACCGCCGCCACCGCCTTCCCGGTCGTCATCGACCCGGGGTTCTGGTCCACGGCGTGGAAGGTGACCAAGTGCGCCGCGTCGGTCGCCAGCTTCATCTACGGCTTCACACCGCAGGGTTCGAGCAAGAAGGTCATCACGGCCGTACGGCTGGTGAAGAAGGTCGGCTTCCGCAAGACGGCGAACATCATCCGCACCTACCTCAAGCGGCACAAGCTGACCACGGACGGGCGCAAGATCGTCGCCGGCATCCTCGGCATCAACTCGATCAAGAGCAACTGCAAGTTCTAGCCCGGAAGGAGGGCTCACGATGTGGATCGCCGGGATCGCGGTCACCGCGCAACTGGCGCTGATCGCGGCCTATCTGGTGGTGCGCGGCCGCCGCTCGGCGGCGCAGCGCGCCGACACGGTGCGGTGGCCGCGGCTGGGCGAGCGGATGTCGTACGGCTCCCTGATCGCCGCGGCGGCGGGGCTCCTGGCCGGTCATCTGGCCGTCCGGCCGCACAGCGACCCGCTGTTCCTCGGCCTGGCCGGTCTGCTGCTGCCCACCCTGGCGGCCCAGGCGCTCGCCGCTCTCGTCCCGGCCCGCGCTCTCGCGCCGGCCGTGGCGCTGGCGGGCGGCCTGGCCGCGGGGATCGCGACCGTGCCGTGACCCGGTGAAACCCCGGTGAGGAGAACGGGCCGGGACGGCGAGCACCGCATCGCCGTCCCGGCCCGACGCGTTTCCCGGCCGCCGCCCGGACGCCCAGCGCCCGGACGCCCAGCGCGCCTCGGGCGTCGGGCGTCGGGCGTCGGCTTCCTCCAGGTGCTGACCGAGGGCGACCGGAAGTTCCTCATCCGCACCGGCCAAGAGGTCACCTCGCGAGAGGAAATCGCAGCTCGGTGAGCACCAAGCCGTCCTGTGGCGGGGGCGTTCCGGAGGAGGTGCGAACAACCGTGGGACGCGAGTCCGGGCGAAAAGTCAACTTTGATCAGTTGCTCCTCGGGGGCCTAGATTCGCAAACCGGCCCACCCCCACAGGAGGAACCATGGCACGCCCTGACCGTCCGACAGCCCTCGTCACCGGCGGCAGCCGGGGCATCGGCGCCGCCACCTCCCTGCGGCTCGCTTCCGCAGGGTTCCGCGTGGCGGTGAACTACTTCTCGAACCGCTCCGCGGCCGACGAGGTCGTCGCGAGGATCGAGGCGGACGGCGGCAGCGCCTTCGCCCTCCGGGGAGACGTACGCGACGAACAACAGGCCGCCCGGATGATCGAGCAGGCGGCAGTCGACGACCGCCTCGATGTCCTGGTGTGCAACGCGGCCGCAGCCGCCTTCACGCCCACACCGGTGAGTGCGTTGTCCTGGTCCGACTTCCGTACGAAAGTGACGGACGAACTGGCCGGCGCCTACATCCTGGCGCAGCGCGCGCTGGTTCTGATGGAGAAGCAGGGGCAGGGGAACATCGTCTTCGTCTCCAGCACGGTGGCCGACGGTCCGCCCGCCCCCGGGATGACCGCCCACGGAACTGCCAAGGCCGCCCTGAACACCTTCGCCCGGTTCCTGGCGTGCGAGGCCGGCCCCCGGGGTGTCCGTGTCAACGTGGTCGCTCCGGGCTTCGTACGCACCGAGGCCAGCGCCCACATGCCGCAGGCGGTCCAGCAGCGACTGGCGGACCGGGCGCCGCTCGGGCGCGTCGCGGAGGCGGATGACGTCGCGAGGGCCATCACGATGCTGGTGGGCGACGACGCCCGGTTCGTGACCGGGGCGGTGGTGCCGGTCGACGGCGGGACGAGCGTGTCCCGCATGTAGACCGTGCTCGGGGTGGCTGCGGCGGTGGCTCTCCCGTGGAGTCCTGGAGCACCTTCACGCCCGCGCTCCACGCCCGGAACCGTCTGGAACGGCGGTTCCGGGCACGAGCCGAACGGGGACTGCAAATCGTTCGGTGCAACTCCCGATCATGGCCGGTCAGCTCGCGGCGTCCGGTGCGTGCGATCGCAAGGCGCCGGAAGGTCCTTGTAGCGGAGCTACCAGGGCCTTCCGGCAACGCCGCGAGCGTGCGTTCCGGACGCCGAGAGCCGGGCGCCCCTTTTGTTCGCAGCTCTAAGGGCTCTCCGGGCGGACCCACGCCCGGAAAACCCGTACTACGTACTGCGCCGTACCCGTTGACTCCCGCCCGGACGCCCGTCGAAAATGCTGCCTTGACAACGTTGTCCAGTCGGGAGGCCTCGCCGTGTCGCACCACTCCGCCCAGGTAGGCCGCCGACGTTTCCTCCAACTCCTGGCTGCTACCGGCGCGTTGACCGCCATGCCAGTCGGCGCCGGAGTGGCACAGGCAGCGGCTGACGCGCCCGTCGCCGGGACGGCCACGGCCTCCGACGGCATCGCCGCCACCTACCTGCGCGTCCTCGCTCAGCACACCCGCTGGTCCGAGACCCAGTGGGACGCGGCCCGCGGCTACTACACGGACAAGGACTTCGGCTTCGCCGTCGTCCTCGGCAATGCCGTGCTGCTCACCCACGGCAGCTACGACAGCGACCTGACCGGCATCGACCGCGACACCCTGCGGACACGTACCCTCGCCACCATCCGCCACTTCGCCGCCTCCAACCGGCTCACCGGTGGCGACCAGTGGGGCCGCAGGCTCTTCTTCGACACCACCTTCCAGTCGTACTTCGTCATGGCCGCGAAGCTTCTGTGGTCCGAGCTGGACGCGACGACCCGCGGGCACGTCGACGCGCTCCTGCGCGGCCAGGCGGCCTACACCGACGGTCTCGGCACCGGCGACGACCCGGCCTCGGACTCCTGGAGCCCGCACGGGCTGACCGGCGGCTTCGAGGGCGACACCAAGCTGGAGGAGATGGGCGTCTACGCGCAGTCCCTCGCCCCCGCGCTGGCCTGGGCCGGCGACGATGCCCGGCACGCCGCGTGGAGGGAGCGCTTCGGCACCTGGTCGCGCAACGAGGCCGGGCTGCCGCCCGCCGACCTCGCCAACCCCGCGGTGGTGGACGGGGTGCCGGTCTCACGCAACACCGCGCGCAACCTCTACGACACGTTCATCGTCGAGAATCACGGCTCCTTCGGCCCGCACTACCAGGAGGAGTTGTGGCGCACCTCGGCCCGCAACTCCTCGCACTTCCTCGCCGCGGGCACTGCGCTGCCGGAGGTGCTGACGAAGCAGCCCAACGCCGCCCCGTTGTGGCGGACCCTGCTCGGCGTCATGAGCGACGCGGGCGAGCCGTTGATGCCGATGGTCAACGACCGCGAGCACCTGTACGGGCGTGACGTCATCCCGCTCGCCTTCCTCGCACGGGTGTTGGGGGACCGTGCCGCGGCCCGCGCCGAGACCGAACTCGCCGCCCGCTTGGAGGCGTACCAGCGGTACGCGCCGCGCTACCGGCTCGCGAAGTTCTCCGGCGAGCCGAAGTACGAGCCCGAGGCGCGCGCCGAGATCGCCTTGAGCTACCTGCTGCACGTGTGGACGGCCCACGCACCCGTGGAGCCCCTCTCGCGCGAGGAGTTCTTCGCGCGGGCGGCCGGGGTGACGGATTTCGGTACCGGTCCCGGGCTCGTCTCGCACCAGTCCCCCGCGGCGTGGGCGGCGGCGGTCAGCAAGCCGGGCTTCGTGAAGTTCGCCTGGCAGCCGGCGCACGACGACTGGCTGTTCAAGCTGAGCGGCGGCACCCCGATGTTCCTGCCCTCGACGGCGGGCACGGTCTCGGGCCGCGCGGTGGATACCTGGACCACGGTCCGCGACGGCTTCGACGGCAGCGCGACGCTGCTGCGGCTCGACACCGGCTGGGCCGGGTTCACGACGCTGGGGTCCGGCGCCGTCGTCTACGCGAGCAGCGGTACAGCCGCGGGCGAGGGGCACTTGGAGGTGTACAACCTCACGATGCCGGGAATGCCCGGCCTCGGCGGATCCCGCACCTTCCGCTTCGCGGAGGGCTCGGTGCGGGTGGCGGCGCAGGACGGGGCGAGCGCCCCGGCGGCCGGTGGGCGCGTCGACACGCTCGACGTGCCGCGCACCGCCGTGCGTCACCTGCGCCTGCAGGGGGTGCGACCCGATCCGGCGTACGGCTACTCCCTGTTCGCCTTCGAGGCGCGCGCGGAGGCCGGCGGCCAGGACCTCGCGCGCGGTGGCGCGGCGACGGCCTCCTCGGCGGCCCCGGGCATGGGCCCGGAGCTGGCAGTGGACGGGGACGGGGCGACCCGCTGGGCGGTGGCCACCGCGGACCGCAAGCGTGCGGACAGCTGGCTGGCGGTCGACCTCGGCGCCGCGCGGGAGGTCGGGGAGGTGACGCTGCGCTGGGAGGCCGCGGCCGGGCGCGGCTACCGCGTTCAGGGCTCGGCGGACGGGGAGCGGTGGGAGGATCTCGCCGTCTATCCCACGGCGCGGGCCCGCAGCCACGGCGGCTGGCTCGACGTGGATGGCCGCGCCGGTCTCGTGGTGCGCGGCGCGGACCACGACCATCCAGTCTCCGTCTACGACGACGCGCTCGTCCTCAGTGACGGCCCCGCCGCCCCGGTCGTGATCGAGGGGTATCCCGCTGCCTCGCCCGACCGGTTGCGGGAGCTGGCGGCGCGGAAGGCGCCGTCGGCCGAGCACGCGCGGGTGCGGGCGGCGTACGTGGAGGAGCACCTGAGTCTCTTCAATCTCTCCGGCGAGGAGGTCCGCACCCGTGTCTCGGTGCCGCAGGACGGCGCCGAGCGGTATGTCTTCGCGGGGACACAGACCGTGACCCGGGACGGGATCGTCCACGAGAGCGAGTTGCCTGCGGCGCGGGCGCTGCTGCTGGCGCCGCGGTTCACGCTCGCCCCGGTCTCGGGTCGTGCGCTGCCTGCCGGATTGCGGGTGAGTGTCGAGGACGGGGCCACGCTGCGGCTCTGGGGGGCCTCCTGCCGGGTGCGGGTGCGCGCGCAGGGCCGGACCGCGGTGGTCTCGGTGCGCTCCGGCGGGCGGCCGGCCGTGGTGCGGCTGCACGGGGCGAGGGCGTACCCGGTGAACGATCTGGCGCTGGGTCGCACGGTCTTTCCCACCAGCCCGCTGCCCGCGGGCATGTCGGACCCGTCCGCGGCAGTCGACGGGGACCCGGGCAGCTCGTGGCGGCCGGGCAAGGACGGCCGCCTCGTCGTGGACCTCGGCGCGGCGCTGCCGGTGCGGGAGATCGAGGCCGAGTGGACCGGCGGCGACATTCCCGGCCTGCGACTCGAGGGCAGTACCGACGGTATCGGTTACCGGGACTGGGGGCGCGCCTCGGGGCGCGGCCGCACCCGCGCCCTGCGCGTCCGCGCGACGGCCCGCTACGTCGCGGTGCGAGTGGAGGGCGGCGACGGGCACCGGGCGGCGCGGCTGGTACGGCTTTCGGTGCGCTGACGGACCGACCGCGCGGTGCGCTGACGCGGTCGCGCGCGTCCCGTCCTGAACAGACGCGCGGCGTCTGGGCCCCGAGCGGAGGTGTTTCGTGTGCGCTTCGGACTCCGGTCCCTCTCGGCCGTGCGCTGTCCCGGCAGGCCGATGCGCCGCGACCCGGGCGGGTGCAAGCGGACACGGCGGGTGGCACCGAGTGGCTGATGCCGGTCGACTCCAGGATCGTCCGAGTGCACCATATGCGGCCGGGGTCCGCAGAAATGGGGCGCACGACCCGGCCCCGGCCGGTCAAGACGCGGTCCGACCGGCAGGATTCACGTGGCTCGCGACGGCCAGGGCTGCGCCCGGCTGCCAGAGCATTCAGGAGGACGTGCCGCTCCCCCAGGCCCGCGCCGGGTCCGCGAGCCGGTTCGGCTGACGCCGTACCGGCGGGCGGGCCGTCGTCACTCGGCTCCTCCCCCGTCGATGCCGTCCAGTCCGCGCGCGCCGCGACGGCGGCCCGCCATGGACGCAGGGTTCTCGGCGGCAGGCCGAAGGACAACGCGCCGACCACTGCGGCAGGCAGCGAAAAGGGCATCCGTTGGTGCGGCCGCCCACTACCGGCAGTGGCATGACCACTGCCCGGCCACGGCACTACGCGCTCGCGGCCTGTGCCAGGATGCGGGCGAGTTCGCGGGGACGGGTGGTCATCGGCCAGTGCCCCGAGTCGATGTCCACGTACTCGAGGTGGGTGGCGCGGGCGAGTTCAGGGCTGTCGCCGGCGGCGATCCACTCCTTGGCCTGGGCCGGGGTGAACTCGGGGCAGACGACCACGACGGGGACGTCGAAGCGGCGCTCGTCGGTCAGGCGCACGACTCCCCTCGCGACCTGTTCGGGGACCGGGATGGCGGCGGACGCGAAGCGGTGCCGGGCCTCCTGGTCCAGGTCGGCGGAGTCTGCTCCCTCGAAGGGGCCCCAGCCGGGGAAGGGCATGGCGCCGCCCTCCATCGCGAAGTGATCGGCGTAGGCCCGCCCGTCGACGGCCGGGAAGCCGCCGACCAGGGCGACCTTGGCCACCTTCTCCGGTCGTGCGTCGGCGGCCAGCCAGGCCAGGCTCGACGCGGCAGAGTGCCCCACCACCAGAGGCTTCCCGGGCGCCGCGTCAACGGCGGCGAGCACTGCTGCGACCTGGTCGTCGAGCGTCACGGAGGTGGCGCCGTCGCCCTGGCCGGGGAGGGTGAGCGGCACGGGGCGGTGGCCGAGCGCGGTGAGTTCGGGCACGACGTCGTCCCATGCGGATCCGTCGAGCCACAGGCCGGCGATGAGCAGGATGTCCACAGTTGTTCTCCAGGAGAGGAGTCGGATCTGGGCTACCGGCACGCTATCGGGAGGCTCTGACAACGGGCTCCGGCCACCCGGCCCGGCGAACCTTCCCGGTCAAAGCACCAGTACGGCTCGGTCCGGTTCGTATGGGGGCGGGCAGGCGGTTGCCGTCCTCGCCGAGACAGGCCGCCATCGGTTCCACCGGCTTGCATCGCCCGTCCGGCAGCAGACCCCGCGCATACACCTGCCCCCTCCGTCGCTGATCCGCACGGAAAGACCCCTCGAACAACTCCGCTGCGAACGCCTCCAGTTCCTCCCCGGCCCGAAGCCATCTCCTCGATCGAGGTGTCACACCATTCCAACGACGCCCATCGCGCGGTGGACACGCCACTCACAAGCGAACCTGACCAAGCCCTACCAGCGTGGTGGCCGGGACGGTTCACCGTGATCGGGAGACGGTTCACGACACGAGCGCGGTCCGCGAGGCGAGTGGTATTACTGGTGCATGCAGGAAGAGACCGCGCGGTCCGCGATCGACACGTTCATCTCCGCGTTCAACGCCTCGGACGACAGCTATGTGACTGCGCTGCTCTCGCAGGCCCTCACCTCGGACGTGGTCTTCTGGGGACCGTTGGGCCGCAGTGAGGGGATCGAGGCGGTCGAGCGGTTCGTGCTGGACATCCGGCGCCACCCCGCGGGGACCGGCACCATGGTGCGCTGTTCGGCGGTGGACATGCCGGACGAGTGGGCCCGCTACCAGTGGGTCTTCACGACGCCGGACGGAGGCCCCCGCCTGGCGGGAACGGACGTCGTCCATCTGCGGCGGAGCCTCATCGACCAGGTCATCGTCTTCGCAGGGGAGATCGGGCCGTCCGCCGCCTGAGTCGTTCTCCTCTGACGCCGTCCTTCTCCTGAACCCGGCGCCCCGTTCGGGGCTCCGGGTCTGCCCACACGAGATCATCTTTACAACGCTTCGGACGTCCGCGCTCGACCACGAGCGAACCGATGATGCGCTGTGGCTGTGTAAGAGCTGCGGACAAAAGTGGGCCCCGGCACGCCGAGAGCACGCACCTGACGCCGCGAGGCCAGCCCTGCGGACGGGCGACGGGAATGTGACGACAGTGCCTAGTGGAAGTGGGCGGCCAGTTCGACGCGGGAGCGCACTCCGAGCCGGGTGAAGACGTTCCGAAGGTGGTATTCGACGGTTCGGATGCTGACCACGAGCACCTCGGCGATCTCCTGGTTGGTCGCGCCCTGGGCGACCAGTACGCAGATCCGCGTCTGCTGCGGCGTCAGTTCCGTGCCCGCATCGCGCCCGCGTCCGCCCGGGCAGGCAGCAGTGTCCGCACGCGCGCCGGTGGCGCGGAGTTCCGCGGTGGCCCGCTCAGCCCAGGAGGCGGCACCGAACTGCTGGAATATCTGCAGCGCTTCTCGCAGCAGCTCGCGTGCCGGACGGGGCTTGCGAGCGCGCCGCAGCCGATGGGCGTGGAACAGCTCGGTCTTGGCCAGTTCCAGTGCGGCGCCGTCTCGTTGATGGAGCTGAGCGGCCTGCCGGAACTGCTCGTCGGCAGCCGCGTCATCGCTCGCCAGCAGCGCGTGGCAGCGGTGCGCGAGGGCGAGCCGGGCGGCGCTCGTCCCGCTGGCCACCCAGGCATCGTAGGAACGGAGCGCTCCGACCGCCTTGGCTCGCCGGCCGCAGCGCACGGCGGCCTCCACGAAGTGCGGGGTGGCGAGCTGGCGGATGAGCAGGTTGGTCTGGTTGCCCACGGCGGCATGGGTCATGTCCGCAAGCCGGGTCAGCGCCTCGGCGGGCCGGTCGTCCGCGAGATCGGCGCACGCGGACGCCCAGCGGCCGAACGCGGCCGGCCGGCCCAGTCCCCGTGCCGACACCTGCTCCGTGATCGACCGCAGCCTGACCGCCGCGCCGTCCCCGTGGCCCTGCAGCGCCGACACCAGCGCGAGCACCGCCAGGTGATCCACGGCGAGGTTGCGCTGGCCCGTCTGCCGGGCCAGGCGCAATCCCTCCAGGGCCGCTTCCTCGGCTGCCGCGCAACGGTCTGTCAGCAACGCGGCGAGAGCCTGGTAGACGAGCGCGGCGGGCACCAGGGAGAGCGCCCCCTCGCGCCGGGCCCGGTCTGTTGCGGTGACCGCGAAGGCGTGAGCGCGGGCGGCGTCGCCCAGCGTGTAGGCGGCCTGCCCGGCCCACAGGGCGCAGTACGGGTCGGGGATCGCCTCGGCCAGCCGCATCACCTGCCGCAGCGTCCGGCCCGAGTCCCGGTGCCGGCCTTCGAGGGCCGCCGTCATCCCGGCGTAGTGCTCGAGGACCAGACGCGTGACGGAGGCGTCGCCGCCGTGCCGCAGGGGTGCCACGCGCCGCGCCAGTGCGAAGTACCCGGCGAAATCACCGGCAAGGCAGGCTGCCTCGCCGGCCAGCATCAGCGCGCGTGCCGCCGACTCCTGGCATTCGGACAGGAGCAGGTCGGCCGCTGCGGTCAGTTCCCGGCAGGCTTCGGCCGGCGTACCGTCGCGCAGCAGGCGTTCCCCCTCGGCCAGGCTTCGCGATGCCCGTGCCTCCTCGGGCACGCCGTGCGGCGGTACGCGGTGCAGCAGGTTGCGGGTGCGGGTGGCCTCACCGGCCAGGAAGGCGTGCCGGGCCGCCAGTGTCAGCCACCGTTCCCGGACCCCCGGCCGTGGCGCGAAGTCGGCTGCTTCCTCCAGCAGCTCCCCGGCCCTGTGGTGGGTGGCGTCGCCGACGGCCCGCTCCAGGTCCGCCGCGCTTTGCTCGGTGGTGGCGGCACCGCAGGCCAGCAGGTGCAGCGCACGGCGCATCCGGAAGCGCTCGGGGTGGAGGCATCCGGCCAGGTTCCGGTGGGCGGCGTCCTGTTCGGCCAGCGGAACCTCCGCACGCAGCGCCTGGCGCAGCAGCCTGCCCGGTACGGCCGCCGTGCCGTCGTCGGTCACCACGATCAGTTCGCTGGCCTTGGCCAGGTCGATGGCGCCAGGGTGCCATCCTGCCCGGCGGACGACCGACCGCAGCACGTCCGGGGCGAGCGGGCCGCCGACGAGCACCGCGGCGATCACCGCGCGGGCACCGTCGGGCAGTTGCCGGAAACGGCGGCCGTGGCCGGCCTGCCACCTGCTGCCCGGGGGCAGGCGGAGGGGACCGCTGCGGTCGTCGGCATAGGCGACGGCTGCCAGTTCGGTCAGTGCCAACGGGTTGCCGGCCGCGAGGCCGAGCACTTCGGCCTCGGTCGCCGGACACAGGGCCGCCCGGCCGGAGGGCGCCGCGTCCACCAGCAGGCGGCGGGCCGCCGCGTCGTCCATGGGCGGCAGTGGCAGCACGTCGATCCCGTCCAGAGCCGCGAGGGCCGGATGTCCGGTGACCGCGGTGAGCAGCAGGGCGACCGGCAGAGCCTCCGTGCGACGGGCCAGCAGCCCCAGTACGTGCAGTGAGACGCGGTCCAGCCGGTGCGCGTCATCCACGCACAACACCTGCGGCCGCCCGGCGCCGGAGGCTGCCAGCACCCGGCGCAGCGCCGAGGCCACCGCGAGAACCGCCTCCGGTGGGCACCGGCCCGCCAGGACGTCGGCCAGAATCCCCGCGTCGCTCCCGGACGGCGTCGAACGATCCGCGCCGAGTCGCAGCAGCAGACGCTGGCACCACGCCCAGGGCACCACGGTCTCCGACTCGACGCACGCGACGTGATGCACGGTGCATCCGGCCGCCGACCGCGCGGCGGCGGCCAGGAGCGCCGACCGCCCGCCGCCGGGCTCGGCCGTCACGAGTACGGCGGCACCCCGCCCGGCGTGCAACCCTGCGATCGCGTCGCGCAGCGCCCGCCGCGCCCGGGCACGCCCGTGGAGGCGGGCCGGTCCGCGGGCGACCGCTTCGCTGTCGCTGTCCATGACGGCAGTGTGGGGCGGCGTTCGCCGAAACGGAAGGGAGCCGAGGCGGAGACCGCCTTCCTCCTGACTCCGCGGAAGGGCGCCGCCGTCGAAGACTGGTGGTTCCACCGGTCCGCGGCGCGTCAGGCACTCGCACACTCCTTGCCACCGCCCCTGGTCAGGGGACAAAGGAGAAAGGAGTCACCCGTGCGACGCCTTCGTACCCTCTTGCTCGCCATGCTCTCGGCCGTGGCGCTCGCCGCCTTCGGGATGTCCAGTACCGCCGACGCGGCGACCAGCGGCCGCACCCCCGTGGTCTTCGTCCACGACTTCACCGGAAACGCCGGCAACTGGGCCGCCGCGGAAGCCGTTTTCGAGGCCGACGGCTATTCCTCCGGCGACCTGTTCGCCTACCAGTACAACTGGACGCAGTCCAACGCGACCAGCGCGGCCGGACTGGCCGCGTACGTGCGGCAGGTCCTCGCCACCACCGGCGCGCACCAGGTCGACATCGTCAACCACTCCATGGGCGGCCTGGTCAGCAACTGGTACATCCGGAAACTCGGCGGCCAGCCCTACGTCCGCCACCTCGCCTCCATCGCGGGCGCGAACCACGGCACCACCGCTGCCGGCGCCTGCCTGGTGAACGTGTCCTGCCTGGAGATGTACCCCGGCTCCGCCTTCCTGAGCACGCTCAACGCGGGCGACGAGACCCCGGGCGACACCCAGTACGCCACCTGGTACTCGCCCTGCGACGGCGTCATCATCCCCTACACCAGCACTCCGCTCATCGGCGCCGCCAACCATCTGGTCCCCTGCCAGACCCACCTCGGCTTCCTGACCGATGTACTGACCCTCCAGGCTGTGGAGCACTTCCTGAGCAGCTGAGCTGCCCGTCCCGGCTTCCTGATGGACGACCGAGCCGCCGGAAGCCGGGACCGGCGGCACCCACCGCCGTGAGCCTGCGATGTCCACCGGGATCGAGGGACTCGGGTGGAGGGGCTCGCAGAGCCACGGCCGTACCGCTCCGGCTCGCCCCCGCCAAGCCGTGCGCGGACTGGCTTCGACCACCCGCCGCCCCTTCGGCGACGTCATCGAGAGGCCGCGTCGGATCGCACAGGCGTTTGCCTCGATCGGTTGGAGTCACACGAGCCGGGCAGCCTTCGTCGCCGCCGTGTGCGGCGACGGGAACGCGGTGATCTTCGCAATCCGCGCGGGGTGCGACGTCGCGGGGCGGGCCAGGACGTCGATGGCCGAGACGGTGACGGCACCCGCCACAGCCCGCGCCTCGGTCCGGGCGCTTGTACGGGCGACGGCCGTCGACGGTCCGCGCCCCGGTGAGATGCGGGGCCTACCCGGAGTCCAAGGCCGAGGCCGAGCGGGAACCGCTCGCGCTCAAAAGCCTGGACGTACGCATCGGGCGGCTCCCCTTCGCCTCCCCATCGGCCCGGCACCAGCACCTGATGGACCAGGTGCTGGTGCTCGCCCATCCCGGGGGCGCCTTCCGCCGTGCGGCTGCGGGCACCGCCCGCAAGAGTGCCTGTCAGTAGTGCTGTGCCCGGTAGACGCCGTCGGTGCCGGCGCCGCGGCTCCAGTCGCCGAAGCTCGTGTTGCCCAGCTCGATGTTGGTGACGAAGGAACTTGCCGCGGCGAGGGTGATCCTGAACGGGGCGTCGTCCTCGTCGGCCAGGTTGTTCACGGCCAGCAGCGGAAACTCCGCCGATGCCAAGGCCTGTTCGTCGGCGATGAGGAGGAAGGGGCTGCCGGGCCGGTCCTCGTCATCACGGCCGACCCGCTCCTGCAGCTGACCGGCCGTGAAGCCCGCGTAGAGGGGGTTGTCGATGACGGTGACCGACTCGCAGTTCTCCGAGCAGCCTTCGATGGCCTGGAGCAGGCGTTGCCATCGGTCTGGCTGGTCGAAGGAGGTGCGGAGCAGGAGCGGACCGGCACTCTCCTCGATCGTGGGGGCCGCCGGTCCGGGTTCGGCTCCGGGGCGGTCCCCGGGGATGATCTGGATGAGGAAGCGGGGCCTTTTGCCGTCCGTCGAGCGGTCGGCGGCGTGGACGCGGACCAGGTAGGGGCCCGGTCCCGCGGTGGCGAGGTTCTCCTTGCGCACGGGTGCGTATCCGCTGTCGCACAGGGCG
>NZ_JOIY01000070.1 GCF_000720185.1 Streptomyces sp. NRRL S-340 | reverse complement strand
CGACGCCAGATTCGCCCGCTTCGGACCACCCCAGAACTCCCACGAAGCCCAACCACCGTTCTGCGACGTCTGATAGCTGTGCCAGACACCGTCATCCCCGCCGGCGAACACCTCCATCCGCCCATCAGCATCCGACGCCGCCACCAACCGGTCACCGGATGGCGAATCACCCAGAATGTTGTTGTACCGATACGGCAGGTACTTCGCACTCGTACTGGACCATGCGTACTCACTGCGCATCGTGTGGGGTGGCGTTTGTTCGTACACCCAGTACCGCGCGTGCGCGTTGTCCAGCCAACCGCCGAAGATGCGCACGTGGCCCATCTCGTCGGGCCAGTTGGGACTCTGCCACAGCAGGATGTCGCCGGAGAGAAGCTCGTCCTTCGTGATTCTGTGGCTGATCTGCGGCAGTGACTGCGTGGTATAGCTGGTGCCGGCCGACCAGGCGAAGCTGACGAACCCCGAGCAGTCCTTCCGGTATCCGTCCCGATAGCTGTAGTTGTCATACGGGACGGCTGCGTCCACCCACGTCTTGGCCCTGGCCAGGACTTGGGACCGAGTGCTGGGCGCACTGTTTGCCGCTACCTGGCTGGCGGTCAGGACGGAACTGGTTCCCCGCCCCGGTGGCAAACCGGGTGCTGCCGTTGCGGGTGCCTGAAGGTTGAAGAGCACCGCGAACGTGATACCGAGAAGGACGACAAAGCGTCTTTCTCGCAAGCTGCTTCTCGCCATCACTAGTCCCCCCTTGTTTTCGAGTGGTCGTCTTGATCTGGTCGAAAGCGGGACAGCGGTCCGTCGAACGGCGGGCCTGCCCGGTTCCCCTCAACCAGTCGCTGCTTCATCCGCCGTCGGCACCCCGGAGCAGCCCGACGGCACCGCCCGGCAAAGCACTGCCAGGCGGACAGGCGGACCGGCGGACGGGAGTCGGGCAGGATCCGACAGGATCGGCATCACTGACGATGTGTTTGTCCGGCACCCGGAAGAGGTGCGGCATTACTTCCCCCGGTGAGATGACGCCGCAATTGCTGCTGCGGAGCGCGGCGATGAAGTGGTCTGGACCCATCCTGTCCGGGCACACCGAGCGGGGTAAAGAGAGAGCTGATGCCGAACGGGGCAGGATTGATAACGTGTTGGGTATGGATACCCCTGCAGAGGGCAGCGAGGGCTCGGGGGCCGGTTCCTCCCGTGAACCGAGCGTGCATCAGTTACGTCTGTTCGTAGCGCTGGCCGACGAGTTGCACTTCGGGAACACCGCGCAGCGCATGTTCATCAGCCAGCCCGCGCTGAGCCGCCAGATCCGCGCTCTCGAACGGCGTCTCGGAGTGGAGCTGGTAGCTCGTTCGAGCCGCCGGGTGGAGCTCACGCCGGCAGGCCGGGCACTGCTGCCGGAGGCACGGACGGCGGTGGAGTCGGTGGACCGTATACGCCACGTCGCGCAGAGCCAGGTCCGGTGCACCCAGGGCCGGCTGGCGATCGGCTCCATCGGGGCGGAGGCCCAACAGCCCTACACACGAGCCATTCTGGCGGAACTCCGTACGCGCAACCCCGATCTCAGACTCGATGTGTGCAGTCTCGACATCGCACACCACGTCCTGGCACTGACCCGGGGCGAGGTCGACGTGGTCTTCCTCGTCTCCCCCATGCCGCCGGGCATCGAGACCCTGACGCTCGCCACCGAGCCACGGGTGGCCTGCCTGCCTGCCGATGACCCACTCGCCGACCGGACCAGCGTCACCGTGGCCGAACTGGCCGGGCGCCCCGTCGTCGACGTCCCGCCCGAATGCCCCCGGACCTGGTGGAACTTCTGGGCCGTCGACCCTCGCCCGGACGGCACACCCGTGCGCTACGGGCCGGTCGTCCACGATGTCGAGGCACTGTTCCTGGCCGTCGCCCACCGCGAAGCCATCGCCTTCCTGCCCGCCGCCGCGCGCGACTTCTTCCCCCGCCCCGGCGTGCGCTACGTAGAAGTGTCGGACGTGCCACCCAGCACCGCCGCTCTGGCCTGGATGGCCAAGAACCGCACGATGCCCACGATCAACGCCGTCCGCAGCGCGGCCTGCGCCGTTCTGCAAAGGACACCGGCACCAGCGTCCGACCGCTGACCCCACGTCGACCGGTGCCGTCCCGCACAGGGACTACCGCAGGTCAGCGACCCTTCTCGGCAGGCTCCAGAATCGCCACGCACTCCACGTGGTGCGTCATCGGAAACACGTCACCCTGAGAGAAACCGATAAAGTAGCAGGTCAGACCCCGTTTGGTGACTCTTGCTCAAGGATCGGACGGGTGGAGCGTCAAACGAGCGTCACTCCGGACGGCAGTAATGAACCTGCCGGCATGCAGCGAGATGCGGTCTCCGCCGGTGCCCCAGCTCGGCCGGCGGAGACTGTCCGAGCCGGTCCGAGCCTGGGTGCCTCAGCGGCGCCGTTGGTCGGCCCGCAGCTCGAAGTCTCCGTAGCTGTTGTCGACCGGATTGACGGTGACGCCGGGAGCGACGATCTGATCGACGGCGTCGAGCACGTCGGAGGAGAGCGTGATGTCGGCGGCGGGCAGGAACGCCTCCAGTTGCTCCATGGTGCGCGGCCCGATGATCGCCGAGGTGACGCCGGGGTGGCGGATGACGAAGGCGACGGCCAGCTCGATGAGCGTGAGGCCGGCCTTCTCGGCCAGAAGCCCGAGCTGTTCGACGGCGTCGAGCTTGCGCTGGTTGGCGGGGGTGCTCATGTCGAAGCGGGCCTGCGGGCGGGCCGCCGAGGCCGGCCCCTCGGAAGCGTCCTTGCGGTAGCGGCCGGAGAGCCAGCCGCCGGCGAGCGGACTGTAGGTGAGGGTGCCCATTCCGTGGCGGCGCACGGTGGGCAGCACGTCCTCCTCGATACCGCGGACGAGGATCGAGTACGGCGGCTGCTCGGTCACGAACCGCTCAAGGTGCCGCTCCCGGGAGGTCCACTGGGCTTCGACGATCTGGGAGCCGGAGTAGGAGGAGGAGCCGATGCAGCGGACCTTGCCCTGGCGGACCAGGTCGGTCAGGGCGCCGAGGGTCTCCGCGACGTCCGTGTCCGGGCTGGGACGGTGCACCTGGTACAGGTCGATGTGATCGGTGCCCAGGCGCCGCAGCGAGTTCTCGACCGCGCGCATGATCCAGTGGCGGGAGCCGCCGCGCTGGTTGGGGTCGTCCTGGTCCATCGGCATGAAGAACTTGGTCGCCAGGAACACGTCCTCGCGGCGGCCCTTGAGGGCCTTGCCGACGATCTCCTCCGAGACGCCGGCGGAGTAGACGTCGGCGGTGTCGACGAAATTGACGCCCGCGTCGAGTGCACGGTGGATGATGCGGATCGAGTCGGCCTCGTCCTCGTTGCCCCAGGGGCCGAACATCATCGCGCCCAGGCACAGGGGGCTGACCTGGACGCCGGTGCGGCCGAGCGGTCGGTACTGCATAAAAGGGTTCTCCTCGAATCGTGAGGGGTCATTCGTTCGCCGTGGGGACGGCGGTGGCGGTGCTCGCCCAGCTGGCGAGGAGGCCGAGGGCCGCCCGCTCCGGGGAGTCGGGTTCGGGGGTGTAGAAGTTCAGGCGCAGGCCGGGATCGGATGGCAGGTCCATCGCCTCGTAGGGCAGCGAGAGATCACCGACGAGAGGGTGGTGCAGGTTCTTCACGCCGGAGCGGTGGAACTTGACGTCGTGCCGGGCCCAACGCTGTGCGAAGTCTTCGCTCCGCGTGGTCAGCTCGCCGATCAGATCAGTCAGAGCCTTGTCGTGCGGTGCCCGGCCCGTCTCGGTGCGCAGGAAGGCGACGGCGTCGTTCGCCCCCTTCTCCCAGTCGGCCCAGAACTCCTTGCTCGCTGGATCGAGGAACATGAAGCGGGCGCTGTTGACCGGCCCGCGCTGCGCGAAGAGCGGTGAGTCGAAGACCGGCGCGTACAGGGCCCGGCCGAGCGTGTTGGCGGCCAGGATGTCGAAGCGGCCGTTGCGGACGTAGGCCGGCACGTCGGTCATGGAGTCCAGCAGACGCATGATCGTCGGCCGTACCCGCGACGAGGTCGTCGGCGGCCGCCGTCCCGACGGTGTAGCCGCGCGGGCCAGGTCGTAGAGGTGGGTGCGCTCGGCCTCGTCGAGCTGCAGGGCGTGCGCGAGGGCTTCGAGCACGGAGTCCGAGGCGCCGGAGAGGTTTCCGCGCTCCAACCGCACGTAGTAGTCGACGCTCATGCCCGCGAGCAGGGCGACCTCCTCGCGGCGCAGCCCTGTGACGCGGCGCTTGTCCCCGTAGACCGGGAGCCCGGCCTGCTGCGGTGTGATGCGTGCCCGGCGGGAGCTCAGGAACTCCCGCACCTCGGCGGCCACGTTCTTCTTCATGCTGTCGGCCATGCCCGGTTCCTGGTGTCCTCGTCGGTCCCGCCCTCGGCGGACAGCGTCAGGCGCAAGCCGGTGCGGAGCGTGTTCGTCCCGGGCCGCGCCGGGGGGCCGCCCGGCAGGGCGGTCCGGGAGCGGGGGCCCATCGCCGGTCGAGCCGGTCGCCTCGGCCGCCCTGCCGGTTCTGACCTCGGGTACGGGGGCACGGCGGGCCTCCTCTCGATCGGTCTGCGCGGTATGCCGGTCCCTTCACCGTAGGTCCGCCCCGGCGGGCCTGCGAGGCACTGCCAGTACCTGGAAGAGCAGTGACTCCCACTCCCCCGTCGAGGTGCCGTTACCTGGGAAGGGCCAGAGACCGGCGGCCCGGTACCGGGCCCGTTTCACAGCCGACGCGAAGGAAGACCGTGCGCACAGCCTCCACCCACGGGACCGGCGACGCCCCCGCCGGGCACATCGTTGACCCGCGCAGTCCCGGCACCGCGGGTGACCCGGGGATCACGGCACCGCACCCGCCGACGGGTCCGGATCGGCGTACACAACGGTCCGGGGCCGCGAACGGCTCGACGGTGATCCTCGCGATCATCTGCATCAGCTACTTCATGGTCATCCTGGACAACTCGATCGTGTTCACCGGGCTGCCGCAGATCCGCTCCGACATGGCCTTCTCCGAAACCGGCCTGTCCTGGATCACCAACGCCTACGTCCTGGTCTTCGGCGGACTGCTGCTTCTGGGGGCGCGCGCGGGTGATCTCTTCGGACACCGCAGGGTGTTTCTGTTCTCCCTGGTCGTCTTCTCCGCGGCGTCGCTCCTGGTGGGCGCCGCCCCAACCCCGTGGTGGCTGATCGGTGCCCGGGCGCTCCAGGGCGTCGGGGCGGCGGTGCTGGCTCCCTCCGCCCTGTCCCTGCTCACGCGGAGTTTCGCCGGGGCCGGGCACGCAACCGGGCCATGGCCGCGTACAGCGCCGTGGCCGGCCTGGGCGCCGCCTTCGGGCTGGTCGTCGGGGGTCTGGTCGCGGACCTCGTCTCCTGGCGGGCCGGGTTCTTCGTGAACGCCCCGATCGGCGTCGTGATGATGGTGCTCGCCGTGCGCTTCCTACCCGAGACCGCCCGCCGGAGGGGCCGCTTCGACGTGGCGGGGGCGCTGCTGGCGACCCTGGGCTCGACCGCGCTGGTCCTCGGCATAGTGAACGCGGCCGACCATGGCTGGACCGCACCGGCCACCCTGCTCCCCCTGGGGGCGGGCGCGGCGATGCCGGCGCTGTTCGTCGGGGTGGAGCGGCGGGCCGCACAGCCGATCGTGCCGATGCGGCTGTCCGCGAGCCGCGAGCGCGGTGGCGCCTACGTCACCCGGATGCTCTACATGGGCGCGATGATCGGGTTCTTCTTCTTCACCGCGCAGTTCGTGCAGAGCGTCTACCGCTGGACGCCGTCGCAGGCCGGGCTCGCCTTCCTTCCGATGACGCTGGTCAACTTCGTCTTCGCGGTGCGGGTGCCGCGGCTGCTGGAGAGGTTCGGCCGGCCGCGGGTGCTCACCACGGGGGTCGTGCTGACGACGCTGGGCATGGCCTGGCTGAGCCGCCTCGGCCTGCACACGCCCTACCTGACCGGTGTGGCACTCCCGATGGTGCTCATAGGTGCCGGGCAGGGCCTGACGCTGGCCCCGCTGACCTCCAGCGGCGTGGACGGCGTCGCCGCCGAGGACGCGGGGGCAGGCTCGGGTCTGGTCAACACCGTGCATCAGATCGGCAGCGCGCTGGCCCTGAGCATCCTGACCGCCGTGGCCGCCACCGTCTCCACCGGCCACGAGGCCGCCGACATCGCGGCCCGCTCGGGCGCGGCCCTGACGGGCTCTGCCGTCCTCCTCGCCCTGGCCGTCACGGCCGTTCTGATCCTCATCGTCCCCCGGGCGACCCGCGAGGCCGCCCTCAAGGAAAGGACCCTCTGATGCAGACCCTCACCCTCAACAACGGCGTCGAGATGCCCGCTCTCGGACTCGGCGTCTTCCAGACCCCGCCCGAGGAGACCCGGGCCGCCGTCACGGCCGCGCTCGACCTCGGCTACCGGCACATCGACACCGCCGCCGCCTACGGCAACGAACGGGAGGTCGGCCAGGCACTGCGCGAATCCGGCGTGCCGCGCGAGGAGATCTTCGTCGAGACGAAGATCTGGATCAGCGACTACGGCTACGACGAAACCCTGCACGGCTTCGACAAGAGCGCCGCCAAGCTCGGCGTGGACCGGATCGACCTGCTCATCCTGCACCAGGCCCTCCCGTCGGACTTCGACAGAACCATCGCCGCCTACCGCGCCCTGGAGAAACTGCTGTCCGACGGCAAGGTCCGCGCCATCGGCGTCAGCAACTTCATGGCCGACCACCTGACCGCCCTGCTCGACGCCACCGACATCGTCCCGGCCGTCAACCAGCTGGAGATCCACCCCTACTTCCAGCAGCGCGCCGTCCTGGACTTCGACGCATCCCGCGGCATCCTCAACCAGGCGTGGTCCCCCATCGGCGGCATCACCTTCTACCCGGGCTACGGCGAGCACCGCAGGAGCGTCCTGGAAGACCCGGCCGTCACCGCGATCGCCGAAGCACACGGCAAGAGCCCCGCCCAGGTGCTCCTGCGCTGGGGCATCCAGCAGGGCCGCTCGGTCATCCCCAAGTCGACCAAGCGCCACCGCATCGCCGAGAACATCGACGTCTTCGACTTCGAACTCACCTCGGACGAACTGAAGACCCTTGACGCCCTGGAGACCGGCCGGCGCGGCGGCCCCGAGCCCGAGGCCGTCACCCTCGCGGCGTACGGACGCGCCATCCCCGAAACCTGACATCACCTCTCAGCCACGCAAAGGAATCACCATGCCCACCACCGTCCACGCGTTCGGCGCCCACGAGGCCGGCAAGCCGCTCGCCCCCGTCACCATCGAGCGCCGCGACGTCGGCCCGCACGACGTTAAGCTCGACATTTTGTACTGCGGCGTCTGCCACTCCGACATCAACTTCGTCGACGGCTCGTTCGGCCCGCTGCCGGTCAGCCCCCTCGTGCCGGGCCACGAGATCGTCGGCCGGGTCACCGAGGCCGGCTCCGCAGTCACGCGTCACCGCGTCGGCGACCTGGTCGGCCCGAACGTACCCGGCTCATGACCCGGCTCGCCGCGTGATCGCCGTCGACGCGGTCGCCGAGTACCGGGTGATGCTTGGCGCCGCCCTCACCGGCCTGCTGCCTTTCATCGGCCGTCCTGGACGGCACCGCCGCCCCCGGCCGGGTCTTCGGCCGCACCCTCAACCTCGAACAGACCCGCGAGGGCTACCGCACCACGGACCAGCGCGACACCCGGAGCGGGTGCGGCGGTGTCGGAGCAGTCGCCGCGTGAACGGACACGCAGGCAGTCCTGAAACGCATGCGCCCTGTCCTGGTGGAGAGTCCTGCGGGGCAGCACATCGTGAGCACGAAGAGCAAGGGCGGCAGCCATCTGCAGGCGAAGGCGCGCGTTGAGCGCATGCCGCCCCCGCCGCTGTCGGTACGACCTCGGACCATCAGGTCCGGTCGAAGCCTCTTCGCCACGTCACCCCTGCGTGACGCCTCATCAGGACGAGCGTCATCCGAGCGTCGAAACGGCTGGCGCTGCCGGGGCCGAGGAACGGTAAGACTTCCCCGTCGATCCGCTTAAGGGCTGTCCCGCGACTGTTCTGAGTGACTGGCGGACGGGCATCCCCGCTCTCCTCAAGGGCCTGACCGAGGTTGAGAGACTTCAGCTATGGGATCTTGGGGAACCTTGGGGCCGGCGTTGTTGTCTCTCGCAGGGGTTGTGCTCGGCGCGGGCGGATCGTTGTTCGGTCAGTACCTCGTCTCGCGCGCGAGCACCCGGCAGCTCGAAGTACAGGAATCAGCCGCCCACCGGGCGCAGCTCAAGGACGCCGTTCTGAAGTTCGTGCGCATCGCGTTGCAGGTGGAGAAGGCGGTACTCACGCGACCGGAGGGTGGCGGCAGCGCGGCCGATCCCGCGCTCGGTCAACTCCTCGACGACCTTTGGCTCGCCCAGGCGGAGATCGACCTGGCAGCCAGAAGCGAGCCCCTGCGGGGCGCTACCTATCGTTATGCGTCCCGCCTTGCTGAGGCGGCCCGGGGCGAGATAGCCGACGCGTCCGCGCTGCGCGGGCCGCAGGTTCAATTCATGGACGCCGCGTACGGCGACATGTGGCCGGGCCAGCGACGGGCAGATGGGGAGCCCAGCACACCGCGGTGAGACGATCTCGCTGTGGCTGGATTCATCGACGCCGACACCCGCCTCGTCGTCGCCGTCGGCCGGCCGCTGCCGGGTGACCGCAACGACTGCAAGGCATGGGGACTCTCCGGCGCCAAGGAGGCCGTCGGCAGGACCACGGTGATCGGGGACGGCGGCTACCGGGGCACCGGCCTGGTCCTCCCGCACCGCCGGGAGAAAGGCCAGGCCGGACTCCCGGCCTGGAAAGAGCAACACAACGCCTCCTACTGCAAGGTCCGTGCCCGCATCGAGCACGTCTTCGCTCGGATGAAAGGCTGGAAGATCCTCCGCAACTGCCGTCTCGAAGGCGACGGCGTCCACCACGCCATGCTCGGCATCGCCCGCCTGCACAACCTCGCCCTCGTCGGCTGAGCGAGCAGGCCGCACATCACACAGCCTTGTCCATGCCGATTCAAAGATCATTTACGGGACAGCCCTTAGGGCCTCTCGTTCGGATCGAGTTGTTGGAGTGGTCCTCGGCTACAGTGCGAGTATGACGATCCGTCGCATCATGCCCAACGTCGTCACCCAGGACATCGAAGAGAGCCGAAGCTTCTACAGCGATTTCCTGGGCATGGACGTGCGCATGGACGAGCCCGGCTTCTTGATGTTGGCTTCGCCGGGTAACCCGACGGCGCAGATGACCGTGGTCTCCCCTGCCGCAGACCCGTGGGACCCGCACACCGCCTATTCGACACTGGCGGTCGAAGTCGAGGACGTTGACGCCGCGTACGCCGCAGCCGAGCGCCAGGGGTACCAGGTGGTCTATCCCTTGACCACGGAACCATGGGGAATCCGACGTTTCTTTGTTCAGGCACCCGACGGGGGTGTCATCAACGTCCACAGTCACGTCTGAGGATGACGGATCGGGCAGACCAGAGGAAGATACCGGCGACGTGGAGTCCGGCCAGGTCGACGGTGGCGGTCCTCTCGTAGCGGGTGGCGATCCCGCGCCACTGCTTCAGGCGGTTGATGCACCGTTCGACAGCGTTGCGCCGCTTGCAGGTCTCACGGTCGAAGGCCGGTGGTCTGCCTCCGCGGCTGCCCCGGCGTAGCCGGTGCCCGGGTTGGCCGGCGGGGACGGGGGCATGGCCCCGCCCGGGAGGACACGCTGCCGCTGCTCGCCGCCGCTTGCCCGCAACCGCCGAACTTCGAGTAGTACGGGCTGTCAGTCGGTGCGGAAGCCGGCCATCACCGAGGCCGGGTAGCGGCTGCCTGCGGAGCCCTGGGGGAGGATCTCCCGGATACGGGCCAGGTCGGTCTCGGTGAGTTCTGCGCCGGTGGCGCCGACGTTCTCCTCCAGACGTGTGGCGCTGCGGGTGCCCGGGATCGGGACGACGTCCTCGCCCTGGGCGAGCAGCCATGCCAGGGCGAGCTGGGCGGGGGTGATGCCCTTGGTGGCGGCGAGCTTTCGGAGCTGCCCGGCGGCGTTCAGGTTGTAGGCGTAGTTCTCGCCCTGCCAGCGCTCGTCCCAGCGGCGCATGTCGTCCTCGGGATACTCGTCGGCGGGCTTGACCACACCGGAGAGGAAGCCGCGGCCGAGCGGCGAGTACGGCACCAGGCCGATCCCCAACTCCCGCAGGACCGGCAGGATCTCGTCCTCTACCTCGCGTTCGAAGATCGAGTACTCGTACTGAAGGGCTGTGACCGGGGTGACTGCGTGGGCGCGGCGGATGTACTGCGGGCCGACGTTACTCAGGCCGAAGTACTGCACCTTGCCTTCGGTGATCAGGTCACCGACAGTGCCGGCGACCTCCTCGGCCGGTACGTCGGGGTCGGAGATGTGCTGGTAGAAGAGGTCGATGCGGTCGGTCTGGAGGTAGCGCAGGCTGTTCTCGGTGACTTCGCGGATGTTCTCCGGGCGGCTGTTGACGCCGCTCCCCAACGTCTTGCTGGACATGTCGAAGCCGAACTTGGTGGCCAGGACGACCTCGTCGCGGAAGTCCTTGACTGCGTTGCCCAGCAGCGTCTCGTTGCTGCCGGTGCCTCGGCCGTACAGCTCGGCGGTGTCGAAGAAGTCGACTCCGAGTTCGTGGGCGCGGTGAATGGTGGAGATGCCGTCCTCGTCGTTCGAGGGTCCGTAGGCCAGGGACATCCCCATCACGCCCAACCCCAGAGCGGAGACGCGCAGTCCCTGTTGTCCCAGGATGCGGTGCTGCATGAGATCACTCCTCGTGTCATGGCGGCAGCCGGTAGCCGACCAAACCAAACTGTTCGGTATGACCGTACGCCTGCCGGGAGTGCCGCGCAAAACCGAACGGTTCGGTCGCCTATCCTGGGCTCATGCCTCGCTCCACCAGCCCTGGCCAGCCCCCGGACGCCGCCACCTCGGGCCAGTCCACCGACTCCACGCGCCAGCGGATCGTCGCCGCAGCCGAGGAGGAGTTCGCCCGGCACGGGATCGCCGGCGCCCGCGTGGACCGCATCGCCAAGCAGGCCAGGACGAGCAAGGAACGTGTCTACGCCTACTTCCGCAGCAAGGAAGCCCTTTACGCGCACGTCGCCGAACGCGAGACGACCGCACTCGTCGAGGCGACTCAGCTGGATCCGGCCGACCTGCCCGGTTACGCCGGCATCCTCTTCGACCACTTCACGGCCCGTCCGGACCACTACCGCCTGATCACGTGGGGCCGCCTGGAACTGGCCGAGTCCGCAGACAACACCACCAGCCCCCTCCAGGCCACGATCGCCGGCAAGCTCGACAAACTCCGCGACGCTCAGCGCATCGGGCTGCTCGACCCCGCCTGGGACCCGGTCGACGTCCTCGCCCTGATCAACCAGATCGCCATGACCTGGGCAGGCCAGCCCGAAATCGCCGCCGCTGCCGCGGACCAGGCCGTGGACCCCTCTATCACCGCCCGCCGCGCCGCACTGGTGACCGCCGTCGAGCGCATGTTCCCTCGCCCGGAATGACAGAGTGACGGAGCAGACCTGCTCCCCGCACGCGCGGGGATGGTCCCGTCATTGAGGTGACCGGGCTGGGCCGGCCACCCTGCTCCCCGCGCCCTAACCGATCGTTTCAGAATGCCGTCGGGCGGGGACGCTGACGGCCTCATGGAACAATGCCTTCAGCCACGGGCTCAGGGGGATGACGCCGTATGGAACGCGTTGCGGCCGCACGGGAACTCGTGCTCGGTTACGTCCAGGCGCTGAACGCGATCGGCGAGGCCATGAGGGCGGCGATCCCCTCACTTGAGCGACCCGCAGATGTCCTCGACCTGGTCCGTTCGCGCCGGATCATCAGCCGGAGCGGGCGCGTCGGTACCTACTGCTACACGGTCCACGGGGCAGGCTGCCGCTTCATCAGCGACGACGGCACGGAGGTCGATGTGGACTTCACAGCCGACGGGAGCGAAGCCTTCGACCTCTGGCGGCTGCGCCTGTACGGGCTGAGCCTTCCGGAGGCTGTTGACGTCACGGATGAGGACCTGCGCTCCGCAGCACGGTCGTTGCAACCGCTTCTGACCGAGGTGCGGCCGGGGTGGTTCAGCGTAGCCGACTGATTGCTTCAGGATGAGGTTCGCAGGCGGCGCAGGCACATGAGACTGCGGGCGTTCATGCGGGCCCTGATGGAGATGAGCGCGTCGCTCGTAGCGGGTGCGGAGCCGTTTGAACTCGTGAAGCCAGGCGGACGCGCGCTCGGCAACCCAGCGCGCCTTGCCCAGTCCGGAGCCGTGGGCGACGCCGCGCCGGGCGATCAGCGGCTTGATGCCGCGCTTCGACAGCAGGCGGTGGTCCTTGTCGTATCCCTCAGTCGAGGCAGGCCAGGCCGTGACTCCGGAGCAGCCCACCGTCTCGGCCGGGACGTCACGCCAGGCGACACCGGTCCGCAGGACATACATGATCCCGGCAAGAGCCGCCCGGTCCGGAACGCGAAGCCGCCCGGGATGCCGACGGCATGGTGACCGGGAGATGCTGGCCGCGATCGTGTTCGTGGCCACGTCTGGCTGCACGTGGCAGCAGTTGCCGTCGGCGTCGTTCGGACCGTCGGGTGCCACGGCCCATCGACGCTTCGCCGAGCGGACGCAGGCCAGGGTGCGGGCCAAGCTCCATCACCTCGTCCTGGACGAACTCGGCTCCCCCGGCGAGCTCGACTGGTCCCACTGTGCGATCGACTCGGTGAACATGCGGGCCCTGAAAAGGGGGACCTGGCGGGTCCGAATCCTGTCGGCCGGGGCAGGTACGGCTCGAAGATCCACCGGATCACCGAGCGGACCGGTCTGCCCTTGTCCGTCGGGATCTCGGGGGCGAACCTTCACGACACGGCGAGCGGGATGTTCTGCGGCGCAGGCAGCAGCTGATGCGGAATGCGATGGACGCGGCGGAGCTCCCTGCGGGTTGGGATGTCCTCAGCCTGGCAGCCGACCCGCGTTCTGCGGCTTTGCCGTGCCGCCGTGTCCGGACCGCTGGCCGCCTATCTGGCGTGTGTTTCCCTTGGGGTCCGCAGAGCGAGGAGGGCGACGTCATCGTCGTTGTCGGCCGGGCGGACCCGGCGCAGGAGCTGGTCGGTGAAGGAGGTCAGGGAGCGGTGAGCGAGAGCGGCCGCGTGCTGACGCAGCCGGCTCAGGCCCTCGTCCAGGGAGTGTCCGGCTGCTTCGATGAGACCGTCGGTGTACAGCAGGAGGGTGGATCCGGGCGGCAGCACGGCGGTGGCGTCGGTGCGGGAATTGTGGGCCTCGGTGCCCAGGAGGATGCCGTGGCCGTCGCTGAGGTATCGAGTGAGGCCGTCACGGCTGACGAGCAGGGGTGGCGGGTGGCCGGCGTTGGTCCAGGACAGTTTCCAGTGCCCGTTGTCCGCCTGTTCGAGGCGAGCGAAGATCATGGTGGCCATGGGCACATCGGTGATGTGCGTGATCGCCTCGTCGAGCCGCTCGACGATGCGGCTCGGGGGTTCTTGCTGGTACCAGGCGTAGGCACGGAGCACGTTGCGTATCTGTGCCATGCCGGCCGCAGCCTCCAGATCATGGCCGACGACGTCTCCGACGGTCAGGGCGGTGGCATCGTCGGACAGGCGGAAAACGTCGTACCAGTCGCCGCCGACCTGTGATGCGTCGGGTGCGGGAAGGTAGCGGGCAAGCATTTCCAGCCCGGGTACGTGCGGCAGCTGGGGCAGCAGGTGGTTCTGCATGGTCTCGGCGACCTTGCGCTGACGCTGGTAGAGGCGCGCATTGTCCAGGGCGACCGCGGCCCGGCGTGCGATGTCCTCGATCAGTGGCAGGTCCGCGGTGGTGAAGTCGCCCACGGTGTCGGCGCGGCCCAGGGTCAGGGCACCCAGGACCTCCCGGGTGCTGCGGATGGGGACGATAGCTGCGGAGTGGATGCCGGTCGCCTCGAACAGGCGGCGCTGCTCGGCGGTTATGCCGCAATCGGGTGCCCGCTGGTAGGTCTTGGCACCGGCAAGGGCGGAAGCAACCCCGCGCAGAGCTCTGGACAGCGGCATCGGGGACTCTTCCGGCACCGGGGGCATCGGCCCCTGAAGCTCGTCGTGGCGCACCAGGGTCTCGCCGTCGGCGTGGACCACGTCGGTACGCCACACCTCGTCACGCTCCGTGATCAGGTCGATGACCACCCAGTCCGCCAGCCGGGGCACGAGCAGTGCCACGAGCCGACGCAGCGCCTCGTTGGTATCCAGGGTGGAGGTCAGCTGTGTGGTGGTCTGCGCCAGCAGGGCCAGCCGCTCAAGTTCGGTCAGCGGCCCGGCCGCTGGCTCCTGCCGCGGGCCTGCCTCCTGCGCTTGCCGGTCGCGGTGGAAGACAACGAGCGTAGCGGCCTCCCGGCCACCGATGTCATAGGGAGTGATCACCCATGAGACAGGCAGCAAGGTGCCGTCACCGCGCGCGAACCGCTCCCCTTCGGCCTGGGCCGTACGCCCCGCGTGGAAGGCCTGCCGCATGCTGCATCGGCTCGTCGGGATCGGCTGGCCGGTGGCATCCCGGTGCAGCAGATCGTGTGCGTCACGGCCGACAAGATCCTCAGCGGGCCGGGCCAGCAAGTGCTCGGCTCGGGCGTTGACGGCGATGACGCATCCCTTTTCATCCACCACATACGCCCCCGCGCCGATGGCGGCCAACGCCCCGGCCAGAGCGCTGTCAGCCGCCCTGCGGGACTGCTGATCCATGCTCGTGGTCTGCTCCGGCTCCGCCACCCGTACGCCTCCTTCATGATCGTCAGTCATGCCGCCCGCTGCGCACCTGCACGCTGCGCGGTGTCGTGACCGCGTTCTTTTCCCGACTACCCCTCTTTACGGACATGCCGACCGCTGTCCCTGGGCAGCGGCCGGCATCACTGCACATGCGCCGGTCTCCTGGGTACTGGGCCGGTGAAGGCATCACAAGGTCCGGTGCCGCGGGATGCACGCACGACGGAGGTGAACCATGAGGTACAACGAGTTCCCCGCCCGTGTACGCGAGCGCGGGGAGTACACCGACCAGGACGAAGCCGTAGGGCACGGCCGCGTACCGCCGAGTGGGACGCCGGCGCAGTCCTGACCACTGTTGCGGACACCGTCAGCGGCGGCGAGCTGAATCAGATCATCAGCCGGCTCCCCTCCGGCTACGCCGTCCCGTTCGGCGAGGCCGACCTCGCCGGCTGATACCCACACTCGCCCATGCAGGAGGGCTTGGCCCAGCGGCCGGGTCCGCCAACCGGCTGTGACCTCGGCGACCCGATTCGAGCCGCGGACAGACCCGCGGACGTGAAAGACGTGTGCACCGCGGGTTGAGTTTTGACGTCCCTGCTCGACCAGATCCCAACGGGGACCTAACGTCGAGTGCAGGCAAAGTCAGATGCCCGGGCGCCTGTCCTTGCCAGGCTCTCCTGGTTCGGAAAAACAGCCGGGAGAGCCGCCGGACCGCCACCTGCCCGACCGCGGTGCCGAGAGGCACATCTGGGCAGACGCCCCGATCAGCCGGGGGCGCCCATCTCGAAAGGATCTTCCGGATCCAGGGTGTTCCCTGGCACGGCGAACTTGTGCACCGCTCGTAGTAACAGCAGATCACCGGAACACCAGCGGGCGGTACTGTGGCCCGAAACTGTGGCCGAGGCGGGTGGTGGCGGGTGGAATGGCGTGAGTACGCCGAGCAGATGGCCCGGCTGGCGCGGGATCTGCTGGCCCAGGGCTCGGTCCAGGCAACGCTGGAGGAGATCGCGGCGTCGGCGGTGAAGCTGATCGAGGGCTGTGATGAAGCCGGGATCCTCGCGGTGCGCAAGGGCCGCGCAGTGACCCTGGCCGCCTGCGGCGACATCGCCCAGGAGTCCGACCGCCTCCAGGATGAGCTGGACGAGGGGCCCTGCTTCGATCTTGCCCGCCGCAAGGACAGCGAGCGCGTGTACCGGATCGCGGACCTGACCCAGCCCCAGCCCGCCTGGGAGCGCTTCGCGGCCCAGGCCCGCAAGCTCGGCATCGGCAGCATGACCGGCGTACTGCTCTACACCGACGACGAGGACTTCGGCGCACTGAACCTGTACGCCCGCCGGCCGGGAGCGTTCAGCAAGGACATCGGAACCGCCGGCTGGCTGCTGGCCTCCCACGCCGCCGTCGCCCTGGCCGACGCCCGCACCATCGACCAGCTCGAGCACGCCATGGAGAGCCGGCACGCCATCGGCCAGGCCATGGGCATCCTCATGGAACGCCACCAGATGAGCGAAAACGACGCCTTCAACGTGCTGCGCCGCGTCTCCCAGCACCACAACGTCAAACTGCGCGACGTCGCCCAGCGGGTCACGACCCAACGCACCGCCCCCGCCTGATCACCAGCCCCCGACGCGCCTGCCGCGCTTCCACCCAAGGCGTGCCATGGCGGAGGCGTTCATTCGGCGCACTGCCGAGGCTCGATGCCCGGCGGCCGGCCGGCGCCCGGACACGAAGCGCCGACTCGCACAGCTTCGGATCGGTCCCCGCTACCTCGGTGGAAGGCAGTCCAAGAATGTAAGAGCACCGGTATTAGGGCGTCCGGCGAACACGAGCGAGCACTCCAACGAGGCCTTCGCCTGGCATGCGGCCGAGGCCTACGTGATCCTCAACGCGCGCGGACTCGGCCACCCGCCCAAGCCGGCTGTCGCGCTCGTACGGGACGCCGTCTCCGGAGCGCTCGGCGTCGCCCGGATCGCCCGCCAGCTGCGCGACGGGACCGTCGCCTGATCCCACGTTCGTGTCGGAACACGCCATCGGGTCTGGTGCACGGGCGTGATCGCGCACTATGCGGTCGCAACGCCCAGGAATCGCAGCACCGCCAGGACGCGGCGGTGGTCGGCGTCGGCCTTGGGCAGATCGAGCTTGGTGAAGATGCTGTTGATGTGCTTGGCGACCGCGCTCTCGCTCACGACCAGCTCGGCGGCGATGCCGGAGTTGGACCGGCCGCCCGCCATCAGCTCCAGCACCTCCCGCTCGCGCGGTGTCAGCCGGTCGAGCGGATCGCTGTGCCGGCGCACCAGCAGCTGCGCGACGACCTGCGGGTCGAGCGCGGTGCCGCCGGCCGCCACCCGGCGTACCGCCTCGGCGAACTCCTCGACGTCGGCGACCCGTTGCTTGAGCAGATAGCCGACGCCCGAGGTGTTGGCGGCGAGCAGATCGGCGGCGTACCGCTCCTCCACGTACTGCGACAGCAGGAGCACGGCGGTACGCGGGTACTGGCGGCGTATCACCAGCGCGGCGCGCACTCCCTCGTCGGTGAAGCCGGGCGGCATGCGCACGTCGACCACGGCGATGTCGGGCCGGTGCTCCTCGACGGCTGCCAGCAGCCTTTCGGCGTCGGCGACTTGCGCGCACATCTGGAAGCCGGCCGCCTCCAGCACCTTGACCACGCCGACGCGCAGCAAGAGGGAATCCTCGGCGATCACGGCGCGCACGGCAGCTCCACGGTGATGACGGTCGGGCCCCCGGCGGGGCTGCGGCAGGAGAACGTGCCGTCGACGGACGCGACGCGCTTGGCGAGCCCGGCGAGCCCGGTGCCACCACCGGCCGCCGCGAGATCCGCGCCGCCCGCGCCGTCGTCCGCGACGACCACTAGCAGTGTCTCCCCGATCCGCTCCACGGTCACGTCCGCCCGCGTCGCCTGGGCGTGTTTGACCACGTTCGTCAGGGCTTCGGATACCACGAAGTACGCGACGGCCTCGACCGTGGGTGAGGGGCGCTGCGGCAGGTCCACCGCCACGCGCACCGGGATCGGGAGGCGGGCGGCGACCCCGGACAGCGCGGCGTCGAGGCCGCGGTCCTCGAGGACGGCCGGATGCAGGCCGCGCACCAGGTTGTTCAGCTCGGCGATCGCCTCCTTCGCCTCGCGGTGCGCCTCGTCGATCACCTTGCGGGCGTCCTCCGGCAGGTCGCCGAGGGTGGACCTGGCCAGGCCCAGGTTGACGGCGAGTGAGACGAGGCGCTGCTGTGCGCCGTCGTGCAGGTCGCGTTCGATCCGCCGCCGCTCGGCGTCGGCGGCGTCGAGCACGCCGGCCCGGCTCTCGGCGAGGTCGGCTACCCGGCGGGCCAGCTTGTCCGTGCGGCTGGGGCCGAGCAGGACCTCGGCCGCCCGGGTGTCCAGCCGCACCAGAGCGCCGGTCAGCCGGGGCCCGAGGAACAGCAGGGCGAGGCCGCCGGCGGTGATGTACGCGGCCTGCGTGGTGTACCCGACGCCGGTGAGCCGCCACTGCGGGGGCAGTGCCCAGATCCACACGTAGATGGAGGCGGCCACGAGAGCGGTGGCCCAGACCGCGAGGACGGCGAGGTCCAGGACGGCGAACAGCGGACCCGCCACGGCGTGGTAGCAGACCTGCCGCCACAAGGCCCGTGTGGTCAGCCGGCGCACCGCCGGCTTCCAGTTGCGTCCGGGCCCGGGCCCGGGTGCGGCGGGGCGCGGGAGGTCCTTGCCGGCGAGCGCCCGGTAGCGCCGCCGCTGCCCGGCGGTCAGCAGGGGTGTCACCACGAGCGTGAGCAGCACGGGCAGCGGAGTCACGGCCACCGCGCCGGGCGCGCGCACCAGCGCCGCCATCGTGCCGAGCAGCCAGAGCCACAGTGGCACCACGGCGAGGTGGAGCGGCAGGCCGGCCGCGATGAGCGCGGTCCGGTGTCCCGCCCTGCGGAACGGCCGGCCCGGTACCAGTTGCAGCCACGTCGTGAGTTGCATGCGTCAAACCGTAAAGCCGCAGGCCAGCCCCGCGCCATGACGCTCCCGCCCGGTTCGGGGGTGCAGTTTTCTCCACCCCGGGTCGGAACCCTGCGTGACTGACGGCGCCCTGGTGTGCGGCGGAGGGTGGAGCACGTGAAGGGGAGAGCCGGCGGGGAGCGGGGGAAGACGATGCGTCAACTGGTGCAGGGTGATGACGAATTGGCGGGTGCCGAGGGCTTCGGCCGCGCCGAGGTCATCCCGCTCCACGAAGAGGTGGAGGAGCCGCGCCCGGCGCGGGGCATGCGGCGGGCCGGAGGGCTGCTGGTCGCCTGCGGGCTCGCCCTGCTGCCGTGGCTGTACGTGCTGGCCACCGGCCTGCCGGGCACCGCGACCGCGGCGCACTGGCCGGTCGCCTGGGTCGGGCTCGACGCGCTGGAGGCGCTCGGTCTGATCGCCACCGGCCTCCTCGCCGCCCGCGGCGACCGGCGGCACGCCCTGGCAGCAGCCGCGACCGCGACGCTGCTCGTGGTGGACGCCTGGTTCGACACCACGACCGCGGCCCCGGGCGGCGACTTCGCCACCGCGGTCGCCATGGCGCTCGGCGCCGAGCTGCCGCTCGCCGCGCTGTGCGGCCGGCTGGCGCTGCGGGCGCTGAGCCGGCACGCCTGACGCCGACCGCCCAGCCGCATGCCACGGACCAAGTCAAATCCACCGGAGAACACCATGCACCGCATCACCACCGTCCCCGTCGCCCCGATCCCGGCCCGGACCCGCTGGGCGGTCGCCGCCGGCGTCGGCGCCGTGTTGGCCGCCGCCTGGTGGCTGGGCGACGCGGCGCCCTATCCATACGCCCAACGCGGCCTCCTCGACGTGCCGTTGCCGTTCCTGACAGCCGACCGGATGGACGCCGTACTGCAACCGCGGCCAGGGGAGCGGATCCTGGAGATCGGTCCGGGGACGGGCCTGCAGTCGCTGCACGTCGCCCCGCAGCTCGGGCCGCAGGGACGGCTCGATGTGCTCGACATCCAGCAGGAGATGCTCGACCACGTGATGTGCCGTGCCGGGCGCGACGGCCTGGCGACGATCAGGCCCACCCGCTCGGACGCACGTGAACTGCCCTACGCCGACGGGACGTTCGACGCCGTGTACGCCGTGACCGCGCTCGGCGAGATTCCCGAGCCGGACCGGGTACTGCGCGAGGCGGCACGGGTGCTGGCACCGGGCGGGCGGCTGGTGATCGGCGAGTTCTTCGACCGGCACTGGATCCCCTTCGGCCGGCTGCACCGGCTCGCCGACGCCGCCGGCCTCCACCGGGCCGAGCGCCGCGACCCGAGCCCGGCGTACCTCGCCCGCTTCCGGCCCTGCGGAGCCGACCAGCCGGGCCACCACAGCGAGCGTCTCGCCCACAGCGACCGGGACACCGACGACGGGGAAGCGTGAGCACCGCACGCAGGGACCGCGATCACCGAGCTGAACAACCTGGCGCCCGGTAGGCCGCTCCAGGAGGCGAGGGGGCTCCGCCCAACCGCGGCCGGCCACGCAAACTGCGGCAGCGGCCCCGCGGAGTCCCGCGAGCGGGCCTGTGGCGCTGGTACGGCACGATAGCGGGCTCGTCGCCCGGTAGGACCGCGAGCTGCAGAGTCGTAGCACCCCTCTGCCCCGCCCACCCCTCGACTGCCGCCGTCAACCGGTCTCCGACGCCGCAGCCCCGGGCCTGGGGCTGACCCACACCGACCTCAGCTCCAAAGGCCTGGCCACCCCCCTGCCCTGTGGAGCCCGGACGTTCCTCGGGAGGTTCCCTGACGGGAACTTCACGCGGCCGTCCGCCCGGCTCGTCTGCCGTGCCGCCCAAGACACCGGGCGCGACGGGGGCCGGTCGCCGGGGCGTGACCTCGTCAGGCGGTGGGGGCGGCTCCTGAGGCGGGGAAAGCGCGGTCCAGGGCGTCGAAGGCGGCGGTCAGGCGCCGGCGGTGGTCGCCGACGAGGGCGCCGGCCGGTTCGCCCGCCAGCAGGCGGCCTGCGAAGGTGACGCAGACCGTGCGGTACGCGGCGACGGTCAGGGCGGCGAGGAGCCGGGGCTCGGACAGGTCCGGCGCGGTCTCGGCGAGGGCCTCGGCCAGGGCGGCCTCCAGTTCCTCCGCCGCCTCGCGGGCGCGGGCGCGCAGCGCCGGGGAGGCGGCGGCGACCCGCAGGAACGGGACGAAGCGGTCGCGTGCGCCGGACAGCGGGTGCCCCTCGTCGAGGAGGCCGAGGGCCAGGCGGCGGAGCGCGGCGAGCGGGTGTTCGTCCGGCGCGCGTCCGCGCACGGCCCCCGTGAACAGGTCGACCGCCTGAGGGATGCGGTCGAGGAACAGGTCCTCCTTGCGCGGGAAGTAGTTGAAGACCGTCATCGGGGAGACGTCCGCGGCGCGGGCGATGTCCGTGACGGTCACCTCGTCGAAGCCGCGCTCCAGGAAGAGCCCGGTCGCCACGTCCGAGATCCGCTGCCGGGTCTCGCGTTTCTTCCGCTCCCTCAGGGAGGGTTCCGCGGTCCGCTGTCCATCCATGAAAAAACTATAGCGGCTAGAAATTTTTAGTGACTACAGTGCAGCCATGACTGACATGACTGAGCTGTGGGACTACGACGTGGTGGTGGCGGGCGCCGGCCCGGTGGGACTGTTCCTCGCCTGCGAACTGGGGCTCGGCGGGGCCCGGGTGCTGGTGGCGGAGCGGCTGATCGAGGTGGACGAGACGATCAAGGCGGGTGCGATCAACACGCCCAGCGCCGTGGCGTTCTACCGGCGGGGGCTGCTGCCCGAGCTGACGCAGGAGTGGGAGCGGATGCTGGACCGGATCCGCGGCTTCGTACAAGGCGGCGGGACGGCCGGCAGCGGCGGTGACGGCGGAAGCGGCGGTGACGGCGGAAGCGGCGGGGCGCACCGGCTGCCGCCCAAGTTCGCCGGGCACTTCGCCGGGATCATGATGAGTGCGGACCTGTTCGACGACTCCGACCCGGCCTTCGCCGACGTCGGCCCTGCGGCCGAGGCCGGTCTCGGCGTCCCGCAGGCGGAACTGGAGCGGATCCTCGCCGTACGGGCCGGGCAGCTCGGTGTCGAGGTGCGCCGCGGTGTCGAGCTGACCGGCTTCCAGGACCGGGGCGAGGACGGCGTCACGGTGGAACTCGTGCCGGCCGGCGGATCCGCCCCCTCCCGCCGCGTCCGGGCCGGCTGGCTCGTGGGCTGCGACGGCGGGCGCAGCACGGTCCGCAAGCTCGCCGGGTTCGGCTTCCCCGGCACGGACCCGGAGATCACCGGCTACCAGGCCGTCGCGGACCTGACCGGCGCCGAGAAGCTGGGGAAGGGCTGGAACACGACCGAGGTCGGTACGTACGTCCACGGGCCCTTCCCCGGCCGGGTCCTCACCGTCGAGTTCGACGGGCCGCCCGCGGACCGGTCCGCGCCCATCACCGCGCAGGAGTTGCAGGACAGCCTGCGCCGCGTCTCCGGTGTCCCCGACGTGACGGTGACGAAGATCCACTCGATCACCCGCTTCACCGACAACGCACGCCAGGCGAGCACCTACCGCAGGGGCCGGGTGCTGCTCGCGGGGGACGCCGCCCACGTGCATTCACCGTTCGGGGGGCAGGGACTGAACCTCGGCATCGGTGACGCGATGAACCTCGGCTGGAAGCTGGCGGCGGTGGTGCGCGGCCGGGCACCCGAGGGGCTGCTCGACACGTACACGGCCGAACGGCACCCCATCGGCGCCTGGGTGCTGGACTGGACCCGAGCGCAGATCGCCGTCATGCGGCCGGACCGGCACGCCCGCGCGCTGCGCCGGGTCGTGACCGACCTGGCGCTGACGAAGGCCGGGACGACGTACCTGGTGAAGCAGATCTCCGGCATCTGGCAGCGTTACGACCTCCCCGGCGACCACCCGCTCGTCGGCGCGAGCGCGCCCGACCTGGAACTCGCCGACGGCAGCCGCCTCGGCGACCACCTGCACAGCGCCCGCGGCCTGCTGCTCGACCTCACCGACAACCGGGAGCTGCGGTCGTGCGCCGCGGGGTACGGCGACCAGGTCACCGTCGTCAGCAGCCGCTACGCCGGCACCGGGCACCGGGATCTCGCCGCACTGCTGGTACGGCCGGACGGCTTCGTGGCCTGGGCGGCGGACACGGGGGCGGGCAGCGGCGCCGGTACGGGCGCGCGTACGGAAGCGGCGGCCGGCACCGATCCCCTGCCCACGGCCCTGGAACGCTGGTTCGGCAGGCCTGCCGAACGCGCTTGACCTTGACGTGGCGTCAACGTCTGTACTGGTCCCATGCGGATCGGAGAACTCGCCGCGGCCGTCGGCGTCACCACGCGGACCGTGCGGCACTACCACCACGTGGGGCTGCTCCCGCAGGCCGAGCGGCGTTCCAACGGGTACCGGCACTACACGCTCCGCCACGCCGTCGTCCTGGCCCGGATCAGGCTGACGGAGCTGGGGCTGGGTCTGGCCGAGGTCCGGGACGTGCTCGCCGAGGTCGCCGGGCGTGATCTCGTCGACGTACTCGAAGAGCTGGACGCCGACCTGGCGCGGCAGGAGGCGGCGCTGCGGGAGCGGCGGGCGCGGCTGCGGGCCCTGCTCGACGCGGGTGAACTGCCCACCGAGGGGCCGCTCTCACCGGAGCTGACGGCCCTGTTCGCCGGACCCGCCGCCGGTCCGTCCGGCTCTCCCCTGGCCGCCTCCCCCATAGCCGCCAAGGACCGGGAGGTGCTCGCCCTGCTGCTCGTCACGGTGCACACCGGCCCGCCCTGCCTTGCCCCTGGCGCGGAACCTACGGGACGGGTCGTAGCCGGCCTGGAGCAGCTGCCCGCGCAGCTCCTCATCGCTGGCGTCCTGGAGGCCGGGAAGCCGCTCTCGCACGGCCGGCCGGAGGTCCCGCAGGTGGACTCCGTTGTCCGTCCCGATCAGCTCCCGGAGCAGGGCGGTGAGAGGCCTGGCCGACCTTCAGGAGCCGGGACGCAGGTGCGTGCCCGTCTGGCCTGGCGGATGCAGCAGGGGATCACGCCGACCGCGCTGATCATCGACGGCACCGGATCCTAAGTGGCCGCCGACACCAGGTCGGCAGGCGCAGCGGGGCAAGCGGGGGGCGGCTCCCGCCACTCCCGGCCACCACCCTGAGCACGCTTGACGGTGAAGACGCGTGGCAGCAGCCGCCGGGAGGGGCGTCACCGTTCTCTGACGTCAGTTCATGGTCCAGGGCCGCAGCTTCTCAGGGTTGCGGATGACCCAGATGTGCCGGATCCGATCGTCGACGACGTCGAACGCGAACACCGTCACGACGACGCCGTCCTGCTCGGCGGCCAGCCCGGGCTGGCCGTTGACGGTGCGCTCCAGCAACGTCATGGGGCCCGGTGTCCGGTTGGCGATCTCGATCCAGCCGCGGGCGATCTGTTCCGCGCCCTTGATCGGGTCCAGGAAGGACAGAGCCAGGCCTCCGCTGTCGGCGACCGCTGTCGCGTCGGGGTCGAGCAGACCGATGAGGGCAGCGATGTCTTTGGCCTGCCAGGCCGCCTTGAAGTCGCGGACGATGTTGGCTCGCTGGGATGCCGAACTCGGCCAGTTCGGGAGGGTTGCAGAGGTTCGTGTTGTGCTGACGCGGCGGCGGGCGGAGGAGGCCAGTTGGCGGCAGGCGGCCGGAGTACGGCCAGTGATCTCGGCGACCTCGGCGAAGGGGTAGCCGAAGACGTCGTGCAGGACGAAGGCGACGCGCTCGGCCGGGGTCATGGAGTCGAGTACGACGAGGAACGCCATGCTGACCGACTCGTCCAAAGTCACTCGGTCAGCGGGGTCCGTGCCGGCGGGGCCGGACCAGCCGGCCCGGTCGGCGGGCCCGGGCAGCGGCTCGGGCAGCCACTCGCCCACATAGGGCGCGCGCCGAGCCGAGCAGGTTCAGGCAGATGCGGGTGGCGACCGTGGTCAGCCATGCCCCTGGGGACTCCACGGCGCCGCGCTGTTGGGCGGACATGGCGTACCAGCGGGTGTAGGTCTCCTGAACGGCGTCTTCGGCCTCCGCCAGTGAGCCGAGGAGCCGGTAAGTGAGGTTGATCAGCTGCCGCCGCTCACTCATGACTCTTTCCAGGCCCGGCCCGGGTTGGGTGGTCATGGTGGCACTGTCTCCTTCTCTTGGATCCGCTCTACCGCATCCGACAAGACAGCGCATCGGAATGTGAGCCTAAGCACGTCGCCTCACATTTCGCGGGGCTGCCTTGTCGCCAGAGGAAGACGGCAACACCACCGTGTGAGCGGGAGGCTCATCATGACCACTGATATTCCGGCACCGCTGTTCACCGACCCCGCCGCCGAGGAGCGCCTGCAGCGGGCGGCTGCTGCGCTGACCGACCACGGTTTCGTGGTGGAGATCGTCGATAGCGCCGCTGCCGCGCGGGCGCGTGTCGAACAGATGATCCCGGAAGGCGCCGCGGTGTTCACCGGAGCGAGTGAGACCCTTCGCCTCTCCGGTATCGACGACGCCCTCAACACCAGCGGCCGTTACGACTCGGTCAAGGCCAGGGGCTGGACGATGGATCGGGTCACGCAGCGGAACGAGATCTGGGCGGCGCTGTCGGTCCCGGACTTCATCGTGGGCAGCGTCGCCGCGGTCACCGAGACCGGGTCCCTGGTGGCAGGTTCGGCCAGCGGAAGCCAACTGCCCGGCTACGCCGGCGCCGCCGCTCGGGCGATCTGGGTCGTGGGAGCGCAGAAGATCGTACCGGACCTGCCCGCCGCGCTGCGGCGAGTGGAAGAGCACTGTCTGCCTCTGGAGAACGAGCGTACCCAGAAGGTGTACGGGCAGCCCGCCGCGCTGAACCGGGTGCTCATCATGAACGCCGAGACCGAGCCCGGACGGGGCACCGTCCTGCTGATCCGCGAGGCGATCGGGTTCTGACGGCACCGGACCGGATCGGCGAAACCGGCCCCTGTCTGCGGAACAGCAGACAGGGGCTATTCGCCTTGCGGTGCGCCGGTCGTCCAGTCCCAGCGGGTGACGGTGGTGCGCAGCAGGCGGGTGGCTGGTGACAGATGGCTGTCGGCGCCCCAGTAAAGCGTGACGGTACGGCGGCAGTCGGGGTGGTCGACCGTGCGCCAGGCGACCGGCGCGTGGCCGGCGGCGCGGCGGGCGAAGGTGGGGACCAAGCCGATACCGAGGCCGGCGCTGATCAGGCCGGCGATGGCGCTGTGCTCGTCGCTGACGCAGACGATCTTCGGGGTCAGGCCGTGGGCGGCGAAGAGCCGGTCGAGCAGGCGGCGCAGCCAGTGCCCTTCGCAGGCGGGCAGCATAGTGCCGAAGTTCAGCGGGGACGGAGCGGCCTCACACCTTGTTCGGTCCTCCCGGGCGCCCTATGGTCCCGAACGGTCTCCTGCGCCCAGGCCACGACCCTGGCGAGCAGGTCATCGGCTTCCGCCGGGCTCGCGCGGCGGGCTGACGACCAAGCTCCACCTCGCAGTGGATCAGGGACAGACGTCCATGTCCATCGTCATCACGCCCGGACAGCACGGGGATTCCCCGCAGTTCGAACCGGTGCTGGAGAACATCCGGGTGCTCAGGATCGGCCTCAGCCGCCCACGCAAGCGCCCGGACAAGGTCCGCGCGGACAAGGCGTACGGCTCCCGGAAGAACCGCGCCTACCTGCGCAGACGCGGGATCCGTTGCACGGTCCCGGAAAAGAAGGACCAGGTCAAACACGCCTGGTCCGCGGCTCTTCAGGTGGCCCGACCATCGAAGTTCGACAAGGCCAGCCGACTACCGCGAGAGGCACACGGTTGAGTGCGGCATCAACCGGATCAAGCGGCACCGCGCAGTCGCGCCCCCAACGACAAACTCGCCGTCCGCTACGAAGCGACCGTGCTGATCGCAGCTATCAACGAACGGCTGTGACCAGCACCGTCGCAACAACCCTCAGACGACGTCGAATTCGTTGCCCTCGGGGTCCTGCATGGCGGCCGCGTAGAGCCCCATGTCCGGCTCATCCTTGATCCGCAGCACGGTGGCACCAGCTTTGACCAGCCGATCCACCGTAGCCTTGACCCGCTGTGCGCGGACGTCCAGCGGGACGTGACGGCCCCCACCGACCTTCAGGTCGAAGTGCCACCGGTTCTTGGCGACCTTCGGCTCCGGAACCTGCTGGAACCACACCCTCGGCCCGCTTCCCGCGGGATCGATGATCGACTCCGGGATATCCCCGGCACCGGCCGGCAACTCTGCTTCGGGCACCCCCATAGCCGCCCAGTGAGCACGCCACGTGGCGTGTCCGTCCGGCGGAGGCTCAGGCACGTAGCCCAGGGCCTCGGCCCAGAAAGTCACCATTCTCTGCGGATCGGAGCAGTCGATTGTCAGCTGCACTGTCATCTCCATGTTCGAAGCATCTCAGGCAGGTCTGACAGACCCGGTCGGAGCCGAGGTCGACCGCGGCGTCAGGCACCCTCACCTCACCGGCCGTCCAGGGCCGCGACGCGTCTTGCCCGAGCCGCGGCGGGTCCGGCCGGCCTTGATCACGTGCATAATGCCGTGCTTGGCAGCCTCCTGTGGCCCCGTCAGGGGGCCGTTCAGCGTCAGCAGATCTGATCACCGGCCTCGTCCCCGACCGGATCGTCGGCCAGCACCACGGCCGCCACGATCCACTTGCCCACCGGCTCCCGGTGCATCTCGAAACTGCGGCAGACCGCCATCACGATCTCCAGACCGTGCCGGCCGATTCGCTCCGGGTCAGCAGTCCGGGCCCCGGGCAGGCACGGTTCGCTGTCCCACACCGTCACCTCCACCGCACCCCCACAGGCCTCCAGGGTGACAAGACACGGGCCGGGAGCGTATTTGCGGGCGTTGGTCACCAGCTCGCTCACCACCAGCTGCACCACACCCATGGCGCTGTCGGACACCGGTACTCCGTGCACCGCTTGCACGTCCGTCAGGAACGAGCGGGCCAGGTGCCGGGCCTCGGCGATGTCCTCGCTGCCCTCGAAGGCCACGGACACCATGAACAGGCGATCCGTGGGTGACTCACGGTCGCCGTCCTGGACAGGCACTCCCATGCCGGCCGCCTCACTTCCGAAGCGTCGACCACTGCTCCGCGCCCTCTACCCAAGACACACCCGCCCTCACAAACATGAAACGATTTTCCGGTCTTTGCCAGGCAGCAACTATCTGCCGGAAAGCCACCAGCGAAGGCACGGGGGCAGGATGGACCAGGGCTGTACGGGGCCGTCGCGGTCCCGATGGCCGTTGCGTCATCGCCGCGGCCGGCTTCCGAGAAGCTGGCCGATGAGCTGCCGGCGGAGTTGGCCGCATGACGAAAGCGGCGGTCGCCACCATGTGGTGAACGCCACCGGATTACCCGGGCACGGCAGTGCACAAGGAGCAGGACACGTCATGGAACAGAGCGGAGGGCGGGCCTTCCTCACGGACCATGCCCGCGTCCTGCCGGCCATCGCCCGCGACCCCTCCGCGCGCTTCCGTGGCATCGCCGCGGCCTGCCACATCACCGAGCGCACGGCCCAGAAGATCGTCTGTGACCTTGAAGAAGCCGGCCACCTCAGCCGCAAGCGGGACGGACGGCGCACGCGCTGCACCCTCCACCTGGACAGCGCACTCCGCCATCCAGGCGAGGCTCACCTGACCGTCCGGAGCCTGCTGACGCTCGTCCCCGCCGCTGAGCAGCCGGCGGTGCGGGCCGCCCTCGGGGTGCGCTGGTAGCGGCCGGGGGCATGACGGAGGGGGCGGCTCTGGAGCCGGTCCCTCGATTGGGCCTGAGTACCCTCGACTCGTGGAAGACCGCGAGCAGTACGTGAGGTATCAGCAGGACCGCACGGTGCTGGCGGCGGTCGGGGCTCATCTCGATGCCCAGATCAGCCGGATCAGCGTTCGGTTGCCTCGGCCCGTGGCCGAGTCGGCGGTGGCTGCCTGGGACCGTGAGGAACTGGGTGGAGTCGGCGAGGAGAGCCG
>NZ_JOIY01000069.1 GCF_000720185.1 Streptomyces sp. NRRL S-340 | reverse complement strand
GCGCGAACATCGGCGTCATCTCGTCCAGGCTCTGCAGCTTCGCCATCTTCGGTACTCCCTCTCGCTTCTTTCCGGGACTTCTCCATCGTCCCGGCGCGAGCGGGCCCTGAAGTCAGCCGCTGCTCCTGTTCCGGCGGGCGACTCCGGTCGGAGTACGTGACGGCGTGTCAGACCTGGGGATGACACCGGGTCCCTGTCCTGCCGGCCGGGCCGCCGTGTCACCGCATCACACGAGGCGGAGCGGAACCGCCTGCCACGGCGGCCGTCGCAAACGGACCAGAACCGCCCGCCACGGCCGCCGCCGGGTCACTCCCCCGTGAGGCGGATGGCCTGGGCCGGGCAGGCCGACCGGGCCTCCTCCAGGGCGCGCTCGTCCAGTCCCTCGCCGGATCCGGCGCCGGCCCGGACCCGGCTCAGGCCCTCCTCGTCCTGTTCGAAGACCTCCGGTGCGTTCCAGGCGCAGAGCCCCGCGCCGATGCACACCTCGCGATCGACCTCGATCATCGCCATCTCCGTCGTCCCTCCTCGCCGTCGCCCTGTGCCGGATCCGTCACCATTCGACCGGGAACTCGATCAGGCCCTGGATGGTGTCCCCCGGTTTGATCGGCAGCTCGTCCACGGTGACGGACGAGCGCAGCCGGGGCAGCCGCCGGAACAGGGTGCCGAGTGCCACCTCGAGTTCCAGCCGCGCCAGGTTCTGGCCCAGGCACTGGTGGACCCCGAATCCGAACGCCAGGTGGTGCTGCCCGGCGCGGTCCAGGCGCAGCTCGTCCGGCTCGGGGAAGTGGTCCGCGTCCCGGTTGATCATCGAGGTGTTGAAGACCACGCCCTCGCCCGCCCGGATCACCTGGGTGCCGCAGGGGATGTCCTCGGTGGCCACCCGCAACAGCTCGTCCACGACCGACAGATGCCGCATCAGCTCGTCGACCGTCTGCGGCAGCAGCCCCGGATCGGCGCGCAGTGCGGCCGTCCGGTCCGGACGCTCCAGGAGCAGCAGCGTCCCGAGCGAGATCATGTTGGTGGTGGTCTCGTGCCCGGCCACCAGCAGGTTGAACGCCAGCCTGGCGATCTCCTCGTGGTCCGTCTGGCCGGTGAGCAGCCGGTCCCGTACGAGTTCGTCCAGCAGCCCGGACTGCGGGCCGTCCTCCTGCCCCTGCCGCCGGCGCCGCTCCTTGTCGATGAGGAGCCCCTCCAGGTAGCCCAGCATCTTGCCCCGCGCGGCCGCGGACTCCTCCGGCCCGGACCCGCGCATGACCAGCCGCGACAGTTCCTCGAAGGACGTGTGGTCCTCGTACGGCACCCCGAGCAGCAGGCTGATCGCCATCGACGGCACGGGCAGCGCGAACGCCGAGACCAGTTCGGCGGGCGGCCCCTGCTCGACCATCGTGTCCAGCAGCTCGTCGACGATCTGCTGGATCCGGGGCCGCAGCGCCCTGATGCGCGGCACGCCGAATCCGGGGATCAGCATCCGGCGCTGCCGGCCGTGCTCCGGTTCGTCCGCGTTGAACAGCAAGGGGGGCAGGTGGCGCAGCGCCGTCAGCACATGGCTGGTCATGGGGAAGCCGGGCTTGCGCCGGTCGGCCGACAGCCGCGGGTCGCCGAGCAGCCTGCGGGCCTCGGCGTGGCCGGTCACCGCCCAGGCGGTGCTGCCGTCGTAGAGGGTAACGCGGGTCAGCGGGCCCTCCTGCCGCAGCGACCGGTAGCCGGCGGGCGGTTCGTACGGGCAGGAGCGGTCCTGCGGGAAGGTGATGGGACGGGTCACCGGGCCTCCTCGGGTGTGATGGCGGGTTCTTCGCCGCGGCCTGCTGCCCCGGCTCCTGCGGCGGTCATGGAAGGGGAGAGGGCTCACCGGTGGACGTCGAGGACGGCGGAGCCGAGCGCCGGATCCGTATCTGCTCGGGCCTTTTCGAATGACACGTCACTCAAGGAGTCCTCGACGTGTCCTCATGTATTCGAATGGCGGCGGCCGAGGAATGAAAGAAATAGAGCTGCGCGCATTCCATGGCCAGGCCCCCCAGGATGCCCGGTGACGGTAGCGGCGCACTGGAGGCGAAATAGAGGCGCGGTAGAGAAGTACCGGACGGTAAATGGGCAGTTGACACCGCGACAGACCCGGTGGCACGGTAATGCGCAGCGGGGCGGCGAGCCAGATTTCTTCGAATTCCTCTCATAAGCGCCCCGGCCCTTCGGTCATTTCCCGGCCGCGCGCACCGCCTGCCCGGCCACCGCCCTTTCTCCCGCGGCTTCCTGCCGCGGTTCCCGCCTGCCAAGGAGGCCCCATGGACGCTCCGGTGATCATCGTCGGCGCGGGCCCCGCGGGGCTCGTGCTGGCCGCGGAACTGCGCCTCGGCGGCGTCGAGGCCCTCGTCCTGGACCGGCTGGAGCGGCCGTCGCAGGAGTCGCGGAGCCTCGGCTTCACCGCCCGCGCGGTGGAACTGTTCGACCAGCGCGGGCTGCTGCCCCGCTTCGGCGACCTGGGGATCAGCGCCTCGGGGCACTTCGGCGGGCTGCCGCTGGACTACAGCGTCCTGATGGACGCCCACTTCGGGGCGCGGAGCATCCCGCAGGCCACCACCGAGCGGGTGCTCGGGGAGTGGGCGGCGGAGCTGGGCGCCGACGTCCGGCGCGGTTGGACCGTGGTCGGCCTGCACGACGACGGCGACAGCGTGCGGGTCGAGGCCGAGACGCCCGGCGGGCCGCGCCTGCTGCGCTGCCGCTACCTGATCGGCTGCGACGGCGGCCACAGCTTCGTGCGCGCTGCCGCCGGGTTCGAGTTCCCCGGGACCCCGTCGACCCGCGAGATGTTCGTCGCCGACATCGGCGGGTGCGCGCTCAGGCCGCGTCCGATCGGTGAACGGCTGCCGGCCGGCATGGTGATGGCCACCCCGCTCGGCGACGGCGTCGACCGCATCATCGTCGTCGAGCACGGCGTCCCGCCCCGGCGGCGCACCCGGCCCCCGGAGTTCGCCGAGGTGGCGGACGCCTGGGAGCGGCTGACGGGCGAGGACATGCGCGGCGGCACCGCGCACTGGATCAGCTCCTTCGGCGATGCCACGCGCCAGGTCACCGAGTACCGGCGGGGTTCGGTGCTGCTGGCCGGCGACGCCGCCCACACCCATCTCCCGGTGGGCGGGCAGGGTCTGAGCGTCGGTGTGCAGGACGCCGTCAACCTCGGCTGGAAGCTCGCCGCGGTGGTGCGCGGGTCGGCCCCGCCGGCGCTGCTCGACTCCTACCACGCCGAACGCCATCCCGTCGGCGCCCGGCTGCTGGTCAACACGCTGGCCCAGGGCGTGCTCTTCCTGTCCGGATCGGAGGTCGAACCGCTGCGCGCGGTGGTCGCGGACCTGATGGAGCTGGACGAGGTCCGCCGCCATCTGGCGGGAATGGTCAGCGGTCTCGACATCCGCTACGACGTCGGCCCCGGCACCCATCCGCTGCTCGGCGCCCGCGTCCCCAAGCGGGAGCTGCGCGGGCCGGACGGGCCGACGACCACGATCGCGGGCCTGAGCACCGGGCGCGGCGTACTGCTGGACCTGGCGGACGACCCGGAGCTGCGCCGGGCCGCCGAGCCCTGGGCCGACCGGGTCGACGTGGTGACGGCGGCCCCGCACCGCCTCCCGCCGGGGTGCCTGCTCGCCGGGACGTCCGCCGTGCTGCTGCGCCCCGACGGCCATGTCGCCTGGGCGGACCCCGGTTGCGGGCCGCTGCCCGACGCGCTGGACCGCTGGTTCGGGACGCGTCGTGTGGCGGCCTCCCGTCAGTAATCGCCTTCGAATGAGGAGAGATCGATGCACAGCACCTTGATCGTTGCCCGGATGGACCCGGCGTCGCAGGCCGAGGTCTCCCGCATCTTCGGGGAGTTCGACAACACCGAGATGCCGGGGCTGATGGGCACCCGCCGCCGTCAGCTGTTCAGCTACCGCGGCCTCTACTTCCACCTCCAGGACTTCGACTCCGACGGCGGCGGCGCGGCCATCGAGGAGGCCAAGAACCACCCGCTGTTCGTGAACGTCAGCGCCGACCTGAAGCCGTTCATCGAGGCCTACGACCCGGCCACCTGGCGCTCGCCCGCCGACGCGATGGCACAGCGCTTCTACCACTGGGACGCCCGGTGAGCGAGCTGCTGAGCGACGGCCGCTCCGCGAGCCGCGGGATCGGTCTCCCCGGTGCGGTCGCGGTCCGCTCCCGTGCGGCGAGGACCGGCGGCGGCCCGGCGCCCGAGGGCCTTGGGCCGTACCCGGCGGGCGCCGCCCTGGGGCACGGGGACCACACCGAAGGCCGGTGCTGACGTGGACGACCGGGTCATCGTCGTCGGTGCCGGGCCCGTCGGGCTGGCGCTCGCCGGCGAACTGCGCGTGGGCGGGGCCGAGGTGACGGTCCTGGAGCGGCTGGCGGCGCCTGCGACGGAGTCCAGGGCCACCACGCTGGACGCCCGCACCATGGAACTCCTGGACGAGCGCGGCCTGCTGGCGCGGCTCGGCACCGTGCCCCGTGAACCCCGGGGGCACTTCGGCGGTCTGCCCCTCGGCCTGGACGGCCAGCCCTCCCCGTTCGCGGGCCAGTGGAAGGTGCCGCAGGCACGGGTCGAGGCACTGCTCGGCGACCGGGCGCGCCGGCTCGGCGCGGACATCAGGCGCGAACACGAGGTCCGCGCGCTGCGTCCGGCCGCGGACGGCGTGAGCATCGACGCCGTCACCGGCGGGTCCGGGCGGCGCGTGCGGCTGACCGCCGGGTACGTGGTGGGCTGCGACGGCGAGGAGAGCACGGTCGCGGCCCTGGCGGGCTTCGATCTCCCCGGCCGGGACGCCCGCCGTGAGCTGCTGCGCTGCGACGTCCGCGGGGTGGACATCCCCGACCGCCGCTTCCAGCGGCTGCCCCGCGGCTTCGCGGTCGCCGCGACGCGGGAGGGACTGACCCGGGTCATGGTGCACGAGTACGGGCGCACGCCCGCGGTGCGTACCGCCGCGCCCGGCTTCGACGAGGTCGTCGCGGCGTGGGCGCGGGTGACCGGGGAGGACATCAGCGGCGGCACCCCGGTGTGGGTGAACGCCTTCGGCGATGTCAGCCGCCAGGCCGCGCACTACCGCCGGGGGCGGGTGCTGCTGGCCGGGGACGCCGCCCACCGCCACCTGCCGGTCGGCGGCCAGGCCATCAACCTCGGGCTGCAGGACGCCTTCGACCTGGGCTGGAAGCTCGCCGCCGAGGTCGCGGGCACCGCGCCGGCCGGGCTGCTGGACTCGTACCACGACGAGCGGCACCGGGCCGGCCGCCGTGCCATGGCGGTCATCGACGCCCAGGCCCTCATCATGCTCGGCGGCCCGGAGATCGAGCCGGTGCGCTCCTTGTTCGGCGAACTCCTCGGCCACCGGGCGGTGCGCGACCTGCTGGCCGCCCGGCTCGGCGGCCTGGACGCTGGCGCCGGGCACCCGGCCGGACGGGCCGGGACACCGGAGCGCAGGCAGGAGGTCCCCTCGTGATCTCCCGTCGGGCGCTGCTCGGGACCGCCGCGGCCGTCCCCGCCACCCGCGTCCTGGGTCTGGGCGCCGCTCCGTGGAGCCGGCTGGGCAGGCACCTCACCGGTGACCTGGTGCTCCCTTCCGACGCCCGGTACGCGACCGCCAGGCAGCTGGACCTGATGCAGTTCGACACCATCGCCCCGCAGGCCGTCGCGTACTGCGCGGATGCGCGGGACGCGGCACTGTGCCTCGCCTTCGCACAGCAGAACGGACTGGCTCCGGCGGTGCGCAGCGGCGGCCACAGCGCTGCGGGGTACTCCACCGGCACCGGCCTGGTGGTGGACGTGTCGCGGCTGGACTCGGTGCGCGTCGGCGGTGGTTCGGTGACGCTGGGTCCGGGCGCGCAGAACGTCGACGTGCTGAACACGCTGGCCGGCTCGGGGCTGGCCCTCACCGGCGGCGCGTGCCCGACCGTCGCCGCCGGCGGGTTCGTCCAGGGCGGCGGGCTGGGGTTCCTCACCAGGACGCTCGGCATGACCTGCGACGCCCTGACCTCGGCGACGGTGGTGCTGGCGAGCGGCCAGGTCGTCACGGCCTCCGCACGGGAGCACCCGGACCTGTTCTGGGCGCTGCGCGGGGGCGGAGGCGGCAACTTCGGCATCGTCACGTCCTACACGCTGACGCCGTCCGTCCTGTCGCAGGTGGCCACGGCGCGCCTCGGCTACACCTACGACCAGGCGCTCGACATGCTCGACGGCTACTCCCGGTGGCTGGCCGAGTGCCCCCGTACGATCGGCTCGGCGGCGGTGGTCACCCTCGCCGACGCCGCCCCGGGCAACGTCCCGGTCCCGTCGGTCATCGTGGTCTCCACCGGGAGCCCGGCCGAACTCGACGCGGAGCTGGCCCGGCTGGACTCCCTGACCGGCACGCCGGCCGCGCGGCAGACGTCGGTGCTGTCCTACCGCGACCTGATGACGGGGATCTTCGGATGCGCGGGGCGGACCACCGAGGAGTGCCACCGGTCGGACGTCTTCCCGCGCGGGCAGCTTCCCCGGACCGCGTTCGCGCTGGAGCGCAGCCGCCTGATCCGCGACGACGTGCCGCGCGAGGGCTGGGCCCGCGTCCTGGCGCTCTTCGACGACCAGCGGGTGTCCGGCGGCCAGACGCACGGCCTCCAGGTGCTGCCGATCGACGGCGCCGTCCGGGACCTGGACCGCACCGCGACGGCCTTCGTGCACCGCGACAGCCGCTTCTCCGTCAACTTCCAGGGCTTCATGGCGCAGGGGCCGGTCACCGACGAGCTGCGGGCCGCCGCGAAGGCCTGGGTCGGCGCGGGCTTCGCGGCCGTCGACCCGCTCTCGTCGGGCGAGGCCTACCAGAACTTCATCGACCCGGACCTGGCGGACTGGAAGACCTCCTATTACGCCGAGAACTATCCGCGACTGGTGAGGACCAAGAACAGCTACGACCCGAACGGCCTCTTCAGCTTCGCGCAGGGAATAGGCGCGGCCTGAAGGGCCGGCAGTGAATCAACACCGAGAGAAAGAGTCAGAAATGGCCAAGCTGGAGAACCTGGACCCGACCACGCCGCTGTTCGCGCAGTTCAAGGAGAAGACCGGGCCCATCGTCCTGGCCAACACCTTCATCGTCCCGAAGGACAGGTCCGAGTCCTTCCTGGCGCACTGGAAGAAGCAGGCCGAGTTCATGAAGGCGCAGCCGGGATTCGTCTCCCTGCAGATGCACCAGGGCACGGCGGGCAGCCGGCAGTTCATGAACGTCGCGATCTGGGAGTCGACCGAGGCCCTCGCCAAGGCGCTCGGCAACCCGCAGTTCCAGGCCATGTCCGCGCAGGTCCCCGACGACATCGTGTCGTACGCGCACATCTTCGAGAAGATCGCCGTCGAGGGCCTCTGCGAGGCCTGACCCGGGGATCTCGCAGCCCACGGATCCCAGCGGTTCCGGCACCTCCCGCGGAGGTGCCGTACTCGCTTTCCGGCCCCGGGTCCGCACCGTCCGACGCGGCGCCCACCCGGGCGGGAAATCATTCCCGGCCCAGAAGGGGAGAAAATTCACGACTCCCCGCCGCGGTCAGCAGCCGTACGCCGAAAGCCGGTCCGGCTCGCGAACTCACTCACTGAATGGGGACTTCACCATGGATGTCGGAATTCTCTTCGACCTCCGGAACCCGGAGGGCTGGAAGCGCCCCTGGGCCGACCACTACGCGCAGAGTCTGGAATTCTGTGAGGAGGCGGACCGGCGGGGCGTGGGCGGGCTGTGGTTCACCGAGCACCACCTCTTCGAGGACGGCTATCTGCCGCAGCCGCTGACCTTCGCCGCCGCCGCCGCGGCCCGCACCCGCCGGGCCCGGATCGGCACCTCGGTGGTGCTGCCCGCGCTGCGCAGGCCCGCCCAGCTCGCGGAGGAGGCCGCGATCGTCGACCTCGTGAGCGGCGGACGCCTCGAACTGGGCATGGGCGCCGGCTACCGGGTTCCCGAGTACGACCTGATGGGCGCGGACTTCACGCGGCGGTTCCGGCGGACCGAGGAGAACATCCGCGAGGTCCGCAGGCTCTGGGAGGAGGGCGGCATCACCCCGGGCCCGGTCCAGGAACCCGTTCCGCTGTGGGGCGGCTTCTACGGGCCCCGGGGCGCGCGGATGGCGGGCCGGCTCGGCATCGGGCTGCTGCACATCTCCCGCGAGCTGTTCCCGCACTACCGCGAGGGCCTGGTCGAGGGCGGCCACGACCCGGCGACCGCCCGGCTGTCCGGTCTGCTGCCGATCATCCTCGCCGACGACCCGGAGGAGGCGTGGGCACGTGTGGCGCCCTGTCTCGCCCACCAGATGAACAGCTACCGGCAGTCGTCGGTGGAGGGCACCGACAAGCCCCGGCCGCCGATCATCCACCCCGACGAGTTCCGCAACCGGACCTCCAACGCCCCGTGGGGCGCGTTGAAGATCCTCACCCCGGCGGAAGCCGCGGCCGAGATCAAGGAGACGGTCGAGGGGCTGCCGGTGGAGCACCTGATCTTCTGGGCGAGCATCGCCGGCATGCCGGACGACCTGACCGTCCGGAACATCGAGCTGATCAGCGAGGAGCTGCCGCCGCTGCTGGGCCGGTGACGGCCGCCCCGGCGCCTGCCGCCCGGCCGCGCGGTGACGACGATCGCCATGATCTCGTCCGGTGCGTGCCGGGCGTCGCCGGGGCACGCCGCGATCTCGTCCGGAGCGTCCGCCATGCCTTCCCGGGGCACACCCCCGACCCGTCCGGTGCGTGCCGGGCCCTCCCGGGGCACGCCGCGATCTCGTCCGGAGCCTCCCCATGCCTTCCCGGGGCACACCCCCGACCCGTCCGGGGTGTGCCAGGCCTCCCCGGGGCTCCCGTGGCGCCGGATCCTCCTGCGGCTCGCGGCCGGGCCACCCTGTCCGCGCGCCCGCCGCAGGTACCGCCCCCGGGTCCGCCGCATGCACCACCGTCCACCGCGCCCGCCGCACGCACCGCCTGCCCGGGCCCGCCGCCCGTACGGCGCCCGCCCGGGCTCACCGTTGTACGGCGCCCGCGCTCACCGCGCGGTGAGCGCGGGCGCCGTGCGCTGCTCGGCCTCGCGTTCGGCGGTGTACTGGTCGCGGTAGTAACCCTCCTGAGCGAGGAGTTCGGTGTGGCTGCCGCGCTGGACGACGTGCCCCGCGCGCAGCACCACGATCTCGTCGGCCGACTCCAGTCCGCGAAGGCGGTGGCTGACCAGGAGGAGGGACCGGCCGCCCGCCGCGGCCAGGGTGTCGCGGAGCAGGGCGTCGGCCGTCAGGGGATCGACGGACTCGGTGGGTTCGTCCAGGACGAGGACGCGGGGATCGGCGAGCAGGGCCGCGGCGAGCGCCAGCCGCTGGCGCTGCCCGCCCGACAACTCGGCCGCGTCGTCCCGTACTCCGGTGTCCAGGCCGCCCGGCAGGGCACGGATCCACGCGGCGGCACCGGCCTGTTCGAGGGCGGACCACAGTGCGGCGTCCTCGGCGTCCGGCCGGCCGGTCCTGAGCACGGAGCGGACCGTGCCGGCGAAGACGTAGTGCTCCTGGGTGAGCCCGCACACCAGACGGGGCCGCAGCTGCCGGCCGCCTGCCCGCTCCACCGGCACGCCGTTCAGCGTCACCTGTCCCGCCCCGGGGCGGACGAACCCCAGCGCGGCGGCCAGCACGGTGCTCTTGCCCGCGCCGCTCGGCCCGACCAGGGCGACCTTGCGGCCCGGGGCCAGGGACAGGCCGAATCCGCTCAGGGCCGCCCGGGAAGCTCCCGGGGGCACCACGGTGACATCGTCGAACTCCAGCGTGAGGGGGCCCGCGGGCACCGGAAGCGGGTGCGCGGGTTCGGGCACGGGCGGGCGGGCGCGCAGGACTTCCCGCAACCGCCGCAGCCCATGGCCGAGTTCGCCGAACCGCTCCGCGGCGGCCTGCACGGGAGCGCTCGTCTCCACGGCGGCGAGCGCGGTCAGGGTGAGGACGGCGACGGTGACCGGGCCGAGCCGCCCGGCGTCCTGGGCCCTCGCGGCGAGCACCGCCACCGCGCCGGTGGTCACGAGCCGGACCAGGAGCCCTGCGGCACCGGCGGTGGCCCCGCGCAGCGCCACGGAGCGTTCCAGCCGGGCGACGGTCCGCGCGGCGGCGCGCTCGCGCTCGGTGGCGGCGGCCGACGCCCCGCAGACCGCGAGGTCCTCGGCCCCCTCGATGATGTCCACGCTGCGCACCGCCAGCGTGCCGCGGGCCCGCACCAGGCGTACCCGCGCCCGGTCCAGGGCGGCGGCCGCCGCCACCGGCAGCAGCACCGAGCCGGCCAGCAGGCCGCAGCCCAGCGCGGCACCGGCCGCGGGCAGTTGCAGCCAGACCCAGGCGGTGACACCGGCGCCGACCGTGAGCGCCGCGAGGCCGGGCAGCACCACCCGGACCACCAGGTCCTGCACCGCCTCCATGTCCGCGAGCAGCCGGGTGAGCAGGTCGCCGCGGCGGAACGCGGGCCGCCCGGCGGGGGACAGCGGTTCCAGGGCGTCGAAGAACCGGCCGCGCACCCGCTCCATGATCCGCAGCGCCGCGTCATGTCCGGCCAGCCGCTCGCCGTAGCGCAGCGTGCCGCGGAGAATCGCCAGGGCGCGGACCGCCACCACCGCCACCGACAGGGCGGCGAGCGGGGGCTGCTCGGAGGCCCGGCAGATCAGCCAGGCGGCGGTGCCGGTCAGGGCCACCGCCGACGCCTCGCACAGCGCCGTGGCCAGGGCCGCGAGGACCAGGCGGGTCCGCAGCAGTGCGGGGGCTGAACGCCTCATCATGTCGGCTGTCCTTCCAGCAGGCGCGGCTGGACGTCGACCGAGCCGTCAGCGGCGTGGAAGACCGTGTCCGCGAGTTCCATGACCCGGGGGCGATGGGTGACCACCAGCACCGTGGTGCGCTCGTTCCCGGCGAGGGCACGCAGGGCGCCGAGCACCCGCTGCTCCGTCTCGCCGTCCAGCCGGGCGGTGGGTTCGTCGAGCAGCAGCAGCGCCGGCTTGCGCAGCAGGGCGCGGGCCAGCGCGATCCGCTGCCGTTCACCGGCGCTGAGCACCGCGCCGCCGTCGCCGAGCGGGGTCGCCGGGCCGTCGGGCAGTGCCGCCACGAAGTCGGCGGCACCGGCCGCGGCCAGCGCCTGCCACACCTCGTCGGGGCCGGCGTCGGGGCGGCCGAGGCGGACGTTGTCCGCGAGGGACATGGCGAACAGGTGCGGTCGCTGCGGCACCACCCCGAGCTGGGCGGTCCACGCGGCGCCGGGGACGTGCGGCAGCGGGTGGGACCCGACGCGGATCTCGCCGCCGAGCGGTGCGAGCTGGCCGGCGAGGGTGCGCAGCAGCGTGCTCTTGCCCGCGCCGCTGGGTCCGGTCAGCGCGTGGCAGCGGCCGGGTTCGAGCGTCAGCGACACCCCGGTCAGCGCGGCGGGGCCGCCCGGGAACCCGACCGTCAGCCGGTCCAGGACGACAGGCGCGCGGGCCGGGCTGGGCACGGGCACCGGGTGCGGCCCCGGCGCGGCCGGCCGCACCGGCTCAGGGGCGGCCGCCCTGATCCGGCGGGCCTGGTCGAGTACGGCCCGGCCCTCCTGGCTGGCGTGGAAGCGCAGCGCCAGGGAGCGCAGCGGGCGGTACGCCTCCGGGGTGAGCAGCAGGACGGCGAGGCCCGCGGTGAGCGACATGTCCCCGGCGAGCAGCCGGAAACCGACCGGCACCGCGATCAGGGCGACGGCCAGGGTGGTCATGGTCTCCAGGACGAAGGACGACAGGAACGCCTGCCGCAGGGTGGCCATCGTGACCACCCGCAGCTCGGTGCCGGCCGCGCGGATGCGCCGGGCCGCGTCGTCCTGCCGCCCGAACACCCGCAGGGTGGTGAGTCCGCCGACCGCCTGGCGGAAGCGCTCGCCCAGGCGCAGGAGCACGTTCCAGTGCCGTTCGGTACGCGCCTTGGTGTGCAGTCCGACGACGGCGAGCACCAGCGGGACGAAGGGGAGCGTGACCAGCACGGTGAGCCCGGAGGGCACGTCGAGGTACAGCAGCGTGCACACGACGGCGGGCGGCACCACGACGGCGTGCGGCAGCACGGCCACGGCGCCCGAGACGTAGCCCTCCAGCGCGTCCGCGCCGCGCGTCAGCACGGCCACCACGGCGGCGGGCCGCGGCCCCGCGCCCCGGATCCGGCCCCGGCCCGCGGCCTCGACCAGTTCCTCGCGCAACGCCTGCTGCACCCGCGTCGCCTCCCGCGCCGGGTACCAGCGCTCCCACCAGGCGAGCCCGCACCGGGCCGCGACGACCCCGGCGACCAGGGGCAGCGGCACCGTGGCGAAGGCCTCGCGGGAGCCGCCGCCGAAGAGGGCGGCGAGCACCCGGGCGAGGAGCAGCGCCTGGGCGACGAGCAGCGCGCCGCCGAGCGCCGCACCGGCCGTGCACACCAGGAGGAACACCTTCACGCGCGGGTGGATCCGCACCAGTTCGGGGTCGAGCGGTCCGTGCTTCATGCGTCCCCCGGGGGCGTCAGTGGAAGGCGGGGGCCGTGGACCGCTCCGCGGGTGCGCGCAGCAGCCACCACATCCGCAGTTGCACGGCGATCACCAGCACCAGGACCGGGCCCGCGGTCCAGGTGATCAGGGCCAGTGCGGTGCTGTCCGCGGCGAGGTCCTGGGCCGCGACGGCCCGTACTCCGGACCGCGCGGGGGTGGCCAGGTAGGGGTACTTGGCCGCGAACACGGCGACCGGCGCGAGCCCGACCGCGACGGTCGTGGCCGCGTACGCCCGCCAGGGCTGTCCGGCGGACAGCGCGCGGGCGGCCGGCAGCAGGGCGAGCACGGCGAGCGCGAGCAGCAGCAGCGCGAGGGCGGGCCGGCGCAGCGCGGCCCCGTCGGTGTGCCCGCCGGCCCAGGAGGCGAGGACGGTCAGGGCGACGAGCAGGCAGCCGGCGCCGCACAGCCGGCGGGCGAGGACGCCGGCGCGGGCGGCGACCGCCCCGGTGGTGCGGGCGGCGGTGAAGGCGCAGCCGTGCGCGCCGAGCAGCGCGACGGCACTCACCCCGCCCAGCAGGGCGTACGGGGTGAACGCCGCGCCGCTGCCCAGGACACGGCCGCCGCCGTCGAGGTCGAGCGACCCGGCGACGGCGACCAGGAACGCTCCCCAGCCGAACGCCGCCGCGGTGCCGGCCGCGCAGATCACGCCGTCCCACCGCCTGCGCACGGTGGCCCCGGGGTGCCGGCTGCGGAGCATGACGGCGCTGATCAGGACCAGTGCGCCGGCCATGGCGATCAGGGCGAACGGCGCGGCGCCGACCAGGAGCTGGGTCTCCAGGCCCGGCATGGTGCCGACCAGGACGCCGAGGGACACCAGCAGCCAGGACTCGTTGACGAGCAGGAACGGGCCGAGGCCGCCGAGCACCTGACGGCGTTCGCGGTCGTCACGAGCCGTGAACAGCAGGGTCGAGCCCACTCCGTAATTGGTTCCGGCGAGCGTGAGGTAGCCGGTGAACAAGGCGATGAACCCGATGGTCCACAAGGTCGGGTAACTCATGGCCGGTGTGCTCCTTTGCAGCGTGAGGTGCGGGGGCGGGACGGGACGGCGGGCGCCGTGACGGGCAGGCAGGCTCCGGGGCCGGTCCGGCGGACATCGCGGTCGCGGCCCGGCGCGGAGCGGCTGAGGCGCCGGGTACGCTCCTCCGCCGCGTCGTCGCCGGCCGCCCGCGCCCGCGTGGACGCCGCCACCGCCTCGCAGCCGCACGCACCGGCCCCCGCTCTCCGGTACGGCAAGGCGCGGGCCACGGGGGTGCGAGCCGATCCGCCGGACAGGCTCTAGAGCAGGACGCTGTCGCGCTCGTCGTCGAGTGCGCCGCCGGGGTCGGGGCGTTCACCGGAGCCGGACTCCTGCGCCCACAGATCGGCCTGCGCGGGGCCGCGCATCGCCGCTTTGCCGAGCAGCCACCAGTCGAGGATCAGCAGGGTCGTGACGATCGCCCCCAGCACCACCAGGGAGACGGTCAGTTGGGTGGTGGTGAGCGAGGGGGTCAAGGCGTGCCGGGTGGTGAGGATGTCGTCGATGACGAACGGCTGCCGGCCGATCTCGCGGACCAGCCAGCCGGCGATGTTCGCCACGAAGGGCATCACCATGGCGACCCGCAGCACCCGGTGCAGCGGCTTCGACGTGAGCATCCGGTCGCCGCGCAGTGCGATCAGGGTCCACACGGAGACGATCAGCAGGACGAACCCGACGGCCATCATCACGTAGGCGCTGTACTGCACCAGTGGCGCCGGCGGCAGCCCGGCGTCCCCGAAACGCTCCGTCAGCTCCCGCTGGAACGCGGTGATGCGCTCACTGTCGCCGTCCAGCAGCGCCTGCTTGATCGGCTGCTGCTCGCCGATCCGCTCGATCTGCACCGCGCCGCTGAGGCCGACCAGCAGGGCGCCCCAGAAGCCGGCGTGGGCGCCCATGCGCATCGAGTGCCGTACGAACGTGTCGTCGGCCCGGCCGCGCCTGCGCAGCAGCACCGAGACACCGAGCATGAAGAACCCGCCGACCGCGACGGCTCCGCCGATGACGTGCAGGATGGCGATCCAGGCGTTCGGGTTGGTGAACAGGGCGAGCGGGTCGGTCAGCTGGAGGGTGCCGTCGCGCATCTCGTACGCGACCGGGTTGTTCATGAACCCGTTGGCCAGCAGGGCCCAGACGACGGAGAGGTACGCGGCCGCGGCGACGATCCAGATGCAGGCCAGATGCGCCTTCGCGGGCAGCCGCTGCCAGCCGAAGATCCACAGCGCGAGGAAGGTCGACTCCACGAAGAACGCGACGACGGTCTCCACGGCGAGCGGGGCGCCGAACACTCCGGCGCCCATGTTCTCCAGGCCCGACCAGTTGGCGCTGAGCTGGTACTCCATGGCGATGCCCGCGCCGATGCCGACCGCGTAGTTGATGACGTAGAGGGTGCCCCAGTACTTCGTGGCCTGCCGCAGCGCCGGGTCGCCCGTGCGGACCCAGCGGGTGTGGCAGATCGCCACCATGACCACCAGTCCGAGGGTCAGTGCGACGAGCAGGTAGTGCACCCCCACGGTCAAGGCGAACTGGGTGCGTGCCAGTCCGACGGTTCCCATGTCCTAGTCACCCCAAAGAGATCGGTCCGGCCGCCGGCGGCGCGTCGGTGGCGTCAGTGCTCGATGTCCGAGCGGCGCCGGACAGTCGGTCATCGGCAGGGATACGGGAGACCGGCATGAGCATCCCTTCGCGGGCGTCGGCGGCTTCGGGCACGTCCGTCCCCCTGATTCCTCCGGCGCGCGCCGTCCGTCGGCCGGGCACGGGATCCGGTTCGCCACGGGCGGGCGGTTCCGTCCGGTCCTGCACGGTGCGGGCACGGAGCCGGTGACGGCCTGCTGTTCCGTTCCTGATGCCGTTCATCGAAGCAACCGGCGGTCGAGTTTCGCTTGAGTCCCGCCGGCCGCCCTTCCTCGCCCGCTCCGGCACGGGCCGCCCGGAGGGCGGGCAGCGGTCGCGGCGGGGATGCGAAGGCCGGTGCGCAAGTACGGAGTACAGGTGGCGCGGGGGGTACGGAGTGTCGGTGCGCAAGTGGCGCGGGGGTACGGAGTGTCGGTGCGGCTCGGGGGGTGGTTACGCTGCGGGGCATGGATCCGGCCCTGACCAGCGGTGTGACCGCCCCCCTCACCCTCCTCGACGCCGGGGAGCTGGCGTCCGACCCGGAGCTGGAGGCCGGGTTCGCCGCGGCGGCGCACGGCGTCCTCGCGGAGCTGGTCCGTGCGGGTGCCGCGCTGGGCTGGGTCGAACCGCCCTCGCCAGACGAGGTGGCGGAACTCGTCGGCCACGTCCGCTGCGAGGCGCGCTCCGGTGACGCGGCCCTGCGCGCCGCCTACCTCGGCCGGCGGCTCGCCGGGTTCGGGTACTGGGTCCGCTACGCCCGGCCGACGCACCGGCCGCACGCCGACCTGGAGAAGCTCGCGGTGGCCGCCGCCGCGCAGGGCCGAGGGGCCGGCCGGGCACTGACCGCCGCACTGATCTCCGACGCCCGGGAGGCGGGCGTCGAGGTCCTCACCCTGGACGCCCGCGGCGACAACACCCGTGCCCTGGGCCTGTACCGCTCCCTCGGCTTCACCGAGTACGGCCGGCTGCCCGCCTTCGTCGCCGTCGGCGAGGCCCGGTACGACAAGGTCTTCTGCATGCTGGACCTCCGCCGGGAGAGCTGACCCGCGGGCAGTCCTCACGCGGAAGCAGCCCGCTCCTCTCCCGCGAACATCTCGAACAGGCCGCGGGGTGCACGGGGGCCGAACATGCGTTCGTGGAGGCGTACGGCTTCGGCGGCCTCCCCCGCACTGCGGGGGAACAGGTCCCGTTCGTACGCGGCGAGCGCGGCCTCGGTGTCGTCGGGGTGCGCGGCGAGGGCCCTGCCGAGTTCGGCGCCGTCGTACATGGCCAGGTTGGCGCCCTCGCCGGACGGGATCATGAGGTGGGCGGCGTCGCCGAGCAGGGTCACCCCCGGCACCCGGTCCCACCGGTGGGCCGGCGGCAGGGTGTACAGGGGGCGCAGCACCAGCGGGGTGTCCCCGCCGGTGATCAGCTCCGTCAGTTCCGGTGCCCAGCCGGCGAACTCCCCGGCGATCCGCGCGGCCGTCGCGGCGGCGTCGGCGAAGTCGAGGGCGGCGAACCACTCCAGCGGCCGGGACAGCGCCGCGTAGGTGTGCAGCGCGCCGCCGTCCTCCCGGTGGGCCTGGATCCCCTTGCCGGGGGCGAGCGCGAGCATCGACCCGGCGCCGACGGCCTTCGCGGCGGCCGGATGCCGGTCGTCGGCGTCGTACAGGTAGGTCTCGACGAAGGACGTGCCCGTGTACTCGGGCACCGCGCCGGACAGCAGCGGCCGGACGCGCGACCAGGCTCCGTCCGCGCCGACCAGCAGCTCCGTGACGGCCGTGCCGCCGTCGGCGAACGCCACCTCGTGGCGGCCCCCGCCCAAGGACCGGACGCCGCTCGCCTTGCTGCCCCACCGGACCGTGCCGGCCGGCAGCGACTCCAGCAGGATCCGGCGCAGTTCACCGCGCCGCACCTCGGGTCGTCCCCCCGTGCCGTCGTCGGGTTCGTCGAGCAGCACGCTGCCGTCCCGGTCGAGGATCCGCATCGCCTGGTGGCCCTCCAGGACCAGCGCGCGGAACTCGTCCGTCAGACCGGCCGCCTCCAGGGCGAGCTGTCCGTTGTGGTCGTGGATGTCGAGCAGTCCGCCCTGCGTGCGGGCCGCCGGGGAGGACTCGGCCTCGTGGACGGTGACCGGGACGCCGTGGACGTGCAGGACGCGGGCGAGCGTGAGGCCGCCCAGGCCCGCGCCGACGATCGTGACGGGGGTGCGCATCGTGGTTCCTCGTTCCTCCGGGGGCGGGGCCGCGGACGGGTCCGGGCGGCCGGGCATTCTGGTACGACGTTCCATCCTGGAGCGCCGTTCCAATGTTGGAACGGCGCTCCAGGCGTGTCAAGATGTCAGCCATGGCAACGCGGACGCGCCGGTCACAGCGGCGTACGGAGGCGCTCTCCCGGGAGCGCATCGTCGAGGCCGCCGTCGACCTGCTCGACGCGGCCGGTGAGAACGGGCTCACGTTCCGGGCGCTGACCGAGCGCCTCGCCACCGGGCCCGGGGCGATCTACTGGCACGTGGCCAACAAGGACGAGCTGCTCGGCGCCGCCACGGAGGCGGTCGTCACCAGCGCCCTGACCACCCGCCCCGAGGCGGCTGGCGCGTCTGCGGGACCGGGAGTGCCCGGCGCGCCTGCGGGACCGGGGGCGCCTGCGGGTTCCGGGACCGCCGGCACGCCCGGCGAAGCCCGCACGCCCGGCGAAGTAGGTACGCCCGGCGGAGCCGGCGCGGCCGGGGCTTCCGCCGAGCCCGGCGCCGCCGGGGTGCCTGCCGGAGGCGATGCGGGGGGTGCCGCTTCGGGCGCCGATACCGGCGGCGTGGCTGCGGGAGCCGGCGCGGGCGGTGCGTCCACGGGATCCGGTACGCCTGACCCGCCCGGCGTGCCCGACACGGCCGGGACGCCCGCCGGAGCCGCTGCGGGCGGTGCGCCCGCCGCAACCGGCACGGGTCGCCCGCCGGCGGAGGCCGGCGCGGGCGGTGCGTCCACGGGACCCCGCACCCCTGGCAGGTCCGGCGCGGCCGCGACGTCCGCCGGAACCGGTGCGGGCCGGGCGCCTGCCCGGCCGGGCGGGCCCCGTGAGGCGGACCGGGCCGCCGGATCGCCGCAGGACGCGATCCGGGCCGTCGCGCTCGGCCTGTTCGACGCGATCGAGGAACACCCCTGGCTCGCCACGCAACTCGCCCTGCAGCTCTCGCGCAACCCCTGGGGGTCGGTGACCCCGCGGATCTTCGAAAGCATCGGCCGGCAGGTCGCCGCGCTCGGCGTGCCCGAGGCCGGCTGGTTCACGGCGACCTCTGCGCTGGTGCACTACGTCCTCGGCGCCGCCGGCCAGAACGCCGCCAACTCCGCGGGCGCCCGGGCCGGCGAGCCGGTCCCGGACCGCGCCGCGTTCCTCGGCAGCGTGTCGGCGGCGTGGGAGGAACTCGACCCGGACGACTACCCGTTCACCCGGGCCGTCGCGGCCCAGCTGCCCGGACACGACGACCGCGAGCAGTTCCTCTCCGGGCTCGGTCTCGTCCTCGCCGGCATCACCGCCCTGCACCCGCCCGGGGAGTAGGCCCTCCCCGCACCGTGCGCCGCGCACCCGGACGCCGTTCCCCGGCGCCCGCGCGCAGTTGCCCGCGCGCACGCCCACGGCCCGCCGTGAAACCCGGGCAGGCACTGGTGCGGAAGCGGCACCGGCTGATCCCCCACCGGTCCGCCGGAAGGGCGAGCGGACCGTCCCCGGCTCCGCCGGCCGGTGGGCAGGTGTGAGCCGTCGGACGGCGACGTACCGTGTGAAGGACGGAAGAGGCGCGGTCCGCGTGAGGAACGCGGTGGCGCGCCCCGCCCGCACCTCTGGTGCGGTGCGGAGAACGTCGAAGGCGGGAGAAGAAGTCATGCCGGCACGTGTCCGACGCACCCGGGGCCACCGGGCCGCCCTGCGCACCGCGGTCCCCGTGGTCACCCTGCTTCTGGCGGCGACGGCATGCGGGGGGACCTCCGCCCAGGTGGGCGCCGTCGGCTCGACGAGCGCCACCGGCTCCCCGACGGGACTCCCGACCGCCCGCGGCACGCAGAGCACGGCACCGTCGAGCGCGGGGCGCACCCCCGCCGACCCGCCCGCCGCCGCCAGGAGCCAGGGTTCCACCCTCGGTGACCATCAGAGCACCCCACGTGCCCTGCCCTCGGCCAGGGCCGCTCAGTGTGTGAACGACTACTACTCCGGCATGACCACGGCCCAGCGGGTGGGGCAGCTCTTCATGGGCGGGGTCTCCGCGGCGCACCCCGACGCGTCCCAGTTGCGCACCCTGCGCGACCAGCACGTGGGCTCCGTCATGCTGACGGGCCGCAGCAACGCCGGTACGGCGGCGACCCGGAAGCTGGTCGACGGCATCCGGGCCCAGTCCGACCAGGTCGGCGGGCGGCGGGCCGGCATGGTGGTCGCCACCGACCAGGAGGGCGGCCAGGTGCAGGTGCTCAGCGGCCCCGGCTTCTCGGCGATGCCCGACGGACTGACCCAGGGCGGCTGGAGCACCGCGACCCTGCGCACCCGCGCCTCCGACTGGGCCAAGCAGCTCAAGGCCGCCGGGGTCGACCTGAACCTCGCTCCGATCGCCGACGTGGTTCCCGCGAGCCTGGGCACCCGCAACCGCCCCATCGGCTACTTCCACCGCGAGTACGGTCACACCCCCGCCGCCGTGACCTCGCACAGCGGCGCCTTCGCCGCCGGGTTCGCGCAGTCCGGGGTGATGACCACGCTCAAGCACTTCCCCGGCCTGGGCCAGGTGCTGGGCAACACGGACACCACCGCGAACGTGGTGGACTCGGTCACGACCGCCAAGTCCGCCTCGCTGGAACCCTTCCGCGCCGGGATCCAGGCCGGTTCGCCCTTCGTCATGATCTCCTCGGCCGTCTACACGAAGATCGACGCCAAGCACCTGGCGGCCTTCTCCCCGGCGGTGATCGGCCAATTGCTGCGCCACGACCTGAACTTCAAGGGCGTGGTCATCTCCGACGACCTGGGTGACGCGGTGGCGGTGCGGTCCTTCACCCCGGCGCAGCGGGCGGTGGACTTCATCGCGGCCGGTGGGGACATGGTCCTGACGATACGGCCGTCCATCGTGCCGGAGATGACGCGGGCCGTGCAGAGCCGGATGAAGCAGGACGCCTCGTTCCGGGACAAGGTCGACGCCTCCGTGCACCGGATACTCGACGCCAAGCACAAGGCGGGCCTGCTGGACTGCGGATGAGGGGACGGCGTCCCGAACCGGGGCCGAGCCGGAATCAGGAGCGCCGGAGCGCCTTCGGAGAACCGTGAGCACGGGAATGGTTGTACGGCTCATGTTGCGCTTCTGTCCCGCTTCTGTACCACTTCGCCCACAGGGAGAAATCCCGGTTGATGCGTGAGGGAGCTGTGGAAAGATCGCGGAGTATCTCCGGATCTTTCCGGGCCGCAGCGCGGCCCGTCATCCGGCCCCCATGATCAACTGGAGGACCCACGTGGCCAAAAGCTCCGGCCTGAACACGCGTCGTACCGCGGCGCGTGTCACGGTTGCGGCGGTCACCGCCGCGCTGGTGGCGACCGGCACCACCGCCGCTTTCGCCGCCGACGCACCCGGACGGTCTGTCTCGCAGGTCTCCGCCGCCGCCAAGGCGTCGGGCGCCGCGAAGTACAGCGTCACTGCGCAGTTCAAGGCGGCCCAGGTCAACGCCGTGTACGGCGTGGACAGCAAGGGTGACGTGTACGGCTACCCGCCCAACGGCACGGGTGGCCTCGACTCCCGCCAGCCGTCCGGCTACGGCTGGCAGGACGCCCGCTCCATCACGCAGGTCGACCAGAACCTCGACGGCGAGTCGGACGGCACCTGGGACGTCACCGCGGGCGAGCTGCACTACAACAAGTGGAATTCCCCGTCGGTGCTGGTCGGCGGCGGCTGGAACATCTACAACCGCGTGCTCTCTGCGGGCAACCTGGGCGGCGCCTCCTACGAGGACCTGCTGGCCCGCGACAGCTCGGGCGTGCTGTGGCTCTACCTGGGTTACGGCAACGGCAAGCTGACCTCGCGTTACAAGGTCGGCGGCGGCTGGAACGCCTACACCGACCTGGCGGGCAAGGGCGACCTGACCGGCGACGGCAAGGACGACCTCGTCGCCAAGGACTCCTCGGGCGTGCTGTGGCTCTACAAGGGCACCGGCGACTCCAAGGCCCCGTTCGCCGCGCGCACCCGCATCGGCAGCGGCTGGAACACGTACAACACCCTGCTCTCCGTCGGTGACATCAACTACGACGGCATCACCGACCTGCTCGCCCGTGACAAGAACGGCGCGCTGTGGCTGTACAAGGGCACCGGCAAGGCGTCCGCGCCCTACGCGTCGCGTGTGAAGATCGGCAACGCGGGCTGGAACACCTACCGCATCCTGTACTGATCCGGACGCCCCGCCCCGCGCGGGGCATCTGAACGGGCCGTTCCCCGCGGGGGACGGCCCGTTCGACATGTGTGACCGACCTCTCTTGCTCACCGGTTCCACACATCGGCACACCAGTCTCTGAATCTCCTTGAGGTGTCGTCTCAAGGTGTCCGTCGAACACCACCTCGACGAGAAGGACAGGGACGGTAGGTATGCGCAGACCCAGGAGACATCTGGTGAGCGCCGTCGCCCTCGCGACGGTACTCATCTCATCGGGAACAGCCGGCGGGGCCGCCGCGGCGCCGCCGGGCGGCGCCCGCCACGTGACCGGCGCCGCGGCGTCCGGTGCGCCGAAGACGGTGACGCTGATCACCGGCGACCAGGTCAAGGTGACCGCCGCGGGCCAGGTCACCGCGGTGGAGCGGGCCGCCGGCCGGGGACGGGTGCCGTTCTCGCTCCGGACGGTCGCCGGGCACACTCATGTGGTCCCGGACGACGCCCAACTGCTGCTGGCGGCCGGCAGGCTGGACCCGCGCCTGTTCGACGTGACGGAGCTGCTGGCGGACGGCTACGACGACGCCCACCGGTCCGGGGTTCCACTGATCGTCACCTTCCGGGACCGGAAGGCACGCTCGGTGAACGCCTTCACCGATGCCGGCGCGCGGATCGACCGCGCGCTGCCCGTCATCGGCGGCGCGGCGCTGCACACCGACAAGAAGCGCGGCGCCGACTTCTGGAACGCCGTGACCGGCGGTGGCGCAAGCGCCCGGCCCACGGCGGGGTTCACCGGCTCGACGGCGGTGGCGAAGGTATGGCTGGACGGCAAGCGCCACGGCACCCTCGACAGGAGCGTGCCGCAGATCGGCGCCCCGGCCGCCTGGGCCGCCGGGTACGACGGCACCGGCGTCAAGGTCGCCGTGCTGGACTCCGGCGTCGACAAGACCCATCCCGACCTGGCGGGCAAGGTGATCGGGGAGCAGAACTTCACCGACTCCCCCGACACGGCCGACCATTACGGACACGGCACCCATGCGGCGTCCGTCGTCGCCGGCACCGGCGCCGAGTCAGGCGGCAGGTACAAGGGCGTCGCGCCGGGCGCGGAGATCCTCAACGGCAAGGTGCTCGACGACCGGAACACGGGCGAGGAATCCGGCGTCATCGCGGGCATGGAGTGGGCGGTGGCGCAGGGCGCCGACATCGTCAACCTCAGCCTCGGCGGCGAGGACACCCCCGGTGTCGACCCGGTGGAGGAGACGGTGAACCGGCTCTCCGCCGAGAGCCGCACCCTCTTCGTCGTCGCGGCAGGCAACGAGGGCAAGGACGAGCACACGGTCGAGTCCCCGGGCAGCGCGGAGGCCGCGCTCACCGTCGGCGCCGTCGACAAGGCGGACAAGCTCGCGGACTTCTCCGGCCGCGGCCCGCGCGTCGGTGACAGCGGGGTCAAGCCCGACCTGACCGCACCGGGTGTCGCCATCACCGCGGCTTCGGCGTCCGGCAGCACCCTGGAGGGTCAGTACCCCTCTGACATCCCCGGCTACCTCACGCTCGACGGCACCTCCATGGCGACCCCGCATGTCGCGGGTGCCGCGGCCCTCCTCGCCCAGCAGCACCACGACTGGGACGGCGCGCGCCTCAAGGCGGTGCTGACCGGGTCCGCCGAACCGGGCCCGTACAGCTCGTTCCAGCAGGGCACCGGTCGCACCGACGTGGCCCGGGCCATCGGGCAGAGCGTCGTCGCCGAGCAGGGTCCCCTCGACTTCGGCCGGCAGGAGTGGCCGCACACCGACGACGAACCGGTGACGAAGCAGCTCACGTACCGCAACCTGGGGACCGGACCGGTCACCCTGGACCTGTCCGTCGAAGCGCTGTCGGTGGACGGCAAGCCCGCCGCCGAGGGCCTGTTCGCCGTCTCGCCCCAGCACCTCACCGTCCCCGCGGGCGGCACGGCGACCGCCTCCGTCACCGCCGACACCCGGGCCGGCGACACCGACGGCACGTTCGGCGGCTCGGTGACCGCCGCCTCCGCCGACGGCAAGGTCAGGGTGCGCACCGCTCTCGGGGTGGAGCGCGAGGTCGAGATGTACGACCTGACGCTCAGGCACCTCGACGAGAACGGCACGCCCATCGGCGACGCCACGACCGAGATCCAGGGCATCGACACCGACTTCCACGCCGTCTACGCCGACGAGGAGGACGGCGAACTGACGGTGCGGCTGCCCAGGGGCGACTACTCCCTCAGTGGCATCGTTCACGCGAACCCCAGCGCCCCGACGCGCGCCCTGCTGTTCCAGCCCCTCCTGCGGCTGGACAAGGACACCACGGTCACCGTCGACGCGCGGCAGGCGCGCCCGGTCCGGGCGACCCTGCCCGACCCGGCCGCCGAGAACATCGACGGCGTGATCACCGTCGGATGGCAGCGACGCGCGGGACTGGACCCGGGCCTCTTCACGTACGGCCTCCCCGGCTTCCAGAACTTCACGGTCGGGCAGCTCGGTCCGCGGCTGCCCGCCGGTCAGGCGTTCGCCCAGTATTCCGGCACGTGGAGCGACCAGAGCGGCGGCACGCCCGTCGCCTACCACCTGGCCTGGAGGCGTACCGGTCGGCTGGGCGGCTTCAGCACGGAGGTGAGGCCCGAGCAGCTCGCCAAGGTCGACTTCCGGATCGGCTCCCCCACCGAGGGTAAGGAAGCGGACCTCTTCGCCCAGACGTGGACCCCGCGCGGAGAGCTGTCCGCCCTCGGCACGCCCCTGCATGTGAGCCTGCCGCTGAGCGGCACCCAGTACGTCCTCGGCCACGACGTCGAGTGGAGTTTCCTCGTGCTCGCGGGCGACGGTCCCGACGCCCAGCTCTGGGGCACGGGGACGTACCGGTCCGGCAAGAGCTACACCGAGCGGTACAACGTCGGCGTCTTCGGTCCTGCCCTGAGCGGGGCGGGCGGCACCCCGTCCCCGCTCGTCCCCGGCATCGCCCGGAACGGCAACGTCGTCCGCGCCTATCTGCCGCAGTTCAACGACGGTGCCGGGCACTGGAACACCACCCCGGGAGCCACAGCGGACAGTTCGCTCCGGGCCGACGGCGTGGAGATCTCCGACCCGCACGGCGTCTCCCCGACGGACGACGTCGTCCAGTACGCCGTTCCGGCGCAGGACAGCGCGTACAAGCTGACCGTGGACACCTCCCGTGACGCGGCCCGCACACCGGTGAGCACCCGGGTCAGGACGGAGTGGACCTTCCGTTCCGCCCGGACGCCCGAGGGCACCTGGGCCGCGCTGCCGCTGTCCGTGGTCCGCTTCACCCCCGAGCTGACCCTGAACGGCACCGCGAAGGCCGGCCAGAGGTTCGACGTGCCGTTCCACATCGAGGGGGCCGCCGCCGGACGGCCGCCGCACAAGCTCTCCTTCGAGGTCTCCTACGACGAGGGGCGCACCTGGCAGCACGCCGACGCTGTGGCGGGCACGCACCTCTCGCTCCGCCACCCGGACCGGGCGGGCTCCGTCTCCCTGCGGGCGGCGCTGACAGACGCCCAGGGCAACACGCTCGACCAGACGATCGAACGCGCCTACCTCACCACCGAGTAGGCCCTGGCCCCGGTCACCTGGGGCACCTCACCACGGCCCGGCCGGGGGCGGCAGACGGTCTCTGCCGCCCCCGGCCGGGTGCGTGTGCACCGCGGTCAGGGGGTCACAGCGGTGTTCCAGTCCAGGAGGCGGGCGAGTTCGCCGGCTTCCGGGGCGCCGGGGGCGGCCGCCCCGACGCGGTTGACCGGGGAAGGCGTGTGGGTGCCGCGCGAGATGTTGCCGCTGACGGTCGTGTTGTGCTCGGTCCGGGGGCGGCGCAGCGACTCGTAGAGGGCGAGCGCCGTGGTGTGGTCGGGGCTGTCGCGCAGGCACTTCGCGAGGACGACGGCGTCCTCCAGGGCCATCGAGGCGCCCTGCCCGGTGGCCGGGGAGGCGGCGTGGGCGGCGTCCCCGACCAGCAGGACCCGGCCCGAGCGCCAGGGTGTGCCGGCCGGCAGCTCCGTCGCGTTGGTGACCATCAGCTCGTCGCCGGTGGCCGCGACGATGTCCGCGACCGGGGTGGGGTCCTTGCGCAGCAGGGGGACGAGCAGGTCGCGCCAGCGGCCGGGGGTGCCCCGGTCGATCGCGTCGGCGGACAGCGGCCGGTCGCTCACCCGCGCGAACCAGTACGTCTCCCCCTCGGGCGACGTGGTGTGGCCGAACGCGGCGGTGCTGCCCCGCACCATCGTGATGCAGGCCGGGTCGGGGGAGCCGGGCGCGGTGCGCGTGTAGCCGTAGAAGACGCGCTGGCCCGCGTAGACGGGCCGGGCGGCGGGGGCGATGGCGCGGCGGACCGTGGAGTGCACGCCGTCCGCGCCGACGAGCAGGTCACCCGTCGCGGTGGTGCCGTCGCAGAAGCGCGCGGTGACGCCGTCCGGGCCGTCCTCGACGGCGGTGAGGCGGGCCCCGTGCCGTACGGGGACGCCCCGGCGCGCGGCCTCCGCCTGGAGGGCGGCGTTGAGTTCGCCGCGGCGCAGGCAGCGGTAGCGCAGCAGGGGATCGCCCGGTTCGCCCAGCGGCACGTGTGCGGCCTCGGCCCCGGCCGCGTCGAGGACGCGCATCGAGGTCAGCGGGAAGCCGATCGCGGTGACCGCTGCGGCGGCGTCGAACTGGGCGAGGGCGCGCATGCCGTTGCCGGCGAGCGTCAGGAAGGCGCCGATGTCCTCCGCCGCGTCCGGATGCGCCTCGTGGACGGTGACGTCGTACCCCGCCTTGCGCAGGGCCAGGGCCGTCGCCGTGCCGGCGATCCCGCCGCCGATGACGAGTACGCGTACCACTGCCATGTCTCCCCCACTCCTGCGCCCGGTCCCCCGGAGTCCTACCCGCCCCCGCGGCACCGACGCGCCCGCGTCCGGGGACGGCCGGTTCAGCGCGCTCCGGCCGGGTTGGCGTCCTCGCCCAGGTAGGTGCCGTACCCCTCGGTGACCAGCGGACCGTCGAAGACCAGGACCTCGTTGACCAGAGCGCCCTTCTGGTTGCGGTAGTTGATGACCAGGCAGTCCACGCCGACGTAGCTGCCGACCACCTCGAACCGCAGGCCGGGGATGCGGCGCAGGCCCTCCGCCCAGTAGGCGCGCAGTGCGTCCTTGCCCCGGATCACGCCGTCCCCGCCGAGCAGCTGGGCGGCCACCGGCGACCGGAACGTCACCTCGTCCGTGAAGTGCGCCAGCAGGGAGTCCAGGTCGTGCGCGTTCCACGCGGTCACCCAGGAGTCCACGAACTTCCGTGCGATTGCTTGGTCCATGGCCGCATTATGTCGTTCCCGGCGCCTTGGCCAGAGCGCCTCGGTCAGGACGCCTCGGTCGGGGCGCCCTGGTCATACCGTCCGCGGGGCCGGGAGGAGCGCCGGTGCCGGGGCCGGCACCCAGCCGGTCCTGGTCAGACGTCCGAACGCCTGGTCGCCGAAGTGGAACGCGAAGCCGATCGTTCCCGGCTGCTCGAGTTCCGCCGTCAGACGCCGGCGCGCGGCCCTCACCCCGGCTCGGTCGATGTCGGGGCGTGAGGGCCAGTCGGGGTGGGTGAGCTGCGCCGGTGTGTGGAACACGTCCCCGAGGACGATCACCCGCTCCCCCGCCGCGTCGATCACGTACGAGGTGTGTCCCGGGGAATGGCCGGGAGTGACCAGGGCGCGCACACCCGGAAAGATCTCGTCGCCGTCGTCGAACGGGGTGTGTTCCGCGCCGATGCGGGTGAGGACGTCGGCCTCCGGGGCGCCCGGCACCGTGGTGCCGCGGTCGTGCGGGGCCCATTCCGGGGCTGCGACGAGGTAGCGGGCCCGGGGAAAGGTCTTCTCCCCCTCGCCCCGCGTCCTGCCGGGCGTGAACGCCCAGCCGGTGTGGTCGACGTGCAGGTGGGTGAAGGCGACCGCCTCGATGTCCTCGGGTGCGTGTCCGAGCGCCGCGAGTGTCGCGGGGAGTGCGCCGCAGTCGCTGTGTCCCACCAGGTCCCCGGAGACGTGGACCGGCCCGCGCACGGGGCCGAGGCCGGCGTCGATCAGCAGGCGGCGCCCGTCGCGTTCGACCAGCAGGCCGCCCGCGGACATGGGCAACCGGCCTCGCTCGTCGAGCAGTTCGGGGTGCGCGTCCCAGTATTCCTGGGGAAAGCCGGGGAAGAAGCCCGACGGCAGCATGGCCATCGCGCCGTCCACGACGTAGGTCATTCGCACGTCGCCCAGCACGAGCGACCGGACGGCGGACTGCCGGTTGAGGGCTGAGGGCTGTGCTGCGGGATGCGCGACGTGGGCGGGATGCGCGGCCGGGTGCGGGGCGGGGTGCAGGTCCATGGTGAGGCACTTCCTCTTCTGCTGGGCCCCGCGGGCTGCTTCACGGGGCCATCGGCTTCAGCTTCTTGCGACGGCCATCGGCCGGTGTGCAGGGCGGTCAGTGGACGGTCGCGGCCGTCCGGTGCCGGTTCGCCTCACCGACGGCGAGCAGGGTGAGGGCGTCGAGCACGTCGCACAGCAGCCGCTGGGCCGGGGAGCCGTCCGGGAGGCATCCGTCGGCACCGAACTGCTGGTGGGCCTGGAAGAGGAGGAACTCGGGCTGCTGCACGACGCGGGCGTTCATCTTGTGCAGCACCTGCCGCAGGGCCAGTTGGGCGCGGACGGTGCCGAAGGGACCGGGGGAGGCCCCCATGACGGCGACCGGCTTGAGGGCCAGCACCGGGCCTTCGTCGCCCGCCGGGCGGGAGAGCCAGTCCAGGGCGTTCTTCAGCGCGCCCGGGATGGAGGCGTTGTACTCGGGGGTGGCGATCAGCACCGCGTCGGCGTCCCGGACGCGACGGCGCAGGTCGGTGACGGCGGACGGCGCGGGGTGCTCCTGGTCCTCGTTGAAGTGCGGCAGCCGCCCGAGCCCGTCGAAATGGTCGAACCGCAACTGGGGGCAGAGGCGTTCGGCCTCGCGCAGCAGGGCGCTGTTGAGGGAGTCGCGGCGCAGGCTCCCGGACAGGGCGAGTACGTCGTGTCCGGTGCGTGCGATCGCAAGGCGCCGGAAGGTTCTTGTAGCGGAGCTACCAGGGCCTTCCGGCAACGCGGCGAGGGCGCGTGCCGGGCGCCGCCCGCCGGGGCCCACTTTTGTTCGCAGCTCTGAGCCGGGTGTGCGGGCGGGTTCTCCGATGTGATCCATCCTGGGCGTTGCGGCGGTACCACGCCAGAAAGACCCCGCAGAAGGCCCATCGAGCGCCATGTGGACGGCGTAGAGTGCCGATCGTGCGCCAAAGCCTCGATGAGACGGACCAGCGGATCGCCGCCGCCCTGATCGCTTCCCCGCGCGCTTCCTGGCGGGACGTCGCCGCCTGCCTGGACCTGTCCGAACGCACCGTGGTCCGCCGCGCCGGCCCGCTGTACGCCGACGGCACGCTGCGTGCCACCGCGGAGCGCAACCCGATCCGCTTCCCGCACCTGGTGCCCATGGCCCTGCGCATCCGCTGCCGCCCCGACCGCATCCGGACGGTGGCCTCCACACTGGCGCGGCGCAGCGACACCCTCTGGGTCGACATCCTCGGCGGGGGCGACGAGATCAGCACCATCGTCTTCCTGGACGGCACGGAGGAACGCAACCGTCTCCTGCTGCGCGATCTGCCGGCCACCGCCGCCGTCCACGACTGGACGTCCCACACCCTGTTGCGGGTCTTCCCCGCCTCCCTCAACTGGGGTGCACGGCTGCTCGACGACGAGGAGGCGGCACGCCTGGGAGTACGCCCGTTCCCGCTCAGCTCCCCGCCGCCGAGCCCGCTGCCGTCCGCGGACCTGGCGCTCGTCCGGGCCCTGACGGAGGACGCCCGCGCCGACTACGCCACCCTCGCCGGGCGGACCGGCACCACGCCCCGCACCGTCCGGCGCCGGCTGGAAGCGCTGCTGCACGACGGCACGGTGCGTCTGGTCACGGAGACCGACCTGGCCCTGCTCGGCCTGCGCACCAAGGCCCAGTTGTGGCTGTCCGTGGCGCCCAGCGCCCTCCAGGCCGCCGGTGAACGGCTCAGCCGTGAGCCTGCGGTGCGCTTCACCGCCGCGACCACGGGACCCGCCAACCTCCTGGTCATGGTCACCACGACCGACCTGGACGCCCTCTACCGCTTCCTCACCGACACCATCGGCGCCATGGCACACGTCACCGCCATCGAGACCACCCCGGTCCTGGCCACCGCCAAACGCACCGGCCTGACCCGCCCCGGCTTCTGAAGCGCCCGGCGGCCCGCCACGGACCGCGCGCGTCCGACCGGCCGGGGCGAGAGACCGGCGCCTCACCCCCCGCCGGACGGGTCGCCGCCGGTTCAGGTGCGCAAGTGGCGGCTCACGTCGCCCACCAGATGGATCCGGACCCGGCGTTCCGTGAAGCGCCATTCGCCGTCACGGCGTGCGAAGCGGTCGTTGTAGCGGCCCGCGGCCACGGGTTGCAGCGGCAGGCCGGGCAGGCTCTGGAAGACGGTCACGTAGGCGCGGGCGGTGGCCGTGCCGGTCTCCTCGTCGATCTCGACGGCGATGTTGGTGGTGGCGTGATGGGTGCGTGGCGTGCCGTCCTCGTAGAGGATCACCGAGTCGCGGAGCATCTTCTCCACGGCCTCCCGGCCCCGGACCGGCGCGCCGCTCCCGGTGAACTCGGCGTCGGCGAACAGTTCCCCGACCCCGGCGAAGTCTCCGGTGTCGACGAGTTCCGCGTACCGGGCGATCAGGTTGGTGACGGCCTGCACGTCTGTGGTGGCTTTCATACGCGTGAGGATAGAGGCGGGAACACATACAGCGCGGAGGGGCGGAACCGGCACATGTGTGTCACCGGTCGCGGTGGCTCCGCAGGCACCGCGCACGCCCCGGCATCGTCACCGCGCACGTGCCCGGCGCGGCCGGCCGCGCGCGGTGACCGGCCGGCCCCCGCGGGCCGCATCCCACCAGCGCCGTCCTGCCGGTGATCGCCCGGCAGTTCCGCGGAGGGCGGGCTGACGACGGCGGGTGCGACAAGGCTGTCGCGCGAACGCCGGAAACGGCGTACCCCGACATGATGTCGCGGTACGCCGCTCCCGCCTCGCCTGCCTGCCGCGAGCGCCCGCCCTCACGTGGGGTCGCGGCGCCCGCCCCGGGTCGTCGCCGTCACTTCGCGGCGCGTTCGTACGACGCCTTCGACCAGCGGTATCCGAGTGCCGTCAGGCCCAGGCACCAGGCCACGGCGATCCACCAGTTGTCGTCGATCGGGGTGCCGAGCAGCAGCCCGCGCAGGGTCTCGATGGCCGGGGTGAACGGCTGGTACTCGGCGAACGGCCGGAACCAGCCCGGCATCGCGTCGAGCGGCACGAAGGCGCTGGACAGCAGGGGCAGGATCATCAGCGGCAGGGCGTTGTTGCTGGCCGCCTCGGCGTTCGGACTGGACAGGCCCATGCCGACGGCGATCCAGGTGAGCGCCAGGGAGACGAGGACCAGCAGGCCGAACGCCAGCACCCACTCCAGGACGGTGGCGTCCGTGGACCTGAACCCGATGGCCACCGCCACGGCTCCGACGAGGACCACGCTCATCACACACTGCAGCACGCTGCCGACGACGTGCCCGATGAGCACCGAGCCGCGGTGGATCGCCATCGTGCGGAAGCGGGCGATGATCCCTTCGTTCATGTCCATCGAGACGGAGACCGCGCTGCCGATCGTGGTGCCGCCGATGGTCAGCATCAGGATGCCCGGGACGAGGTAGGCGAGGTACTCGGACCGGTCGGCGTGGCCGCCCCCGATGCCGGCACTCATCACGTCGCCGAAGATGTAGACGAAGAGCAACAGCAGCATGACCGGCGTGAGCAGCAGGTTCAGCGTCAGGGAGGGATAGCGCCTCACGTGCAGCAGGTTGCGCCGCAGCATCGTGGACGAGTCGCGCAGGGCAAGGGAGAGAGAGCCGCTCATCGGACGTTCTCCTTCGGCTGGCCGGGCTGGTCGGGCAGGCTCGGCTGGTCGGGCTGGTCGGTGGCGCCGGTCAGGGCGAAGAACACGTCGTCGAGATCGGGGGTGTGCACGGTCAGTTCGTCCGCCTCGACTCCGGCGGTGTCCAGCCGGTCGAGGACGGAACGCAGGTCGCGCTGGCTGCCGTCGCTGGGGATCTGCAACGACAGCGCCTCGTCGTCCCGGGTGACCCCGCGCAGCGCCGAGACGGCGCCGCGGTAGGCGGCCGGGTCGGAGAAGCGCAGGCGCACGTGCCCGCCGGGGATGAGCCGCTTCAGTTCCTCGGCGGTGCCCTCGGCGGCGATCTTCCCGTCGTTCAGCACCGCGATGCGGTCGGCGAGTTCGTCGGCCTCCTCCAGGTACTGGGTGGTGAGGAAGACGGTGACGCCGTCGGAGACGAGCGCGCGGATGATCTGCCACATGGTGTGGCGGCTGCGCGGGTCGAGTCCGGTGGTCGGCTCGTCGAGGAAGATGATCCGCGGATCACCGACCAGGGTCATCGCGATGTCGAGGCGGCGCTTCATGCCGCCCGAATAGGTGGAGGCGGGCTTCTTCGCGGCGTCGGCGAGGTCGAACCGCTCCAGCAGTCCGGCGGTGACGCGCCGCCCCTCCCGCTTGGAAAGGTGGTGCAGGTCCGCCATGAGGAACATGTTCTCCTCGCCGGTGATCAGTCCGTCCACGGCGGAGAACTGCCCGGTGACGCCGATCGCGGCGCGCACCCCGTCCGGGGAGGCGGTGACGTCGTGGCCCGCGACCTGGGCCCGTCCGGCGTCGGCGGTGATGAGCGTGGAGAGGATCTGCACGGTGGTGGTCTTGCCGGCCCCGTTCGGGCCCAGCAGCGCGAACACCGATCCGGTGGGAATGCGCAGGTCGATGCCGTCGAGGACGACCTTGTCGCCGTACGACTTGCGCAGACCGACGGCACTGACGGCGGCCGGCGAGGGGGCGCCGCCCCTTTGCCTGGACATGGGCATGACAGAAGAAGGCATGGAGCCCTCCGTTTCGAAGGCTGGAGTGGCGGGAGGAGTGGGCAGGCCGAGGCCGGTGCCCGCGCGGCGGTCAGGCCTTGGCGCGGACGATGTCGATGTTGCCGTGCCGGGTGCGGGCGTGGATCGTGACGGTCTCCTCGGTCTGAGCCGGGGCGTCGGACGAGGTGAGCCTGTTGCGCACCTGCCCGGAGTCCGAGTGGGCGTCGAGCCAGGCCGCGGTGCCCTCCCGGATGCCGACCTCGATGGCACCGTAGGAGGTCTTCAACTGGACTTCGCCGCGGACCACTTCGCCCACCCGCAGAGTGCCGTTCGCGGTGGTGGCGGTGACCGAGTCCCCGGCGCGCCGTACGTCGATGTCGCCATTGGCGCCACTGACGCGCAGCTCCCCCGTGACGGCCTCGACGGTGGTGGTGCCGTGCGAGTTCTTCAGGACGGCGGGTCCGTCGAGGAGCCCGGCGCGCACGCTGCCGGAGCTGCTGGTGATCTCGGCCGCGCCCTCGACCCGGCCCACGGTGACCGAGCCGTGCGAGGAGGTCAGCCGGAGCGGCCCGGTCGCGTCGAGGCGGACGTCACCCACCGACGTCTTCACCCGCACCTCGCCGAGCCTGCCCTCGCCGAGCACCTGGACCCAGGAGCCGGTCACCTCGATGTCCGAGCCCTCAGGCAGCTCGACCGTCACCCCGACGACGCCGCTGGGACCGATGAACCGGCGCTCCTTCGTCCTGACGGAGAGCACACCGTTCGCGTAGGTCACCTCCGTCTGCTCGGCGGCCCGCACGTCCTTGTCCCGCTTGGGATCGCCGGGCTGCACCGAGACGACCGTGTCGGTGCGGTCGCCCGCGGTGAACTGGACGGAACCGGCGCCCACGTGGGCGGTCACCGCGATCGGTCCGGGAGTGTCGAAAGAAGGCATGGCTGTACCGTCCTCATGAGTCCTGGAAGCATCCGCGCAGGTGGAGCGCGGTGCGGGGTGAAGTGGTGCGCGTGAGGTCGTGCGGGTGGAAAGGCCGTGCGAGCCGGAAGTCCGTGCCGGGGACGGTGCGGGCGGTGCCGCTAGCGCACCCAGCCCGAGAAGCTCTGTCCCGTGGTTTCCGTCGTTCTGGTGGTACCGGTCGCCGCGGTGGTGCGGGTCCTGTCCGCCGTACGCGGCCGTCCGCCGTCGACCGCGGCCGACACGGCCCGGACCAGCCAGGCGTTGACCGACAGGCCCTCGCGGCTCGCGGCCTCCTCGGCGCGCGCCTTGAGGTGGGCCGGCAGACGCAGGTTGACGCGGGCGGTGCCGCCCTCGTCGCCCTCGGCGGGCGCGGGGGCCGCGACCGGTCCGGCCGGCGGGGCGACGGCCTCGACGGGGGCGCCTGCGGCGGGCGGCAGCGTCACCACGAAGTCGGGGTCGAGCCCGCGCAGCCGTACGTCGACCGAGCCGGGGGCGAGTTCACGGGTGATCTCGTCCGTCGCGGCGGAGAGCACGTTGAGCATGGTCAGCCGGGTCGCCGACTCCAGGGGAGTGGTGAGCCGCTCGGCCAGCTCGCGGGCGTCTTCCCCGCCGGCTTCGGCGGCCACCATGAGTTCGCGGCGAAGGGTGTCGACATACGGGGTGAGGTCCATGACGCCATCATGGCACCACTATGGCGCCATGCGCAAGCACGCAGGACGCGGCTCGGCGCCAGCCAGGCGGCGATCCGGGATCGTTTCAGGACGAACCAGGAGGAATCCAACCCGGAGCGGAGTCTCCTTGAGGAGATCACGCAGGTTCTTTGGCGCCACTTCGACGTCAAGTGGGGCCAAGTGACACCAGATGACACCGAGTAAGGCACCACATGGCACCAGGTGGCGCCATGCTCGGCGTCACGAAGGGCTCTCCCCGAACCGCGGGCACCCCGGTCACGGCTTCGTCCGTGACCGGGGTGCCCCCGTGGTGGCTCGTCCGGTCAGCCGGCTCGGAGGAAAGCGGCCGGTGGGGGGCCACCCGCCCACGGAGGGTGGGCTCCCGGCGAAGGGTGGGTGCCCGGCGAAGGGTGGGCCCACGGCGGAGGCTGTGCCCACGGCGGACGGTGCGCCGGTCAGGCCGGAGGTCAGGTGGACCGCTGGAACTCGGCGAGCGTCGGCGAGGGCTGCGGCCGCTCCGCGGTCAGGCGGGAGAGAAACAGCACGCCCGGTATGTCAATCAAGGGTGCGGACGCCTGCCGGAGTCCGCTCCTCCGACCCGTTCCCCGAGCGCCGCTCGGTCTCGCGGACGACCTCCTCGACGCGTTCGGGGGTGACGATCAGGCGGCTCAGCACGGCCGGGACGGAGATGCTGGGCAGCAGGTGCTCGAAGAGCGCCACCACCCGCTCCACCAGGTCGGCCCGGTCGCTCAGGGTGTGGGAGTAGACCTGCACGCCGGTCCAGGCGGCGGAGATGACCCAGGCGCTGGCCGCCGGGTCGACGTGCGGCAGCAGCTCGCCCTGTGCCTTCGCCTCCTGCAGCACCTTCTCCGTGGTCCCGATCCACAGGGTGACCGCCTGGCCGCCGAAGAGCGTGCGCATCTCCTGGCCCAGCGAGAGCCGGGCGGCGGCGCTGACCACCGGGTCGCGCCGCATCCGGTACGCCGTGAGCAGCCCGGTGTCCACCAGTTCCTGGAGCTTGCACACCCTGGGCGCCAGGGAGACCTCCGCGAACTGGGCGCTCAGCACGCCCTCGGCCAGCGCCTGCTTCGAGGGGAAGTGGAAGTACAGCGCCCCTTTGGTGACGCCGGCACGGGTCAGGATCTCGCCGATCGTGGCGGCCTCGTAGCCGCGTTCGTCGAAAACGGACGCGGCGGCCTTCAAGATCGCGTGCCTGGTGCGGATCGCACGCTCCTGCTGTGCCACGACTCCTCCTACGCGCTTGCTGCCTGGCGGAGAACGTCCTCACTGCCCGTTCCCCCCTGGAAACAAAACCAGGTAGTCCGTATTTTCACAAGCAGTGCCGAGAGGCCGCGGACTCCGCGCGGCCGGGAGCGGCAAGGATGTCCAGGACCGACAGGGGGCCCGCGCATGTCGCAGCATCTTCTCATCACCGGGGCGAACGGCTTCATAGGACGGCACGTGGTGCGCGCCGCGCTGGCCCGCCCGGAGACGAGGGTCCGGCTGGTCCGCCACCGCGGGGACCTGGCGGCGGCCGGCGAGGACCGGGTGCGGGTGGTCCGCGCCGATCTGGGGGACGCGGCCTCGGTCGACGGGCTGTGCCGGGGCGTGGACACGGTGGTGCACTGCGCCTCGCGCATCGGCGGTGAGGAGGCGGAGCTGCGCGCGGTCAACGAGGCGGGCACGGCGGCCCTGGTCGCCGACGCGCGACGGCACGGCGTGCGCCGCATCGTGTACGTGAGCACCGCCGCCGTCTACGGCCGCGGACCCTTCCGCGGCGCCGAAGCGCACGAACTGCCCGTCCGGCCCCGGTCCGCCACCAGCGCCACCCGCGCCGCCGCTGAGCGGATCGTCCTCGCGGCCGGGGGCACCGTCCTGCGTCCGCACCTCGTCTACGGCACCGGGGACCGGTGGGTGATCCCCGGCCTGGCCCTGCTGGTCCGGCACCTGGGGGCACCGGTCGCGGGCGCCGGCGTGCACTCGGCCGTCGAGGTGTCGGCCCTGGCCGGGGCCGTGGTGGGCGCCGCGCTCGCGGGCCCGGACCTCGACCTGGCGGGCGCCCACCACGTCAACCACCCGGTTCCGGTGTCCGGCGCCGTTCTCATGGAGGCGGTGTGCGGCGTCCTCGGGACGGACGGCGCCGCCCCGCTGGACCCGGAGCGGGCCCGTGCCCGGCTGCGGGAGCACCCGCAGGCGCTGCACCACCTCGACATGCTGACCTCGGACCACTGGTTCGCCGATTCGTCCCTGTGGCGGCTGCTGGGCCAGGACCCCGGCCCGGAACCCGCCGAGGGCCTGGCCCGTCATCTGCCCTGGTACCGGGGGCAGTTGGGCTCAGCCGCGCACGCCGGCCGCTGAGACCCCCGCGCGCTGCCGGCCGAGGAGCAGCGGCACCTCGCGGTGGCCGTTGGAGATGAAGGAACCCAGCGGACGCAGTTCCCCGGCCGGTACCGCGAGGGCCGCCTCCGGGAACCGGTCGAACAGGCCGCGCAGCGCGATCTCCGCCTCCATGCGGGCGAGTTGGGCGCCCACGCAGAAATGCGCGCCGTGCCCGAAGGCGAGGTGCTCGCGGCGGGTGGCGCGGGTGACGTCGAAGCGGTCCGCGTCGTCGCCGTGCACGGCGCGGTCGCGCCCGGCAGCGGCGAAGGAGATGACGAGGGGCTCGCCCTTGCCGATCACGGTGTCGCCCACGGCCACGTCCTCCACGGCGTAGCGCAGGATGCCGTTGGCCCCCGGTGCCTCCACCCGCAGCGCCTCCTCGACCGCGTCCGCCCAGGTGGCCCGGCCGGCCCGGACGCGGGCGAGCTGTTCGGGGTTGGCCAGCAGCAGGCACAGGGCGTTGTCGAGCAGGTTCACCGTGGTCTCGTAGCCGGCGGTGAACAGCAGGATCAGATTGTCGACCAGTTCCTTCTCGCTGAGCCGGGAGCCGTCTCTCTCGTCCCGGGCGGCGATGAGGCTGCTGGTCAGGTCCTCGCCGGGGGTGTCCCGTTTGATCGCGACGAGGTCGCCCATCGTCCGGTACAGGTCCACCTGGTTGCGCCGTGCCGCCTCCAGGGAGGCGGTCGTGTCGAAGAAGCCGCTGATGATCCGGTGCAGTGAGGCGCGGAACTCCTCGGGGATGCCGAACAGTTCGCTCAGCACGCGGGTGGGCAGCAGGTGGGCGAAGCGGCCGCGGAAGTCGACCGGCCGGCCGTCGTCGGCGCGGGCGAGTTCGTCCAGGAGCGTCTGGGTGATCTCCTCGACGCGGGGCCGCAGCCGGGCCACCCGGCGCGTGGTGAAGGCCGAGGCCACCAGGGCGCGCAGGCGCTTGTGGTCGTCCCCGTAGGCGGTGACCATGTTCTGCACCGAGACCCAGATGGCCAGCGGCCAGGTCTCGCCGATCTCGCCGTTGATCCACGCGGGCCAGTGCCGGTAGGCGTCCTTGGAGATGCGCGGGTCGATCAGCAGTTTCCTGATCGCCTCCTGCCCGGTCACCCACCAGGCCTCGACCCCGCCGGGCAGGACGACCCGGGTGAGGGGTCCTTGCGCGCTGAGCCGGGCCGCCTCCCCGTGGATGTCCCGGCCCGACGGGTCGATCGCGTACGGACACTGCTGCTGACGGGTCATCGATTGTCTCCAGAGAGCCAGATCCGCAGGACATCAGGGGCGACGGCGGCCCGACCGTAGCACTGCGCCAGGGCCCTCCACCGATGCTTCGGCGGAACCATAACAAACCAGATGACCGGTTTTGCAAGAGTGCGGCACCCAGCAGAACAACAAGGGGCCGCCGCGTTCAGTCACCCTGGAGGAAGCGCCCCCGCCTCGCGCAACCCCCGGAGGCGAGGCCCCTGTCCCCCCTGGCGCGGGCCGGGAAGCTGCACCCTTGAGCCACCCCGAAGGAGGCTTTCCTCCAGGCGCCGCGCGTACACTTGACCAATCCTTTACATAGAGGCCCCCACCAAAAAACCGGTGGGTCCGTATCTTATGAGGCGTCGTCGAACAAAGCTTCCAGGCGGGGGGCCTGCGATGGGTTTGCACAGCACGCACGACGAAGTCGGACTGTCGACGCTGCCGCATCTGACCACCACGGTCCCGAAGGAGTACGTCCACCGCGCCTGTGTGGCCGAGGTGTTCCTCACCGGCTGCACCAGCCAGGAGAGCCAGCGGTTCTCCCTCACCGGGCAGTGGCCCAGGGCGCACACCCTCTTCAACCGCTCGGACGGCCGCGGCCATGATCCGCTGCAGGTGGCAGAGACGTTTCGGCAGGCAGGCATGTTCCTCGCCCACGCCGAACTCGGTGTTCCGCTCACCCACCAGTTCGTGATGTGGAACCTCAGCTACACCACCTATCAGCAGCACCTGGGGATCGCGCTCAGCCCGACCGACTTCGAACTCGACGCCAGGTGCGCGGAGATCACCTGGCGCCGGGGGATGGCGGCCTCGCTGCGACTGGAGATGGCCATCGTCCGCGACGGCGTCCTCGCCGCCCATGGGGCGGGCACCTTCTCCACCGTCCCGCCGGCCGTGTACCAGCGGCTGCGGACGAACCGCACACCCGCACCGGACGACGCGTTCGACCTCACCACGTCCCGCGTGCCGCTCGACCCGGCGGCGGTGGGCCGCACCTCACCGGCCGACGTGGTGCTCACCGCCACCGACTCGCCCGCCCGCTGGCTCCTCACCCCGGACCTCACCCACCCCATCCTCTTCGACCACGCCGGCGACCACCTGCCCGGCATGGTCCTCCTGGAGGGCGGCCGCCAGGCGGCCTGCGCCGCGCTCGCCCCCCGGGGTCTGGTCCCGGCGAGCGCCACCACCGAATTCGTCCGCTACGCCGAACTGGACCGGCCGTGCTGGATGGACGTGGTCCGGGTGACGCCCGAGTCCGGCGGCATGACGACCGTCGAGGTCGCCGCCCACCAGGACGGAGAGCCGGTCTTCACCTCGACGATCACGGGCCCCGCCTGCTGACCGCACCCGGGCCGCCGGGACCGCAGGAACCCCGCACTCGCCCGTGCTTCCGCCACCCGCGCCGCTCCGGGCCTCCCGCCGCCGGGTGGTGATGTGCCGCCCCGCGCGGTGGTGTGCCGCCGCCGGGTGATGATGTGCCGCTCCGCCCGGCCGCGGGGAACGGTGGCCCGCCTCCCTCAGCAGGGCCGGGGCACGCGACCGCACGGGAGTGCGCCGCCCACCGGAGCCCGCCCGCGGTGGACCATACTGATCCCGAACGCCCCGCCGGCACCGTGCGCCCGGACCGGGGCCGGGCACAGGCAAGGAGGCGGACATGCCCGAACGCACCCAGGAGTTCGGCAAGTACGGCGCCCGCGGCATCAAGGGGTACGAGGCCGTCGCCCGCCGGCTCGACGCGCTCGCCGGTTTCATCGTCACGCCGGTGACCGTCCGGCGCGGTCTGCTGGCCCGGCTGCACTACCTCACCCGCACCCCGCACGCCCGTGCCGCGGCCCGGGCGGCGGGCCTCACGGTCACCGACCGCACCCTGAAGGCCTGGCTGGAGGGCCGGCGCAACCCGTCGAAGAAGAACCTCGAGCGCGTCGAGACCGCCTACCGGACCGTGCGCCGGCACAACGTCGCCCGCCATCTGCTGGGCCGACTCAACCGGGAGGGACGCGGGACGCGGGTGGAGATCCACCCGCTCAACCAGTCCCAGGTGCCCCGGCCACGGCAACGCGTCGTCGAGTTCCGCGCCCTCAACATCCGCCGCTGGGACCGTATCGTCGAGGCCTGGGCGGCCGACGACGCGCAGGCGCTCGACGACGCCTGGGTCGACCAGATCGTCGACCTGGGCTCGCAGTGGGGCCAGTACGAGTACGTCACCAACGTCGGCTTCGCCGCCTGACCACAACGCCGGGCGGCCCCGCGGATGCGCGGGCCGCCTCATGCGCCATACGCCATGCGCCACACGCATGGTTCATGGGCCCTGGGTGTTAGATTCGGCGGTATGCGGATGACTCTGGCGGACCGGGTCCGGACAGCGGTGGCGGCGCTCCTGCATGCCACCGGCGAGTCGCAGACGGACCTCGCAGCGGCGCTCGGCGTGAGTCAGGCGCAGGTGAGCCGGCGTCAGTCCGGGAGCGCCGCGTGGAGCCTCGACGACTGCGACGCGGTCGCCGGGCACTTCGGCATCGACGTACTCGACCTGCTGGCCGGACCGACGAGGGCCTCGGAGGCGCTGCCGGACGCCCGCCGCCGGGGCGCCGGACGCCGTGCGGGGACGGCCGCGGCCGGGCAGGCGCCCGCGCCCGCCCGTCCCGTCGCCCTTCCCGCCGCCCAGGAGGAGGCCGCGCGATGACGGACTTCGACGCGATCGACGCCCTGCTGGCCGCCGCCCGCCAGGAGGTGCCGCTGCCGGACGTGACGGAGCGGCGCGTGCTGCGGGAGGGGCTGAACCTGTCGCGCGCCCAGGTGGCGCAGGCCCTGGGGGTCAGCCCGTCCACGGTGGGCGGCTGGGAGTCGGGGCGCGACCCCAGCGGTGAGGTCCGGGAGAAGTACGCGTACTTCCTCTCCGGGGCGCGCGCCCGGCTGGCGGAGCGGACCGGACCGGCGGAGCCGACCGGAGCCGGTGAGCGGGAGGCTGAGCGGGAGCGGGAGCAGGACCCGGCTGCTGAGGGGGCCGCGGAGTCGGCCGCCGGGTCTCGCACCGGGGGCGAGGTCGCGGGGGGCGTGGGCACCGACGACTCGGGCCCCGTGAACGAGGGCTCCCTGGACGAGGGCTCCGCGGACGAGGGCTCCGCGGACGAGGTGGAGGCACTGGCGGAGCCGCGGGCCTGTGTGCTGTGCGGCGGGCCGGCCCGGCAGCAGGTGGCGGGCTTCCCGCAGCATCTGGACCCCGCCGAGTGCTCCGCACCGGTGACACCCGCCCCCTCCCCCGCGCAGACCTCCGGCCCCTCCGGCCCCGGCGCCGCGCACGGGACGGGCGGAACCGCTCCCCGCACCGCCGCTCCCCGCACCGCGGGTCCCGGCGCCCGCGCCCCCCGGCCGCCTGCCCGCACCGCCGGTCCGGCCTCCCGTTCCGGTGACCGTGACCGGGGCGGCGACCGGACGGGGGACCGTGGCGGTGTGCGGATCGTCGCGGCCGGGCGGCGGGCGCAGGCGGCCTCCGCCGCGGAGGCCGATCCGATCGCCCAGGCCGTGTCCGAAGCCCTGACGCAGCACTCCGGTGATGTCGAGGCGGCCACGGCCGCGCTGGTCAGGCGGGCGATCCCGGACGCGATGGCGCTGCTCGACCACACCCGCAAGGGCGGGCGCTACGACGTCGTGGCCCATCCGTGGCTGCCCGATGTGCTGCACAAGCAGAGCGCGCGCGGGGCCGACCAGATCTGGGAGGCGCGCCCCAAGTGGACGCGGCCCGAACTGCCGCCGGGTACGCACGAGGTGACCGCTCTCGACGTCAACGGCGCCTATCTCAGCGCGCTCAAGACGCACCTCCCCCTCGGCCAGCTGGAGCACTCGACCGGTGACCACCACGACCGCCGCCGGGCGGGCGTGCATCTGATCACCCCGCCGGAGTGGGAGCACGACGCGGTGCTGCCGAACCCGATCGGCAGCCGCGAGGAACCGGGCCCGCTGTGGGTGACGGAGCCGACGCTGCGGCTGCTGCTGCGGCTGTCCGGGCCGAAGTACGGTCTGTGCGACCCGCCGGAGATCCACGAGTCCTGGACGTCGGGCGCGACGGAGAACCTGCTGGAGAAGTTCCGGGTGGCGCTCAAGGACGCCCGGGACCGGGCCCTCGCCGAGGACGACGAGGTGACACTGACGTACGTGAAGGCGATGTACTCGAAGTTCGTCTCCACGCTCGGCGAGTCGAACTACAACCGCGAGATCTACCGCACCGACTGGATGCACCTCATCCGCAGCCAGGCCTTCGTGAACCTGTGGTGGAAGGCGCACCGGTGCTACGACGAGGGCCTGCTGGTGGTCCGCGCGATGGGCACCGACGAACTGCACGTGACCGGCGACTGGCGCGGGGTCTTCCCGGAGGGCCGCGGTCTGACCGAGGTCAAGGTCAAGGACACCTACACGGTGGAGGCCGAGGACGGCACCCCCGCCGGCGTCCCTTCACCCGAAGGCGGCTGAGCAGCTGAACGACCGGCCGCCTCGAGGAAGTCGCACCGTCCTTCGCCTGAAGGGCAGTTGGCCGAGCGCCCGCCCGACGGCGGCCGGACCGGGCCGGCAGCCGGACGGGGCCGGCGGTGGGTCCGCCGGCCCCGGCGGCCCGCTCAGTACCAGTGGTTGGTCTGCCAGAACGACCAGGCCCCGCACGGGCTGCCGTAGCTGGAGTTCATGTAGTTCAGGCCCCACTTGATCTGCGTGGCCGGGTTGGTCCGCCAGTCGGCGCCCGCGGAGGCGTACTTGCCGGCCGGGAGCGCCTGGAAGAGGCCGTACGCCCCGGAGGACGCGTTGACGGCGTTCATGTTCCAGCCGGACTCGTGGCTCACGATGTTGCTGAAGCACTGGAACTGGCCGCTCGGCACCATCTGCCGGGCGATGGCCTGGATCTGGGCGGTGGAGTAGGAGCCCTGGACGGGGAAGTCGGAGGCGTCGGCGGTCGTGCTCTGGCTCGACGCCTGCTTCAGTTCCTCGCGCTCCTTGGCCTGTTCCTTGGCCTTCTTCTCGGCGGCTTCCTTCTCCGCGGCCTCTTTCTCCGCGGCCGCCTTCTTCGCGATCGCGGTCTCGGCCGCCGCCTTGCGGGCCGCCTGCTCGGCGTCCTTCTTCGCGGTGGCGTCGGCGGCGATGGCCTGGGCGTCCGCCTGCTGCGTGAGCGACGCGGTCTGCACGGGGGCCTGCCGGCCCACCGGGATGTCCGTGAGGAGCGTGGCGTCGGCCGCCGTGGCCTCGGCGTCGTTGTTCTGCGCGCTGCTGACCGAGGCAACGCCCACGACGCTTCCGACAGCGGTGACCGCGGTGGCTGAGGCCACTGCGAGTCCCCGGACCGAGATCCGGCTCACACGATTTCCTTTCGGCAGGCCCCCGTTCGGCACGGGGGCGGGTCTCTCCGACCCTGACTCTGCCGTACCCGGCACCACAAGGCAATCCCCGGCCTCTGCGATCACGGGCGCACCGGCGGCCTCACAGATCACACCTGCGGGGATGAACTTCCGACGACGTCGCACACGTGTGCTTGCCGTAAGGGCTTCTCCCCGCCGGTGACCGGCGCCGCGCCCACGCGACGGCCGGGGCGGCGCGACCCGGGAACGAGCCGCACAGCCAGTGGATTTGCGAGATCAGCGTGAACGTGGACGTGAACATGGACTTGGACGTGGCCTCCCTGCGGCAGGCCGTCACCGGGCCGGTGCTGCTGCCCGGCGAGGAGGGCTACGCGGCCGAGTGCGCCACGTACAACCTCAACAGCGGCCTGGCGCCGGCGCTGGTGGTCGGGGCCACCGCCGAGGCCGACGTGTGCGCGGCCGTCCGGTTCGCCGCCCGGCACGGGCTGCCCGTCGCGGTGAAGAACACGGCCCACCAGGTGACCGCGCCCGCGCACGGCGGACTGCTCATCACCACCGGGCGGATGAAGTACCTGTCCGTGGACGCGCAGGCGCGGACCGTGCGGGCGGAGGCGGGTCTGCGCTGGCGCGACGTGCTGCCGCGCACGGCCGAGTTCGGGCTCGCGCCGCTCGCGGGCTCCGCGCCCGACGTCGGTGTGGTCGGCTACACCCTGGGCGGCGGCCAGAGCCCGCTGCTCGGACGGACCCTGGGTTACGCGGCCGACCACGTGCGCAGCCTGCGCGTCGTCACGGCGGACGGCGAGGCGCACCACGTCGGCGCGGACAGCGAGCCCGACCTGTTCTGGGCGCTGCGCGGCGGCAAGGGCAACTTCGGTGTGGTGACCGAGATCGAGTTCGACGTGTTCCCGGTGACGCGGTTCTACGGCGGCGGCCTCTACTTCCCGGGTGAGTGCCTGGCCGAGCTGCTGGAGGCGTGGCGCGCCTGGCTGCCGACCGTGCCGGAGGAGATGACCTCCTCCGTCGGCATCCAGCGGCTGCCCGACCTGCCGGTCCTGCCCGAGCCGCTGCGCGGTGCCTTCGTGGTGCACCTGCGGGTCGGTTACCTGGGTTCGGCGGCCGACGGCGAGCGGCTGCTGGCGCCGCTGCGGGCCGTGGCCCCGCCGCTGCTCGACCTGGTCGGGGAGAAGCCGTACACCTCGCTCGGGGAGATCCACCTGGATCCGGTGGACCCGATGCCGTACTACGACCGGAGCGTGTGCCTGGGCGAGTTCACCGGAAAGACGGTGGACGCGCTGGTGCGGCTGGCCGGTCCCGACTCCGGCTGCACGCTGGCCAACGTGGAGATCCGGGCGCTGGGCGGCGCCTTCGACCGCGAACCGGCCGTTCCCAACGCGGTGTCGACGCGGGGGGTGCCGTTCGTCGTGTTCGGGTTCGCGGTGGGCGGGGCCGATCAGGCGGACGCGCTCAGGGGCGGGCTGGCCGAGGTGGTGGACGGGCTGGCGCCGTGGGCGCTGGAGCGCAACATGGTGAACTTCCTGTCACCGGACGAGGCGACCGGCCCGGAGGAGGTGCGGGCGGTGTACGGGCCGGAGCGCTACGACCGGCTGGCCGGCGTGAAGCGGCGCTACGACCCTTCCAACGTCTTCCGTTTCAACCACAACGTGGCTCCGGGCAGGGCCTGAGCCTGCCGGCGGGCGCTACTTCTTGGCCTGGAGCGGGCCCGCGAAGGACTTGCGCAGGGTGGCCGGGGCGGCGAGCGGGAGCAGCGCGGCGAGCATCTTGCCCTTGACCGAGGCGGGCCGGCGGGTCAGTTCGACGTCGACACGGGTGCCGTCGGTCTCGGGGGTCGCGGTGAAGACCCAGCCGCCGCCGGCGCCGAAGAGCTTCGAGTCGAGCGTGGTGATGTCGACCCTGCCCTTCTCGGCGTCCCACTGGTAGCGCGCCCGCTCCCAGGCCGCGGCGGTGCCCTCGGTCACCTCGGCCCAGGTGTCGCCGAGTTCGTGGACGGTGAAGTGCTCGGCGTCGATGGTCGGCCAGTTCTCGGCGCGCGAGGGACCGAAGTCGGTCAGCACCCTCACCACGTCGGCGGGGCTGAGCGAGGAGATGAGGTGGAAGCGGATGACGGCCATGGTGTGTCCCTCACATCGAAATGTAGTAACCGGTTGGGCTGGTGACGACTCTTCCATGAAGAGCGTCACCAGTCAAGCCGGTTACTTGCGAGGGGCAGGGTGCGAATCCGCGCCGGGGCCTGGCCCGTCAGATCGCCGCATCGGCACCTCGGCACATCGGCACATCGGCAGGCCGCCAGGCCGTCAGGTCGTCAGCAGGACACCCCCGTAAGAGACACCCGCGATCACGATCCAGGAGCAGAGGCCGAGCGCCGCGACCCGGCCGCCGTCGCGGACCAGGGACGGCAGGTGGACCGCGCTGCCGAGACCCACGAGGGCGGCGGCGAGCAGCAGTTCCTGGGCGTGGTGGGCGAGGCCGAGGGCGGTGTGCGGGACGAGTCCGGTGGAGCGCAGCGCCACCATGGCCAGGAAGCCGACGACGAAGAGCGGTACGACCGGCGTCCGCGCTCCGGCGCGTGCCTCCTGCGCGACCGCCGTGCCCGTGCCAGCGGTGCCACCGGTGCCGTCGGTGCCGTCGCACCCGGCCGCCGTCCGTGCGGCGGCCTTGCGCCGGGCCCGCCGCAGGGACAGTCCGACCGAGGCGACCAGCGGTGCGAGCATCGCCACCCGCATCAGCTTGACGAGGACCGCCTCGCGCAGCGCGGTCGGCCCGGCGGTCTGCGCGGTCGCCACGACCTGGCCGACGTCGTGCACACCGGCCCCCACCCAGCGGCCGAACTGGGTGGCGTCCAGGCCCAGCGGGTCGTGCAGCAGTGGCAGGACGACGATGGCGAGGGTGCCGCAGAGCGTCACCATCGCCACCGCCGTGGCCACGTCCTCCTCCTCGCTGCCCGAGACGTCGCTCATGGCCCCGACCGCGGAGGCGCCGCAGATCGAGTAGCCGGTGGCGATCAGCAGCGGCTGGTCCCCGGGCAGGCCGAGACGCCGCCCGAGCCAGACCGTGCCGGCGAAGGTCGCGGCGACGGTGCACACCACCATGACGACCGTCTGCCAGCCCAGGCCGAGGACGTCGTCGAGGCCGACGCTCAGGCCCAGCAGGACCACACCGGCGCGCATCAGCCGCTTGCCCGCGAAGGTGAGTCCGGGCCGCGCCGCGCCCCGCACGACGGTGCGCACGCGGGGCAGGTGCGCGGCGACGACACCGGCCACGACGGCGGCGGTGAGCATCGGCACAGCGGGCAGCAGCCGGTGCACCGTCCAGGCCAGCGCGACGCCCGCGGCGGCCGCCGCCAGACCGGGCAGCTCGGTCCGCGTCCCGGCCCCCGCCGCCGGCCGGGACGGCCCGGTGCCCGCCGGCGCGGGCTCCGGCGGCCTCGTCACCGGAGCGGTCCGCCCGCTCATCGTTCGTCGGCCGGCGGCTCGTAGACGCGGCGGACGCTGCTGCCCAGGCGGTCGATGTCGGCGCCGTAGACGTGCAGGGAGACCGCCTTGCCCGCACCGCCGTTCCAGACCCGGTGGATGTCGCCCGGCGGCGCGAACCCGCAGACGTCGCCCTGCTCGTTGACGACCTCCTCGGTGGCGACGAGCCGCGCCGCGGCGCCCTCGCCGGTCAGCCGGTAGCGGCGTTCGTGCTCGCGTCCCTCGTGCACTCCCGTGACGCACCAGGAGACGTGGTCGTGGACGGAGGTGCGCTGTCCCGGCAGCCACACCAGGGCCACGACCGAGAAGCCGCCGTCCTCCTCCACGTGCAGGACGTGCTGGCGGTAGTGGTCGGCGCTGCCCTCGCGCTGGGCGTCGGTCAGCAGGTCACCGGCGCCGAGGTGCGGCGCCAGCCGCCGCGCGACCAGGTGTGCGGTGCGGTCACCGGGCAGGTTCTGCCGTACGGCCTCGCGCACTTCCTGGACGAGACGGTCGAGGCGGGGGGTGGTCGCCCTGCGCGTCCGGAGGTCGGTAGTGGTCATGGCGCCAGCGTCGGACCGCGGGAACCGCACGTCCAACGACGGTTTCTTCGGTCGTTCCCAAGCTGTGCTTATGCGGAGCCTGTCCCGGTCGCGGGCGTGGGTCCGGCCCCGCGCGCCCGGCCGGGCCGGACCCGCGTACGCGACCGGGACAGGCCCCGCATACGCGGCCGGAGCGGCCGGGTCAGCAGCCGACCCTCCGCTGTGCGACCGCCTTGATCGTGTCGACGACCAGGGCGGTCGCCGGGACCCGCAGGTGCTCGCGCAGCACGTACGCCGAGATACGGCGGCGTACGGCGGGCTCCAGGGCGCGGCCCGCGACCCGGTCGAGCCGCAGGAAGGACAGCACGAGGCCGGGCATCATCGCCACCCCCAGCCCCTCGGCGACCAGCGACTGCACGACGAGGCCGTCGTCCGTGGTGTACGCGATGTCGGGCGCGAAGCCCAGTTCGGCGCACTCGTGCAGGAAGTTGGTGCGGCAGCGCGGGCACCCGGCGATCCAGCGTTCCTCGGCGAGGTCGGCGAGCCGGACCGCGCGCCGCCGGGCCAGCGGGTGGCCGACCGGCATCAGCACCGTCAACTGGTCCTCCAGCAGCGGTATCTCCACCACCTCGTCCGGCACCGACTCGCGCAGCCCCGGGTAGGTGAAGGCCAGGGTGATGTCGCACGCGCCGCGCGCCAGCCGCTCCAGCGAGTCGGGCGGCTCGTCCTCCAGCAACTGCACCCGTATTCCCGGGTGGTCGGCGGTGAGCCGGGCCAGCGCCTCGGGGACGACGGTGGCGTTGGCGCTGGGGAAGGCGCAGACCCGTACGCGGCCGCTGCGCAGCCGGGTGATCGCCGTGACCTGCTCCTCCGCCACGGACAGGCTGGTGAGGATGGCCTCCGCGTGCCGGGCCAGGGTCTCACCGGCCTCGGTCAGCCGCATCCGCCGGCCGACGCGGACGAACAGCGGTGAGCCGACCGTCCGTTCCAGCGCCTTCATCTGCTGGGTCACCGCCGGCTGGGTGTACCCGAGGGCCGCGGCGGCCCCGGAGTAGGTCCCCGCACCCACCACCGCGTGGAAGGTCCTTATGTGCCGTGAATCGAACACGTGTCAAAGCATAAGCGGAACTTGGGTTCCCGTCCCCGAAGGTGTGCGCGGACCCGCACCTTCCCCGGTCTCCGAGCGGTTTTCGGTTGCGGGGACAGGGCAACCATCGGCGGTGCACGGCTGTCGTACACTCCGACGATCATCGGCTTCACTGAATCTTTTCAGGAAGCCGACACCACAACCTGATCAGTGGGGGGCTTTTGTCTATCTCGCGCCCATTCGGTAGAGCGCGCCGGTCCCGGCTGCTCGCCTGCACCGCCCTGGCGGCGGCCGCGGGCATGTTCCTGAGCACGCCGGCCCTCGCCGCCGACAAGCCGTCGCAGGACGTCACCATCCCGACGCCCAAGGCCGCCGTGCCCAAGGGGGAGCGCCCGCAGGCCACCCCGCACGCGGCGCCGCACCTGCGCGCGGGCGTCAAGGCCGCCGGGGCGACCTTCGACATCGACGGCGACAACGTCGGCGACAACATCATGCGGCTCGACGACGGGACCACCCTCGTCTGGCTGAGCACCACGGGCAAGTTCGAGCAGTACACCATCAACAGCGACAACCCCGACGAGAGGCCGAAGGACATCCTCACGCCGGGGAACCTCGACGGCACGGGCGGCCCCGAGGTCCTGACGCTGTCCACGACCGGCACCCTGTCGCTGTTCCACAGCGAGGGCGTCTCCGGCACCGGCTACAGCGCCTGGAACGGCCAGGGCTGGCAGATCTACAACAAGGTCGTCGCGCCCGGCGACGTGACCGGCGACGGCAAGCCCGACCTCCTCGCCCGCACCTACTCCGGCGACCTGTACCTGTACCAGGGGACGGGCAGCGACAGCTCCCCGTTCCGCGCGCGGGTCCTGGTCGGCGGCGGCTGGTCGATGTTCGACCAGCTGGTCGGCATGGGCGACATGAACAAGGACGGCATCGGCGACGTCGTCGCCCGTACGCCTTCCGGCGACCTGTACTTCTACGCCGGCCAGGGCAACGCCACCGCGCCGCTCGCCGCCCGGAAGAAGATCGGCAGCGGCTGGAACTCGTACAACCAGCTCATCGCCGCCGACGACTGGAGCGGCGACGGCCTGGGCGACCTGCTCGGCCGCACCGCCTCCGGCGAGCTGTACTACTACGTGGCCGACGGTTCGGGGAACTTCCGCACCCGGCAGACGAACGGAAACGGCTTCGAGCCCGTCGAACTGTTCGCCGGCAGCGGGGCGAACCCGTACTGGGGCAAGTCCTCGCTGATCGGCATGGACAACGGCGGCACGCTGTACTGGTACGGCGTGATGCACAACGGCCAGTTCGGCGCGCGCACCAAGATCAGCGACACCGGCGGCTGGGCGGGCGCCCGCATCGCGTACGCCTCCTCGCTCGACCCGGACGGGTACGCGGACCTGCTGGAGCAGTACGACGGGGTCCTGTACAACCACGGTTACGGGGCCGACGACTCCCTGGCCACCGGCTGGAGCAAGTACAACCTGTTCCTCGGCGCCGGTGACCTGAACGACGACGGCAAGGGCGACGTCCTCGGCCGGGACACCTCCGGCAACCTGTACCTGTTCCGCGGGAACGGCACCGGTGCGTCCCTCGCCTCGCCGCTCAAGATCGGCGGCGGCTGGAACGGCTTCGACAAGATCGTCGGCGCGGGCGACCTCACCGGCGACGGCCGTGCCGACATCGTCGCGCGGACGCCCTCCGGCACGCTGTACCTCTACCGCGGTACGGGCAACAGCGCCTCGCCGTTCGCCTCCAAGGTGAAGATCGGCACCGGCTGGCAGCAGTACAACAAGCTGGCCTCGCCGGGCGACATCGACGGGGACAACCGCGCCGACCTGGTCGCGGTCAACTCCAAGGGCGAGCTGTACCGTTACTCCTCCACCGGTCAGGGTCAGTTCAAGACCCGGGCGAAGCTCGGCACCGGCTGGAACACGTACAAGAACCTGTACTGACGCACGGCGCGCACGCACAGGAAGGGGCTCTCCCCGGCGGTTTCGCCCGGGGGAGCCCCCTTGTGTGTCCGCGTCCGGCCGGACATCCCTCGCAGGAACCCCGGGAAGCGGAGGGGGACCGAGGAACGGAAGGGGACTGAGGAATCGAAGGAGACCCAGGAATCGAAGGGGATCGCGGGACCTAGATGAATGAGTCCGATGTCTTCAGTGGTCGTAGGCGATCAGTGATCGTTTGACTGCGGTGCCGGTGGTCCAGTTGTGCCAGATGCATGCGGCGAG
>NZ_JOIY01000068.1 GCF_000720185.1 Streptomyces sp. NRRL S-340 | reverse complement strand
GCAAGGGGCAGATCTTCGTCAAGGGCGAGGTCATCAAGACGGTGCCCGAGTCGAAGATCGTGGAGACCCTGATCGAAGAGGCGATGAAGCTCGCCGAGCGGATGGAGGAGGACGGCGTCGCGGCAGACGCCCCCGCCGCCACGGGAACACCGACCGTGACGGTGAGTTGACGTACGGCACGGACCGAGAGGGGGCCGAGCGTGACCATTCTGGAGAACATCCGGGGACCACGCGACCTGAAGGCGCTGTCCGAGGCGGAACTCGGCGAACTGTCCGAGGAGATACGTGACTTCCTGGTGCAGGCGGTGGCCAGGACCGGCGGTCATCTCGGGCCCAACCTGGGGGTGGTGGAACTCACCGTCGCCCTGCACCGGGTCTTCGATTCACCGGTGGACCGCATCCTGTGGGACACCGGCCACCAGAGTTACGTCCACAAGATGCTGACGGGGCGTCAGGACTTCTCCAAGCTGCGGAGCAAGGGCGGCCTGTCCGGGTACCCCTCCCGCGAGGAGTCCGAGCACGACGTCATCGAGAACAGCCACGCCTCCACCGCGCTCGGCTGGGCCGACGGCCTCGCCAAGGCGCGGCAGGTACGAGGCGGCGAGGGGCATGTCGTCGCCGTCATCGGGGACGGCGCGCTGACCGGCGGCATGGCCTGGGAGGCGCTCAACAACATCGCCGCCGCCCGCGACCGGCCGCTGATCATCGTCGTCAACGACAACGAGCGCTCCTACGCGCCGACCATCGGCGGCCTCGCCAACCACCTGGCCGCCCTGCGCACCACCGACGGCTACGAGAAGGTCCTGGCCTGGGGCAAGGACGTGCTCCAGCGCACACCCGTCGTCGGCGGCACCCTCTACGAGTCGCTGCACGGCGCGAAGAAGGGCTTCAAGGACGCCTTCGCGCCGCAGGGCATGTTCGAGGACCTGGGCCTGAAGTACCTCGGCCCGATCGACGGCCACGACCTGCGCGCCCTGGAGTCGGCGCTGCGCCGCGCCAAACGCTTCCACGGGCCGGTCCTCGTGCACTGCCTCACCGAGAAGGGCCGCGGCTACGGGCCGGCCCTCGCCAACGAGGAGGACCACTTCCACACCGTCGGCGCGATGGACCCGCTGACCTGCGCGCCCCTCGTCCCGTCCGGCGGCCCGTCCTGGACCTCGGTGTTCGGCGAGGAGATCGTCAGGATCGGTGAGGAACGCGACGACGTCGTGGCGATCACGGCCGCCATGCTGCACCCGGTGGGCCTCGGCAAGTTCGCCGAGCGGTTCCCCGACCGGGTGTGGGACGTCGGCATCGCCGAGCAGCACGCCGCGGTCTCGGCGGCAGGCCTGGCCACCGGCGGCCTGCACCCGGTCGTCGCCGTCTACGCCACCTTCCTCAACCGCGCCTTCGACCAGCTGCTCATGGACGTGGCCCTGCACCGCTGCGGCGTCACCTTCGTGCTGGACCGCGCCGGGGTGACCGGTGTGGACGGCGCCTCCCACAACGGCATGTGGGACATGTCCGTCCTCCAGGTCGTGCCCGGGCTGAGGATCGCCGCGCCGCGCGACGCCGACCAGTTGCGCGCCCAGTTGCGCGAGGCGGTCGCCGTGGACGACGCGCCGACGCTGGTGCGCTTCCCGAAGGAGTCGGTGGGCCCGGAGATCCCGGCCGTCGACCGGGTGGGCGGCATGGACGTGCTGCACCGGGCGGAGCGGCCCGAGGTGCTGCTGGTGGCCGTCGGCGTGATGGCGCCGGTGTGCCTGCGGGCCGCCGAGCTGCTCCGGGCGCGCGGCATCGGCTGCACCGTCGTCGACCCGCGCTGGGTCAAGCCCGTCGACCCGGCGCTGCCCGGTCTGGCCGCCGGGCACCGGCTGGTGGCCGTGGTCGAGGACAACAGCCGCGCCGCAGGCGTCGGCTCCGCGGTGGCGCTGGCCCTGGGCGACGCCGAAGTGGACGTACCGGTGCGGCGGTTCGGCATCCCGGAGCAGTTCCTCGCGCACGCCAAGCGCGCGGAGGTGCTGGCCGACATCGGGCTGACCCCGGTCGAGGTGGCCGGCCGGATCAGCGCGAGCCTGGCCGCCCAGGAGCAGGCCGGGACCGTACCGGCCACGACCGGGACCGTACCGGCGGTGACCGGGACCGTACCGGCGCAGCAACCCGCCGCGGCCGGCGAGGCCGCCGGCGCGGCCGGGGACGTCATGGCAGTCAAGGAGAAAACTGAATGACCACGGAGTTCGACCTCGGCGCCCTCCTGGCCGAGCGCGGCGCCGAGCGCTACGAGCTGCACAGCAAGCACCTGAACCACCAGCTGCCGCGCATGCTGCACACCATCGGTTTCGACAAGGTCTACGAACGGGCCGAGGGCGCGCACTTCTGGGACGCCGACGGCAACGACTACCTGGACATGCTCGCCGGGTTCGGGGTGATGGGCCTCGGCCGGCACCACCCCGTCGTCCGCAGGGCCCTGCACGACGTGCTGGACGCCCAGCTCGCCGACCTCACCCGCTTCGACTGCCAGCCGCTGCCCGGCCTGCTGGCGGAGCGGCTGCTCACGCACAGTCCGCACCTGGACCGGGTGTTCTTCGGCAACAGCGGCACCGAGGCGGTGGAGACCGCGCTCAAGTTCGCCCGCCGCGCCACCGGGAAACCCCGCGTCCTGCACTGCGAGCACGCCTTCCACGGGCTGACCACCGGCTCGCTGTCCGTGAACGGCGAGGAGGGCTTCCGGGACGGCTTCGCCCCGCTGCTGCCCGACACCGCCGTCCCGCTCGGCGACCTCGACGCGCTCGCCCGCGAGCTGAAGAAGGGCGACGTGGCCGCCCTGATCGTGGAGCCGATCCAGGGCAAGGGCGTGCACGAGACACCGCCCGGCTACCTGCGGGCCGCGCAGGAGCTGCTGCACAAGCACAAGGCCCTGCTCATCGCCGACGAGGTGCAGACCGGCCTCGGCCGCACCGGCGACTTCTACGCCTACCAGCACGAGGACGGCGTCGAGCCGGACCTGGTGTGCGTGGCCAAGGCCCTGTCGGGCGGCTACGTCCCGGTGAGCGCGACCCTCGGCAAGGACTGGATCTTCAAGAAGGTCTACTCCTCCATCGACCGGGTCCTGGTGCACTCGGCGAGCTTCGGCTCCAACGCCCAGGCCATGGCGGCGGGCCTCGCCGTCCTGTCCGTCATGGAGAACGAGCAGATCGTCGCCAACGCGCGGGCCACCGGCGACCTGCTCAGGTCCCGCCTGGCGGCGCTGACCGACAAGTACGAACTGCTCGCCGACGTCCGCGGCCGGGGCCTGATGATCGGCATCGAGTTCGGCAGGCCCAAGTCGCTGAAGCTGCGCGGCCGGTGGACCATGCTCCAGGCGGCCCGCAAGGGCCTGTTCGCGCAGATGGTGGTCGTCCCGCTGCTCCAGCGCCACCGGATCCTCACCCAGGTCTCCGGTGACCACCTGGAGGTGATCAAGCTGATCCCGCCGCTCATCATCGGCGAGCAGGACGTCGACCGGTTCGTGGACGCCTTCACCGCCGTGATGGACGACGCGCACGGCGGCGGACTCATGTGGGACTTCGGAAAGACGCTGGTCAAGCAGGCGGTGGCCAACCGGTAGACGCTCCGGAGAACGGCGGCGCCCTGCTGTGGTTTGCCTCTGAGGCAAGAAATTTGCCCCAGGGGCAAGCCTGCGGCTGAATGGAGGCATGAGCACTCCCGAGTCCGGGCCACCGGCGGGACAGGCCGAGAACCTGCCCGCCGTGGCGCCCCAGCTGCGCGCGCTCCGCCGCCGAGCCTCCCTCACCCTGGAGGCCGCGGCCGGCGCCGCCGGGCTGTCGCCCGCACACCTCTCCCGCCTGGAGACGGGACAGCGCCAGCCCTCACTCCCGATGCTGCTGGCACTCGCCCGTATCTACGGTACGACCGTCTCGGAACTGCTCGGCGAGACCGTCGCCGAACGGGACGCGATCGTCCGCGGCGCGGACATGGAACCCACCAGGGCCGGCGGCTGGACCTACTACCAGGCCGGTTCCTCCGGGCGTGGCATGCAGACCCTGCGGGTGCGCGTGCCGCACGGCTCCCAGGGCGACATCGTACGGGTCCACCCCGGCGAGGAGTGGCTGTACGTCCTCAAGGGGCGGCTGCGGCTGCGCCTGGGCGACACCACGCACCTGCTCGCCCCCGGGGACAGCGCGCACTTCGACTCGCTGACGCCGCACCGCATCGCCGCCGAGGACCCCGACGGGCTCGAGCTGCTCTTCGTCCACACCCTGCTGCAGAGTCCCACGGCCGCGCTGTGCCTGGGCCCCCACACCGGAGAGATGCCATGACCGACATGGAGGAGAAGTTCCCGCGTGCCCTCTGGGTCCGGCTGATCATCTACATCGCCGTCGGACACCTCTTCGCCGCCTTCGTCTGGCTGCTGTTCGAGGTCGGCGCCAAGTGACGCGGCCCGCCGCACGCCACCGGACGCGGAGCTCGGGCGACACCGCGAGCGTGCGCGCCGGGCGTCGCGGGCCGGACGCCCGTCCCGTCCTGGGCCCTCAGTCCAGCAGTCGCTCCCGCAGCCGCTGCCTGGTCCCGGGGTCGAGCCGCAGCCCCCGCTCCAGGTAGGCGTCGACCCCGCCCCAGGTCTCCTCGATGGTCTCCAGGGCCGCCGTCAGGTACTCGACGCGCGCCTCGAACAGCGGGCTGAGCAGTTCCATGACCTCGGGGGAGTAGGCCGAGGCGGACGAGCCGCTGCGGCGCACCTTGTAGCGGCGGTGCCGGGCGTTGGACTCCAGGTAGTCCGCGGTGATCGCCTCCCGCTCCACGCCCAGGGCGAGCAGCGTCACGGCGATCGACAGTCCGGCCCGGTCCTTGCCCGCGGCGCAGTGCATCAGGGCCGGGAGGCTGTCCTCGGCGAGCGCGTGCAGTACCTGGGAGTGCTCGGCGGTGCGCTGCGTGACGATGGTGCGGTAGGAGGCGATCATCCGGGCCGCGCCCTTGCCGTCGTCCAGGATCGCCCGCAACTGGTCGAGGTCGCCGTCGCGGACCATCTTCCAGAACTCGGCGCCGTCGGCCGGGTCGCTCAGCGGCATGCTCACGTTGCGCACGCCGGGCAGCTCGACGTCCGGCCCCTCCAGCTTCTTGTCGGCCGCGTGGCGGAAGTCGAAGACGGTGTGCGGGGCGGGCCGTCGGTGCCCGCCGCCGAGAACCCCGTTCTCCTCCCTCGGCCCGCCGCGCGCTTCCCGCGCCGCCCGTATTCCCGTGCGGGAGATGATGTTGAAGTGGCCTTTCTCACCGACCGTCAACCCCTGCCTACGGTCGCGTAGGTCACATCGGAAGGTGAATCATGGGCCGACGTGGCAGACGATTCGAAGAGTGACAGCAGATCAGTGATCGGGTCGTACGTGGCGGTGGGGGACAGCTTCACCGAAGGCGTCGGCGACCCCGGCCCCGACGGGGCGTTCGTCGGCTGGGCCGACCGGTTCGCCGTCCTGCTCGCCGACCGGCGACCCGAGGGCGACTTCCGGTACACGAACCTCGCCGTGCGCGGGAAGCTGCTCGACCAGATCGTGGCGGACCAGGTGCCGCGGGCCGTGGAGCTGGCCCCCGACCTGGTCTCCTTCTGCGCGGGCGGCAACGACATCATCCGTCCCGGCACCGATCCGGACGACGTGGCCGAGCGGTTCGAGAAGGCGGTCGCCCGGCTCGCCTCCGCGGCCGGGACCGTGATGGTCACCACCGGCTTCGACACCCGCGGCGTGCCCGTGCTCAAGCATCTGCGCGGCAAGATCGCGACGTACAACGGGCATGTGCGGGCCATCGCCGACCGGTACGGCTGCCCGGTGCTCGACCTGTGGTCCCTGAAGACCGTGCAGGACCGCCGGGCCTGGGACCACGACCGGCTGCACCTGTCTCCCGAGGGGCACACCCGCGTGGCGCTGCGGGCCGGCCAGGTCCTCGGCGTCGACGTCCCGGCCGACCCGGAGCAGCCGTGGCCGCCGCTGCCGCCGCGCGGCACCCTGGACATCCGCCGCGACGACGTCCACTGGGCCCGCGAGTACCTGGTCCCGTGGATCGGCCGCCGGCTGCGCGGTCAGTCCTCGGGGGACGACGTGACGGCCAAGGGCACCCTGTCCCCGGACGACATCAGGACGCGGATCGCGTCGGTGGCCTGACGGACTCGCCGGCCGCTTCCCGGGAGTGCCGTTCCAGGGGGCGCGCGCCTGCCGGGCCGCGTCAGGGGCTGTGCGTCCGCAGGGGCGGGAGGGGCCGGGGCGTGCGGTGGGCGGTCAGCGTGCCGCGGTGGTCAACGCCCGCCGCTCCACGTTCAGTTCGCGGGCCAGGGCCTCGTCGACCCACTCCAGGGCGCGGTTGCGGGAGACCGTACCGCCGTAGCAGGTCAGCTGGACGGCGAGGCCGTCCAGCAGGGCCGTCAGGCGCAGGGCCGTGCCCCCGGGGTCCGGGCAGCGGAACTCGCCGGCGGCCACCCCCTGGGCCACGACCTCGGTGAGGGCCGCCTTCCACTGCCGGTCGAGGTCACGGGCCACCTTTCGCAGGGCCGGCTCCCGCAGCGCCGCGGCCCACCCCTCGATCCACAGCCGCCAGCCCTTGGCATTGCCGGTGGGCGCGTACCAGCGCAGCGCGGCGCGCAGCCGGCGCAGCGCCGTGGTGCGCCGGCCGAGCAGCGCGCGCAGGTGCGCGAGGTCGTCCTCGGCCGCGCGGGCGAACGCGGCGGCCACGAGGTTCTCCTTGGTGGAGAAGTGATAGAGCACCAGCGCGTTGCTCACGCCGAGCACCGCGGCCACGTCGGCGATCCGCACGGCCGCCACACCCCGTGCCTCGATCTGGCCGATGGCGGCCCGCAGCAACTCCTCGCGCCGCTCCGCCACGCTCAACCGCATTCTCGCCACGCGGTCACCCTAATGGGTCTTGCCGTGCGGGCAAGGTGTGTGCCCGGCGGGCTGCCCGTCCCGGCCCCCGGGCGGCCGGTGCGCCGCCCGGCGGCCCTCCATAATGGAAAACCTGACCGACCCCACCTGGAGGTAACGTGGCCGGCTTCCGTCCCTCGAGTTCCGGGCTGAGTGCCCTGCGGCCCGAGGCCTTCGGTGTGGATCCCGGCGGTGCGCGCATGGCGCGGATCCGCCGGTCCCCCCACTTCAAGGACGGCGTCTTCCAAAATCCCGGAGGCGAGGCACGGACGCGGCCGTCGGGCTCGCCGTGGGACTTCGCCAAGCTCTACTTCGACAAGGAGCAGCGCGTACGCCGCTCCCCGCTGGGTGACATCCCGGTGCACGCCACCACCTACGCGGACCTGGCCCGCCCCGCGGCCACCGGACTGCGGGTGACGTGGCTGGGGCACTCCAGCGTCCTCGTGGAGATCGACGGGCACCGGGTGCTCTTCGACCCCGTGTGGGGCGAGCGCTGCTCCCCGTTCCCCTTCGCGGGCCCGCGCCGGCTGCACCCGGTGCCCCTGCCGCTGGCCGCGCTCGGCCGGGTCGACGTGGTGGTCATCTCCCACGACCACTACGACCACCTGGACATGCCCACGATCAAGGCGCTGGCGGCCACGGACACCCTCTTCGCCGTGCCGCTCGGCGTCGGCGCCCACCTCGAACACTGGGGCGTCCCGGCCGGCCGCCTGCGCGAACTGGACTGGCACGAGGCGACCGAGGTCGGCGGACTCACCCTGACCGCGACCCCCGCCCGGCACTTCTGCGGCCGGGGCCTGCGCAACACCCAGCACACCCTGTGGGCCTCCTGGGCCGTCGCGGGCGACGAGCACCGCGTCTACCACAGCGGTGACACCGGCTACTTCGACGGGTTCGAGGACATCGGCGCCGACCACGGCCCCTTCGACGTCACGATGATCCAGCTCGGCGCCTACGCGGAGTTCTGGCCCGACATCCACATGACCCCCGCCGAAGCGGTACGGGCGCACCTGGACCTCCAGGGGGGCGCCCCGGGCGGTGTGCTGCTGCCGATCCACTGGGGCACCTTCAACCTGGCGCCGCACCCGTGGGCGGAGCCGGGGGAGTGGACGAAGGACGCGGCCGGGGAGGCCGGCCAGGCGGTGGCGTTCCCGCGGCCGGGTGAGCCGTTCGAGCCGGCGGGGGAGCTGCCGGGCGAGGCGTGGTGGCGGGCGGTGTCCCAGCCGATCGCGCACCCGTGGCGCCGTCCCCGGATCGCTCGGGGCGTCGCGGAGACGAGCAAGGGCGACCTGGACCTCGCGGGCGAGAGGTGACGTCGGCCGGGGACGGGCCCGGTGACGGCGTCCGCGCTTGCCGGGTCGTCGTCCGCATCCGGGGCCGAGCCGTCCGAGGGTGAGGAGCGCCCGGGCGGTGTCCGTCGGCTTCGGGCGCAGGCCGTCGGAACGTTGTGCGGGAACCTGGGACAAGCGTCACGAGAAGGAGGAAACTGGCCGAGGGATGCCACGGGAGCCATGCGGCCGTGGCGGATGGGCCATGGCTTGGGGGGCGACGGTTCATGCGGATCACGGTGGTCGTCAGTGGGATGCACAGCGGACCGAATCCGTCGCCCGGGCTGGGAATCGCGCGGTCCTTGAAGCTGGCCGACGCGGACGTGCGGGTGGTCGGTCTGGACTACTCCGCCGCCAGTTCGGGACTGCACGACCCGACGCTCGACGAGGTCGTGCTGCTGCCCGGGTGGGACGAGATCCATCTGGAGACGTGGACGGAGCAGGTCGCGGAACTGGTCGCGGCGCCCGACACGTTCCTCATTCCTGCCCTCGACCTCGAAGTGCGCCTGCTCGCCCAGTACCTGGGCGTGCAGGAGCGCGTACTCGCGCCGAACAAACGCGCGCTCGACACGGTGACGAAGCCACCGAAGGCGGTGGCGCAGGCTCTGGGGCTGAGCCTGCCGGATTCCTCCGCAGACACGGACCGGGACGCGGTCGAGCGGTTCATCCGCCACAGTCCGCACGGCGCCTGGGTCAAGGGGCAGCACTATGAGGCGTTCCGGGTCCGGGGCGTCGAGGAGGCACTCGCGGCCGGGCGCTTCGTCGAACGCGAGTGGGGCGGCGACTGGCACCTCGAGGCGCACGTGCCCGGCCAGGAATGCGGCATCGCCTTCGTGGCGCGCAGCGGCGTGCTCCTCGACGCCGTTCTCATGACGAAGGCGATCCTCACACCGGAGGGGAAGACCTGGTCCGGGGAGATCGCCGAACTGCCGGAGCGGCTGTGGGAGAAGCTGCGCGCCTACACGGCCGAGGTCGGGTGGAACGGCGGCGGGGAGATCGAGACCATCCGCACCTGGGAGGGCGACATGGTCCTCATGGAGGTCAACCCCCGCTTCCCCGCCTGGATCCACGGCGCCAGCACCTGCGGCGCGAACCTGCCGGCCGCTCTGGTCACCGAGCGGGGCAGACCCGGCGACCGCCGTCTCGCACCCGGCTTCACGCGTGTCGTCGAGGAGATCGCGGTAGCTTCCGAGCTGGGGATCTCCTCCTTCCCCTGGGGGCCCAGCGGCGGGATCGACCCCGCGACCAAGCACCCGTCGGGCATGCGCGGACTCGGCCGCAGGAACCTGCTCGAACCCACGGTCGCGCGCAGGCCGGCACCGGTCACCCCCGCACACCGCGCGCCGGACCCACGCCCCCGCGAGGACGTCCCCTCCCTGACCCGCTACGAGACCGTGCTGGAGGCGCCGTCCGAGGAGCGGGCGACCCCGTCACGGCAGATCCTGACACCGCTCTTCGACGAGCGGGTGGCGGCGCTGCGCGCGCGCTTCGCCGATCTCCCGCACACCGTGCTCGCGCACAGCATCAAGACGTGCCCGCATCCGGAGCTGCTCTCCCGCGCCGCCGAGCACGGCCTGGCCGCCGAGGCGATCACCCTGGACGAGCTGGACGTCGCGGTCGGCCACGGCTTCGATCCCGGCCGTACCCTCCTGAACGGACCGGCGAAATGGTGGCCCGCCCGGGCCGAGGTGCGCTGCGGCGCCTTCTTCGCCGACTCGGTCGAGGAGCTCGCTCACCTGGTCCGCTCCCTGGACGCCGGACTGCGGCTCACCGCGGATGTCGTCGGCGTACGCGTGTCGGCCCCCGGCGTGCCCAGCCGCTTCGGGATCTCCTTCGACAACAGCGCCGATCTGGCCCGGACGGCCGCGCTGGTCGGCGAGCTGCGCGGACGGCTCGACGCCCGGTGGGGCGTGCATTTCCACCAGGCGGAGAGCGTGCTGGGCCCCCACCGGTGGCGGCACGAGGCAGCCGCCGCTCTCGCCTCGGCCGGCCCGCTCGCCGACCGGCTGGGCGATCCACCGGCCGTCGTCGACCTGGGGGGCGGATGGCACGTCGACGACCTGCCCGCCGTGCGCCTGTCCGTCGACCACGTGCTCAAGACCGTCCCGGACCGCCTGCGGGCCCCGGACACCGTGCTCGTGCTGGAGCCGGGCAAGCTCCTCACACAGCCGGCGGCCGCCGTCGTCACCCGGGTCCTGCTGGCCAGGGGCCGCGGCCCGGGGCGGGAGGTCGTCGTGGACGCCGCCCTCGGCGACATACCGGAGGCCCGCTACCGGGCGCATCCCGTCGCCCGTTTCACCGGAGGGGAGTGGCGGCCGGTGGCCCGCGGAACGGGACGGGTCCTCGGGCGGTCCTGCATGGAGAACGACATCCTCGCCGAGCAGGTGGACGCCGGTTCCCTGGCGGAGGGGGACTTCCTGGCGTTCGGCATGTGCGGTGCCTACGACCTGTCCATGGCCTATCCCTTCGGGCGCGGCCGCGCCGCGGGATCACTGTCGTGAGCGGCGGCCCGCGGCGTTCGCCGGGACCCGTCTTCGGCCCCGGGGACCGACGGCGCATCGACTCGATCGGGCTGTCCCGGATCTCCCACCACGGCGACCTCTGCTGCGGCGAAGCACGGAGCTTCATCCTGCGGCGCTTCGACCGCTGGGCCGACACGGGCTCCCGGCTGGCCGCGATACCGCTGGTCGTCGGCTGGGGACCCACCCGGTGGCCGGTCCACTGGTGCCGGCTCGCCCAGCCGGACGAGCTGGTCGGCGACTGCGGCGTCCACGCGGACCTGGCGGGCGAGCTGCTCACCCTGGCCGGTGTGCCGTACGCACGGGGACGCGCGGCGCTCCGGCCGGCCGTCCGCGCCGCCGCGCACTGGCGGTCGACGTGGTCGGAGTCCGACGCGGACGGCACCTGGATCGGTGACGACGTGGTGCACCACGAGGTGCTCCGCATCGGAGGGCGCTGGTGGGACCCGACCGAGGCGCGGTGGTTCGCCGGACCGGGATCGCATGTTCTCGCCGGGCAGGTGGTGGCCGTCCGAGAGGAAGGAGCGGACTGGCAGCAGGCCGCGGAGGAGCAGCGGGACGGGCGGGACGCGGAGTCCGGCCCGTGAAGGGCCGGGACGGACCGGGCAGGGGGTCGGGCGTGAAGAAGGCCGCGGGGCTCGCTGTGGTCTGCGCCGGAGTGGTCGTCACCTTTCCCCTCCTGATCCTCATCGAACTGATCGGCCGGTACGACCGCTTCTCCTACGGTCGGCACGCCCCGGTCATCAGAAGATTCCTCCCGTGGCGCCTCACCACGTACCTCGCTCCCCTTCTGCCGCTCTACGCCCTCGTGCCGCCGTACGTTCTCGGTCTCGCGCACTCGTGGCCGGGCGGTGGACCGCTGCGGGCAGTGGTGTGGGCGGCCCTGGCCGTCCCGGCGCTCGCCCTCGCGGAGGTCTACTCCGTCTGCCTGCACCGCGAGGCCTACATCGCCGCCTTCGAGCCGTGGTCCCTGGCCGCGGGCTACGCGCCGCTCGGCGCCCCGCCCCGGCGCTTCGCCGATCGCCGGCTGCAGCACCTGGCCCGGGTACAGCTCCTCCACTGCGTGCCGCTCGTCCTCGCCGCGTCGACCGTCGGTCCGGCCACCGGCCTGCTGAGCTGCGTCACGCTCTTCCTGTTCCTGATCAAATACCTGGCTCCGGCGTGGATCGACTTCGAGGCGTACTTCCACTGGGACATGCACTGCCAGGTGCTCGACCTTCGCGGCCGCCCCCTGCTGACAGCCTTCTGGCGGGCTCTTTCGGACTGGGTCATGGGTCCGATGATCGGCTCGCTTCCGCGGCTCTACGCGACCGAGCACATCGTGATCCACCACCCGGAGAACGCGGGCCCCGATGACATCCACTCACCTCTGCCGTATGACCGTTCCAGGGTGCTGGAGTTCTGCGTCTTCGGGCTGAAGACCTGCTTCATCCTGCTGACCTCGGGAAAGGTCGCGTTCCACCGGCGCTGCCGAGGCTCCCGGAAAGCGCTGCTCGTCCTCGGCGTCACCGCTTTCTGGGCCGTCACCGCGTACCTGGTCGTCATGGACCGGTTCCTCGGCTACTGGCTGATCGGGACGGCGCTGTACCGGGCGGTCAACACCGCCAAGGCCCAGTACGTCTGGCACGGTCTCAGCGATCCGGCCGATCCCCGTCACCCCAAGGCCAGTACCATCCTGTGGCTGCCGCGGGAGCACCTGGTCGCGGCCCTGGACGGCGACCCCACCCACGCCCAGGGCGCGGAACCCGCCACGGAGGTCCCCTCGTTCGGCACGGACTGGGCCTTCTACGACAACTACCACCTGATCCACCACCTGAACCCGCGCGCCCACTTCACCGAGTACCCGGAACTCCTGCGGCGCACGGTTCCGGGACTGCTCGACTGGGGCTGTGTGGTCATGCGCCTGAGCGCCTACGACACCTTCGTCCTCGACTGCTGGTCCGGAAACTTCGAACGCGTCGCCCAGAGCCTCGTCACGCCGATGGACAAGGACCTGCGTCCGGCTTTCATCCGCGAAGGGCTCGCCCCTCTGCCGGGCCGTCGCAGCTACAGCGCAGCCCTCTGCGAAGGGCGCGTGGGGCGAGCGGTCGACTCCGCTCTGGTGCGGGGACTGCTGCTGGTCGCGCCGCCCGCCTGAACGGTCCCGGAGAGGCGGCGGAGGTGAACGGCGCCGGGAGCCTCCGCGCGCCCGGGCCACCCGTCCCCGGGCCGCGGCCCCCGGACCGGACGGCGCCCCGGCACGGATCCCCCGCGCCGGCCGCGCCCTCCCGCCCGGGGAGATCCGTGCCTCCTACAGGAGCACGAGCAGTCTGGTCCCCGGGACCAGCTTCCGGTTGACCGAGGTCGACTGGACGAACACGGTGTACGCCGCGTTGCTCCCGGGGGTCACCGTGACCTCCGTCTGCGGCAGGCCGAGGAGCTGCCGGGCCGCGGGACCGGTGAAGACCTTCCCGGTCGTCCGGCCGGTGGCGGGGTCCTTCTCCGCCACGGCGATCTTCTTGCCGGCCTGGATCTTCTCCCGCTTGGACAGCTCGTAGAAGGCGCAGCCGGTCCGGTACGGGTGCCCGGCACCGGTGACGAAGTCACGGATCGACGTCTGCCGGTCCACCGGGATCAGCACGTACCTGCCGGCGTCGAGGGACCGGAGGCTGGACTTCACGTCGCCCGTGCTCAGGTCCTGCCCCACCGCGAAGAGGTTCCTGGTTCCGCGCACGCCCTGCTCGCGGTCGCGCAGGAACCTCGTGGCGGCCGACTTGACGGTGCCGATCGCCTCTTCGACGCCCTGGGCCGAGTCGGCGTCCCAGATCGAGATGTTGCCCGTCGGAAAGCCGTACTGCTGGGCGGTGCGCTTGGCCAGGGAGTTCGGCACCATGATGGCCGAGGTCCAGTGACCGGGGAGGCCGTTCATCTTCCGGGTGATCCGGTCGCGCCAGGCGTCGAGGACGACGCGGCCGTCGGGAAGGTGGTCGTGGCGCGAGCCCGTGGTGTCCGCGCCGGACGCGTTCTCCTCGCCGTCGGTCACGACGACCTGGAGGAAGCTGTGCTCGCCGTACTCCTCCCATATGTGGCCGAGGTCGTCCAGCGCCTTGACGGACGCCTGGATCAGCGCGGTCGCGCCGTTCTCCACCGTGTACAGGCCGCGCATGGACGGCAGGTGCTTCACGTCCATGTCCCAGACCAGGTTCTCCACCAGGTGGTCGAAGGCGTAGAGACTGATCCGGGTCTCGTGGCCGAGCCGGTCGGACTCCTCCTGCAACCCCTTCACGAACTCGTCCACCACGCGGATGAGCTGCTCCGAATGGCCCCGCATCGAACCGGACTTGTCGATGACGAGAGCGACGTGGTTCACGAAGTGCTTCTCGAGGCGGTCCTTCACCGTTGCGCTCATCGCGTCGGTCCCCTTCCCTTCGTCTCCTCCGCGGGCCGCGTGCGGTGCCCTGCGGGGAAGCGGCTTCCTCCGTGGAGGCGTGCCTGTCGGTGTCTCGGCCTGGTCAAGTCGTCGGGCGCCTGCGTGAACCGGTGACGAACGGTCGCCGCGCACAGCACGGAACGCCCTCCTCCGCCGGTGGACGTCGCATGCCGGGCTCGCGCAACCCGGCCGGGAATCCGGTCCGTTCGGATGGTGGTTCCACACTACGGAGCACCACTGACAACGCCGGGGGACCGCGATCGCGGACGCCTTCCGGCACGGCGCACAGAGGAAGTACGGTCCGCGCCCCGAAGGGGCGGGCCGCGGGAGGGCGCGCACCCGCCGCCCCGTCACCCTGTCGAGTGGATCTCCGCGCGCTCGCCGGACCCGGGCCGCCCGGGCTCGTGATGATGCAGGCGTGAATACCGAACCCACCCGGTCCGGGCGCCGACGCAGGAGCCTGGTCACGTCAGGTCTCGTGTGCCTCACGGCGCTGTCCACCCTCGCCGCGTCCCCGGCCTCGCCCGCCGTGGCCCACCCGCTGCCCGCCCAGGCCGGCGGCGGCACCGCGGCCGTACGGCCGCCCACGACCCCGGCGGAGGCCGCCACCGACGCGTACCTGCGCTCGATCCGGCGCGACCCCGAGGCGCTGCGCCGCTTCTTCGAGCGCATGCCCAAGGGCGGCGACCTGCACAACCACCTCTCCGGCGCGGTCACCACGGAGTACCTCATCGAACTGGCCGCCGAGGACGGGCTGTGCGTGGAGACCGCGACCATGACGGCCAGGACCCCGCCCTGCGGCCCGGGCACCCGCCCCGCCGCCGACGCCCGCACCGACAAGGCCTTCCGCGACGCGATCGTGCGCGCCTGGTCCATGCAGGACTTCCCGCCCGGCGGCAACGGCCACGACCACTTCTTCGACACCTTCGGCAAGTTCGGCGAGGTGTCCTGGCGGCACCGCGGCAAGCTGCTCGCCGACGTGGCCGACCACGCGGCCGCCCAGAACCAGTTCTACCTGGAGACCATGGTCACCCCCGCCTCGGAGAGCGCGAAGAAGCTCGCCGACCAGGTCGGCTGGGACGACGACCTGGCCGCCCTGCACCGCAGGCTCGCGGCGGGCGGCGGACTCGACCGGCTGGTGGCCGAGGCGAGCAAGGAGACCGACGACTCCGACGCCGAGTTCCGCACCACCGAGCACTGCGGCACCACCGCGGCACGGCCCGGCTGCGCGCTGACCGTACGCTGGATCTCCCAGGTCTCGCGCGGCAGTTCACCGGCGCGGGTCTTCACCCAGATGGCCCTCGGCATGCGCCTGGCCGAGCGCGACCACCGCTACGTCGCGGTCAACCTGGTCCAGCCCGAGGACTGGGACAGCTCCCTGCGCAACTACAGCCTGCAGATGCGCATGCTCAAGTACCTGCGCGGCGTCTACCCGCACGCGCACCTCACCCTCCACGCCGGGGAACTGTGGCCGGGCCTGGTCAAGCCCGAGGACCTGAAGTTCCACATCAAGGAGGCGGTGGACGTCGCCGGTGCCGAACGCATCGGCCACGGAGTCGACCTGGTCCACGAGGACGACTGGCAGCGCACCGCCCGCACCATGGCCGCCCGGGAGACCGCCGTCGAGGTGCCCTTCTCCAGCAACGCCCAGATCCTCGGCGTCAAGGGCGCCGACCACCCCTTCGGCACCTACCGCCGCTACGGCGTACCGGTCGTCCTCGCCACCGACGACCCCGGCGTGAGCCGCATCGACATCACCCACGAGTACGCGTACGCCGCCCGGACCTACGCGCTGGGCTACGCGGAGCTGAAGAACCTGGCGCGCGCCTCCCTGGAGTACGCCTTCGCACCGGGCGCGAGCCTGTGGCGGGGCAACCCCACACGCTCCGGGTACGTGGCCGCGGCCGCCTGCCGCGGCACCCGGCCGGGCGTCGACCGGCCTGCCGCCGCCTGCCGCCGCCTGCTGGACTCCAGCCTGAAGGCCCGCCTCGAGTGGCGGCAGGAGACCGCCTTCCACCGCTTCGAGCACGCCGTCGCCCCCCGCGGCTGACCGCGTCCGCCCGGGCCGGCGCCCCCACGCCGGCCCGGGCGGCTCGGGTAAAGTCGGTGCGTCACCGACCGGCTCCGAGCAGGGCCGCACCCCGGGCGTCAGTACCACCGCGGCCGTCGCCGGAAGCCACTCGAAAGCAGGATCCGAAAGCACATGAGCAGGTACGGGTTTCTCGTCTCGCCCTCGCACAACCGCGTGTACGCCCGCTCCGCGCCCGACCTGGCCATGGCGGAACTCCGGGCGTTCGGCGAGACCGTGATCGACGGCGGTGTCCATGACGTCGCCGTCACCGAGATCGGCGGCGTGCCCTACGTCACCTTCACCGCCGAGCCGCTGTCGGACACCGCGGTCCGCCTGCTGTCGAACCTGTCCTCGCTGTACGCCCTCTTCGCCGTCGAGCAGCCGGACGTGCTGCGCCCGGTCGTCAAGAAGCCCCTCGACCTGTTCAGCAGCGACCTGCTCACCATCCAGAAGTACGCGGGCAAGACGAACGAGGACTTCACCAGGCTCCTGGTGAACGTGACCGCGCTGGCGACGGACACGCCGGGCGGGCTGCTGACCGGGCGGCTGCGCCTGTTCGACCCGATGTGCGGCCGCGGCACCACGCTCAACCAGGCGGTCATGTACGGCATGGACGCCAGCGGGCTGGACATCGACCCCAAGGACTTCGACGCCTACTCGGCGTTCTTCCGCACCTGGCTGAAGAACAGCAGGCTCAAGCACCACGCCGAGACCGGGACCGTCCGCCGCAACAAGGCGACCCTGGGACGGCGGTTGCAGGTCAGTCTCGGGGCGTCCAAGGAGCTGTACCGCGAGGGCAGCACCATCGACGTCACGGTGGTCAACGCGGACACGCTCGCAAGCGGCGATTTCTTCCGCCGCGGCGAGTTCGACCTGATCGTCACCGACGCCCCGTACGGCGTGCAGCACGGCAGCCGTCCGCACGGCGGCGGCAACGCGGGACGGCTGTCGCGCAGCCCCGTCGACCTGCTGGCCGCGGCCGTCCCGGTGTGGGAGCCCCTGCTGCGGCCCGGCGGCGCCATCGGCATCTCCTGGAACACGCTGGTGGCCGGGCGGGATCAACTGGCCGGGATCCTCGCCGGCCACGGGTTCACCGTCCGCGACTCCGAGGCGTACCGGGGCTTCGTCCACCGGGTGGACCAGGCGATCAACCGGGACGTCATCGTGGCCCGCAAGGACTGAGAGCCGCGAACAGAGGTGGGCTCCGGCGGGTGCGGGTGTCACCGGGCCGGCGGCGGCCGGGTCGCGCGCCGCGTGGTCTGCGCCGACGATGAGGGCAGGACTCCTCCCACCCACCCGAAGGACGGGCCATGCATCTCCCGCCTCGCGCAGGCCTCGCCGGGCCGCGCCCCATCGCCCTGGCGGTGGCCGTACTGACCTGCACGCTGGCGGCCGGCACGCTGACCGGATGCGGTGGCGGCAACGGCAACGGCTCGGGGTCCGGACGCACCCCGAGCACGCCGGACACGGCCTCCTTCTCCGCCGGGACGCTGCCCTCCGCGCTCGCCTCGTCCGCGTCGGCGGCGGTCTCCTCCGCCCGCGCGTCGGCCTCGGCGGCGGCGTCCTCCGCCGAGGCGCGCGCCTCCGCGTTCGAGGCGTCGGTGTCGGCGGACACCGCCCGCTCCGCCGCGGCGGCCGAGAAGGAACTGAAGGGCGTGCACGGCAGGGGCAACGCCGTCTCCGAGGTCGGTGTGACCGGACTGCCCAAGGACCGCACCGGAGGGGTGCTCGCCGTCCTGGTCACCATCACCAACAAGACCGACCGCAAGGCGTCGTACGCCGTTCAGATCGACTTCGTCGACGCCGGCGGGAAGGTGGCCGAGACCCGGTACGTCGGGGCGCAGGACCTGGAACCGGGCAAGAAGGTGCAGCCGATCGCCTTCAGCCGCCGGTCGGAGGAGGAGAAGCTGACGGCACGCCTGACGAAGGCCCAGCGGTACTGATCCGGCAAAGGCCCGGCGGTGCTCGTCCGGCGGAGGCCCGGCGGTGCTGGTCTCGCTCAGGCCCGGCGCTGCTGAGAGCAGTGGTGCGCGCGAGTGGCCCGGGGGCCGCGCCCGTTCGGGGGCGGACTCCGGGCCACTCGGCTCATGTGCGGGGCCGGGGGAGGGATCAGCAGGCGCCGAGGTCCTGCCAGACGCCCCACTCGCCGGTGGTGCCGGGCTCCTCGCCCGTCGTCCACCACTTGGCCTTCCAGTTGTGGCCCTTGTACGAGACCTGCTGGCCGCCGGTGTACACCGCGGACCTGGACCACGGGGCGGCGGTGCACTGGTTGCCGTTGCCGCCGGTGACGGTCAGGGCGTACGTCGCCGAGTGGCTTCCGGAGGCGCTGGAACCGGTGACGGTGAGGGTGTAGGTGCCCGAGACCGCGGCCGAGGTGGTGGCGAGGGTCAGCGTCGCGGATCCGCCCGCCGTGACCGAGGCCGGGCTGAGCGAGGCGGTGACGCCCGCGGGGGCGCCGCTGACGCTCAGGGCGACCGTCTGCGCCTTGCCCTTGGTCACGGCCGTCTTCACCGTGGCGGTGGTGGACTGGCCCGCCGTCACGGTCCCGGAGGATGAGCCGAGCGCCACCGAGAAGTCGTCGGCCGGGGCGGTGCTGCCGCTGGTGAACGGCTCGAAGATGTGGGAGAAGTCCCAGGTGTTCTGCTGGATGCCCGAGCAGTTGTCGGCGGCGGCGCCGCCCGCGCAACCGCCGTTGTCGCGCTGGAGCGCCCAGAAGGACAGCATGTTGATGCCCTTGGAGACGGCCCAGTTGTAGACCGTCGTGGCGTTGGCCAGGCTGAAGGTCTCGGCCGGTCCGAAGTCGTCGACGCCCGGCATCTCGGTGATGCCGACCATGCTCCACAGCTGCGCGGAGGTCTTGTCCGGGTAGAGCTGGGCGAGCGTGTCGACCAGGCCCTGGGCGGCGGTCTGGGTGTCCTTCGCCATGTCGTGGGACTGGTTGTCGTAGTAGTCGAACGTCATGAGGTTGACGACGTCGACCCGGGTGCCGTTGCTCACCGCGTTCTGCAGCAGCTTGACGCCGTTGTCGGCCGGGCCGTGCGTGGTGGTCGGCACGGTGTAGGAGAACTCCACCTTGCGCCCGTTGGCCGCCGCCCAGTCCTGGACCAGCTTGATCGCCTTGTTGCGGCGGTCGATGGCGGCGGCGTTGTCGATGGAGTCGGCCTCGATGTCCATGTCGAGCCGCGAGATGTCGTAGGTCGTGATGACCTTCTCGTACGCGGCGGCGATCTGCTGGACGTCGGTGCAGCTGTCGGCGATCTCGGTGCCCGTGGTGTCGGCCGTGTAGCCGCCGAAGGACGGGATGACGTCCCCGCCGTTGGCCTGGATCGTCTTGATGTCGCTGCCGAAGGTCGAGGAGGAGACCGGCATGCCGCTGTCGCCGTTCCAGTACGGCGTGCAGGAGCCCTTGGAGGCGGTCTGGAGGAACGCCATCGTCAGGTGTTTGGCACCGGACTGGGCGGCCAGGGCGGCCGGGCTCTCGCCGGTCCAGGCCTCGAAGTAGGGGGCGAAGACGTGGGCGGGCAGCGGTGTCGCCGCCTGTGCCGTGCCGGTGCCCGTCAGGGCGAGGCCGACCGAGGCCGCCGTGGTGACGGCCGCGGTGAGGACCGCGCGGAAGGAACGCATGAGTCTCATGTCAGTCCCGGTGTGAGGAGGTGGGGAGTTCGCCGATTCCCGTACGGAGGAGAGGAGTTGATGCGTATGGGATAGCGCCCGCTCACCGGGCGGGTCAATGGTCTGGACCAAAATGGGACTAGACCAATCCGGTGGGTTTACGGTCCTCAGCCTGAACAGGGCCCGCCGCGGCCGACTGGACCACGGCCGGCCCCTGCGGCACGGCACCGGGCGGCCGGCGGTGCCTGGCCCCGGGTGTCGCGGTCGGGCCGCCACGGCTCGGCGGTCGGGTGGCCGGCGGTGCATGGTCTGGGTGTCGCGGGCGGGCATCACGGTCCGGGTGTCGCGGTCCGGCCGTGATGGTCCGGCGTGCTGCGGTCGGCGGCGCCACGCCCCGGGCGCTGCGGTTCGGGCGACACGGGCGGCGACACGGGCGGCGTCACGGATCGGCCGTCGAGGACAGGGCGTCGCGATACCGGGTTTTCGGTCTGCCGTACGACGCCTCATACCAGAGCGGGACGCTCCCCGGGGGATTTCGCCGACTGCTCATCGCACATGATGCATTGGTGACTACTGTGAGTGTCCGCCGGACGACGTAGAGGCGCTCTCCATGGCCTGGCCGACCGGCACAGCGATGGCGCATGCCCGCTCGCGCCCCCGCGCGAGCCCCCAGGCCCGACGGACCAGTACGAGGAACAGATGTCTCACCTCCGCGCACCGGCCGCCCGTGCAGACCGCCGTGAGGGCGGACGGCACGGGCGGCCGGTCGCCCACCCCGTCCCCTCGCTGCCCGAGACCCGCATACGGCCCCAACTGCTGCGCCTCGCGGTGCTGCCGCCGGTCGCGGTGGCACTCGGCGCGGGCGCGGCCGTGCTCTTCACGGTGCGCTCCACCGGCGCACGGCCCGGTCCCGCCCTGTGGGCGGTGCTCGCGGGGGCGCTGGCGGTGACGCTCGCGGGCATCGCGGCCGCCGCCGTCGCCGCCGGGCGTGCGGCCAGGTCCGTGCACGAGCGCCTCGACGCGCTGCGCCGCAGCACCGTGCGCCGCGAAGCCGATCTGCACGCGCTCGTCGACTCCCTGCGGCACGGCGAAGCCCCGCCGCAGCGCAAACCGCGCGGCGGTCCGCCCGCCGACGCCGACGAGTTCGAGCTGCTCGCCGCTGACCTGGCCCGCGCCCACGAGGGCGCGGTCACCGCCGTCGTGCAGGCCGCCCAGCTCTCCAGCCAGGCGGGCAGCGAACAGAAGCTGGAGGTCTTCGTCAACCTCGCCCGGCGCCTCCAGTCCCTGGTGCACCGCGAGATCTCCATCCTCGACGAGCTGGAGAACGAGATCGAGGACCCTGAGCTGCTCAAGGGTCTCTTCCACGTCGACCACCTCGCCACCCGCATCCGCCGCCACGCCGAGAACCTCGCCGTCCTCGGCGGTGCCGTGTCCCGCCGCCAGTGGAGCCGTCCCGTCTCCATGACCGAGGTGCTGCGCTCCGCCATCGCCGAGGTCGAGCAGTACTCGCGGGTCAAGCTCGTCCCGCCGATCGACGGCCGGCTGCGCGGCCACGCCGTCGCCGACGTCATCCATCTGCTGGCCGAACTCGTCGAGAACGCCACGGTGTTCTCGGCACCGCACACCCAGGTCCTGCTGCGCGCGGGCCTCGTGACCTCCGGGCTCGCCGTGGAGGTGGAGGACCGGGGCCTGGGCATGCCGGTCGGCGAGCAGGTGCGGATGAACGCCCTGCTGGCCGACCCGGACCAGGTCAACGTGGCCAGCCTGCTCGCGGACGGCCGTATCGGGCTGTTCGTGGTGTCCCAGCTCGCCCGGCGGCACGGGATCACCGTCCGGCTGCAGACCAACATCTACGGCGGTGTGCAGGCCGTGCTCGTGGTGCCGCAGGCACTGCTCGGGGCGGAGACCGGGCCGGGAGAGGCGGGGGCCGGGTCAGCGGGGTCGGCACTCGCCGCTCCGGGCGGCGGGGCCGGGGTCCGGCCGGGTGCGCACGTTCCCCGGGAAACGGAGACGCGAGCCGGTGCCGAAAGGCCCCCGGGTGCGGACGTTCCAACGGAGGCCGAGGCGCGAACGGACGCGGCGAGCGGAGTGCCCCAGGCTCCGGTACCGCCGCCGTACCCGGCCGTCTCCGCCGCGCACCCCGCCGACGCGCACCCCGCACCGTCCGGACACGAGACCGCCCTGGCCGTCGTACCGCCCGGGCACGACACTTCGGCGGCCTCGGTACCGTCGGGGCGGGACGGCAGCGGGGCCTCCGTGCCTTTCGGGCGCGACGCCCTGGCGGTCCCCGCGCCCTTCGGACATGACGGCCTGGCGGCCTCGGTACCTGCCGGGCGGGACGGCAGCGGGGCCTCCGTGCCTTCCGGACGCGACGCCCTGGCGGTCCCCGCGCCCTTCGGACATGACGGCCTGGCGGCCTCGGTACCTGCCGGGCGGGACGGCAGCGGGACCTCCGTGCCTTCCGGACGCGACGCCCTCGCGGACAGCGCGCCCTGCGGGCAGGACGGCGGCAGCCCGACCGCCGTACCGCCCGGGCAGGAGGGTTCAGTGATCCCCGCGCCGGCCGGGCAGAGCGAACACCCGCGTTCGGTCCTCCCCTCCCCGGCCGACGGCACTTCCGCGGCCGGGCCCTATGCCCCGCCCGGCGGGGGCGGGCCGGCGCCCCTGCCGCGACGCGGCGCCGGGCACGGGCGGGCGAATCCGTCGGAGGCGGTGCCCGGCATCCGCCCCGAGGACCGGGCCGCCGTCGCCGAACACGCGGGAACCCTGCCCGTTCCGCGCGGGGACGGCATGGTGCGCGGCACCATGGACCGGCCGCCCCAGCTGCCCCGGCGCCGCGCGCAGCAGCACCTCGTGCCCCAGTTGCGCGGCGGCCCGGCGGCGCCCCGGCAGGACAGCGAGGACGTCGCGGGCCACGACCCCGGTCTGATGGCCGCCTTCCAGCGCGGTATCGTGCTCGCCGAGACCCAGCAACGCCGGGCTCCGTTCCTGCCGGACGCGGTTTCCCCGGCCGGTCCCGGCCTCCCGTCCGCCGCGGCCTCCCCGGAGCCCTGGGTCTCCCCGGACCTGCGTGGGCCCGCGCCGACGGGTGAGCACGCACCGCACGCTGCCCCCGCGGACGCGGAACCGGACGTGCCACCCGGCCCGGGCCTCGCGCCGCCCCCGGACGCGGGTCCGTCACAGGCCGCGTCACCGCTCCCGCCGTCACCGGCACAGCCGCGGCCCGCGGCCCCGGTCGTACGCCACGACGGGAGCGCACCCGCCGGATGACCACCCCTGCCGTCGCGGCCACCCCCGCACCCCTCACCGCTTCCCCTCTCACCCCCACCGCCGCCCCCAGCGGCCCCGCAGACCTTCGTACCCCAAGGAGTCGATCCACCATGGCGAGCGATGCGCCGACCGGCCATGTCTCCGACCTCGACTGGCTCATGAGCGGCCTCGTGCAGCGCGTACCGCACACGACCAGCGCGGTCCTGCTGTCCTGCGACGGGCTGGTCAAGTCCGTGCACGGCCTCGACCCCGACAGCGCCGACCACATGGCCGCGCTGGCCTCCGGCCTCTACTCCCTCGGCCGCAGCGCCGGCATCCGGTTCGGCGACGGCGGCGACGTACGGCAGGTCGTCGTCGAACTCGACTCGACCCTGCTGTTCGTCACCACCGCCGGCTCCGGCACCTGCCTCGCCGTGCTCGCCGGCCGGGAGGCCGACGCGGCGGTGCTCGGATACGAGATGGCGATGCTGGTCAAGAGCGTCCGTCCCTACCTGGTGACCGCGCCCCGCCAGCACAGTGCCGAACCCCCGGCGCTGAGGCCTTGAGCGCGGCGACGGCAGGTGACGGGCCCTGGCTCGACGACGCGGCCGGGCGGCTGGTGCGCCCCTTCACGGTCAGCAACGGCCGCACCCGGCCCAGTGTCGCGCTCGACCTCATGTCGCAGGTGATGGCGACCGGGGTGACGCCACTGGGCTACCTCGGACCCGAGCACGGCCAGGCACTCGACCTGTGCCTGTGCCCGGTCTCGGTGGCCGAGGTGGCCGCCCATCTGAAGCTGCCTGCGGCGGTGGCCAAAGTGCTGCTCTCCGACCTGGTCGACTGCGGCGCCCTGACCACCAAACCGCCCGTCACCCACCACCATCCCACCGACCGGGCTCTTCTGGAGGCAGTGCTCGATGGACTACGACGACAGCTCTGACTACGACGACGGCCGTGCGGACGGCCGCGAGGGCCGCACCGATCCCTTCCCCACCGCGCTCAAGATCCTGGTGGCGGGCGGGTTCGGGGTGGGCAAGACCACCTTCGTCGGCGCCGTGAGCGAGATCGCGCCGCTCAGCACGGAGGAACTGCTCACCACGGCGGGCGCGGACACGGACAGCCTCGACGGCGTAGAGAACAAGGTCGAGACGACCGTGGCGATGGACTTCGGACGCATCACCCTCGATCCGCGGCACGTGCTGTACCTGTTCGGCACACCCGGCCAGGAGCGGTTCTGGTTCATGTGGGACGAGCTGTCGGAGGGCGCCCTCGGCGCGGTGATCCTCGCCGACACCCGCCGCCTGGAGGAGTGCTTCGCCGCCGTCGACTTCTTCGAGCGGCGCGGCCTCGCCTTCATCGTCGCCGTCAACGAGTTCGACGGCGCCCACCGCTACGCCCCGCAGGAGGTCCGCGCCGCGCTCGACCTCGACCCGGAGATCCCCGTCGTGCGCTGCGACGCCCGCATCTCCAGTTCGGGCGTCCAGACCCTGCTGACCCTGGTACGCCACCTCATCGCCCACGCGCCCGCGCCCGCGCCGAGTCACGGCGCCCACCTGTGATGCCCGACCCCACCCCGTCCCGGAGCCCGCACATGACACGCCCGTACCCGACACACGCCCGCAGCGCCGGAGTCCGGTCATGACCTACGACCCGCCCCGCCCGGCAGGTCGCCTGCTGCTCACCCCGGAGGACAAGGAAGGGCCCGCCCGGGCCCGGCGGTTGCGCCGGCTGGGGCTGGGCGAGCGGGCCGAACCGGCTCTCGACGCCTTCGCGGACCGGCTCGCCGGCCGCACCCGAGCGCCCTACGCCATGGTCAACTTCCCTGGCGAGCAAGGGCAGTTCTTCGCCGGTCTGCACCGGCCGTCCCGTGACGTCCTGGACGTGGACGCGCCGGCGCCGGTCGCAGCGGTGGGACCGGCCGGCCCGGGCGATGCGGCAGGCGGTGAGGGGATCCGGCGGGAACTGGGCCGCCGCCTCGCCCGTGACCACGGGTTCTGCCCCCACGTGCTGGCCCGGGGGAAGGCGCTGGTGCTGGAGGACGTCCGTGACTACCCGCGCTTCGCGGGCAACGCGGTCGTCGACGAGTTCGGCATCCGGTCCTACCTCGGGGCGCCGCTCCTCGACAGCGCGGGCCTGGTGCTGGGCACGGTGTGCGTCGTCGACGTCGAGCCGCGGCCGTGGGGCCGGGAGGGACTCGACACCATCAAGGCGGCGGCGGACGAACTGAGCCGGCGGCTGCGGCGGCGCGAGGCGGTGGACGGCCCCGACGGCCCGCTGCCGGGCTGAACCCGTCAGAGTCCCGAGGGTCCGCCGCCGGGCGGAAGCGGTCAGAGTCCTGAGGGTCCGCCGCCGGGCGGAAGCGGCCAGGGAGCCGAGGGTCCGCCGCCGGGCTGAACCGGTCGGGGACCCCGACGGCCCGGCCGTGTCGTGGGCCGCTTCCGGACGGCGTGAAGGAAAGCTGTGGCCGTGATTAAGAAATCCTCGATGGACCGGCGCACCCCGCGTACGGCAGATTGCCTGGTGATTCCACCCCCTCGCCCCGGATGCGGGTCCCTTCGGCGTGCGCCGGACCCGGGCCGGGCCCGACTCACAGGAGCCGTTGCGTGAAGGCGCTGGTCAAGGAGAAGGCGGAGCCCGGGCTCTGGCTCGCGGACGTGCCCGAGCCCGCCGTCGGGCCCGGTGACGTACTGATCAAGGTCCTGCGGACCGGTATCTGCGGTACCGACCTGCACATCCGGGCCTGGGACGGCTGGGCGCAGCAGGCCATCCGCACCCCGCTCGTGGTCGGTCACGAGTTCGTCGGCGAGGTCGTCGCCACCGGCCGCGACGTCACCGAGATCAAGACCGGTGACCGGGTCAGCGGCGAGGGCCACCTGGTGTGCGGCAAGTGCCGCAACTGCCTGGCCGGCCGCCGCCACCTGTGCCGGGCCACCGTCGGTCTGGGCGTGGGCCGCGACGGTGCCTTCGCCGAGTACGTCGCCCTGCCGGCCGGCAACGTGTGGGTGCACCGCGTCCCCGTCGACCTGGACATCGCCGCGATCTTCGATCCGTTCGGCAACGCCGTGCACACCGCGCTCTCCTTCCCGCTGGTCGGCGAGGACGTGCTGATCACCGGTGCCGGGCCCATCGGTCTGATGGCGGCGGCGGTCGCGCGGCACGCCGGCGCGCGCAACGTCGTGATCACCGACGTGAGCGAGGAGCGCCTGGAACTGGCCCGCAAGATCGGCGTGAGCCTCGCGCTCAACGTCGCCGGGACCACCATCGCCGAGGGCCAGCGCGCGCTCGGCCTGCGCGAGGGCTTCGACATCGGCCTGGAGATGTCCGGCCGCCCCGAGGCGATGCGCGACATGATCGCCAACATGACGCACGGCGGCCGGATCGCCATGCTGGGCCTGCCGTCCGAGGAGTTCCCGGTCGACTGGGCGCGCATCGTCACGTCGATGATCACCGTCAAGGGCATCTACGGCCGGGAGATGTTCGAGACCTGGTACGCCATGTCGGTGCTGCTGGAGGGCGGCCTCGACCTCGCCCCGGTGATCACCGGCCGCTACGGCTACGCCGACTTCGAGGCGGCCTTCGCGGACGCCGCGAGCGGCAGGGGCGGCAAGGTCATCCTGGACTGGACCGCCTGAGCCCCGGCCCGTCCGCCTCCACGGCGCGGAAGCCCGGGCCGGGACAGCCTTCCGCACCCCGGAGGGAGCCTGTCCCGGCGCAGCGGCCGTGCCCAGCCCTCCGGGCCTTCGCGCGCCCGCTGCCCCGGCCCGGGCGCGCCCCTTCGGCCCACTCGCCCTCTCATCCCCATGGAGTCTTGGATGTTCACCTCCGTCCGCGACGACCTGCGCGCCACCCTCGACGAGATCCGCGCCGCCGGTCTGCACAAGCCCGAGCGCGTCATCGGCACCCCCCAGTCGGCGACCGTCGAGGTCACCGCGGGCGGCCGGCCCGGCGAGGTCCTCAACTTCTGCGCCAACAACTACCTGGGCCTCGCCGACCACCCCGAGGTCGTCGCCGCCGCCCACCAGGCCCTGGACCGCTGGGGCTACGGCATGGCCTCCGTACGCTTCATCTGCGGCACGCAGGAGGTGCACAAGGAACTGGAGGCCCGGCTGTCGGCGTTCCTCGGCCAGGAGGACACGATCCTGTACTCCTCCTGCTTCGACGCCAACGGCGGTGTCTTCGAGACGCTGCTCGGCGCGGAGGACGCGGTCATCTCCGACGCCCTCAACCACGCCTCCATCATCGACGGCATCCGCCTGTCCAAGGCCCGCCGCTTCCGTTACGCCAACCGTGACATGGCCGACCTGGAGCGGCAGCTGAAGGAGGCGGACGAGGGCGGCGCGCGCCGCAAGCTCGTCGTCACCGACGGCGTCTTCTCGATGGACGGCTACGTCGCCCCGCTGCGCGAGATCTGCGACCTGGCCGACCGCTACGGCGCGATGGTCATGGTCGACGACTCGCACGCCGTCGGCTTCGTCGGCCCCGGCGGACGCGGCACCCCCGAACTGCACGGCGTCATGGACCGCGTCGACATCATCACCGGCACCCTCGGCAAGGCGCTCGGCGGGGCGTCCGGCGGTTACGTCGCCGCCCGCGCCGAGATCGTCGCCCTGCTGCGCCAGCGCTCGCGGCCGTACCTCTTCTCCAACACCCTCGCCCCGGTGATCGCGGCCGCCTCCCTGAAGGTGCTCGACCTGCTGGAGTCGGCCGACGACCTGCGGGTCCGGCTGGCGGAGAACACCTCGCTCTTCCGCTCCCGGATGACCGCGGAGGGCTTCGACATCCTCCCGGGCGACCACGCCATCGCGCCCGTGATGATCGGTGACGCGGCGAAGGCCGGCCGGATGGCGGAGCTGCTGCTGGAGCGGGGCGTGTACGTGATCGGCTTCTCTTACCCGGTGGTGCCGCAGGGGCAGGCCCGGATCCGGGTGCAGCTCTCCGCCGCGCACTCGACGGCCGACGTGAACCGCGCGGTGGACGCGTTCGTCGCGGCCCGCGCGGAACTGGAGGGCTGAGCGGAGGGGGCTGAGCGGAGCGCGGCCGCCGGGGCCGCCGGGCGACCGGTCCGACCGGGAGGGACGAACGGGCGCCCCGGCCGGGCGACCCGGGCGACGGATCTCACCGAAGCCGACGCCGCTTCCGGCCCCGGACCAGCCCCGGACCGGCCTCTGGCGGCCCCGGCGGCGCCCGCCCGGGATCAGGCGGCCGGTCCGGGCGGGCCCGTCGCCGGCCGGGCCGGTGGGACGGACCGCTGACCGGTCCCGCGTGTCCGGTGAGCGGTGGGCTTGCGATAATCGGCCCATGATCGAAGCGCGGCGGCTGCACATCCTGCGGGCGGTGGCCGACCACCGTACGGTGACGGCGGCTGCCGCCGCGCTCTACCTGACACCCTCGGCGGTCTCCCAGCAGCTGACCGCCCTGGAGCAGGAGACCGGCCACCGGCTGGTGGAACGCGGAGCCAAGGGCGTACGGCTGACCCCGGCGGGCGAGATCCTGCTGAACCACACCAACGCGGTGCTGGCCCAGCTGGAACGGGCGGAGGCCGAGCTGGCCGCCTACGGGTCGGGCGAGGCCGGCACCGTCACCGTCGCGGCCTTCGCCACCGGCATCGCCGAGGTCGTCGCGCCCGCCGTGTCCCGCCTGGCCCGGACGGCACCCGGCATCCGGATCCGGGTCCAGGACGCGGAGGGCGACGCGAGCCTGCCCATGGTGCTGGACCGGCAGGTCGACGTGGCGGTCGCCGTCGAGTACCGCGGGGCGCCGCCCGCCGACGACCCCCGCCTCACCCACGTCCCGCTGTACGCCGAACCGTTCGACGCGGTCGTCCCGGTCGCCCACCGCATGGCCGGCACCCCCGAGGTTCCGCTCGCGGAACTGGCGAAGGACCCCTGGATCGGCCCCTATCCCGGCAATCCGTGCCACGACGTGGTCGTCCTGGCCTGCGAGAGCGCCGGCTTCCAGCCCCGCCTCGAACACTCCTCCGACGACTTCCGGGCGGTCGTCGCGCTCGCCTCGGCCGACGCGGGCGTGGCCCTCGTCCCGCGCTCCGCGCTGCGCGGAATGGACCTGACGGGCGTGGTCGTGCGCCCCGTGGACGGTGTGGCGCCCACGCGCCGGGTCTTCGCCGCGGTACGCCGGGGCGCCGAGGAGCACCCGCTGATCCGCCCGGTGCTGGACGCGCTGGGAGAGGCGGCCGGACACCAGGCCCTGTCGTCACATTCCCGTCCGCCCGCGGGGCGGGCGGGAATGTGACGACAGGGCTTAGAGCTGCGAACAAAAGTGGGCCCCGGCGGGCGGCGCCCGGCACGCGCCCTCGCCGCGTTGCCAGAAGGCCCTGGCAGCTCCGCTGCAAGGACCTTCCGGCGCCTTGCGATCGCACGCACCGGACACCGCCCGCTGACCGGAACCCACTTTTGTTCGCAGCTCTTAGCGGCGCGGTCCCGGCAGAGGGCCGCCCACTTTGCTCCTGCGTCTGCTCCTGCTCCGCGTCCGTTTGCATCGGTCTCCTGCCTCCTGCCTCCTGCCTCCTGCGTTCTGCGTTCTGAGTTCTGAGTTCTGCGGTGAGCGTCCCGTAACACGGATGTTTCCTGTCCGGGCTAGCTTCCCGGACATGGCAGAGAGGGCACACGTGGAGGACTTCGAAGGCGCCGCGGAGCCGGTGGGCGTCCAGGACTCGCAAGGCGTCGAGAACGCGGGAAGGACGGAAGACGTGGAGAACGCGGTCCGGGGCGGCGGTGGTACGCCCGTGACGGTGACCACGGCCCGGCTGGACGCCGCCGGAATCGACGCCCGCGTCGAGGAGTTGGCGGAACTGCTGACCGACACGGTGGCAGGCGGCGCCTCCGTCGGTTTCCTCGCCCCCCTGGACCGGGCCGACGCGGTCGCCTGGTGGCAGGAGCGGTCGGCCGGCGTGGCGGCGGGCCGGCTGGCGGTGTGGGCCGCGTACGACACGGACGGCCGGGTGACCGGGACCGTCAGCCTCGCCTTCCCCGGCAGACCCAACAGCCGCCACCGGGCCGAGCTGGTCAAGCTCATGGTGCACCGGCACGCCCGCGGCCAGGGCCTGGGCCGCGGGCTGCTGGCCGTCGCGGAGGAGGCGGCCGCGGCGGCGGGCGTCACCCTGCTGCACCTGGACACCGAGACCGGCAGCCCGGCGGAGCACCTGTACCGGTCGGCCGGCTGGACGCGGGTCGGGGTGATCCCGGACTACGCGGCCGACCCGGCCGGGACACTGCGGCCGACGACGATCTACTGCAAGCGGCTGTGAGCGGCCGGTCCGCTCCCGGGGTGACTGTCAGTGGGACCGGCTAGCGTGCCGGACATGCAGGATCCCGAAGACGTACGCCGTATCGCCCTGTCCCTGCCGGACACGACGGAGAAGACCGCCTGGGGCATGCCCACGTTCCGCGTCGCGGGCAAGATGTTCGCCACGCTGCCGGAGGACGAGACCTCCATCGCCGTGCGCTGCCCCAAGGACGAGCGCGACGAACTGGTCCTGGCGGAGCCGGAGAAGTTCTGGATCGCCCGTCACGAGGCCCAGTTCGCCTGGGTGAGGCTCCGCCTCGCGGCACTGGAGGACGAGGGCGAACTGCGCGACATCCTCGCCGACTCCTGGCGTCAGGCGGCCCCGGACCGGCTCCTGGAGGCCCACCCCGGACTCGGGCTGCCCGCCCAGGGGTGAAAACCCCTCGGGCGTTGTCAGCGGGCCGTGGCATGATCCGCAGGACGGGGGCGGGCGCGGGAGGGAGCCGCGCCCACCGCTGAGCGACGGGCGCGGCGGGGCCGGCCGGGGAGGGGAGCGTCGAAGGAATGACAGGGGCGTCTGCGCAGTCGTCGTCGGGGGAGGAGACGGCGGGGGCGGCTGAGACGGCGGGGCGGGCGGGGGCCGCCGAGACGGCGGTGGCGGGCGGGACGGACGGTCCGGCAGGCGTTGCCGTGGGAGTGCCGGCGGGCGATGCGTCGGCCCTCGGTGCGTCGGCGGCCGGTGCGGCCCGGCCGGTCTGGTCGCGGGACTTCGCGCTGTTCTTCGTCGCCCGCGCCGTCGCCCGGCTCGGCGACACCATGCTGCCCGTCGCACTGGCCGCGGGCCTGTTGCAGCACGGGTACGGCGCGGGCGCGGTGGGCCTCGCCATGGCCTCGACCGCGGCCGCCTTCGCCGGACTCGTGGTCTTCGGCGGCGTCATCGCCGACCGCTTCAGCACCCGCAGACTGATGATCGGCGCCGACCTGGTGCGCCTGGGCACCCAGTCGGCGGCAGCGGTCCTCTTCTTCTCCGGGCACGTGGTGCTCTGGGAGATCTGCCTCATCGGCCTGGTCAACGGCGTGGCGGGCGCCGTCTTCCAGCCCGGCGTGGCCAGTACGGTGCCGCGCCTCGCCACCGACATCCAGGGCGCCAACGGCGCGATACGGATCGCCGAGTCCGCCGCCCAGCTCGCCGGCCCCGCCGTCGCCGGCCTCCTCGTGGGCTTCGCCTCGCCCGGCGGGGTCTTCGCCGCCCACGGAGCCACCTACGCGATCAGCGCCCTGTGCCTGCTGCTGCTCAGACTGCCGCCGCCGAGGCCCGGCAGCCGTCCTGCGGCCGGTCACGGGCAGGGCACCTTCAAGGCCGACCTGGCCGAGGGCTGGCGGGAGTTCCGAGCACGGACGTGGCTGTGGGGTGTCATCGCGATCTGGTGCCTCTACATGATCGCCGTGTGGGGCCCGACCGTCCCGCTGGTGGCCACCGAGGTGGTCCAGCAGCACGGCCCACGGGCCTACGGCCTGATCAACTCCGCCCTCGGCGCGGGCACCGTCGTCGGCGGGTTCCTCGCGCTGCGGCTGCGCCCGCGCCGGATGCTGCGCGCCGGGGCGGTCGCCCTGTTCGCGTTCGTCTGGTTCCCGGCGGCCGTCGGAGCCGGTCTCGGGGTAGGGGCCATGGCCGCGGGAGCCGCCGTCGCGGGGGCCGGACAGGCGTTCTGGGGCGTGATGTGGGCGACCAGCGTCCAGACGCAGGTCCCCTCCGACGTCCTCAACCGCATCCACGCCTACGACGTGGCGGGCTCCCTCGCCATGATGCCCGTGGGCCAGGCCCTCGCCGGACCGTCCGCCTCCCTGCTCGGCGCGGGACACGTCCTGCTGGTGTCCGCGGTGATGAGCCTCGTGGTCCCGGTCGCGCTGCTCGCGGTCCCCGCGATACGCGGCCTCGTACGCGCCGACGGGCGCGGGCCGCAGGCCGGGCGGGGGCATCCGGCGCGGAGCTGACCGCGGTGCTCTCCGCGCCCGCCGCCCCGGCAGCCGCGGCGCCCGCCGCTCAGGCGTCCCCGGCGCCCGGCGCGAGGAACGTGGAGATCCGCTCCCGCAGGGACGGGGCGTCCAGGCCGTGCGCCGCGGCATGCTCCTCGACGGTGCCGTACCGCCGTAGTTCGGCGCGGCCCACCCCCAGGCCCAGGACCCGGTGGGGGACGTCGTGGAGCGCGTCGTTCGCCGCCGCCGTCGAGGTGCCCGCCAGGTACGGCTCGACGAGGACCACGTCGGTGCCGGCCGAGCGGGTGGCCCGGCGCAGGGCCGCCGTGTCGAAGGGCCGCACGGTCGTCGCGTACAGCACGGTGACGTCCAGGCCCTCCGTGGCGCCGAGCACCGCGTCGAGCAGGGGTCCGACGGCGACCACGACCCCGGAACGGCCCTCGCGCACCGTCACGAAGTGCTCGCCGTCCACCGGCCGCCCGTGCGCGTTCGACTGCACGGACAGCCGTACGTACACCTTGTCCTCTCCCGCCGCGACCGCGTGCCGCAGCAGGGACTCGGCCTCGTCCGGGTGCCCGGGCACGTGGACCGTCCAGCCGTCCAGGGTGTCGAACAGGGCCACGTCACCGGGCGCCATGTGGGTGTAGCCGCCGGCGGGCCAGTCGAACGAGGCGGCCGCGCTCACCAGCACCGCGCCCGCCCCCTGGTGTCCCAGGTCCAGTTTCACCTGCTCGAAGGGGCGCTCCACGAGGAAGCTGGCGAAGGTGTGCACCACCGGCCGCATACCGGTCAGCGCCAGGCCCGCCCCGGCCCCGACGAGGAGCTGCTCGCGGATGCCCACGTTGATCACCCGGTCGGGGTGCCGCTGCCGGGCTGCGGCGAACGCGTCCTTGCCGATCTCGGCGAGGACGACCGCCACCCGGGGATCCTCGTCGAGCAGACGGGAGACGACGGGGGCGAAACGGTCACGCATGGTGTCCATGGGGATCGGGTCCTTCTGTGTCGGGACGGGGGAGAGGGAGGGGCGGAGGAGGCGCGGGGGACGGGACGGCAGCGTGCCCGGTGGGCGCGGTGGGCACGGTGGGCCGGGGAGGTCCGAGGGGGCCGGAGGGATCGCGGGGGCCGGAGAGGCCGTGAGACGGCCGTGGCGTCCGGGAAGCGCCCGGCGGCCGTCAGGAGGTCTTCGGCTCCACCCGTGCCACCACCACGTGCGGGCGGCCCGGATGCGGCGCGGTGAACGCGGCGTGCAGCGCCTCGTGGTCGCGGCCGTCGACGGTCACCGCCGACCAGCCCGCGGCCTCGAAACGGGCGGCGATCCCGCCCGGCCGGGCATGGCTCGCGGAGGCGTTGTCGACGACCACGGTGTGCAGCTGTTCGAGTCCGGCCGGACCGGCGAAGGCGATCGCCTCGTGGTTGCTCCCCTCGTCCAGCTCGGCGTCGCCCGTCAGCACCCACACCCGGGGCTCGTTCAGGCCCTGGGCGCGCAGTCCGAGGGCCGTGCCGACGGCCAGGGGCAGCCCGTGCCCCAGCGAGCCGCTGCCGATCTCCACGCCCGGCACCAGGGTCCGGTCCGGGTGGTGTCCGAGCGGGGAGTCGTAGGATCCGAAGCCCGGCAGCCACTCCACCGGCACGAAACCCCGGGCGGCGAGAACCGCGTAGTAGGCCATCGGGCCGTGTCCCTTGGACAGCAGGAACCGGTCGCGCCCGGGATCGTCCTGGCTCCCCGGGCCGACGCGGAGCACCCGGTCGTACAGGACCCAGAGCACGTCCAGCGTGGACGTGGCCGCAGGCCCGTGCTTCTCGTCACCCGTCATGAGCCCCATCAGCCGGGGCAGGTCGGCGTACCCGTAGGTGCGCCCGCGTTCTTCGGTGGTGGTCATGGCGACGATCGTGCAACCTCAAGCAAGCTTGAGGTCAAGTCGCTGCCGGACACGTGCTCCCCGCCACGTGCTGCCGGGCGCTTGCTGCCGGACGTGTGCTCCTGGGCACGTGCTGCGTACGGCGCCGACGGCCCCGGCGTCCCGAGCGGACGCCCCGGTGCGACGCCCGCGGAAAGGCGTGCGCGACCACCGACCCGAGTGCGGTATGGTTTTCCTGCGCGTTCGGCCAGGGGAAACCCCAGGTCAAGCGGGCAACGGGACGTGGCGCAGCTTGGTAGCGCACTTGACTGGGGGTCAAGGGGTCGCAGGTTCAAATCCTGTCGTCCCGACTCGTGAGAGTCGCAGATCAGGGCC
>NZ_JOIY01000067.1 GCF_000720185.1 Streptomyces sp. NRRL S-340 | reverse complement strand
GATCTACACGTAAGGAGTCGTCGGCAGCGTCAGATGTGTATAAGAGACAGCTCCGTGCCCCACGCGCCGTGTGGCTCCCCCCGCCGTGCGGCTCCCCGCACCGACCACCCTGACGTGCGGCTTCCCCGCGCCGACCACCCCTGACGTTCCGCTCCCCGCGCCGACCACCTCTGACGTGCGGCTACCCCGCGCCGCACCCGCGCCGTGCGGCTCCCCGCGCCGCGCCGCACCCGCGCCGTGTCGCCCCCGTCGTGCGGCTCCCCACGCCGTGCCGCCCTCGTCGTGCGGCTCCCCACGCCGTGCCGCCCCTGCCGTGCGGTTCCCTGCACCGTGCCCCCCCCGCGGCACGCCACGACTCCCGTCCGCTCCCGCCCTCAGGCGCCTCGCCGCGCTCTCCCGGCTATGCCGGCGGGAGCACGCCCCCTCCCGGCTATGCCGGCGGGGGCACGCCCAGGACGGGGAGCAGGCGCGGCGGGCCGGCGTTCAGCAGCCAGGGAGGCAGCAGGAGCAGGGGGTTCAGGTAGGTCTCCCCTCGCAGCAGGCCCCAGTGCAGGCAGTCACTCGCGCAGTGGGAGCCCCGCCCCGAGGCATCCACGGTGCCGATGACCTGGCCGGGCGCCACCCGGGTGCCTTCCGTCACCGACGCCCGCACCGGTTCGTACGTCGTCCGCAGCGGCGGGGCGCCCGTCCCCGACAACTCGACCGACACCACGCCCCGTCCTGCCACGGCCCCCGCGAAGGACACGCGTCCCGCCGCCACCGCCCGTACCGGGGTGCCCGGCGCCGCACTCAGGTCCACGCCCCGATGCCCGGGGCCGTACGGCGTCGCCGGTGGCTCCCAGCCCCGCAGGACCGCCGGGCGCGACCCCACCGGCCACGCCCGGCCGACCGCCGGTACGGGCGCGCTTCCCGCCGCCCGTTGCCGACCCGCGGCCGGGACCGGCCCGCTTCCCGCCGGCGCCGGGACGGCCCGGTCCGCCGGGGGAGCCGGCCCGGCCCCGTCCGTCGCGGGTACCGGACGGCCCCCGCCCGCCCACGCCGCCGGTCGAGCCCGGCCCGCCCACGCCGGCGCCGCCACCGGGGCCGAGGCCGGAACCGCCGGGGTCACGGCGACCGCCAGGAGCAGCCCGAGCCCCCCGCTCACCCACCCGCTCTTCCACCGGCCCGCCCACCCGCTCTTCCATCGCACCGCACGCATCCGAGACATGCGTCCACGCTCCCGCATCCCGCCCGGACCGGCCGGAACCTGTGGACAACTCACCGGTTGTGGACAGCGGCGTCACCCGGCACCTCCCGGGTCCCGTACACTTCTGGTGGCGACCCGGGTCACCGGGTCGACTTCGCACGCCCCGACGCACAGACCGGCAACGGTCGGTGTCAGCGCCCCTCGGTCCTTCGTGGCACGGCGCGCAGCGGGCGTCAGGCGCGGGAGCCGTCCGGCCCCCGCGGCACAACCGAGAAACTCAAGGAGAGTACGGCCATGGCCGTCGTCACGATGCGGGAGCTGCTGGAGAGCGGCGTCCACTTCGGTCACCAGACCCGTCGCTGGAACCCGAAGATGAAGCGCTTCATCTTCACCGAGCGCAACGGCATCTACATCATCGACCTGCTCCAGTCGCTGTCGTACATCGACCGCGCCTACGAGTTCGTCAAGGAGACCGTCGCCCACGGCGGCACGGTCATGTTCGTCGGCACGAAGAAGCAGGCGCAGGAGGCCATCGCCGAGCAGGCCACCCGCGTCGGCATGCCCTACGTCAACCAGCGCTGGCTGGGCGGCATGCTCACCAACTTCTCGACCGTCTACAAGCGCCTGCAGCGCCTGAAGGAGCTCGAGCAGATCGACTTCGAGGACGTGGCCGCCTCCGGCCTCACCAAGAAGGAGCTGCTGGTCCTCTCCCGCGAGAAGGCCAAGCTGGAGAAGACCCTCGGCGGTATCCGCGAGATGCAGAAGGTGCCCAGCGCCGTCTGGATCGTGGACACCAAGAAGGAGCACATCGCCGTCGGTGAGGCGCGCAAGCTCAACATCCCGGTCGTCGCGATCCTCGACACCAACTGCGACCCCGACGAGGTCGACTACAAGATCCCGGGCAACGACGACGCGATCCGCTCCGTCACCCTGCTCACCCGCGTGATCGCCGACGCCGTCGCCGAGGGCCTCATCAGCCGCTCGCGCGTCGCCACCGGCGACAAGGGCGAGAAGGCCGCGGGCGAGCCGCTCGCCGAGTGGGAGCGCGACCTGCTCGAGGGCGAGAAGAAGGCCGACGAGGCCGAGAAGCCGGCCGAGGCTGAGACCGCCGAGGCCCCCGCAGCCGAGACTGAGGCCGCCGAGGCTCCGGCTGCCGCCGAGGCTCCCGCTGCCGCCGAGGCCCCGGCCGCCGAGGGCGAGCAGCAGGCCTGACCCGTCAGCGTCCGTGTTGACGGCGGGAGCGGCGCATGAAGTCCGCTCCCGCCGTTCACCCGTAGCTCAGCGGTGTGTCAGCGGGCCCCGCCCCCCTGCTCCACAGGCGGCGGGGCCCGCAGACCCCCTGATCTCCGATCTTCCAGACTTCGAGAAAGATTCACAGACTCATGGCGAACTACACCGCCGCCGACGTCAAGAAGCTCCGTGAGCTCACGGGCGCCGGCATGATGGACTGCAAGAAGGCGCTGGACGAGGCCGAGGGCAACGTCGAGAAGGCCGTCGAGGCGCTGCGCATCAAGGGCCAGAAGGGCGTCGCCAAGCGCGAGGGCCGTTCCGCGGAGAACGGTGCCGTGGTCTCGATCCTCGCCGACGACAACTCCTCCGGTGTTCTCGTCGAGCTGAAGTGCGAGACGGACTTCGTCGCCAAGGGCGAGAAGTTCCAGGGCGTGGCCAACGCCATCGCCGAGCACGTCGCCAAGACCTCCCCGGCCGACCTGGAGGCCCTGCTCGCCTCCGAGATCGAGGCCGGCAAGACCGTCCAGGCGTTCGTGGACGAGGCCAACGCCAACCTCGGCGAGAAGATCGTCCTGGACCGCTTCGCGCAGTTCTCCGACGGCTACGTGACCGCGTACATGCACCGCACGATGCCCGACCTGCCCCCGCAGATCGGTGTCCTCGTCGAGCTGGACAAGCCGAACGCCGAGATCGCCAAGGGCGTCGCCCAGCACATCGCCGCCTTCGCGCCGAAGTACCTCTCCAAGGAGGACGTGCCGGCCGAGGTCGTCGAGTCCGAGCGCCGCATCGCCGAGGAGACCACCCGCGCCGAGGGCAAGCCCGAGGCCGCGATCGCCAAGATCGTCGAGGGTCGTCTGAACGGCTTCTTCAAGGACGCCACGCTGCTCGGCCAGCCCTACGCCCTGGACAACAAGAAGTCCGTCCAGAAGGTCCTGGACGAGGCCGGTGTCACCCTGAAGCGCTTCACGCGCATCAAGGTCGGCATCTGAGTCTCAAGTCCGTACCGCGACGGACGCTCGGCCCGGATAGGGTCGACAGCAGTCGTCCACGTCGCGCGCGTATGCCGGCACGCGGCCGCGCGTGACGGACGACAGCAGATCTGACGAGGAGGCCATTGCCGCTGCATGGGATGCGAACGCCCCACCGGCAATGGCCTTCTTCGCATGTGTACCACGTAAAAGAGGCGGGATCTCATGACCACCAAGGCCCAGAAGAGCGACGACGGCAAAGTGACCGGCCGGTTTCTGCTGAAGCTGTCCGGAGAGGCCTTCTCCGGCGGCGGGGGCCTGGGCGTCGACCCGGACGTGGTGCACGCCATCGCCCGTGAGATCGCGGCCGTCGTCCAGGACGGCGCGCAGATCGCGGTCGTGATCGGCGGCGGCAACTTCTTCCGCGGCGCCGAACTCCAGCAGCGCGGCATGGACCGTGCCCGCTCGGACTACATGGGCATGCTCGGCACCGTGATGAACTGCCTCGCCCTGCAGGACTTCCTGGAGAAGGAAGGCATCGACAGCCGGGTCCAGACCGCCATCACCATGGGCCAGGTCGCCGAGCCGTACATCCCGCTGCGCGCCGTGCGCCACCTGGAGAAGGGCCGCGTGGTCATCTTCGGCGCCGGTATGGGCATGCCGTACTTCTCCACCGACACCACCGCCGCCCAGCGCGCCCTGGAGATCGACGCCGAGGCGCTGCTCATGGGCAAGAACGGTGTGGACGGGGTGTACGACTCCGACCCGAAGGCCAACCCGGACGCCGTGAAGTTCGACTCCCTCGGGTACGGCGAGGTCATCACCCGCGACCTGAAGGTCGCCGACGCCACGGCGATCACGCTGTGCCGCGACAACCGGCTCCCCATCGTCGTCTTCGAACTCCTGAAGGAGGGCAACATCGCCCGCGCCGTCAAGGGTGAGAAGATCGGCACGCTTGTGGGTGACCAGGCCGGCCGGGGCTGACCGGCACCCCCCGGGGCCGCCGGCCACCGGGAAGCCACCTGTCCGGGGGACGGACGGGACGGACCCGGACCGGGGGATGGACAATGTCCTGCCGGTCGGGAACCGTGCAGGAAGAAGACGCGACGCAGCCGGCCGACGGCCCCCACCGGGAACCGCAGCCGGGCCTACTCAAGACACGCAGGAGCAAGTGGTGATCGAAGAGACCCTCCTCGAGGCCGAGGAGAAGATGGAGAAGGCCGTCGTGGTCGCCAAGGAGGACTTCGCCGCGATCCGCACCGGCCGTGCGCACCCGGCGATGTTCAACAAGATCGTGGCCGACTACTACGGTGCGCCGACGCCGATCAACCAGCTGGCCTCGTTCTCCGTGCCGGAGCCGCGCATGGCCGTCGTGACCCCGTTCGACAAGAGCGCGCTGCGCAACATCGAGCAGGCGATCCGCGACTCCGACCTGGGCGTCAACCCGAGCAACGACGGCAACATCATCCGTGTGGTGTTCCCCGAGCTGACCGAGGAGCGCCGCCGCGAGTACATCAAGGTGGCCAAGAGCAAGGGCGAGGACGCCAAGGTGTCCATCCGTTCGGTGCGCCGCAAGGCCAAGGACGCCATCGACAAGCTGATCAAGGACGGCGAGGTCGGCGAGGACGAGGGCCGTCGTGCGGAGAAGGAGCTCGACGACACCACCGCGAAGTACGTCGCGCAGGTGGACGAGCTGCTCAAGCACAAGGAAGCTGAGCTGCTCGAGGTCTGATGAACGACTCTTCCTGGGGAGCGCCGCAGCAAGCCGGGTACTGGGGGCCCGCCGAGGGGTCACCCGCCCCGGGACCCGTCCCGGGCACGACCCCCGCGGGCCCCGCGTACGATGCGCCGGGCGCCCAGCAGACCCGCCCCATGCCCATCGTGCCCGAGGTGCCCGCCCGCGGCGGAAACCAGGAGGACGACCGGGGAGCCGCGTACACCGGCGGCTCCCCGTTCCGTGATGAGCCGCCCCGGCCGCAGCCCTACGGCCTTGCGGGGCCACAGCCGCAGGACCCCGCGCAGCCGCAGGATCCCGCGCGTCCGCAGCCGCGGGCGCACCCGCAGTCGTACGACATGCCGCAGTCGCATCCGCAGCCGTACGAGGCGCCGCAGCCGCGGCCCTACGACACGCCGCGGACGCCGCCCGCCCACGGGTCGGCGCCGCAGAATCCGGAGCCCATGTCCGACGCCCCGCAGCCGGCGCCCGCCCCGCAGGCACCGCAGAAGAAGAGCGCGGGACGGGACCTGGGCGCCGCCATAGGCGTCGGTCTCGGGCTCGGCGTGGTGATCATCGCGTCGCTGTTCGTGGTCAAGGCCGTGTTCGTGGGCGTCATCGCGGTCGCGGTCGTGGTCGGCCTGTGGGAGCTGACCTCCCGGCTGCAGGAACGCAAGGACATCAAGGCGCCGCTGGTGCCGCTCGCGGTCGGCGGCGCCGCGATGGTGGTCGCCGGATACGTCCGGGACGCCGAGGGCGCCTGGGTGGCGATGGCGCTGACGGCGCTCGCGGTCCTGGTCTGGCGGATGACCCAGCCGCCGGAGGGCTACCTCAAGGACGTCACGGCGGGCGTCTTCGCCGCGTTCTACGTGCCGTTCCTGGCCACCTTCGTGGCGATGCTGCTCACCGCGCCCGACGGGCCGTACCGGGTCCTGACCTTCCTCATCCTCACCGTGGTCAGCGACACCGGCGCCTATGCCGTCGGCTGGCGCTTCGGCAGGCACAAGCTCGCCCCGCGCATCAGCCCCGGCAAGACCCGCGAGGGCCTGGTGGGGGCGGTCGCCTTCGCCATGGCGGCCGGCGCCCTGTGCATGCAGTTCCTGATCGACGACGGAGCCTGGTGGCAGGGCCTGTTCCTCGGCCTCGCGGTGGCCGCCAGCGCCACCCTCGGCGACCTCGGCGAGTCCATGATCAAGCGGGACCTGGGCATCAAGGACATGGGGACCCTGCTCCCCGGTCACGGCGGCATCATGGACCGCCTGGACTCCCTGCTGCCGACCGCTCCCGTGGTCTGGCTCCTGATGGTCCTGTTCGTCGGCTCCTCCTGACCGGCGCGGCCGGGCCCGCGGGGGCCCGCAAGGATCTTTCCAGCGGCCGGGCCCCACCTGCGGGGGCCCGGCCGTTGGAGTTCCGTCCCATGGGGCGGGGACGACTCGAGAAGGACGGCACCTACCACGGCGATCTGCCGTGCCGGTGGTGCGAGGCACTCATCGACCAGGGCGGGCGCCGCAGACCGCGCCGCCACTGCGGCGGCCGGCACCGGACGAAGGCCTACGCCTCCTGGGTCTTCGGCATCGTCGCCATCTTCTCCTGACCGCGGATCCCACCCGTCTCCAGCGCGCCCACCCGCGCGTTCGGTGCGGACAGGGGCCGCGCCACGTCACCGGGCCGTCTTCGGGTCGTCAGACCGACACGAGTCCGGCCGTCAGGATGGCCTGCGTCCGGGCCGTCAGGCCGATGCGATCCCGACCGTCAGGATCGCCCGTGTCAGGCCCGTCAGGATCGCCCGCGTCCGGGTCGTAAGGCTCCGGCGGAGCCCGGCCGTCGTGCTCGCCCGGAACGGAATCACCGCTCGTGACAGACTCCGGCGCATGAAACTCGACCAGACGCTCGTGGACGCGGCCCTGGAACTCATGGACCGGCGCTGGCCCGTGGGTGAACCCGGCGGGGCGGCCGCCGTGCGGCTCGCCGACGGCGGCATCCTGACCAGCGTCGGCCTCGACAACATGAACGGGTCGGTCGCGCTGTGCCAGGAGACCGGGGCGTTCATCCAGGCCTACACCCAGGACCGGACCGTCACCGCCTCCGTCTGCGTCTGCCGTGACCCGGAGCGCGGCAGAGTCCTGATCCTGCCGCCCTGCGGCGTCTGCCAGGAACGGCTCGCGCTCTGGGGGCCCTCCGTCGAAGTCGCCGTGCCGCGGGAGGACGACCCGACCGGCTGGGAGGCGCGCACCCTCGCCGAGGTGAACCCCTACTACTGGGGCCTGCAGTTCGCCGAGGGAAAGTGGCCCTCCCCGGCACAGCACTCCGAGTGACCGGGGCGGCATCCCTCCCGGCCGACGGGCCCGCGCCGCGGGTCCGCCGCCGTCACGGCAACCGGTGACCGCCGCCGACGGCGGCCGCGGCCGGCCGCTGCCCGAGGTCACCCGATTGGATCTGCGACACTGGTACCACCATGCCCAAGCCCGGAGAACTCACTTTCGTCGCCCCGCGCGGAGCCAAGAAGCCGCCGCGGCACCTTGCCGATCTCTCGCCCGCCGAGCGCAAGGAGGCCGTCGCCGCGATCGGCGAGAAGCCGTTCCGCGCCAAGCAGCTCTCGCAGCACTACTTCGCGCGGTACGCGCACGACCCCGAGCAGTGGACGGACATTCCGGCCGGCTCGCGCGCCAGACTGCGTGAGGCGCTGCTCCCGGAGCTGATGACGGTCGTGCGGCATCTGGCGACCGACGAGGGCACCACCCGCAAGACGCTGTGGCGGCTGTTCGACGGGACGCTCGTCGAGTCCGTGCTGATGCGCTACCCGGACCGGGTCACCATGTGCATCAGCTCCCAGGCCGGATGCGGGATGAACTGCCCGTTCTGCGCCACCGGACAGGCCGGACTCGACCGGAACCTGTCGACCGCCGAGATCGTGCACCAGATCGTCGACGGCATGCGGGCCCTGCGCGACGGCGAGGTGCCGGGCGGCCCGGCCCGGCTGTCCAACATCGTGTTCATGGGCATGGGCGAGCCGCTGGCCAACTACAACCGCGTGGTCGGCGCCATCCGCGCGCTGACCGCCCCCGAGCCGGACGGGCTCGGCCTGTCCCAGCGGGGCATCACCGTCTCCACGGTGGGCCTGGTCCCGGCGATCCACCGGTTCGCCGACGAGGGCTTCAAGTGCCGCCTCGCCATCTCCCTGCACGCCCCCGACGACGAACTGCGCGACACCCTCGTGCCCGTGAACACGCGGTGGAAGGTGCGGGAGGTGCTGGACGCCGGGTTCGAGTACACCGCCCGCTCCGGGCGCCGGCTGTCCATCGAGTACGCGCTGATCCGGGACATCAACGACCAGGCGTGGCGCGGCGACCGGCTCGGCCGCCTGCTCAAGGGCAGGCCGGTGCACGTCAACCTGATCCCGCTCAACCCGACGCCGGGCTCCAAGTGGACCGCCTCGCGGCCCGAGGACGAGAAGGCGTTCGTCGAGGCGATCGCGGCGCACGGTGTGCCCGTCACCATCCGGGACACCCGCGGCCAGGAGATCGACGGCGCCTGCGGCCAGCTCGCCGCCACCGAGCGGTAGCCGCGCCGGGCGGACGGCCGGCGAGGGACACCCCCGCCGGGCGGACGGGGCCGCCGAGAGGCGGTCGTGCCGGGCGGACCGGGGGCCGCCGCGAGGCAGCCGTGCCCGGCCGCCGGGCCACCGGCCGGTGGCCCGGCGGCGGCCGGACGGTACGCTGGGCCCGTACACCGCTTCATGTTCCGACATCTTCATATTCCGACAGGGGAGCGCCACAGCGCTGAGAGTGCGGCACCGGCCGCAGACCCTCTGAACCTCGCCCAGGTCATTCTGGGTAGGAAGTTCGGTCATCACTCGAGCTGTTGCGCCCTGCCCGGGCGTCCCGCGCGGAACCCGGGCGGGGCCGCGTCTCTTCCTGGCCACCATCCAGGAGGAAAATCCAGTGCACCACAAGACGTTCGTCGCCGCGGCCGTCGGACTCGGCCTGGTCACGCTGTCCGCGTGCGGGTCGTCCGGTGACAAGGCGGCGGACACCAAGACCGTGACCGTGGTCAGCCACGACTCGTGGGCCGCGTCCAAGAGCGTCATCGCCGACTTCGAGAAGCGCTCCGGGTACCAGGTGCGCATCCTCAAGGACGGCGACGCCGGACAGGCCGTCAACAAGGCCATCCTCACCAAGGACAACCCGCAGGGCGACGTCTTCTTCGGCGTCGACAACACGCTGCTGTCCCGCGCGCTCGACAACGGACTCTTCCAGTCGTACGAGCCGAAGGACTCCGGCATGGTCGTCAGCCGGTACCGGGTCGACCAGGCCCGGCACCGCGTCACGCCCGTCGACACCGGCGACATCTGCGTCAACTACGACAAGAAGTACTTCGCCGACCGCAAGCTTGCGCCGCCGGCCTCCTTCGACGACCTGCTGAAACCGCAGTACAAGAACCTCCTCGTCACCGAGGACGCGGCGACCTCCTCACCCGGCCTCGGTTTCCTGCTCGGCACCGCCGCCAAGTACGGGGACGCGGGCTGGCAGGCGTACTGGAAGAAGCTCAAGGACAACGGCGTCAAGGTCGTCGACGGCTGGGAGCAGGCCTACAACCAGGAGTTCTCCGGTTCCGCCGGCGGGAAGAAGGCCAAGGGCGACCGGCCGCTCGTCGTCTCCTACGCCTCCTCGCCCCCCGCCGAGGTCGTCTACGCCGACCCGAAGCCGAAGACCGCGCCGACCGGCGTCGTGGACGGCACCTGCTTCCGCCAGGTCGAGTACGCCGGCCTGCTCAGCAACGCGCGCAACACCAAGGGCGGCAAGGCGTTCCTCGACTTCCTGATCAGCGAGAAGTTCCAGGAGGACATGCCGCTGAACATGTTCGTCTACCCGGTGCGCGAGACGGCCGCGGTGCCCGCGGTGTTCGTGAAGTACGGTCCGCAGGCCAAGGACCCGCAGACCATGGCCCCGGGCAAGATCGCCGCCAACCGTGACCAGTGGGTCAAGACGTGGTCCTCGCTCGTAGCGAAGTAGGGCATGACCCGGCACGTGTCCGGCGCCGGCGTGCGGGGAACGCGGCGCGGCTCGGCCTGATGGCCGTGCCCGTCGCGTTCTTCGCGCTGTTCTTCGCCTACCCGGTGACCGCGATCGTGCGGCGCGGACTGCACGCCGGCGGCTCCTGGCAGTGGGGGCAGTTCACGCAGGTGCTGGGCCGGTCCGACATCCGGCACGTGCTGTGGTTCACCACCTGGCAGGCGCTCGCCTCCACCGCGCTCACCCTGCTGATCGCGCTGCCCGGCGCCTACGTCCTCGCCCGCTACGACTTCCCCGGCCGCCACCTCCTGCGGGCGGTGGTCACCGTGCCGTTCGTGCTGCCCACGGTCGTCGTGGGCACCGCCTTCCTCGCGCTGCTCGGGCGCGGGGGACTGCTCGACGAGCTGTGGGGAGTGCGGCTGGACACCACCGTGTGGGCGATCCTCCTCGCGCACGTCTTCTTCAACTACGCCGTCGTCGTACGGACCGTGGGCGGTCTGTGGGCCCAGCTCGACCCGCGGCAGGAGGAGGCCGCGCGGATGCTCGGCGCCTCCCCGCTGACCGCCTGGCGCAAGGTCACCCTGCCGGCCCTGGCCCCCGCGGTGGCCGCGGCCGCGCTCATGGTCTTCCTCTTCACCTTCACCTCCTTCGGCGTGGTGCAGATCCTCGGCGGCCCCGGCTTCTCCACCCTCGAAGTGGAGATCTACCGGCAGACCTCGCAGATGTTCGACCTCACCACGGCCGCGGTCCTCACCCTCGTGCAGTTCCTCGCGCTGGGCGCGATCCTCGCCGTGCACGCCTGGACGGTACGGCGCCGGGAGACGGCGCTGAAACTGGTGGACGCCTCCCGCACCGCCCGCCGTCCGCGCGGCGCCGGGCAGTGGACGCTGCTGGCCGCGGTCGTCGCCGTCATCGCCGTGCTCCTGCTGCTGCCGCTGGCCGTGCTGGTGCGGCGCTCGCTCACCGCGCCCGGGTTCGGCTACTACCGTGCGCTGACCGACCCCGACGGCGGCACCTTCCTGGTCGCGCCGATCCACGCCGTCGGCGCCTCCCTGTCCTGCGCGGCCGCCGCGACCGCCGTCGCCGTCGTCGTCGGCTCGCTGGCCGCCGCCGCGCTCGCCCGCCGCGACGCCGGCCGGATCGTGCGCGGCTTCGACGCGCTGCTGATGCTGCCGCTCGGGGTGTCGGCGGTGACCGTCGGCTTCGGTTTCCTGATCGCCCTGGACAAGCCGCCGCTGGACCTCAGACAGTCCTGGTTCCTGGTGCCCCTGGCGCAGGCCCTGGTCGGCGTGCCCTTCGTCGTACGGACCATGCTGCCCGTGCTGCGCGCGGTCGACGCACGGCTGCGGGAGGCGGCGGCCGTGCTCGGGGCGTCGCCCTGGCGGGTGTGGCGGGAGGTGGACCTGCCGCTGGTGCGGCGGGCGCTGCTGGTCGCCGCCGGGTTCGCCTTCGCGGTCTCCCTCGGGGAGTTCGGGGCGACCGTGTTCATCGCGCGTCCCGACAACCCGACCCTGCCGGTGGCCGTGGCCCGTCTGCTCGCCCGGCCCGGCGACCTCAACTACGGCCAGGCGATGGCCCTGTCGACGATTCTCATGGTGGTGTGCGCGGTGGCGCTGCTGGTACTGGAGAGACTGCGCGGCACCGACCGGACGGGGGAGTTCTGATGCTGCTGAGCCTGCAGGCCGCCACCGTCCGCTTCGCCGGGCGGCCCGTGCTCGACGCGGTCGACCTCGCGGTCGCCGAACAGGAGATCGTCTGCGTGCTCGGCCCCAGCGGCAGCGGCAAGTCGACGCTGCTGCGGACGGTGGCCGGGCTCCAGCCGCTGGACCGGGGCCGGGTGCTGCTCGACGGGCGGGACCAGGCGGGGGTCGCGGTGCACCGCCGTGAGGTGGGCCTGATGTTCCAGGACCACCAGCTCTTCCCGCAGCGGGACGTGGCCGGGAACGTCGGCTTCGGGCTGCGGATGCGCGGCGCGAGCCGGCGGGAACGGGCCGAGCGGGTGGCCGAACTGCTCGAACTCGTCGGCCTCCCGGGCGCGGGAGCGCGCGCCGTGGCCGCCCTGTCCGGCGGCGAGCAGCAGCGTGTCGCGCTCGCCCGAGCCCTCGCGCCCCGGCCCCGGCTGCTCATGCTCGACGAGCCGCTCGGCCAGCTCGACCGTTCCCTGCGCGAACGCCTCGTCGTCGAACTGCGCGAGCTGTTCGGGCGGTTGGGCACCACGGTCCTCGCCGTCACCCACGACCAGGGCGAGGCGTTCGCGCTGGCCGACCGGGTCGTCGTGATGCGGGAGGGCCGGATCGCCCAGTCCGGCACGCCGCTTCAGGTGTGGCAGCGCCCCGCCGACGCCTTCGTGGCACGCTTCCTCGGTTTCGAGAACGTCGTGGAGGCGAAGGTCGAGGGCGAGGTGGCGCTCACACCGTGGGGCAAGGTGCCGGTGCCCGCGGACGCCCCGCAGGGTGCCCGTGACGTCCTCGTACGGCCCGCCGGTGTCCGTCTCGTCCCGGCCGGCGAGGGCCTGGGCTGCACGGTGGTCGCCCGCACCTTCAGGGGCACCCACGTCACCGTCCGCCTCCAGCCGCCCGGCGCGCCCCGGCTGGAGGCGGCCTGCCCCTTGCGGTCGGCCCCCGAGGTCGGGGACGAGACGGGCGTGGTGTTCGACCCGGCCGACACCGTGGTGCTGGGCTGACCGCGACGGCGGCCCGCCCGGCGGTGCCCCGGCGGCGCGGCCCGTGGAAGACCGCTCCGCTCCCGGCGGCCGTGGGCGGAGCGGTGCCGGGGCTGCCGGCACCGCCCGTTCACCGGCCGCCGAGCCGTCTCAGCGCCTCGGGAGCCTCCTCGATGCGGTCCACCAGGGCGATGCGCTGCTCCATCGGGCGGCCCCGCGCGAGCGAGCGCAGCAACGGCCACGCCGGCAGCCGCTCCGTCCAGTGCACGCGGTCCACGAGCACCATGGGGGCGGGTTCGCCCCGCGATTCGTAGTAGTTCGGGGTGGCGTTGTCGAAGATCTCCTGGACGGTGCCCGCCGCACCCGGCAGGAAGACCACTCCCGCGGTGGAGCGGGCCAGCAGGCCGTCCTCGCGGGTGGCGTTGGCGAAGTACTTGGCGATGTGCGCCGCGAACGGGCTGGGCGGCTCGTGTCCGTAGAACCAGGTGGGTATGCCGACCGACGCCCCGCCGTCCGGCCAGCGGTCGCGCACCTCGAAGGCGGCGCGCGCCCAGTCGGTGACCGACGGCCTGAACGACGGAGTCTTGCCGAGCAGGCGCAGCGCCTCGTGCAGCATCGCGTCGTCGAAGGGCGCGGCGTAGGCGCCGAGGTTCGCCGCCTCCATCGCGCCGGGGCCGCCGCCGGTGGCCACCGTGAAGCCGTCGCGGGCCAGCGCGCGTCCCAGGCGCGCCGCCCCCGCGTACTCCTGCGTGCCGCGCTCCATCGCGTGCCCGCCCATGACGCCCACCACCCGCGCGCCGGCGAGGAGTTCGTCGAGCGCGTCGGAGACGGCGTCGTCGTGGATCGCGCGCAGCATGGAGGCGTGGATGTCCCCGTCGGCCCTCGTCCGCTGGAACCAGGCGTAGGCGCGGGCGTCGGGAGTGGCCTCGTAGCCCGACTCCGCGAGTGACTCGAACAGTTCGCCGGGGGTGTAGACGAAGCCCCGGTACGGGTCGAAGGGCAGGTGCGGTACGGGCGGGAAGACCAGGGCCCCATCGGCGCGCACCTTCGCGGCGGCGTCGGGCGCCATGGCGCAGCCGAGGAAGACGGCGCCGGTCGTGTCGACGGAGACGAGGACGTCGCCACGGTCCGTCAGGTCGACGGACTGGACGCGGTACCGGGCCAGGGACCCGTGCGCCAGGACGACTTCGTCGAACTCGGCGAGGGACTCGATCTCACGGTCGGGGGAACCGCCGTAGGGCGGATCGGATATCGGATGCACCCGCCCATGCTAGGCAGCGCCGCGGCAGACACCGCCCGTGCCGTGCGGCGGCCCGCCGCCCGAAGGGCGCGGACCGGCCGGCCGGTTCCGTTCCCCCCACCGGCAGGGCGGCGCCGTGGGTGGCGGGACAACGCCCGCCGTGCGCACCGGCTGTGCCGGGCGGCGGCGCCGTGCGTCCCGGCCGGCCGGGCGGGGCGGCCGTGCGGGTGGAGTGGGCCCGGGGCGGCGGCGCGTGTCCTGCGGCTCTCCTGGGCTCAGCCCTGCACCGCCGCCGGGTCCATCCACATGACCTCCCAGGTGTGGCCGTCGAGGTCGTCGAAGGCGCGGCCGTACATGTGGCCGTGGTCCTGGGTCCGGCCGGTCGCCGTGCCGCCCGCGGCGACCGCCTTGCCGACCAGCTCGTCGACCTTCTCGCGGCTCTCGGCGCTCAGACAGATCAGCACCTCGCTGGTGCGGGTGGAGTCCGCGATCTCCTTCTCGGTGAAGTCCGCGTAGCGCTTCTTGCCCAGGAGCATCGCGATGATCGTGTCGCTGATGACGACGCAGGCGCAGTCGTCGGTGGAGAACTGCGGGTTGATGCTGTAGCCGAGCTCGGTGAAGAACTTCTTCGACGCGGCCACGTCCTCGGTCGCCAGGTTCACGAAGATCATCTGCTGGTAGCTGTTCGACATGGTGGGTCTCTCTCCCTCTGCGGTGCCGCCGTGCGTGCTGTTCGGTGGGGTGGACCGGGGCCGGAGGCGGAACTCATCGCTGCCGGGGATCTTTTTTTCGTACGGCTGTCTCAGCGCGCCAGCGGCAGCGCGGCGAGACCGGCGATCACCAGGGTCAGCGGCACGAACAGGGCCAGCAGGGCGCCGGCGCGCAGGGCCGCGGCGGACCGCAGCGTGGTGGCCGGGGCGCCGAGCCGGCGCAGGGCGGCGACGGTGGCGGACCGGGACTGCCGGGCCTCCACCGCGGCGGTGAGCAGCGCGGCCACGGCGCAGCCGGCCACCAGGAGACCGCCCAGGGCGGTGAGGGGGCCGGGATCCGGTGCCGCGCCGCCGGACAGCGCGACCGCGGCGTAGGCGCCGGAGGCCACCGAGCAGACGACGCCCAGCGGGCGGCCGATCCGGCCCGCCTCCTCCATCAGCACCCGCCCCGCCAGCAGGCGTACCGCGCCCGGGCGCACCGCCTGGAGGAGGCGGCCGCACAGGTGGGTGAGGCCGGGGCCGGCCAGGGCCAGGCCGAGGGCGGTGAGCAGCCAGCCCGCCAGGACGGGCGCGGAGTCGGCGGCGAGGTGGCCGGGCAGGGCCGTGCGGGAGGCGGGGGAGGGACCCGCGTAGGCCTCGACGGTGAGGCCGACGGCCAGCACGGCGATCCCCCAGGGCAGGCCGGCGGGGGGCCGGCGGGGCGGGAGGGGGCGGTGCGGGTCGGTGTCGTCCGGGACGGCCCCGGTGCCGGGGCCGTCCGTGCCCGCCTCGGCGGTGCCGGCGTCGCCGGGGGCGTCCCCGTCCTGCGGGGCGGGCGCGGCGGCGCGGGCGGCCGGGCGGGGCTCGCGCGGACGCAGGGACCAGGCCACGGCGGCCGAGGCCAGGGCCGGGACGATCGCGAGCAGCGTCAGCGCCCCCGGCACCGGCAGCCGCTCGCGCGAGGCGAGGGCCCCGGAGGCGGCGCCGTCGAACGGCAGTCCGGTGAGGCCGCCGCGCAGGTGCAGGAAGAGCAGCAGCGCGAAGAGGGTACCGGCCGTGCAGGTCAGGGCGGTCGTGGCGGCCGAGACGGCCATCAGGCGGCCGGGTCCCAGGCCGAGCGCGGACAGGGCCGTGCGGGGCCGGGTGGCCGGGTCGGTGCGGGCCACGACGACCGCGAGGTACACGGTGGCGGCCAGCGGCACCGCGCACCAGGACAGCCGCAGCAGCGCGGCGCCGGAGTCGTCCGGGTGGCCGAGGCCGTAGGCCAGGCTGCACAGCAGCAGGAAGCCGGTACCCGCCGAGGCGGCGGCCACCGTCAGGCGGCGCAGCTGCACGGCCGGGTGGGCGAGGCGGGTCAGACGGAGAGCGAGCACGCGGCCCGGCCTTCCGTCGCGTCACCCGCCGGGGGCAGCTGCACGGTCTTCACGCACCGCCCGTCCTGGAGGGCCACCGTGCGGTCGGCGAGGGCCGCGGTCTGCGCGTCGTGGGTGGCCAGCAGGACGGTGATGCCGTGCGAGCGGGCGGCGGTGGTGAGGGTGCGCAGCACGTGGGCGCGGTCGGCGCGGTGCAGCGGCGCGGTCGGCTCGTCGGCGAAGAGCACGGTGGGCGCGGGGGCCAGCGCGCGGGCGATGCAGACCCGCTGCCGTTCGGCCTGGCGCAGTTGGTGCGGGCGCTTGCGGGCCAGTTCGCCGACGTCCAGGCGCTCCAGCCACTCCAGGGCGGCCACCTTGGCCCGGCGCCGGCCGGTGCCGCGCAGCATGAGCGGCAGGGCGGTGTTCTCCCAGGCGTTCAGTTCCGGTACGAGGACGGGGGCGGGGTCGATCCAGCCGAACCGGTCGCGGCGCAGCCGCTCGCGGGCGAGCGCGCCGAGCGTGTGCACGGGGGCGCTGTTGAACCAGACCTCGCCCTCGCGGACCCGCACCATGCCGGACAGGCAGCGCAGCAGGGTGGTCTTGCCGCTGCCGCTCGGTCCGGCGACGGCGAGGATCTCGCCCTGTCCGACGCCGAGCGAGACTCCGCTCAGGGCGGGCGAGCCGTCCTTGTGGGTGTAGTGCAGGGCGCGTGCCCAGAGCACGTCGTTGTCCGGCGGGGCCACCATGGCGTACACCTCGGTTCGGATCAGGAATGCCGCGCGGGGTGCCGTGCGGGTCCGGGGATCCCTCGTGCCCGTTCTCCGTACGAATCCCTCGTACGGGGGAACGAAGGCGGAGCCGATCGGTCACGTCACGCTAGGCAGCCGGGGCCGGGTGGCCGGACAGCACACGGCCCCGGGCCGCCGTTTCCCACTCGAACGGACGGCTCCGGGGCCGGTGATGATCATCTGATCGGAGGTGTGCGCCGTGGTTCGCTCACCTCGGCGGGGTCACAGCTTGGTCCACGCCTCCGTCAGCACCGCGCGCAGGATCTGCTCGATCTCGTCGAACGTCTCCTGGTTCGAGATCAGCGGCGGGGCGAGCTGGACGACCGGGTCGCCGCGGTCGTCGGCACGGCAGTACAGGCCGTTGTCGTAGAGCGCCTTGGAGAGGAAGCCGTACAGGACGCGCTCGGTCTCCTCGTCGTTGAAGGACTCCTTGGTGTTCTTGTCCTTGACCAGCTCGATGCCGTAGAAGAAGCCGTTGCCGCGGACGTCACCGACGATCGGCAGGTCGTGCAGCTTCTGGAGCGTGGACAGGAAGGCGCCCTCGTTGTCCAGGACGTGCTGGTTGAGGCCCTCGCGCTCGAACAGGTCGAGGTTGGCCAGGCCGACCGCGGCGGAGACCGGGTGGCCGCCGAAGGTGTAGCCGTGCAGGAAGGTGTTGTCGCCCTTGTAGAACGGCTCGGCCAGGCGGTCGGAGATGATGCAGGCGCCGATCGGGGAGTAGCCCGAGGTCATGCCCTTGGCGCAGGTGATCATGTCCGGGACGTAGCCGAACTTGTCGCAGGCGAACATGGTGCCCAGGCGGCCGAAGGCGCAGATGACCTCGTCGGAGACGAGCAGCACGTCGTACTGGTCGCAGATCTCGCGCACCCGCTGGAAGTACCCGGGCGGCGGCGGGAAGCAGCCGCCGGCGTTCTGCACCGGCTCCAGGAAGACGGCGGCGACCGTCTCGGGGCCCTCGAAGAGGATCTGCTGCTCGATCTGGTCGGCGGCCCAGCGGCCGAAGGCCTCGGGGTCGTCGCCGAAGATCGGGGCGCGGTAGATGTTGGTGTTCGGGACCTTGTGCGCGCCCGGGACCAGCGGCTCGAAGGGGGCCTTCAGGCCCGGCAGGCCGGTGATGGACAGGGCGCCCTGCGGGGTGCCGTGGTAGGCGACCGCGCGCGAGATGACCTTGTGCTTCATCGGCTTGCCGGTGAGCTTGAAGTACTGCTTGGCGAGCTTCCAGGCGGTCTCGACGGCCTCGCCGCCGCCGGTGGTGAAGAAGACCTTGTTCAGGTCGCCCGGCGCGTAGTCGGCCAGCCGCTCGGCCAGCTCCACGGCCTTGGGGTGGGCGTACGACCAGACCGGGAAGAAGGCCAGTTCCTGCGCCTGCTTGAAGGCGGTCTCGGCCAGCTCGGTGCGGCCGTGGCCGGCCTGGACCACGAACAGGCCCGCGAGGCCGTCGAGGTAGCGCTTGCCCTGGTCGTCGTAGATGTAGGTGCCCTCGCCGCGCACGATGGTCGGCACGGGGGCGTTCTCGTACGAGGACATGCGGGTGAAGTGCATCCACAGGTGGTCGTACGCGGTTCGGCTGAGGTCCTTGCTCACGGTTATCGGGTTCCCCACATGTAGGTCTGCTTCTTGAGCTTCAGGTAAACGAAGCTCTCGGTGGAGCGCACGCCGGGCAGGGCCCGGATGCGTTTGTTGATGACGTCCAGCAGGTGGTCGTCGTCCTCGCAGACGATCTCCGCGAGGATGTCGAACGAGCCCGCGGTCATCACCACGTACTCGACTTCCGACATGTCAGTCAGCGCGTCCGCGATGGCCTCGACATCGCCCTCGACGTTCACGCCGACCATCGCCTGCCGGCGGAAGCCCACGGTGAGCGGGTCCGTGACGGCGACGATCTGCATGACGCCCTGGTCCAGCAGCTTCTGCACGCGCTGGCGCACGGCCGCCTCGGAGAGGCCCACGGCCTTGCCGATCGCCGCGTAGGGCCGGCGGCCGTCCTCCTGGAGCTGCTGGATGATCGCGAGGGAGACGGCGTCGAGCTGGGGGGTGCCGTTCCCGTTGCGGGACTCGCGGGGCGAGTCCTTCTGGTCTGCGCTTCGACTGGCCACGTCCTCACTGTGCACGACGTCTCGACAGTTCCGCAACCCCGAACCGATGAAATTCGTTGTTTGCAGGGTCGAGTCTTGCGGATTTCGCAGAAGTGGTGGCGGCGGGGGTGTTGAAAACGTCGGCCGGGCGACTAGGGTGGGTGTCTCAGTGATTGGACACCTTGAACCCCACCAGGAGGGCCGGCAGTGAGCACCGAGCTGCGTCGTCTGCGCAACTACATCGACGGTGAGTTCCGGGACGCCGCCGACGGACGGACCACCGAGGTGGTCAACCCCGCGACCGGCGAGGCGTACGCGACCGCGCCGCTGTCCGGTCAGGCGGACGTCGACGCCGCCATGGCCGCGGCCGCCGCGGCCTTCCCCGCCTGGCGCGACACCACCCCGGCCGAGCGGCAGAAGGCCCTGCTGAAGATCGCGGACGCCTTCGAGGAGCGCGCCGAGGAACTGATCGCGGCGGAGGTGGAGAACACGGGCAAGCCCATCGGGCTGACCCGCTCCGAGGAGATCCCGCCCATGGTCGACCAGATCCGCTTCTTCGCGGGTGCGGCCCGGATGCTGGAGGGACGCTCGGCCGGCGAGTACATGGAGGGTCTGACCTCGATCGTCCGCCGCGAGCCGATCGGCGTCTGCGCCCAGGTCGCGCCGTGGAACTACCCGATGATGATGGCCGTGTGGAAGTTCGCCCCCGCGCTCGCGGCCGGCAACACGGTCGTCCTCAAGCCGTCGGACACCACCCCGGCCTCCACCGTCCTGATCGCCGACATCATCGGCTCGGTCCTGCCCAAGGGCGTCTTCAACGTCATCTGCGGCGACCGCGACACCGGCCGCCTCATGGTCGAGCACGAGACCCCCGCCATGGCCTCCATCACCGGCTCCGTCCGCGCCGGCATGTCGGTCGCCGAGTCCGCCTCCAAGGACCTCAAGCGGGTCCACCTGGAGCTGGGCGGCAAGGCCCCGGTCGTCGTCTTCGAGGACACCGACATCGACCAGGCCGTCCAGGGCATCTCCGAGGCCGGCTTCTTCAACGCCGGCCAGGACTGCACGGCCGCCACCCGCGTGCTGGTCCACGAGTCGATCCACGACGCGTTCGTCTCCGCGCTCGCCAAGGCCGCCGAGGACACCAAGACCGGGCAGCCCGACGACGAGGACGTGGCGTACGGGCCGCTGAACAACCCCAACCAGCTCAAGCAGGTCGCCGGCTTCATCGAGCGGCTGCCCGCCCACGCCAAGGTCGAGGCCGGCGGCCACCGGGTCGGCGACAAGGGCTTCTTCTACGCCGCGACCGTCGTCTCCGGCCTCAAGCAGGACGACGAGATCATCCAGAAGGAGGTCTTCGGCCCGGTCATCACCGTCCAGTCCTTCACCGACGAGGACCAGGCCGTCGAGTGGGCCAACGGCGTCGAGTACGCGCTGGCCTCCTCGGTGTGGACCAAGGACCACTCCCGCGCCATGCGGATGTCCAAGAAGCTCGACTTCGGCTGCGTGTGGATCAACACCCACATCCCGCTGGTCGCCGAGATGCCGCACGGCGGCTTCAAGAAGTCCGGCTACGGCAAGGACCTGTCGGCGTACGGCTTCGAGGACTACACGCGCATCAAGCACGTCATGACCTCGCTGGACGGCTGACCGGCGCACGCCCCGGCAGGAACCGCGGCCCCGGACGGTGGACGGACCGTCCGGGGCCGCGGCACGTCCGCGGACGCCCGGCGTCTTCCCGCGGGCGTGCGGTGCTCTGCCCGCGGCCGTGCGGTGCTCCCCGCGGGCCGTCCGGCGTTCTTCCCGCGAACGCGCGCCGCGCGCCGCGCGCCACGCGTCGCCGGTGTCCAACGGCCTTGCGGGCAAGGGGCGGTGGGCCGTCGCGGCGGGCCGGGATCGACAAGGTGTCCGGGCAGCCCCGCCGCGCTCGACGGAGCGTCGATTGTCCGGGGCGGGCGCGGGCGGCATGCTGCGGGGATGCCCCGGACTCCGCTGACGCCCCGCACCCCGCCGCGCATCCCTCCCGCCGCCTCCCGCCGTTCCCTGCTGCGCGCGCTCGGCTCCACCGCCGCGCTCGGCGCGCTCGCCGGATGCGGGGTGCCCGCCGCGTACGTCGCTGCGGGCGACCGCTCCGTCCGGGACCTCTCGGCCGGCGACAAGCGGCTGGCCTGGTCGAACTGGCCGCTCTACATCGACACCGACGACAAGAACCCGAACCGGCGGCCCACGCTGGAGGCCTTCGAGAAACGCACCGGGATCTCCGTGGCGTACTCCGAGGAGATCAACGACAACGACGAGTTCTTCGGCAAGATCAGCCCGTCCCTGATGAACCATCAGGAACCGGGCCGGGACCTCATGGTCATCAGTGACTGGATGTGCGCCCGTTTCGTGCGCCTGGGCTGGGTGCAGGAGATGGACCGCGCCCGGCAGCCGAACGTCGCCCGCCACCTCGACCCGCTGCTGCGCTCGCCCGCCTTCGATCCCGGGCGCAGGTTCACCGTGCCCTACCAGTCGGGCATCACCGGCATCGCCTACGACCGCCGCCGCCTCGGCCGCGACATCCACCGCGTCGCCGACCTGTGGGCGAGCGACCTCAAGGGCAGGGTGACGCTGCTGTCCGGCCTGGACGAGTCCTTCGCCCTGCTGATGCAGGGCGAAGGCGTCGACATCAGGAAGTGGACGGCGGACGACTTCCACCGCGTCTGCGACCAGGTGGAGCGGCAGGTCGCCCGCGGCCAGATCCGCCGCTTCACCGGCAACGACTACACCAAGGACCTGGTCAGCGGCGACGTCCTGGCCTGCCAGGCCTACTCGGGCGACGTGATCCAGCTCCAGGCGGACAACCCCGGCATCCGCTTCGTCGTGCCCGAGGAGGGCGCCGAGCTGTGGTCGGACTCCCTGATGATCCCCGACCGGGCCGCCCACAAGGCGAGCGCCGAGCGCCTGATCGACTACTACTACGAACCCGAGGCCGCCGCCGCACTGGCCTCCTGGGTGAACTACGTCTGCCCGGTCCCGGCGGCGAAGGAGGTGCTGGCCGCCTCCGGCGACGAGGAGACGGCCGCGCTGGCCGAGAACCCGCTGATCTTCCCGGACGCCGCCATGCGCCGCCGCCTGGCCGTCGCCCGGGACATCACCTCCACCGAACGGGTGGAGTTCGCCAGGCGCTGGAACAAGATCGTGGGGCTGTAGGGGCCCTCCCGGGCCCCGTGCTCAGCTCCCCCCTCCCCAGCAGCTCCCGCCGCGCCCGGCTCCCGCCGTGCCCGGCTCCCCGACCCGTTCAGCTCCCGCTCGAGTTGGAGGGGCCGAAGAACTCGATCTCGGCGATGGAGACCTGCTTCGTCGCCGAGGGCTGGTAGGCCGACTCGATGGTGAAGCGGACCGCCGTGGCCTTGCCGACGCGGAAGGCGCGGGTCTGGGGCCCCGCCCCCTGGTCGAGGACGAGTTCACGGGTCGTGGTCTTGCCGTCGGCCAGGGTGATCCGGGCCTCGACGCGGTGCGGGAGCGCCGACTTGGAGAGCTGGTCGGCACGGATGGACACGCCCGGCGTGATGATCAGGTTCAGCAGCCGCGTGGGCTGGTCGAAGCGCGCCTCGATCCACTGGCCCTGGCCGCTCTCGGACACGCCCGGGCCCCACCAGGTGTTGTTGATCTTGTCGAACGCCAGGTCCGGCTTGTGCCCCGGGTACGAGCGGGAGGCGCTGACCCGGTCGGGCGCGACCGGGGCCCGCTTGGCGAAGTGGTCGCGGGTCGCCTGCACACCGTCGGGGATCTTCACGGCCAGCACGATCAGCAGGGTCAGTACGATCGCCGCGCCCAGCCAGGTCAGTACACGGTCGAAGGCGCGGCGCAGCCGGGGGCGGTCACCGGCCCACGGCGCCTCGCGGTTGCCGCCGCGCAGCAGCCGCCGCCACCAGGGCAGCCGGACCGGTGCGTGCCGGTCACCGGCCATGGGCATCGCGCAGCGCGCGCAGTAGTGCCGCTCCGGCCGGTTCCGGGTGCCGCACCAGGGGCAGGGCAGACCGCCGTCCGCGCCGAGTTCCTCGCCGGGGGCCCGTACGGACTGGGGGCGCTGGGGGGCGGGGCGGCCGGGCAGCACCGGCGCGACGGAGGGGGCGGCCGCGGGCTGGGCGTCCGGGTCGGCGACCGGGATCAGCAGGCGCCGCGCCCGGTCCGCCGCGTCCTCCGGGGAGCCGGGAAGCGGGGCGCCCGGCGCGGCCGCCGGCGTGCCTGCGGGGGGCGTGGGCCAGGAGGCGGGCTCGGGGGCCGGATCGGCGGAACCGGGGGCGGCGGGTGCGTCGGCGGGGTCCGAGAAGTAGTGGACCCCCGGGGTCGCGTTCGGGAGGGTGTCGTTTTCGCGGGACCGGTGCGGGTCGTGCCAGGCGTCGCCGGCCGGCTCCCCGCCGGGCCGGGAGGCCGGTCCCGCAGGATCGTGACCGGCGCCGTCCGGCCGGGGGGAGGCGGGCCACTCCGGCGCGGTGCCCCGGGCGGCCTCCGGAGAGGCGGCCGTGGCGGCGGGGGCGCCGGGAGGCGTGGCCGTGCCGGCGGACGCGGTCCCGCCGGCAACGGCTCCCGAAGGCGCCCCCGCGGCGGACGCGGACCCCGCGGACGCGGACCCCGCGGACGCCTGCCCGCGGGCGTCGGAGCCGCCGCCGTCACCCGGTCCGTGCCCGGCGCCCTGCGGAGCCGGGGCCGGGTCCGGCGCGTCACCGCGCCCCGCCGGGGCGTCGGCGGCCGCGGACGAGCCGGCGGACGCGGCGGCCCCGGCGGAGCCGCCGGACGCGGCGGCCCCGCTCGGCTCCGGCACCCGGGACGCGGCGGACGGGGTACGGGACGCCGCCGGGTCCGTCCAGCTCAGTACCGCCCCGCAGGCGTCACAGAACGACTGGCCCGGTTCCGCGCGGGTGCCGCAGTCGGCGCAGTTCTGGGGGGTCGTCATCTCTCGGGGGTCCTTTCGGCGGGTTCGGCGGGGACGGCGGGCCGGGCCGCGGTCACCTGCACCGTGTACGGCATGTGGGCGGGGCGGGCGGCCGCGACCAGGGAGTCCAGGCGGTAGCGGTCCGCGGGGGTCGGGTCGGGCAGCCGCAGGTGCACGTGCAGGCGGGGGCGCGCCTCGCCGGGCACCGGACCCAGCGGGCGGGCGCTCCAGGTGGCGCCACCGCTCTCGCTGATCTCCGGCTCGACCCCGAAGGCGAGGCGTACGGCCTCGGCCAGCCCGCGCCGGGTGCCGCGGACCCGGTGCAGGTACGCGGCGGCGGCCACCGCGGCCCGCAGCAGCGGCTCGGGTTCACTGCCGTCGGTCTCCGCGCCGACCCAGCCGCCCAGCCACTGGGCGAAGTCCAGCGGGGCCAGCGACGGCCGGAAGTACGTGTCCATGCAGTCGAGGACGTTCAGGATCGGCGCGATGACCTCGTCCAGTCCGGCGACGAACCGCTGCGCGAGATCGTCGTCGGCGAACACCGCGGGCAGCATCATGCCGATCGGAGCGGACGAGCCCAGGCCGTCGATGGAGCCGCGCATCAGGCACCGTCCCCGATGACCCGCACCCGGTGGTCGAAGGAGAAGACGAGGGACGGCGCGGACAGGTCGATGCGGTCGGTCGCCTCGCCACGCTTGCCGGTCAGCGGGTCGGCCGGGTGCAGGACCACCTGGTCGACCAGCTCGACGCCCGGCACGCGCTGGAGCACCGCGAAGACCTCACCGGACTGCACCGGACGGCCGAACGGCCAGCCCGTGCCCGCGGCCCCGCCGGTCAGCGGGTCGAGGTGCCGGTACAGCGCGTCGTGCGCGTCCCGCCGCACCCGGTCGGTGTCGACGCCCCGGAACGCGTGCACCGTGGCCACCACCGTCACACCCTGGTAGTACGGCGGGCCGACCGCCAGCCGGGTCCCGATCAGGCGCCGTTCGTCCAGGTGGCGGGTGATCCGGTCCAGCAGGGCGTCACCCGGCACCAGTTGCTCGAAGCGGAGCCGGCCGCCCGGGTCCGGCACCGCCTGCGGCACCACGAGGACCCGTACCGCGTAAGCGCCGTGCTCGCCCTCCTCGCCCTCCAGACAGGTGATCCGCGCGGTCTCCGGGGCGGCCCGCCGGGCCAGCTCCTCGTAGTCCCGCAGGGTCACCGCACGCTCCTGGGCGCGCAGCGTGATCGGCGCCCGGACCTTCGCCTCCTCGACGGTCTCCCCGTCCACCCCGCCGCGCGCGGCCTCGCGGTTGACGACCTCGGAGACGTACGGGATGGAGGTGCGCAGGATCTGCACGGCGCCGCGCGCGACGTTGCCCGCCCGGCCGCCGCCGGTGCGGTAGCGGCGGGCCCGGATGGGCGAGCCCTTGGGCGCCACCGTCCCGTACTGGCGCAGCGAGCCGTCGGGTTCGCGCACCGCCGGGCCGAAGGAGATCTCGCCGGTCGTGGCGTCCAGGGTGATGTGCCGGTCGTCCGGGCCGGAGGCCGCGAAGTTCGGGACGACCTGCCAGTCCACCCAGCCGTCGTGCTCGGCGGTCTGCAGCAGCACCGGCGGGTCGTCCCCGACCACCGGCGCGTGCGTCAGGCGCAGCCGCTGGCCCGGCAGCCCGGTGGACTCGCCGAGCGCCTCGTCGTACACCGTCTCCGCGTGCACGGTGGCGGTGGTGCCGCCGATCGTGAACGCCCCGGCGGCCCGGATGGTGGGGGAGGTGGTGTAGAAGGGCTGGCCGGGGTGGGGTTCGGTGACCCGGCAGCGCAGCCAGCCCGCCTCCTGGCCGGCGTTGCGGGACAGCACGTGCCCGCCGGGCACGTGCAGGACCACCTCGCCGGGACGGTTGAGACCACCGGTGCCGTCCCGGTCGACCTCGCAGGGCTGCCAGCCGTCCGCCGTCCACGCCTCCCACACCAGCGGCGGCTGGCGCGGGTCCACGCCGACACCGTCGACCCGGCTGTCCAGGTCCAGGGAGACCGCGCAGTGCGGCACCGCCGCGGACAGGCCGAGCAGCATGCAGTCACCGGGGTCGGGGGACTCGGCGAAGCACAGCAGGTCCTTGTCCTCCTCGGCGAGGTCGTGGGTGCGGTCCACCGCCGCCTCGCCCCGGTGCTGCACCAGGAGGTTGCGCAACTCGCAGGGCACGACGGTCAGTTCGCGCTCGGTGGCGAAGACCACCGCCTCCTCGCTCTCGGTGCGCACGGTCGCCACCTCGGTGCCCACGGGCACCGCCACCGGCTCCTCCTGCGGCGCCGACAGCCAGAACGTGACGTCCGTGCGGGCGGCCGACGGCGGGAACAGGGTGATCCCGACCAGGTCGAGGAAGGCCAGGTGGTTCTTCTCCGGCACCCGGTTGAGCCGGTAGACGATCTGGTCGGCCATGTGGGCGACCGTCTCGACCAGGGTGACGCCCGGGTCGGAGACGTTGTGGTCGGTCCACTCCGGAGCACGCTGCTGGATGTAGCGCTTGGCGTCGTCGACGAACTGCTGGAAGCGGCGGTCGTCGAGATTGGGGGAGGGCAGTGCCATCAGCGATCGCTTTCCGGAGCCGGGGCGGTGCCGTCCGGCTCGTCGTGGGACGGAATGACGTAGAACGGGAAGACGAGGCTGCGCGGGTTGTTGGTGCCGCGGATCGAGTAGCGCACGTCGATGTAGAGGACGCTCTGGTCGCCGCCCGCCGACACCTCGACGTCGTCGACCTCGATGCGCGGCTCCCAGCGGTCCAGGCTGGCGTACACCTCGTGCTGGATGCGGCCCGCGGTCTGCTCGTTGACCGGGGCGAACACCAGGTCGTGGATGGCGCAGCCGAAGTCGGGCCGCATGGGCCGCTCGCCCGGCGCCGTCGACAGCACCAGGCGGATCGCCTCCTCGACCTCGCGCTCGCCGCTGACCAGCGCGATCCCGCCGGTCGGCCCGATGCGCAACGGGAACGACCAGCCGGACCCCACGAACTGCTCGGCCATCAGGACGGCACCCGCTTTCCACAGAATCGGCGACGGCGGCGGCCGCCGCCGGGGCGGCCGCGGTGACAGGGACGGCTCACGGGATCACCATCGGCACGGGGATGGTGGTGACGCCGAAGACCGGGGACGCGACCAGGGTGGTCGGCGCCTTGATCGTCGTGTTGACCAGCGAGGAGATCTGCACGGTGCCCCCGCCGGTGAGGTTGGCGACACCGCCTCCCGACAGGTTCAGCGCACCCCCGGCCGTGACCCCGATCTCGCCCGCGGCCCGCACGTTGACCATGCTGGCGCTCTGGATGCTGAGCGGGCCGCCGCTCTTGAGGGTGAGGCTGCGTCCGGCGCTCAGCGACAGGTCGGTGCCCGCCTCCACCGACACCGACCGGCTGCCCTTGATCGTCACCGAGCCCTTGCTGTCCACGATGATCTCGGTGTTCGTCCGGTCCAGGTTGATGGTGAGCCGCTTGTCCCCGGAGACCAGCCGGACGCCCTGTTTGCGGCCGCCCGTCTTCTGGCTGAGCAGGTCCATGCGGTTGCCGTCCCGGTCGGAGACGGTGTGCCGGCTCGCCTTCTTGCGCACCGTGTCGTGCAGCGGCACGTCGCTGACGGTCGTCGGCTTGTCCCGGCCGTTGTAGAGCCCGCCGATGACGAACGGATGGTCCAGGGCACCCCGGTCGAAGGCGACCAGCACCTCGTCGTTGACGTCCATCGGGAAGATCCCGCCGCCGTCCAGGCCGCCCATCTGCACGGTCCGCGTCCAGTCGCTGACGTAACGGTCGTCCAGCCACGGGAACTGCAGCCGCACCCGGCCCTGCTTCAGCGGGTCGTTCACGTCCGTCACCAGCGCGTTGGCCACGCTCGGCAGCCGCGGCGCGGTGTCGGAGCCGCCCGAGGCCAGCCCGTACAGCGAACGCCACTGCCGTCCGCTGACCGTCACCCACACCTCGTAGTGCTTGCCGTCGCCGAACACGTGCCGCACCGAGGTGACCGTGTACTTGCCCTCGAAGGGCACGCCCACGTCCGCCAGCGCCACCGGAACCCCCGGGCGCAGCAGGGGGTTTCCGCGCGCGACGACCTCCAGCTCGCCGAACGAGCCCGTCACGTCGTCGGCGAGGGCGTCGGCCGCGAACTTCACCTCGTTCTGCTTGTCGTAGGGCGTGCCCGTCTCGACCAGTTTGGCCGTCGTGAACTTGGCGGCGGCGGCGCCCGGCGTGGTGCCGATGGTGATGCCCGGGTTGTCGGTGGCGGGCGCGGTCGCCGTGAGCTTCTTCTTCGTCGTCACGTCCCAGCCGCGCGACTCGACCTTGCCCACCTGGTCGGCGGCGGTCACCGCGGCCCGCAGCCGCAGGATGTCGTGCCCGGCCTGGAGCACGAACGGGCTCTTCTCCCCGTCGGTGCTCGGGGAGGGCGCGCCGGAGGCCGACTTCGGCTTCACGAACTGGAACTTGCCGTCCGCGTCCACCGACATGACCATCTCGTTCTCGTCGGCGAGCCGCGCGAGGAAGTCCCAGTCGGTGACGTTGGACTGGCTGATGAACTCGTACACCGTCCGCGTCGACTCGATCCGCCCGATCGGCACCCCGTCCTGGGCGGCCAGCTTGCGGGCGATGTCGGACGCGCTCTGGTTGCGGTACGCCGCCACCCGGCGCTGGCGCAGCAGACGGTGCCCGAGGTCGTAGCCGCGCACGACGGTGAAGCTGCCGGTGCCGTCGTAGTCGGCCTCCAGGCCCGTGACCTCGCCGGTCAGCAGCGGGTCACCGGCCCCCTCGCCGTCGGCGACCGGCGCGAGGACCACCTTGGTGCCGAAGGTGATGTTGAGCTTGCCCAGCAGCAGCCGGTAGGGGTCGCGGAAGGTGAGCCGGAACGCCGCCGGGACGCCGACGCCCTGGTCGACATAGCTGTCCACGAGGTCCGCGGCGTACTCCGGGGGCAGTTTGGCGCCCCCGACCTTGACGTCGATGACATTGGAGAACGCGGACTGCACCATCAGCCACGCACCTCCTCGGCGGCCGGCAGCACCAGCTCGACACCGGTCGGCAGCACGGACGGGTCGTCGATGCCGTTGGCCTCGGCGATGGACCGCCAGGCGGACGCGTTGCCGTACTCCCGCCAGGCCAGCGACTGCAGCGAGTCACCGGCCACGACCCGGTGCACGCGCTGCGCGGTCAGCGCGCCCGACGTCGGGTTCTGCCCCTTGGTGCGGCTCGGGATCTCGTGCAGCTGGAGCCGGCAGGTGGCGCGGATCGGCACGCCGGTCGTCCCGAACAGCGTGTAACTCGCCTCCACCGAGCTGACGTACGCCGTGAACCGGGCCGTCGAGAACGACCCCCACTGGAAGACCACCCACGGCGGCGAGGGCTGCTTGGCGGCGACGCTCTGCGCCGTCACCTCGCAGCAGGAGAGCAGCGACTCGACCTTCTTCAGCACGGTGTTGCTGGTCGGCTCGTCGGACGTGTCCAGGAAGATCTCGACGTTCATCTCCCGCGACTGGGTGCCCAGGAACTCCGGGAGCGGGCCCTTGCGTTCGATCTGGGACGGGGTGACCTTCCAGTTGGCGCGGCGGGTCAGCGACAGCTGCGCCGGGTTGAAGTCGAAAGCGAACGTCTTGATGAGCCCGCCGGGCGTCCTGCTCTTGCCCTTCGGCGGCTGGTGGATCGCGAGCGTGGCCCGCACCAGGCTCTTGCCCGCGCCGCCCCTGCTGCCCTTGGCCATGTCTGCCGTTCCCCTCAGTCCGTTCCGTCAGCTCAGTCCGTGAACCCGTGGTGGGCGATCTCCAGCACCTCGGTCGCCACGGCGGGACTCGCCGGGTCGAGGGTGGGACCGGTCCAGCTCACCGGGAGCACGTCGATCAGCCCCCAGCGGGCCACCTCGGAGCCGTCCGCGCGCAGTGCGGCGATCTGCGCGGTGGGCCGTTTGACGCCCGTCTGCACGGACGAGATCCACTTGGCGACCTTGGTGGTGTCCGGGGTGAGCGGACGGGTCAGCCGGATCGTGGAGAACGTGACACGGGTCGGCAACTGCCAGACGAAGCCGTTGTTGCCGCCCTCCTGGCGGTGCTCGACCTCCACCTGGGACGACAGCCCCTCGCAGCCGTTGAAGTAGCCGAGGCTCTCGCCGTCGATGCTGAGGGTGAACCAGATGGTGGAACCCGGGTCCTGGCGGGACATCGAGGGTGGGCCCTTCTTTCGTTTCCGTCGTCGTTCTGGTCGGTGGTGTCCGGTGGGTCTCCGGTGGGCTCCGGGCGTCTCCGGGGTGCGCCGGCGGTCAGTGGCGCGGGTCGCGGAGCTTGCCGATCCGCTCACGGTCCAGTCGGAGTTCGGTACGGATGAGCCGGGTGATCCGGCCGATGATCCGGTGCACCAGCTCGTCGAGCTGGAAGTCGGTCAGCTCCCTCGGGTCGAACGCGCCCGGCGGGACCGCCTCGTACTCCGGCGGGGCCTCCGGGGGCACAGGCGGCGTGGCCCCGGCGGCGGGCGGGGTGTACGGGGGCGGGGCGGAGCCGGTGCCGTGGACGCTCCGCACCGCCGTGTGGTGGGCGGGCTGCGCGGCCGGTGCGGGGGGCGGGGGCGGAGGCTG
>NZ_JOIY01000066.1 GCF_000720185.1 Streptomyces sp. NRRL S-340 | reverse complement strand
CCCGAGATCTCCACGTAAGGAGTCGTCGGCAGCGTCAGATGTGTATAAGAGACAGCCCCTGCCCCGGCCAGCCCGCCCTCCGTCCCCGTCGCCTTCCGTATCAACCCGTGCCTGTTCACGTATCAACCTCGTACCGGTCCGGCCCGTCTCCCCAGGAGCCGGGGCGGGTCCGCCGCCGGGTGCGGGACACTGGTCCGTGGCCGCCTCTACGATCCTGGGCAGAAGTCAGCAGTACGCGGACCGCGGAGGAACACTCGGAGGAGCACTCGGAGGGGGCCACCCAGCGGTACGAGCCGAGGAAGAGGCGTCGACGACCCGTCGACGGGGCCGACAGGGGGAACCAGCCGATTTACCGGCGCGTGGATACGATCAGTAAGCAGTACCAGGCAAGCAGAACGCATCAGCACGACGGCAAGACCCGCGACAACGGCAACACCGGCAAGACCCGAAGCGACGGCCACGACGGAGGAGGTGCCCCATGGGAGTCCTGAAGAAGTTCGAGCAGCGCCTCGAAGGCTTGGTCAACGGCACCTTCGCCAAGGTCTTCAAGTCCGAGGTCCAGCCCGTGGAGATCGCGGGCGCGCTCCAGCGCGAGTGCGACAACAACGCGACGATCTGGAACCGCGACCGCACGGTCGTACCCAACGACTTCATCGTGGAGCTGAGCGCGCCCGACTACGAACGGCTCAGCCCCTACTCCGGACAGCTCGGCGACGAGCTGGCCGGCATGGTGCGCGACTACGCCAAGCAGCAGCGCTACACCTTCATGGGACCGATCAAGGTCCACCTGGAGAAGGCGGACGACCTGGACACCGGCCTGTACCGGGTGCGCAGCCGTACGCTCGCCTCCTCCAGCAGCCAGCAGGCGCCCCAGGGGCCGCCGCAGGCACCCCCGCCCGGCCCGGCCGCCGCACCCGGCCGCCCCGGCCCCCAGGGCGGCTACGGCTACCCGCCCGCAGCGCCCCCCGCGGGAGCGCCCCCCATGCCCGCGGCCCCGCCGCCCGGCGGGTACGGCTACCCGCAGCCCGCCGCCGCCCGGCCCCCGCAGGCCCCCGCGGCCGGCGGCCGGACCCGCTACTGGATCGAGATCAACGGCACCCGCCACCAGATCTCCCGCCCGACGCTGGTGCTGGGCCGCAGCACCGACGCCGACGTGCGGATCGACGACCCCGGCGTCTCGCGCCGGCACTGTGAGATCCGGACCGGAACGCCCTCGACGATCTCGGATCTCGGCTCCACCAACGGCATCGTGGTGGACGGGCAGCACACCACCCGCGCTACGCTCCGCGACGGCTCGCGGATCGTCGTGGGCAGCACCACCGTTATCTATAGGCAAGCCGAAGGGTGAACCGGGGGCAATGTCAGAGCTGACCCTCACGGTCATGCGGCTGGGTTTCCTGGCCGTACTGTGGCTGTTCGTGATCGTGGCCGTGCAGGTCATCCGCAGCGACCTGTTCGGTACGCGCGTCACCCAGCGGGGGTCCCGCCGGGAGGCGGCCCGGCCCCAGCAGACCGGCCGGCAGGCCGCGCGCCAGGCCGCCGCCGCCGCGCCGCCGCAGCAGCGTGGCCAGCAGAGCGGCGGCCGACGCCGCAACGCCCCCGCCAAACTGGTGGTGACCGAAGGCACCCTCACCGGCACCACCGTCGCGCTGCAGGGCCAGACCATCACCCTGGGCCGCGCGCACGACTCCACGATCGTGCTGGACGACGACTACGCCTCCAGCCGCCATGCCAGGATCTACCCGGACCAGAACGGCCAGTGGATCGTCGAGGACCTCGGATCCACCAACGGCACCTACCTGGACCGGTCCCGGCTGACGACCCCCACACCGATCCCGCTGGGCGCGCCGATCCGCATCGGCAAGACCGTCATCGAGCTGCGGAAGTAGTGCTACGTCATGAATGAGCGCGAGCGGAGCGAGCACGCGGCGGCGGCCGGCCCCCAGGGCCGCGGCGCGCTCCCGACCGGAGGGTGGGCAGTGTGGCTCGACACGACCGGCTGTACCCCGAGCCGACGGGCGAGGTGCGCATGAGTCTGTCACTGCGCTTCGCCGCCGGATCGCACAAGGGCATGATCCGCGAGGGCAACGAGGACTCCGGTTACGCCGGCCCCCGGCTCCTCGCGATCGCCGACGGCATGGGCGGCCAAGCCGCCGGCGAGGTCGCCTCCTCCGAGGTGATCTCCACCATCGTCCCCCTCGACGACGACGTCCCCGGCTCCGACATCCTCACCTCGCTCGGCACGGCCGTGCAGCGCGCCAACGACCAGCTGCGCGCCATGGTCGAGGAGGACCCCCAGCTCGAAGGCATGGGCACCACGCTCACCGCCCTGCTGTGGACCGGCCAGCGCCTCGGACTCGTACACGTCGGCGACTCCCGCGCCTACCTGCTGCGCGACGGCGTCCTCACGCAGATCACCCAGGACCACACCTGGGTGCAGCGCCTGGTCGACGAGGGACGCATCACCGAGGAGGAGGCCAGCACCCACCCGCAGCGCGCCCTCCTGATGCGCGCCCTCGGCAGCGGCGAGCACGTCGAACCCGACCTGTCCGTCCGCGAGGTCCGCGCCGGCGACCGCTACCTGATCTGCTCCGACGGCCTGTCCGGCGTCGTCTCCCACCAGACGATGGAGGAGACCCTCGCCAGCTACCAGGGGCCGCAGGAGACCGTGCAGGAGCTGATCCAGCTCGCGCTGCGCGGCGGCGGACCCGACAACATCACCGTCATCGTCGCCGACGTCCTCGACCTGGACACCGGCGACACCCTCGCCGCCCAGCTCTCCGACACCCCCGTCGTGGTCGGCGCGGTCGCCGAGAACCAGCACCACCTGCACGACAACGGCATCATGCAGACCCCGGCCGGCCGCGCCTCCGGCCTCGGCCGCCAGGTCCCCGGACAGGGCGGCGGAGGCGGCGAGTTCGGCCCGCCCGGATCCGGCGACACCACCGGCTTCGTCTCCACCGACGGCCTGGGCTACGGCGACGACGACTTCGTCAAGCCCCGCCGGCGCCGCGGGTGGCTGAAGGTGTCCCTGTACAGCGTCCTCGCGCTCGCCGTCATCGGCGGCGGCCTGTACGGCGGCTACCGCTGGACCCAGACCCAGTACTACGTCGGCACCAACGACGAGCACGTCGCGCTCTACCGCGGCATCAGCCAGGACCTGGCCTGGGTGAAGCTGTCCGAGGTGGAGAAGGACCACCCCGAGATCGAACTCAAGTACCTGCCGCCCTACCAGCAGAAGCAGGTCAAGGCGACGATCTCCGAGGGCGGTCTGCAAGAGGCGCAGAAGAAGGTCGACGAGCTGTCCGTGCAGGCCTCCGCGTGCCGCAAGGAGTCCGAACGCCGCGCCGCCGAGGCCAAGAACGGCGCCAAACCCGGACAGGACAAGTCGGACAAGGACAAGACGGGCAAGGACCGCGGCGGCCCCACCACGGGAACCACCCCCGCCGCCTTCACGTCCAAGACCACATCGAACCCGTCGGACCCCGGCCCGTCGACGTCCAAGGCACCGTCACCGTCGTCCAAGTCTCCGTCCACGTCCGCGACCGCGACCGCGTCCACATCCAGCCCCGGCCCCACTCTCTCGGAGGAAGAGCAGAAGGTCGTCTCGCTGTGCGGTAAGCAGTAGGCAAGCCGTGAGAGGCCCTGTCACACGATGAGCAGTACTACCAACTCGCCCACGCACCACACGTCCACGATCGGCGCCATCGGAGCACCGAGCCGCCGCAACACCGAACTGGCACTGCTGGTCTTCGCGGTCGCCATCCCGGTGTTCGCCTACGCCAACGTGGGCCTGGCCATCAACAACCAGGTGCCCGCGGGCCTGCTGAGCTACGGCCTGGGCCTGGGCCTGATGGCGGGCGTCGCCCACCTCGTCGTCCGCAAGTTCGCCCCCTACGCCGACCCGCTGCTGCTCCCGCTGGCCACCCTGCTCAACGGCCTCGGCCTGGTCGTCATCTGGCGCCTGGACCAGTCGAAACTGCTCCAGTACATCAAGCAGGCCGGTGACAAGGCGCCCACCCAGCTGCTGTACACGGCGATGGGCATCGCCCTGTTCGCCGTCGTGCTGATCTTCCTCAAGGACCACCGCGTCCTGCAGCGCTACACGTACATCTCCATGGTCGGCGCGCTGGTCCTGCTGCTGCTGCCGCTGGTCCCCGGCCTCGGCCTGCCCGTGTACGGCGCCAAGATCTGGATCCACGTCGGCGGCTTCTCCATCCAGCCCGGCGAGTTCGCCAAGATCGTCCTCGCGGTCTTCTTCGCCGGCTACCTGATGGTCAAGCGGGACGCGCTCGCACTGGCCAGCCGCCGCTTCATGGGCCTGTACCTGCCCCGCGGCCGCGACCTCGGACCCATCCTGGTCGTCTGGGTCATCTCGATCCTCATCCTGGTCTTCGAGACCGACCTCGGCACCTCGCTGCTGTTCTTCGGAATGTTCGTCATCATGCTGTACGTCGCCACCGAGCGGACCAGCTGGATCGTCTTCGGTCTGCTGATGTCCGCGGTCGGCGCCTTCGGCGTGGCCAGCGTCGAACCCCACGTGCACCAGCGCGTCCAGGCCTGGCTCGACCCGATGAACGAGTACCTCCTCAGCCACAAGGGCGTGCAGGGCCACTCCGAACAGCTCCAGCAGGCCCTGTGGGCGTTCGGCTCCGGCGGCACCCTCGGCTCCGGCCTCGGCCAGGGCCACTCCGACCTCATCCGGTTCGCCGCCAACTCCGACTTCGTCCTCGCCACCTTCGGCGAGGAACTGGGCCTGGCCGGCCTGATGGCGATCCTCCTGCTCTACGGCCTGATCGTGGAGCGCGGCATCCGCACCGCCCTCGCCGCCCGCGATCCCTTCGGCAAACTGCTCGCCGTCGGCCTGTCCGGCGCCTTCGCGCTCCAGGTCTTCGTGGTGGCAGGCGGTGTGATGGGCCTCATCCCGCTGACCGGTATGACCATGCCGTTCCTCGCGTACGGCGGTTCCTCCGTCATCGCCAACTGGGCGCTGATCGGCATCCTCATCAGAATCAGCGACACCGCCCGCCGCCCGGCCCCCGCCCCCGCCGCCAACCCCGACGCCGAGATGACCCAGGTGGTCCGCCCGTCATGAACAAGCCCCTGCGCCGGATCGCGATCTTCTGCGGCCTGCTGGTCCTCACGCTGCTCATCCGCGACAACTGGCTCCAGTACGCCAAGGCCGACGCCCTGAAGAACGACGACAACAACCGCCGCGTCACCATCGCCCGCTACTCCACCCCGCGCGGCGACATCATCGTCGGCGGCACCCCGATCACCGGGTCCGTGGAGACCAAGACCAACGCGCTCGACGACCTGAAGTACAAGCGCACCTACAAGGACGGCCCCATGTGGGCACCCGTCACCGGCTTCGCCTCGCAGGCCTTCGGCGCCACCCAGCTGGAGAACCTCGACGACAAGATCCTCACCGGCAACGACGACCGGCTCTTCTTCCGCAACACCCTGGACATGATCACGGGCAAGCCGAAGCAGGGCGGCAACGTCGTCACCACCCTCAACGCGGCCGCGCAGAAGGCCGCGTACGACGGGCTCAAGAAGCGCGGCAAGGGCGCCGTCGTCGCGCTCGAACCCTCCACGGGCAAGATCCTGGCACTGGCCTCCTACCCGTCCTACGACCCCGGCTCCTTCGCCGGCACCTCCGCGGCCGACGGCAAGGCCCGCAACAAGCTCCTGAAGGAGAACGACCCGGACGACCCGACCCTGAACCGGGCGCTGCGCGAGACCTACCCGCCCGGCTCCACCTTCAAGGTGGTCACCGCCGCCGCGGCGCTGGAGAACGGCAAGTACACCTCGGCCGACCAGCCCACGAACTCCCCCGACCCGTGGATCATGCCGGGCACCAGCACCCCGCTGCCCAACGAAGGCACGATCCCCTGCAAGAACGCCACCATGCGCGTGGCACTGCGCTGGTCCTGCAACACCGTCTTCGGCAAGATCGGCGCCGACCTGGGCAACAAGAAGATGCTGGAAGAGGCCAAGAAGTTCGGCTTCACCAGCCAGCAGTACACCCCCGTCCGCGCCAACGCCTCGGTGTTCTCCGACAACATGGAGCCCTCGCAGGTCGCCCAGTCCTCCATCGGCCAGTTCAACACCGCCGCCACCCCGCTGCAGATGGCCATGGTCGTCTCGGCCGTCGCCAACGACGGCAAACTGATGAAGCCGTACATGGTCGACAAGCTCCAGTCGCCGAACCTCGACACCCTGGAGCAGACCCAGCCCGAGGAACTGAGCCGGCCGCTGTCCTCGAAGAACGCCCAGATCCTCCAGTCGATGATGGAGACGGTCGTCAAGGAGGGCACCGGCAAGAACGCGCAGATCAGCGGCGTCACCGTCGGCGGCAAGACCGGTACCGCCCAGCACGGCGTCGACAACAGCGAGAAGCCGTACGCGTGGTTCATCTCCTACGCCAAGACCAGCGACGGCAGCTCACCGGTCGCGGTCGCCGCGGTCGTCGAGGACGAGCAGGCCAACCGCGAGGAGATCTCCGGCGGCGGCCTCGCGGCGCCCATCGCCAAGAGCGTCATGCAGGCGGTCATCAACTCCAAGAGGTGACCTCCGTCACGACCCCTTCACAACGGTGCACGGTGCGATACCGGTCCTGTATCGGGTGACGGACTTGGCCGGGTCCCACAGAACGAGCCGGGTACGGTAGGCCCGGACGGAAGCTCCGGCGGCACAAGCCGTGCCCGCCGGGACCGACGGAGAGGGCTGGTAGGTAGCTATGGAAGAGCCGCGTCGCCTCGGCGGCCGGTACGAGCTGGGCCAGGTGCTCGGCCGTGGTGGCATGGCGGAGGTGTACCTCGCGCATGACACCCGCCTGGGCCGCACCGTGGCGGTGAAGACGCTGCGCGCCGACCTGGCGCGCGACCCTTCCTTCCAGGCCCGGTTCCGCCGGGAGGCCCAGTCGGCCGCCTCGCTCAACCATCCCGCGATCGTCGCGGTCTACGACACGGGCGAGGACTACATCGACGGGGTCTCCATCCCGTACATCGTGATGGAGTACGTCGACGGGTCCACCCTCCGTGAGCTGCTGCACAGCGGGCGCAAGCTGCTGCCCGAGCGGGCCATGGAGATGACCATCGGCATCCTCCAGGGCCTGGAGTACGCCCACCGCAGCGGCATCGTCCACCGGGACATCAAGCCGGCCAACGTCATGCTGACCCGCAACGGCCAGGTCAAGGTCATGGACTTCGGCATCGCCCGCGCCATGGGCGACTCCGGCATGACCATGACCCAGACCGCCGCCGTCATCGGCACCGCCCAGTACCTCTCCCCCGAGCAGGCCAAGGGCGAGCAGGTCGACGCACGCTCCGACCTCTACTCCACGGGCTGCCTGCTGTACGAGCTGCTCACCGTCCGGCCGCCGTTCGTCGGCGACTCCCCGGTCGCGGTGGCCTACCAGCACGTCCGCGAGGACCCCCAGCCACCGAGCGTCTTCGACCCCGAGATCACGCCCGAGATGGACGCGATCGTGCTGCGCGCCCTGGTCAAGGACCCGGACTACCGCTACCAGTCGGCCGACGAGATGCGCGCCGACATCGAGGCCTGCCTCGACGGCCAGCCCGTCGCCGCCACCGCCGCCATGGGCGCGGTCGGCTACGGCGCCTACCCCGACGACCAGCCGACCACGGCCCTGCGCTCCGACCCGGGCGCCCCCGCCACGACGATGCTGCCGCCCATGAACCCGGACGACGGCGGCTACGGCTACGACGACCGCCCCGACCGGCGCCGCCAGCAGCCGAAGAAGTCCCACACCTCGACGATCCTCCTGGTCGTCGCCGGCATCCTGGTCCTGGTCGGCGCCATCCTGATCGGCAAGTACGTCACCACCGGTCACAGCAGCGGCAGCGACACGGTGGCCACGCCGAACTTCGTGGGCCAGACCAAGCAGGACGCCCAGAACTCCGCGGAGAACGTCAGTCTGAAGACGGCCTTCACCGAGAAGGAGTGCGAGGACCAGCCCAAGGGCCGCGTCTGCTCCCAGGACCCCGCGCCCAAGAGCGACATCAAGAAGGGCGAGACGGTCAACCTGGTGCTGTCGACGGGAGCGCCGAAGGTGCTCGTGCCGGACGTCACCGGCCTCAGCTTCGACACCGCGCAGTCCCAGCTGACCGACAAGGGCTTCAAGGTCGAGAAGCAGGAGCAGGAGTCCGACCGGCCCGAGGGCGTCGTCATCAGCCAGGACCCGAGCGGCGACAAGGAAGTCCAGAAGGGCTCGACCGTCACGCTGACGGTCGCCAAGGCCGTCGCGAAGGCCACCGTCCCCCAGGTCGCCGGCCAGTCCTGCGACGCCGCCAAGCAGCAGATGCAGGCGAACAACCTCGACGGCGACTGCGTCGAGGTGGACAACAGCGACCCCAACCAGGCGGGCAAGGTCATCAACACCGTCCCGGGTCCCGGCCAGCAGGTCGACAAGGGCTCCAAGGTGACGATCCAGGTCGGCAAGCAGGTCCAGCAGAAGACCCAGGTCCCGCAGGTGCAGGGCAAGAAGGTGGCGGAGGCCAAGCAGATCCTCACCGCGGCCGGCTTCACCAACATCCAGTTCGCCGGCAGCGGGGGCGACGACAACGCCTTCGTCATCAAGCAGGACCCGCAGCCCGGCCAGCAGGTGGACGACCCGGCCGGTACACAGATCACGCTGACGACGATCGGCGGGAGCGGCGGGAACGGGGGCAACAACAACGGGGGTGGCCACGGAGGCGGCGGCCCCGGAGGCATCTTCGGCTGACCGCCCGCCCGGCCGCCCACCGGCGCCCGTGACACCCCAGGGCCCCGGCCGCTCTCACCCGAGAGCAGCCGGGGCCCTGTCGCACACCCGCCCGCCTTTCGATCGTGTCTTCCCAGGCCACCCCTCGTTGCTCCATTGGGGTGGGGACTCGGAACGCTCTGCCCCGGCCATGCGGCCGGCACACGACAGAAGGGCAGACAGTGATCACCGACTCCGCGCTGCTGGAATCCAGGAGCCTGCGCCACAGCGTCATGGACCGCACGGACGTACTCGACCGGGTCAAGACCCTGTCACTGCTTCCGGACGGGATGCATGTGACGACGGCGATGGTGGCGACTTACTTCCAGGTGAGCAGGAAGGCCGTCGAGTCCCTGGTGCTCGATCACCGCCAGGAACTGGCGGCCAACGGCTACCGCGTCCTGTCAGGTACAGAACTGGCCTCCTTCAAGGAGGTCAGTGGGATTCAGTCGCGCTCCCGGTCACTGGCGCTGTACCCGCGCCGCGCCGTCCTCAACGTCGCCATGCTGCTCCGCGACAGCGAAGTCGCCCGCCAGGTACGCACCTACCTCCTCGACATGGAGTACCTGGCCCGCACACAGCCTGTGGAAAACTCACCGCAGCCCGACGCGACCTCCCTCGACGACCGCATCGACCAGCGCATCAGCCACATCCTCGGCAAGACCGTCGTCCCCATGTTCAACGCCCTGATCGAGACCTCGGGAGAGCACCATCGGGAACTGATCGCCCTGCGCACCGGCGTCCAGCACATCGAGCGGCGGCTGCGGCAGCACCACGCGCGCCTCCGCCGGCTGGAGAGCCCCCGCCCGAACCGTCCCCTCGCCGGAGTCATGGCCGCCATGGACGCCATGACCGGCCGCGAGTTCGAGCACCACATCGCCACGCTCCTGCGCCGCGACGGCTGCACCGACGTCCTCGTCCTGGGGCGTCACGGGGACCGGGGCGTCGACATCACCGCGTTCACGGCCGACGGCCGGCGGCTCGTCGTCCAGTGCAAGAGGTTCGCGCCCCACCTGCGGATCACCAGCCCGGAACTGCAGAAGTTCGTCGGGTCCGCCAGGGTCCTGCACGCCTCGGACGTGGCTCTCTACGTCGCGACGTGCCGCTTCACACCGGAGGCCCTGAGCATCGCGGACGAGGCCGGAATCACCGCCGTGCACCGCACCCTGCTGGAAAGGTGGGCCGCGGGTGAAATGCTCACCGTCCTGAAGTAGAGCCCACAGGCGGCAGCACAAGGCCCGAAGTCGCATCCCTAACTTGCGACTTCGGGCCTTCGCCATGCTAGAGCACGAAACCCACCCGCACTCTCCTGCCTCAGCGCAGCTCCGCCGGAGGCGTCCGCTTGCTGTCCACTTTCTGGACCCGCACCAGCTCCCCCCACACCACGTACCGGTAGCGGGAGGTGTACACGGGCGTGCAGGTCGTCAGCGTGATGTAGCGGCCCGGCTTCCTCACCCCCGACTCCTTCGGGACCTGAGCGAGGACGTCGACGTTGAACTTCGACGTCTCCGGGAGGATGCCGTAGACCTTGTAGACGTACCACTTGTCCCGGGTCTCGAAGACGATCGGGTCGCCCTTCTCCACCTTGTCGATGTTGTGGAACTTCGCGCCGTGCCCGTCCCGGTGAGCGGCGAGGGTGAAGTTGCCCTCCTTGCCGGTCTCCGGCAGCGCCGCCTTGACCGGGTCCACGTAGTAGCCGGCCACACCGTCGTTCAGGACGTCCGTCGAGGTGCCCTTCTTCACCAGGACCTCGCCGTTGTGCATGGACGGCACGTGCAGGAATCCGATGCCGTCCTTCGTGTCCAGCGCGCCGGGGCCGCCGGGGGCGGAGTGCGCCCACTGGTCACGGATCCTGTCGCCCTGCCGGTCGGCCTTGCGGTCCGCTATGACGTTCGTCCACCACAGGGAGTAGACGACGAACAGACCGAGGACCACCCCCGCCGTGATGAGGAGTTCGCCGAACACGCTGACGGCCAGGGCCAGCCGGCCCGTGCCGCGGCGGCGCCGGCGCGGTGCGGGGCCCTCCCCGGTGTGCTCTGCGGTGTCGTCCGCGGTCGCTGCCACTGTTCCCTCTGCCCTTTAACTGACGAGCGCATCCGGCTTGCCCTTGCTGCGCGGCCGTTCCTCGACCATCCTGCCCCAGACGATCAAGCGGTACTTGCTGGTGAACTCCGGTGTGCAGGTGGTGAGCGTGATGTAGCGGCCCGGCCCGGTGAAACCCGAACCCCTGGGGACCGGGTTCAGGACGGCGGTGTTGCCCGGCGAGGTCACCGGCAGCATCGACGTCGTCTTGTAGACGTAGTACGCGTCCTGCGTCTCCACCACGATCGGGTCGCCCGGCCTGAGCCGGTTGATGTACCGGAACGGCTCCCCGTGCGTGTTGCGGTGACCCGCCAGCCCGAAGTTGCCCGTCCTCGCGTCCGGCATCGCCGTGTCGAAGTCGCCCTTGCCGTAGTGCCCGACCATCCCCTTGTCCAGCACCTTCGTCTTGCTGGTGCCCTCCGCGATCGGCACCACCACGTCCAGCGCGGGAATGTGCAGGATGGCGAAGCCCTGCCCCGGCTCGAACGTCCCCGGGTTGCGCTTGCCGCTCGCCCAGTCGTCCTGCAACTGGTGCGCCTCGCTGCCCGCCTGCGCGTGCGCGCGGATGTTCGTCCACCACAGCTGGTAGGTGACGAACAGCAGCATCACCACACCCGTCGTGATGAACAGCTCACCGACGATCCGGCTGATGACGACACCCGGCCCCGGCCTGCGCGCCCGCGCCTGCCGACGGGCCTCCACCCGCGAGAGCGGCGCGGACGCCCCGCCACTCTCCGGGGAGGATCCGGCCGCCGCCCCGGCCCCCCGGCGGCGGCTGTGACGGCTGTGACGGCTCCTGGCGGCCTTCCTGCGGGCCGCACGGCCCTCGTACGGCACGCCGGCCGCCCCGGAGCCGGACAGGCCCGCAGAACCCGGGGAAAGCCCCCGCCCCCCGACCGCCGCCCCCGCCGCATCGGCGACCCGCAGCGCCACCGTCTCGTCGTCGGCGGGCGGCGGGTACGGAAGGGGCGAGGAGCCGCGGGAGCCGTACGGCGCCACCGAGCCGCGGGAGTCGTAGGGCGCCGCCGCGTACGGGTCCCCGGAGGCCGCGGGGGCCTCCGTGCCGTAGCGGTCGGCGCTGGACTCGCGCTCGGGGCGCAGCGCGGTCACGCCGTGGCCCTGCCCACCACCGGGGCGAGCCCCGCCGACCTCGCCACGGCACCCGTGTCGCCGCACTCCACCAGCCAGTTGGCCAGCATCCGGTGCCCGTGCTCGGTCAGCACCGACTCGGGGTGGAACTGCACGCCCTCCACCGCCAGTTCCCGGTGGCGCAGGCCCATGATGATGCCGTCGGGCGTACGGGCGGTGACCTCCAGCTCGGCCGGGACGGTCGCGGGCTCGGCGGCCAGCGAGTGGTAGCGGGTCGCGGTGAAGGGGGAGGGCAGCCCGGCGAAGACGCCCTTGCCGGTGTGCTCGACCGGCGAGGTCTTGCCGTGCAGCAGCTCGGGCGCCCGGTCCACCACCCCGCCGTACGCCACCTGCATGGACTGCATGCCAAGGCACACGCCGAAGACGGGGACACCGGTGGCGGCGCAGTGCCGGACCATCTCCACGCACACCCCGGCCTGCTCGGGCGTACCGGGGCCGGGCGAGAGCAGCACGCCGTCGAAACGGTCCTGGGCGTGCGCCGTCGACACCTCGTCGTTGCGCAGCACCTCGCACTCGGCGCCCAGCTGGTAGAGGTACTGGACCAGGTTGAAGACGAAGCTGTCGTAGTTGTCGACGACGAGAATCCGCGCACTCACTGGTTGTCCACCGTCACATCGTTGAAGGGAAGCAGCGGCTCGGCCCACGGGAAGACGTACTGGAACAGGACGTAGACCACGGCCAGGACCAGCACCAGTGAGATCAGCGCCTTCAGCCACGCGTTGCCCGGCAGATGCCGCCAGATCCAGCCGTACATGCCGTCCCTTCCGTCTCCCCACGGCACCGGATTCACGCCGTACCGCACCAGACTAACGGCGCGATGCCCTCGGTTCGGGGCCTTCTGGAGCGGATCACACCGGACGGCTACGCCACCGGCTCGGCGTAGTGCAGGTCCACGGCGCCGTTGTAGCCGGGCAGGGTGGTCGTGCCGTCCTCGGTGACCTTCCAGCCGAGGCCGTAGACGTTCACGTAGACCATGTAGTTCTGGATCGCCGGGGAGTCGGCGAGGGCCTTCTGCAGCCTGCCCGGGTCCCCGACCGCCGTGATCTTGTACGGCGGCGAGTAGACGCGGCCCTGGAGGATCAGGGTGTTGCCCACGCAGCGCACGGCGCTGGTGGAGATCAGCCGCTGGTCCATGACCTTGATGCCCTTGGCCCCGCCGTTCCACAGCGCGTTGACCACGGCCTGGAGGTCCTGCTGGTGGATGACCAGGTAGTCGGGCTGCGGCTCGGGGTAGCCGGGGAGTTTCGCGGTGGCGTTCGGCGGAGCGTCGTTGAGGGTGACGGTGACGGCCTTGCCCTTGAGGGGCCGGGTGCCGGCGCCGGCCTCCAGGCCGGACAGCTTCTCGTCCTGGGCCCGGGTGCCGCCGCCGTCGCTCCGGGCGAGGGACTCGACGTCGCCGCGCAGGGCCGCGTTCGAGTCGTCCAGGTCCTTGTTCTTCCGGCTGCGTTCGTGGACGAGGTCGGAGAGCTTGAGCAGCGAGGTGTCCGTGCGGATGTTGGTGCCCTTGGCCGTGTTGAAACTGGTGATGAAGAGCAGACCGGCGAGGGCGAACACGGCCACGGTGAGGATCCGCGCCGGCGGGAGACGGCGGGCGCGGCCCGGGTCGGCACCCGTCCCCGGGGAGTCGGCGGAATTGCTCAACGTACCCTTATCTCCTTCGGCACCGCGGAAGCACTACGCTAACGGACGCCCGGGGGAGCATTCGTTCTCCCCTCGCAGTCCCCTTGTACGCTGCCCCGGAGCCAGTCCAGTTCCCTGCGCGGCCACGCAGCGCATCGACAGGAGAGACCCTCGTGCCGAAGTCACGTATCCGCAAGAAGGCCGACTACACGCCGCCGCCCGCCAAGCAGGGCACGGTCATCAAACTGGAGAGCCGCGGTTGGGTGGCACCGGTGATGCTGGCCATGTTCGTCATCGGCCTGGCCTGGATCGTCGTCTTCTACGTGACGAACGGCTCGCTGCCCATCGACGCGCTGGACAACTGGAACATCGTCGTCGGGTTCGGCTTCATCGCGGCCGGATTCGGCGTCTCCACGCAGTGGAAGTAGCAGGGTCGGAAAGGGCCGCCGCGGGGGTGGAACCAGTGATGGTCCCCGCGGTGAACCCAGTTCTGCCCACGGGTATCCGCTGAGTTATCCACAGCCTGGAAAAATTTCCACACAAAGCCTGGGGAAAACCCGACGATCTGTGGATAACCCCTCCCCCGTTGACCCCGGTAGGACTGTCGCACCGCCCTCCGCGGACCGCACCACCCCCTGGCTGACCTGCACAGACGCAGGCGAGTGGCAGGGGGCACAGCTGTTCCCGCACACTGTGCACAGGATTCGCCACCCGCTGTGGACAACCGTACGGAAGAGCGACTCCCGTCCCGTGTCGGCGGGCGTGGCCCGCTCTGGGGTCAGGTGAGCTGCGCGGTTCTGACGACCGTCATCACGACGACCGCCACGAGGACGAGCGCGCAGGTCCCGTACTGCACCAGGTTCCGCCGCTCGCGCGGTGCGTGCACCATCGCGTACCCGGTCACCACACCGGCGACCAGGCCACCGATGTGCGCCTGCCAGGCGATGCCGCCCCAGCCGAAGGTGATGACCAGGTTGATGACCAGGAGGGCGATCACGGGCCGCATGTCGTAGCGCAGCCGGCGCATCAGCACGGCCATGGCGCCGAAGAGGCCGAAGATCGCGCCGGAGGCGCCGACGGACGGCTGGTTCGGGGCGGCGACCAGGTAGCTGAGGGCGCTGCCCGCCAGTCCGGCGGCGAGGTAGAGCGCCAGGTAGCGGGCGCGGCCGAGGGCGGCTTCCAGCGGGCCGCCGATCCACCACAGGCTGAGCATGTTGAACGCGATGTGGATGTACCCGCCGTGCAGGAACATCGCGGTCAGCAGCCGGTACCACTCACCCTGTGCGACGCCCCCGACCGAACCGAGCGACGGAATATACGCCTGGCCCACCATTTCGAACCGGTCGGTGAAAGGGTTCCCGACGGCCAGCTGGACCAGGAAGAAGGCCACGTTGAGCCCGATGAGGATCTTCGTGACCAGCCGCGGGTCCGCGGTCACCGTGCCGCCGGCCACCGTGCGCGGCCGGGACGCGGCGGGCGTGTGTCCCGTGCCCGAGCCGTCGCGGACGCAGTCGGGGCACTGGAAACCGACGGAGGCGCTGACCATGCACTCGGGGCAGATCGGCCGCTCGCAGCGTGTGCAGCGGATGCCGGTCTCCCGGTCCGGGTGCCGGTAGCAGGTGGGCGCACCCGGGCCGTCCTGCCCGATCCGCGGGCTGCCTGGTGCCTGGTCCATCGGGTCCCCTCACGTTCGTCGTGGACGGTGTGCGCCGGGGCGGGCCCGGCCGGGCTCACCGCGGGCAGCACACCGCCCCGCTCATCCCTACGGACGAGCGGGGCGTTTGGTTCCCCGGGTGCGGTGGGCCCAGGGGCGGCTGACGGGCGTGGCCCTCGGCTCAGCCCTGCCGGGTCTCGACGACGACCGACTCGATGACGACGTCGTCGACGGGACGGTCGTTGCGCGGGTTGGTCTTCGTGCCCGCGATGGCGTCCACGACCTTCTGGCTGGCCGCGTCCGTGACCTCGCCGAAGATGGTGTGCTTGCGGGTCAGCCACGCCGTCGGGGCGACGGTGATGAAGAACTGCGAGCCGTTGGTGCCCGGGCCGGCGTTGGCCATCGCGAGCAGGTAGGGCTTGTTGAAGGAGAGGTCCGGGTGGAACTCGTCCTCGAACTGGTAGCCGGGGCCACCGGTGCCGTTGCCCAGCGGGTCGCCGCCCTGGATCATGAAGCCGCTGATCACGCGGTGGAAGACCGTGCCGTCGTAGAGCTTGTCCGTGGTCTTCTGGCCGGTGGCGGGGTTCGTCCACTCGCGCTCGCCGGTGGCGAGTTCGACGAAGTTGCGGACCGTCTTCGGGGCGTGGTCCGGCAGGAGCCGCACCTGGATGTCGCCGTGGTTGGTCTTCAGGGTGGCGTAGAGCTGCTCAGCCACGATCTGCCTTCCGTTGTCCTCATGTGACTCCCCGATCCTCGCACGACCTGCCGCGTGCGTCGTGCGGCGCCCGCTTCCGGGCGGTGATCGGCGGGAATGGGTTGCGGAAAACGGGGTGAGTCGTCCCGGGACGGGAGCGCGGGGCGGCGATCCGTGGCATTGTCGTCGAGAAGCTTCTTTTGTCCCTGTATCCACTCCTGCACGCCCCTGCGTTCCTTCATCCACCGTTGCAGGCAATACGTGTACTTGTTCGTCTCCCGGTCTCGCTCGGCCGGAGGAGCGGCCCCGGGTGCGAGGCGGCGCGCATGACCCGGATGCGCGTCGTCACATGCCTCGGGGCCCGTTGGCAGGCATGATCCGTAAAAGGGTGGAAAGTCGAATTACCGTACGCCACCGAGGAGGAGGAACCCGTGACCCGCATCGACAGCGTGCGCGCCGCGACCGGCTCGGCGAAGGACAGCGTGCTGCACGCCGCGGAAGTGGTGGCGCCCTACGCCGACACCGCCAAGGAGAGGGCCGCTCACTACGCGCACGAGGCACGCGTACGGCTTGCGCCGAAGGTGTCGCTCGCCGCCGACCAGGCCCGCGTCCAGTACGGCGCCTACGTCGCGCCCCGGCTCGAACAGGCCCGCACGCAGGCCATGACCTATGTGCCGCCGAAGATCGACCAGGCCGCCCAGGACGCGGCCGAGCGGACCCGCAGGGCCGCACGGCAGGCCGCCGAGTTTTCCAGGCCGCGGATCGAGCAGGCGATGGCCGCGGCGGCGCCGGTCGCCGACGAGGCCGCCGCGCGCGGCGCCGCCGCCCTGGTCGCGCTGCGCGGCCAGGTCCCGGCGCAGAAGATCCAGAAGCTGGCCCGCAAGCAGAACCGGCGGGCGCGGGCCGGCCGTGTCGCCAAGGTGCTGGTGATCGCCGGGGTGCTGGCGGGGGGTGCCTTCGCGGCGTGGAAGTGGTGGGACAAGCAGGCCAACCCGGACTGGCTGGTGGAGCCGCCGGCCGCCACGGAGGTCCCGGAGGCCGGCCGTCTGACTTCGGTCGACGGCAGCGGTCAGAGCGTCCTGGACCCGGAGGTCCAGGCGAAGGAGGCCGAGGAGCAGTCGGACGACGACAAGGGCTGACCCGCCCCGGCTCCACACCTCGTACGCGTGGCACACGAAGAAGCTCCCCCTCGATCCGTACGTCCCGGATGGAGGGGGAGCTTCTTGGTGTGCGTGGAGCCTAGGGGAGTCGAACCCCTGACATCTGCCATGCAAAGACAGCGCTCTACCAACTGAGCTAAGGCCCCGAAAGGGGAGCATCCGCCCGGAGGAACCGCCCGCCGGCCGGGTGCCGCAGACCAGAGTACCGGGTCACCCCCCGGTTCTCGCAAAAAGATGGGGGTCCCCGTCACCGACCACTCTCCGTAAGATGCTCCGCGTGGTTCGCTACAGCGAACCGCGGTACTTGGGGAAGCGATGGGGAGACGCACATGGACGCCGCACAGCAGGAAGCCACCGCGAGAGCGCGGGAACTGCAGCGGAACTGGTACGGGGAGCCGTTGGGGGCGCTCTTCCGGAAGCTCATAGACGATCTGGGGCTCAACCAGGCGCGTCTGGCGGGGGTACTGGGGCTGTCCGCACCGATGCTGTCGCAGCTGATGAGCGGCCAGCGGGCGAAGATCGGCAACCCGGCGGTGGTCCAGCGGGTGCAGCTGCTGCAGGATCTGGCGGGCCAGGTCGCCGACGGCAGCGTCAGCGCGGCCGAGGCGACCGAGCGCATGGACGAGATCAAGAGGTCGCAGGGGGGCTCGGTGCTCAGCAACACCACGCAGACGACGAGCGGTTCGGGGGCGCCGACCGTCAAGCGCGTGGTCCGCGAGATCCAGTCGCTGCTCCGCTCGGTCGCCGCCGCGGGCGACATCATCGAGGCCGCGGACAGCCTCGCCCCCAGCCATCCCGAACTGGCCGAGTTCCTCCGGGTCTACGGCGCCGGCCGCACCTCCGACGCCGTGGCGCACTACCAGTCGCACCAGAACTGACCCTGCCCGAAGGGGTCGTGGCGCGCGTCGCGGGGGAAGCAACGGGGGTGACCCCCGGGGGAGGAGCGACGCGCAGCCATGGGTGAGGTCTTCGCGGGCCGCTACGAGCTGGCCGATCCGATCGGACACGGTGGGGTGGGCGCGGTCTGGCGCGCCTGGGACCACCGCCGCCACCGGTATGTGGCAGCAAAGGTCCTCCGGCAGAGCGACGCGCACGCCCTGCTGCGTTTCGTACGGGAACAGGCGCTGCGCATCGACCATCCGCATGTGCTCGCCCCGGCCAGCTGGGCCGCCGACGACGACAAGGTCCTGTTCACCATGGACCTGGTGGCCGGCGGGTCGCTGGTCCATCTGGTCGGGGACTACGGGCCGCTGCCCGCGGGGTTCGTCTGCATCCTGCTGGACCAGTTGCTGGCGGGGCTCGCCGCGGTCCATGCCGAGCAGGTCGTGCACCGGGACATCAAGCCCGCCAACATCCTTCTGGAGGCGACCGGTACCGGGCGTCCCCGGCTGCGGCTGTCGGACTTCGGCATCGCCATGCGGCTGGGCGAACCACGGCTCACCGAGACGAACCTGGTGGTGGGGACGCCCGGTTACCTGGCCCCCGAGCAGATGACGGGCGCCGAGCCGGACTTCCCCGCCGATCTGTTCGCCACCGGCCTGGTCGCCCTCTATCTGCTGCAGGGTGCCAGACCGGACGCCCGGGCGCTGGTGGAGCATTTCGTGGAGCACGGGACGCCCGGCGCGCCCCAGGGTGTCCCCGAGCCGCTGTGGCAGGTCGTGGCCGGGCTGCTGCAGCCCGACCCGCGGGCCCGCTTCCGCACGGCCACGGGGGCGCGCAAGGCACTGGCCTCGGCCGTCGAACTCCTCCCCGAGCCCGGCCCCGACGACGAGCCGATCGAGATCTTCGACCAACTCGGCCCGCTCCCGCCGGGTTTCGGCCCCGACGGCCCGGTCGGCCCCGGCCACCCGCACGACCTCGACCACCCGCACGGCCTCGAACGGCCTCACCACCGCGAACGCCCGCATCCCACCGGCCGCTCCGAGGCCACCGGCGGCCTCCTCGCGCACACCCCGGCCGCGGCACCCGGCCCCGAACCCGCGCCCGCCCAGACTTCCGGTCCCGCTCCCGGTTCCCCGCCCGGCTCCGGAGCCGGTTCCGCGGCCCCCGCCGCCGCTCGGTCCCCGCGGGATGCCCGGCCGCCGGCCCCCGGACAGACGGGCCCCGCAGCGGCCTCGGACACCGGCAGCTTCCCCCTGCCGCCGCCCCTGCCCCGCCCCTCCGCCGCCGCCGCCGACGGGACGCCACCGGCCCCGCCACCCCCGGTGACCGGCGCGCCGGCCGCCCCCGTCTCCTCCCACGACCCCACGCATGTGCTGCTGCCCTCCCCCGGTCCGCACGCGCCCCGGCCCTCCGCCGGCCCGGTCGCTCCGGCGACGCGGCGACGCGCTGACGCTTCCACCGCTTCGTACACCGCTCAGCCCCCGCGGGTTCCCGGCCCGGCCCGGGCGGTCTCCCGGCACCGTGCCGTACGCCCCCGCCGCCCCGGCCCGCCCCCGGCGGTGGCGGTTCCCCTGCTCCTCCTGGCGCTGGCCTGTTACGCCGTGGGCCTGTGGGCGCTGGTCCGGCTGTGAGAGCCGTCCACATCCGCACCGGCCGCCGCCCTGCGCCGGGCGGTCAGCGTCCACACCCCCAGGACGGCCAGCAGGGCGGTTCCCGTACCGATGCCGCCCACCGCGAGCAGCCGCAGCCCCGTGGAGCCGTCCACCGCCCCGGCACCGCGGGCACTCGCCTCGCCCCGGTCTCCCGCGGTGACCTCGAACAGGCCCTGCGGTTCGGACCGGCCCGCGTACCCCGGCCCTGTCCCCGCCGTGCCGTCGACCCGCACGCGCAGGGTCAGTCCGTAGGGTCCCTCGCCGAACGCCTGCGCCGTCTGTGCCGCGAGATGCACGACCAGGTAGTAGGAGCCCGCGAACCGCATGGCCTTGGCCTGGTCGGCGAAGCCGTAGCGGTTCGCGTAGGCGACGGGTGGCAGGGGTGCGAGGGCGGCGGACGCCGGCCGGCCGCTGTAACCGGCGTACGCCTCCTCCACGTAACCGCGCACCGGGTTGTAGAGGGAGAGGGTCAGCGCGCCGTCGGCGTAGCCGCTGCCGCCGTTCGCGCCCGCGAGGTCGGCGACGGCGCCCAGTTGCTGCGCCCAGTCCACGGGGACCCGGTAGAACAGCGTTCCGCCGGGCCGGATGCGGTCCTGCCAGACGCCCTGTCCGACCGGGGTGGCGTGTTCGAACCCGGTACCGCCCGGCCGGTCCGCCGGCTCCCCGGTGACCGGCCGGGGCGAGGCCGAGTCCCAGGAGGCGGGCGGCTTCGTCGCAGCGGCCCGTCCGAGGGGCGGCTCGGACACGACGGACAGTTCCAGGGGCCAGGTGTCCGGCGAGGAGCCGGTGGCGCTGATGCGCTCGACGAGCACGTGGTAGGTGCCGGCGCCCCGGCACAGCGCACGGCCGGGGGAGGCCTCACGGACTCCCCACGCGGCGATGGGGTGCGGGCTGCGGCTCGCGGCGAACCGGGTGGCCTGGTAGGAGCAGGATTCGCCGTGGGCGTCGCGCACGGACACGCTGAGGCCGTCCGTGGCGGAGACCGTGGTGCCCGCGCCGGGGAGGGCCGTGGCGGAGACGTACACGGTGGACGTGGCGTCGAGGTCGAGGCGGTAGGAGAGCCTGCCGCCGCGGGGCAGGGAGCCGCGGTAGGTGCGGCCGGGCTCGAGCCGTCCCGCGTCCGCGGCGGCCCCGGCTCCCGTCCCGGCCCCGGTTCCGAGGGCGGCCGGGGTGCCACCCGCGGAACCGTACGGATCCGGCGTAGCGGCGGCGAGTGCGTACGGACGGGACGCGACGGCGCCCGGCGTGTACGGATCCGGTGTAGCGGCGGCGAACGGGTACTCGGGCGTGCCGGCACCCGGCGCGTACGGGCGGGGCGTGCCGACGGCGAGTGCGCTCGGTCCCGTCATGACGGCCGGCAGCAACAGCGCGGCGGCCAACGTCACCGGCACCGTCACGGCGGCCGGGCGCAGGCGTCCCCGGCCGGTCCTCCGTGGTGCGCGCGCGCCGACGCCTCGCCCCGTACGCCACCGCCACGGTCCGCGTCCCAGCCCGCCCTGGGAAACCTCACCGGGCGGTCGAGGCCGTGCGGGAGTCCGCCCTTCGGCCGTGGGCCGTCTCATCCCCGCGCCACCCCCGCGTTCGCCGCCGCTACGGACGTCGGCCATCCTGCCCCGAGCGGCGTTGCGCCATCCGCGCGTTCCGCACGAGCGTCCGGAACGTCCGGGTCGGGAAGCCGGCCCGTCCCACGGCTACCTCACGTGGACCGGTCCCGCAACGCGGGGAACCGGCCGGCCCCGCACACACAAAACCCCGACCGCTGCGGCGGCCGGGGTCTGCTCAGTACTGGATGTCGGTGCTCATGAACCCGTGGGCACGGAGTCAGTCGCCTCCGTCCACAGATCCTGCTCGGCGCGATCCGCCTGGATCTGGCGGTACACGAGGAGCCCGCCGATGGCGGCCAGTGCGACCAGGAGAAGCTTCTTCACCGCGCGACCTCGTCTTTCCTTGACGTAGGGGACCTCTGCCGCCCGACTATACACACCGACCGATATCGATCGGTGACCTGCATGGGCCCTCAACTGTCAGGTACGGGAACGCAGTAGACACGCCCTGAACCACTCCGGTCGGAGTGTGATCAGATCCCCACGGACGGTGACATTTGCCCGTCCTCCTCCCACCTGGGGAGCTTTTCGCCGCTCATGCGTCCATCCGAGTGGTGTTCATCCGAAGATCCCCGTGCCACGGGCGTCGGTCCACCACTTCGCGGCGCTCATACACATGATGAGCAAAGTACGCAAATCGCCCAACCCGAAAGTGAGGGGCCATGGACCAGCACAAGGTCATGAAGCTGTGGACCGCCATCGTCACCGCCTTCCTCGCGCTCTGCACGGCGCTCGGACTCGTCACCACGACCGCCTCGGCGGCCACGGCCGCGCCGCAGCCCGAGACGGCACCCAAGAGCACCACCGCGAGGGTGCCGGCCCAGACGACAGCCTCCTGGCCCAGGTCCAGGTCCCATGCCCGGTCCCTGCCCCCCACGATGAAACAGCGGATCCGCGCCGAGGCCCACGGGAAGTCCCCGAGCTGCCGGCACCGCTCGCTGGCCGACGCCCCCTCGCTCGCCACCGACCCGGAGTCCGCCCCCGCCGAACCTCCGGCCCGCCCCAGCATCCCGCTGCAGCGCTGACAGCGCCGCCCCGGTGCCGCCGGAGCCCTCAGCACCACCCATGACGTAACGGCGATCCGCGTACTGCACCATCGCATCGCACCACCGCACCACCGCACCACCGCACCACCGCACCAGTCAGCGACAGCGCACCACCCCGCAGGACCCGAGTCCCCGGTCGGCCCGCCGACCGGGGCCCTTCCCATGCCCGCAGGCACCATGGCACCGGCCCCTGCGGCCTGCTGGGCCGTCGCGGGGCGTCCCGCCAGGGCGTCGTAACCCTGGACGCGCGGTCCGGCTTCTGGAACGAGCGGCCGACGGCCCTGCGCGGGCAGCGCCGTCGGCCCGCGCGTCCAGACGGCCCTGCGCGGGCAGGGCGCAGCCGGTCCAGCCGTCGTCCGGCCGTCCGGCCGTCCGTCCGTCCGTCCGGGCCCCCGGGTGACGACCGTCAGGACCGCCGTGACGGGCAGCAGGACACCGCCCGTGGCCACCGGGCCGACGTACTGCTCCCAGCCACTCTGCGCAAAGCTGGAGTCGCCCCCCCCCGACGTCCGGGAGGACGGTCGAAGCCCTGCCCCGCTTCCCCTCTCACAGCACACGAAAGACCCCCCGGACCGATGGTCCGGGGGGGTCTTCTCGCTGTGGGGCTAACAGGATTTGAACCTGTGGCCTCATCCTTATCAGGGATGCGCTCTAACCAACTGAGCTATAGCCCCGTCGCGCTCTGCGGTGTATGTCCCGCGCGCTGACTCCTGAAGATTAGCGCACGAGGGGGGCAGTCCCAAAATCGGTTGTCGCAGGGCCGCCGACGGGGGTTTCAGGACCGTCCGCGACCCTGCGGAACCGCGGGCGCTCCCCGGAGCCGGGGGCGCCCGCGAGGCGTCTCACTCGTCCTCGGCCAGCGTCAGCTCGATACCGCCGACGAAGCCCGCCGAGAGGTTGTAGATGAATGCCCCGAGGGTCGCCAGCGCCGTCGCCAGGACGACGTCGATGACCGCGATGATCGTCGCGAACATCAGGACGTGCGGCAGGGACAGGAAGGACTGCAGGTCGAAGCCGTTCGACTCGGTGGAGCCGGTCGCCTCGGAGATCGTCCCGCCGACCGTGGAGAAGACGCCCATCGCGTTCATGACCATCCACAGCACGGCGGACGCCACGACGGTGCAGATGCCCAGGGCGATGGAGAGCAGGAAGCTGACCTTCATGACCGACCACGGGTCGGCCTTGGCCACGCGCAGGCGCGCCTTGCGGGTGCGCGGGGTCGTCCGGGCGCCCGTGCGCGGCCGGCGCACCGTGCCGGACCGGTCGCCCGCCCCCGCGGACGCCGGGTAGGCCTGCGGGGGGTGGTACGGCCCCGCGTGCTGCTGCGGCTGCCGCTCGCCGGGCAGCGGGGAGCCCGCGGCGTGCTGCTGGGCCGCCGGGCCCGCCTGCCGCCCGGCCGCGGGCTGGCCCTGCGTCTGCGGGCCTCGGGTGTCCGTCACCGTTCCCCCCTGGGATCCGTGCGTGGGCGAGTGCGAGTCGGTCGCGGGCGACTTGATCGCGTTCAGGTTGGTGGTGTGCGAGTCCGTCGCACGCGCGGCGGAGCCACGGCCGCCGCCCGATTCCGTACCAGTGGAGGTACCGGACGATCCGGCGCCCGTGGCTCCGCTCACGATGACTCACTCCTCGTGCTACTCGGCCGAGGGCGCCTCACCCTCGTCCGTCCCGGCGGTCGCGACATCTTCGGCGGTCTCGTCCACGGCCACGTCGCCGTCGACTTCCTCCGCCTCGCGTCCCGCCTCGGCGTTACGTGCGATACCGACGACGGCATCGCGCTTGCCCAGGTTGATCAGTTGGACGCCCATGGTGTCACGGCCCGTCTCCCTGACCCCGCTGACTCGCGTGCGAATCACTCCGCCCGAGAGTGTGATGGCGAGGATCTCGTCGCTCTCCTCGACAACCAGCGCGCCCACGAGCGAACCGCGGTCCTCCACGATCTTGGCGGCCTTGATGCCGAGGCCGCCGCGGCCCTGGACGCGGTACTCGTCGACCCGGGTCCGCTTGGCGTACCCGCCGTCGGTGGCAGTGAACACGAACGTACCGGGTCGCACCACATTCATCGACAGCAGTTCGTCGCTCTCGCGGAAGCTCATGCCCTTCACGCCCGAGGTGGCACGGCCCATGGGACGCAGGGTGTCGTCCGAGGCGGTGAACCTGATCGATTGCGCCTTCTTGCTGATCAGAAGGAGATCGTCGTCGGCCGAGACGAGTTCCGCACCGATCAGTTCGTCGTCGCTGCCGTCCTCCCGCTCGCGCAGGTTGATGGCGATGACGCCGCCGGAGCGAGGCGAATCGTAATCCTTCAGAGGCGTCTTCTTGACCAGTCCGGCCTTGGTGGCGAGCACCAGGTACGGGGCCGCCTCGTAGTCGCGGATCGCGAGGATCTCGGCGATCGCCTCGTCCGGCTGGAAGGCCAGCAGGTTCGCCACGTGCTGGCCGCGCGCGTCCCGGCCGGCGTCCGGCAGCTCGTACGCCTTCGCCCGGTACACCCGGCCCTTGTTGGTGAAGAACAGCAGCCAGTGGTGCGTGGTGGAGACGAAGAAGTGGTCGACGATGTCGTCCTCCTTCAGCTTCGCGCCGCGCACGCCCTTGCCGCCGCGCTTCTGGGCGCGGTAGTCGTCGGTCTTGGTCCGCTTGATGTAGCCGCCGCGGGTGACCGTGACGACGATGTCCTCCTCGGCGATCAGGTCCTCGATGGACATGTCGCCCTCGTAGGGGATCAGCTTGGTCTTGCGGTCGTCGCCGTACTTCTCGACGATCGCGGCCAGCTCCTCGCTGACGATGCCGCGCTGACGGACCGGGGAGGCCAGGATCTTGTTGTACTCGTCGATCTTCGCCTGCAGCTCGTCGTGCTCCTGGACGATCTTCTGGCGCTCCAGGGCGGCCAGCCGGCGCAGCTGCATCTCCAGGATGGCGTTGGCCTGGATCTCGTCGATCTCCAGGAGGCCCATCAGGCCGCCGCGGGCGATCTCGACGGTCTCACTGCGCCGGATCAGCGCGATGACCTCGTCGATCGCGTCCAGGGCCTTCAGCAGGCCGCGCAGGATGTGGGCGCGCTCCTCGGCCTTGCGCAGCCGGAAACGGGTCCGGCGGACGATGACCTCGATCTGGTGCGTCACCCAGTGGCGGATGAACGCGTCCAGCGAGAGGGTGCGCGGCACGCCGTCGACCAGCGCCAGCATGTTGGCGCCGAAGTTGGTCTGCAGGTCGGTGTGCTTGTAGAGGTTGTTCAGGACGACCTTGGCGACCGCGTCCCGCTTGAGGACGATGACCAGGCGCTGGCCCGTGCGCGAGGACGTCTCGTCGCGGACGTCGGCGATGCCGCCGATCTTGCCGTCCTTGACCAGGTCGGCGATCTTCTGCGCGAGGTTGTCCGGGTTGACCTGGTACGGCAGCTCGGTGACCACCAGGCACTGGCGGTTCTGGATCTCCTCGACCTCGACGACCGCGCGCATGGTGATGGAGCCGCGGCCGGTGCGGTACGCCTCCTCGATGCCCTTGCGGCCCACGACCAGCGCACCGGTCGGGAAGTCCGGGCCCTTGATGCGCTCGATGAGCGCGTCGAGCAGCTCCTCGTGCGAGGCCTCGGGGTTCTCCAGGTACCACTGGGCGCCGGCGGCGACCTCGCGCAGGTTGTGCGGCGGGATGTTGGTCGCCATGCCGACCGCGATACCGGCCGAGCCGTTGATCAGCAGGTTCGGGAAGCGGGCGGGCAGGACGGTCGGCTCCTGGGAGCGGCCGTCGTAGTTGTCCGTGAAGTCGACGGTCTCCTCGTCGATGTCGCGGACCATCTCCATCGACAGCGGCGCCAGCTTGCACTCGGTGTAGCGCATCGCCGCCGCCGGGTCGTTGCCCGGGGAGCCGAAGTTGCCGTTGGAGTCCACCAGCGGCATCCGCATCGACCAGGGCTGCGCCAGGCGGACCAGCGCGTCGTAGATCGAGGAGTCGCCGTGCGGGTGGTAGTTGCCCATGACGTCGCCGACGACGCGGGCGCACTTGTAGAAGCCGCGCTCGGGGCGGTAGCCGCCGTCGTACATGGCGTACAGGACACGGCGGTGGACGGGCTTGAGGCCGTCGCGGACGTCGGGCAGCGCACGCGAGACGATGACGGACATCGCGTAGTCGAGGTAGGAGCGCTGCATCTCCGTCTCGAGCCCGACGGGCTCGACACGCATCGCGACGTCGCCGCCCTCTTCAGGGGTGACGGGGGTGTTCTCGTCGGCCATTGCTGGTGGGGATCCTTCCTGGTGCGGTCAGCTGAGACCGACTCAGATGTCGAGGAAGCGGACGTCCTTGGCGTTGCGCTGGATGAACTGCCGGCGGGCCTCGACGTCCTCGCCCATCAGGACCGAGAACAGGTCGTCGGCCTGGGCGGCGTCGTCGAGGGTCACCTGGCCCAGCACGCGGTGCTCCTGGTCCATGGTGGTCACGCGCAGTTCCTCGGCGTTCATCTCGCCGAGGCCCTTGAAGCGCTGGATCGAGTCCTCGCGCACGCGCTTGCCGCGCTGGCGGCCCATCTCCAGGAGCGCGTCGCGCTCGCGGTCGGAGTACGCGTACTCGATGTCCTCCCGGCCCCACTTGATCTTGTACAGCGGGGGACGGGAGAGGTACACGTGCCCGGCCTCGACCAGCGGCCGCATGAAGCGGAACAGGAAGGTGAGCAGCAGGGTGCTGATGTGCTGGCCGTCGACGTCGGCGTCCGCCATCAGGATGATCTTGTGATAGCGGAGCTTCTCGATGTCGAAGTCCTCGTGCACACCCGTGCCGAACGCGGAGATCAGCGCCTGGATCTCCTGGTTCTGCAGGATCTTGTCGATCCGCGCCTTCTCGACGTTGAGGATCTTGCCGCGGATCGGCAGGATGGCCTGGTACTCCGGGTTGCGGCCGGACTTGGCCGAGCCGCCGGCGGAGTCACCCTCGACGATGAAGATCTCGCACTTGGTGGGGTCGTTCGACTGGCAGTCGGAGAGCTTGCCCGGCAGGGACGCCGACTCCAGCAGGCCCTTGCGGCGCGTGAGGTCGCGGGCCTTGCGGGCCGCCACGCGGGCGGTGGCCGCCTGGATGCCCTTGCGGATGATGTCCGCCGCCTCGACCGGGTTGCGGTCCAGCCAGTCGTTCAGGTGTTCGTAGACGGCCCGCTGGACGAAGGTCTTCGCCTCGGTGTTGCCCAGCTTGGTCTTGGTCTGGCCCTCGAACTGCGGCTCGCTCAGCTTGACCGAGATGATCGCGGTCAGACCCTCGCGGATGTCGTCGCCCGTGAGGTTGTCGTCCTTGTCGCGCAGCAGCTTCTTGTCCCGCGCGTACTTGTTGATCAGGCTGGTCAGGGCCGCACGGAAGCCCTCCTCGTGCGTACCGCCCTCATGCGTGTGGATGATGTTCGCGAAGGAGTACACACCCTCGCTGTAGCCGCCGTTCCACTGCATGGCGACCTCGAGGGACAGGCTCTTGTCCTTGTCCTCCGCCTCCAGGTCGATGATCGTGGGGTGCACCACCTCTCCCTTGCGGGAGTTGAGGTACTTCACGAAGTCGACGATGCCGCCCTCGTAGTGGTAGGCGACGGACTTGACCTCGTCCTTCTGGTCGGCGCCCGCCTCGTCCGCACCGCTGGTGGCCTTCGCCGACTCGCGCTCGTCGGTCAGCCGGATCGTCAGGCCCTTGTTGAGGAACGCCATCTCCTGGAAGCGCCGCGAGAGCGTCTCGAAGGAGTACTCGGTGGTCTCGAAGATGTCCGGGTCGGCCCAGAAGGTGACGGACGTGCCCGTCTCCTCGGTCGCCTCGTGCCGGGCCAGCGGCGCCGTCGGAACACCCAGCTTGTAGTCCTGCGTCCAGCGGTACCCGTCGGTCCTGATCTCGACGGAGACCTTCGAGGACAGGGCGTTCACCACGGAGACGCCCACGCCGTGCAGACCACCGGAGACCGCGTAGCCGCCACCGCCGAACTTGCCGCCCGCGTGCAGCACGGTGAGGACGACCTCGACGGCCGGCTTGCCCTCGGAGGCGACGATGCCCACCGGGATGCCACGGCCGTTGTCGACGACGCGGACGCCGCCGTCGGACAGGATCGTCACGTCGATGGTGTCCGCGTGCCCTGCCAGCGCCTCGTCGACGGAGTTGTCGACGACCTCGTACACGAGGTGGTGCAGACCGCGCTCGCCGGTGGAGCCGATGTACATACCGGGTCGCTTGCGGACCGCGTCCAGACCCTCGAGGACGGTGATGGCGCTGGCGTCGTACGAGGCCGTGACCTCACCGTTGGGAGAGGCCACCGGCGCCTCGGCGCCGGCTTCGGTGGACGGGATGTTCTCGTTGGGGTTGCCGGAATCGGCCACGAAGCGCCCTTTCTGGCACAGCACGAGCCGGGCTCCTGGGGTTTCCCCCCTCCCGGGGGGAGGGTCGCCGGAGCGGCTGCGGCATGTTGCGTTGGTAAGCCCTGATCAGCGTTGCTCAGCTATTTCCCGGACGGTCCCCACGTTCGGGGCGGGATCGGCTTCCAGTCTACCGGTAGCGCCGACAGTGATGGGGGTTTGCGGGTACCTGAGTCCGCATGTGGCGCCCTGAACCGGTCTTGGCCGGGTCCCGATATGTGGATGGGGGCTCCAAGAGGCTCACAGCGGCACTCAGCGCTTTGAGGCGTCAACCCTTCGCTACTCCAGGGTCAGGTCGCGATTCGCAAGCGCGTGCGGTCGCGGGACAGGACCGTTCAGCGGGCCCGCGCACACCCTCCGAGACCACCTCGTGTGATCTCTGTCACCCACCACGGGGAGGACCCTCACCGCCGCGCAGAACGGCCCGTCACCCGTAGGTGTCGCCCGGCCCCGTACTGCCGGGAGCCCGCAGCGGACCGTGCCGACGCACACCGCCACCCGGACCGTGCACCTTGATCAACCGGACCGCACCGTGCCCCAGATCCTCGTTCAGCCGGGCCACCAGCGTCGGGGCGAGCAGCCGCAGGTTCGTCGCCCAGGCCGTCGAGTCACAGCGCACGGCCAGGACCCGCTCGTCCTCGTCGTACCTCTCCGGCACACAGTGCTTGGCCACGTCCGCACCCACGATCTGCGGCCAGCGCCCCATCACCCCGCCGACCGCCGCGGGAGTCTCCCAGCCGCGCTCCGTGATCAGCCGGTTGATCGCCGCACCGAGCGCCATCGGATCGCGGCCGTCCCCACGCGCACCCGAACGCAGCCCGCCACGCCGCGCCTGCTTCTTCTGCTGCGTCGCCTCGCCCCGCGCGCGGGCCGCCTCCTTGGCCGCACGCAACGCCACCCGCGCGAGATCCACACCGGACGGCTCGGGGCCCCGCCCGGACGCCTTCGCCGCCTTCTCCCCGTCACGGGCCCCCGGCGCCCCCGACGCCTTCCCGGAACCGGACGCCGCCTCCCACTCGCCGCTCATACGCGCTCCACCGCCCCGTCCGACACGGCGAACCGGGACCCCGCCAGCACGTGCGGCACGTCGGCGTCCACCGCCGCGGTCACCAGGACCTGCTCACCGGGCGCGACCAGCTCGGCCAGCCGCTCACGACGGCGGGCGTCCAGCTCCGCGAAGACGTCGTCCAGGACCAGCACCGGCTCGTTGCCCTCCGCACGCAGCAGGTCGTACGACGCCAGCCGCAGCGCCAGAGCGCAGGACCACGACTCACCGTGCGACGCGTACCCCTTGGCAGGCAGCCGGCCCAGCCTGAGAACCAGATCGTCCCGATGCGGACCCACCAGGGTCACGCCCCGCTCGATCTCCTGCTTGCGCACATCCGCGAGCGCCGCGATGAGCTGCGCGAACAGCTCCTCACGCGTATGCGCCTCGCCGGGCGCGGACGGCTTGTACTCCAGCCCGACCGGCCCGCCGCCGGGCGCCAGCTGCTCGTACGCCTTGTCGGCCAGCGGCTGGAGCGTCGCGATCAGGTCCAGGCGCTGGGCCAGCAGCTCGGCACCCGCGCGCGCCAGATGCTGGTCCCACACGTCCAGCGTGGACAGGTCCATGGAGCGCCCGCCGTGGCGGCGGGCGAGCGCCGCGGACTTCAACAGGGTGTTGCGCTGCTTGAGGACCCGTTCGTAGTCGGAGCGGACGCCCGCCATGCGCGGCGAGCGGGCCGTGACCAGCTCGTCCAGGAAGCGCCGGCGCTCCCCGGGATCGCCCTTGACCAGGGCCAGGTCCTCGGGCGCGAACAGCACCGTCCGGACGATGCCGAGCACGTCACGCGGCCTGACCTGCGAGGAACGGTTGATACGGGCCCGGTTGGCGCGGCCGGGGTTCAGCTCCAGTTCGACCAGCTGCTGCCGCTCGCCCTGCCGCACCTGCGCCCGGATCACCGCCCGCTCGGCACCCATGCGGACCAGCGGGGCGTCGGAGGAGACCCGGTGGCTGCCGAGGGTGGCGAGGTAGCCGACCGCCTCGACGAGGTTCGTCTTGCCCTGGCCGTTGGGGCCGACGAACGCGGTGACACCCGCGTCGAGCGGCACCTCGGCCCGGGCGTACGAGCGGAAGTCGGCCAGCGACAGATGCGTGACGTGCATGGTCGTTCGCCGGCCTCCTCCAGCGGGTGGACCACCGGGCGGTCCATGTCCTGTGCGGATCCTGCGGATCCAGTGGGTTCTGCCGATCTCCGACCGGATCCGCCGAACCCGGTGGCTCCGCGCATCCGGTGGTCCGGTGGACCGCCCGGTGTGTCCGTGATGTCGTCCTGCGGACTACTTCTTCTCCACGGCGTGGCCGCCGAACTGGTTGCGCAGCGCGGCGATCATCTTCATCTGCGGCGAGTCCTCCTGGCGGGAGGCGAACCGCGCGAACAGCGACGCCGTGATCGCGGGCAGCGGCACGGCGTTGTCGATGGCCGCCTCGACGGTCCACCGGCCCTCGCCCGAGTCCTGGGCGAAGCCGCGCAGCTTCTCCAGGTGCTCGTCGTCGTCGAGGGCGTTGACCGCGAGGTCCAGCAGCCAGGACCGGATGACGGTCCCCTCCTGCCAGGAA
>NZ_JOIY01000065.1 GCF_000720185.1 Streptomyces sp. NRRL S-340 | reverse complement strand
GTCGGCGTAGGGGTCGGCGATGAAGCGCTGTGCGGTGAGTGCGGGGCGGTTGGCGTAGCCGCGGGCGAGTCCGGGGCCGCCGAGGTAGATCTCTCCGGCAACGCCGATGGGTGCCGGTCGCAGTCGTTCGTCGAGGACGTGGAGGCGGACTCCGGGCAGGGGGGTGCCGATGACGGGGATGTCGACGGGGCGGGACAGGTCGTGGCACGTGGCGTCGACCGTCGCTTCGGTAGGACCGTAGAGGTTGAAGACGCGAGTACGCCGCTGGCCGCGCAGCGCCTGCCACAGCGACGGCGAGACCGCCTCACCGCCCACCATGACCATGGACGGCGCCCATGATCCCTCCAGAAGCCCACTGTCCAGCAGGAGTTCGAGCTGCGACGACGTCGTGTCGATGACGTCGATCCGGTGCTCCTGGACGAACCGGACCAGGGCCGAGGGGTCGCGGCGCACGTCCTCGGGCACGATGAACAGCTCGTGCCCGGCCAGCATCCAGCTCAGCTGCTCCACGGACGCGTCGAACGTGAAGGGCGCGGTGAGGGTCACGCGCTGCTTCCTGCCCTCGCGCGGCACGCCCGCGGGATACGGGTCGTGGCCGAGGAAGGTGGTCTGCAGGGTGCTGATGAGGTGGTTCACGGAGCGGTGCTGGACGGCGTCCATGGGCACGTAGACGCCGCCCGCCCGCATCACGGCCAGCAGCGCCACGACGCTGTCGGCGGAGCGCGGCAGGCACACCGCGACCGGCGTCTCGGCGGTGATCCCGAGGCCGGTCAGCGTCCGTGCCAGCGATGCCACCCGAGCGTCCAGCCCGGCGAACGTGAGGTTCGTGTCCCCGTACGCCACAGCGGGCGCGTCCGGCGTCGCCCGCACCACGTCCGCGAACCGCTCGGGGACACCGGCCGGCCCGCCGGGCACCTCCTCCGCTCGCCCGGACCGGCCGAGGAGCATGTGCCGTTCGGCCTCGCCGGACAGCGGCAGCTCGCCGATCGGGTGGCCCGGGTCCGCGGCAGCGGCCCCGAGCAACGTCAGATAGTGGCCGGCCAGCACGTCCATACGGGGACGGTCGAACAGATCGGGGCAGTAGTTCAGGATCCCCCGGTAAGATCCGTCGTCGGTCCGCTTGATGTCCAAGGACAGGTCGAACTGGGAGACGGACTCGGGGACCGGGTACCGCTCCACCTCCGCCCCGGGCAGTCCCGGCCGCGCCGCCGGCGTGCTCAGCAGCTGGAAGGTGACCTGCACGAGGGGGTTGTGGCTGAGGTCCCGCTCGGGTGCGAGCGTCTCGACCAGGGCTTCGAAAGGCAGGTCCTGATGGGCGAAGGCGCCCAGCGCGGCCTCACGCACCTGCTCCAGGAGTTCCCGGAAGGACAGGCCGGCGGCGCAGGTCACGCGCAGGGGGAGTGTGTTGACGAAGAAACCGATCAGGGGTTCCGTCTCGGTGCGGGTGCGCCCCGCCGCCGGCACACCGACCACGATGTCCTCGTGCCCGGCATGCCGCGCCAGCAGTACCTGGAAGGCGCCGAGCAGCGTCATGAACAGGGTGACGCCCTGCTCCCGGCTCAGCTCCTCCAGAGCGGTGACCAGCGCCTCGGGCAGTGCGAACTCGACCGTCTCGCCCCGCTCGGACTGGACGGCGGGACGCGGATGATCCGCGGGCAGCCGCAGCACCGAGGGCGCGCCGTCCAAAGCCCGCTTCCAGTACGCGAGCTGCTCCTCCTGCACCGCGCCGCTCATCCAGTCCCGCTGCCACACGGCGAAGTCGGCGTACTGGACGTCGAGCGGAGCAAGTCCGGCGGGGGCGCCCGTGACGCACTCGCGGTACAGCCGGCCGAGTTCCTCGACAAGCACCCCCACGGACCATGCGTCGGAGACGATGTGGTGCGTGGTGACCACCAGCAGATGCTCGTCGTCCGCCAGCCGGGCCACCACCACACGCAGCAGCGCGCCGTCCTCCAGCCGGAACGGGGTCTGCGCCTCCGCCGCCACCAGCCCGCGCGCCGACTCCTCCCGCTCGGCCAGCGGCAGCGCCGTCAGTTCGACCCGTGTCAGGGCAGCCGCACGCCGCGCGGCCGGGCCGTCCGCGGCATCGATGACCTGGTACGGCACACCGTCCCGCTCGACGAACGCCGTCCGCAGCGTCTCATGCCGTGCGACCAGCATCCGCAGCGCCCGGCGCAGCGCGTCCAGGTCGAGCCGTCCCCGTACGCGGAAGGCGTCGCACAGCGTGTAGAAGGCGCTGTCGGGCATCAACCGGTTCAGGAACCAGAGGCGTTGCTGCGCGAACGACAGCGGCAGCGGCCCGCTCCGGTCCACCGGCCCGAAGGCCGGCTCCTCGCGGCCGTCCTGACCGCCGGCCTGTTCGGCCCGCACCCGGGCGGCCAGCTCCTCGACCGTCGGCGCGTCGAACAGGGCCCGCAGCGGCAGCTCGACACCGAGCAGCTTCCGCAGGCGCGCCACCACCTGGACTGCCATCAGCGACTTGCCGCCCAGGTCGAAGAAGCGGTCCCGCACGCCGACCCGGTCCACGCCCAGCACGGCGCACCAGACCTGCGCCACGACCTCCTCCACCACGTCGCGCGGCGCCTCATGGGCGACCGGCCGGCGTGCGACCTCGTCCGTGTCCAGCACAAGACGATTGCCGGACAGGAGCGGCACGATCAGGTGGAGAAGCTCAGCCCCGGCCGGAACCCCGGCGCCCGGATCGTCGATATAGCGCGCCAAATCGGCGTACGACACTGCCGAATCACCGGTGCTTCCACCGGGATGTGCCGCATAAAGCATGTAGGCGCTTTCCGGCGCGGTCCGTGCTGGACGGCGCAACGGGACAACGGGGGGTGCCTGCGGCTCGTCGTCCAGGAAACAGACGGTTGCGTCGCCGATGAATTCCGGAGCGGCGGCACGGGTGGTGACGAGGACATCGGGGGCCGCACCGGCGAGCATCTCGCGCAGTCGCCCGGCCGGGGAGCGGGGGTCGGCGGGAAGGCACACGGCACCCAGTTTCAGCACCGCACACAGGGTGGCGACGAGGCCGGGATCGCGCGGCAGGACCACCGCCACCAGCGTCGAGGGGCCGGCCCCGGCGGCCGCCAGGCGCGCGGCGATCGCCTCGGCCCGCCGGTTCAGCTCCCCATAACGGATCACGGTTCCCTGGTACAGGACCGCGCTCCGCTCCGGTGCATTCATGGAATGCCGTTCGAAGCCGGCTGCGGCTGCGCTTTGTCCTGCGAATTCGGTGCCTTCGTCCGTCACGATGATCCCCCGCACCGCCGGAAACCGGAAAAACTACAATAGGAATTCAAAGTGCCTGAGATAATTCCCGTCCATGATCTCTACGGGTGCAATGCGAAAAAAGACGCTTTCCAGTCAATGTGCGGCCTCGGGATATGCTGATATGTCTTCCTGTTCTCCCGGGTCGGCCCGTGGCCAAGCGGACCGGAGGGGCCGGTGGAACGGCTGGATTTCATCCCCGGCGGGGCAGGGGCGCCCGGCAGGACCGGACCACGCACGTCGTGGACATCGCCCGGCTGCTGCCCGGGGAGGAACCCCCGCACGGCATGACCGACTTCGGGTACGACGGCCTGTTCACCGCGGAGGGGGCGGTGTTCTGCGGCTATCACGGTATGCGCGCAGCCAGGAAGGCAGCTGACCGGTACGGGGGCGGCCGCCCGGCCGGCGGGCGGCCCTGACATCGTGCTGCGGCCAGTGGGTCCGGCGGATCTGCCGGTGGCCACCAGCGAGGGGCGGCTCGGACGGTTCACGTGGGCGACCGGCAGCCCGTCTGTCGTTCAGCAGCCGGAGTCGGCGATGACGAAGTATCCGGGGCCGGTCTCCTTCAAGGTGTGGGTGACGGCCAGGGTGTACAGGCCCATGTTCTGGTCGGAGCCGTCGGCGTACACGTAGCCGAGGCTCTGGTGGGCGCGGCCGGCCTTGACCTGGTCGTAGTTGTCGGCGGTGTAGCACGCGGGCGCGGGAGCGGAGCCGCTGGTCGTCGCGGTGACCGGTGCGGAGGCGGTGCCCACGGCCCCGGCGGAGTCGACGGCGGCGACGGTGTAGCTGTAGGACGTGCCCGCGGACAGCCCGGTGTCGGTGTAGGAGGTCGCGGTCGGCGAGGCGACCTCGGTGCCGTTGCGGTAGACGTTGTAGGAGGCGGCGCCGCTCACGGCGTTCCAGGACAGTGAGGTGCCGGTGTCGGTCGTCGAGGTGACCGAGACTCCGGAAGGAGCCGGCAGCGAGCCTTCGCCGCCCGAGCTGTCCAGGCCCCAGAACTTCGCGGTGTGGTAGCTGGAGCAGACGGTGTCGAGGTAGTACGTGCCGGTGCTGCCGCACTGGTCCGCGCCGGAACCGGGGTCGACGGCGAGGCCGTGGGCCATCCCGGAGATCGTGAAGAGGGCGACGGCGGGCTTGCCTGTGGCGTCGTCGTAGGTGGTCTCGGTGGTGTTGCCGGGCAGGCCCCGGGTGGCGGACGGTGTCTGGCCGATGCCTCTCACGTCGGTCCACTGGTCGCGCAGTTCGGTGCCGTTGACGGGGGCGACGGTGGTGTCGGAGGAGCCCTGCCAGATCGCGACGCGCGGCCACGGACCGGTGTAGCCGGGGTAGGAGTTGCGGACCTTGTCGCCCCACTGTTTCGCGGTGAGGTTCTGGCTGCCGTACTGGCAGCCGGAGGCCGCGGTCTGCGTGGTGGCGCACTGGGCGGGAAGTCCGGAGTCGACGGCGCCGCCGGCGAACACGTCCGGGTAGTCGGCGAGCAGGTCGGCTGTCATGCCGCCGCCGGCGGAGAGACCGGTGACGAAGATCCGGCTGCGGTCGGAGCCGTACTGGGCCACGGCGGTGTCGACCATCTGCTTGACCGACGCCGCCTCGCCCCTGCCGCGGGTGTCCTTGGCCGAGTCGAACCAGCTGAAGCAGGACAGGCTGTTGTTGGCCGAGCCGGTCTGCGGGTAGACCACGGCGAAGCCCCACTGGTCGGCGAACTTCTGCCAGCCGGAGTGGGCGTGGTAGTCGCTCGCCGACTGGGTGCAGCCGTGCAGGGCGACGACCAGCGGCGCGTTGGCGGGCAGGCCGGCCGGGGCGTACTCGTACATCGCCAGGTTGCCCGGGTTCGAACCGAAGCTGGTGACCTGCTGGAGGGTGCCGGCGGCCGCGGCCGTGCCGGCGAGGGGCGCCATGAGGCTCATGCCGGCGGCGCTGGTGGCGAGTGCGGCGGCCACAGCGGCCCGCCTGAGAACCTTGCGCACGGAGGGGAATGGCATGGGTCAGCTCCAATGAAGGGGGTGGGGGGAGGGCACGCCGTCATGCCACGGCGGCGCGCACGGACGACCGGGCTCGTCCCCTGCCTGTCAGGGCGCGGTGCCGTGCCCCGGCAGGCGACGTTCCGGCTTGCTTACAGCGGACCGTACGACCGGCCGGCCGGCCCGCGACATGGCAGGGATGACCAGCAGCACGGCACCGGGAGTGGCGCGCGCACACATGGTGTGCGCACGCTGGTCGTGCCAGGCGGAAGGCTCCGCGAACGCGGGGACGGCCCGCTTACCCCGGATGCGGGGGACGGCCCGCGTGCACCGGATCGGCCGGGCCGCCGTCGGCTCCGGCAGCGCAGCCCCCTGAGTCGTGGCGCTGGTACCCACCTCGCGCCTTGCAAATATGTCTGCGTCCCACATGTCTCGACCTGGGGTTCCTCCTTACCGTGTTCCCCCATGGAAAGCACCGAGAGCTCCCTGGAGAGTTCGCCCCAGTGCGCCGAGCCCCTCGCCGGTGCCGCGTCCGCCCCGGCCACCACCCGATTCCTCGTCGGCCGCAAGGCCTTGGTCACGGGCGCCGCCAGTGGAATCGGCCGGGCCTGCGCCGAGGGTCTCGCGTCGGCCGGCGCCGAGGTCTATGTCGTGGACCGGGCCGCGGAAGCCGCCAAGGAGGTCGCGGAGGCGATCGGCGGCACCGCTGTGGTCGTCGACCTCTCCGCCGCCGACGCCGTCGACGCACTGCCGGACGACGCCGACATCGTGGTCAACAACGCGGGCCTGCAGCATGTGGCTCCCCTCCACGACTTCCCGCCGGAGCGCTTCACGCTGATACAACGAGTGATGGTGGAGGCGCCGTTCCGGATCCTGCGACGCACCCTGCCGCACATGTACGCCCGCGGATGGGGACGGGTGGTCAACATCTCCTCGGTGCACGGTTTGCGGGCCAGCGCCTACAAGTCGGCGTACGTCACGGCGAAGCACGCCCTGGAGGGGCTGAGCAAGGTGGTCGCCCTGGAGGGCGCCGCGCACGGCGTGACCAGCAACTGCATCAACCCCGGCTATGTCCGCACCCCGCTGGTGGAGGACCAGATCGCCAACCAGGCGGTGGCCCACGGCATCTCGGCGGCGGAGGTGATGGAGAAGGTCTTCCTCGAGCGCACCGCGATCAAGCGGCTGATCGAACCGGCCGAGGTCGCCGCGGCGGCCCTGTGGCTGTGCACCGAGCGCAGCGGATACGTCACGGGCGTCTCCCTTCCCCTGGACGGTGGCTGGACGGCCCACTGACGGACCCGGCCCGGGCGGCCTTCAAGCCGCCGGCGGCGTCACCCGACTCCGGCGGGCGGATCACCGGGACAGCATCCGTCCGCCGGCCCCAGTGCCACACCCCTTTCCCGGCAGGTTCCACCCGCCTCGGCCGGGCCCGCTCATCCCTCACTCCGAAACGGTGACATCATGCCCAGCGCTCACAACGTCGTGAACGAATCAGGCGCCCCGCGAACACCGGGCGGCCTGCCCAAGATCGTCGTGGCCAGCCTCATCGGCACCACCATCGAGTGGTACGACTACTTCCTCTACGGGTCCGCCGCCGCCCTGGTCTTCGGGCGCGTGTTCTTCCCCGACTCCGATCCGCTGACCGGGACCCTGCTCTCCTTCCTCACCTACGCCATCGGCTTCGCCGCCCGGCCGCTCGGCGCCGTGGTGTTCGGGCACTTCGGCGACCGCGTCGGGCGCAAGAAGCTCCTGGTGATCAGCCTGCTGATGATGGGCGGCTCCACCGCGCTGATCGGCTGCGTGCCCGGCTACGACACCATAGGCGTCGCCGCCCCGCTGCTGCTGACCACCCTGCGGCTGGTCCAGGGCTTCGCGCTCGGCGGCGAGTGGGGCGGCGCGGTGCTGCTGGTGTCCGAGCACGGCGACGCCCGGCGGCGCGGATTCTGGGCGTCCTGGCCACAGGGCGGCGCCCCGGCAGGCAACCTGGTCGCCGTCGGCGTCCTGTCCCTGATGACCGGAACGCTCAGCGACGACGCCTTCGACTCCTGGGGCTGGCGCGTGCCGTTCCTGCTCTCCGCGGTGCTGGTCATGATCGGGCTGTGGATCCGGCTGTCCGTCGACGAGTCGCCCCTGTTCAAAGAGGCACTGGCCAAGGCCGAGCAGCGCGAGGCCCGGCAGAAGAAGGACCAACTGCCCTTCGTCGCCGTGCTGCGCCACCACTGGCGCGACGTCCTGGTCGCGATGGGCGCCCGGATGGCCGAGAACATCTCCTACTACGTGATCACCGCCTTCGTCCTCACCTACTGCGTCGAGCACCTCCACATCGGCAAGCAGACCGCCCTCAACGCGGTCCTGATCGGCTCCGCCGTGCAGTTCTGCCTGATCCCGCTGTTCGGCGCCCTCTCCGACAAGGTCGGCCGCAAGCCGGTCTACCTGGTGGGCGCGGTCGGCGTCGGCGCATGGTCCTGGGCCTTCTTCGGCCTGCTGGACACCAAGTCCTTCCCCGCACTCGTCCTGGCCGTCACCGTCGGCCTCGTCTTCCACAGCGCCATGTACGCACCGCAGGCGGCCTTCTTCTCCGAACTGTTCGCCACCCGGATGCGCTACACCGGCGCCTCCATCGGCGCCCAGCTCTCCTCAGTGGCCGCCGGCGCGCCCGCCCCGCTGATCGCCACAGCGCTGCTCGGCTCCTACGGCAGCTCCGTCCCGATCTCGGTCTACGTCGCCCTGTCCGCCGTGATCACCGTCGTCGCCGTCGCCGTCGCCCGGGAGACCCGAGGCAGCGACCTGGCCGCCGTCGAACCGGACGAGGACACCCCACGGGCCGCCGCGGACCGGCAGACGTCCCCTGCCGGCTGACAGCCGAGGGCCGGGTGCCTGACCAGGGACTGCGTCCGTCCGGTCAGGCACCCGGACGTCCTTTCACGTCACATCCCCGCCAACTCCCCACCGACGGTCCGCCCATGCCAGACAAGACCCCGTCCATAGCCTTCCACCTGCGTCGGCTGTTCGAACTCCTCGCCGCGGACGCCCCGCCCGGCGACTTCGGCGCCGTCGTCACCGCGGCGCGCCGCGGCGGCGCCGATCCCCGGGACGTCACGGAGGTCGAGCAGGCCGCCGCCGCGGCGCTGCGCGTGCGCGGCACACTGCGCCAGCACCGGCGGCGGGAGGCGGAGCTGACCGCCCTTTTCGACACCGCCGGCGACCTCGCGGCACTGCGCGACCTGGACGCCGTACTGCGCTCGATCGTCCGGCGTGCCCGGATGCTGCTCGGCACCGACACCGCCTACCTCACCCTCCCCGACGAGGCGGCAGGGGACACCTACATGCGGGTCACCGACGGCTCGGTGTCCGAGCTGTTCCAGAACCTGCGGCTCCAGCTCGGCGAGGGCCTGGGCGGGCTGGTCGCGCAGACCGCGCGCCCCTACGCCTCGCCGGACTACCGCACCGACGAGCGCTTCCGCCACACCGGCAGCATCGACGCCGGTGTCCTGGACGAGGGTCTGGTCGCCATCCTGGGCGTGCCGCTGCTGCTGGGGTCCGGCAGCGGCGGCAAGGTCATCGGCGCGCTCTTCGCCGCCGACCGCGCGCCCCGGACCTTCTCGCCCGACGAGGTCGCCCTGTTGTGCTCGCTGGCCGACCACGCCGCCATCGCCATCGACACCGCGAAGGCCATGGCCGACGCACGCGCCGCGCTGGCCGAACTGGCCGAGGCCAACGCCGTGATCCGCGAGCACTCCGCGGCCGTGCAGCGGGCCGAGGAGTCCCACGACCGGCTCACCGACCTGGTGCTGCGCGGCGGTGACGTCCCGGAGGTGGCTGCCGCTGTCGCCGGTCTGCTGCAGGGGGAGGTCACCGTCCACGACAGCGCCGGATGGCCGCTCACCGCGACCGTCCGTGACGGCGGCCCGGGCGGCGGAGGCGCGGGAGCCGGGGGCCAGGGGAGCGACGCCCGCACGGCCGCCTCGCTGGTGGCCGCCGCCGAGGAGTCGCGCGCCACGGCTCACGCGGTGCTGCGCGACGGACGCTGGGTGTGCGCGGTACTGGCAGGGCAGGAGCTGCTGGGCAGCCTGGCGCTGCACGGCCGGCCGGACCTGGACGGCCCCGACAGGCGCCTGTTCGAGCGCAGCGGTGTGGTCACGGCACTGCTGCTCCTGCTGCGGCGCTCGGTCGCCGAGACCGAGAACCGGGTCCGGGGCGACCTGATGACCGATCTGCTCAACGCACCCGACCGGGACCCCGTCGGCCTCGTGGACCGTGGCCGTCGTCTGGGCGTCGAACTGAACCGGCCCCATCTGCTGGTGGTCGCCGAGGCCGGTGCCGCGGTCCGGGAGCGGCTCGCGGGCGCCGCCCTGCAGTACGTGTTCGGCAGCGGCAGTGTCACCACCGAACACGCCGGCACGGTGGTGATGCTGCTTCCCCATGACGGCGACGGGCCGGGCGAGGCCGCCCGTGCTGCCGCCGGACAGCTCACCCAACTGATCGGCGCCCCGGTCACGGTGGCCGGCGCCGGGCCCGCCGCCGGGCCGAGGGCGATCGCGGACGCTTACGCCGAGGCGGCGCGCTGTCTGCGCGCCCTGCGGGTCCTCGCCCGTGACGGCACCGGCGCGTGCGCGGCCGAACTCGGCTTCCTCGGCGTGCTGCTGGGCAAGGACCACGACGTGGAGGGGTTCGTCCAGGCCGCTCTCGGGCCGCTGCTGGAGTACGACGCCCAGCGCGGCACCCAGCTGGTCCGCACCCTGCACGCCTACTTCGGCTGCGGCGGAAGCCTGACCCGGGCCAAGGAAGAGCTGCACGTGCACGTCAACACGGTCGTGCAGCGGCTGGACCGCGTCCAGGCGCTGCTGGGACCCGACTGGAACAGCCCCGAGCAAGCCCTGGAACTGCAACTCGCCCTGCGACTGCACCTGCTGTGGAGCGACCGACACCTAGGACACGCCTCGTGGCGGGGCCTGTGAGGAAGCCCGCCGCGGCGCAGCCCTGTCGGACCGCGCAGGCCGTGCTCGGTCGGACAGGCCGCGCTCCGTCGAACGGACGAGACGCCTACGCGCGCACCGGCTGATCCCCGGCCGCACGGTCCTGGACCAGAAGCGGGGCGGCAGTGGCGGCCGCGACCTCTTCCTCCGTGACGCCGGGAGCGGTCTCAACCAGCCGCAGTCCCCCGGGAGTCACGTCGATGACGGCCAGGTCGGTGATGATCCGGTGGACGGCGTGGCGGCCCGTGGCGGGCAGGGTCAGCTCCTCGACGATCTTGGGCGACCCGTCCTTGGCTGTGTGCTCCATGACCACGATCAGCCGGCGCGCGCCGTGGACCAGGTCCATCGCCCCGCCCATCCCCTTGACCATCTTCCCCGGGATCATCCAGTTGGCCAGGTCGCCACCGGCCGACACCTGCATGCCGCCGAGCACCGACACGTCGATCCGGCCGGCCCTGATCATGCCGAACGAGAACGCCGAGTCGAAATACGACGTCCCGGGAACGGTGGTCACCGTCTCCTTCCCGGCGTTGACCAGATCAGGGTGCTCCTCGCCGGCGTACGGGTAGGGGCCGACCCCCAGGATGCCGTTCTCCGAGTGCAGCACCACGTGCACACCCTCGGGCAGGTGATCGGGGATGAGCGTGGGCAGGCCGATGCCCAGGTTGACGTACTGGCCGTCACGCAGTTCCCGCGCGGCACGGGCGGCGAGCTGGTCCCGGTCGAGCGGCATCGTCAGTTCTCCTCGGTGGCGGTGGCGGTGGCGGTGGCGGTGGCGGTGGCGGTGGTGGCGGCGGGGCGCTTGGCGGTCGTACCGCTGTGAGCGTCGCCGCCCGCGGAGGCGGCCCGCGCCGGACGCACGGTACGCCGCTCGATACGCTTGTCCAGCGACGGGTCGGCGGCGACCACCCGGTCCACGTAGACACCCGGCAGGTGGACGGCGTCCGGCGGCAACTCGCCCGCCTCGACGATGCGTTCGGCCTCGACCACGGTGAACCGCCCCGCCATCGCGCACAGCGGGTTGAAGTTGCGTGCCGCCGCGTGGAAGACGCAGTTGCCGTGCCGGTCGGCGGCCTCGGCCCGAACCAGCCCGAAGTCGGCCGTGACGGCCTCCTCCAGCACATGGAGGCGACCGCCGAACTCCCGCACCTCCTTGGGCGGCGAGGCCACCGCGACGCTGCCGTCGGGGGCGTAGCGCCAGGGCAGGCCGCCTGACTCGACCTGCGTGCCCACGCCGGCCGGTGTGTAGAACGCCGGGATGCCCGCACCGCCGGCCCGCAGCCGCTCGGCCAGTGTGCCCTGCGGCGTCAGTTCCACCTCCAGCTCACCGGCGAGGTACTGGCGGGCGAACTCCTTGTTCTCGCCGACGTAGGAGGAGGTCATCCGGGCGATCCGGCCCGCTCTCAGCAGCAGGCCCAGCCCCCAGTCGTCCACGCCGCAGTTGTTCGAGACCACCCGCAGACCGGACGTACCGGCCTCGACGAGCGCGCCGATCAGCGTCGACGGGATGCCGCACAGGCCGAAACCGCCCACAGCGAGCACCGCGCCGTCGGGGACGTCCGCCACCGCCTGTGCGGCCGAGTCCACCACCTTGTCCATGCTGTTCCCTTCCCCGTCGGGGATCCGTTCTGTCTGCCGGACAGGTCACCGCCCGACTGGCGGGGGAGACCGGTGGCCCTCACCTTTGCGGCAGGCGCCGTTCCCGGCCATGTGTGCCATCACCATGACTGCGCTTCCATCAACGGTGGTCGACACCATGCCGTCCGTCGCACAGCGCTCCTATCGTTCCGGCCAACCACCCACCGCGATCGCATCGCCGCGGACTGCGGAACGCCGCTCCTCGACGGAAGAGGGCGCCCGGACCGCCGCGTGCGGGCGACACCTCTCAGGAGCCGGCCATCATGCGTTCTCACACTCCGGGCACCGTCAGAAGCAGATCGGTGCCGATCCTCGCGCTCGTCGCGGCGGGCGCCCTGGTCACCGGCTGCTCCTCGGCCGGCACCGCCGGCACCGCCTCCGCCGGCGACAAGGCGTCCGGCCCGGTCGAGGTCGGTCTGGTCTACTCCCGCAGCGGGCTGCTGGCCACCTACGGCAAGCAGTACGAACAGGGCTTCAAGGCGGGTCTCGCCTACGCCACGCACGGCACCGGCAAGGCCGGCGGTCACCCGATCGAGGTCACCGAGCAGGACGACGCGGGCGACCCGGCGAAGGCGGTGGCCGCGACCAAGACACTCGTCGGCAAGGGCTACAAGATCATCGCCGGGACCACCGACTCCGGAGTGGCCCTGCAGATGGCGCCGCTGGCCGAGCAGAACAAGGTGCTGTACGTCAGCGGCCCCGCCGCCACCGACGCGCTCACCGGAATCAACACCTACACCTTCCGCTCCGGCCGCCAGTCCTATCAGGACACCCTGACCGCCGGCTCGCTGCTCGGCGACCCGAAGGGCAAGAAGGTCACCGTGCTGGCCCAGAACTCGGCGTTCGGGCAGGCCAACGTGGCCGCGGTGAAGGCCGTGCTCGGCGCGAAGGGCGCGCGGGTCGGCTCCGTGCTGGCTCCGCCGAGCGCCACCGACCTCACCCCGTTCGCCCGCCAGACCGAGGCGGGCAAGCCCGACCTGGTGTTCGTCGCCTGGGCGGGCGCCACCGCACCCGCGCTGTGGACCGCGCTGAACCAGCAGGGCGTGCTCGACACCGGAAAGGTCGTCACCGGGCTCGCCGGCACCGCCTCGTACCCGGTCTTCGGTGCGGCGGGCGCCAAGGTGTCCTTCCTCGCCCACTACTTCCCGGGCGCCGGCGGCGGCAACCCGGTGGAGAAGGCGATGCTCGACGGCATCACCAAGGCCGGCGGCACCCCCGACCTGTTCAGCCCCGACGGCTTCACCGCCGCCCAGATGGTCGTCCACGCCATCGAATCCGGCAGCGCCACCGACACCTCCGCCATGGTCAAGGCGCTGGAGGGCTGGAGCTTCGACGGACCCAAGGGCAGGGAGCAGATCCGCGCCGAGGACCACGCCCTGCTCCAGCCCATGTTCACGGCGAAGCTGAAGGGCGCGGGCGCCGCCGCGGAACCGCAACTGGTCGACAGCGTGGAGAGGGCGGCGGTCGCACCTCCCGTGAAGAAGGCGGCGGGCTGAACCGATGACCGATCCGAACACGGCGCCGCCGCGCGCCGGCGGGGCCCCGGCCGCCGGTGAGGCCGCCGCCCCGCCGGCGCCCGCACCCGTCCTCGCACTGCGAGACGTCGGCTGGAGCGTCGGCGGCGCCACCATCGTCGACTCCGTCACCTTCGACGTCCACGAAGGCGAGTTCCTGGCATTCATCGGCCCCAACGGCGCCGGGAAGTCCTCCCTGTTCAACTTGATCAGCGGCCTCAACCCGGCCACGCGCGGCACGATCGAGCTGGACGCCACCGACATCACCACGGAGGCCGCCTACGCCCGCGCCCGCCGCGGCCTGGGACGCACCTTCCAGACCTCCAGCCTGTGGCCGGGCATGACGGTCGCCGAGCACGTGCGGCTGGCCGCCCAAGCGGCCGGAGGCGGCTCGTACCGCGTCTGGCGGCGCGCCGACACCTACGCCGAGCCGGTCACCCGCGTGCTGGCACGCACCGAACTGGCCCACCGCGCCGACACCCCCGCCGACTCCCTCTCGCACGGCGAGAAACGCAAACTGGAGCTCGCGGTCCTGCTCGTCGGCGAACCCCGGCTGATGCTGCTGGACGAACCCATGGCGGGCGTGAGCGCCGAGGAGGTGCCCGCCCTGACCGAGCTGATCCGCTCGCTGCACCGCGAAGAGGGCCGCACGGTACTCATGGTCGAGCACCACATGGACATCCTGCTGGGCCTGGCCGACCGGCTCGCCGTCATGCACCACGGCACGCTGCTCGCCCTGGACACGCCCAAGGCCGTGATGGCCGACCCCACCGTGCAGCAGGCCTACCTCGGGGAGGCGGTGTGACCACCCCCGCGGCACCCCGCGCGAACGCGCCGGCGGCACCGCTGCTCACCGTGCGCGGCCTGCGCGTCGTCATCGGCGGCCGGCACATCCTGCACGGCGTCGACCTCGACGTGGCGGCCGGCGGAACCACCGCACTGCTCGGCCGCAACGGCGCCGGCAAGACCACCACCGTGCGCGGCATCCTCGGTCTCGTCCCGCGCACCGGCAGCGTCGTGCTTGCCGGAAAGGAGACGGTACGCCTCCCCACCCACGCCCTGGTGTGCCGCGGCGTGGGCTACGCCCCCGAGGACCGGGGTGTCTTCGCCGCCCTCACCGTGGCCGAGAACCTGCGCCTGGCCGAGCGCCCCGGAGCCGGCGAACCCGCCTACGGCCTGGTGCACGAACTCTTCCCCGAGCTCAAGCAGCGCGCCCGGCAGGCCGCCGGCACCCTCTCCGGCGGCCAGCAGCAGATGGTCGCCATCGCCCGCACCCTCCTCAACGGCAACCGGCTGATCATCGCCGACGAACCCACCAAGGGCCTGGCGCCCAAGGTCGTCACCGAGGTCGCCCAGGTGCTGGAACGTGCGGCCGAGGCCGTGCCCGTACTGCTCGTGGAGCAGAACCTCGCCCTGGTGCGCCGCCTCGCCCGGCACTGCGCGGTGCTGGCGGACGGCCGCACCGCGCACCAGGGTCCCGCCACCGATCTCCTCGCCGACCCCGAGGCGACCCGCAACCTCCTCGGTGTCGGACACCGCGCAGCAGGCGGCCAGGGGGCCCAAGAGCATGCCGGGGCCCGCGCTCCGTCCCCCGCCGCACCAGCACACACCGCGGCACACCCCGCCGCCCGGACCACGGAGGCGGACGCCTGATGTCCACCATCGTTCTGCTCACCCTGACCGGACTCGGCCTGGGCGCACTGTACTTCCTGGTCGCCTCGGGCCTCTCCCTCATCTTCGGCCTGATGGACGTGCTCAACTTCGCCCACGGCGCCCTCATGTGCATCGGCGCGTACGGCACCTGGTGGGCGGCCTCCGGGCACCTGCCTGGCGCGGGACGCGGAGGCGCCGGCTTCGTCCTCGCGGTGGTCTTCGGTACCGCCGTCGGCACCCTGGCCGCGGTCCTGCTCGAACTCGCCGTCATCCGCCCGCTGTACATGCGCCCCCGGGAGCAGATCCTTGCAACGGTCGGCATCGGACTGGCCGTACCGGCCTTGTTGTCCGCGATCTGGGGCGCCGATGCCCGGCCCTTCCCCGGACCGCAGGCGCTGTCCGGTACCTTCGCGCTGCTGGGAGCCGACGTACCGCTGAACCGCCTGGTGCTGATCGCCGCCGCCCTCGCGGTCCTCGCCGTGCTCAAGCTGTTCCTCGGCCGCACCCGGCACGGCCTCGTGGTCCGCGCGGGCGTCGAGGACCGGGCCATGGTCACCGCGCTCGGCATCGACGTACGCAAGGCCTTCACGCTGGTCTTCGCCATCGGCGGTGCGGCGGCGGCCCTCGGCGGTGCCGTCGGCGGCCTCTACTTCGGCTCGGTCGACCCCGGCCAGGGCACCTCCCTGCTGATCTTCGCCTTCGTGGTCGTCGTGATGGGCGGCATGGGCTCGCTCACCGGCGCCGCGCTCGCCTCGGTCGCGGTGGGCCTCGTCCAGCAGTTCGCCAACTACTACACCAGTGCCGGACTCGGCGACCTCGCCGTCGTCGTCCTGCTCGCCGCCCTGCTGCTCGTCCGGCCGCGTGGGCTCACCGGGAGACTCGCATGACCACCGCCACCCAGCCGCGCGGCGAGACCCGCACGGCGGAGAACCCCCGCGCAGGCCGTACCGAACGGCTGCGCCGGGCCACCCGCTGGTGGCCGGCCCTGCCGCTGGTGCTGCTGCTCATCGCCCCTTACAGCGCTCTGCCGCTCCCCGGCCTGCTGGACGGACCCATCGGCAGCCCCGGCAACCTCCAACTCCTCGCGCTGTGCCTGCTCTTCGGGGGCCTGGCCACCGGCTACGACCTCCTGCTGGGCCGCACCGGACTGCTCTCCTTCGGTCACGCCCTCTACTTCGCCGCCGGCACCTACGTCACCAACACCGTGATGCTGGAGGCGGGCCTGCCGTTCGCCCTCTCCGCACTGCTCGGCCTGCTCGCCGGGGTGGCGCTGTCCGCCCTGCTGGGAGCGGTCAGCCTGCGGGTCGGCGGCATCGGATTCTCCATGGTGACGCTTGCCTTCGCGCAGGCCGGCTCGATCCTGGTCCAGCGTGACCCCGGCGGCGTCACCGGCGGAGAGGAGGGCAGGGCCGCCCCCGCCGGCAAGATGCCCGCCTTCCTCGTCGGCATCGAACACACCGCCGACCTGTACTGGATCGCGCTGGCCTACCTCGTAGTGGTGCTGCTCGTCGTCGACTGGGCGGTCCGCTCACCCACCGGGCGGGTCTGGGAGGGCATCAAGGAGAACGAGCGCCGCGTCGAAGTGCTCGGCCTGCACCCCTACGGCTTCAAACTGACCGCCTTCGTCCTCGCCGGCACTCTGGCCGCGCTCGGCGGCATCGTCTATCTGCTGCTGACCGGCGGCGCCACCCCGCGGACCACCACCTCCGACTTCACCCTGTCCCTGCTGGTGATGGTGGTACTGGGCGGCTCCGGCACCCGCTGGGGCCCCATGGCCGGCGGCATCCTCTACACCTGGGCCGACCACCGGCTCGGCGACCTGGCCAACTCCGGTGCCGTCGCCGGCCTGCCCGCCGCGCTGCGGGTACCGCTCTCCCAGCCACTGTTCCTGCTCGGCGCGCTGTTCGTCGCGGTGATATACCTGCTGCCCGGCGGCATGGCCCGGCTGCCGGCGCGGCTGCGCGCCGCACGCACCACCACAGCCCGCAAGGAGGCGGCCAACCCGTGAACCGAGCAACGAGCGACGAGCACGAGGCGACGGAATACCGGGCCGCCGGCACACCCGCCTCCGAGGAGAGGGCCGGTGTCGCCTCAGCCGGGGAACCGGGCGGCGCCCCAGTGCCGCCGGAGGAACTGCGGGTGCCGGTGCCCGGCGGTGAGCTGGCCGTCCTGCGCTGGCCGGCGGCCGACCCGGGCGCGCCGGTGGTGCTGGCCCTGCACGGCATCACCGCCAACGGCCTGTCCTGGGCCCGGGTCGCCCACCACCTGGCGGGCCGGGCCACCCTGGTCGCGCCCGACCTGCGCGGCCGCGGCGCGAGCGGCACGCTGCCCGGCCCGTACGGCATCGCGGCGCACGCCGACGACATGGCCGCCGTGGCGGACACGCTGGGCCTGGGGCGGGTGGTGCTGACCGGTCACTCCATGGGGGCCTTCGCCGCGGCGCTCACCGCGGTGCGCCACCCGGACCTGCTCTCCGCGCTGCTGCTGGTCGACGGCGGCGTGGGCTTCCCCGTCCCGGAGGGTCTGGACCCCGACGAACTGATCACCTCCGTGATCGGCCCGGCCATGCGGCGGCTGTCGATGACCTTCCCGGACCGGCGGGCCTACCGCGAGTTCTGGCAGGAGCACCCGGCGTTCCGCGCCGCGTGGTCGCCGTGGGTGGACGCGTACATCCAGCGCGACCTGGTGGGGGAGGAGCCCGTACTGCGGTCCTCCTGCCGGATCGAGGCGGTCCGCACCGACGGTGTCGACCAGCTCGGCGGGGCGGTGTCCGGCGCCGTCCACCGGCTCCCCCGCCCGGCCGTGCTGCTGTGGGCCGAACGCGGCCTGATGGACGAGCCGCAGGGCCTCTACGACGAACAGCGCCTCGCCGCCGCGGCCCTGGATCCGGCGCGGGTGCGAACGCGGCTCGTCCCCGGCACCAACCACTACACGATCCTCGTGGGCGACGAGGGCGCACGCGTCGTGGCGCGCCACCTGCTGAGAGGGGCGGGCGTGGGGGACACGGACGCGCCCCCGTCCCGGACCGCGCCGCCACCACCGGCCCCCGGCTCGTCCGCCTCCTCCTGACTCGGACACCGCGGACATCTGGTCTCGCCGGCCACGGCAGGCGGCGGCCGGGCTCGTCGGGGGGAGCAGTGCATGTCACGCCTTTCACGGACGGTCGTCCGGTCGCCGAAGGCGAGTGGCGGCGGCGCGAGCCGGAGGAGCCGAACGGGAAGCAGGCGAGCAGGAACGCGGCCGTGACCAGAGAGGCGGCGAAACCCGCGCCGAGTGTGAGAGCGGCCGAAGCGGGCACGGTAGTCAGCGATCCCGACCCGGACATCGGCCGCAGCGCGTCGCGGAACGCCGTCGCCGCACCGATCGCGACGCATCCGGCGGCGCCGGACATCTCGGCGATACGGCGGGGCCGGGTGCGCTCCGGCCGGGCGATGAATCCCGCGACCGCGTTGCTGATCACGCAGAAGGTGATGTCGGACGTCGCCACGACGATCAGCATGGAGGCGATGAGCAGCGGGTCCGTCCAGCGTTCGCCGACGGCCTGTGCGCCGGTGACGGCCGCCGCGGCCTGCGTGCTCAGCCCGGCGAACACCGTCGACGCCCGGCGGCGCACCCGGTCCGCGGCGTCCGGACCGACCCGGCGCTGCAATGCGGGAATCCGTCCGCAGGCGAAGACGGCGTCGCCGGGCCAAGTCGTGGCGCCAAGGACCGGCCGGACCGCGCCCTCGACGGCCTCGCACGAACGGCACCGCCGTCGCCGTGGTGAGCACGGAGTCGACGACCAGCCCGCTGACCAGCACCGGTGCCCATACCGTCGACGACACGGGAGGCGTCCTGGCGATGACCGCGACCCACTCGAACACGACCGTGATCCCGGTCAGTGCGACCATCGCCCCCGCCGCATGCAGGGGCACCGGACGGGGACGGCGGAATCCTCGGCACGCGTCTGCGCAGGTGCTCGCGGTAAGGGGCGACGAGACCGGCGCGGTGTTCGGCCATGGCAGGCGGAGCACCCGTTCGGGCCGGTCGGTCCGCGCGCAGCGTCTGGCGGTGTCCAGGTCCGACTGCGGTCGGCGGACGCAGGCGAGTGCTTGCGCAGAGTCACAGAGCCGGACCGGCACTTGAAGACGTGCCCTTCGCCACAAATTGGACGTTTCCATATGGATCGACGCCTATGGGTGGTTTCATTGCTGGTTGCTCCCTGTGGGCGACCTGCTCCAGGGAACCAGGACCAGTGGCATGGGAGAAGCGTTTGATCACGGCAGGTAAACGACGTACCGGGATGGTGGCTGCGGCCGGCGCACTGGGCGGCGTAGTCGCCCTCACCGCCCTCGGTGGCACCAGCAGCGCTGCCACCGGCGGAAACGGCACAGGGAACCACCCGGCACCGCAGGCGCCGACGGCCCAGTCCTCCGCCCAGGAGACCTCCGACGCCCGCATAGTGATCACGCCCGGGTCTGGTGTCCACAACGTCGGAATACACAGCCCCGTCAAGGTCACCGTCGGCAACGGCAAGCTCACCAAGGTGACCATGACCGCGGTCGCGGCCGGCACCGAGGTTCCGGGCAGGCTGTCCGCGGACGGCCCGTCCTGGAAGGCCACCGGACCGCTGCAGCGGGCCACCAGGTACCAGGTCGCCGCGGAGGCCAAGGACGCCAAGGGGCGCGCCGTCACCGAGAACGCGACGATCACCACGGTCTCCCCGGCCAACGACTTCCTCGGGCACCTCACCCCCGAGAACGGCTCGACCGTCGGCGTCGGCATGCCGGTGAGCTTCACCTTCGACAAGGCGATCGGCGACAAGGCCGCCGTACAGTCGGAGATCCAGGTCAGCTCCAGCAGCGGCCAGCAGGTCGTCGGTCACTGGTTCAACGGCCACCGCCTGGACTTCCGCCCGAAGAGCTACTGGAAGCCCGGCTCCACCGTCACCGTGCGGATGAACGTCCACGGTGTGCAGAAGACGGTCACGTTGAAGATCGGCCGGAGCCAGGTCAGCACGGTCGACGCCAGGACCAGGCAGATGACCGTCGTACGGGACGGCAAGACGATCAGGACCGTCCCGATCTCGTCCGGCAGCCCCGAGCACCCGACGTACAACGGTCAGATGGTCATCTCCGAGAAGTACCGGCAGATCCACATGAACGCCTCGACCGTCGGTCTCACGAACAAGGACGGCAAGCCGGCGTACGACATCCAGGCCGTGCCGCACGCCATGCGCCTGACCGACTCGGGCACGTTCATCCACGGCAACTACTGGAGCGCCGACTCGGTCTTCGGCAAGGTCAACACCAGCCATGGCTGTGTGGGCCTGAAGGACCTCAGGGGCGGCGGGGACGACACGCTGCCGGCCGCCTGGTTCTTCGACAACTCGATGATCGGCGACGTCGTGATCGTCAAGAACTCCGGTGACACGACCACGCCGGCCCCGGACAACGGCCTCAGCGACTGGAACATGTCGTGGAACGACTGGGTCGCGGGCAGCGCGATCCAGTGACCCCCGCATCGCTGCGCGTGTCCGGCCGGGCACCCCTGCGTCGGGCGGTGGGCCACTGCCGGAAGTCGAGCGGTCCGACGCTGCCCCGGCGTCCGCTCCCGCCGCCATGGTCACGCGCGGCCCGGCCGTGCCCCGGGGCCGAGGCGTGGAGTCCGGCCTGAGCCGCACGCCGGTCCGCGAAGCTCTCACGCAGCCGCAGACCGGGAGGGCCGGTCGAGATCCGGCCCTGCGTCGGGGCGGCTCAGGGCGTCGAGCAACTCGCGCTCGCGCTGCGCGCTGAGTCCTGCGCGCCTTTCCCGGTCCAGGCCCTGCCCGCGCTCCCAGCGCAGTGTGTCGGCCAGCATCTCAGCCCGGGGCCGGTGACGCAGCCCCGCGGCGCGCGCCGAGGACCCGTCCCGGGCCGACCACCCTTCCCAGCCCGGTTCGACCAGCCACATCGCCAGCGATTCGGGTCCCATGTACTGGGCCACGCCGTTGGCGAGCAGCCACGCCGATTCGGCGGTGACCACCGGACCGGTGTGCCCGCCGCAGGCGCGGGACAACTCGACCCACTCTTCGAACGGAACGACCGGGCCGACAGCGTTGTATGTGCCGGTGGTCCCCCTCTCCGCGGCGTCGAGCAGCCAGGAGGTGAGGTCCCGCACGTCGACCACCTGGGTGGGTATGGCCGGGGTGTCCGGGACCAGCATCGGCCCTCGCGGATCACGTGCCGCGCGGGCGACCCAGTAGCCCGAGCGCCCGCTGTGATCGCCCGGGCCGCCGATGAGCCCGGCTCGTGCGATGAGGAGACGGTCGCCCACAGCGGCCGTCGACGCCTGCTCGCAGGCGACCTTCGCCTCGCCGTACAACTCGCGGTCGGCCTCGTTCCGGTCGGTCGGGGAGAGCAGGGCCGCGGACTCGTCCGCCCCCAGCGCGGCGTGGGAGGCGTAGGCGTTGCCGGAGGAGACGTACACCCAGTGCCCGGCTTTGCTGCCCAGCACGTCGAGCGCTCCGCGGACGAAGCCCGGCTGCCATGACACCTCGACGACCGCGTCCCATACCCGGTCGAGCAGGGGCTCGTACGCCGACGGGTCGCGCCGGTCGGCGGCTACCAGTGTCGCTCCGTCGGCGACTTCCCCGCTTTCACCGCGCGCGAGGCAGGTCACCCCGTGACCGCGTTCGATCGCCTGCCGCGACAGCTCCCGAGCCACCCATGCCGTTCCGCCCAGAACCAGGATCTCCATACCGGCACCCAAGCACCGGGATCACCGCCCGGCCAGGTGGATTCGCTGACAGCAGATGCTCAGCCGTCGATCGGTCTCAGCCCTCGGTCAATGGCGTCGACCCGCCAAGGCGTCCGAACACACGGTAAGAGGCGGCACTTGGAGTATGAGAGGGCGTTCGCTGACTTCCGCTCACGCATGGCAGGGGAGACGTGAGTGTTCAGCCGGTCCCGGACCAGCCCGACCGGATCCCTGACGAGCTGGTGGACGGCGTCGACGGGCGCGATGAAGTTCCGCTCGCCCGTGCTGCGGCGTGCGCTGCCGCCCGCTCGGCGGGTGCGCGACCGATGGCACAGCCGGGTGCGCGGGCCCGGCCGTACCGCGATCGGTCCGGCCACCGGCAGGCGCCCCGGGCGGCGTCCGCTGAAGGTCACGGCCGGGGTGCGCCCTCGCCGGCCCCGGGTCCGCCCCTGGGGCGTCCTTCGGCGGGCTGCTTGTCGGCCGGTCCGGCGACGGCGGAGCACCGAACCGCCGCCGTCACGCGCGCAGACGATGTGCTTGTGGGCAAGCGACGGCCGAGGCCGGTCGTGCCGCAGTTCGCGATGGACGACGGCGCCTGACCCTCCATGACTCGTCACGGCGGTGGGCGAGTTCGTGGGAAGGGACGCCGCCGCGCCGGTCAGCTCACCGTGATCCGGTCGATGTCGGGTGCCCAGCCGGAGGCGTTGGCGAGGGTGAGTGTGTTGTCCGTGCCGCTGTCCAGGTCGAGGGCGAGGGTGACGGTGCCCGGTGTGGTCCAGTCGGCGGTGGGGCTGAAGGGGACGGTCCGAGCGGTGCCGTCGCCGACTCGTACGGTGGCCGAGCGGGCCTCCGCCGTCGCGTAGTGCAGGGTCACCTGCCGGGTGCCGCCGGTGCCGCCGTCGATGTTCCGGAAGGTGAGGGCCGCGCCGTTGCCGAGGTAGCCGACCTTGGCGCCGCCGGAGCAGCCCGCACAGCCGGCGACCACGGCGGTGCCCGTGAGGGTGTTGCCGGCGGCCTCGGCCTCGTAGGAGGCGGTGCCGGTGCCGCCGCCACCGACGGTCATGGCGCCCAGGTCGAGCCAGCCGTCGGCGTTCTGCCCGGCGTCGGCGAACCGCAGCTTCTTGGCCTTGGAGCTGATGCCTTCCAGCGGGTTCCTGGCCTTCATGACGAGCCGGTAGCCGCCGGCGGTGACCCCGGTGAGGTCGATGTCGGCGTCGAAGTACTGGCCGTAGCCGTAGTCGAGGTAGGTGGGGTCGGAGCCCACGCCCCAGTCGGGGAAGGCGCGGATCTTCTTCGGCATGACCGTGCGCAGGTCCCAGGGGGTGTCCCAGGTCTTGACGACTGTGCCTGACGAGTCCTTGAGGCCGAGGCTGACCTTCCAGGGGTAGTAGAAGGGGGCCACGCCGTCATTGCCGATGCGGACGCCGACGGTGGTGGTGCCCTGTGCGGTGTCGTGGAAGTAGGCACGGTCGACGGTGAGGTCGTAGCCCATCAGCCGGACCGCCTCGCCCACCTTGGGGTCGGTGGGGGAGTAGGCGGCGCTGCCCTCGTTCATCTTCCAGGTGGTGTGCTCCAGTTCGATGCACGCCTTCATGTTGTCGACGTCAGCGGAGCCGGTGGGCCAGTTGCTGAACGCCCTGGGCTGGATTTCGGGGCGGACCTCACCGCCCATGGATGCGGTGGTCCAGCGGTTCTCCACCCCGCGTTCGACGGCTCGCTGGAGCTGCGAGTACGAGGCGCCGCCCATCGACCCGGGCAGGGTGACACCGGCGAGCGGGCTGCCCTCGCGGAAGCAGAAGGAGTCGTCGTGGAAGCCGACGGACGGCAGGCCGGCAGCGGCGCCGCCTGCCGAGTCCGGGTACCGGACCTCCAGCTCGGTGCGGGGGAAGGCGTCGGTGTAGGCCCGTATGATCTCGGCGCCGTGGGCGTCGGTGGGCATGTAGTTCGGGTAGGAGTCCGCGCTGGTGTCGGTGTCGTAGGGCCAGGTGTGCCACTCGCCCCAGAGTCCGATCAGGCCCATGTGGATGAAGCCGATGCGCGGGTCGCCGTCGTAGCGGGCGCCGAACGCGGCGATGAAGTCCTTCAGTCCGTCGAGGAGATACGCGTTGTCGTAGTCGGGGCTGATGGTGCCCCACTGGGTGTTGGCGCGGTAGTCGACGTGTTCGTCGAAGCAGTGCGGGATGGCGTCGGAGGGGTGGTTGCCCGGGTCGCCGGGATACTCCAGGTAGAAGCGCAACGCGGTCTGGTTGCCGTAGGAGGCGCTCTCGTCGAGGGCGCGGTCCAGGACGCTCCAGTCATAACTGCGGCAGTTTGAAGGGTCGGTCATGACCTCGGACAGACCGAAGTAGCTCCAGGTCAGTGCGTGCGGGTAGCCGGTGTTCTGGTCACCGCCGGGCTGGTAGAAGCGGGCGAATCCCTTGAGCGGGTTGTCCAGGGGCGCGTCGGCGCGGGCGAGGGCGTGGACCGGGAGGGAGGGGTCCGGGACCGGGCCGGGCGCCGGGCGGGCGGGCGCGCCCTGGGCGGCGGCGGCCGCGGCCACGGTGGCTGTCCCGGCCGTGTCGGAGGCCTCGGCGGTGAACGGCAGGACGGCGAGGGACAGGGCGACCGCGGACGAACAGAGCGCGGCCAGCAGCGATCTGCTACGTGGTGCGAAGGTGCGCATGGTGACGGCCTCCGGAGACGGAAGGGGAATGTCGTCCCAGTGTCGCTTCGTTATGCGGCAGCATTGACAAAGTTTCACTGTTGCTCATCAATATGTGTCCACGGTGCCCCACTGGCAAGAGGTGCGGCGCAGATCCCTTCGGAGGGAACCATGGGCGCGGAGACCGCAGTTGCGCCACCGCACGAGAGCCACGGACCGCCACCGCACGGGAACGCCGGACCGTCGTCGGGCGGGGCACCCCGGGCGCCGGGCCGCAGCAGCCGCCCCCGCGACGACCGGAAGGCGGCGTGGCTGTTCCTGGTCCCCGTACTGGTGGGATTCGCGCTGTTCTACGCGTATCCGACGCTGCGCGGCGTCTACTACTCGCTCACCGACTACAGCCTGATCGCCGCACCGGACTTCGTCGGCGCGGACAACTACGGCGAGCTGATCGGTGACGAGCAGTTCTGGAACGCCCTGAAGGTCACCGCCTACTACGTGGTGCTCAACATCGGGTCGCAGACCGTGCTGGCACTGCTCCTGGCGACGCTCATGCACCGGCTGACCCGGTCGGTCGCGCTGCGCGCGATGCTGCTGGTGCCGTGGCTGGTGCCGAACGTCACCGTCGGCCTGCTGTGGATGTGGCTGCTCGACGCCAACCTGGGCCTGGTCAACCACGTCCTCGGCGCGCTCGGCCTGAGCACCAACGGCTTCTTCACCTCGCCGGACTGGGCGATGCCGACCGTCGCCGGCGTCAACACGTGGGCGTACACCGGCTACACGGCACTGCTGCTGTACGCCGGAATGCTCCAGGTCCCGCAGTACCTGTACGAGAGTGCCTCACTGGACGGCGCCGGGGAGTGGCGCATGTTCACCAAGGTCACCCTTCCGCTGCTGCGGCCGGTGCTGTCGCTCGTGCTGGTGGTGTCGCTCATCGGGTCCTTCCAGATCTTCGACACGATCGCGGTGACCACCAAGGGCGGCCCGGTCGGCGCCACGCAGGTCATCTACTTCTACATCTACGAACAGGCCTTCACCTACTTCCACATGGGCTACGCCTCCGCCGTCGCCGTGGTACTCGCGCTGATCCTGGGCCTGCTGACCGCCGTACAGATGCGCCTGCTGCGGGCCTCCCGCTCGGACCTGGCCTGAGGAGAGGCACACCCCATGAGCCGTACTCGTACCCCCACCCGCAAGAAGCTCTCGCCGGGCCGGGCCGTCGCGTGGGCGGTGCTCGTCCTCGCCCTGTTCCTGACCGTCTTCCCGTTCTACTGGATGGTCCGCACCGCCCTCACCCCGGCGGCCGACCTCTACACCGACTCCGCCGGGCTCGTCCCCGACCACCCGACGATGATCAACTTCCTGCGGGTACTGGGGCGCACCGGTCAGAAGGAGGCCATGGCCGCCGGAGGGTCGGGCGCCCGGGTGGACTTCCTGCGCTACCTGCTCAACTCCGTCGTCTACAGCGGGCTGATCGCGGTGCTGCAGACGCTGTTCTGCGCGATGGCCGGGTACACCTTCGCCCGGCTGCGCTTCCCCGGCCGGGACCTGGTGTTCGGGATGCTGATCGCCGCGCTGATGGTGCCGCCGATCTTCACCGTGCTGCCCAACTTCGTGCTGGTGAAGGACCTGGGCTGGCTGAACACCTTCGTCGGCATGGTCGCGCCGAGCGTGCTGATGACCCCGTTCGCGGTCTTCTTCCTGCGGCAGTTCTTCCTGTCCGTGCCCCGTGAGGTGGAGGAGGCGGCCGTCCTGGACGGGGTGGGACCCTGGGGGCTGTTCTGGCGCGTGGTGATGCCCATGACCCGCGGGCCGCTGCTCACCATCGGGCTCACCACCACGGTGTGGGCCTGGAAGGACTACCTGTGGCCGCTGCTGTCCGGCCGCGAGGAGCAGACCCGGGTGCTCACCGTCGCCCTCGGCATCTTCCAGCAGCAGTCGCCCAACGCCCAGCCGGACTGGACCGGTCTGATGGCCGGCTCCGCCCTGTCGGTGCTGCCCGTCCTGGTGCTGCTGATGCTGCTCGGCCGCCGGCTGGTCGAGTCCCTCAACTTCACCGGCATGAAGTGACTGCCGCCCACCCCGCGTCCCGGAAAGGCCCCCTTCGATGAGCCCCAGACACTCACGCGTCGGCGCGGCCCTGCTGTGCCTGACCGCCACCGCCACCCTCGTCTCCTGCGCCGGCTCCGGCACCGCGGCCGACGGGCGGACGACCCTGGACTACTGGCTGTGGGACGACCTCCAGCTGCCCGCCTACCAGGAGTGCGCGAACGCCTTCCAGCGGGCCAATCCCGGCATCACCGTGAAGATCACGCAGACCGCGTGGTCCCAGTACTGGCAGAACCTGACCACCGAACTGGTCTCCGGTGAGGCCCCCGACGTGTGGACCGACCAGAGCACCTACTATCCGACGTACGCCGCCGGCAAACAGCTCCTCGACCTCCAGCCCTACGTCGAACGGGACAAGGTCGACCTGTCCGCCTACCAGCCGGGCCTCACCGACATCTGGGTGAAGGACGGCAAGCGCTACGGCCTGCCGAAGGACTGGGACACCATGGCCATCGTCTACAACACCGACCTGCTCAAGAAGCAGGGCGTGGACACCGGCCGCCTCAACTCCCTGACCTGGAACCCCGGCGACGGCGGCACCCTGGAGCAGACCATCGCCCGGGCCACCGTCGACACCCACGGCCGCAACGGCCTCGACCCCGACTTCGACAAGAACCACGTGAAGACCTACGGCTTCCTGACCGAGTGGGCCGACGGCTCCCAGGGGCAGAACGGGTGGGGCCTGCTCGCCGCCTCCAACGGCTTCACCTACCTCGACAAGAACCCGTGGGGCACCCACTACCGGTACGACGCCCCCGAACTCGCCGAGACCATCGCCTGGTTCAAGAGACTCATCGGCAAAGGGTACGCACCCCGCCTGGACCAGAAGTCGAGCCTCGCCAACTCCGAACTGCTCATCGCCGGAAAGGGCGCGATGACGGTGGCGGGCTCCTTCACCGTCTCCACCTACCTCGCCCCCCGGCTGAAGGGGAAGTTCGCCTACGCCCCGCTGCCGACCGGACCGGAAGGCCGCAAGACTTCCATCAACGGCCTGTCCGACGCCGTCTGGGCCGGGTCGAAGCACAAGGAAGAGGCATGGAAGTGGGTGAAGTTCCTGGCCTCCGCCGACTGCCAGGACATCGTCGCCGAGCACGGCGTCGTCTTCCCCGCGATCAGGAGCTCCAGCCGGAAGGCGCTCGCCGGACACGAGGCCCGGGGCGAGGACGTGCACGTCTTCACCGACGCCGCCACGGCGAAGAACGGCACCTTCCTGCTGCCCGTCACCGAACGCGGCACCGAGATCGGCCCCCTCGTGCAGGACGCCATCCAGTCGGCGATCCTCGGCCGGAGCAGCCCCGAGGCCGCGCTGAGATCGGCCAACGAGAAGGTCAACCGCCTGCTCGGATAGCCGCCTTCGGCGCTGCCCGCCCCCACCCTCACACCAAGGAGATCCATGGCCCAGCTGCTGGAACTCGACGGGCGCACCCTCGCCGCCGAGCTCGAAGGCGGCGCACCGCCCCAGACCGTCGACGGAGGTCTGCTGCTGCCGCCCGGACGCGCCGCCGTCCTGCACGGCCTCGGCGACGCGCTGTTCTACCGGCACGGACACAACTCGTGGAGTCCGTGTGGCTGGCGCCGGCTCTCCGAGGCACCCTTGCGCATCGAGAGCGCCGAGCGCCGGCTGACCGCCGACGACACCGTGTGGGACGACCCCGCCCGCCACCACTCCTCCGCCGTCGCCGCCCTCCAGGGGGCCGACGGACGGGTACTCCTGCTGGGCGCGCTCGGCCCGGACGTCCCGCGCCTGACCGCCGACCGGGACATCCTCGTCGGCTGGTACGAGCGCGACGGGGCGCCCTGGTTCCTCGCCCACGGCGACGAGCAGGAGGTGTTCGCCGCCTACGCCCGGCACCTCGGGGAGCGGCTGGGACGCAGCCGCAAGCGCGCGGGCAACGTGTGGTGCAGCTGGTACGCGTACTACGAGAACATCACCGAGGAGCAGCTCACCAAGGACATCGCCGCCCTGCGCGGCCTGCCCTTCGACGTCGTCCAGATCGACGACGGCTGGGAGCGCGCGGTGGGCGACTGGGAGGCCAACGACAAGTTCCCCTCCGGCATGCGGGCGCTGGCCGACCGGATCAGGGACGCCGGGCTGCGGCCCGGCCTGTGGATCGCCCCGTTCATCGTGCTGCCCGGCTCCCGCACCGCGCGGGAGCGGCCCGAACTGCTGCTGCGCGACGCTGCCGGCGAGCCGGTGGTGGCCGGCCACAACTGGGGCACCGGCTACTTCGCCCTCGACCTCACCCTGCCCGCCGCGCAGCACCATCTGCGGGAGACGGTCCACCGGGTCAGCCGGGAATGGGGGTACACCTATCTCAAGCTCGACTTCGCCGGCGCCGGCGCCGCACCCGGCGTCCGGTCCCTGGACACCGGGCGCGAAGCGGCCTACCGGACCGGCCTGCAGATCATCCGGGAGACGACGGGACCGGACACCTACCTGCTCGGCAGCGGCGCCCCGCTGCTGCCCTCCCTGGGACTGGTCGACGGCATCCGCAGCGGCCCGGACGTCGCCCCCCTGTGGGAGCACTACGCCACCCGGGACCCCTCGGACGCCCTCGCCCGCAACGCCGTCGTCAACACCCTGCACCGGCTGTGGCAGTCGACGCTGCTGGAGGTCGACCCGGACGTCGTGTACTTCCGCAGCCGTCTCAACCTGCTGACCGATCAGCAGCAGGGCCTGCTGCGGGACCTGGCAGACATCTGCGGGTTCCGGGCCGTGTCCGACCCGCCGGGGTGGCTGCGCCCCGACGAACTGGAAGCGATGACGGCCTACTTGACCACCCGTCCCGAGGTCCGCAGACTCGGCCGCTACCGGTTCGCGCTCGACGGACGGGAAGTGGACTTCACCGCGGCCGTGACGCCGGAGTCGGAGCAGCGGTATCCGATCGCGTGACGCCGGACGCGGACACGGTGACCGCCGCCTATTAGTAAACTGCTCAGCATTATCCGGCGATGGTCACGGCAACACCTCCAGGGAGCACCAGCATGGCGACGACCGGAACGGACATGTCCCGGATGCGCGAGATGAACCAGCTGTCGATCGTGAGCGCGCTGCGCGGCAACCCGCCCTCGACGGTCACCGAACTGGCCGGCCGGGCCGGACTGTCCCGCCCCGCCGTGGACGTCCTGGTACAGGGCCTGGTCGCCGACGGGTGGGCGGAGGTCGAGGAGCCGAAAGCCAGCAGCGTGGTGGGGCGGCCGGCCCGCCGATACCGGTTCCGCGCCACCGCGGGGCACGTGCTCGGCATCGACATCGGCGTGCACAAGATCCTCGTCGTCCTGAGCGACCTGGAGGGCCACCTGGTGCGGACCGTGCGCAGCCCTGCCGACCCCGGGGCGGCGCCCGAGGCCCGGCTGGCCGCGGTCGACCGCGTCATCGACGAGGTGCTGCACGGCGCGGGAATGGCCCCCGCCGACATCTGGGCGGTGACCGTCGGCGTGACCGGTCCGGTCGACGGCAGCGGCAGGACCTCGCTGTCCAGCCCGTTGCCCGGCTGGAGCGAGGCCGACCCGGCCGCCCACCTCGCGGCCCGGTTCTCCTGCCCCGTGCAGGTGGAGAACGACTGCAAGCTGGCAGCCGTCGCCGAACGCTGGACGGGCGTCGCGCAGGACGCCGACGACATCGTCTACCTCCTCGCCGGTCTGCGCACCGGCGCCGGCCTCATCCTGGACGGCACCCTGCGCCGCGGTCACGGCGGCGCCGCGGGAGAGATCGGCGCCCTCAAGGCCGTACGGTGGCTCAGCGCGCCGGACCACCTCCAGTCCTGCCCCGGGGTACCGGCGACGGCCGCGCCGGGCGACGCGGCGGCCTGGGTCTTCCAGGCGGCCCGGGACGGCGACCGGAACGCGCGCACGGCCGTCCGGCGCTACACCCGCGACCTCGCGGTCGGCGTCGCCGCCCTCGTACTCGCCCTGGATCCCCAGGTCGTCGTGTACGGCGGCGGGTTCTCCCGGTCCGCCGACGTCGTTCTCGGCCCGCTGCACCGCGAACTCACCAAGCACTGTCTGCGGCTGCCGGAGCTGCGCGCCTCCACCCTCGGGGACGAGAGCGTGGCACTGGGGGCGGTGCGGCTGGCCCTGGACGAGGTCGACAGGCGGCTGCTGAGCGACGCACTGGCCGCGCCGACCGCGCCGCGCAGGTAGAAGTGGGGCCAGGGCGCGCCGGCGCCGGTACGTGCCACGTGAACACAAACGAAGGGACAACCCAGTGAGCATCCGTGACCAGACAGCGACTCCCGAGCTGCGCGTCGGCGTGATCGGCGTCGGCCAGCGCGCGGACATGGCCACGCTGGTGAACCGTTCGGACACCGCCCGGATCGTGTCCTGCGCCGATCCGGACCCCAAGGGCCAGGAGGACGCCAGGCGCCTGTTCGGCACCCAGGTCGCGGTGCACGACCGGTACGAGCGGATGCTCGACGACGAACTGGACGCCGTGTTCGTCCTCACCCCCGACCACCTGCACACCCGGCCCGCACTGTTCTTCCTCGCCGCGGGCGTGGCGGTGTTCGTGGAGAAGCCGCTGACCATCACCGTCGCCGACTGCGACGCGCTGCTTCAGGCCGCGTTCCGCTCCCGCACCCGGCTCTACGTGGGACACAACCTGCGCCACCTGCCGATGCTACGGCGGATGCGCGACCTGATCGACGACGGCGCGATCGGCCGGGTCCGCGCGGTGTGGTGCCGTCACTTCGTGGGCCACGGCGGGGACTTCTACTTCAAGGACTGGCACGCGCAGCGCGCCAACACCACCGGTCTGCTGCTGCAGAAGGGCGCCCACGACCTCGACGCCATCCACTGGCTCGCCGGGGGCTACTCCCGCAACGTCGTCGCCCAGGGCGCCCTGGCCGTCTACGGCGACAACCCGCGCCGCGCCACGCACGAGACCGTACCGCCCGGTCAGCGCATGCCCGACTGGTTCGACCCGGACATCTGGCCGCCGTCCGCCCTGCGCGACCTCAACCCCGTAGTCGACGTCGAGGACATCAGCATGATGCTGGCCCGGCTGGACAACGGCGTGCTCGCCAGCTACCAGCAGTGCCATTTCACGCCCGACTACTGGCGCAACTACACGGTCATCGGGGACGAGGGCCGCCTGGAGAACTTCGGCGACGGCATCGACGGCGACCCCGCGCGGGTCGACGTGTGGAACCGGCGCCGCTCCGGCTACCGCGACGACGCCGACCTCTCCGTCCCGGTCGTGGCGCCGGCCGAGGACACGCACGGCGGCGCGGACCGGGCGCTCGTCGAGGAGTTCCTGCGCTTCGCCGCCGCCGGAGGCCCCACGGAGACCTCGCCCGTGGCCGCCCGCGAGGCGGTCGCCGCCGCGGTCGCCGCGACGACCTCGCTGCGCTCCGACGGCACACCGGTCGACGTCCCCGCACTCGACCCGGCGCTCGTCCGCTATTTCGATGAGCACCAGCCCACCGGGGAGTCGGCAGGGACAGTCTGAACCGCCGGCGCAGGACACACCGCTCAGAGCTGCGAACAAAAGTGGGTTCCGGTCAGCGGGCGGTGTCCGGTGCGTGCGATCGCAAGGCGTCGCAAGGTCCTTGTGGCGGAGCTGCCAGGGAAGGCGGCAACCCCCGCCGCGGCAGCACCCGCAGCATCACCGCCTGCGACAACCGCGGCGCCGGCGCCCGCTCGGCGGCTTCTACAAGAGCCAGCGTGGCGTGTGTCCTGGGCGGCGACGCCGACTACGTCCACATCAAGTAGACCCGGCACCGCACCTGCGCCTGCCACACTGACCCCACGCACCACATGGCCGGCAGGCGCCGTACTGACGACGGGGGTTCTCCATGCCGCGCTCGACCTGGCCCCATCTTCAGGGCCGTGCCCGCCCTTTGAAGATGAAGGAGTGGGGCGACCTGACCGTCATGGACCCCGACACCGGTGGCCCCCAGCCGCGCGGCCACGGACTCCTGACCGCGGGGAAGGACTGGCTGCACATCGACGCCGGCAGCACCCTGGAGAACCCCGTCGTCACCCTCTACGCCGGAACCGATCCCGGGGCGGAGAGCGGCTGGGACGAGGTCGAGGAGACCACCGTCATCTC
>NZ_JOIY01000064.1 GCF_000720185.1 Streptomyces sp. NRRL S-340 | reverse complement strand
GTCGAACGGCACGCTGGTCGGTACGCAGTCGGGCAGGTGCCTGGATGCTACGGGTCCGAGTTCCGCCAACGGCACCAAGCTCCAGATCTGGGCGTGTGCCGCCTCCGACAACCAGCTCTGGAAACTCCCCGCCTGACAGCCCGCTTCACGGGAGATGGCGGTGTGCACGGCGCCCCAGGCCGGATGCCTGGGGCGCCGCGTCATGCGCGGAAGCACCCGTCGTTCCGGCGAGCGAAACATATGTATGTGAGACAGGCAGTAGGGTTCGGGAGAAATGTGTGCGAAAGTGTGAGTCCGTAGAGAAAGGTGTCTGCCGTGGCGGGTGTCGAGCAGCGTTCCCTGAAGAGCAGCAACCCCCTGCTGTCCCGGCGGCGGTTCGAACGCCGGGGCGGACGGAAGACGGCCGCCGGTGACCGGGGTACGCAGATCGAGGTGGAGGCCGGACTCGCCGTGGGGCGGGAGCGGACCGGCACCGGGCAGGACACCGAACCGGGGGCCTCGCCCGACCCCGGCCCCGAGCCGTCGCCGTGGCTCGTCGCGGACCTGCTGACCATGGACGCCGTGGTCTCACGCGCCGCCCTCACCCTCGCAACGGCGGCCCTGACCGCCGTGCTGGCCTGGACGGTGCCACCGGTGGCCCCGGCCGGCACCGGCTGGTCGTACGGCCTCGCGGGCGCCGCCGCACTGCTCGTCCTCGCCCTGGTGCTGGTCCAGTACGCGCGCACCCGTCCGTCGGCGGGGCTGGCCCTCGCCCACGCGGTGGGGCAGGGGGCCTTTCTGGGCCTGCTGTCGAACACCGTCTGCGCCCGTGTGGCGCCCGGGGCGTGCGCGCAGCTGGTGCTGGGCACGATGACCGCCTGCGCCGGTGTGCTGGCGGCCCACCGGCTGCGCTGGACCCGTATCGGGCGCCGGGGCCGCGGGCTCGCCGGGGCCGGGGCGCTCGGGCTGGTGCTCCTCGCCGCCGCGGACCTGCTCCTGCCCGCCCTGTCCGACGCGGAGGGCCTCGGTCTTCGCAGCGGTGTCCCCGGTGTCCTCGCCGGCGTCGTGGGCGTCGTCCTGGGCACGTCCTTCCTGGCCCTGCACCTGCGCCGGGTCCAGCACGCGCTCACCCGGGGGGTGCCCGCGCAGGAGGCGTGGCTCGCGGCCTTCGGCCTCACGCTGACGCTGGTGTGGCTGTACGTCGAGACCGTACGGCTGCTCACCCTCGTACCGCAGGACGACCTCTACTGACCGTGCACCGACGCCCGTGCCCGCGCGGGCGGCCCGGCCGTCAGGTGCCGCGCGGCCAGGAGACGGCGGTGGCCGCGGTCGCGGCGGTGACCGAGGCCAGCCGGGCGAAGTCCAGCGTCGCCGGCACGTCGGTCGCCCGGTGGTAGTGCGGATTGCGGAAGTTCGCCGTGTCGGTGAGCATCAGCGCCGGGATCCGCCGGTTCCAGAAGGGCGCGTGGTCGCTGCGTCCGAGATGGCCGGCGGGCGGGACGGCCAGGCCGATGAGCAGGCCCAGCGGGCCGTCGGGCCGCGGGTCCCGCAGCAGGATCCCGCGCAGGCCGGGGGAGGCCGCCGCGGCGGCCCGCTGCCAGTGCGCGGCCGCGGCGGCCGAGGAGCGCCGGTGCACCACGAGCGTGAAGTCGCCGCGCAGGCCGTCGGCGCGGGTGGCCGCCGCCGCCTCGGGGAAGACGGTGGCGAAGCCGGGCGGGAGCCGCTGGCTGCCCGGTGTGTCGTCGAAGCAGCCGACCGACTCCAGGCAGATCATCCCGGCGACGCGGCCGGCCAGGACCAGTTCGCGGGCGGCGTGCCGGGCGCCGATGAGGCCGAGTTCCTCCATGTCGAACACGGCGAGCGTGACCGCCGGCGGCCGGGGGAGCCGGGCCAGCAGGCGCGCGGTCTCCAGCACCACCGCCACTCCGGACGCGTTGTCGTCCGCTCCCGGGCTGCCGTCGACACTGTCCAGATGCGCGCCGACCAGCACCGTGGGCCCCGCGGCGGCGCCGGGCAGGGCGGCGATCAGGTTGGCACCGCGCAACCGGCGGTGCAGGCGGGGTTTGAGGGCGAGCGCGCGATGTCCGTGCCGGTCGGTCGAGCCGATCCGCCACCGCAGGTCGAACGGCTGCCGCTCCACCTGCCAGCCGGCGGCGGCCAGTTGCTCACGGACGTACGCCTCGGCGCGCTCCATCGCCCGCGGCGCGCGCCGGCGGCTGCGCGGCCCGGCGGCGGCGAGGAACTCCACGTCCCGGCGCAGCCGTGAGACGTCCGCGTCCGCGAACGGCCCGGTTCCGCCCGGGGCGGGTATGCCCTCGTCCATCACCACTCCGCGTCTCGGCAAGGTGTGTCGTACGCCGAGAAACCTAACACTCCCCGCACCGCCGGAACCCGCACACCCGAGTGCGGGGTGCGCCCGGGAACCGGCACCCTGGGACCCGTCGGCACTCACCCGCTGGTGTTCAGGGTGTCGGCGGGCCGGCGCCGGACGGCCCGCGATGCGGGCACCGCGGCCAGAGCGGCGGCACCGCCGACCGCGGTCACCGCGAGCAGGGCCAGGAGGAGCGGGGAGGGGCCGGCCGCGATCCCGGCCCCGATGCCGCTGGAGCGTGCCTGGGCGTCGATCAGCCAGTGGGCGAGCGGCAGACCCGCGGCCGTGGCGAGCGCGACCGCCGCCAGCGCCGTGCAGGCGGTCGCCGTCACCGTGATCGCGGACACCTGCCGGGGCGTCAGTCCGATCGCGCTCAGGGCCGGCAGGTCGCGTTCGCCCTCCCGGACGGTGCTGCCGATCGCGGCCAGCAGCTCGATCAGCCCGATCAGCGCGAGCACGCAGACGAGACCGGCGACGAGACCGCGCAGGGCGGACAGCCCGTCGGCGGGGCTGGGCACCGGGTGCACGTCCAGGTGCCCGTGCCCGGCCCTGACCAGCGCCGCGCCGACCTGGTGCGGATCGGCCGCCGGGCGCAGGCGCACCTGGTAGAGGGTGGCGCTCAGCCCGGGGTCGTTCTCGCGCAGGGTGTCCAGGGAGGTGGAGATGACCCGTCCGGCGTTGGCCGGTTCGATGCTGCGGCCCACGATGTGCAGCACCTGCGGCTGACCGGCCACCGTCATGCGGACCCAGTCGCCCACGTGCGCGTCCAGCAGGTCGAGCAGGCCCTGGCCGGCGACCGCCTCGTCGGGACCGCGCGCGGCGCGGCCCTCGGCGACGCGGTACGGGTAGGGGTCCTGGCGGGTGCCGAGGCCGCGCAGGGCGATGGTGGACGTCTGCCCCGGTACCAGCGCCGCCAGTTGCACCCCCGGGTAGACGGCGGCCACGCTGGGCTCGCGCCGGAGCACGGCGCGGGTCTCCCGGTCGTCCAGGGTGCCGTCCGTACGGACCGTCAGGGAGGCGGGCAGACCGAGGCGCTCGGGGTGGCCGTGCAAGCGGTCGATGGTGGTCCAGGCGCTGGTCGCGACCACCACGAGCAGCAGCGGGAGGGCGAACCTGCCGACCGTGGCCAGGGTGCGCCGGCGGCTGGTGACGGTCCGGTGCCAGCCCAGCAGCACGCCGGGCGGCAGCCGCAGGCCGAGGGCGCGGCGCGCGGCGCCGGTCAGCCGTCCGCCGGACACCGCCGTGCGGCGCGGCACCGGCACGGGCGGCACCCGCCCCGCCCGCCAGGCCGCCAGGCCGGTGACGGCGCCGATGAACAGGACGGTGCAGACCGGCACCGCGAACAGGGCGGCGCCGTGCCCCGGCAGTCCCTGCCACACGCCGACCGCGTCCCCGAGCCGCCCCGGGACACGCGGCCCCAGGCCGCGGACGAGGACCGCGGCGGCCACCGAACCGAGCACGGCGTACGCCACGTGCTGCAGCAGGAAGATCCGGACCACCTGGCCGGGGGTGAAACCGATCGCCTTCAGCACGGAGATGTCCCGCAGGTGCCCGCGGATCCGGGCGCCGATCGCGCCGTGCACGGCGAGCCCGGCCGCCAGCAGCGCCGCCACGCCGAACAGGCCGAGCACCTGGCCGAGCAGCCGGTCGTCGCCCTGGGCCTCGGCCCGCGCCTGCCGCCAGGTGGAGACCTCGCCGACCACTCCGGCGCCCAGCACGGTCACGGCCCGCTGGACGGCGTAGTCCGTGTCGTCCGGGTCGGTCAGGCGCAGCCCGACGACCTGGCCGCCGCCGTCACCGATCGCGCCGGGCGGCGCCCACACCAGTCCCGGCTGCTCGCCCGGCCGGTAGCGGGGTTCGGCGCTCTCGGCGACGCCGACCACGGTCAGGGTGCGCGCGGTGTCGGGCAGGGTGAGCGTGTCGCCGGGTTCCGCGAGCAGGACGCGGGCGAGGCTGCTCTCCAGCACGACGCCGCCCGCGTCCCGCGGGTCGAGCCAGTGGCCGGAGACGAGCAGGGGCCGGTCCACCGACGGCGGAGCCGGGGTGCCGCGCAGCTCGACGGAGGCGCGGACACCGCGCACGGACACGGTGGCGAACGTGTCGGGGTAGGGGCCGGCCACGGCTTGGACGCCGTCCAGGGAGGCGAGGCGGCCGGTGTCGGCGTTCTTGACGGTGTGGATCCACACGTGTGCGCCGCGGGACTGGGTGAACACCCGCTGCCACGGGTTGGTGGCGTAGCCGAACAGCGCGGTGGCCAGCAGCAGCGAGACGACGATGCCGGCCGTGGCCAGCACGAGGAAGAGGGCCTCCCCGCGGTGGGTGCGCAGATCGGAGTGGGCCCAGCGCAACGTGGCTCGCACGGTGTCAGTCCTTCGGACGGGCCGGGTGCCGGAGGGCGCCGCTCATCGCGTCCGCTCCTTCAGCTCCAGCACACGTGTGATACCGCCGGTGCCCGGGGCGGGCGTCCCGTCCAGCTCCGCGTCGTCGGCTATCCGGCCGTCGAAGAAGCTGATCACCCGGTCGGCGGCGCTGGCCAGCCGGGCGTCATGGGTGACGAGCACGATCGCCTGGCCGCGCCGGTGGAAGCGGGACAGCAGCCGCATCACCTCGCGGGTCCCCTTGCTGTCGAGGCTGCCGGCCGGCTCGTCGGCCAGGAGCAGCGGGGGGTGGTTGACCAGGGCGCGGGCGAGCGCCACCCGCTGCTGTTCGCCGCCGGACAGCTCGCCCGGCATGCTGCGTTCCTTGCCGTCGAGCCCCAGTTCGCCGAGGAGTTCCTCGCGCTCGGCGCGGGCCTGCCGGGGGGTGCGGCCGGCGAGCAGGGCGGGCAGCTCGACGTTGTCGGCGACGGACAGGTTGGAGACCAGGTTGAAGAACTGGAAGACGATCCCCACGGTCCGCCTGCGCTCCTGGGCCCAGCGGGCCTCGCTGTAGGAGTCGGTGCACCGGCCGTCCAGCCAGATGCTTCCCCGGTCCGGCCGTTGCAGCCCGCCGAGCAGGTGGAGCAGGGTCGACTTGCCGGCCCCGGAGGGCCCGGTGACCGCCACGAACTCGCCCCGCCCCACCGACAGGTCGACCCCGCGCACGGCGTGCGCGGGCGCCCCCTCGCCGTAGTGGGTCTTCACCAGCTGCTCGGCCCGCAGCACGGGGGGTTCGGCGGTCTGTTCCCCGCGAGAGCGCCCGTCACTCATGGCGGTCGTTCACTCCTGGTCCTCCAGTTCCTCCTGACACCGCTCCAGCCAGTCCAGATCGGCCTGGAGGTGCAGCATGGCGCCCTCGATGAGCAGCTGGGCGATCCGGTTCTCCCGGTCCTCGGCCGCGGCCAGCCTGGACAGCTGGCGCATGGTGTTGAGGTACTGCCGCCGCTGCTGGTTGATGAGGGCGATCTGGTCGGCGAGGCCGGTCTGCGGGGCGAGGGCGAGCTTCATGAAGAACTCGTCCCGCACCCGCGGTTCGTCCTCGGGCTCCGCGAACCAGGTGCGCAGTTCGTCCCGTCCGGCGTCGGTGAGGTGGTAGATCTTCTTGTTGGGCCGGCTGGACTGCTCGACCTGCTCCCCCTGGATCAGGCCGGTCTTCTCCAGGCGGCCCAGGGTCACGTAGATCTGGCCGACGTTCGGCTGAGGGTACGCTGAGCCGAGCAGTTGCTCAAGGTCCTGCTTCAGCTCGTAGCCGTGTGCCGGGCCGCGGGCGAGAAGGGCCAGGAGGGGCAGGCGCACTCGTGCAGTCCTCCTAGCCTTGTCATCTGCCTGTTGTGCTCCAGACTCTAGTATCGCCCATACCTAACGGGTATACATGGGCTGACGCTCGGCGAAGGTGCCGGCGCCGGTGTGCAAGGAGGAACCTATGCGGTGGATACGGGCCACCGGTAGGGGTCTTCTCGCACTGGTCGTGGTCATGACCGGCTACCTCGCCTCGGGTGCCCGCGCCGACGAGGGCGGCGGCAGCACGCGCGGACCGCTCACCCTGGCCACCGCGGGGGACCTCACCGGCTATCTCGGCCCTCTCCTGGAGGGCTGGAACAGGACCCACCCCGCGGAGCGGGTGACGCTGGTCGAGCTGCCCGACTCCGCCGACGAGACGCACGCGCAGATGGCCACCGACCTGCGCGGCGGCGACCGCAGCCGCTTCGACGTCCTCAACATCGACGTCAACTGGACCTCGGAGTTCGCGGCGGCCGGCTGGATCCGCCCGCTGCCGGCCGGGCGCTTCCCGCTGAAGTCCTTCCTGCCGCCGGTCGTCGACACGGCGACCTACGACGGCCGCCTGTACGCCGTCCCGTACGTCACCAACGCCGGGCTGCTCCTGTACCGCAAGGACGTGCTCGCGAAGGAGGGCGTGCCGCCGCCGCGCACCTGGGCGGAGCTGGAACGGGACGCCAGGACCATCGCGCCGAAGTACGGACTCGACGGCTACGCGGGCCAGTTCCTGTCCTACGAGGGGCTCACCGTCAACGCGGCCGAGGCCGTGTACTCCGCGGGCGGCACGATCCTCGGCGAGGAGGGCCGGCGCGTCACCGTCGACTCGGCCGCGGCCCGCGAGGGCATCGGCTTCCTGGCGCGCGGGCTGCGCGAGGGCTGGATCCCCCGGGCGGCACTGTCGTACAAGGAGGAGGAGTCCAAGCAGGCCTTCCAGGACGGCCGCCTGCTCTTCCTGCGCAACTGGCCCTACGCCTACGCCGTCGCCTCCGCCGAGGGCTCCCCGGTCGCCGGGAAGATCGGCGCGGTGCCGCTGCCCGGCCCGCACGGACCCGGCACGAGCGTGCTGGGCGGATCCGACCTCGCCGTCAACACGCATGCCCGGCACCCGGAGTCCGCCGAGCGCCTGATCCAGTACCTCACCGGTGAACAGGTCCAGCGGCAGGTGCTCACCCGGGGAGCGCTGCCCCCGGTCCGGGCGGACCTGTACCAGGACCCGGAGCTGGTGCGGCGGTTCCCCTACCTGCCGACCCTGCGCGCCGCCGTGCTCGCCGCCGCGCCGCGCCCCAAGAGCCCGCGCTACGACCAGGTCAGCCTGGTGGTGCAGGCGGTCGTCCATGACGCGCTGACCGGGCAGCAGACGCCCGAGCAGGCCGTGCGCCGGCTGGCGCGGGAACTGGACGACATCACCCACCGCTAGCCACCCCCCCTAGTTACTTGTTAAGTAACGCGGACATAACACCCTGCCGCCGTATGTCCGCTTTTGGGTGGTTTTCGCGGAGGTAACTCCCCAGTAGTCTCGGCCACTTCGTTGACAGCTGCGTGAAACACATACATAACATGCATGCACAACGACGGGCTTTCAGAGACAGGTCAATCATGTGAACAGGCATCGTTGGTGGCGTGACGCCGTGATCTACCAGGTGTACGTCCGCAGCTTTCTGGACAGCACCGGTGACGGCGTCGGCGATCTGGCCGGGGTCCGCGCGGGACTGCCGTACCTGAAGAAACTCGGGGTCGACGGCATCTGGCTGAGCCCCTTCTACCGCTCCCCGCAGCACGACCACGGCTACGACGTCGCCGACTACTGCGACGTCGACCCGCTCTTCGGCGACCTCGCCGAGTTCGACCGGCTGATGACCGCGGCCCGCCAGCTCGGCGTCAAGGTCCTCCTCGACATCGTCCCCAACCACTGCTCCAGCGAGCACCCGTGGTTCCGGCAGGCGCTCGACTCGCCGCCCGGCAGCGCGGCCCGCGCCCGCTTCCACTTCGCCGACGGCCGCGGGCCCGACGGCGCCGAACCGCCCAACAACTGGCACGCGATGTTCGGCGGCCCGGCCTGGAGCCGGGTCACCGAGGCCGACGGCCGGCCCGGCCAGTGGTACCTGCACATGTTCACACCCGAACAGCCCGACTGGAACTGGCGCACCCCCGAGGTGGCCGCCGAGTTCGACCGCGTCCTGCGGTTCTGGCTGGACCGGGGCGTGGACGGCTTCCGCATCGACGTCGCCGCCGGACTGTTCAAACACCCCGACCTGCCCGACTCACCCGACCCCGAGGCCGACGCCCGCACCCGTGACTCGGTCAACCCGCTCGCCTGGAACCAGCCCGAGGTCCACGACGTGTGGCGGCGCTGGCGCTCCCTGTGCGAGGAGTACACCGCCCGGGACGGCCAGGAGCGGCTGCTCGTCGGCGAGGTGTCCGTCCCCACCGCACGCGAACACGCCCGGTACGTCCGCCCCGACGAACTGCACCAGGCGTTCTTCTTCGACCTGCTCAGCGCCCCCTGGGACCCCGACGCCTTCCGCAAGGTCGTCTCCGAGGCGATGCAGGACATCGCCGGCACCGGCTCCACCGTCACCTGGGTCCTCAACAACCACGACCAGGTCCGCACCGTCACCCGCTACGGCGAGCCCACCCCCGAGGGCAGCGGGCTGGGCGCCGCCCGCGCCCGCGCCGCCGCGCTGCTGATGCTCGCCCTGCCCGGGGCCGCGTACATCTACCAGGGCGAGGAACTGGGTCTGCCCGAGGTCGTCGACCTGCCCGACGACGTGCTCACCGACCCGATCTTCCACCGCACCGGCAGCCGGGCCCGCATCCGCGACGGCTGCCGGGTCCCGCTGCCCTGGTCCGGTCAGGCGTCCCCCTTCGGCTTCACCTCCGGCACGGAGAACGCCAAGCCGTGGCTGCCGCAGCCCGAGTACTTCGCCGAGTACGTCACCGACCGCGCACTCGCCGACACCCGGTCCTTCTGGCACCTCTACCGCGAGGGCCTGCAACTGCGCTCCGCGCTGCCGCAACTGGGCGAGGGAACGCTGCGCTGGCTCGACACCCCGCCGGGGATCCTCGCCTTCACCCGCGGCGACGGCCTGGTCTGCGCCGTCAACTTCGGTACGGCCCCCACACCCGCCCCGGTGCCCGGCACCCCCCTGCTGGCCAGCGGGCCGTGCCCGCCCGGCGTACTCGCCGGCTCCACCGCCGCCTGGTGGATCACCGACCCCGCCGGCCTCTGAATCCTCCGTCAGTCAGTTCCCCACCCCTGAAGGGACATCAACGATGATGCGACGACGCACCGCACTTCTCACCGGCTGCACCGCACTCGTCCTCGCCCTCGGCGCCACCGCCTGCGGCAGCGACGACCCCGTCTCGGCGGGCGGCGGCAGCAAGGCACTGAGCGGCCAGACGGTCACCGTGGCCGGCGTCTGGACCGGCAGCGAGCAGAAGAACTTCCAGAAGGTGCTGGACGCCTTCACCGAGAAGACCGGGGCGAAGACCCAGTTCGTCTCCACGGGCGACAACGTCTCGACCGTGATCGGCAGCAAGATCGAGGGCGGCAACGCCCCCGACGTCGTGATGGTCCCGCAGGTCGGCGTGCTCCAGCAGTTCGCCCAGAAGGGCTGGCTCAAGCCGCTGTCCGCCACCGCCCAGCAGTCCGTCGGCGCGAACTACGCACCCGTCTGGAAGAAGTACGGCAGCGTCGGCAACACCCTCTACGGCCTGTACTTCAAGGCCGCCCACAAGTCGACCGTCTGGTACAGCCCCGACGCGCTCACCCAGGCCGGAGTCCAGCCGCCGGCCACCTACGCGGACATGCTCAAGGCCGGGCACACCGTCTCCGACTCCGGACTCGCCGCCTTCGCGGTCGCCGGGGAGGACGGCTGGACCCTCACCGACTGGTTCGAGAACATCTACCTCTCCCAGGCCGGACCCGAGAAGTACGACGCGCTCGCCGCACACCACCTGAAGTGGACCGACGCCAGTGTGGTCAAGGCACTGGACACGCTCGGCAAGCTCTTCAAGGACAAGCAACTGATCGCGGGCGGCCAGAAGGAGGCCCTGAACACCGACTTCCCCGGCTCGGTGGAGAAGGTCTTCGGCCCCAAGCCCGAGGCCGGCATGGTCTACGAGGGCGACTTCGTCGCCGGTGTCGCCCACGACCAGTTCGGCAGGACCGTGGGCAAGGACGCGAACTTCTTCCCGTTCCCGCCGGTCGACGGCGGCAAGGCGCCGGTGGTCAGCGGCGGTGACGCCGCCGTCGTCCTCAAGGACGGCAAGAACAGCAAGGCGGGCATGCAGCTCGTGGAGTACCTGGCCACCCCGGAGGCCGCGGGCGTGTGGGCGAAGGCGGGCGGCTTCCTCTCCCCGAACAAGGCGCTCGACCTCGCCACCTACGGCGACGACGTCACCCGGGCCACCGCCAAGTCCCTCATCCAGGCCGGCGACACCGTCCGCTTCGACATGTCGGACCAGGCACCCGCCTCGTTCGGCGGCACCAAGGGCGTGGGCGAGTGGAAGCTGCTCCAGGACTTCCTGCGCGACCCGTCGGACCCCAAGGGCACCGCCGCCCAGCTGGAGGCCGCCGCGGCCAAGGCGTACAAGGGCCAGGGCTGATCCGACATGACCGCCACCACACTCACCAAGGAGACGGCGGCGGGGGCGGATCATCGCCCTGCTGTTCGCCTTCCCCGCGCTGCTCCTGCTCGGCGCGCTCGTCGTCTACCCCGTCCTGTTCTCCATCGGACGCAGCTTCTTCGACGCCTCCGGTGACCGCTTCGTCGGCGCGGACAACTACACCGAGATGTTCCGCGACCCGGCGACCCTCAAGGCGATCCGGAACACCGTCATCTGGGTGGTCGTCGCCCCGGCGCTGCTGACCGGACTCGGCCTGATCCTCGCCGTCCTGGTGGAGAAGGTCCGCTGGGCCACCGCGTTCAAGCTGCTGCTGTTCATGCCCATGGCCGTGTCCTTCCTCGCCGCCGGGATCATCTTCCGGCTCGCCTACGACCAGGACCCCGGCAAGGGCGTGCTCAACGCGGCGGCCGTCTCCGTCCACGACGCCTTCAGCGGCACCTCGTCCTACCCGACGGCGCGGGCCCGCACCGGCGGCCCGGGGGGACTGACCCGGGGCAGCGACGGCTCCTACACCACCGAGGCGGTCCGGCCCGGCTCCGCGGTCGCGATCCCGATGGTCGGCGTCCTGCCCAAGGACCTGCCGAAGAACGCCGCGCCGGCCTACCCGGCGAGCACACGCGGACCCGCCTCCGGGGAGGTGAGCGGCGTCGTCTACCTGGACTTCACGCCCGGCGGGGCGGGCACCCCGGGCAAGGTCGACCGGCGGGAGAGCGGACTGCCCGGGATGAAGGTCGAGGCGGTGAGCGGCGGAACCACGGTGGCCAGCGCCAAGACCGCGGCCGACGGCTCCTTCCACTTCTCCGGTCTGCACACGGGCTCGTTCGTGCTCAGACTGCCCGCCTCCAACTTCGCGCCGCCCTACCAGGGCATCTCCTGGCTCGGCCCGACCCTCGTGACACCCGCCATCATCGGCGCCTACCTGTGGATCTGGACCGGCTTCGCGATGGTCCTGATCGGCGCGGGCCTGTCCACACTGCCCCGGGACACCCTGGAAGCGGCGCGCATGGACGGGGCCAACGAGTGGCAGGTCTTCCGGCGCATCACCGTGCCGCTGCTCGCGCCCGTCCTCACCGTGGTCTTCGTGACGCTGGTCATCAACGTCCTGAAGGTCTTCGACCTCGTCTACATCATCGCGCCCGGCCCGGTGCAGGAGGACGCCACCGTACTGGCCACCCAGATGTGGCTGGTGTCCTTCGGCGGAGGCAACAACCAGGGCCTGGGCAGCGCGCTCGGGGTGCTGCTGCTGGTCCTCGTCATCCCCGCGATGGTCTTCAACGTCCGCCGTTTCAAGGAGAGTCAGCGATGAACGCGGTCAGGAGGGGCCTGGGCAACGGCCTGGTGCAGGCCTTCCTCGTGGTGATCGGGCTGATCTGGCTGACGCCGCTGGCGGGGCTCTTCGTCTCCTCGATGCGCTCCTCCGAGGACACCGCCAAGGGCGGCTGGTGGACGGCCCTGACCAGCCCGGGACAGCTGTCCTTCGACAACTACTCGTCCCTGCTGGGCAACGCCGGGATCACCCGCGCCTTCTGGAACACCGTGCTGATCTCGGTGCCGGCGACCGCCCTCGTCGTCATCCTCGCCGCGCTCGCCGGGTACGCCTTCGCCTGGCTGGACTTCCCCGGCCGCGAGCCGCTGTTCCTGCTGGTGGTGGCCCTGCTGGTGGTGCCCGTGCAGATCGGTCTGCTGCCGGTCGCCAAGCTCTTCGGACAGCTCGGCCTGTTCGGCACGATCCCCGGCGTCGTCCTCTTCCACGTGGCCTACGGTCTGCCGTTCGCGGTGTTCCTGCTGCGCAACTACTTCGCCGAGATCCCCAAGGAGATGCTGGAGGCCGCCCGCATGGACGGCGGCAGCGAGTGGCGGATCTTCGTCCAGCTCGTCCTGCCGGTCGGCCGCCCGGCCATCGCCAGCCTGGCCATCTTCCAGTTCCTGTGGGTGTGGAACGACCTGCTGGTGGCGCTGCTGTTCGCCGACAGCTCCTCCCAGCCGCTGACGGTGGAACTCCAGTCGCAGGTGCGGCAGTTCGGCAGCAACATCGACGTCCTCGCGCCGGGCGCCTTCGTGTCGCTCGTCGTACCGCTCGTGGTGTTCTTCGCCTTCCAGCGGCACTTCGTGCAGGGCGTGATGGCCGGATCGGTCAAGTAGCGACCCGGCCCCGGAGGGGGCACGCGGCCCGGGCGGGGGCGGAGGTACACGGCCTCCGCCCCCGCCGCGTTCACCGGGCGGGCGCGGCGGGCCGCGGGCCGGTCCCGGACGCGCGGCCGCGGCTCTGCGTCGCGCGAACCGGAGTGAACCCCTGCCCCTCCGCACACGTTGATCTTGATGAGAAGGATCTTCGGTGTGCCGCACAGAGGGACAGGGAACACAGTGAAACTGCGCAACAAGCGCCTCGCCGGTATCGGTCTGACCGTGCTCGCCACGGGCGTGACCGTGCTCGGCACGACCACGACGGCGTCCGCCAGCGAGCCGTGGCAGGTGGGCGTCTGGAACGTCGGCTCGGACTGCAACGCGTCGAAGTACGAGTTCTGCGTCTACACCGACGCCAACTACCAGGGCAAGTCGGTCGGCATCCGCTGGGGTGAGAGGGACACCTACCTCAACATCGGCACGGACATCGGCAGCTCGATGGACAACAGCATCTCCTCGGTGATCAACAACACCAACTACCCCTGGGCGATGACGGACGTGCCGAAGACGGACGGATACGTCGACTTCCGCGTGCACTCCTACCACCACCTGGCGAACCTGGCCGACTTCGGCTTCAACGACCGGGCGTCGGGGCTGTCGATCTGGAAGGACGCGGGAGCGGGCACCTGAGAGTCCCGTCCGGAGCCACTGCGCGCCGGGCACGGGAGGGCATCGTAGGAGTACGAAGCAATTGTTGGCGCTTCATGCGCAACTCCAGGCGGCGGCTGATGTCCTGTTCAGTCGCCTCTGGCTGTCCCACGCGGGTGATGGGTGGCTGGTTCGAAGTCCGGCGCGGCGGGATTGCCCGCTGCGCTCGGCCCAGTAGCGGAGCTTGCGGGATTCCCGTCGGTTGCGTCGCCCGCCCTCATCCGCCCCACGACACCCTCGCCCCTCACGCCGACCGCGGCGCCGGCCTGCACCCGCCGGACGGCGGGCGCATCTTCGACGGGTCGAGCGGCCTGCTGTGCGCGAGCGTGGGCCAGGGCAGCCGCAAGGTCTTCTCCCGCACCGGCACTCCCCTGGCGAGCCGGCACGGGGAGGGCACCGTGCCGGATCTGTGCATCCTGTCCAAGGCCTGGGCGGCGGATACACGGACGTGGTCGCGGTGCTGGTGCCACCCGAGATCGCGCCGCTGATCCGGCACGAGGACGCCGACCCCCTGCCTGCCATGGGGACCGTGGCCACCCGGCCGAGTACTCCGGGACGAACGTGCTCGCCACGACCAGCGGTGTGCCGTACCCGGCCGCGATCGAAGCGCTCGTGCACGTGCTCGGTGCGGACAAGCGTGTGTGTGCGGCCCGCTGCTGATCGGAGCCCTCGCTGACCGGACCGGTCTCACCCCGGCCCTGCTGGTGACCGCCGCCACCACGGCCGCGTTCCCGCCCTGCGTCCCACCCCCCATGCCGCGTGCCGGGACGCCGAAAATCTGTCATCGGCCAATGATCAACCGAAACCGAATGATGATTCAGACGGACGTGGCGTGAAAGCGGGTCGATATTTGTTTCCGTTTTCCGTCTTGATATGTCCGAGTGCTGCAGACCCAAAGGGAAAGTCTCCCCTTTGCAGGCTGATGCGCGCCCTCGTCCGACGGGTGCGCTCTGTCTGAGTACCTCTCCGGCCGTCTGTGTGCCGTGCCCGCGATCTGCTCATCAACTGAGATGACCATGTCGTTGTTCGCTCCGGCACTGGTACGTTTGCGACAGTCCGAGGTGCTGACATCTCTCCACGGTGAACGCGGCAGGCCACAGTGCGGGGTGAGAATGGACAATAGGACGACGTTCGGTCGGTTGCTGCGCGAGGCGCGCCAACGTTCGCTGCTGACCCTGGAGAGTCTTGCCGAGGCGTCCGGTGTGAGTGTGCGGGCCATCAGCGACATGGAGCGGGGGCAGAGCCTGCCGCGGCGGGCGACCCTGAGCGGACTGATGGACGCTCTGGAACTCGACGAGGCCGACCGGCGGCGCTTGGTCCAGGCGTCCTCGCGACGGGTGTCGCAGGTGCCGCAGCAGTTGCCGCCTGACCTCGGTATCTTCCGGGGCAGGGAAGAGGCGCTGAACTCGATCCACGGAGTCATGTCCCAGGTCATGGGGACAGGAGGACAGGTCGTTGTCACGGCCATCGGAGGCCTCGCGGGAATCGGCAAGACCGCGCTCGCGGTGCACTGGGCCCACCAGGTGGCCGACCGATTCCCGGACGGTCAGCTGTATGTGAACCTGCGCGGATTCGAGGAATCCGAGCGGCCGCTGGACCCCGCGGACGCGCTGGCGCAGTTTCTCGATGCGCTGGGTGTGCCCAGTGGGGACCTCCCGCGCGACACCGCCGAACGCTGCGCGATGTTCCGAGAGCAGGCCGCGGCTCGCCGACTGATCGTCGTCCTCGACAACGCCCGGGACGAGGAGCAGGTCAGGCCCCTGCTGCCCGCCGCCGGGGGGTGCCTGACGATCATCACTTCACGCAACCGCCTGCCCGGACTGGCCGCGCGGGAGGGTGCCTCCCTGATCAGTCTGGATGTGTGGACGCGGCAGGAGGCGCTCGCGGCGCTGGCCGCACGCATCGGCGAGGAGCGGTGCCGAGCCGAACCGTCGGCGGCCGACAGACTGGTGGAACTGTGCGGGTATCTGCCGCTGGCGGTCGCGGTGGCCGGAGCCCAGCTGAGCGTGACGCCCGAGATGCCGCTGTCTCTCGCCCTGCCTGAGCTGGAGGCGACCCGGCTGGACGCGCTGTCGACCGGTGATGGCCGAGCCGATGTCCGGGCCGTCTTCTCCTGGTCGTACCGGGCACTGACCGCCGAGACGGCACGGGTGTTCCGGTACCTCTCCCTCCACCCTGGCTCGGCGGCATCGGTCGAGGCCGCCGCCTCGCTCGCCGGCATCGACGTGGCGGGGGCTCGTCGGCATCTGCGACAACTCGTCTCCGCCAGCCTGCTCTCCCGCGACGCCGAGGGCCGCTACGTGCTGCACGACCTGGTGCGCGCCTATGCACTCGAACTCCTCGTCCAGCAGGGGGACGACCGTCTGGCGGCGGAGATCCGCCTCATGGACTATCTCCGTCACAACGCCTACTCCGCCGGACTGCATGTGTCCCGGTACAAGGCTGACTTCCCGGGTTCTCCGGCCGCGGGTGTCGTCCTGGTCGCGGTGGACGGCCGGGAGGAGGCGCTGGGCTGGTACCGGCAGGAGGAGCCCACCGTGGCCGCCGTGCTGCGCGCCATCAAAGATCCCCGGCTGCTGCGCCATTGCGTGGACCTCGTTCTGGAATGGGTGGGTTACAACACGGTCGTGGGCCGATGGTCGGAGGAGATCATCGTCGAGCGCATCGCACTGGACGCGGCCCTCGCGCTGGACGATCCGATCGGCATTGCCCGGTGCTGCGCGAATCTGGCGCGCGCCCTGACAGAGACGGGCAACATCGAGGAGGCCGAGGAACCCGCAGATATACTGTTGAAACACCTGCACCGGCTGCCCGACGAACACCGCGCCCGGTCCGAGCTGAATCTCGCTAGCTTGTGTGGTCAGCAGAGGCGGTTCGCCGAGTCTCTGCGGTACGCGCAGAATTCCCTGGACATCTACCGTTCGCTTGGCCAGCCGGACAAGATTGCACGCGTCCTCAGCGACGTCGGCTGGTGCCGCGCGAACCTGGGCGACTACCACAAGGCCATTGCCACAAGCGAGGAGGCGATCGTCGCGCTGCGGGAGGTGGGGGACCGCCGTAGCGAGGCAGCCTCCTGGTGCGTCATCGGCCTGGCCCGACACCGCCTGGGCGAACTCGATGCCGCCATCACGAACTACGAGATGGCGCTGCGGCTTTTCAGAGAGGTACTGGATGACTACAGCGAGGCCGAAGCCTGGGACGGGCTGGCAGCCGCCCAGTTGGAACGGGGCGACACCGAACAAGCCCGGGCCAGTTGGAACCGGGCCGCCGAATTGTTCGGCCGTCTGCGTGTCGCACGAGCCGATGAGATGCGGGACAAGGCACAGTCCCTGACACGTCCCGACGCGAGCAGGGTCGACGTCCAGACGCGAACGGTGAAGCCCCCGGCCCCTGCGATGTCCCCGAAACCGAGGGCAGAGCAGCACCCATCTGACACACCCTGAACGCAAACCCCAGATCCGCAGAACTGGTTTCGTTGATGTCATACGCGCCGGGAACGGTCCCGCGCACCGGGTGCTCGTGGACCGTTCGGCCGCGCGGCCGATCTGGTGGGCGTGGGCAACGGCGCGGGAGCGGCGGTTTCGGGCTCCGACCGGGGCGTACGGAACGAGCGTCGTTGCGCCAGGCGCAGTGCCCGGTGGCGGTGGTGTCGCAGCGGGCGGCCGCGACGGAGTACGGACAGGCGTGACTCTCCGCATCCGTCGGGCCACCACCGCCGGCCGTCGCCTCAGAGTTGCGAACAAAAGGGGCGCCCGGCTCGCGACGCCCGGCACGCACGCTCGCGGCGTTGCCGAAAGGCCCTGGTGGCTCCGCTACGAGGACCTTCCGGCGCCTTGCGATCGCACGCACCGGACGCCACGAGCTGACCGGACTCCCCTTTTGTCCGCAACTCTCAGACCGCGGCCAGCGCCTCGGTGGGAGGCAGCCCGGAGGCGCGCACGGCGGGGTACAGGCCGGCGGCCATGCCGACGACGACCGCGCCGAGCACTCCGCCGGTCAGGGCGAGGGGCGGGAACACCACTGGCCACGACTGGTACAGGACGTATCCGCCCGCGCCCAGTGCGCCGAGCAGGGTCCCGGCGCAGCCGCCCAGCGCGGACAGGGCGACCGACTCCGCGAGGAACTGCCCTCTGATCTGGCGGCGGCTGGCGCCCAGGGCGCGGCGCAGACCGATCTCCCGGCGCCGCTCCAGGACCGAGACGACCATGGTGTTGGCCACGCCGACACCGCCGACGAGGAGAGCGACGCCCGCGAGGCCGAGGAGGAGCACGGAGAAGGTCTGCTCGGTGGCGCGCTTGGCTGCCAGGGCGTCCGAGGGACGGCTGACCTGGACGAGGCCGGGCGTCTGCGGGTGGACAGTGGCGGGCAGCACGGAGCGTACGTTCTCGATCTGCGACTCGACGGCCGTGACGTAGACGACGGTGGGGTGGCCGTCGAAGCCGAACTGCTCGCGGGCGGCGTCCCAGCCGATCAGGACGGTGCTGTCCAGGTCGGGGGCGAGCGGCAGCGGTTGGAGGACGCCGACGACGGTGAACCAGCGCCCGCCGATGTAGACCTGCCCGGCCTCCTTGCCGGGGCGCACCCGGTCGTAGCCGAGGCGTGAGGCGGCACGCGCGCCCAGGACCACCGTCGGGAACCGTGCCGTGGTCGCGGTGAGGAACGATCCCGAGCCGACCTTCCCGTGGACCGCGCCGAGCAGGCCGGTGCGGGCGGCCAGGACGCTGATGCCGGGTGCGTCGGCCGGGTCGGCGCGGTCGGAGCGCAGCACGGTCCTGTGCAGGTTGGCCACGGCGCTCGCGTGGGTCACGGGGCCGATGCGGGCGGCCATGGCGTCGGCGGTCTCGGGTAGGACCACTGGCGGATCGGCGTTCGTCTGCGGGGCGACGCGGAGCATGTTCGTGCCGAGCGCGTTCAGTTGGTTCGACAGGGCCTGCCTGCTGGAGGCGGGCACGGCGGTGACGACGACGAGGGTCGCTATGCCCAGGGAGATGCCGAGCGCGGACAGCGCTGCCCGGGGGCCGCGGGTGCGGATGCCGAGCAGGCCTAGCCGGAGGATGTCGGTGAACGCCAGCCGGACCGGGCGCGGTCCGCGGTTTCCCGCCCCGCGGATCCTCGTTGCGCGGGCCCTCGTTCCGCGGCTCATACGGCGCTCACCTCGCGTGTGTCGGCCGTGACGCGTCCGTCGCGCAGTTCCACCCTGCGGGGCAGCCGGGCGGCGATGTCGCGGTCGTGGGTGATGACGGCGATGGTCGTGCCCTGGGCGTTCAGTTCGGTGAGCAGGTCCAGGACGGCCTCGCCGTTGGCCGCGTCCAGGGCGCCGGTGGGTTCGTCGGCGAGCACCAGCGCGGGCCGGTTGACCAGGGCGCGGGCGATGGCGACGCGTTGCCGCTCGCCCCCGGAGAGTTGCTGCGGCAGATGGGATCCGCGGTGTTCCAGGCCGACCCTGGCCAGGGCCTCCCGGGCGAGCGGGCGGCGGCTGCGGCGCGGAACGCCCGCGTAGAGCAGTCCGGTGGCGACGTTCTCCGTGGCGTCCAGCCCGTCGGTGAGGTGGAAGTGCTGGAAGACGAAGCCCAGCAGCCGGGCGCGGAGCGCGGACAGGCGGCGGTCGCTCAGGGTGCGGACGTCGTGTCCGGCGACGCGCACGGTACCGGTCGTCGGCCGGTCCAGGGTGCCCATGATGTGCAGCAGCGTCGACTTCCCGGACCCGGACGGGCCGACGATGGCGACGAGTTCACCCTCGTCGATGGCGAGCGACACATGGTCGAGCGCGGTGACGTCACCGGGGTGGCGTTTGGTGACGTCGTCGACGACGAGGACGGAGCGGCCGACGGCGAGAGCGGTGGACGGGTCCGTGACGGGTGTCCTCATGAGGCCGTCACCACCTTGCTGCCCTCGGTCACTCCCTGGCCGCTCACCTCGACCTGTCCGCCCGCGAACATGCCGGTGGTCACCGCGACGAGGGTGCCGTCCGGGCGTTGCAGGGCGTATCCGCCCTCCTTCAGGGCGACCAGCGCGCTCACGGGGACGGCGAGGACGCCCTTGCGGGTGACGGTGTCGAATCTGACCTGTACGGCCGCAGCGTCGAGGCTCTGCACGTCCTTCGCCCGGTCCGGGACCACGGTCACATCGAGGGTGGCCGGCCCGGTCTGCGGCTGCCCGCCCTCCGTGCCGCCCTGGGCAGTACGGCCGAGCGCGGTGACCCTGCCGCGGATCGTCCTGCCGTCGGGCAGGGTGATTCCCGCCCGGGTGCCGGCCTTGACGGTGCCTACGTCGGTGGCAGCGACCGGCACGGTCACGGCCTTGGCGGCGGCCGTGTAGGCGAACAGCGGGGAGTCGGCCGGGTCGCCGGGCTGTGCCTGGACCGTGTCGACGCGCACCGCGCCGGGCAGGACGACGGCGCGGCCGGGGACGAGGGTGCCCGTGGCCTGCTGCCCGGTGTCGTGCTGCCATCGCTTGAGGGCGGCGGCGAGGGCCGGAGTGAACAACGCGCCATCGTCGCCGGCGCCGCTCTGCGCTGTGGCGGCGGACCCGATGTCGTAGCCGAGCGCGACGAGGTTGTCGGCGAGCACACTCACGTCGTGGCCCCGCACGCCCGTCTTGTCCAGGGTGCGGAAGAAGGGGGTGTCGCCGAAGAAGACCGGTACGGGCCGGTCGTCGATCCGGTACAGGGCCGTGCCCCTGGCCGCGCGGGCGCCCGGCTTCGGTACCTCGGTGACAGTGCCCTGGCCGGTGCCCTTGAGCACGCGCGGCTTACCGTATCCGAGGGTCCCCGGCAGGGTGCGGCTGTCGGAGAGATCGGTCCTGGTGACCGTGGCCGTGTGCGACGGGGCGGGCGCTGCGGCTGCAGTGTCCCGGCCCGTGTGGGTGTTGCGCCAGGTCACCGCACCGGTGCCGGCGGCACCGACGACCAGCAGGGCGCTCAGTGTGACGGCGACCTTAGTTCTTCTTGCCACCGAACACCTCCATCGTGCAGTCCTTGTCCAGCTTCTGCACCTCGGCGCTGCTGTGGACCGTGTTGTCTTCGTCGTAGTTCCAGCCGGAGTTGTCAGGCAGCGCGGTGACCTTGAGGCCGTGCTGGTTCAGACACTTGACGTAAGCCCGGTACTCCTCGTCGAAGTGCGGGTTCGTCTCGCGTTCCAACTCAGGTGGCTGAAGGGGGAGTTTGTTCTTGCATGCCTGCTCGGCGGCTTTGGCGGCGGGGCTGTTGTCCGTATCGTCGATGGAGTCCGGGCCGCGCATGGTGAGCATCTTGTGGCCGTGGTCCTTGAGACACGTGGCGTAGTAGTGCCAGTAGCGGTTCCGCTCCTCGTCCGTGCTGTCCAGACGCAGTTGCGGGCGGCCCGCGTCCGGGTCGGAGGCCGTGGCGCCCGCGCCGGTACCGGCCTTCGGTGTACCGGCCGGGGCGCCGCTCTCCAGGGACGCCACACCTTTCTGGGCCGAACCGTCCTTGTCGTCGGGGCCGTCCGGGCCGCCCCCGCCGCCGCAGCCGGTGAGCAGCAGGACGCCCGTGAGGAGGATGACGGCGCCGGGCAGGGAACGACGGCGGCCGGAATGGTCTACGTGGGTCATGAGTCCCATGCTCGGCACGATGTGTCGGGAAACTGTCAGGAACCCTTGTCGGTGCCGTGCGCCCCGCGGTGGCGCCTCGCATCGATGCACCGGCCGACCGGACGCCGACAACTCCCTCACCGGAACAGGACAGCCGCGGAACATCTCCGTCCTACCGTCCTGGCCGTCAAGCCCCCTATCGACAGGAGAGCGATCCCATGGCATCGCGCCACCTGCTGCGCGGCATCGCCGTCGCCGCGCTGTGTACCGGTCTGCTCGGCACCGCTCCCGCCGGTGCGGCCGCCGGTGTTCCGGATCCGCCGACGGTCACCGCGCAGAGTGTCATGCCGTACCTGGAGGAGTTCCAGGCCATCGCCGACCGCAACGGCGGCAACCGGGCGCACGGCACCCCGGGTTACCGGGAGTCCGTGGCGTACGTGAAACGGGTGCTCGAGCGGGCGGGCTACCACACCGTCCTCCAGCCGTTCACCCACGACGGTGCCACGGGCTACAACCTGATCGCCGACCTGCCGGGCGGAGACATCCGTGACACCCTCATGCTGGGCGCGCACCTGGACAGCGTCCAGGCGGGTCCCGGCATCAACGACAACGGGTCGGGATCGGCCGCCGTCCTGGCCACCGCGGTCGCCGTGGCCCGCGCGCACCCGCGCACCGACCGGCACCTCCGCTTCGCATGGTGGGGCGCGGAGGAGGGCGGCCTGTTCGGGTCGGCGCACTATGTGAACAGCCTCTTTGCCGCCCAGCGTTCCGCCATCACCAGCTACCTCAACTTCGACCAGGCCGGTTCCCGGCACACCACGACGTGGCTGGTCACCCACGACCCGGCCGGGGCCGCCGGCGCCGTGGAGCCCACCAAGGCGTTCGAGGCGTACTTCGCGGCCCGGTCGGTCCCCACCTTCGACATCGGGAACACCGGCTCGGACGACCAGTCCTTCGCCGCCGCCGGCATCCCCATGGCCGGTTTCACCACCGGCATCTCCGACTGCATCCACAGCGCCTGCGACGACATCCACAACGTGGACCCGGACGTGCTGACACTCAGCACGAACGCCGTGCTCGATGTGACCTGGAACCTCGCGCTCGCCCAGGACCGCCGATGAAGCGCCGTCTGATCCCTCCGCTCGCCGCGCTCGCCCTGTGCGTGCTCACCTCTCTGGCACCTGCCTCAGCGGCCGACGGCGGGTCCGGTGTGGGCGACCCCTACTATCCCGACGACGGCAACTCCGGTTACGACGTCGCTCAGTACGACGTGCGTGTCGTCTACGACCCGGCCCGCCCCGACCATCTGGACGGCGACACCACGGTCACCGCGCGCGCCCTGGGGGACCTGGACCGCTTCCATCTGGACCTGGCCGGCTTCGACGTCTCCTCGGTCACCGTCGACGGGCTGAAGGCTGACGCGGTGACACGCGAGGGCGCACACGAACTCGTCGTCACCCCGGCCCGGCGGCTGCGCAAGGGAGCCCCTTTCTCGGTGCGCGTACGGTACGCGGGCAAGCCGGTCGGCGACGGCTGGATCCCCCTGGCCAACGGCGGTGTGTCGGTCATCGGTGAACCGCACGCGGCCACGGCCTGGTATCCGGCCAACGACCACCCGTCCGACAAGGCGACCTTTCGGCTGACGGCGACGGTCCCGGACGGCTGGACCGTCGTCGGCAACGGGCGGCCCGGCCCGGTGACCGACGACGGCGCGGGCCACCGCACCTTCCGCTGGTACGAGGACAGGCCGCTGGTCACCTACGCCAGCACCATGGCTGTCGACCGGTTCACGGTGCACACCGACACGCTGGACGACGGCACCCCGGTGGTCAACGCCATCGGGCCCGGCACGATCGTGGACGCGGAGGCCGAGGCGCTTCAGAAGAAGATCCTCGGCTTCCTCTCCTCCCGGTTCGGCCCGTACCCGTTCTCCTCGGCCGGAGCCATCGTCACCTCATCACGCGCCAGGCAGGCCAGGCAGGCCCCCGACTTGGAGACGCAGAGCCGTCCGACGTACGACGTGGGCCTGTTCGACGTGGCGATGGCGCACGAGCTGGCCCACCAGTGGTTCGGCGACAGCGTGTCGTTCACGGACTGGCGGGACGGCTGCGTCGCCGAGTGCTTCGCCTCGTACGCCCAGTGGCTCTGGAACGAGCACCAGGGGGGCGCCGACCTCGACCACGACTTCTACGGGCCGGAGGTCGAGGAGAACCGCGCCGACCCGGACTACTGGCGCGTCCCGCTGTACGACCCTGGTGCCGGGCGGGAGCTGGACCCCGCCCTGTACGAACGGGGTCCGCTGATGCTGCACGCCCTGCGGCGCACGGTGGGTGACGACGTGTTCTTCCGGATCCTGCGGCAGTGGCAGTCCGCGCACCGCTACGGCAACGCGTCCTGGCCGCAGTTCGAGATCCTGGCGGACGAGCTGTCCCACCAGGACCTGCGCGGCTTCTTCACGGCGTGGGCGCACAGCACCGTGATCCCGCCGGACCGGTACCTGTATCCGGGCTCCCTGGCCACGGCCCCGCGGGCCGCCCGCCCGCACGCCTGATCAGCCGTCCCGGCCCCCGGCACCGCGGGGGCCGGCCGGCAGCCGCAGCGAGAAGACCGATCCCGCACCGGGCACGCTCGTCGCGTTCGCGGTGCCACCGTGTGCCTCGGCGAGTTTGCGGACGATGGACAGGCCGAGACCGCTGCCGCCGCTCTGCCTGCTGCGGGACTTGTCCGCACGCCAGAACCGGTCGAAGACCTTGGGCAGCTCCTCGGCGCCGATTCCGGATCCGGTGTCCTCGACGGCGAACACCGCCTCGTCGCCCTCCACTTCGGCGGACAGGGTGACCGTTCCGCCCGCGGGTGTGTGCCGTACGGCGTTGGACACCAGGTTCCCGACCGCCTGGCGCAGCCGTACGGGATCGGCGTACAGGGCGGGGACCTGCCCGGCCCGCACCCGCAGGTCCACACCGGCGGCAGCGGCTCCGGCCCGGTGGGCGCGGGCGACCTGGGCGAGCAGCGCGGCCGCGTCGACATCCTCCGGGTGCAGTCTGAGCGCGCCGGCGTCGGCCGCGGCGAGGTCACGCAGGTCGTCGATGATGTGCTGGAGCAGCATCGCCTCCTCCAGCAGCGAGGAGACGACGCTCTCGTCGGCAGGGACCACACCGTCCTCGACGGCCTCCAGCCAGCCCCGGACGTTGCCGAGCGGTCCGCGCAGTTCGTGGGCGACGTCGCTCACCAGAGCCCGCCGCATCTCCTCCAGCTGCTGCCGTCTGCTCGCCATCAGGTTGAACGCGGCGGCCAGCCTGCCGAACTCGTCGCCGCCGCTCACCTCGACGCGTGCGTTCTGGTCGCCCTCCGCCATCCGCTGGGCGGCGCCGGTCAGGGCGCGCAGCGGCCTCACCATGCGGGTGCCGGCGACGAACGTGACGGTCACGGTGACCAGCAGAACGGCGACGGCGGCACCCGAGATCCGGGTGCGGTTGGCGCCGGAGAGGTCGAAGAAGGTGGCGATCTTCTGGTCGGGCGCGGTGGCGAAGAGCAGCACGGGGGAGGCCACGTAGGGAGCGAGCTGTTCGCGGCGAGCGGTGGTGAGACAGGTCGTCACCGCCCGGCTGTCCGGCGCGCCGCGCCGGGTGGAGGGGGCCCAGGCCAGGTCGGCGGCGAGCTGGATGCGCGGGGCGTGGCGGCCGGTGAGGCAGTCGTTGACGAGTCGGCCGAGCTGGGTGAGCGCCTTGGACTCCGTGGGTGTGAGCCGGTGCAGGCCGCTGGACGCGCAGCGGTCGCCGGTCTCGAGGGCCTGGCCGTCGAACTCGACTTCGGGCCGTCCGTTGGGCTGCCGGGTGATCTCGACGCCGGACAACCGTCCGGTGGAGCGTACGCAGGCGGCCACGCGGTCGGCGACGGCGTCCAGTTCGGCCTTCTCCTTGCCGGGCAGCCGGAAGGGGCCGACGGCGCGCGGATCGATGCCGTCGGACCGGGCGCCGTCGCGGCGCGGGGCGAGGGCGCTGTCCACGGCCAGCGGGTCGACGGTCGCCGACGCCGTAGTGGGCAGCGATCCGGCCGCTCGGCGGGTACCGTCCCCGGAGTCCGCCAGCACGCGGCGGTCCTGGTCGGTGAGAGTGATCCGGCGGCCGGTCTGCCGGGCCAGGGCGTGGACCGTCTGCCCCGCCCCGTCCCAGTCGGTGTGGGTGGCCGCGTAGCCGACGAGCGTGTCGTAGATGCGTGCGTCGTCGGCGAGGACCTGGCCGTGTTCGCGGCCGATCGCGACGGCGGTGAGGCTGGCGACCAGCCAGGCCGTCGCGGCGATCGAGCAGAGGGAGACCAGCGCGGAGAGTCCCAGCAGCCGCGCCCGCAGGCTGCGGCGCAGCGGTATGTCACCGCGCACGGGAGCCGGTTCCGCGGTCGGCGGGGTGCGCGGGGCGGCGGCCGGCGGGTGTCTCGCCGCGGACCTCGGCGATCTTGTAGCCGACTCCGTAGACGGTGAGCAGCCGTTCGGGGCGGGTGGGGTCGCGTTCTATCTTGCGGCGCAGGTTCATGACGTGTCCGTCAACCGTCCGTGTGGTGACATACCGGTCGATGCCGTGCAGATGTTCCAGAACCTGTTTCCTGGTGAACACCCGGCCGGGAGCCGACACCAGCATCTCCAGCACCCGGAACTCGCCGGGTGTGCAGACGACCGCGCGGCCGTCCACCCGGACCTCGAAGCGGGCCGGGTCGACCACCAGCGAGCCGACCACGAAGACCGGCGCGGGCGCGGCGGCGCCGGGAACCGCAGCGGGAGTGCTGCCGGGGGCGGCCGTGCGGCCGGTCCGTCTGAGCAGAGTTCGGACGCGGGCGACCAGTTCGCGCGGGCTGCACGGTTTCGTCATGTAATCGTCCGCACCGAGGTCGAGGGCGAGCAGCAGGTCGTCCTCCTCCGCGCGGGCGGTGAGCATCAGGACCGGCACGTCGGACTCCCCGCGCAGCACCCGGCACACGTCCAGGCCGTCCGTGCGGGGCATCATCCAGTCCAGTACCAGGAGGTCGGGCATCCGCCGCCTGGCCTCCTCCAGGGCGGCCCGCCCGTCATGGACGGCACCGACCGTGTGGCCCTCTCCCTCCAGGTAGCGCCGGATGAGATCGGTCTGTTTGGGGTCGTCGTCGGCAAGCAGCACATACGCACACATGTGGCCATCGTAGGAAGTGCGCGGCGGCGCGGCCCCGCCGTCGCGGCGGATCACGGCAAGGAGCACCGGACCACGACAGGAACACGACGACTTCCTGACATTCGGGCGTGGGCCACGTGGGACGCGCGGCTGATGGCGACGCGCGGCGTGCAGCACGGGCCGACGGCCCGGAACTGCCCGAGCGGTGGCTGCCGGTCCGGCCCGCGGTGCGGGCGGCGAGCGGCCGGCCCGCCCGGAACCCGGGGGGCTCCGGGCGGGCCGCTCCGGCTCTCAGCTCGCGGGCAGCCGCCAGGTCTGCTGCGCGGAACCCGCGCAGGTCCAGATCTGGAGCCTGGTGCCGTTCGCCGAACTCGCGCCGGTCGCGTCCAGGCACCGCCCGGACAGGGAGTTGACCAGGGTGCCGTCGGATCGCGGCGTCCACTTCTGTCCGGCCGAGGCGTTGCACACCTGGAGGACGACCGGGGTGCCGCTGGCGGTGCCGTCGCCGGACACCCCCATGCAGTCGCCGAGCGTCTGCAGCGTGCCGTCCCGGGCGACGGACCACTGCTGGGAGACGCCCGTGCCGCAGGTGTTCAACTGCACCTGCGTACCGGCCGCGTTGGTGGATCCGGCGCCCGCCAGGTCCACGCACTTGCCGCCGATGCCCGTCACCCGTCCGGCAGGGCCCGGCGCCGGCACCTGCCAGCGCTGGTTGTCCGAGCCCGCGCAGGCCCAGATCTGCAACGGGGTGCCGTTGGCCGAGCTGGGTCCCGTGGCGTCCAGACACGTGCCCGACTTCTTCGACACCAGCCCGTGGTCGGCGGCCGGCTGCCACTGCTGGGCGGACGAGCCGTCGCAGGCGGCCAGCACGGCACGGGTGCCGTTCGCGGTGCCGCCGCCGCTGAGGGCCATGCACCGGCCGAGGACGCGCACCGTGCCGTCCGGGGCGAGGGTCCACTGCTGCGAGGTGCCGGTGCCGCAGGTGTTCAACTGCACCTGCGTGCCGGGCGCGTCGGTGGCGCCGGAGCCCGCCAGGTCGGCGCACTTGCCGCCGTAGCCGGCGATCCGGCCGGTGGGCCCCTGCACGGTGGGCAGCTGCCACACCTTGGCGTCGGTGACCGGTCCGCAGTTCCACAGCCACATGAGCGCACCCACGGCCGAGGAGGTGTCCTTGACGTCCAGGCAGCGGCCGGACAGGTCGTTCACCACGCCGCCGTCGGGTCCCGCGTGCCACCGCTGCGCCGCCGAGCCGTCGCAGATCTCCAGTACCACCGGTGTCCCGTTGTCCGCGGTGCCGCCGCCCTCGGGCGTCATGCAGCGCGAGTCGAACAGGCGCAGCGTGCCGTCCTGGGCCACCGTCCACTGCTGGGACTCGGCGGTGCCGCAGGTGTTCAGCTGGAGCCGGGTGTCCGGTGCCGCGCTGCCGCCGGCCGAGTCGGCGCACATGCCGCCGATGCCGGTGAGGTGCCCGCGCGGCCCGGCGGGGGCCGTGGGCGGGTCGAACCGCTGACCGGTCACCGAGGTGTCACAGGCGCGGGTGACCAGCGGAGTGCCGTCCGCGGTCGCCGATCCGCGCACCTCGGCGCAGAGTCCAAAGGCCTGGTTGACCAGGGTGCGGCCGGAGCCCGCCCGCCACTGCTGGACCGCGGAGCCGTCGCAGGCCGCCAGCACCAGGGCGGTGCCGGGCGCCGAGCCGCGGCCCGCGGGCATCGCACACTTGCCCTGCACCCACAGCGAGCCGTCCCGGCCCGCGATCCACTGCTCGTCGGCGCTCCCGTCGCAGACGCCGGTCTGCACCGCGGTGCCGTTGGCCAGGCCGCCCGCGTGCCGCACACAGGTGTCGCCGACCGCCGCGAGGGTGCCGACGGGTCCGGCGGGCGCGGGGGAGACCGGGAAGTCCAGGCCGATCGACGTCCTGCCCAGGTGCCGGGGCAGCACCGCGGGCACGCCGCCCACCTGCTGGAAGGGGAGCGAGGTGACGGGCGCCGACTGGCGCTCGATCAGGTAGGCGTGCCCGGCGCGGGCGGGCAGGGTGAACTGCGCGCCGGTGGAGAACGGCACGACCGTGCTGCCGTCGGCGGCGTCCACCACCCCGGCCGGCTGACCGGGCCAGGGGTTGCGGGTGACGAAGGAGGCGTCCCGCCCGGCTTCGAGGACCACGGTCACCGGTGTGCCACCGCGCGTCTGCACGTCCACCTTCGCGCCGTCGTGGACGGTCACCGTGCCGTCCACGTCCCAGTCAGCCGGGACGGCGGGGGCGATGCGCAGCACGTCGTCGTAGTCCTGCACGAGTGCCTCGTTCACCGCGGCGGCGATGACCCCGCCGCTCTCGCTGTACGGCTCGTTCCCGCGCAGCACGTTGTTGTTGCTGGCGAGGCCGGAGGGGTACAGCTGGTTGGTCACGTTGTAGAGCAGCCCCTCCTCGACCGCGTCCGCCTTGCCGAGGCGGGCCGCCTGGAGGGCGTCGAAGCTCCAGTTGGCGTCGTTCGGGTACCGGCGGTGCTCGAAGGTCCGGTCGGCCAGCGCGTGCAGGTCGCCCGAGTCGCCGATCAGGCCGTAGGGCCAGACCGGCTCCAGGTCCAGGTTCTCCGAGTTGTGCGTGGGCGCGGCCGGCTCGGCGGAGACGGCGATGACGTCGTCCCCCGAGGCGTCCGCGTCCGGGCCGAGGACCTTGGTATGGGTCGCGGCGTCCGTGCGCGGCAGGGGCGGCAGCTTCTTCTGCGCGGCCGTGAGCTGCGTGACGAGGTCCGCGTCGGTGCCGAGGGCCTTCGCCGCCGAGACCACCACGGGGAACAGCGCCTGCATCGCGGCGACGTCCGTGACGGGCTCCTCGACGTCCCACTGCGTCTCGTGCGCGTTGGCCCGGGTGTGCAGCAGGCCGTCGGCGCCGGTGGTGGCGTACGACAGCAGGAACCGGGCGCTGGAGCGCATCAACGGGTAGGCCTCCTGGAGGAACGCCAGGTCGCCGGTGGTCCGGTACTGCTGCCACAGCGCCAGGGACACCTCCGCGCCGGTACTGACCGTCTGCGCGTTGTACGAGGTCACGCTCGCCTCGCAGGAGGCGTTGTCGGTGCCGCCGTCGAAGTAGCCGTTGCCGTTGAAGCGCATCGTCTCCGGGACGCATGCGCCCGTGTGCCCGGGCATGTGGTCCTTCGTCCACGCCTCGATGGCGGCCAGGTTCGACGTGTAGAGCCGGTAGAACGGCGTGTTGAGCTGCCCGGCGCCCGAGGTGAGGTTGGCGGCGGCCTGCATCCGCAGGTTCCACCACCAGTAGCTCGCCGGGGACCAGTCGTGCTCGTCGCGGGAGAAGGCGAACAGGTCCGCCACTCCCGCCTGGGTGCCCGGGAGGCTGCCCCGGTTGCTCGCCGCCGCCTGGTAGAGGTGGACCGTGCGCAGGTTCTCGATGTACGGCCCGGTGCCGTCCGCCGACTCGATCTTCATCGTCCCGGTCCTCGACCAGAAGTCGTGCCACCAGGCCAGGTGCGGATCGAGCAGGCTCGCGCCCGGCGCGGTGGCGTCGCCGCCGAGGTAGGACGCGGCCGCCGCGGTGGCGTCGCCGCCCGCCCAGTGGGGCGCGGCCACGACGACCCGGAAGCTGCCGTCGGCGGCGGGCTTGAACGACACCCGCACGGAGTCCCCGTCACGGACGGAGGACGTCACCTCGCGGCCCGAGGCCGTGACCGCGAGCAGACTGCCGTACGTGTCGCCGGTGCCGCCGGTGCCGGAGTCCTGCCAGGTCTCGGCGAGTGCGGCGACCGGCCCCGAGGCGGCGGCCGAGGGCGACCGGCCGTCCCACAGGTCCCCGTCCACCGTCTGCGGGGTGTCCGGATCGGCGCCGGTGACGTCCACCACCAGCTCGTCGCGGTCCGCGCGGGTGTAGACGGTCGCCGTCATCCCGCCGCCGCTCTCCCTGAGCACACCGTCGTACAGGTCGAGCCGGGCGGAGAAGTCGTCGGCCCCGGTCAGCGCCTTCAGCCCCGGGACGGACACCTGCCCGGGCGACTTGCGGTCCGGGAAGGTGTCGGCGCGGTTGAGCTGGGCCGTGAACCCGTTCGCGGCCCAGACCGCGGCGCCCAGTACGCCGTTGCCCAGCGGCATCGACTCGGCCGGCTCGGTGCCGGGCCTGCCCAGCACCACGTCCGAGCGGCGCACGACATCGGCCCGGTCCACCTGGAAGGCGCCGTTCTGCCAGGCCGTCGTGGTGGTGGCGGTCCGCGCGGTGGCGGTCCGGGCGGTGGCGGCCGTACCGGCGCCGGCCGCGGAGGCGGGCGGCAGGGCCGCCAGGACGAGGGCGGTCAGCGTGCCCGGCAGCAGAGCCGCCCGGAGTGCTGCGCGGGGCCGCCCTCGGGAGGCCTGTGTAATCTCTCTCACACCTCGTGCAACGTGTGCGTGCACGCGCGGGTTCACATCCGCCTCGCGAACGTCCGACACGTGCTGACCTGCGCGGGTACGTGCCGCGGGACAGGACGGTTGCGTCATTTGACTGGGGGCGCCGCCCGCCCGGCGGGTCACGGTGCCCGGCCGCCGCCGAAATCGTGAGTCATCAGACCGATACCGCCCTGGCCGCGAACCCCCATCCTCGAAGAGCGGCCCGGCACCGTGCGGACGGAGCCCGGCCGGCGCCACCGCCGGCGCATCGCGTATCGAAGGGAACACCCATGGCGTTCATCACGGTCGGCCAGGAGAACACCACCGACATCGACCTGTACTACGAGGACCACGGCACCGGACAGCCGGTCGTCCTCATCCACGGATTCCCGCTCAGCGGCGCCTCCTGGGAGAAGCAGACCGCGGCGCTGCTCGACGCCGGCTACCGCGTCATCACCTACGACCGCCGCGGTTTCGGGCAGTCCAGCCGGCCCACCACCGGTTACGACTACGACACCTTCGCCGCCGACCTGAACACGGTCATGGAGACGCTCGGCCTTACGGACGCCGTCCTCGTCGGCTTCTCCATGGGCACCGGCGAGGTGGCCCGCTACGTCGGAACCTACGGCACCGCGCGGGTCGCCAAGGTGGCCTTCCTGGCCTCGCTGGAGCCCTGGCTCGTCAAGAACGAGGAGAACCCCGACGGTGCGGCGCCCGCCGAGTTCTTCGAGGAGGTGTCCCGGACGGTGAAGGCCGACCGGTACGCCTACTACACCGAGTTCTACAAGGACTTCTACAACCTGGACGACACCTTGGGCACCCGCATCAGCGAGGAGGCCGTCCGCAACAGCTGGAACGTGGCCGCGGGCGGCGGTGCGTACGCGGCCGCCGCCGCGCCGCTGACCTGGGGCACGGACTTCCGCGCCGACATCCCGAAGGTCGACGTCCCGGCCCTCATCCTGCACGGCACCGCCGACCGCATCCTGCCGGTCGAGGCCACCGCGCGGCCCTTCCACAAGGCGCTGCCCGCCGCCGACTACGTAGAGGTCGAGGGCGGCCCGCACGGCCTGCTGTGGACCCACGCCGCCGAGGTCAACGAGGCGCTGCTCGCCTTCCTCGCCAAGTAACCGGCAGACAGGGCGTTCCCCGCCGCGCGACCGGCGGGCGGGGAGCGTTCCTCGCCGGACGGCCGGCGGACCGGGGGCGGCAGGCCCGGCGCACGGCCCGGTCCGGCCGCTCCTGCGCTGCCACGCGGCCCGGCCGTGCCTCGTGCGGACGGGCCGCGCGGTGGTGTGCCGCCCGGACCGTGCGGCGGTCCGCACATACCTGACAGCACGTACCTGAAAAACGTACATATTCAAGCAGTCCGGCAGGCGCGGTGCGCGCCCCCGATCGGCGCGCGCTCCCCCGGACGGGGAAGGAACAGCACATGTCCAAGGTCTGGTTCGTCACCGGCGGCTCGCGCGGTCTGGGCCGCGCGATCGTGGAGGTCGCCCTGGAGGCCGGTGACCGTGTGGTCGCCACGGCCCGTGACACCGCACGGTTCGGCGACCTCGTCACCCGGTACGGCGAACGGGTGCTGCCCGTTCAGCTGGACGTCGCGCGCAACGACGAGGTGGTCCGGGCGGTCCGGCAGGGCCTGGAGCGCTTCGGCCGGCTGGACGTCGTGGTCAACAACGCCGGCTACGCCGACATGGCCTCCGTCGAGGACGTCACGCTGGAGGACTTCCGCGCGCAGATCGACACGGACTTCTACGGGGTCGTGCACGTCACCAAGGCCGTGCTCCCGGCCCTGCGCGAACAGGGATCCGGCCACATCATCCAGGTCTCCTCGGTCGGCGCCCGGGTCACCACTCCCGGACTGGCCGCCTACCAGAGCGCGAAGTGGGCGGTCAGCGGGTTCTCCACGGTCCTGGCCCAGGAGGTCGCTCCGCTCGGCATCAAGGTCACCGCCCTGGAACCGGGCGGCATGAACACCGACTGGGCCGGGTCGTCCATGACCGTGCCGCCGGTCAGCGAGCCCTACCGGCAGACGGTGGGCGCCTTCCTCGACATGCTCCGCTCCGGGGAGGCCGCCTCGCAGCTGCCGTCGTCCGAGCCGCGCCGCGTCGCCGAGATCGTCCGGGACCTGGCGGGGCGCGAGGACGCCCCGGTGCGCCTCCTGCTCGGCGTGGACGCCGCCCATGTGGCCGAGAGCAACGCACGGGACCTGGCGGCCAGCGACGCGCACTGGCACGACGTCACCGTCTCCGCCGCTCGCTGAGGTTTCGACCGGCCGCTCGCCGAGGTCGCGGCCGGCCGGCTCACCCGCGGCGGCTCACCCGCGGCGGCTCGGCGGGCGGTGCTGGTCGGCGACGGTGCTGGTCGACGGTGGTGCCGTTCGGCGACGGTGCTGGTCGACGGGTGGTGCCGCCCGGCGGGTGAGCCCAGCCGCCGCACGTGAGCCCAGGCTCCCGGGGCGGCGTTGCCGCGCGGGCCGTCTCGCCCGGCGCCGCTTCGCGCGCGGGCCGTCTCGTGCTCGGCCGTCTCGCCCGGGGCGGCCTTGTCCGTGGCCGTCACTCGGGGGCCGTCTTCCTCCGTGGCCGCCGTTTTTCAGGCCGTCTTCTTCGGGGCCGTCCCGTCACGACCGCCGCCATCCGCGCCGCTGACTCGGTGTCACGCCCCTGACTCGGTCCGCCGCGCCCTTGACTCGACGCCACGGCGCTGACTCGGTCCGCTGCGCCCCTGACTGGACGTCATGCCCTTGACTCGACGCCACGGCGCTGACTCGGTCCGCTGCGCCCCTGACTCGACGTCATGCCCTTGACTCGACGCCACGCCGCTGACTCGGTCCGCCGCACCCCTGACTCGACGTCATGCCCTTGACTCGACGCCACGGCTCCGAATCCGCCCGCCGCGCCCCTGGCCCTCCGCCGCGTCCCGACTCTCCGCACCGGTGCTGACTCCGTCCGCCGGTGCGGACGTGTCTCCACCACCGCGAGCCTCCTCACGCGAGGGCGCCGTCCCGGCCGTGTGCCCGCGGCCGTCCGATTCCGTTCAGGTAGGTGCTGACCACCACGTCGGCGGCCCGGGCGGCGCTGAGGTGTGTCTGCCGGCGGGCGGCCAGCTGGATCAGCTCGGGCAGCAGCGGCCCGGCCCATCCTTCGGGCTGGTCGGGGCGGAGGAGGCCTTCGTCGGTGGCGCGGTGCAGGAAGGTGTCGACCTCCTGGACGGAGCGGTCGCGGCGTTCGCGTACGGCGTCG
>NZ_JOIY01000063.1 GCF_000720185.1 Streptomyces sp. NRRL S-340 | reverse complement strand
GCGTTCGACCTGGAGGGGCAGCGGGTCGCAGGCGGTGACCAGCTCGCGCAGCGGGTGGCGGGCCAGGACCGCGTCCACCTCCGGCGTCAGCGCCGCCGCCAGCCGGGAAGCGGCCGGCCGGTCAGGGTCCCGCAGTGCCGCCTCGGCCGCGAGCACGGTCTCCCGCTGCGGCCCCTCGGGCACCCCGGCCGCCGCCCGGCTGAGCAGCTCGGCGCCCTCCGCCAGCACCAGCTCGGTGTCGATACCGGCCGCAGCTCCCGCATCGGCGTCCACGGGCCCGGACGGCCCCCGGGATCGCGCAGGACCACGTTCGCCGCGACGGCGTCGTGGCCCTCGCGGAACACGGTGGCCGAGATCTCGAACGACTCACCGGTCACCGCCTTGGCGGGCCTGCGGCCGTGCTGGACGACCGGCCGGACGTCGAGGACGGGGATCCGGCCGACGGCGGTGGCCTCCGGCGCCGGCGAGGGCCCCGGGGGCGGGGCCGCCGCGCCGGGCGCTGCCGCGTCGCCCGGCCGGGCCGCCGGGTCGGTCGGGGCCCCGGCGCGCGGTCGGCGCGTGCCCTTGGTGCCGTGGGCCGGGGGTGGTGCCGAGTGGTGGTGCGTGGCGGGCATGACCGCTCCTGTCCGCGTCAACGAGGGTGTGGGCGGATATCCGTGGGGAGGTTGGTCCTGCGGGGTTCCACTGTGGGGTGTACCGCAGGAGCCTTCCCACCCTCTTCGGGTGAGCAATCCGGGACTTTGTTAACTACTCGCGTGTATGTCCACACACAAAGTTGGCCTTGTCTTGGTCCACCCGGCGGTGCGGACCCCAGCGGCACCCGCGTCCCCGCGGGTACGGTGCTGTGTGACGGGGCGCACAGTGCCGTGCGTCCTGCCGGCGAAGCGCACCGTGCTGTGCGTCCATCAGCGAACGCGCCGAGGTGGAATGTGAAGGCGATCCGTCGGTTCACCGTCCGTCCCGTTCTCCCCGAGCCCCTACGACCCCTCAGCGAGCTGGCCCGCAATCTGCGCTGGTCGTGGCATGCGGAGACACGTGACCTCTTCCAGTCCGTCGACCCGGAGCAGTGGGCCGCCGCCGGCGGCGACCCGGTCCGCCTGCTGGGCGGCGTCTCCCCGGCCCGGCTGGCCGAGCTGGCGGCCGACCGCCGCTTCCTGCGCCGGCTGACCGCCGTCGCCGACGACCTGCACGACTACGTGACCGGCGACCGCTGGTACCAGGCGCAGCCCGCCGGGCTGCCCGCGGGCGTCGCCTACTTCTCGCCCGAGTTCGGCATCACCGCCGCCCTGCCGCAGTACTCCGGCGGCCTCGGCATCCTCGCGGGCGACCACCTCAAGGCCGCCAGTGACCTGGGCGTTCCCCTGATCGGGGTCGGGCTGCTGTACCGGCACGGCTACTTCCGGCAGTCCCTGTCCCGGGACGGCTGGCAGCAGGAGCACTATCCGGTCCTCGACCCCAACGAGCTGCCCGTCACCCAGGTGCGCGAGGCCGACGGCAGCCCTGCCAGGGTGTCGCTCGCGCTGCCCCGCGGCAAGGCCCTGCACGCCCGGATCTGGCTGGCCCAGGTTGGCCGGATCCCGCTGCTGATGCTGGACTCCGACGTCGAGGAGAACGACCTCGGCGAGCGCCAGGTGACCGACCGGCTGTACGGGGGAGGCAGCGAGCACCGGCTGCTGCAGGAGATGCTGCTGGGCATAGGAGGGGTGCGTGCGGTGCGGACGTACTGCCGGCTCACCGGGCACCCCGAGCCGGAGGTCTTCCACACGAACGAGGGACACGCGGGCTTCCTCGGCCTGGAGCGGATCGCCGAGCTGGGCGAGCGGGGCCTCGACTTCGACGCGGCCCTGGAGGCGGTGCGCGCGGGGACGGTCTTCACCACCCACACGCCGGTCCCGGCCGGCATCGACCGCTTCGACCGGGAACTGGTCGCCCGCCACTTCGGACCCGACGCCGAGCTGCCCGGCATCGACGTCGAGCACATTCTGCGGCTGGGCATGGAGACCTACCCGGGCGGCGAGCCCAACCTGTTCAACATGGCGGTGATGGGGCTCAGGCTCGCCCAGCGCGCCAACGGGGTGTCCCTGCTGCACGGCAGGGTCAGCCGGGAGATGTTCGCCGGGCTGTGGCCGGGCTTCGGCCCCGAGGAGGTGCCGATCACCTCGGTCACCAACGGCGTGCACGCCCCGACCTGGGTGGCCCCGGAGGTGTTCCGGCTGGGCGCCCGGCAGATCGGCGCGCAGCGCGCCGAGGACGCGCTGTCCGTGGGCGGCTCGGACCGCTGGGACTCGGTGGCCGACATCCCCGACGAGGACATCTGGGAGCTGCGCCGCGAGCTGCGCGAGCAGCTGGTCACCGAGGTGCGCCGGCGGGTGGCGGCGGCGTGGCGCCAGCGCGGCGCGGGCCCGGCCGAGCTGGGCTGGGTCGACGGCGTCCTGGACCCGGAGGTGCTCACCATCGGGTTCGCGCGCCGGGTCCCGTCGTACAAGCGGCTGACGCTGATGCTGCGCGACCGGGACCGGCTGATGGACCTGCTGCTGCACCCCGAGCGGCCGGTGCAGATCGTGGTCGCGGGCAAGGCGCACCCGGCGGACGACGGCGGCAAGCGGCTCATCCAGGAACTCGTCCGCTTCGCCGACGACCCGCGCGTACGCCACCGGATCGTCTTCCTGCCGGACTACGGCATGGCGATGGCGCAGAAGCTCTATCAGGGCTGCGACGTGTGGCTGAACAACCCGCTGCGCCCGCTGGAGGCGTGCGGCACCTCCGGCATGAAGGCGGCCCTCAACGGCTGCCTCAACCTGTCGGTGCTGGACGGCTGGTGGGACGAGTGGTACCAGCCCGACTTCGGCTGGGCGGTCCCGACCGCGGACGGCGGCGCCGCGGGGCCGGTGACGACGGGCGAGGAGGCCGATCACCGCGACGACGTGGAGGCGGCGGCGCTGTACGAGCTGCTGGAGCGGCGCATCACGCCCCGCTTCTACGAGCGGGGCCGGGCCGGACTGCCCGACCGCTGGATCGAGATGGTCCGCAGGACCCTGACCCTGCTGGGCCCGAAGGTGCTGGCCGGGCGGATGGTGCGGGAGTACGTGGAGCGCCTGTACACCCCGGCCGCGCACGCCCACCGCGCCCTGGACGCGGACGCGGCGCGGCAGCTGGCGGCCTGGAAGGCGCGGGTGCGGGCGGCCTGGCACGAGGTGACGGTGGACCACGTGGAGACGGCCTGCCCGCCGGCCGGGCGCACGGGGGCGCCGCCGTCGACGGCCACCGCCGAACTCGGCTCCACACTGGGCCTGCGGGTACGGGTCGGGCTGGGCGGGCTGGGTCCGGAGGACGTCCAGGTGCAGGCCGTCTCGGGGCGGGTCGACGAGGAGGACCGCATCACGGACGCCACCGCGGTCCCGCTGAAACCGGCGGGCGCCCCCGATCCGGACGGCCGCTGGGTGTACGAGGGCCCGCTCTCCCTGGACCGCACCGGACCCTACGGCTACACGGTCCGCATCCTGCCCGACCACCGCCTGCTCGCCTCGCACGCCGAACTGGGCCTGGTGACCGTACCGGCCCAGGACGCGGGCGACGGGGCGGGGGTGCTGCTGCGCTGACCGCCCGGGTGGGGCGCGGATGCGCGGTCGGAGGGGGAGCCCGCCACTGCGGTGGGCCGCGCCGCCGGCCGGGCGGGGCGGCGCGCCGCCGGGTCAGGTGCCGTCGCCCAGGCCGGCGCACAGGCGGCGCAGCACCGTGCCGCAGCGGCGGGCGTAGGCGTGCTGGAAGCCGCGGGCCGCCGGGCCGCCCGCACGGGCGTACCACTTGGCGGGGCGGCTGAAGGCGGTCACGGTCAGCCAGACCGTGCCGTCGCCGGTGCGGTCCACGACGAAGGACTCCTCGCCGGTCTCGGGGTGGCCGGGCAGGGTGCCGTAGGCCCAGCCGGCCCGGCGGGGCTCATCGAGGGTCCAGACGATCCGGCAGGGGGCCTTGATCATCCCGGCCAGGGTGACGGTGACGTCGGCGCCGGGGGCGGCGCGGGCCGCGGCCGTGTCGATGCCGACGCCCACCGCGCGGTGCAGTTCCCAGGTGAGGACGGCCTCGGCGGCGCGCCGGAAGACCGCCTCGCCCTCGCCGATGCGGGTGCGCACGTGCAGGGGGTGGAAGCCGGGCGGGCAGTGGTCCCGCTCGCGGGTCGCGCCGACCTCCTCGTAGGTGAAGTCCTCCGAAGCCATGGGACCCAAGCGTAGGGCGGCACCCGGGGGAATGGTCCTCCCGGGTGCCGCCCGTCGCATCGCGCCGCCGGATCAGTTCACGTTGACACCGGACCAGGCCGCCGCGACCGCCTTGTACTCGGCGCTGGTGGAGCCGTACAGGGCCGACGCCGCGTTCAGGGTCGCCGTGCGGGCGGCCTTGTAGTTGGTGGTCGACGTCATGTACGTGGTCAGCGCCTTGTACCAGATCTGCAGGGCCTTGTCCCGGCCGATGCCGGTGACCGTGGAGCCGTTGGACGTCGGCGAGTTGTAGCTCACGCCGTTGATCGTCTTCGCGCCGCTGCCCTCGGCCAGCAGGTAGAAGAAGTGGTTGGCGACACCGGACGAGTAGTGCACGTCCTTGTTGCCGACCGTGGAGGACCAGGAGTCGGCGGAGGCGCCGTCCTTGCTGGGCTTGTCCATGTAGCGCAGCGGGGTGCCGTCGCCGTTGATGTCGATCTTCTCACCGATGAGGTAGTCGCCCTTGTCGGTGGAGTTGTTGGCGTACCACTCGACGCCGGTGCCGAAGATGTCGGAGGTGGCCTCGTTCAGGCCGCCCGACTCGCCGCTGTAGTTGAGTCCGGCGGTGTTGGAGGTGACGCCGTGGCTCATCTCGTGCCCGGCGACGTCGAGCGCGGTCAGCGGGTGGGTGTTGCCCGAGCCGTCGCCGTAGGTCATGCAGAAGCAGCTGTCGTCCCAGAAGGCGTTCACGTACGAGTTGCCGTAGTGGACGCGGGAGTAGGCGCCCTGGCCGTTGTTCTTGATGCCGTTGCGGCCGAACGTGCTCTTGTAGAAGTCCCAGGTCTCCTGCGCGCCGTAGGCGGCGTCGGCCGCGGCCGTCTGGTCGGTCGAGGAGCTGGAGGCCGCGCCGGTGCCCCACACGTTGTCGGCGTCGGTGAAGAGGGTGCCGGTGCCCGACGTCTTGTGGGCCAGGTTGTAGGTCTTGTGACCGCCCCGGGTGGTGTCGTACAGCTGGTACGTCGACCCCGACAGGTTGGTGGTGAGGCTGACGCTGCCGGAGTACAGCGTCTTGCCGGTCCCGGTCGCGTTCTCGATGCCCTGGTACTCGAAGAGCTTCTTGCCGGTGGCGGCGTCGGTGATGACGTGCAGCTGGTTCGGGGTGCCGTCGTCCTGGAGGCCGCCGACGACGGTCTCGTAGGCGAGGACGGGCTTGCCGGAACCGGCCCAGATCACCTTGCGGGCGCCGTCCGCGGTGGACTTGGCGGAGCCGAGGGTTCTGGCGGCGGACACCGCCTGCCGCTCGGCCTCGGCGGCGGCGACCTTCGGGGTGAGCGAGGCGACCTTGATGGCCGCGCCGGTGGCCTTGGTGACGCCTTCGGTCTTCCCGGCCCTGGAGGTGTGGACGATCAGGTCGCCGCCGAGGACCGGCAGGCCGGCGTAGGTGCGCTCGTAGCGGGTGTGCACCGTGCCGTCGGCGTCCTTGACGACGTCCTTGGCGACCAGCTTCTCCTGGGCGCCGAGGCCTATCTGCCGGGCGGTGCCGGCCGAGTCGGCCTGCGCCTGCTGGAGCAGGGAGGTGCGGGCGGCGGCGGTGAGGGAGGCGGGGGCGGCGGCCGGGGTGGTCCGGCCCGCGGTGCCGGCCGGGGTCTGGGCCGAGGCGACGCTGGTCAGGCCGGTGCTGAGGAGGGCTCCGGCGGCGACGGCGGTGGCGAGGGCCAGCGTGGTGCGCTTGTGACGCAGAGGGCGGGGAGTCACACAAGCTCCTTATGTGGGGGGCCCGGCCGGCGTGGGGGTGCCGGCCGGACGGGAGGTCGGTTGCTGTGCTCGTGCGGCGGGTGGAGAGAGAGTGACATCAAGGACGCGTACATGTCAGGACCCCGAGGTGATGTTGGCCGAAAGTTGACTGTCCGATTCGTGTTTCGGCAGTGTGAACGGGCGCCGCCCCGGGCGTTCCGCCTCCGGAACGGCGCCCTGTCCTCGGGGGAGTCGGGCCCCCGGCGACGACGCGAGGTCCTCGCCGGGCGGCTCCGCGCCGGCTCTACGGGAAGGTCAGCTTCCAGCCGTCGATGTAGCCGGTGTCCTGCGGACCCTTGTCCTGGACGCGCAGCTTCCAGGTCCCGTTGGCGGCCGACGAGGACGCGTTGACCGTGTAGGTCGCGTGCACGTCGGGCGTCGAGTCGTAGCCGCTGTTCTTGAGGCGGTACGTCGACCCGTTGGGGGCGACCAGGTCGATCTGGAGGTCACCGCTCCAGGAGTGGACGATGTCCACCGAGACCTGGAGGTTGGAGGGCGCGTTGCCGCTGCGCCCGGTGACCGTGATGGACGAGGTGACCGCCGACCCGTAGTCCGGGATGTTCACGTTCGAGGTGTTCTCGAACGAGGTGCCGCCGCCGCCCGGGTCGCCGCCGCCGGAGCGCGAACCGACCGCGACCGCCGCCCAGGCGTCCTGCACGGCCTTGTACTCGGCGCTGGAGGTGCCGTACAGCTCACCGGCCGCCGCGAGCGTGCCGGTGCGGGCCGAGGCGTAGTTGGTGGTGGACGTGAACTTCGTGGTCAGCGCCTTGTACCAGATCTGCAGAGCCTTGTCCCGGCCGATGCCGGTGACGGGCAGCCCGTCCGCGGTGGGCGAGTCGTAGCTGACGCCGTTGATGACCTTGGCGCCGCTGCCCTCGCTCAGCAGGTAGAAGAAGTGGTTGGCGATGCCGGACGAGTAGTGCACGTCCTTGCTGCCCACGCCCGAGTACCAGGAGTCGGCGGAGGCGCCGTCCTTGCTGGGCTTGTCCATGTAGCGCAGCGGCGTGCCGTCGCCGTTGATGTCGATCTTCTCACCGATCAGGTAGTCGCCCTTGTCGGTGGAGTTGTTGGCGTACCACTCGACGCCGGTGCCGAAGATGTCGGAGGTCGCCTCGTTCAGGCCGCCCGACTCGCCCGAGTAGTTGAGTCCGGCGGTGTTCGAGGTGACGCCGTGGCTCATCTCGTGCCCGGCGACGTCCAGCGCGGTCAGCGGGTCGGCGTTGCCCGAGCCGTCGCCGTAGGTCATGCAGAAGCAGCTGTCGTCCCAGAAGGCGTTCACGTACGAGTTGCCGTAGTGGACCCGGGAGTAGGCCGCCGCGCCGTCGTCGCGGATGCCGTTGCGGCCGAAGGTGTTCTTGTAGAAGTCCCAGGTGACCGCGGCGCCGTAGTGGGCGTCGGCGGCGGCGGTGGCCGCGTTCGACGTGGTCCCGTTGCCCCACGTGTCGCTGGACTGCGAGAACAGGGTGCCGGTGCCGGACGTGCCGTGGTTGAGGTTGTACGTCTTGTGGCCGCCGCGCGCCCCGTCGTTCAGCGTGTACGTCGAACCCGACTGGGTCGTCGTCAGCGTGACCTGGCCGCTGTACTGGGTGTTGCCGACGCCGGTCTCGACGCCCTGGTACCGGTACAGCTCCTTGCCCGTGTTCGCGTCGGTGACGACGTGCAGCTGGTTCGGGGTCCCGTCGTCCTGGAAGCCGCCGATCACCGTCTCGTACGCCAGCACCGGCGTGCCGTTCGCCGCCCAGATCACCTTGCGGGAGGACTGGTCCACCGAGGCCTTGGTGCTGCCGAGCGTCCGGGCCCGCTCCACCGCCTGCTTCTCGGCGGTCGCCTTCGGCACGCTCGGGGTCAGGCTGCGCACCTTGACGGCCGCGCCGGTGGCCTTGAGCACCCGCTCGGTCTGCCCCGACTTCGCGGTGTCGACGACCAGGTCGCCGCCGAGGACCGGCAGGCCCGCGTAGGTCCGCTCGTAGCGGGTGTGCACGGTGCCGTCGGCGTCCTTGACGACGTCCTTGACGACCAGCTGCTCCTGGGCGCCGAGGCCCAGGTCCTTCGCCGTGCGGGCCTTGCTGCCGTCGGCGTCGCGGATCAGCTCGGCCCGCTGCGAGGGCGTGAGCTTCACGGCGAGGTGGGCCGGGTTGAGCCTGCCGGCCTGCGGCGCCTGCGCGGGGGCCGCGGCGGCGGCGCCCGACTGGACGGCCGTGGCGATCAGCGCGGCGACACCGGCCAGGGCGATGCCCGCGGCCCGGCGGTGGGTGGTGTGGGAGGTGCGTCTGCGAGAGCTGCTGCTACTCAACACTGACTCCTTCTGCGTGGCCACGGGTCGCGCGGCCAGGGGGAGATCCGGACGCGGGGTGGGCCGTCCGGGCAGAACTGCGAGAACGCGGAACCAGGTGCGGACGTGCGAGGTGCGGACGTGCGAGGTGCTGGCGTTGCGACGAGCTGACGTGGCACGTACTGACGTGCGGCGAGCTGCGACGTGCCGGCGTACGGGGTGCGGGCCGGCCCACAGTCCGCGGAACGGTGGGGGTGCTGTGGGGTGACTGTGAACGGCCGAGGGGAAGATTGGCAGGAGTACGCGGTCCTTGTCAGGAGCGCGTCATCAAGTTGGCCGGAAAACGTCCGTTGTCCGGAAGTTCATGTTCGGTATACGAACCGGACGCCCGGGGGTCAGCCGGTGTGCGCCGCGGCCATGCGGCGGGCCGCCGCCGGGGTCATCCACAGCCGGACCGTCCGGTCGCCGGCGCCGGTGGCCAGCAGCGTGCCGTCCGGGGAGAAGGCGAGCGCGAACACCGCCCCCTGGTGACCGGTGAGGGGCTGCCCGACGGGCCGTCTCGTCCGCGGGTCCCACAACCGTGCCGTCCGGTCGCCGGTGCCGGTGGCCAGCACGGTGCCGTCCGGGGAGAACGCGAGCGCGAAGACCGCTCCCAGGAGGTGCAGCGGCTCGCCGGCGGGCTCCTGGGTGGCGGGGTTCCACAGCCGTGCCGCCCGGTCGCGGCTGCCGGTGGCCAGCAGGGCGCCGTCGGGGGAGAACGCGACCGTGACGACGGCGCCCCGGTGCCGCAGGGGGGCGCCGGCCGGCTCGCGGGTGGCCGGATTCCACAGCCGGGCCGTCATGTCCCGGGAGGCGGTGGCCAGAAGTGTGCCGTCGGGGGCGAACGCCATCGCGTCGACCCGCTCCCGGTGGCCGGTGAGCGGGTCTCCCACGGGCTCGCGGGTGGCCGGGTCCCACAGCCGGACCGTGCCGTCCTCGGCGCAGGTGGCGAGCAGCTCGCCGTCCGGGGAGAAGGCCACCGCGTGCACCGCGCCCTGGTGACCGCGCAGAGACTCTCCCGCGGGCGCGCCCGCCGCGGGGTCCCACAGCCCGACGGCCGTGCCTTCTCCCCCGACGGCCAGGAGCTTGCCGTCGGGGGAGAAGGCCAGCGCGGTCGCGGGCCCCCGGCGGCCGGTCGGCAGTTCGGCCAGGTGCCTGCGGGCGGCGGGGTCCCACAGGTGCACGGTGCCGTCGTGGCTGCCGACGGCGAGGAGGGTGCCGTCGGGCGAGAACGCCACCGCGGCGACCAGGTCGCTCGCCTCCAGCGGGGGCAGGCCCATCGGGTGTCCCTGCTCGATGGCGTGCGCCACGGCGCGTGTCGCGAGGCATCCGAGGGGCTGCGCGGAGGAAACCGGGGAGGCGGATGAGGCGGGGGAGGCGGATGAGGCCGGGGACGGAGAGGGCGATGAGGAGGGAGACGACGACGGGGACGCGGACGGGGAAGGGGGCGGGGACGAGGACGCGTACGGGGAGGGAGGCGACGACGGGGGCGAGGGCGGAGAGGGAACCTCGGCCGGCGTCGGTCCCGCGGCGGACTCCGGCTGCCGGGGGCGGTCGCGGTCCTGTCCGGCGCGCCTGCCCTGCCTGAGTGCCGCGCGCGCCTCCGTGACGGCCGCCCACCGCGCGCGCCACGCGTCCAGCTCGTCCGCCGTGGGGTCCGGCGGCTCGCACTCCCTGCCGTACCGGTCCCAGGACAGCAGTGCCCGCACGAGCCAGATCAGCCGGTCCAGGCCGCTGTAGCCGCCGTTGAAGAGGGAACTCTGCGTGGCGGGCGGCAGGGAGGCGCGCTCGTCGGCGAAGAGCCGGGCGGCCCGCCGCGCGATGGTCCGCAGCGACGGATCGCCCGCCCGCACCTTCAGCTCGTTCAGCAGCCGGGCCTGCTCCCGCAGCAGTTCCCCGGCGATGTCCCCGGCAGCGTGCGGCTCCTGCGGGTGCCCCATGACCGCCCTCCCCCCTGGTGTCGCGTGGTGACGAGCCAGGTTAGGGGCACGGGGGCCGTACGGCACCGAACTTGGCGGAACGTTCCCGAACGGTGCCGTACGGCGGTACGCGTTCGGCCGCGCACGGCGCCGTACGGCGGCCGGACGGCGGTGCCGCCCGCGCGCTCGGGTTCCTCCGGACTTGTTCGGCGGACCGTGTGCGCGCCAGTGGACGGAGCACAGTCGGGACATGACCACGACCCGGACACCCCAGCCGCCCGGCTCCTCCCCGGACGAGCCCGCCGTCCCGCCGTTCCTCTCCCTGCACACCACCGTCGTCCTGCTCACGGCGATCGTGATCGGCCTGGTCGTCGGGTTCCTCACCGCGCACACCGGTGCCCCGCTGGCCGCCGCCGTCCTCGCCGGGCTGACGAGTTCCGGCGCGAGCGTGCCCGTCCTGCGCACCCTCATCCGGTGAGCCGGATCCTGCGGAGGGCCCGCGCTCCCTGCGCGCCCGCGGCCATGCGGGCGCCCGCCGCCGGGCCGGTGGGCGCTCCTGCGGGCGCCCGGGAGACCCGGACCTCCGAACGGAACGGGCGCCCGGGAGACCCGGACCTCCGAGCAAAACGGGCGCCCGGTCCGCGGTCTGTTCGGGGCTCTCAGACCCGGGCGCCTGCGCGCAGGACGGCGAAGACTCCCTGGGCGCGGGTGCCGTCCGGCTGCTGCCAGGGGCCCGCGACGTGGCCGGTGGCCGCCGGGGGCGCGAGCGGCGGGCCGTCCTCCCGGGCGGGCGTCAGGACCCGGTGAAGGAGGAGCACGGTGCCGTCGGCAGCGGCCAGTTCCGTGTCCCGCGGCGTGTCGGTGACCGCCGGGAACGCGGTGGGGGCCGGGGGCGTACCGGCGTACGAGCGGACGATGTCGCGGTCCGGGGTGTCGCTGACACTCTGCGCCTGGGCCTCGGCGCGGCCGTCGATCAGGGCGGCCAACTGGCCGGTGAGCACCGGGTCGTGGCAGCCGTCGTAGGCCCAGCGCGGACCCAGCACGCCGTGCTCCATGGTGCCGACCAGGGCGTGTTCCGCGCCGTCGAGAGGGGCGGCGCGGTAGGTGAGGGGCACCAGGTAGGTGGCGGGGCGGGGACCGGCGGTGTCGTTGACGACCATGAACTCGATGCCGACCTCGCCCTCCGGGTCGTCCAGGCGGAAGCCGCCCGCCTTGGTCAACTCCGGTTCGGATCCGCCCGCGTACCAGGTGCGGGAGGGCAGCCAGGCGGTGAGCAGTTCGAGTTTGGTGGGCTTGACGGTGGTGCGGTGGATGACGGCCATGTGAGCCATTCTGCTCTCGGCCCCACGCGGTCCCTCACCGCCCCGCGTCCTCCGGCGCGTCCCGCCGCAGCGCGCCCGCGACCAGGCCCCTCACGTCCGCGGGCGACACCGTCCCGCCGTTCACCAGCCGGTCGAAGACCAGACCGTCCACACAGGTCAGCAGGGTGACCGTGCGTGCGTCGGCGTCCGCTTCGGGCACGCCGCGGGCGGTCAGGAAGGCGCGTACGGTCTCCCGTCCCGCGTTCTCGCGCGGGGTGAGGATCTCCCGCAGCTCGGGGTGGTGCACGCTCTCGATCGCACACGCGTAGCGGGCCAGGGAGCGCGTCCGGCCTTCTCCCGTCAGCCGCTGTGCGGACAGGGCGGCGATGCCCGCCGCCAGCTCCTCCGGGTCGCGCGGCACCGGTGTCCGCCGGCCCGCCTCCTGGAGTTCCGCCTGGTCCAGCGCGACCAGACGCCGGACCAGGGCGGTGAGCAGGGCCCGGCGCGTGCGGAAGTAGGCGGAGGTGGTGCCGGGGGGCAGGTCCGCCGACCGGTCGACGGCGCGGTGGGTCAGTCCGCGCATGCCCTGGCACGCGAGGACGGCGATGGCCGCGTCGGCGAGGGCGGTACGGCGGTCGGGAGGTGTGGGCACCCCCTATTTCTACACCTGTAGAGAGGGGGAGTACGCTCGGGCGCGGGTCTTCTACAGATGTAGAAGACCCGGGACGGGTGACGTGCGGAAGGGGCCGGTATGGGCGGCACTGCGGTGGTGGCGGGCGGGGGCATCGGCGGGCTGGCCGCGGCGATCGGCCTGCGCGCGGTCGGCTGGGAGGTCGTGGTCGCCGAACGCGCCCCGGTGCTCGCCGACGCCGGGGCGGGCATCTCCCTGCACGCCAACGGCATGCGCGCCTTGGACGCCCTCGGCGTGGGCGAGGCGGTGCGCGCGGCCGCCCGGCCGCAGTACACCGGCGGGACCCGCACCCCCGACGGCCGGTGGCTGTCCAGGATGGACGGCGCCGCGCTGGAACGAGAGCTGGGCACGCCCATCGTCGGCATCCCGCGCGCCGCCCTGCACCGTGCCCTGCGCGCCGCCCTCCCGCCGCAGTGCCTGCGGACCGGGGCGGAGGTGATGTCCGTGGAGGACACCGGCGGCGGGCGGGTGCGGGTCCTGCTGCGCGGGGACGGGACCGGCCCCGATGCCGGTTCCGGCCCCGCGGCCGGGCCCGGTGACGTCCTCGGCGCCGACCTCGTCGTCGCCGCCGACGGGGTCGGCAGCCGCCTGCGCCGGGCGCTGTTCCCGCGCCACCCCGGCCCCGCCTACAGCGGGTCCACCGTCCTGCGCGCCGTCACCGAGCACCCGGTGGACCTGCGCACCGACTTCGAACTGACCTGGGGCCGGGGAGCCGAGTTCGGGCACATCGCCTTCCGGGACGGCCGCGCGGAGTGGCACGCCGTGCTCAGCTCACCGCGCGGGGTGCGCCCCGCAGACCCGCTCGCCGCGCTGCGCCGCCGCTTCGCCGGCTGGCACGCCCCGGTCCCCGCGCTGCTCGCGGCCACCCGGCCCGACGCCGTCCTGCACCACGACATCCACGAACTCACCGTCCCGCTGCCCGCCTACGCGGCCGGCCGGGTCGTCCTCCTGGGCGACGCCGCCCACGCCATGACCCCCCACCTCGGCCAGGGCGCCTGCCAGGCCCTGGAGGACGCGGTCACCCTCGCCGCCGCGCTCGCCGCCGGACCGGTCCTCGAAGCGGCGCTGGCCCGCTACGACGCCGAGCGCCGCCCGCGCAGCCAGTCCGTGGCCCGCGCCGCCCGCCGGGCCGGCCGCATGGGCCAGCAGCTCAAGTGTCCGCCGGCCGTCGCCGTCCGCAACGCCGGCCTCCGGCTGGCGCCGTCCCGCGCCACGATGCGGGCCATCCTCCGGCACGCCGACTGGACCCCGCCGAAGCTGCCCTGACGACCGGCGGGTCAGCCCCTGGCCCCGCCTCGACCACTCCCCGGCCTGAGAGCTGCGTACAAGAGTGGGCCCCGGCGGGCGGCGCCCGGCACGCGCCCCCGCCGCGTCGCCGGAAGGCCCTGGCAGCTCCGCCACAAGACCTTCCGGCGCCTTGCGGCCGCACGCACCGGACACCGCCCGCTGACCGGAACCCACGTTTGTTCGCAGCTCTCAGCCCGCGACCGCCTCCGGGCCGTCGTCCGCGACCGCCTGCGGACCGTCGTCCGCGACCGTCTCCCGGCCTGCGCCCGCGACCACCTTCCGGCCTTGGTCCGCGACCGCCTCCCGGCCTTGGTCCGCGACCGCCTCCCGGCTCCTGCCCGCGACCGGCTCCGGACCTGCGCCCCTGACCGGCTCCGGGCCTGCTTGCCTGACCGCCTCCGGGCCGTCGCTCCCGACCGCCTCTCGGCCTGCGCCCCCGACCGCCTCCCGGCCGTCGTCCGCGACCGCCCCCGGGCCTGCGTCCGCGACCAGCTCCCGGCCCTCGCCTCCGCTCACCGCTGGGCTTTCGTCGCCGTGCCACGTGTGCCACAGCGCCGCGTACGCCCCGCCCGAGGCCACCAGCTCCTCGTGGGTGCCCAGTTCGGTGAGCAGGCCGTCCTCCATCACGGCCACCCGGTCGGCGTCGTGCGCGGTGTGCAGGCGGTGGGCGACGGCGATGACCGTACGGCCCCGGAGCACGGCGGCCAGCGCGCGTTCCGCGTGGCGGGCGGTCGACGGATCGAGCAGCGCGGTGGCCTCGTCGAGGATCAGAGTGTGCGGATCGGCCAGCACCACCCGGGCCAGGGCGAGCTGCTGGGCCCGGGCCCCGTCGACCGGGTGGGCGCCCGCGCCCAGCCCGGTGTCCAGGCCGCCCGGCAGCTCCCGCACCCAGGTGTCGGCGCCCACGGCGGCCAGCGCCGACCACAACTGCCCGTCCGACGCGGCCGGTTCGGCGATGCGCAGGTTGTCGCGGACCGTGCCCAGGAACACATGGTGCTCCTGGGTGACCAGGACGACCTGCCGGCGCAGCCGCTCCGGTTCCAGCGCGGCGACCGGCACCCCGCCCACGGTCACCGATCCCGCGCTCGGCGCGTCGACGCCCGCCAGCAGCCTGCTCAGCGTGGTCTTGCCCGCACCGGACGGGCCCACCACGGCCAGCCGCTCCCCGGGCCGCACGGTCAGGTCGACCCCGCGCAGTACCTCGCCGCCGTTCTCGTAGGCGTAGCGGGCCCCGGTCACGTCGATGCGGTCGTCCGCGGGGGCGGGCGCCCGGTCCGCCGCGGACCGCGGGGCCCCGGCCAGGCCCTCGACGCGGGCGAAGGAGGCGCCGCTGCTCTGGAGCAGCTCGACGTGCATCAGGATCTGGTCGAGCGGCTCCGTGAACTGCCGCAGGTAGAGGGCGGCGGCCACCACCGCGCCCACCGTCACCGCGCCCCGCGCGTGCAGCGCCCCGCCGACCAGCAGCACCCCGGCCACGGGCAGCACGTACGACACCTCGACCGCCGGGAAGAACACGCTCCGCAGGAACAGCGTGTACAGCCGGGCGCGCCGGGAGGCGTCCAGCGCCTCGCGGCTCGCCGCGACCCGCCGCCCGGCCAGCCGGTACGCCTCGACCGTACGGGCACCGGAGGCGGTGGCCGCCAGCACCTCGGCCACCTCGGAGTTGGCCGCGCCCTCACGGAGGTAGCCGTCCCGGGCCCGCCGCAGGTACCAGCGCACCGCGCCCCCGACCGGGGCCAGCGCCAGGATCCCGACCGCGCCGAGCAGCGGGTCCAGCAGGAAGACGGCGACCAGCACGAACAGCGCCTGCACCGTGCTGACCAGCAGTTCGGGGCCCACGGTGCGCAGCGTGGTGCCGACCGCGGCCACGTCCGCGGTGCCGCGCGTGGTCAGGTCGCCGGTGCCGGCCCGCTCCACCACCGAGGCGGGCAGGGCCAGCGCCCGGTCCACGAACTCCTCGCGCACCCGTGCGAGAGTGCGTTCGCCGAAGCGGTGCCCGGCGTACCGGGCCCAGCGCGCCAGCAGCAGCTGCGCCAGGGCGGCCACCAGGATGCCCACGGCCGGCCGGTCCACGCCGGCGGTACCGCCGCCCGCGCGGACGTGGTCGATGATCCGGCCGAGCAGCCAGGGACCGGCGAGTCCCGCCGCGGCGGCCAGCACGTTCAGGACGAGGACGGCCGCGAACGCCCGCCCGTCGGCCCGGACCAGCCGCAGCGCGGCCCGCCGGACCCGCATCCGCCCGGCGACCGGCAGCCCGCCCGCCGCGTCGTCCGCCGTCATCGCAGGGCCTCCTGAGCGGTTCCCCGCACGGGCGGCTCCGTGCTCTCCGCGGCAGTCGCGGTCCGCCGCGTGCTCCCCTCCGCGTCCCGTGCCACCAGCGCCCGGTATCCCGGCTGCGCGGCGAGGAGTTCGCGGTGGCCGCCCGTCGCCGCGACCTTGCCCTCGACGAGGTAGTGCACGGTGTCCGCCTGGTCCAGGACCAGCGGGGAGGTGGTGGTGACCAGCGTCGTCCGGCCGGCGCGGGCGTGCCGCAGCCGCTCCGCCACCACGGCCTCGGTGTGCGCGTCCAGCGCGGAGGTCGGCTCCACGGCGAGCAGCACCCGCGGACGGGCCAGCAGCGCCCGCGCCAGCCGCACCCGCTGGCGCTGCCCCCCGGACAGGCTGCGGCCCTGCGCGGTCACGGCCGCGTCCAGGCCGCCGGCCCGCCCCTGCACGACGTCCTCGGCGGCAGCCGCCCGCAGCGCCCCGGCCACCTCGTCCGCATCCCGGTCCCGGGCGCCGGACACCACCTCCCGCAGGGAGCCCGCGAACAGGTCCGCCTCGTTGTCCGCGACCAGGATGTGCTCCCGCACCCCGGCGAGCGCGTACGCGTCCAGCCGTACGCCGTCCCAGGTCGCCGCCGACGGCTCGTAGCGGCCCAGGCGGTCGACGACCGCCGCCGCGTCGGCGGGACGGGCGCAGACCAGCGCGGTCAGCCGTCCCGGCTCCACCCGCACGTCCGACTCCGGGTCGTGCAGCGCCGCGGGCCGGGCGGGCGGCGGCAGCGTGCCGCTGTCCTCCTCGGGTTCCAGCCGCAGCAGCCGTACCACCCGGCGCGCGGCCACCACGCCCCGGCTCAGCTGGTAGCCCGACTCGACGAAGAACGACACCGGGGTCACCAGGACGGCGACGTACCCGTACACCGACACCAGCTCGCCCACGGTGATCCGCCCCTGGGCGGCCAGCCGGGCCCCCAGCCAGGTGACGACGGCGAGGAACAGCACCGGCAGGCCCGTGCCGAGCGCCTGCAGCCAGCTGGTCACCGCGCCCACCCGGTAACCCTGCGCCCGCAGGCGCCCCGAGTCCTGCCGGAACGCGTCCGCGAACAGCCCCTTGCCGCCGAGCCCGTTGAGCACCCGCAGCCCGCCCGCGAGGTCGCCGATCCGCGCGGTCAGCACGCCCTGCCGCTCCCGGTACTCGCCCTCGGCCCGCTGCAGCCGCCGGGTCAGCGGCCCCACCAGCAGCGCGGTCACCGGCGCCCCCAGCAGCACGACCGCGGCCAGCGGCACGGACACCGACAGCAGTACCACCGCCACCGTCACGTAGACGACGGCCGCGCCCACCCCGGGGCCGACCACGGTCAGGCACTGGCTGATGGTCTGCACGTCGCCGACGCCGATGGTGACGACCTCCCCGGCGGCGGTGCGGCGCGGCAGCGCGGCGCCCAGCTTCACCACGTGGTCCACGACGACCTTGACCGTGCGGAAGTTGGCGTCCATGCGCACCCGGGTCATCGTGCGGTGGCGCAGGATGCTCAGCCAGGCGTTGAAGGCCCCGGCCGCGAAGAGCGCGCCCGACCACAGGGCCAGCGCGCCCGTGTCGCCGGTCTGGAGCCCGTCGTCGACCGCACGCGACATCAGGTACGGCGTCGCCGCGAGCAGCACCATCCAGACGCTGGCCAGCACCGCGCCCGCGACCGACCGGCCCGGCTGCCGGGCCACCAGCCACCACAGGTACCACCAGCCGCCCCGGGTGTCGGGCGTGCCCGGGTCCGCGTACGCGTCGATCACGGGTCCCCCTCGCAGTCGTTCAGGCCAGGCTGTCGCGCCAGGCGCGGTGCAGGTGCGCGAAGCGGCCGGTGCCCGCGACGAGTCCGGACGGTGTGCCGTCCTCGACGATCCGGCCGTGCTCCATCACCAGCACCCGGTCGGCGATCTCGACCGTGGACAGACGGTGGGCGATGACCACCGCCGTACGGCCCCGCAGGACCGTCGCCATCGCGCGCTGCACGGCCTGCTCGCCGGGGACGTCCAGCGAACTGGTCGCCTCGTCCAGGATCAGCACCGCCGGGTCGGCGAGCAACGCGCGGGCGAAAGCGACGAGTTGGCGCTGGCCCGCGGAGATCCGGCCGCCGCGCTTGCGCACGTCCGTGTCGTACCCGTCGGGCAGGGCGCTGATGAAGTCGTGGGCGCCGATCGCCTTCGCGGCCCGCTCGATCTCCTCGCGGCTCGCCTCGGGGCGTCCGATGGCGATGTTCTCGGCGACCGTCCCGGAGAACAGGAAGGCCTCCTGCGTCACCATGACGACCCCGCGCCGCAGTTCGGGCACGGCCAGCTCGCGCAGGTCCACGCCGTCCAGCAGCACCCGGCCCTCGCTCGGGTCGTAGAAGCGGGCCAGCAGCTTGGCCAGGGTCGACTTGCCCGCGCCGGTGGAGCCCACCACCGCGACGGTCTGCCCGGCCGGGAGCGTCAGGGAGAAGCGGGGCAGCACCTCCCCGCCGGTGCGGTAGGCGAAGCGGACGCCGTCGAAGACCACCTCACGGCCGGGCAGGGCGGACCTGCGGGGCGGCAGCGGACGCGGCGCCGGCGGCTCGGGCACCGACGGCGTCTGCGCGAGCAGCCCCGCGATCTTCTCCAGGGAGGCCGCCGCCGACTGGTAGGAGTTCAGGAACATGCCGAGCCGGTCGATGGGGTCGTACAGCCGGCGCAGGTACAGCACCGCCGCCGCCAGCACCCCCAGTTCCAGCGAGCCGTCCGTGACCCGCCAGGCACCCCACAGGACGATCGCCGCGACCGCCGTGTTCGCCACCAGCCGGGAGCCGACGACATAGCGGGCCATCTCCAGGAGCGCGTCGCCGTTGGCCCGCTCGTGGCGCCGGTTGAGGGCGGCGAAGGCGGCGTCGTTGGCCCGCTCCCGGCGGAAGGCCCGCACCGGCCGGATGCCGTTCATCGTCTCCACGAACTTCACGATCACCGCCGCGATCGCCGTGGACCGCTCCCGGTACACCCGCCCCACGCGCCGCTGGTAGAGCCGCACCAGCAGGTACAGCGGCACGAACGAGGCCACCGCGACCGTGCCGAGACCGGCGTCGAGCCAGAGCAGCATCGCCGAGATGGAGACGAAGGACAGGACGACGGTGATCAGTTCCTGCAGGCCCTCGTTGAGCAGTTCGCGCAGCGACTCCACGTCCGTGGTGGAGCGGGAGATGAGCCGGCCCGAGGTGTAGCGCTCGTGGAAGTCCACGCTCAGGGCCTGCGCGTGCCGGAAGATCCGGCCGCGCAGGTCCAGCAGGACGTCCTGGTTGACCCGGGCGGCGGCCACGATGAACACCCACTGCAGGGCGCCCGAGGCCAGCGCGCACAGCAGGTAGCCGGCGGCGACCGCGACCAGCGGCCCGTGGTCGTGGCCGCGGAAGGCGGGGACGGCCGTGTCGATGGCGTACGCCACCAGCAGCGGGCCCGCCTGCACGGCCGCCTGCTGGAGCAGCAGCACGAGCGTGGTGACGGCCACGCGCGCCTTCATGGGCGCCAGCAGCGAGCGCAGCAGGGCGGCCGTGGCGCCCGGGGGAGTGGGCAGCACGTCCCGGTCGAAGGGGTCGCCGGTGTCCCCGGTGGTGCCCGTCCGGGGCAGGCCGTCCTTCTCGCCGGGGGCCGGGACGGACGTCGTGGGGGCCGTCATCGGTCGTCGTCCTCCTCGTCGCGGGGGCCGCCGCCGGACATCAGGCGGGCGTACTCGGCGTTGGTGCGCAGCAGTTCGTGGTGGGTGCCCACGGCGGTGATCCGGCCGCCGGAGAGCAGGGCGACGCGGTCGGCCAGCAGCACCGTGGAGGGGCGGTGGGCGACGATGAGGGCCGTGGTGTCGGCGAGCACCTGGCGCAGCGCGGCCTCCACGGCGGCCTCGGTGTGCACGTCGAGGGCGGACAGCGGGTCGTCCAGGACGAGGAACCGGGGCCGGCCGACGACCGCGCGGGCCAGCGCCAGGCGCTGGCGCTGGCCGCCGGACAGGCTCAGGCCCATCTCGCCGACCTGTGTCGCGGTGCCCTGCGGGAGGGCGTGCGCGAACTCCGCCTGCGCCACGGCGAGCGCGCGGTCCAGCTCACCGGCGTCCGCGTCTTCGCCGGCACCCATGAGAACGTTGTCGCCGACGCTCGCGGAGAACAGGGTGGGTTCCTCGAAGGCGACGGCGACGAGGGTGCGCAGGGTCCGCCGGTCCATCGCGCGGATGTTGGTGCCGTCCAGCGTGATCCGACCGGAGGTCACCTCGTGCAGGCGGGGCACGAGCGCCGTCAGGGTCGTCTTGCCGCTCCCGGTGGCGCCGACCAGGGCCATCGACTCGCCGGGACGGACGTGCAGGTCGACACGGTCGAGCAGGGGCGGGGAGCCGGGCGGGGCGTCGGGGTAGCGGAAGCGGACGTTCTCGAAGCGGAGCCCGCCCGCGACGGGCTCGCCGGCGCCGCCGTCCGCCTGCACGCCGGCCGTAACGGAGCCGGTGCCGTCGGCCGCCACGGTGCCTCCGTCCGTCACCGTGCCGGTGCGCCCGTCCGCCCTCACGGTGCCGGTGTCTGCGTCCCCCTTGACGGTCCTGACGGTCCTGACGGCCGTGAGGCCGCTGCCGCCGCCGCTGCCGGTCGCGGCGTGAGCGTCCGGCGTCACGGCGTCCGGCCCGGTGGACTCCGGTTCCGCGTCCAGCACCTCGAAGTACCGCTCGGTGGCGGTCGCCGCCTCCTGGCTCATCGCGAGCAGGAAGCCGATCGACTCCACCGGCCAGCGCAGGGCGAGCGCCGTGGACAGGAAGGCGACCAGCGTGCCCGCCGACAGCCCGCCGTCCGCCACCTGCACCGCCCCCACCACCAGCGTGGCCCCGATGGCCACTTCGGGCAGGCACATGATGACCGCCCAGATGGTCGCCAGCAGCCGGGCCTTGCGCAGTTCGGTGCCGCGCAGGGTGGCCGACAGCTCGCGGAACGCCCGCGCCTGGCTGCGGTGCCGTCCGAACCCCTTGATGATGCGGATGCCGAGCACGCTCTCCTCGACCACCGTCGTCAGGTCGCCGGCCTGGTCCTGCGCCAGCCGCGCCACGTGCGCGTACCGCGTCTCGAAGAGGGCGCTCAGGGCGATCAGCGGCACGGCGGGCGCCAGCATCACCAGGCCCAGCGTCCAGTCCTGGACCAGCATGATGACGACGCCCACCAGGATCGTCACTCCGTTGACCAGCAGGAACGTCAGGGGGAAGGCGAGGAACTGACGCAGCAGCATCAGGTCGGTCGTGCCCCGGGACAGCAACTGGCCCGACGCCCAGCGGTCGTGGAAGGCGACCGGCAGCCGTTGCAGGTGCCCGTACAGGCCGGCCCGCATCCCGGCCTCGACGTTCGCCAGCGGGCGGGCCACCAGCCACCTGCGCAGCCCGAACAGCAGGGCTTCCGCGATGCCGAGCAGCAGCAGGTACAGCGCGCCCAGCCACACACCGCCCTGGTCCCGGTCGGCGACCGGTCCGTCCACCAGCCACTTCAGGACCAGCGGGATCACCAGCCCCACGCAGGAGGCGACGATCGCCACGAACGCGGCGACGGACAACCGCGTGCGCACCGGGCGCACGTACGGCCACAGGCGCAGCAGCGTCCTGACGGCCGACCGCCCGGCGGCCGGGGCGGCGGACGGGGACGGCTCGTCGGGGCGGACGGGGGCGGCAGGGGGCCGGGCGGTGGCAGGTGTAGGTGTAGTGGACATCACTGCGGAGACTACGGACCGGCACTGACATCGCCCACCGAGTTTTGGCCGACCCCGCCCCGCCGGAACCGCTCTTCGATGCGCCCCTGCCCCGCCGGAACCGCTCTCCGATGCGCCGCTGCCCCGCCACCGCACTCCCGCCCCGCCGGAATCCCGTCCGCCGTGTCCCCGCCCCGCCGGAACCGCTCTCCGATGCGCCTCTGCCCCGGCACCGTCGCCCTCCGCCGCGCCCCGCCCGGCGCACCACCCCCTGCGCGCCCCCCCCCGCGCGCCCGTGCACCGATCCGCCCCCGGCCTCCGCCTTCGTCCTGTCGGCCGACCCTGCCCGCCGTACGGTCGTAGCGCCGCATCAACCGATCGGCTGATGCCGCTTCGAGCGCGTCGGGCGATGTGCGCGGATGCCGCCGGCCGGGACCCTGATGCCATGTCCGTCATCGAAGTCAGCGAACTGCGCAAGTCCTACGCCGGCCGGGCCGTCGTCGACGGCGTCTCCTTCGCCGTCGAGGAAGGTGAGATCTTCGGCGTCCTCGGCCCGAACGGCGCCGGGAAGACCACCACCGTGGAGTGCGTCGAGGGCCTGCGGGTGCCCGACGCGGGCCGGGTCCGGGTCACCGGGCTCGACCCGGTCACCGACCACGAGGAGGTCGCCCGCGTCCTCGGCGCGCAGCTCCAGCAGAGCGAGCTGCAGCCCAAGCTCACCGTCCGCGAGGCGCTGGAGCTGTACGCCTCCTTCTATCCGCGCCCGGCCGACTGGCGCCCGCTCGCCGAGCGCCTCGGCCTCACCGGCAAGCTCACCACCCGCTTCGCCAAGCTGTCCGGCGGCCAGAAGCAGCGCCTGTTCATCGCTCTCGCCCTGGTCGGAAACCCCCGGGTCGTCGTCCTGGACGAGCTGACCACCGGGCTCGACCCGCGCGCCCGCCGCGACACCTGGCAGCTCATCGAGGACGTCCGGGCGGGTGGCGTCACCGTCCTGCTGGTGACGCACTTCATGGAGGAGGCGCAGCGGCTGTGCGACCGGATCGCCGTGATCGACCAGGGCCGGATCGCCGCCCTGGACACCCCGCAGGGGCTGATCCGGCGCTCGGCGGGCGCCACCGTCATCAGCTTCACCCCGTCCGCGCCGCTGGACGAGCGTGAGCTGAACGCGCTGCCCGACCTGGCGTCGGTGACGTCGAAGGACGGCCGGATCACGCTGTCCGGCACCGACACCACCGTCAACGCGGTCATCACCCTGCTCGCCCGCCACCACATCACCGCCCACCAACTCCGCGTCAGCGACGCCACGCTCGACGACGCGTTCCTGGACCTGACGGAGGCCGCCGCATGAGCAGCGCCCTTGTGAACCCGGCCGTGCTGCGCACCGAGATCCGCCTGTTCCGCCGCGAGCCCGGCGCGATCTTCTGGATCCTGCTGTTCCCCTCCCTGCTGCTGGCGATCCTCGGGTCCGTCCCGTCCTTCCGGGAGCACGACAGCGGGCTCGGCGGGCTGCGGCTCGTCGACGTCTACGTGCCCGTCGCGGTGCTGCTCGGCATGATCCTCGGCGGGCTGCAGGCCATGCCGCAGGTCCTCACCGGCTACCGCGAGCGCGGCATCCTGCGCCGGATGTCCGCCACTCCGGTCCGGCCGTTCGTCCTGCTCTCGGCGCACATGGTGCTCTTCGCGGGTGCCGCGCTGGTGTCGGCCCTGCTCGCCCTGTCCGTCGGCCGCCTCGCCTTCGGCGTACGCCTGCCCGAGCAGCCCTTCGGCTACGCGCTCGCGCTGCTGCTGGCCGTCTGCGCCGCCCTCGCGCTGGGCTCCGTCGTCTCCGCGCTGTCGCGCACCACGAAGATCGCCGGCGCGATCGGGGGCGTCGTCGTCTTCCCGATGATGTTCTGCGCGGGCCTGTGGGTGCCGGTGCAGTCCATGCCCCACGTGCTCGCCCGGATCGTCGGGTACACGCCCTTCGGCGCCGCCGCGCAGGCCCTGAACCAGGCCGCCGCCGGTCACTGGCCGGGCTGGACCCACCTGGGCGTGCTGGTGGCGTGGACGGTGCTGCTCACCGCCGGTGCCGCCCGCTGGTTCCGCTGGGAGTGACCTCCCTCATGCCCGACGCCGGGGCCGTGCCCGCGAGAGGGGCCGTGCCGGACACTGGGGCCATGCCGGACACCACAGCCACGACGACCGCCGAGTGGAAGCAGCCCCGGGCCTCCTTCGACACCTGGGGGCCTTACGCCCTGCTCGTCGTGGCCGTGCTCACGGCGGCCGGCTCGGCCGCCGCGGTCGGCATGAGCCGGGGCGAGATCGCCGTCGCCGTCGTCCTGGTGCTCGTCGCGCTGGTCCTCCAGGCGGGATGGACGCGCTGGGCCCGCGAACGGCCGATGCCGGGGCGGGCGAGCGCCTGCTTCTACTTCGCGCGCTGGGCCCTGGGCTTCGTCCTGACCTGGCTCAACCCGTTCTTCGCCTTCTACGCCGTCGCCGGCTACTACACCGCGGCCCGGCACCTGTCGCGCCGGCTGGTGCTGCCCGGCCTGTGCCTGACCGCCGTCACCATGGCCGGCAGCGAGATCGGCGGGATGCCGCCGCACGGCCTGGTCCTCTGGTTCGGCTTCGTCGTGGTGCTCGGCGCCAACGCCGGCCTGGTCCTCGTGTTCACCCGGTACGCCGACCAGGAGCAGGCCCGCGCCCGCACCCAGGCCGCCAGCATCTGCGAACTGGAGCGCACCAACACGGCGTTGCAGCAGGCCCTCGACGAGAACGCCGCGCTGCACGCCCAGCTCCTCCTCCAGGCCCGCGAGGCCGGTGTCGCCGACGAGCGCCGGCGCCTGGCCGCCGAGATCCACGACACCCTCGCCCAGGGGCTGACCGGCATCATCGCCCAGCTCCAGGTGGTGTCGGCCGCGCCGGACGAGGCGACGGCCCGCGAGCACGTGGGCCGCGCCATGGACCTGGCCCGGCACAGCCTGGGCGAGGCCCGCCGCTCGGTGCACAACCTCGCCCCGGTGGACCTGGCGGACGCCGGGCTGCCGGAGGCGCTGAAGAGCACCGTCGCACAGTGGGGCGAACGGAACGGAACCCGGGCCGACTTCACCGTGACCGGCACCGCCCTGCCGCTGCACGACGAGGTCTCGGCGACGCTGCTGCGCATCGCCCAGGAGGCCCTGTCCAACGCCGCCCGGCACGCCCGCTGCTCCCGGGTCGGCGTCACGCTCTCCTTCATGGGCGACATGGTGTCCCTGGACATCCGCGACGACGGCCGGGGCTTCGACCCGCTCGCCGTGCCCGCCCGCACCCGCGCCGGCGGGTTCGGCCTGGACGGCATGCGCGCCCGCGCCGAACGCATCGCGGGCTCCCTGACGGTCGAGTCCGAGCCCGGCCACGGTACGGCGGTCTCGGCTCGCGTACCTTTGGTGGGCGATGACCGATGACACACCCATCTCCCTGCTGATCGTCGACGACCACCCCGTCGTACGGGACGGTCTGCGCGGCATGTTCGAGGCCGCGTCCGGGTTCACCGTGCTCGGCGAGGCGTCCGGCGGTGCCGAGGCGGTGGAGAAGGCCGCCGCGCTCGACCCGGACGTCGTCCTCATGGACCTGCGGATGCCGGGCGGCTCGGGCGTGGACGCGATCCGGGAGCTGACCCGCCGCGGCGCCCGCGCGAAGGTGCTCGTGCTGACGACGTACGACACCGACTCCGACACGCTGCCCGCGATCGAGGCGGGCGCCACCGGCTACCTGCTCAAGGACGCCCCGCGCGAGGAGCTGTTCACCGCGGTGCGGGCCGCCGCCGAGGGCCGTACGGTGCTCTCCCCGGCCGTCGCCTCCCGCCTGGTCTCCGCGGTCCGCGCCCCCGCCGCGGGCAGCGAACCGCTCTCCGCCCGCGAGCGCGAGGTGCTGGTCCTGGTCGCCCGGGGCACCTCCAACCGGGAGATCGCCCGGGAGCTGTTCATCAGCGAGGCCACGGTGAAGACCCACCTCACCCACCTGTACGCCAAGCTCGGCGTCAAGGACCGGGCGGCGGCCGTCGCGGCCGCCTACGACCGGGGGATCCTCGGCTGACCGCCCCGGGGCACGGGTCAGCCGACGGCGGGTGCGCCCGGCGCGATGACGACCTTGCCGACCACGGACCCGGACTCGGCGTACCGCAGGGCCTCGGCGGCCTGGGCGAGCGGGTAGACGCGGTCGATCCTGGCCGTCAGGGCGCCGGAGCGGAGCAGCGCGAAGACCTGGGCGAGATCCTCGCGCAGCAGCGCCCTGAAGCGCTCGGGGCGCCTGGCCCGGCCGGCCCACAGGTTGAAGAAGTGGGCGTGGCGGCCGTTGGGCAGCGCGTTCCACAGCAGCAGCCGGCCCACCAGCGCGAGGACCGCGGTCCTGCCGTTCCCGGGCGCGTCGCGGGTGGCGGCGCTGCCGTAGGAGACGAGGGTGCCGCCGGGGGCGAGCATCCGCCAGGAGTCCTTGATGCCCGGGCCGCCGACGTGGTCGAAGACGGCGGCCACGCCGTGCGGGGCGAGGGCGCGGACCTGGGCGGGCACGTCGCGGCGGTAGTCGACGGGGAGGGCGCCCATCGCGCGGACGGCTTCCTGGTGGCGGGCGGAGGCGGTGCCGATGACCCGCACCCCGTGGGCGCGGGCGAGCTGCACCAGGACGCTGCCGACACCGCCGTTGGCGCCGTGCACCACGACGGTCCCGCCCGGCCGCACGCGCGCGCTGCGGTGCAGCATGCGCCAGGCGGTGGCGCCGTTGGTCACCAGCGTCTCGGCCTCGGCCGCACCCACGCCGTCGGGGACCGGGACGAGGTCGGCGGCCTCCAGCAGCGCGTGGTCGGCCCAGCCGCCGGTCTTGGTCAGCGCGGCGACCCGCTGCCCCGGGGCGGGGGACGGCTGTCCCGGTACGGGCTCGCCGACCGCCTCCACGACGCCGACGAGGTCGTAGCCGGGGACGAAGGGGAAGGCCGGCATGTCGTAGTACGTGCCGCGGCGCATCTGCTGCTCCGCGAAGGTCACGCCGCTGGCCTCGACGCGGACCAGGGCCTGGCCGGGCCCCGGCTCCGGCAGGTCGCGCACCCGGGTCCGCAGGGTCTCCGGCTCCCCGGGAGCGGGGAGGACGATCTCGGTGACACGCATGGCTGCTCTCCGTTTCTTTATGAGTGGTTGATCACTCACTGAATGGCTCCGGAAAAGGGCGGCTGCCGGGCCGGTGGCGGGCCCGTCGGCCGCCCGTGAAGGGGGCGAGGGGTGGGGCGGGTGTCAGTGGTGCCGGATGCCCGTGGCCAGCGTCCGGGTCCAGGGCGCGTCGACGGAGTCGGCGTCGAGCGACACCAGCAGGTGGCACAGCATGCCGACGGCGAAGAAGCTCTGGACCTGCTCCTCGCCGCCCCCCGAGGCGCCGCGGACGTACTCGACCGTGCGGGCGTAACCCGCGCGCACCGCCTCCCGGACGGCGGGCTCGGAGACCGCCGCCGCCTGGGCGTGCAACTGGACGAGCATCAGGTCGTTGTCGCTGATCAGTCTGGCGTAGGCGTCACCCATGGCGGACAGGACCGCGTCCGGTGCGCTGCCCGCGGCCCGGGCGGCGCCCTCCTCCAGGGCCGCCCGCACCCGCACGAAGCAGCGCTCGACGACCGCGGTGAACAGGGCCTCCTTGGTGGGGAAGAGCCGGTAGACGTACGCCTGGGAGATGCCGGCCGCCCTGGCCACCTCGTTCGTGGTGGTGCCGAAGTAGCCCTTGGCCGCGAAGGCACCGATGGCGGTGTTCAGGACCGTCTCGCGGCGCTCCTCGGCGGTGGACAGCTGGCGGGGCCGTTCCGTCTTCATAGGTGTAGTCAACCACTCACACTTTTCGCCGTCAACCCGTCGACCGCGGTGGACGCCCGTGAGTCCGTCACCCCGTCGACCGCTCGCCCGAACCCGCAGCGGCACCCGCACCGCCCGCGGCCGGCGGATCTCAGCCGGCCACCCTCAGCAGCAGCACCGTGCGCCCCGGCACGGTGACCGCCGTCCCCGCCGGGTGGGTCCCGCCGGGCGCCCCGGCCTGGTCCTCGCGGCCGGTGTCCACCACCACCTCGTAACGCTCCGCCCACGGCGGCCCCGGCAGGACGAAGTCCACCGGTCCCTCCCCGGCGTGCAGCACGGCCAGGAAGCTGTCGTCGAGGACCGGCGCGCCGCGCTCGTCCCGGCCCGGGATGTCCCTGCCGGACAGGTACATGCCCAAAGTGGCGGCGGGCGCGTACCAGTCGCCCTCCGTCATCTCGGTGCCCCGCGCGGTGAACCAGGCCAGGTCCCGCAGTCCGTCCGCCGAGTGCGCGAGCCCGGAGAAGAACGCCCGGCGGCGCAGCACGGGGTGCCGGTGGCGCAGCGCGATCAGCCGGGACGTCAGCTCGAACAGCGCCTTCCAGCCCGGGTCGTCGAGCAGGCTCCAGTCCAGCCAGCCGATCTCGTTGTCCTGGCAGTAGGCGTTGTTGTTGCCGCGCTGGGTGCGGCCCAGCTCGTCCCCCGCGACCAGCATCGGCACGCCCGTGGACAGCAGCAGCGTGGTCAGCAGGTTCCGCAGCTGCCTGCGCCGCAGCGCCCGGATCCGCTCGTCGTCGCTCTCGCCTTCCGCGCCGCAGTTCCAGGAGCGGTTGTCGTCCGAGCCGTCCCGGTTGCCCTCGCCGTTGGCCTCGTTGTGCTTGCGGTCGTAACTCACCAGGTCGCGCAGGGTGAAGCCGTCGTGCGCGGTGACGAAGTTGACGGACGCGTAGGGGCGCCGCCCGCCCCAGGCGTAGAGGTCGCTGGAGCCGGACAGCCGGTAGCCCATCTCCCGCACGTCCGGCAGCGCGTGGCGCCAGAAGTCCCGCACGGCGTCGCGGTAGCGGTCGTTCCACTCCGCCCACAGCGGCGGGAAGGCGCCCACCTGGTAGCCGCCCGAACCGATGTCCCACGGCTCGGCGATCAGTTTGACCCGGCGCAGCACCGGGTCCTGCGCGATGACGGCGAGGAACGGGGAGAGCATGTCGACGTCGTGCAGCGAACGGGCCAGCGCCGCCGCCAGGTCGAAGCGGAAGCCGTCCACGCCCATCTCGGTCACCCAATAGCGCAGCGAGTCGGTGATCAGCCGCAGCACGTGCGGCTGGACGACGTTCAGGGTGTTGCCGCAGCCGGTGTAGTCGGCGTACCGGCGGGCGTCGGGCGCGAGGCGGTAGTAGCGCTGGTTGTCGATGCCCTTCAGGGACAGGGTGGGACCGTACTCGCTCGCCTCGGCGGTGTGGTTGTAGACCACGTCCAGGACGACCTCGATGCCGGCCGCGTGCAGCGCGCGCACCATCCGCTTGAACTCGCCGACCTGCTGTCCTGCGGTGCCGGAGGCGGCGTAGGCGGCGTGCGGGGCGAAGTAGCCGATCGAGTTGTACCCCCAGTGGTTGCGCAGGCCGCGGCGCAGCAGGTGGTCCTCGTGGGCGAACTGGTGCACCGGCAGCAGCTCCACCGCCGTCACCCCCAGCTTCACCAGGTGCTCGATCGCCGCCGGGTGGGCGAGACCGGCGTAGGTGCCCCGCAGCTCCTCGGGGATGCCCGGGTGCAGCTTGGTGAAGCCGCGCACGTGCAGCTCGTAGATGACCGAGTCCGCCCAGGGCGTCTTGGGGCGCCGGTCGTCCGACCAGTCGTCGTCGTCCTGGACGACCACGCCCTTGGGGACGAAGGGCGCCGAGTCGCGGTCGTCGCGCACGGTGTCGGCGACGTGCTGCTCCGGCCAGTCCCGTACGTGCCCGTAGACCTCCGGGGGCAGCGCGAACTCGCCGTCCACCGCGCGCGCGTACGGGTCGAGCAGCAGCTTCGCCGGGTTCCAGCGGGCGCCGGTCCACGGGTCCCAGCGGCCGTGCACCCGGAACCCGTAGCGCCGGCCCGGCAGCACGCCGGGGACGAAGCCGTGCCAGATCTCGTGCGTCAGCTCGGTCAGGCGGGCCCGGGTCTCCCGGCCGGCCTCGTCGAACAGACAGACGTCGACCGCTTCCGCGCCGCCTGCCCACAGGGCGAAGTTCGTCCCCGCCACGCCGTCCGGACCCACCCGGAAGCGGGCGCCCAGGGGCGTGGGCGCGCCGGGCCACACGGGCTCGGCGGGCGGCGGCGCGGCGCGCCGCGCCCCGGTCACGACACCGGACGGACGCGCGCCCTCACCGGCGTGCCCGTCGGCACCGGAGTGCCCGTCGGCACCGGTGCGCCCGGCGTCACCCGTGCGCCCGATGTCACCCGTGCGCCCGTTCCCGGTGGCGCGCCCGCCCGCCACCGCCTCCTGCTCGGCTGCGCTGGACACCTGGTCGGCCCCTTTTTTTCGGTTTCTCCGGCTGGTGCGGCTCGTTCGGCTCCGGTCCGTCTCCGCGGCTTCCTCCCGGCGCGGCTTCCGGGCGCATGCTCCTCCTCACTGTTCTGCCCAGCGCTCGGCTCGCACTCACGTTTCCCGGGGGCGGGCCGGTCGTTGGGCAGCTCGTGAGGCACGTACAACGGCGCGCACGGCGCGCGGGGGCCGCGCTGGCCGCCGTACTGACATGGGCAGGCCTGCTGGCCGGGGCCACCGGCTGCACCACCGGCGGGCCGGGCGGGGCCCCCGGCGGAGTCGCGGCGGCGGCGAACGCGGTCCGGATCTCGCCGCACGACGGCAGCCAGGGCGTGCGGCCGGGCACGAGACTGCGGGTGCGGGCCGGCACCGGGCACCTGGAGTCCGTCAAGGTCGTCCGCTCCCAGGACGCGCAAGACACACAGGTCACCGGCCGCCTCTCCCGCGACGGCCGCACCTGGCGGCCCGACGACGACAGGCTCGCCCTCGCCGCCCGGTACACGGTCGACGCCGTGGCCGTCGACGGCGAGGGGCACCGCTGGGCCCGGCACGCCGGCTTCACCACCTACGTCCCCGAGGAGCGCTTCATCGGCTACGTCACCCCGGAGGACCGGGCGGTGGTCGGCACCGGGATGATCGTCTCCCTGGCGTTCAGCCGGGAGATCGCCGACCGTGCCGCCGTCCAGCGTGCCGTCCGGGTCACCTCGCGGCCACCGGTGGAGATCCGGCCGCACTGGTTCGGCAGGGACCGGCTGGACTTCCGTCCCGAGCACTACTGGACGCCGGGCACCCGGGTCACCGTCGACCTGCGGCTGAGGGACGTCCAGGCGGCCCCCGGTGTCTACGGGCTCCAGCACAAGTCCTTCTCCTTCACCGTGGGCCGCAGCCAGGTCTCCCTGGTCGACGCCGCCGAGCACACCATGCAGGTGCGCCGCGACGGCGAGCTGCTGGCGACCGTCCCCATCACCGCCGGGGCGCCCCGGCACACCACCTACAACGGGAAGATGGTGGTGATGGAGATGCAGGAGGTCACCCGGATGAACAGCCGGACGGTCGGTTTCGGCGGCGAGTACGACATCCCCGACGTCCCGCACGCCATGCGGCTCACCGACTCCGGCACCTTCCTGCACGGCAACTACTGGTCGGTGCCGGAGCCGTTCGGGCGGGCCAACGTCAGCCACGGCTGCGTGGGCCTGAAGGACGTCAAGGGCGGCGGCTCCGACACCCCCGCGGGCTGGTTCTTCGACCGCAGCCTCGTCGGTGACGTGGTGGAGATCGTCCACAGCGAGGACAGGACCGTGAGCGCGGACAACGGACTCGGCGGCTGGAACATGAACTGGGACGACTGGAAGGCGGGCGGCGCGGTCAAGTGACCGGGCCCGGCCGGGCGGAGCCGTCCGCGGGACGAGGAGACGGGGAAGCCGTCCGCGGGGCGGGGGGAAGGCCGCCGTCCGGGACGGGGGCGAAGGCCCCGGGGGAGGCGGAGGGCGGGGCCGGTCGACGGCCGTTTCCCGTGGCTGTCGAACTTGGGACGCAACAGTGACAATTGCCTGACATCTGGCCCCTGACCTTGTGGTTACTATGCGCGAGTGTGCGCGGTGAGCGCTGGGGCTCGGGGCTGGCTGACCGGCCCGGGGGAGGAGACAGAGTTGAACATGCGGGCGATATCGGGGGCGTCGGTGGGGTCGGGCCGGCGGCGGGGCCCGGGGGGACGCCGGGGGACCAGGGGGATGCTGGCGCTGGTCTCCGGTGCGCTGGTCCTCGCGGTCAGCGCCTGCGGCGGGGGCGATACCGGCACCGAGGGCGGGCAGGGCAAGGGCAAGGACTCCGGAGCCGCCGGGAGCAAGCAGTCGCAGGCGGTCCTCACCATCGCCCCCAAGGACGGCGCGACCTCCGTCGACACCAGCGGCGCCCTGAAGGTCGGCGCGAGCAAGGGCACGCTCACCCAGGTCGTCGTCAAGGACGCCAAGGGCGCGCAGATATCGGGGAAGATAACCGGCGGCGGCACCACCTGGACGCCGTCGACCCACCTGGCCGCCTCGACCAAGTACACGGTCCACGCCGTCGCCAAGGACTCCGACGGCCGCCAGGCGGCCCAGGACTCCAGCTTCACCACGCTGACGCCGAAGAACACCTTCATCGGCAGCTTCACACCCGAGGACGGCTCCACCGTCGGGGTCGGAATGCCGTTCTCCGTCAACTTCACCCGGGGCATCACGCACCCGGACGCCGTCGAGAAGGCCATCGAGATCAAGACCGAACCGGCCGTCGACGTCGAGGGGCACTGGTTCGGCAACGACCGGCTCGACTTCCGCCCGGAGCACTACTGGAAGGCCGGCACCAAGGTCACCGTCAAGCTCAGTCTCGACGGCGTGGAGGGCCGCCCCGGCGTCTACGGCAAGCAGAGCAAGACCGTCTCCTTCACCATCGGCCGCAACCAGGTGTCCGTCGTGGACGCCAAGAAGCACACGATGAAGGTCACGCGGGACGGGAAGACGGTCAAGACCCTCCCGGTCACCACCGGCAAGCCCGGCTACGACACCTGGAACGGCCGGATGGTCATCAGCGAGAAGCTCTCGGTGACCCGGATGAACGGCGAGACCGTCGGCTACGGCGGCGAGTACGACATCAAGGACGTCCCGCACGCCATCCGGCTGACCACCTCCGGCACCTTCGCCCACGGCAACTACTGGGGCGGCGACGCCTTCGGCAACTACAACGCCAGCCACGGCTGCATCGGCCTGCGCGACGTCCGCGGCGGCTACGACAGCTCCACGCCGGCCGCCTGGTTCTTCAACCACTCGATGATCGGCGACGTGGTCCTCGTCAAGAACGCCCACGAGAAGACCGTCGCCCCGGACAACGGCCTCAACGGCTGGAACATGTCGTGGCAGGAGTGGAAGTCGTAAGGACGGGCACCCCGCGCCCCCTCGGCGGGGCGCGGCACCTGCCGTCCGCGGGTGCGCGCGCACCGGTGCCGCCCACGCGCGCCGGTGCGGTCCGGCGCGCACCGGTGCTGCCTCCCGCGTGAACGACCGCTAACCTGCGGGGCATGACCGTATCTCTGGAAGTCGCCGAGGGCGTCGGCACGCTGCGCCTGGACCGCCCGCCCATGAACGCGCTCGACGTCGCCACGCAGGACCGGCTCAAGGAACTCGCCGAGGAGGCCACGCGCCGCGCGGACGTGCGCGCCGTGGTGATCTACGGCGGCGAGAAGGTGTTCGCGGCCGGCGCGGACATCAAGGAGATGCAGGTGATGGACCACGCGGCGATGGTGCTGCGGGCCCGCGCCCTGCAGGACTCCTTCACCGCCGTGGCCCGCATCCCCAAGCCGGTGGTCGCCGCGGTCACCGGCTACGCGCTGGGCGGCGGCTGCGAGCTGGCGCTCTGCGCGGACTACCGGATCGCCGCCGACAACGCCAAGCTGGGCCAGCCGGAGATCCTGCTCGGCCTCATCCCGGGCGCGGGCGGCACCCAGCGGCTGTCCCGCCTGATCGGCCCTTCCAAGGCCAAGGACCTCATCTTCACCGGCCGCCAGGTCAGGGCCGACGAGGCCCTCGCCCTCGGCCTGGTGGACCGGGTGGTCCCGGCCGCCGAGGTCTACGAGGCCGCGCACGCGTGGGCGGCGAGGCTCGCCCAGGGGCCGGCGATCGCGCTGCGCGCGGCCAAGGAGGCGATCGACACCGGCCTGGAGACGGACATCGACACCGGGCTCGCCGTCGAGCGGAACTGGTTCGCGGGGCTGTTCGCCACCGAGGACCGCGAGCGCGGCATGCGCAGCTTCGTGGAGGAGGGCCCCGGGAAGGCCAAGTTCGTCTGAGGTCCCCGTTCGCGGGTCGCTCGATGGGGCGTTCAGGGAAGCCTCGGGGCATGCCGGAGCGTGCGGAGCGAAGGCGGCGGGCGTCCGCCGCCGGCCGGGCCGTTCGTGCAGGCCGGCCCGGCCGCAGCCGCATTCGAAATGCCTGCGGCATATGCCATTCCGAGGGGTGGGGCGGGGGCGTTCAAGGGGCGCATTCCGCCGGAACGGCCCCGGAGGGCGCCGCGGACGGCCATGATGGGGGCATGGCGGGGCTGGAGGGCATCGAGCAGCCGCGGGGACAGGGACATGCGGCCGTACCGCGCTGGTCGCCCGCGGTCGAGGACGAACGAGCGCTGGCCGCCGTGGAGTTGTACGGAAATCCGACCGAGTCGGAGGTGCAGCTGCCGTCCCGTCCCGAGTCGGCCGCCAGCGCGCGCCGGCTGGTGCAGGTCGTCGTCCTGCGCCAGTGGGGGCTGTCCCCGAAACTCACCGAGGACGCGGTCCTGCTCGTCTCGGAACTCGTGGGCAACGCCGTACGGCACACCGGCGCCCGGGCCTTCGGCCTCCGTATGCGCCGCCGCACCGGCCGCATCCGCATCGAGGTCCGCGACCCCTCCCGCGGCCTGCCGTGCCTGATGCCCGTCCAGGACCTCGACCTCAGCGGCCGGGGCCTGTTCCTGGTCGACAAGCTCTCCGGTCCTGACCCGGCGTGAGACCACCGCCGTCCGGCAGGTCCTGACCCGGCGTGAGACCACCGCCGTCCGGCAGGTCCTGACCCGGCGTGAGACGGCCGTCGCCCGGCCGGTCCTGCCCCGGCGTCACGGCACCCGCCCCGCCCCGACTTGCGCTGCGTCGCGGCCGCCCGACCGACGCTCACCCGGCGGGTATCCGAGTGGATCGCCCGTTTTCTTACTTTGCGCCCCTTAAATGGTGCGGGTGACCACCACCGACCGTCGTGGCGTGCTGCGGGCCGGTGCCGGACTCGTCGCCGGGGGCGCCCTCGCCGCCGGGTGCGCGTCCACCGGTACCGCCCCGCACTCCGCCGCGTCCGACGCCCCGCCCGGGGCCTCCGCCTCCGCCGGAGCCGGTTCCGGCTCCTCGCGGCCCGCCGCGCACACCTCCGCCGCGCCCCGGGCCGCCCCCGCCCCCCGCTCCTTCCTGGGGCAGCCCGCCCAGATCAGCCACGGCCCGCGCAACGAGCCCCGCGTCGCCCTCACCTTCCACGGCCAGGGCGATCCGGCGCTCGCCCGCACCCTGCTCGGCACGGCCGAGGAACACGGAGCCCGGGTGACCGTGCTCGCCGTCGGCACCTGGCTCGACGCCCACCCGGAGATGGCCCGCCGGATCCTCGACGGCGGCCACGACCTCGGCAACCACACCCAGCACCACCTGTCCGTCAACGACATGCCAGAGGCCGCGGCCCGGTCCGAGATCACCGCCTGCGCGGACCGCCTGAAGCGGCTCACCGGATCGATCGGCACCTGGTTCCGGCCGTCCCGCGCCCTCACCGCCTCCCCGCTGGTCGAACGGCTCGCGCGCACCGCGGGCTACCCGCACGTGCTCTCCTACGACGTCGACTCGCTCGACTACACCTCGCCCGGTGCCGCCGCGGTCACCCGCAACGTGCTGGACCGGGTCCGCGGCGGTTCCGTGGTGAGCCTGCACTTCGGCTGTCCCGGCACGGCCACCGCCCTTCCCGCCCTCCTCGCCGAACTCGACCGCCGCGGTCTGCGCGCGGTCACCACCACGGAGCTGCTGAGCTGATGCGTCCCAGTCCTACGTCCGTCTCCCGCCCGGCCCGGATCCTCGTCGCCGGCGCGGCCTGCGCCGCACTGGCCGCGCTGTCCGCGTGCAGCGGCGGGGGCTCCGCCCCGCACCCCACCGGTGAAGCCCTCGCCAGCAAGGCGCCCGCCCGGCCCCAGCGGCAGGCCTTCGACGCCCTGCCCGGCATGCCGCCCGTCCTCGACCCGAAGGACGTCTACGCCGCCGACCGCCCGGGCCGGCTCTCCGACACCGTCAAGGACTTCCCCTCGCGGGTCTACGTCCCCAACACCAACTCCAACACGGTCACGGTCATCGACCCCGGGACGTACAAGGTCATGGAGACCATCCCGGTCGGCCGCCAGCCGCAGCACGTCGTGCCGTCCTGGGACCTGAAGACGCTGTGGGTCAACAACGACCTCGGCAACTCGCTGACTCCCATCGACCCGAGGACCGGCAAGGCCGGCAAACCGGTCGACGTGCACGACCCGTACAACCTGTACTTCACGCCGGACGGCAGGTACGCCGTCGTGATGGCCTCCAAGGACCGCCAGCTCGTCTTCCGCGACGCGCACACCATGGAGCGGGTCAAGACCGTCCCGGTCGGCTGTGCCGGGGTCAACCACGCCGACTTCTCGGCCGACGGCCGCTACTTCATCGTCTCCTGCGAGTTCAGCGGCGAACTCCTCAAGGTCGACACGGCGGCGATGAAGGTCGTCGGACAGCAGAAGCTCGCCTTCCGCGGGGCCATGCCGCAGGACGTGAAGATGTCACCGGACGGCAAGCGGTTCTACGTGGCCGACATGGTGGCGAACGGCCTGTGGATCCTGGACGGCGGCACGTTCGGCAAGCCGGAGTTCCTGTACACCGGCAAGGGCGCCCACGGTCTCTACGTCAGCCGCGACTCCCGCCGGATGTACGTCTCCAACCGGGGGGAGGGCACCATCTCGGTCTACGACTTCGCCCGGCACAAGCTGACCGGGAAGTGGCGCCTGCCGCACGGCGGCAGCCCCGACATGGGCGGTGTCTCGGCCGACGGCAAGGTGCTCTGGCTGTCGGGCCGCTACAACTCCGAGGTGTACGCCATCGACACCGGCACCGGCCGGCAGCTGGCCCGCATCAAGGTCGGCAGCGGCCCGCACGGCCTCGCCGTCTACCCGCAGCCGGGCCGCTACTCGCTCGGCCACACCGGCGTCTTCCGCTGAACGCCCCGGCACCGCGCAGCAGCGCCGCCGCCCCCACGGGCCGGTAACCGGCCGCCAGGAACGCCCGCGAGCCGCGGGCGTTCCCCCCCCCCCCCCTCCCCCCCCTCCCCCCCCTCCCCCCCCCCCCCCCCCCCCCCCCCCTCCTTTTT
>NZ_JOIY01000062.1 GCF_000720185.1 Streptomyces sp. NRRL S-340 | reverse complement strand
GCCGCCAGAAGGGCGTCCAGGTTTGTCTTCACACACTGACCAACGGGCGCCCTTCGCCATCGTCGCGACCAGCACCGACATCGGACTCATTCATCTAGGCTCGGGAGCATGACACGCAACGTGGTGATCAGCGGTGGCGGTACCGGGATCGGACTGGCCACCGCACGGATGTTCGCGGCGGGAGGGGACCAGGTCCTGCTGCTCGGGCGGCGGGAGGAGGTCCTGCGCAAGGCGGCGGTGCCCGGGGCACTCGTCTGCGCCGCCGACCTCGGCGACGTGGACGGCGTACGGCGGGTGGCCCGCTTCGTGGCCGACGAGATGGGCGCCGTGGACGTGCTCGTGCACAGCGCGGGCGGCACCGGGCTGCTCGAACCGGCGGTGGAGCGCGACGATCCGCTCGACCGGGTCGCCGACCAGTGGGCGGTCAACTTCCGGCTCAACACACTGACCGCCGTACTGCTCACCGAAGCGCTCCGGCACCGGCTCGCCGAGCCCGGCGGACGCGTGCTGTTCCTCAGCTCCATCGCCGCCTACCGGGGCTCGGGCACCGGCGCCTACGCCGCCTCCAAGGCCGCCCTGCACCCCTACGCCCACGATCTGGCCCGGCAGTTGGGGCCGCACGGCATCACGGTCAACGTCGTCGCGCCCGGCTACATCGAGGACACCGAGTTCTTCGGCGACGCGATGGACGAGCCCCGCCGCGCGCAGCTGGTCGCCGAGACCTCCACGGGCCGCCCCGGCACCCCCGGCGACGTCGCCGCCACCCTGCACTGGCTGGCCTCCCCGGCCGCCGCCCACGTCACCTCGCAGATCATCCAGGTCAACGGAGGCGCGGAACGCGGCCGCTGAGCCACCGGCGGACGAACCGTCAGCCGCGGCCCGTACGGGACTTGTCCAGGGAGGGCAGGGAGGGCGGGGCGGGCCGCACCGCCCCGCCGCCCACCGCGCCCCTGCCGCCCGCCCGGCCCCGCGGCGGCTCCGCCTCGGCCGTGTTGACGCGGGGCAGCGCGTAGGGGTGTTCCTCGCACAGCCAGCGGAGCATCTCCTCGCGCACCGCGACCCGCACCGTCCAGATGTCGTCGGAGTCCTTCGCGGTCATCAGCGCCCGCACCAGGATGGTGTTCGGGGTCGTGTCGGTGATCTGCAGGTTGTAGGCGCGGCCGTCCCAGGCCGGGCAGGCGCGCAGGATGTCGCGCAGCTTCTCGCGCATCGCCTCCAGCGGCGCCGAGTGGTCGAGGTGCCAGAAGACGGTGCCGGTCATCTGCGGGGTGCCGCGCGACCAGTTCTCGAACGGGTTGGACGTGAAGTGCGAGACCGGCATGGTGATCCGGCGCTCGTCCCAGGTCCGCACGGTCAGGAAGGTCAGGGTGATCTCCTCGACCGTGCCCCACTCGCCGTTCACGACGACGGTGTCGCCGATGCGCACCATGTCGCCGAAGGCGATCTGCAGCCCGGCGAACATGTTGGACAGGGTGGACTGCGCGGCGACACCGGCGACGATGCCGAGGATGCCGGCCGAGGCCAGCAGCGAGGCACCGGCCGCGCGCATCGCCGGGAAGGTCAGCAGCATCGACGCTGCGGCCACCACGATGACGATCGCGGTGACAACACGCATGATCAGCTCGACCTGGGTGCGCACCCGCCGTACCCGGGCGGGGTCCCGGTGCGCGCGTGCGCTGGCGTAGCGCGCGTACGAGGTCTCGACGACGGCCGCCGCGATGCGCACGGCGAGCCAGGCCGCGGACCCGATCAGCACCAGGGTCAGCGCCCGGCCGATGCCGTCCCGGTGCTCGTCGAGGATTTCGGCCCGGTCGTAGGAGCCTCTGAGCAGGGCGGAGCACAGGACGAGTTGGTAGGGCACGCGGGCGCGGCGCAGCAGGCCCCACAGCGGCGTCTCGTGGTGCCGTCCGTCGGCCTTGCGCAGCAGCAGGTCGGTGGCCCAGCCGATGACCAGGGTGAGGACGACCGAGCCGCCGATCACGATGAGCGGGCGGAGTGCGTTCTCCATGCCTGCGAACGTAACCGGCGGTGGCCGGACACGAACATGTGTCTTGCGGCGGTTCCTGGGTAGGGCCGGGTCCGTGTGGCGAGGCCCACGCAGGACGTTCACATCCGGGGCGTCCACGCGCGGACGCCCGCGTCCCGGGCGGGCCCGGGCACCGGGTCCGTGCAGGGGTGCACGGGCGCGCGTATCCGGGCGGGTGCGCGCGGGCGTTGTCGTACCCGGCTGGCACCATGGCCTCATGAACATCATGCTCTTCCATTCGACCCATGGCCTCAGACCCGCGGTGCGGCAGGCCGCGGACCGGCTGCGGGCCGCCGGGCACGAGGTGTGGACGCCCGATCTCTTCGAGGGCCGTACGTTCGACTCGGTCGAGGACGGCATGGCGTTCAAGGACGAGATCGGCAAGGACGAGCTGCTCAGGCGGGCCGTGCTGGCGGCGGCCCCCTACTCGGAGCGCGGCCTGGTCTACGCCGGGTTCTCGCTCGGCGCCTCCATCGCCCAGACCCTCGCCCTCGGCGACGACAAGGCGCGCGGCCTGCTGCTCCTGCACGGCACGTCCGACATCGCCCCGGGTGTCCAGGCCGACGGGCTGCCGGTCCAACTGCACGTGGCCGAACCCGATCCGTTCGAGACGGACGACTGGCTGAGCGCCTGGTACCTGCAGATGGGCCGCACCGGCGCCGACGTGGAGATCTACCGGTACGCCGGGGCCGGCCACCTCTACACCGACCCCGACCTGCCGGACCACGACGCCCAGGCCGCCGAGGCCACCTGGCGGGTGGCGCTCGGCTTCCTCGACAGCCTCGGGTGAGTCCCGCGCCGTGACGGCCGACGTCTAGACGGGGTCGTAGGTCCGTTCGATCCGCTGCGTGCCGCTGCGCGTGCGGTACGAACGCGCCCAGGCCGAGGTGGCGTTCGCGCTCGTGCGGTCGGAGACGACGTAGTAGTCCATCTGCGCGCGCTCGGCGGTGATGTCCAGGACGCCGTAGCCGTGGCGGTCGGTGTCGACCCAGTGGACGTGCCGGTTGGCGGCCCGGATCACCGGCGCGGCGACCGCGGAGACGGTGCCCTCGGGGACCTTGACCATGTCGTCGAGGTTGTCCGAGGTCAGCGAGGTGACCACGAACTCGGTGGCGGCCGAGGGCGACAGCGGGTACGTCCCGGCGTCCACCGGTACGTCGTTCGCCCACGCCATGTGGATGTCCCCGGTCAGGAAGACGGTGTTGCGCACGGCGTGGGCGCGCAGGTGGCCCAGCAGTTCGCGGCGGTCGTCGGTGTAGCCGTCCCACTGGTCGGTGTTGACGGCCAGGCCCTCCTGCGGCAGGCCCAGGAGCTTCGCCAGCGGCTTCAGCAGGTCGGCGGAGAGCGAGCCGACGACGAAGGGGGAGATCATCACCGAGTTGCCGACCAGCCGCCAGGTGGTGTCGGACGCGGCCAGGCCCGCCTTGAGCCAGTCCAGTTGGGCGCGGCCGGTGATCGTACGGTCCGGGTCGTCGACCGAGCCGCTGCCGGTGGACGCCTGCTGGGAGCGGAAGGAGCGCAGGTCCAGCAGGGACAGGTCGGCGAGCCGGCCGAAGCGCAGCCGGCGGTAGGTGGTGCCCGCGACGGCCGGGCGCACCGGCATCCACTCGAAGTAGGCCTGCTTGGCCGCGGCCTGGCGGTCGCTCCAGGCGCCCTCGGCCCCCTCGGTGTGGTTGACCGCGCCGCCGGACCAGGCGTTGTCGGCGAACTCGTGGTCGTCCCAGATCGCGATGACGGGCGCCTTGTGGTGCAGCGCCTGGAGATCGGGGTCGGTCTTGTACCGGGCGTGCCGGGCGCGGTAGTCGGCGAGGGTGATGATCTCGTGCGCCGGTTCGTGCGGGCGTACGACCGTGCCCCGGGCCGCGTACTCGCCCGACCCGTACTCGTAGATGTAGTCGCCGAGGTGCAGCCAGGCGTCGAGGTCGCCGCGGTCGGCGAGGTGGCGGTAGGCCGCGAAGCGGCCGGCCTCCCAGTTGGCGCAGGAGACCACGCCGAAGCGCAGTGAGGAGACGGCGGCGTCGTGGGCGGGCGCGGTCCGGGTGCGGGCCACCGGGGAGTCGGTGCCGCCGGCCGAGAAGCGGAACCAGTAGTCGGTGGCCGGCCGCAGGCCCCGGATGTCGGCCTTGACGGTGTGGTCGCAGGCGGCGGTCGCGGTGGTGGAGCCCCGGGCGACGACGGCGCTGAACGCCTTGTCGAGGGCCACCACCCAGCTCACCTCGGTGTCGGGCCCCTCCCCGGAGCCCGGTACGGCCTCGGGGACCGGGGTCACCCTGGTCCACAGCAGGATGCCGTCGGGCAGCGGGTCGCCGGAGGCCACGCCGTGCAGGAAGGCGGGCGCCGCGGTGGCGGCGCGCGCCGGCAGCGCGGCGGCGAGCGGCGCGGCCAGGACGGCGGTGGCCGCGGCGGCCTTGACGACCGTGCGGCGGCGGGGTGCGAGCGGGGGGCCGTCGGGGCGCGGTGGCGCCGGGACGGGGGCGGACGATCTGTGTCGGCTGGTCACGGCCGATCAGATTACTGGCGAGTACACGCGGGGAGCGGGCGAACCGGCAAAAGTTCGCCCGCTCTTCGGCAGGGGTTGGCGTGAACCGGCCCGGCCGGCGCGGATCGAGGGGAGCCGCGCGGATCCGGGCCGCCCGGATCAGCCCTTCAGCGCGGCGCCGATCACCGAGGTGAAGTCCTGCACGGTCATGGGCGCGTTGTCCGAGCCGGGCGAGGTGAGCTTCTTGCCGTCCATGACCAGGCTCGGGGTGCCGGACACCTTGTCCTTGTTGTCGTCGAAGGTCTTCGACATCGCCATGGCCCAGGGGTCGTACGTGCCGTTCTTCACCGCCGTCTGGAACTTGGCGTTGCCCTTGAGCGCCGAGACGGTGTCCGCGATCTTCAGCAGGTAGCTGTCGTCCTTGAACTTGTCGTCGTTCTCGTCCGGGTGCCACTTGGCGGAGTAGAGCGCGGTCTTGTACTCCAGGAACGCCTCCGGGCTGACGTTGAGCGCGGCGCCCAGGGCGCTCAGCGCGTTCTTGGAGCCCTCGCCCTGGTCGTGGTCGTCGAGGAAGGTGCCGGAGATGAACTGCATCTTGAACTTGCCGTCGTCGAGGTCCTTCTTCAGGGTCGAGCCGACGGTCTGCTCGAACTGGGCGCAGACCGGGCAGCGCGGGTCCTCGTAGACCTTGAGGGTCTTGGCGGCGGTGGACTTGCCGAGGATCACGGTCGTGCCGTCGGTGCCCGAGGTGTTGGCCGGCGCGACGACCTTGTCGTCCTTCACCGCGTCCCAGTGGCCGGGCTTGTTGGCCTGGACGACGGCGTAGCCGATGCCGCCGGCCGCCGCCAGCACGACGACGACGGAGGCGGCGACGGTGATCTGCCGCTTGGCCTTGGCGCGCTTGGCCTCGCGCTCGCGCTCTGCGCGCAGCCGCTCCCGGGCCGCCGTCTTCGCCGACTGGCTGTTCCGCTTGCTCATGGTGGTGTTCTCCTGTGGGACGCGCAGCTTCGTGCGCGGGATGCGTATGACGTGGTGGGGGACCGGGCGGCCCGGACCGGCCGTCGCCGCTCAGCCCAGGGCGAGGGCGGGGGCGGGGCGGTGGGCCGGGGCGGTCGGGCGCGGTGGTCCGCGTCGTCCCAGGGAGTGCACGAGCAGGCGGGTGCGCAGGGCGGTGCGGTGCGGCGCGGGGCGCGTGGGCCGGTGCGCCGCGGGACCGCGGCCGACCTCGGTCACCGCGACCGCGATCAGCAGGGGCCGGAAGGTGGTGGCGGCCACCGCGCGCAGCAGCTGGGCCAGCGCCCGCTCGCCGCGGTGCAGCCAGCCGGCGGCGAGGAGTCCCACGCCGACGTGCGCGCCGAGCAGCAGCCAGGCGGTCGCCGGGTCGGCGTGGGAGAGCAGCATCGCGAGCCGGTCGGTGCCGGTGCCGGTCATCCGGGCCAGCGGGGTGCCGACGTGCGTGCCGTTGCCGCACAGGACGTCCCAGCCGACCGAGCGCAGCGGGCCGGCGAGCGGGCCGCCTGCTGCGCCGTAGCAGACGTGCTGGCCGGTGGTGAAGACGGTGTCGGCCGCCAGCTCCAGCGGGATCAGCAGGGCGGCGATCCGCCCGAAGCCGCGCTCGCGGCCGGCCAGGGCGTAGGCGAGCACGAACACGGCGCCCGCGACCGAGGCCACCGTGTTCAGCGGCAGCGGGACCCGGGACAGCAGGACGTGCGACGCGGTGCTGAGCGTCACGACCACCGCCGTGAACAGCGCCGCGCGCACGGCTCTGAGTCGGGTCCCGGATATGTCCATAGCAGAAGGAGAGTGTGGCACGTCCGCCGGTAAGGGGCTCCTAAAGGGTCCCTGTGAGCGGCCTTCCCGTCACAGACCCGGGATCCGGCCGTTGCGGAACAGGTCGACGAAGATCTGGTGGTCCCCGCGCGCGCGTGCCCCGTAGGCGTGCGCGAAGTCGACGAGGAGCGGGGCGAAGCCCTCCTCGTCGGCGGCGATCGCCGCGTCGATCGCCCGCTCGGTGGAGAACGGCACCAGGGACTCGCCGGACTGGTCGTCGGCCGCCGCGTGCATGGTGGCCGTGGCCCGGCCGAGGTCGGCGACGACCTGCGCGATCTCCTCCGGGTCGTCGATGTCGTCCCAGTCCAGGTCGACGGCGTACGGCGAGACCTCCGCCACCAGCTGGCCCGCGCCGTCCAGCTCGGTCCAGCCCAGCCACGGGTCGGCGTGCGCCTGCAGGGCGCGCTGGGAGATCACCGTGCGGTGGCCCTCGTGCTGGAAGTAGTCCCGGATCGCCCGGTCCGTGACGTGCCGCGAGACGGCCGGGGTCTGGGCCTGCTTGATGTAGATCACGACGTCGTTCTCCAGGGCGTCGCTGTTGCCCTCCAGCAGGATGTTGTAGGAGGGCAGTCCGGCCGAGCCGATCCCGATGCCCCGGCGGCCCACGACGTCCTTCACCCGGTAGGAGTCCGGGCGGGCCAGCGACGACTCCGGGAGCGTCTCCAGGTAGCCGTCGAAGGCGGCGAGCACCTTGTAGCGGGTGGCGGCGTCCAGCTCGATGGAGCCGCCGCCGGGCGCGAAGCGGCGCTCGAAGTCGCGGATCTCGGTCATCGACTCCAGCAGGGAGAACCGGGTGAGCGAGCGGGCGTCGCGCAGCGCGTCCAGCAGCGGGCCCTCGGCGGTGTCCAGGGTGAAGGGCGGCACCTCGTCGCTCTTGGCGCCGGTGGCCAGGGCGTGGATCCGCTCGCGGTAGGCGCTCGCGTAGACGGTGACCAGTTCCGTGATCTGCCGGTCGCTGAGCGCCTTCGCGTACCCCACCAGGGCGATGGAGGCGGCGAAGCGCTTGACGTCCCAGGTGAAGGGGCCGACGTAGGCCTCGTCGAAGTCGTTGACGTTGAAGACCAGACGGCCGTTCGAATCCATGTAGGTGCCGAAGTTCTCCGCGTGCAGGTCACCGTGGATCCACACGCGCGAGGTGCGCTCGTCCAGGTAGGGGCCGCCGGCCGTCCGCGCGCCGTCCGGCCCCGCCTTCCCCCGGGCCAGGTCGTGGTAGAAGAGGCACGCCGTGCCCCGGTAGAACGCGAAGGCGGAGGACGCCATCTTCCGGAACTTCACGCGGAACGCGGCCGGGTCGGCCGCCAGCAGCTCGCCGAAGGCGGTGTCGAAGACGGAGAGGATCTCCTCGCCGCGCTGCTCGTCGCTGAGCTGGGGGACCGACATCGCGGGGTGCCTCCTGGTACGGGGTGGTGCGTGACATGAGGGGACGGATCTCCCCTTCCACCAACGTCCGACGTCACGGCCGAGTGCCCGGTTCTCGTGTCCGGCGTCACGGACCCCGGCAGTGTCACGGATCCCGGTGAAGGTACACCCGGCGGGCCGCCGGGTGTCGGTGCCGGGGCATAGACTTCGACGCTGACCCCCAGACCGTCCGCAGCCCGTCGCCGATCCGTTCCCCAGGAGGCCGCACCGTGTCGAAGCCGCCGTTCACGCACCTGCACGTCCACACCCAGTACTCGATGCTGGACGGTGCCGCGCGGCTGAAGGACATGTTCGACGCGTGCAACGAGATGGGCATGACGCACATCGCCATGTCCGACCACGGCAACCTGCACGGCGCGTACGACTTCTTCCACTCCGCGAAGAAGGCCGGGGTCACCCCGATCATCGGCATCGAGGCCTACGTCGCCCCCGAGTCCCGGCGCAACAAGCGCAAGATCCGCTGGGGCCAGCCGCACCAGAAGCGGGACGACGTCTCCGGTTCCGGCGGTTACACCCACAAGACGATGTGGGCGGTGGACCGGGAGGGCCTGCACAATCTCTTCCGCCTCTCCTCCGACGCCTATGCCGAGGGCTGGCTGCAGAAGTGGCCCCGCATGGACAAGGAGACCATCGCCCAGTGGTCCAAGGGCATCGTCGCCTCCACCGGCTGCCCCTCGGGCGAGGTGCAGACCCGGCTGCGGCTCGGCCAGTACGACGAGGCGCTGAAGGCCGCCGCCGACTACCAGGACATCTTCGGCAAGGACCGCTACTTCCTGGAGCTGATGGACCACGGCATCGACATCGAGCACCGGGTCCGCGACGGCCTGCTGGACATCGGCAAGAAGCTCGGCATCCCCCCGCTGGTCACCAACGACTCGCACTACACGTACGCGCACGAGGCCGGCGCCCACGACGCCCTGCTGTGCATCCAGACCGGCAAGAACCTCTCCGACCCCGACCGCTTCAAGTTCGACGGCACCGGCTACTACCTGAAGTCCACGGACGAGATGTACGCCATCGACTCCTCGGACGCCTGGCAGGAGGGCTGCGCCAACACGCTCCTGGTCGCGGAGATGGTCGACACCACGGGCATGTTCGAGAAGCGCGACCTCATGCCCAAGTTCGACATCCCCGAGGGCTACACCGAGGTCACCTGGTTCAAGGAGGAGGTCCGGCGCGGCATGGAGCGCCGCTTCCCCGGCGGCATCCCCGAGGACCGCCAGAAGCAGGTCGAGTACGAGATGGACGTCATCATCCAGATGGGGTTCCCGGGCTACTTCCTCGTCGTCGCCGACTTCATCATGTGGGCCAAGAACAACGGCATCGCGGTCGGCCCCGGCCGTGGCTCGGCGGCCGGCTCGATCGTCGCCTACGCCATGGGCATCACCGACCTCGACCCGATCCCGCACGGCCTGATCTTCGAGCGGTTCCTCAACCCCGAGCGCGTCTCCATGCCCGACGTCGACATCGACTTCGACGAGCGCAGGCGCGTCGAGGTGATCAGGTACGTCACGGAGAAGTACGGCGCCGACAAGGTCGCCATGATCGGCACGTACGGCAAGATCAAGGCGAAGAACGCGATCAAGGACTCCGCGCGCGTGCTGGGCTACCCGTACGCGATGGGCGACCGCATCACCAAGGCGATGCCCGCCGACGTCCTCGGCAAGGGCATCGACCTCAACGGCATCACCGACCCCTCGCACCCCCGCTACTCGGAGGCCGGCGAGGTCCGCTCGATGTACGAGAACGAGCCGGACGTGAAGAAGGTCATCGACACCGCCAAGGGCGTCGAGGGCCTGGTGCGGCAGATGGGCGTGCACGCCGCCGGCGTGATCATGTCCAGCGAGACCATCACCGAGCACGTCCCCGTCTGGGTCCGGCACACCGACGGCGTGACCATCACCCAGTGGGACTACCCGAGCTGCGAGTCGCTCGGCCTGCTGAAGATGGACTTCCTCGGCCTGCGCAACCTGACGATCATGGACGACGCCGTCAAGATGGTGAAGTCCAACAAGGGGATCGACATCGATCTCCTGAGCCTCCCGCTGGACGACCCGACCACCTTCGACCTCCTCCAGCGCGGCGACACCCTCGGCGTCTTCCAGTTCGACGGCGGCCCCATGCGCTCCCTGCTGCGCCTGATGAAGCCCGACAACTTCGAGGACATCTCCGCCGTCTCCGCGCTGTACCGGCCGGGCCCCATGGGCATGGACTCGCACACCAACTACGCGCTGCGCAAGAACGGCCTCCAGGAGATCACCCCGATCCACAAGGAGCTGGAAGAGCCCCTGAAGGAGGTCCTGGACGTCACCTACGGCCTGATCGTCTACCAGGAGCAGGTGCAGAAGGCCGCCCAGATCATCGCCGGCTACTCGCTCGGCGAGGCCGACATCCTGCGCCGCGTGATGGGCAAGAAGAAGCCCGACGAGCTGGCGAAGAACTTCACCATCTTCCAGGCCGGCGCGAAGAAGAACGGCTACAGCGACGAGGCCATCCAGGCCCTGTGGGACGTCCTGGTCCCGTTCGCCGGCTACGCGTTCAACAAGGCGCACTCGGCGGCGTACGGCCTGGTGTCCTACTGGACCGCCTACCTGAAGGCCAACCACCCCGCCGAGTACATGGCGGCGCTGCTGACCTCCGTCAAGGACGACAAGGACAAGTCGGCGGTCTACCTCAACGAGTGCCGCCGCATGGGCATCAAGGTGCTCCCGCCCAACGTCAACGAGTCGGAGGCGAACTTCGCCGCCCAGGGCGACGACGTGATCCTCTTCGGCCTCTCCGCCGTCCGCAACGTCGGCACGAACGTCGTCGAGTCGATCATCAGGAGCCGCAAGGCCAAGGGGAAGTACTCCTCCTTCCCCGACTACCTCGACAAGGTCGAGGCCGTCGTCTGCAACAAGCGCACCACCGAGTCGCTGATCAAGGCCGGCGCCTTCGACACCATGGGGCACACCCGCAAGGGCCTCACCGCGCAGTACGAGCCGATGATCGACAACGTGGTCGCGGTCAAGCGCAAGGAGGCCGAGGGCCAGTTCGACCTCTTCGGCGGGATGGGCGAGGAGTCCAGCAGCGAGCCCGGCTTCGGCCTCGACGTGGAGTTCACCACCGAGGAGTGGGACAAGACCTACCTGCTCGCCCAGGAACGCGAGATGCTCGGTCTCTACGTCTCCGACCACCCGCTCTTCGGCCTGGAGCACGTGCTCTCCGACAAGGCCGACGCGGGCATCGCCCAGCTGACCGGCGGCGAGCACGCCGACGGCGCGGTCGTCACCATCGGCGGCATCATCTCCGGCCTCCAGCGCAAGATGACCAAGCAGGGCAACGCCTGGGCGATCGCCACCGTCGAGGACCTGGCCGGCTCCATCGAGTGCATGTTCTTCCCCGCCACCTACCAGCTGGTGTCCACCCAACTCGTCGAGGACGCCGTGGTGTTCGTCAAGGGACGCCTCGACAAGCGGGAGGACGTGCCGCGCCTGGTCGCCATGGAACTCCAGGTCCCCGACCTGTCGAACGCGGGCACCAACGCGCCCGTGGTCCTCACCATCCCGGCCACCCGCGTCACCCCGCCCATGGTCAGCCGCCTCGGCGAGATCCTCACCCACCACAAGGGCGACAGCGAGGTCCGGATCAAGCTCCAGGGCCCGTCCAGGACGACGGTGCTGCGCCTGGATCGGCACCGGGTCAAGCCCGACCCCGCCCTCTTCGGTGACCTCAAGGTGCTGCTCGGCCCGTCCTGCCTGGCGGGCTGACCAGCCACGGCGAGTGAGCCGAAGGGACGCGCCGGCGTCGGGAGCACGACCGCGCTCGACCCGTCGGGCCTGCGCGGTCGTGCTCCCGGCGCCGGCTCGGGCGCGCCGGGGGCGAACCGGGTCTCAGAAAAGGGAGAGGGGCGTCCCCGTGCGCATCGGGTACGCCCCTCGAAGGTGCCGTGGCCGGCTCGACGGCCCTCGCCGCGGCCTCAGTTGTGGCCGAAGCGCTTCTGCCGGCCCTTGCGGGCCACGTCCGTGGGACTGAGCTGCGGCCCGTGGTGCTCGGGCTGCGGTTCCGACACGGAGTGCTCCGTCTCGCGCGGGCCGTTCGCGGCCACGGTCGCCTTCTGCCGGCTGCGGTCCTGCTTGCGGTTCTTGGCCATGGTGATCAACCTCCTGTGGGGGATCTCGGGGCCAGGGCCGCGACCAGATTCACATACGCCGACAATGAACGCATGTCGGATAATTACCGTATGTAACAAGGCTCATCGGACCACGGACTCCCGAAACGCCACGCCGAAGATCGAGTTCGGGCCGTTAACCCCGGCGCCGTCGGGCAGACTCGAAAGAAGCCCGAAGCACCTCCCTGAGCAACCTCCCCGGAAAGAGGGTGGATCGCGTGGACCGCTGCATCGTCCTGGTGGACGCCGGGTACCTGCTGGGGGCCGCCGCGAGCCTCCTCGCCGGCGAGCCGTCACGGTCCCGGATCACCGTCGACCACACCGCGCTCATCCAGGGGCTGCGCGAACAGGCCGAGTCCGAGACCGAGCGGCCGCTGCTGCGCATCTACTGGTTCGACGGCGCCCCCGACCGCGTGCCCCAGCCCGAGCACCGCAGGCTGCGCGTGATGCCCCGGGTCACCGTCCGGCTCGGCGCGCTCACCCGCAGCGACGGACGCTGGGCGCAGAAGGGCGTGGACGCCGCGATGCACGCCGAACTGACCGAACTGGCCCGCAACCGCGCCTGCTCCGATGTCGTCCTCGTCACCGGCGACGGCGATCTGCTGCCCGGCATGATGGCCGCCAAGGAGCACGGCGTCGCCGTCCACCTGTGGGCCGTGCAGGCCGCCGACGGCGACTACAACCAGTCCGAGGACCTGGTCGCCGAGGCCGACGAGCGCCGCGTCCTGGACCGCACCTGGATCACGAAGGCCGTCCGCGCCAAGGAACTCGGCGGCGTCTGCGCCCCGCCCCCCGCGCCCCGCCCCGAGATCGCGGCGATCCTCTCCGCGCCGCTGCCCGAGTCCGGCCTGTCCGCCACCCGGGAGCGCCCCGCCGAGGAGCCTCGGCACACCGTGGCCGCCGGGGCGCGCAGCGGCACCGAGGAGCGGCTGCCGGTCACCGCCAAGGGCGTCCCCACCCCCAAGGACCTCGCCGCCCTGCGCGCCCCCGGCGCCCAGCCGGCCGACCGGCAGCCGGCCACCGCCACCCTGCGCTGGTCCTCGGACAAGGGCTGGGTGGACCGGCCCGGCGTGGCCGCCGAGCCGCCCGACGCCGCCTCCATGCCGACCCTCGCCCAGCTCACCACGGCCGAGCAGCGCTGGGCGGACCGCGAGGAGGACATCACGACCGTCGGCGGTGACCCGTACGAGGTCGGACAGGTGTTCGCCAGGCGCTGGATGGAACGCCTCGGTGACCAGTCCCACCTGCAGAAACTGTCGTCGATGTACCCCCGCGTGCCGCACCGCATCGACGGGGAGCTGCTGCGCTACGCCGCCCGGTTCGGGCTGCTCGCGCACAAGGACGACCAGATCGACGAGCACGACCGGTACGCGATCCGGGCCGGGTTCTGGCGGGAGATCGACGTCCGCACGGCGGCCGGGCACGCCCCGGCGGGCGACTGACCCCGGCCCGGGAACCCCGGAGGAACGGGGAGAGGTCGCCCCAAGGACGAGTAAAGGCCGCGGACCCCGTACTCTCGTCCCTTGTGAGTGAGCGCACGGCACCGGGACTTCGGCACACCGACGACGTCGTGTGCGCGGTGCGCGGACTGACCAAGACCTATCCCGCCGCCCGCGGCCGGCGCGGCACGCCCGGCACCCCCGAGGTGCGGGCCACCGACGAGGTGGAGCTGGACGTCGGGCGCGGTGAGATCTTCGGACTGCTCGGCCCGAACGGCGCCGGGAAGTCCACCCTGGTGCGGCAGCTCACCGGACTGATGCGCCCCGACCGCGGCACCGTCGAGATCCTCGGCCACGACATCGTGGCCCACCCCGAGCGGGCCGCCCGCCTCCTCGCCTACCTCGGGCAGGAGTCCAGCGCCCTGGACGAGCTGACCGTCTCGCTCGCCGCCGAGACCACCGGCCGGCTGCGCGGCCTCGACGTGCGTTCGGCCCGGGCCGAGCGCGACGCCGTCCTCGACGAACTCGGCCTCGCGCCGATCGCCGGACGCCCGCTGAAGAAGCTCTCCGGCGGCCAGCGCCGGCTGGCCTGCTTCGCCGCCGCGCTGGTCGGCGAGCGCCCGCTGCTCGTGCTCGACGAGCCCACCACCGGCATGGACCCGGTGGCGCGGCGGGCCGTGTGGTCCGCCGTGGACCGGCGCCGTGCCGAGCACGGCACCACCGTCCTGCTGGTCACCCACAACGTCATCGAGGCCGAGACCGTCCTCGACCGGGTCGCCGTCCTCGACCGGGGGCGGGTCATCGCCTGCGACACCCCGGCCGGCCTCAAGGAGCGGGTCTCCGGCGAGGTCCGGGTCGAGCTGGTGTGGCGCGAGCGCGCGCCCCTGGACGTCCCGGAGGTCGCCGCGCTCCAGGAGCGGGCCGCCCGGTCCGGGCGGCGCTGGACGCTGCGGCTCGCCCCGGAGGAGGCCCGCGCCGTCGTCGCCACGGTCACCGGCGGAGCCGCCTTCGCCGCCCTGGACGACTTCACCCTCACCACGCCCAGCCTGGAGGACGTGTACCTGGCGCTGGGCGGCGCCGCCCGGCAGGGGCTGGTGAAGGCGTGAGCGGTGCCCGGACTACGCCGTGGACAGGGCCTGGGGCAGGCAGTGGAGCAGAGGAGCAGTTCGACGTGAGTGTCGTACCCGCCGACGTGCTGGCCGGCGCGACGGCCGCGCAGGACACCGGCCCCGCACGGCCGGCGGTCGCCGCACTCGGGCCGCGGGCGCGGCTGTGGCCGTCCCTGGCGGCCGTGTACCGGGCCCAGCTGTCCCGGGCGCGGGTGGCGCGCATCCCCCTGCTGTTCGTGGCGACCTTCCAGTCCGTCGGCATCATGATCATGATGCGGGGCGTGGTCAGCGGCGGCGGCGAGGCCGAGTCCGTGGTGGCCGGCGCGTCGGTCGTCGTCGTCGCCTACGTCGCGCTCAACCTGCTCGCGCAGTACTTCGGCCAGCTGCGGTCCAGCGGCGGGCTCGACCACTACGCGACGCTGCCCGTGCCGCCGGCGGCCGTGGTGCTGGGCGCGGCGGCGGCGTACGCCTCCTTCACGGTGCCCGGAACACTCGTGACCGCGGTCTTCGGCTGCGTGCTGTTCGGGCTGCCGCTGGGCAACCTGTGGGTGCTCGTGGCGGTGATCCCGCTCGCGGGCGCGGCCCTCTCCGGACTGGGCGCCGCCTGCGGGCTGCTCGCCCCCCGGCCGGAAATCGCCACGCTGCTGGGCCAGTTGGGCATGTCGGCCGCGCTGCTCCTGGGGGTGCTGCCGCCCGAACGGATGCCGGAGGTCATCCGCCTCGCGCGCGACCTGCTGCCCTCGACCTACGGCGTGGAGGCCTACGCACGCAGCTTCGCGGGCCGTCCCGACTGGGCCTGGGTGGGGATCGACATGGCGGTCTGCGCCGGGGTCGGGGTCGTCTCGCTGGCCGTGGCCACCTGGGCCTACCGCCGGGCGGCCGTCCGGTGACGCGGCCGGTGCAGTCACCTGGCACGATGACAGGGTGACCGCTCCGTTGACTCCCCCTACGCCGCCGAACCGGCGGCCCGCCCAGTCGTCCGAGCCCGCCCAGTCGTCCGAGCCCGCCCAGGCGTCCGGGTCCGCCCGGCCCGCCGGGTCCGCGCAGCCCCCGGCGCAGCCGCCCGCCGGGAGCGCCCCGGGGCAGCCCGGGCAGGCACCCGTCGGCGGCGGTGGGACGGAGGGTTCGGTGTACGGACAGGACGGCCCCGGGATGAGGACCGAACTCCGGGAGGCCGCCGTGGTCACGGTGGCCGTGGCGCTCGGCGGTGTCCTGCTGGGGCTCCTGTGGCTGTGGCTGGCGCCGCGGGTGCCCCTGGTCGGGAACGTCACCGGGAACAGCTGGGTCGTCTACCTGAAGGACACCGAGGGCGAGCAGGCGATCGGCGTCGACGGAACGTTCACGCTGCTGGCCGTCGGCTTCGGGGTGCTGAGCGCGGCGGTCGTCTTCCTGCTGCGCCGGCGCGGGGGAGTGCCCCTGGTGGTGGCCCTGTGCGCGGGCGCGCTCCTCGGCTCGCTGCTGGCCTGGCGGCTCGGCGTGTGGCTCGGCCCCCAGCAGGACGTCGTCGCGCACGCCAGGTCCGTGGGCGAGGGCAAGACCTTCCCCGCCCCCCTCCGGCTGGGCGCCAAGGGTGCGCTGCTGGCGTGGCCGCTGGCCGCCCTGGTGGTCCACCTGGCGGTGACGGCCCTCTTCGGGCCCCGCGACCCGGACCCGTACACCCAGGAGTCCCACGAGGGCCCCTCACCGGCGTGACCGAACGGCCGGGGCCCACGGGCCCGGGCCGGCCCCGTGGCGCCGGTCCGCCGAAGCGCGCCGGGCGCTAGGCGGCCTGCGCCGGCCGGGGCCCGGGCCGGGGGCCCGCCGCTCGCAGGGGTACCGCCCGGGGCCCGCCGCTCGCCAGCGCCGCCCCGGGAGCGCGGGAAGGGGGGGAAGCGGTCCCAGGGCGTCAGGCTCGGCCGATGGGGGCCAGTACCGCGCTGGTCAGGCGGGCCAGGTCGGCGGGGGAGAGTTCGACCTCCAGGCCTCTGCGGCCCGCCGAGACGCAGATCGTGGCATGGGCCGTCGCCGAGGCGTCCAGGACGGTGGGGAGCTTCTTGCGCTGGCCCAGCGGGCTGATGCCGCCGCGGACGTAACCCGTGGTGCGTTCGGCCAGGGCGGGGTCCGCCATCGCCGCGCGCTTGCCGCCGACCGCCGACGCCAGGGCCTTCAGGTCGAGGGAGCCCGCCACCGGCACGACGGCCACCGTCAGGGCGCCGTCGACGTCCGCGACCAGCGTCTTGAACACCCGGTCCGGCGAGACGCCCATCGCCTCGGCCGCCTCCTCGCCGTAGGAGGGATGGGCCGGGTCGTGCTCGTAGGAGTGGACGGCGTGGCGCACGCCCGCCGCGGTCAGGGCCACCGTGGCGGGGGTCCCCCCGGACTGCTGCTGCTTCTTCGTCTTCTTCGCCATGCGGCCCCGATCTCTCCCTGCGCTCGTCGTTCGCCTGCCCGTTCGTCCGCCCCGCGCCACCTCAGTTGAAGCTGGTGGGCCCCCGTGTCAGGTCCGGGGACGGCAACGAGGGCAGGCTGCGGATGATCGCCGTCTCCGAGCGCAGCAGCCGCAGCTCGTCGCGCAGCCGCGAGGAGGTGTCCGGCGCCTGGAGCAGCCGCTGCTTCGTCGGGGTGTCCAGCACCATCGCGGCGGCCACCAGGTACGACACCACGCTCGGCTCGTCCGGCAGTTCCGCGCCGGTCAGCGACCGCTCCCGCGCGCCGGCCAGCCGCTTCTGGTACTGCCGGAAGGACCGCAGCACCCCCTGGGCCAGCGGGCCCGCCTCGTCGCCCGGTTCCTCGGGCAGCTCCTCCAGCTCCGCGGTGAGGAACGGCCCGGAGGCGTCCACCGACAGCAGCCGCACCCGGGTGGTGCCGGTCGCCAGCACCTCGAAGGTCCCGTCGGCCCGCTCCCGTATCGTCGCCGCGTCCGCCACGCAGCCCACCCCGTGGAAGGCCCGGACGGGGTCGGGGCCGAAGCCGGCCGCCGGGCCGAGTTCGGGCAGCGCGGTCGGGTCGGGCAGGCCCGGAGCGGTCGGGGCCACCTCGTGGCCGTCACGGATCGCCACGACGGCGAACCGGCGCGGTTCGTCCTCGGGGGTCTTCAGCAGGGCGCGCAGCATGGCGCGGTAGCGCTCCTCGAACACGTTCAGAGGCAGCACCAGTCCCGGGAAGAGCACCGAGTTCAGGGGAAAGAGCGGGAGCCGGACGGTGGTCACGGCGCAAAAGCCTAATGGCCGCGCGTCCCGGCACGTCGGCCGCGCCCGGTTTCGCCGGAGTCAGGGGCGCCCGGGACGGGGCCGAGCCGTACGGAGCGGACGTCGGCGCGCAGTTCCAGGAACAGCCCGAGCGGGTCGTCGGACATCCGGTCCCAGGGGTAGGAGGTGGCGTACGGGCCGATCAGCCGCAACTGGGCCAGCGCGTCCCGGTGGCGGTCCAGCCGGACCAGGACGTACGTCAGCAGGTTGCGCAGCTCCGCGTACCGGGGGGTCGCCGCCGGGCACCGGGCGGACAGCGCCATCGCCCGGTCGGCGGCGGCGTCCAGCCGGGACCGTGCCACCCCGGCCCGCTCCACCCCGGACCCGTCCCCGGTCAGGCAGGCGAAGGCGGCCCGCACGGGCAGGCCCTGCACGAGGGCGTCCGCGGGGGCGTCCTGGGCCGCCCGGTCGGCGAAGTCGAAGCAGGCGCGCAGCGAGTCGTGCCGGGCGCCCGGGGTGTGCGGGGCGCGCGGGCCGTGCGTGTCCTGCGCCGGGACGCGGCAGGAGCCGGCCAGGTACCGCAGGGCGGCCACGTGGCAGCCGTGGTGGTGCGGGGCGCGGCGCACCGCGGCCTCCCACAGCTCCTCGAAGTAGCGGTGCCCGGCGCGGCTGCCGCGGGCGTGGTCCAGCGCGACGCGCCAGGGCACCGGGTCGCGGTCGTCGGCGCGGGCGGCGGCCGTGATGAGGGGGCTGACCTCGCGCAGCAGTTCGGCCCTGGCCGGGGAGGGCCAGGCGCGGTCCACGGCGAGCTGGGCGGTGAGCAGCAGCACGTCCGGGTCGTCGGGAGCGGCGGCGCGCCAGGCGTCCAGCCATGCGCCGCGGGAGCGCGCGAACGCGGCCAGGCGGTGCGCGTACCGGTCGCGGTCCTCCCACTCGGCCCGTTGCCGGGTGCCGGCGAGGAGCCGTGCGGCGGGCTCCCAGTCGTCCCCGGCGGCGGCGACCAGGGCCGGGCCCAGCCGGTCGTCGGGCGCGTCGAGGAGCACCTCGTCGTCGGCGGGCAGCCCGGGCAGGGGGCGCGCGACGGCGCCGACCGGGGTTCTGGCCATCCGGGTGGAGCGGATGAAGGGGGGCAGCGGAGCCATGGTGTCGACCATTGAAAGTCCGCAGGTCGAAGCGGCGCCAGAGGGCCGGGGCAAGCGGGAGAAAGTTGTACGGCAACCGGTCAAGGTCCAGTAAAAAGGTGACTGTTCAACAATTGTTCGGACGCGGCACGTGTGTCCGCCGCGACCCGCCCGGCACGCGTGTCCGGCGCCACCCGTCCGTCGCGCGCGATCCGTCCGCCGCGCCGGCCCCGGGGTGCCGCCGCGCCGGCCCCGGGGTGCCGCCGTGCCGGCTCTGTCGTGCCGGTTCCGCCCCCGCAGGCGCGGCCGTGCCGCCGGCCTCAGCTGCGGCGGAGCATGCGGGTCGCGCCCGCCGCCACGGTGGTGGCCAGGGTCCAGCCCAGCAGCACCATCGCCGCCGCGACCCACTGCCAGGGACCGTCCAGCTGCCACTGGCTGGCCTGCCCGAAGTCGACGACCGGCAGCAGCAGGTCGAGGGCGTACAGGGCGGGGTTCCACTGCTGGTGGGCGCCGGGGCCGGGCTCGGGGCGGCCGGCGTGCGCGAAGGCGAGCGAGCCGGCCGCCCACAGCACCGCCATCCACACCGCCGCCCGGCCCGGCCGGTACCCGTAGGCGACGGCCCCGTCCTGCACGTACCCCCACAGCTTGGCCGCGGGCGGCAGGGTCTCGCGGCGGCGGCGGTGCTTGGCGAGCAGCACCTCGCGCGCGTCCTCGTCCTCACCGGCCTCGCGCAGCACCGCGGCCAGCCGCTCGTACGGCTCCGGATTGAACTCGGCGGTCGCCGCCGCCACCCAGTCCAGGCGCTCGGCCAGCGGGAACGGGCCGCGCGGCACCAGGTTCTCGTAGACGAAGCCGCCCATGTGCAGACAGCCGGGCCCCGGCCAGCCCGCCGCCCGGTCGACGAGGGTGGCGATCCGCGCACCGGAGAGCACCACCTGGCCGCGCGGCGGACGCTCGCCGAGGAAACGCAGTTCCGGTGCCTGCACCCGGCGCAGGGTCAGCGCCTGCTCGTCGGTGAAGGCGAACCGGGCCCCTTCCAGGTCGACCGCCTCCCCGAAGCGCCCGTCGTCCAGCCGCAGCCCGCCCTGGCACTCGAAGGGCTGGATCCGCGTCCCGCGCGCGGGGGTCACCCCGCTCAGCAGCGGCGAGCCGAGGGCGGCCGGGGTCAGGTAGAGCGTGCGGCCGACGGTCAGCTGGGGCGCGTTCAGCGCGAAGCGCGTGTACGGGCTGGTGACCTTCGCGCCGCGCAGGCTCAGCGAGGCGCCGATCTTGGCGCTGCGCAGGCTGATCTCGCCGTGCGCCCGCAGCAGCTCGGCCTGGAGGTCCTGGCCGACGGTCAGCCCGTCGGCGGCGATCGAGCGCCCCGTGCGGTCGTGGTGCACGTTGGCCTGGTTGAGCAGCAGGTCCGTGCCGATCCGGGCGTCGGTGAGCCGCACCCCCGCCAGGAAGCGGCACCGGGGCAGGTGCAGGTCGCCCTCGGTGTGCACCCGGGCGGCCTCCAGGCGCGGCACCGCGCAGTCCACCAGGCGCACGGTCGTGAACCGGGCCTCCGGCAGCAGCACGTCGTTCTCGAAGCGGCAGCCCTTCAGCTCCACGTACGGGACCACCGTGCCCCCGGCGAGGTCCAGGGTGCCCGTGATCCGCAGCCCGGTCAGCTTCAGGGACGACACCCGCCCGGCGAGCGCGGGCGGCCCGTCCAGCAGCAGCCAGCAGACCACCCGCGCGCGCACGCTCCGCCCCGGCCCCCAGGGGCTCGGCCCGTGCGGATCGTCCACCGCCGCGTCCCCGCTGCGCAGGTCGTACACGCTGCCGTCGCGGAAGGCCTGCCACATCCCGGCCTCGACATCGGTCAGGTCGTCCGGCAGGTCCCCGGCGTGCCTGCCGGTCCCCTCGGTCACGGTTCTCCCCTTCTTTCCCAGCTACTCGCCAGTTCTGTCGTTTTGTACAACCGGTGATGCCCGTTGTGTGACGGTCTGAACGCGGAATGTGAAGCTGATCTTCCGACTTGTGCCGGAAGGCCGGAACCGTGCGCTCCCGGGTTCTGTATCAGCCATTGATACGGGCGGACGGTGCCCGAGCGCGGTCTGAGAGAATTGGAGACGTGATCTCCCGAATCGATCTGCGCGGCGACGCCCTCCCCGAGGGCCCCGCCCTGCGTGACCTGCTGCCCCGAGCCGACTTCGACGTCACGGCCGCCCTGGAGAAGGTGCGTCCGATCTGCGAGGCCGTGCATCATCGTGGCGACGCGGCACTGATCGACTTCGCCGAGAAGTTCGACGGGGTCCGACTGGAATCGGTACGCGTTCCGGCCCAGGCGATCAAGGACGCCCTGGAGCAGCTGGACCCGGCCGTGCGCGCCGCCCTGGAGGAGTCCATCCGCCGGGCCCGCCTCGTCCACCGCGAGCAGCGCCGCACCACGCACACCACCCAGGTCGTCCCCGGTGGCTCGGTCACCGAGAAGTGGGTCCCGGTCCAGCGTGTCGGGCTCTACGCGCCCGGCGGCCGTTCGGTCTACCCGTCCTCCGTGATCATGAACGCCGTACCCGCCCAGGAGGCCGGCGTCGAGTCGATCGCGCTCGCCTCGCCCGCCCAGGCGGACTTCGGCGGCCTGCCGCACCCCACGATCCTCGCCGCCTGCGCCCTGCTCGGCGTCGACGAGGTGTACGCCGCGGGCGGCGCCACCGCCGTCGCGATGTTCGCCTACGGCACCGAGTCCTGCCCGGCCGCGAACATGGTCACCGGCCCCGGCAACATCTGGGTCGCCGCCGCCAAGCGCTACTTCACCGGCCGGATCGGCATCGACGCCGAGGCGGGCCCGACCGAGATCGCCGTCCTCGCCGACGCCACCGCCGACCCGGTGCACGTCGCCTCCGACCTGATCAGCCAGGCCGAGCACGACCCGCTGGCCGCCGCCGTCCTGGTCACCGACTCCACCGACCTCGCGGACGCCGTGGAGAAGGAACTGGAGCCCCAGGTCGCGGCCACCAAGCACATCGAGGACCGCATCCGCCCGGCGCTCGCCGGCCGGCAGTCCGCGATCGTCCTGGTCGACGGCCTGGAGGAGGGCCTGAAGGTGGTCGACGCCTACGGCGCCGAGCACCTGGAGATCCAGACGGCCGACGCCGCCGCCGTCGCCGACCGCGTGCGCAACGCCGGCGCGGTCTTCATCGGCCCCTGGGCGCCCGTCTCCCTCGGCGACTACGCGGCCGGCTCCAACCACGTGCTGCCCACCGGCGGCTGCGCCTGCCACTCCTCGGGCCTGTCCGTGCAGTCCTTCCTGCGCGGCATCCACATCGTCGACTACACCCGCGACGCCCTCGCCGAGGTCGCCCACCACGTGGTGACGCTGGCGGAGGCGGAGGACCTGCCCGCGCACGGCGCGGCGGTCAAGGCCAGGTTCGGCTGGAAGGTACCCGAGAGCAAGTGAGCGACGTGAGGATCGACGATCTTCCCGTACGGGACGAGCTGCGCGGCAAGTCCCCCTACGGCGCCCCCCAGCTGGACGTCCCCGTACGGCTGAACACGAACGAGAACCCCTACCCGCTGCCGGAGCCGCTCGTCGAGCGGATCGCCGAGCGGGTACGCGAGGCGGCCCGCGGCCTGAACCGCTACCCGGACCGGGACGCGGTCGAGCTGCGCACCGAACTCGCCCGGTACCTGACCCGCACCGGCGGCCACCGGGTGGCCACCGAGAACGTCTGGGCGGCCAACGGCTCCAACGAGGTCATCCAGCAGCTCCTGCAGGCCTTCGGCGGCCCCGGCCGCACCGCGATCGGCTTCGAGCCGTCGTACTCGATGCACGCGCTCATCGCGCGCGGCACCGGGACCGGCTGGATCTCCGGTCCGCGCCGCGAGGACTTCACCATCGACCCCGCCGCCGCCCGGCGGGCGATCGCCGAGCACCGGCCCGACGTCGTCTTCGTCACCACCCCCAACAACCCCACCGGCAACGCGGTGGCGCCCGAGACGGTCGTCGCGCTGTACGACGCCGCGCAGGCGGCGAAGCCGTCCATGGTGGTCGTCGACGAGGCGTACGTGGAGTTCAGCCACGGCAGCTCGCTGCTGCGGCTCCTGGAGGGCCGGCCGCACCTGGTCGTCTCCCGCACCATGTCCAAGGCGTTCGGCGCCGCCGGGCTGCGCCTCGGCTACCTGGCCGCGGACCCGGCCGTCGTCGACGCCCTGCAACTGGTCCGGCTGCCGTACCACCTCTCGGCGATCACCCAGGTCACCGCGCTGGCCGCGCTGGAGCACACCGACACGCTGCTGAAGTACGTCGAGCAGCTGAAGGGCGAGCGCGACCGGCTGGTCGCCGAACTGCGGGCGCTCGGCTACGACGTCACCGAGTCGGACGCCAACTTCGTCCAGTTCGGGCGGTTCGCCGACTCCCACACCGCCTGGCGGAAGATCCTCGACCGGGGCGTCCTGGTCCGGGACAACGGCGTACCGGGACGGCTGCGGGTGACGGCCGGGACCCCGGCGGAGAACGACGCGTTCCTCGATGCGGTGCGCGATCTCAAGAAGGAACAGGAGCAGAGCGGATGAACCGCGTCGGGCGCGTGGAGCGCACCACCAAGGAGACCTCCGTCCTGGTCGAGATCGACCTCGACGGCACCGGGAAGACCGACATCGCCACCGGCGTCGGCTTCTACGACCACATGCTCGACCAGCTCGGCCGGCACGGGCTGTTCGACCTGACCGTGAAGACCGACGGCGACCTGCACATCGACTCCCACCACACCATCGAGGACACCGCCCTCGCGCTCGGCGCCGCCTTCCGGCAGGCCCTCGGCGACAAGGTGGGCATCTACCGCTTCGGCAACTGCACGGTCCCGCTGGACGAGTCCCTCGCCCAGGTCACCGTCGACCTCTCCGGCCGCCCCTACCTCGTGCACACCGAGCCCGAGAACATGGCGCCGATGATCGGCGAGTACGACACCACGATGACCCGGCACATCCTGGAGTCCTTCGTCGCCCAGGCCCAGGTCGCCCTGCACGTGCACGTGCCCTACGGGCGCAACGCCCACCACATCGTGGAGTGCCAGTTCAAGGCGCTGGCCCGCGCCCTGCGCTACGCCAGCGAGCGCGACCCGCGCGCGGCCGGCATCCTGCCCTCGACGAAGGGCGCCCTGTAACCGCCATGAACAGTTTCTCCACCATCCTGATCGTCCTCGGCCTCTTCCTGGGCGGCGGTGTCTACTCCTTCGTCAAGCAGAAGATGCCCACCAGCCTGATCGTGCTGCTGTCCATCGGCGCCGCGATGTGCATCTTCACCGGCGTCCTGCGGCTGGAGGTGTGGAATTGACCGGTCCCGCCAAGAAGGTCGTCGTCTTCGACTACGGCTTCGGCAACGTCCGCTCCGCCGAGCGGGCGCTCGCCCGCACCGGCGCCGAGGTCGAGATCACCCGTGACTTCGACGCGGCGATGAACGCCGACGGCCTGCTCGTGCCCGGCGTCGGTGCCTTCGCCGCCTGCATGCGCGGCCTGAAGGAGGCCCGCGGCGACTGGATCATCGACCGCCGGCTGTCCGGCGGGCGCCCGGTCATGGGCATCTGCGTGGGCATGCAGATCCTCTTCGCCCGCGGCATCGAGCACGGCGTCGAGGCCGAGGGCCTGGACGAGTGGCCCGGCACGGTCGCGCCGCTGGAGGCCGACGTCGTCCCGCACATGGGCTGGAACACCGTCGAGGCACCCGCCGGCTCCGAGCTGTTCGCCGGCCTCGACGCCGGCGCCCGCTTCTACTTCGTGCACTCCTACGCCGTCCAGGACTGGCAGCTGGAGGCGCACAACCCGGCGATGCACGCCCCCAAGGTCACCTGGGCCACCCACGGCAAGCCGTTCGTGGCCGCCGTGGAGAACGGCGCCCTGTGGGCCACCCAGTTCCACCCCGAGAAGTCCGGCGACGCCGGAGCGCAGCTGCTGAACAACTGGATCGGAACCCTGTGATGGCTTCGAAGCTCGAACTCCTGCCCGCCGTCGACGTCCGCGACGGCCAGGCCGTCCGCCTCGTCCACGGCGAGTCCGGGACCGAGACCTCCTACGGCTCCCCGCTGGAGGCCGCCCTCTCCTGGCAGCGCTCCGGCGCCGAGTGGCTGCACCTGGTCGACCTCGACGCCGCCTTCGGCACCGGCGACAACCGCGAGCTGATCGCCGAGGTGGCCCGCGCCATGGACATCAAGGTCGAACTGTCCGGCGGCATCCGCGACGACGACACCCTCGCCGCCGCCCTCGCCACCGGCTGCACCCGCGTCAACCTCGGCACCGCCGCCCTGGAGACCCCCGAGTGGGTCGCCAAGGTCATCGCCGAGCACGGCGACAAGATCGCCGTCGGCCTGGACGTACGCGGCACCACCCTGCGCGGGCGCGGCTGGACCCGTGACGGCGGCGACCTCTACGAGACGCTGGCCCGCCTGGACAAGGAGGGCTGCGCCCGCTACGTCGTCACCGACATCGCCAAGGACGGCACCCTGCAGGGCCCCAACCTGGAGCTGCTGAAGAACGTCTGCGCGGCGACCGACCGCCCGGTGGTCGCCTCCGGCGGCGTCTCCTCGCTCGCCGACCTGCGCGCGCTCGCCTCTCTGGTGCCGCTCGGTGTCGAGGGCGCCATCGTCGGGAAGGCCCTGTACGCGAAGGCGTTCACGCTCGAAGAGGCCCTGGAGGAAGTGTCGTCATGACGTCCGATGCCGTACGGCGCGTGCAGAGCGGAGTTCCCTGGGAAGAGACGTTCGGATTCGCACGGGCCGTCGCGGCGGGGGACCGCGTCCTGGTGGCGGGCACCACCGCCTTCCGGGGCGACGTGCTCTACGGCGAGGGCGACCCGTACGAACAGGCGAAGGTCGCCTTCACCAGCGCACTGGAGGCGATCGGCGAGTTCGGGCTCGGCCCCGAGTCCGTGGTCCTCACGCGCATGTATCTCAGCCATGCCCGGGACGTGGACGACGTGGGCCGCGCCCACAAGGAGCTGTTCGGCCCGGTGCGCCCGGCGTCGACCCTGCTCGTCGTGGAGGGCTTCGTCGACCCGCGCATCCTGGTGTCGGTGGAAGTCGAAGCATTCAGAGGAACATCGAAGGAGCCCGATTCATGACCCTGGCGGTCCGAGTGATCCCCTGCCTGGACGTGGACAACGGCCGGGTCGTCAAGGGCGTCAACTTCCAGAACCTGCGCGACGCGGGCGACCCCGTCGAGATGGCCAAGGTGTACGACGCCGAGGGCGCCGACGAGCTGACGTTCCTGGACATCACCGCGTCCTCGGGCGACCGCGAGACGACGTACGACGTGGTGCGCCGCACCGCCGAGCAGGTGTTCATCCCGCTCACGGTCGGCGGCGGCGTGCGCACCGCCGAGGACGTGGACCGGCTGCTGCGGGCGGGCGCCGACAAGGTGGGCGTCAACACGGCCGCCATCGCCCGCCCGGACCTCATCCGGGAGATCGCCGAGCGGTTCGGCCGCCAGGTGCTGGTGCTGTCGGTCGACGCGCGCCGCACCGCGGCCGGGTCCTTCGAGGTGACCACCCACGGCGGGCGCCGCGGCACCGGCATCGACGCGGTGGAGTGGGCGCACCGGGCCGCCGAGCTGGGCGCGGGGGAGATCCTGCTGAACTCCATGGACGCGGACGGCACGAAGGACGGCTACGACCTGGAGATGATCGCGGCCGTCCGCAAGCACGTCACCGTCCCGGTGATCGCTTCGGGCGGTGCCGGGCGGCTCGCCGACTTCCCGCCGGCGATCGCGGCGGGCGCGGACGCCGTCCTGGCGGCATCGGTGTTCCACTTCGGTGATCTGCGCATCGGCCAGGTCAAGGAGACGCTGCGGGAGGCCGGGCACCCGGTGCGTTGACGGCCGCCCGACCCGTCCGACCGGTTCGGGCAGGGCCCCGGCCGCCTGCGGGCGGCCGGGGCCCTCTCGTGCGCGCGGACGCGAGGAGGACCACGCGGGAGCAACTGCGCGAGAAGAGTTACGCAAGAAAAGTTGCGCAAAATAAGTTGTGCAACTTTCCTTGCGCATCTAGCGTGGAGGTATGTCGGACAGGGAACGAGACCGCCGGATCAAGGACCTGGGCACGCTCAAGGCGATCGCCCACCCCCTGCGGATGAATCTGTACCGGGCACTGACCGTCGCCCGCACCGCGACCGCCTCCCAGCTCGCCGAACAGGTCGACGAGGCCGTCTCCCTCGTCAGCTACCACCTGCGCAAACTGGCCGAGCACGGCCTCGTCGAGGAGGCCGAACCGCAGACCACCGACGGACGGGAACGCTGGTGGCAGCCCGCCAGCGACGGCGTCAGCATCCGCGACGAGGACTTCTCCGACGCGCCCGAGAAGGCCGCCGCGCACACCGCCGCCAGCCGCCTCTTCTTCGAGCAGCGCGCCGACCTGTACCGGCGCTTCCTGGACGAACGCGCCCACTGGCCCGAGGTGTGGACGAAGGCGTCCGACTCCTCGGAATGGCTGCTCAAGCTCACCCCGGACGAACTGACCGAGTTGTCCCGGCGCATGTACGACCTCGTCCGCGAGTACGAGGAACGCGGGCGCGCGGCCACCGCCGCGGGCGACACGGACAACCGCGAGAACGTGGCGGTCCACACGTACGGCTTCCCGTTCCGCACCTGACGGCTCCGACCGCCTCCGGCCCCGCCCCCGGCGGCCGGTGCCCGACCTCGCGCCCGAGAGGACGTACCGCCGTGACCAGCACACTCGCGCCTGCGGCAGACCTGCGCCGCAGACCGGCCCACCGTGACCCCAACGTCCTGCGCTGGCTCGGCGGCTACGCCTCGTCCGCGGTCGGGGACAACGTCTACTACATCGCCCTGTCCTGGGCGGCCGTCCAGGCCGGCACCCCCGCGCAGGCCGGACTCGTCACCGCGGCAAGTGCGCTGCCGCGCGCCCTGCTGATGCTGGGCGGGGGAGTGGTCGCCGACCGCTACGGACCGCGCCGTGTCGTCCTCGGCAGCACCGCCGCGCGCGGCGCCCTCGTCCTGACCGCAGCCGTCCTGCTCCTCGTGACCGGTCCCGGTCTGTGGGCGCTGGGCGCGGTCGCCGTGCTCTTCGGGATCGTCGACGCCGTCTTCCTGCCGGCCGCGGGCGCCCTGCCCGCGCGGATAGCCGCCCGCTCCCAGCTCGCCAGGGTCCAGGGCATGCGCGGCCTGGCCACCCGGCTCGCCAACGTCCTCGGCGGCCCCCTCGGCGGCCTCGGCGTCGCGGTGGGCGGCACCGCGGGCGCGTTCGGCCTGGCCGCCCTCCTGGTCGGTCTGTCCCTGCCGCTCCTGCTGTCCGTCCGGGCCGGACGGCCGGGCCCTGCCGACGGGCCCGGCAGACGCCCGGTCCTGACCGAGCTGCGGGACGGTCTGCGGCACATCCGGCAGGACCCCGTACTGCGCCCCCTCGTCCTCGCCGTCGCCCTCAGCGACCTCGGCTTCGTCGGGCCGATGAACCTCGGACTCACCCTCCTCGCGCAGCAGCGCGACTGGGGCTCGGCCGGCATGGGCTGGGTGCTGGCCGGGTTCGGCACCGGGGCCGGAGCGGCCTCGCTCCTGCTCACCTGGCGGGGCCGGGTGCCGCACGCCGCGGCGGTGGCCGCGGCCGCCGGCCTGCTGTCCGCCGTCGCCGTCGCGGCCCTCGCCCAGGTGCCGTCCGTGCCCGCCGCGGCCGTCGTGGCGGTGCTCATCGGCGTGAGCGCCGGTCTCGCCGGAGCGCTGTGCGGGGCACTGGTCCAGGTCCGGGCCGGCGCGGCCTGCATCGGCCGGGTGACCTCGGTCTCCACCCTGGTGAGCTTCGGCGTCGCACCCCTCACCTTCCCGCTGGTCGGCGGGGCCGTCGCCCTGTGGGGGACCGGGCCGGTGTTCGCGGTCTGCGCCGCGGTGAGCGCTCTGGGGGGACTCGTCGTCCTGGTCGTCCCCGACCTGCGCCGCGCCGAACTCCCCTGACTCCTCCGGCTCCCCGCCTCGGCGGAGCCTTCACCCCGGCTCCCCGGCCCCGCACCACGCCGCCCCTCGGGACCGGCGCCGCGCAGGGCCGGCCGGGGGCAGGGGCCGGCCCTGTTCCCGGCCGGCCCCCCGGGGGCGGGCGGTGCTGCCGCCCCGCTCCCGCCCGGCGTTCAGAACCCCAGCTGCTTGGTCTCCGACACCTTCGCGATGGCGTCCTGCTCGCCCTCCAGCTCCACCCGGGCCGCGTTCTGCCGGCCGAAGGCGAACAGCAGCAGCTCCGCCGGTTCGCCGGTGGCCGTGACGACGGGCGTGCCGCGGTGGGCGACGGCCGTCTCGCCGTTCGGGCGGCGCAGCACCAGGCCCGTCGGGATGCCCCGGCCCAGCAGCCGGGCGGTGCGCTCCAGGCGCGACCACAGGGCCTCCTGGAAGACCGGGTCGAGTTCGCGCGGCGACCAGTCCGGCTGAGCCCGCCGCACGTCCTCCGCGTGCACGTAGAACTCGACGGTGTTGGCCGCCTCGTCGACCTGCTTGAGCTGGAAGGGTGAAAACCGCGGCGGACCGGTCCTGATCAGCTGGATCAGCTCCTCGTACGGCTTCGCCGCGTACTCCTCCAGAACCTTCTCCAGCCGGGACGCCAGCGGCTTGATCAGTGCACCCCCCGCCGCGTCCGGGCGCCGCTCGCGCACCACCACGTGCGCGGCGAGGTCACGGGTGCGCCAGCCCTCGCAGAGGGTGGGCGCGTCCGGGCCGGCGGTCTCCAAGAGGTCGGCGAGCAGGAGCCGTTCACGCTTGGCAAAGGTCGACATGGGCTCAGCCTACGACTCCGGGCCGGGTCCGCCCACTGGACGGCCGCCCCTGGCCACCGGCCGCGCGCGGCACAATGGCATCCATGACCAGCACGCCCGGCACCCCCCGGCCCAGCAGCCTCGACCCGGAGATCGCCGCCCGCCTCAAGCGCGGCGCCGACGGGCTCGTCCCCGCCATCGCCCAGCAGTACGACACCGGCGAGGTGCTCATGCTCGGCTGGATGGACGAGGAGGCGCTGCACCGCACCCTGACCACCGGCCGCTGCACCTACTGGTCGCGCAGCCGCCGGGAGTACTGGGTCAAGGGCGACACCTCCGGCCACTTCCAACGGGTCAAGTCCGTCGCGCTCGACTGCGACGCGGACACCGTGCTGGTCAAGGTCGACCAGGTCGGCGCCGCCTGCCACACCGGCGACCGCACCTGCTTCGACGCCGACGTGCTGCTGGAGGACGGCGGCACCGCCCGGACCGCCGCCGATTCCGGCGCGCCCGCCGCGGATCAGTAAGGTCGGCCGCCATGGACCTCGAGACCTTCCGCAAACTGGCCGGCGACCGCCGCGTCATCCCGGTCACCCGCAAGCTCCTCGCCGACGGCGACACCCCCGTCGCGCTCTACCGCAAGCTGGCCGCCGAGCGCCCCGGCACGTTCCTGCTGGAGTCCGCGGAGAACGGCCGCACCGCGTTCCAGTGGTCTCGCTACTCCTTCATCGGCGTCCGCAGCTCGGCCACCCTCACCGAGGAGGACGGCCGCGCCCACTGGCTGGGCACCCCGCCGGTCGGCGTCCCCGTCGAGGGCGACCCGCTCGCCGCGCTGCGGGCCACCGTCGAGGCCCTGCACACCCCGCGCGACCTCGCCCACGACCTGGGCCTGCCGCCCTTCACCGGCGGCATGGTCGGCTACCTCGGCTACGACGTCGTGCGCCGCCTGGAGAAGATCGGCCCCGGCGAACGGGACGACCTGAAGCTCCCCGAGCTGACCATGCTGCTCACCTCCGACCTCGCCGTCCTCGACCACTGGGACGGCACGGTCCTGCTGATCGCCAACGCGATCAACCACAACGACCTCGACACCGGCGTCGACGAGGCCCACGCCGACGCCGTCGCCCGGCTGGACGCGATGGAGGCCGACCTGTCCCGGCCCGTCGCCCAGCCCCCGGCCGCCCTGCCGCCCTCCGAACTGCCCGAGTACACCGCCCTGTGGGGCGGTGCCGACTTCCGGGCGGCCGTCGAGGACGTCAAGGAGCGCATCCGCGCGGGCGAGGCCTTCCAGGTCGTCCCCTCCCAGCGCTTCGAGACGCCGTGCACGGCGAGCGCGCTGGACGTCTACCGGGTGCTGCGGGCCACCAACCCCTCGCCGTACATGTACCTGTTCCGCTTCGACGGCTTCGACGTCGTCGGCTCCTCGCCCGAGGCTCTGGTGAAGGTCGAGGACGGGCGGGCCATGGTCCACCCCATCGCCGGCACCCGGCCCCGCGGAGCCACCCCGCAGCAGGACCAGGCCCTCGCCGACGAACTCCTCGCCGACCCCAAGGAGCGCGCCGAGCACCTGATGCTCGTCGACCTCGGCCGCAACGACCTCGGCCGGGTCTGCGAGCCCGGCTCCGTCGAGGTCGTCGACTTCATGTCCGTCGAGCGGTACTCGCACGTCATGCACATCGTCTCGACGGTGACCGGACGGGTCGCCGCCGGCCGCACCGCCTTCGACGTCCTCACCGCCTGCTTCCCGGCGGGCACCCTCTCCGGCGCGCCCAAGCCCCGCGCGATGCAGATCATCGACGAACTCGAGCCGTCCCGGCGCGGGTTGTACGGCGGCTGCGTCGGATACCTCGACTTCGCGGGCGACTCCGACACCGCCATCGCCATCCGCACCGCCCTGCTGCGCGAGGGCACGGCGTACGTCCAGGCGGGCGCCGGGATCGTCGCGGACTCCGATCCGGTGGCCGAGGACACCGAGTGCCGCAACAAGGCCGCCGCGGTGCTGCGGGCGGTGCACACCGCCAACCGGCTGGCGCCGTAGGGCGGCTGCGCCGGAGCGGGGCGGGCCGATGGGGTGCATCTCACGGAACCCCGGGTGACGGTTCGCCCCGGCTTCACGCGATAGTGGAGTACGTGACTGCTGTTCCTCACCCCCGTACCCAAGCCGCCGCGTCCGCCCGCTCCGGCCGCCGCAGCCTCGCCGTCGCCCTTATGTGCGGGGCGCTCGGCGCGGCCGTGGCGCTGCTGGCCTCCCGGCAGCGCTGGGCGGAGGGCACCACGACGGTCGCCGGCGGCGTCTTCCCCCTGACCGCCAAGGGCAGCGAGGTCACGGGCGTGCCCGCGGCGCTCGCCATAGTGGGCCTGGCCGCGCTCGTCGCCGTCTTCGCCGTGCGCCGCTCCGGCCGGCTGCTGGTCGCCGCCCTCCTCGCGCTCTCCGGCGCGGGCACCGTCGCCGCGGCCCTCTCCGGCGCCTCCGACGGCGGGGTGCTCGACGAGAAGGCCGCGCAGACCTCCGGCGTCACGGCCGCCACCGCCGCCTCGCTCAGCCACACCGCCTGGCCCTACGTCGCCGCCGCCGGAGGCGTCCTGCTCCTGCTGGCCGGGCTGCTGGCCCTGCGCTACGGCCGGCTGTGGCCCGCCATGTCGGGCCGCTACGAGCGTTCCGGGGCGCCCCGCCCCCGCGCGGCCAAGCCGCTGGACCCCGACCGCCCCGAGGACCTCTGGAAGGCCCTGGACCGCGGCGAGGACCCGACCGGCGCCGGCCCGGCCTGACCGCCGCCCGGCCAGGTCCGCTTCCCGTTGTGATGAACCGGGTACGCGAGGCGCCACCCCCGCTCACGTCCCGCGCACGCGTACGGGACAATGGATCCGAGCGTCCGGCTCAGACACGTACAAGCAACGAGGAGCAAGTCATGGCGGGCAGCAGCCACGGTCACACCCCGGCCGCCTGGACCGGTGTCATCATCGCCTTCATCGGTTTCCTGGTCGCGGGCGCCTTCATGGTGATGGCCCAGCCGGTCGGCTTCTGGGTCGGCATGGGTGTCGTGCTGCTCGGCGGTGTCGTCGGCGGCATCATGCGCATCATGGGCATGGGCCAGAAGAACGAGCACCCGGTGCACCAGGTCGCGGCCAAGGGCGCACCGGCCGGCGCCAAGGGCTGACACCGCCACGGCGGACCCGTACGAGACGACGTGGAGGGGCGGCCCGGTGCCGCCCCTCACGCGTGCCGTGCCGGCCTCTCCCCGCGCGCGGGCGGCCCCTTGCGGGCAGAATGCCTGGGGTGAACGCTGACAGGCAGCGGGTGGCGCACGGGCGGCTGCCCGTTCCCGCCCCGAGGTGCACGCCCGAGGACAGGGCGGCGCCGGCGCGGGGCGTCCGGGCCGTGTACGGGCGGCTCGCCGTCCCGGGCGCGGTCCTGGCCGCCGTCGCCGGCGCCTTCGCGTACGTCGGGGCGGTCGACCCCGGCCGGCCGGGGCACTACCCCGCCTGCCCCCTGCTGGCCTGCACCGGCCTGTACTGCCCCGGCTGCGGCGGACTGCGCAGCGCCCACGCCTTCGTCCACGGCGACCTCCTCGCGGCCCTGCGGGACAACGCGCCCGCCGTCGCCGGCTACCTGGCCTTCGCCGTGCTGTGGACGCTCTGGGCGGTCCGCTCGATCCGTGGGCGGCCCCTGCGGATCGAACCGCGCCCGGTGCACCTGTGGACGCTGGGCGTCCTGGTCGCGGCCTTCACTGTTGTCCGGAACCTGCCCTTCGGAGGCTGGCTCCACCCTTGATCCACGGACGTCTGTCCAGGTAATGGGACCGGGGTCGGCCGGATGCGAGGCCTCGCCCCTCCTGCGGATACCATCGCAGTGACCACCGGTTCCGCCCGCTTGATCCGCCCGATCCGCCCGATCCGCCTCAAGCGGTCCGCCGGAGGCCGCTCGATCCGCTGGAATATCCCACCGTCTGGAAGGGGGCCGCTCGCGTGAGTGTGCTCGACGAGATCATCGACGGAGTCCGTGCCGACCTTTCGGAGCGGCAGGCGCGCGTCAGCCTCGACGAGCTCAAGGAGCGCGCGGCGAAGGCGCCGGCCGCCAAGGACGGCGTGGCCGCGCTGCGCGGCGACGGCGTCAAGGTGATCTGCGAGGTCAAGCGCTCCAGCCCGTCCAAGGGCGCGCTGGCCGCGATCGCCGACCCGGCCGGACTCGCCGCGGACTACGAGGCCGGCGGCGCCTCCGTCATCTCGGTCCTGACCGAGCAGCGCCGCTTCGGCGGCTCGCTCGCCGACCTGGAGGCCGTCCGCGCCCGCGTGGACATCCCGGTGCTGCGCAAGGACTTCATCGTCACGTCGTACCAGCTGTGGGAGGCCCGTGCCTACGGCGCCGACCTCGCCCTGCTGATCGTCGCCGCCCTCGACCAGCCGGCCCTGGAGTCGCTGATCGAGCGCGCCGTGTCCATCGGCCTCACCCCGCTCGTCGAGGTCCACGACGAGGAAGAGGTCGAACGCGCGGTCGACGCCGGTGCCAAGGTGATCGGCGTCAACGCCCGCAACCTGAAGACCCTCGAGGTCGACCGCGACACCTTCGAGCAGATCGCCCCGGAGATCCCCGACCACATCGTCAAGGTCGCCGAGTCCGGCGTCCGCGGCCAGCTCGCGGCGTCCGGTGCGTGCGATCGCAAGGCGCCGGAAGGTCCTTGTAGCGGAGCTACCAGGGCCTTTCGGCAACGCCGCGAGCGTGCGTGCCGGGCGTCGCGAGCCGGGCTCCCCTTTTGTTCGCAGCTCTGAGGCGCCGGTAGGCTGGGCCCGATGACTCTCACCGTGACGACCGTCGACCGGCACGCCCGCCTGGCGCGCGGCTGCCGCCCCCGGGGCTGCCGTGCCCCGGCGCGGCGCGTGCACGGCCGCCGCGTCCGGTACGTCATCGGTGACGAACCGGGGCAGGTCAACGGGCGCCGATGGCAGCGTCCCTGAAGGGGCGCGGGGAACTGCGCGAGCGATCACGTCCGGTCCGCGGCGAGGAGTAGACCGCGGCCGGGAGGAGACCCCCGCCCCCACGGCGAACAGTGTTCTTCCACGCACTCACCGTGAGGTTCTGGCATGCCCAGCGATTTCTTCTTCCCTGACCCGGAGGGTCAGGTCCCCACTGCCGAGGGCTACTTCGGCGTCTACGGCGGCAAGTTCATCCCGGAGGCGCTCGTCGCCGCCGTGGACGAGGTCGCCGTCGAGTACGACAAGGCGAAGGCCGACCCCGCCTTCGCCCGCGAGCTGGACGACCTGCTCGTCCACTACACCGGACGGCCCAGCGCCCTGACCGAGGTGCCCCGCTTCGCCGAGCACGCCGGCGGCGCCCGGGTGTTCCTCAAGCGCGAGGACCTCAACCACACCGGCTCCCACAAGATCAACAACGTGCTCGGCCAGGCCCTGCTCACCAAGCGCATGGGCAAGACCCGTGTGATCGCGGAGACCGGCGCCGGCCAGCACGGCGTCGCCACCGCCACCGCCTGTGCCCTGTTCGGCCTCGACTGCACGATCTACATGGGCGAGATCGACACGCGGCGCCAGGCGCTCAACGTGGCCCGGATGCGCATGCTCGGCGCCGAGGTCGTGGCCGTGAAGTCCGGCAGCCGCACCCTGAAGGACGCCATCAACGAGGCGTTCCGGGACTGGGTCGCCAACGTCGACCGCACCCACTACCTGTTCGGCACCGTCGCCGGCCCCCACCCGTTCCCGGCCATGGTCCGCGACTTCCACCGGGTCATCGGCGTCGAGGCCCGCCGCCAGCTCCTCGAACGCGCCGGACGGCTGCCCGACGCCGCGGTCGCCTGCGTCGGCGGCGGCTCCAACGCCATCGGCCTCTTCCACGCCTTCATCCCCGACGAGGGCGTCCGCCTGATCGGCTGCGAGCCCGCCGGACACGGCGTGGAGAGCGGCGAGCACGCGGCGACCCTGACCGCGGGCGAGCCCGGCATCCTGCACGGCTCCCGCTCCTACGTCCTCCAGGACGACGAGGGCCAGATCACCGAGCCGTACTCCATCTCCGCCGGTCTGGACTACCCGGGCATCGGCCCCGAGCACTCCTACCTCAAGGACTCGGGGCGCGGCGAGTACCGCGCCGTCACCGACGACGCCGCCATGCAGGCGCTGCGCCTGCTGTCGCGCACCGAGGGCATCATCCCGGCCATCGAGAGCGCCCACGCGCTGGCCGGCGCCCTGGAGGTCGGCCGCGAGCTGGGCCCGGACGGCCTGCTCGTGGTCAACCTCTCCGGCCGCGGCGACAAGGACATGGACACCGCGGCCCGCTACTTCGGCCTGTACGACACCGACGCCGAGGTGGCCGCCGACGCCGCCGACACCGCCGAGATCGAGGGGGACGCCAAGTGAGCGGCACCATCCAGCTTCTGTCGGACACCCTCGCCGCCGCGCGCGCGGAGGGCCGCTCGGCACTCATCGCCTACCTCCCGGCGGGCTTCCCCACCGTGGACGGCGGCATCGAGGCGATCAAGGCCGTCTTCGACGGCGGCGCCGACGTCGTCGAGGTGGGCCTGCCGCACAGCGACCCGGTGCTCGACGGGCCGGTCATCCAGACCGCCGACGACATCGCCCTGCGCGGCGGGGTCCGGATCGCCGACGTGATGCGCACCGTCCGCGAGGCGCACGCGGCCACCGGCAAGCCGGTCCTGGTCATGACGTACTGGAACCCCATCGACCGCTACGGCGTCGAGCGGTTCACCGCCGAACTGGCCGAGGCGGGCGGCGCCGGGTGCATCCTGCCCGACCTGCCCGTCCAGGAGTCCGGCCTGTGGCGCGAGCACGCCGAGAAGCACGGCCTGGCCACCGTCTTCGTCGTGGCGCCCAGCAGCAAGGACGCACGGCTGGCCGAGATCACCGCGGCCGGTTCCGGCTTCGTCTACGCCGCCTCGCTGATGGGCGTCACCGGCACCCGCGAGTCGGTGGGCGCGCAGGCGCAGACTCTGGTGGAGCGCACCCGCGCAACCGGCACCGGCCTGCCCGTCTGCGTCGGCCTGGGCGTCTCCACCCCGGCCCAGGCCGCGGAGGTCGCAGGCTTCGCGGACGGGGTGATCGTCGGCTCGGCGTTCGTCAAGCGGATGCTGGACGCCCCGGACGCCGCGGCCGGTGTCGAGGCGGTCCGGACGCTCGCCGGGGAGCTGGCCCGCGGAGTGCGCGGACAGGCGTAGCGGACGGACGCCCGGACAGGCATAGCCGGACAACACCGGATATTCGGTCACTCGAACGGGTGGACCTGGGACCGGGGAGGCGCAATGCGCCTCCCCGGTTCGTTCTGGTGGTGTGAGCGAGAAGAACCATGACGGAAAGCGCACTGCCCGCCGGCGGCTGGCGGCCGAGCGCGAGAAGCAGAAGGCCTCGGAGCGGCGGCGCCGCACGCTGATCGTGGCCGCCAGCGTGGTCTGCGTGCTGGCCCTGGCGACGGTGATCGGCGTGCTCGCCGCGAACTCCGGCAAGAAGAAGAGCACCGGTACGGGCCCCGTCGCGGCGCCCTCGGGCGCGCAGGGCAAGGACAGTCTCGCGATCCCGGTCGGCAAGGACAGCGCCAGGTCGACGCTCACCGTGTGGGAGGACTTCCGCTGCCCGGCCTGCCAGGCCTTCGAGGCGGCGTACCGGCCGACCGTCCACGAGCTGACCGCCGCCGGCAAGCTCAGGGTCGAGTACCACCTGGTCCGGCTGATCGACGGCAACCTCGGCGGCAGCGGCTCGCTGCGCGCGGCCAACGCTGCGGCCTGCGCCCAGGACGCGGGCAGGTTCCCCGCCTTCCACGACGTGCTGTACGACAACCAGCCCAAGGAGACGGACGACGCCTACGCGGACAACGCCAAGCTGATCCAGCTGGCCCGCAAGGTGCCGGGCCTGGACACGCCGGTCTTCCAGAGCTGCGTCAAGAACGGCACGCACGACAGCTGGGTCGACAAGTCCCACCAGGCCTTCCAGGCCGGCGGCTTCTCGGGCACCCCGACGGTCCTGCTGAACGGCAAGAACATCATCGAGGACCGCTCGATGACCCCGGCCAAGCTCAAGCAGCAGGTGGAGGCGGCCGACAAGGGATGAGCCCAAAGGGACGGACGGCGGGAGAAGGTGACCGGGGATGAGTAAGGGGCCGGTAAGGGGTGCGCGCGCCTGCGGGCCGCGTCGCCCCCGGGCGGGTGCCCGTTATGGACCCGTAGCCGGGATGCCCGTCCTGGGCCCGCTCCGGCTGCGGTAGCGTCGACCCTGCCATGGAACTTGCCTACATTCCCAGCCCGTCGCACGGAGTGGTGTACCTCGGTCCCATTCCGCTGCGCGGCTACGCGTTCTGCATCATCATCGGCGTCTTCGTCGCCGTCTGGCTCGGCAACAAGCGCTGGGTCGCCCGCGGCGGACGGGCCGGCACGGTGGCCGACATCGCGGTCTGGGCCGTGCCGTTCGGTCTGGTGGGCGGCCGGCTCTACCACGTGATCACGGACTACGAGCTGTACTTCAGCGAGGGCCGCGACTGGGTGGACGCCTTCAAGGTGTGGCAGGGCGGACTCGGCATCTGGGGCGCGATCGCGCTCGGCGCGCTGGGCGCGTGGATCGGTGCCCGCCGCCGGGGCGTCCCGATGCCCGCCTACGCGGACGCGGTCGCCCCGGGCATCGCCTTCGCGCAGGCCCTCGGCCGCTGGGGCAACTGGTTCAACCAGGAGCTGTACGGGCGGGAGACGCACGTCCCCTGGGCGCTGCACATCACCTCGTCGGCGGACGGCCGGGTGCCGGGGTACTACCACCCGACCTTCCTCTACGAGTCCCTGTGGTGCATCGGCGTCGGCGTCCTGGTCATCTGGGCCGACCGCCGCTTCAGGCTGGGCCACGGCCGGGCGTTCGCCCTGTACGTGGCGGCGTACTGCGTGGGCCGCGGCTGGATCGAGTACATGCGCGTCGACGACGCGCACCACATCCTCGGCCTGCGTCTGAACGACTGGACGGCCCTCGTGGTCTTCCTCCTCGCGGTGGCCTACATCTGGATCTCGGCGAAGAAGCGGCCGGGCCGGGAGGACCAGGTCGAGCGGGGCGTGTCCGCCGACGCGGAGGGCACCGGACCGGACGGAGCGGAGGCGGCACAGGCCCCGGAGGGCAAGGCCACCGCCGCCCCCGCGGACTCGGTCCCGCAGCCCGCCGCCGGCAAGGCGGACGCCCCGAAGGTGAGCGTCACCAAGGCGAGCGCCACCGAGACTGCCGGCACCAAGGTCACCGGCACCAAGGCCACCGATGCGGCTCCCGGTGACGGGGACGACGCCGGCACCGGCGGCGGCGCCTCGGAGGCGGCCGGTGTGAAGGACGAGGCGGGCTCGGCCAAGAAGGGCTGACCGCGGGCGGTCGTACGTGCGTGGAGGGCGCCCCCGGTCCGGGAGGCGCCCTCCACGCGTGCGGGGTCAGTACCTGCGGGCCAGCGCCAGGGTCCGCCGGGCCGCCGCGACCACCGCCGCGTCGATGAATCGGCCGTCGGGCAGGGCGTGGGCGCCCCGGTCCACGGTGGCCGCCTTGACGACCGTCTCGGCCTCCTCCAGCTCGCGGTCGGTCGGCAGGTAGGCGCGTTCGATGATCGGCAACTGCCGGGGGTGGATGGCCGCCCGGCCGAGGAACCCCAGGGCGCGGCCGTGCGCGCAGGAGGCCGCCAGTCCCTCCAGGTCACGGATGTCGGGGTGGACGGACTGGGCGGGCGGGGCGAGTCCCGCCGCACGGGCCGCCACGACGACCCGCGCACGGCACCAGTCGAGACCGGCGTCCTGGCGCACTCCGAGGTCGGCGCGGAGATCGGCCTCGCCGATCGAGACACCCCGCAGGGACGGGTGCGCGGAGGCGATGGCATAGGCCTGCTCGACGGCAAGGGCGTTCTCCAGCAGGGCGTACAGCGGCGGTCCCGAGCCGTGGACCGCCTCTCCGGACAGGGCGTGCCCGGCCCCGGAGGACTCTCCCGGCAGGGGGTACCCGGACCCGGAGGCCGGCCCCCGCTCCCCGTCCGCGGCACACCCGCATGTTCCGGTCGCCGGGGTCCGGCAGGGTCCCTGTCCCCGGGCCGCGCACCGGCTCGCCCCGGCCCCGTCGCGCCCGCGCGTCCCGGCCGGCTCCACGGCCTCCTCGCCCCCGTGCCCGCCCCCGCCGCCCTCCCGGTGCGCGCCGCGCCCCCCGTGCGCCGCGCACCCCGCGAGCCGCACCCGGGAGCCGCCGGGCTCCGTGCGCTCCGCGATCCGGATCACCTGCCCGGCCGACGTCACCTTCGGCAGCCGCAGTCCGGCCAGACCCACGCGCGGGACCACGGCCGCGAGGTCCGCCGCCACCAGCGGTCCGTCCAGCGCGTTGACGCGCACGTGGACCGGGACCGGCGGCGGTTCCGTCAGGAGTTCGGCCGTGGCGGCACGGGCGTACTCCTTGCGGTCCGGCGCGACCGCGTCCTCCAGGTCGATCACTACCACGTCCGCGCCGGAGGCGAGGGCCTTGGTCACGACGTGCGGGCGGTCGCCGGGGACGTAGAGCCAGGTGAGCGGGAAGGGAGCGGTGGCCGTCACAGGGCGCCCTCCGCGCGCAGCGCCGCCAGCTCCTCGGGGGTCAGACCGAGTTCGGTCAGCACCGCCTCGGTGTCCGCGCCGTGCGGGCGGCCCGCCCAGCGGATCGCGCCCGGAGTGGCGGACAGCCGGAAGAGGACGTTCTGCATCCGCATCCGGCCCAGCTCCGGGTCGTACAGCGTGGTCAGGCTGCCCAGGGCCTGGTACTGCGGGTCCGCGACCACGTCCCGGACGTCCTGGATCGGGGCGATCGCCGCCTGGGCCTTCTCGAAGGCGGCCATGACCTCGGTGCGGGTGTGCCGGGCGATCCAGCCGCCGACCGCCTCGTCGAGGACGTCGGCGTGGGCCGCCCGCCCGGCGCCGGTCGCGAACCACGGTTCGCCGATCAGCTCGGGGCGCCCCACCAGCCGCAGCACGCGTTCCGCCACCGACTGCGCCGAGGCGGACACGGCGACCCAGGTGCCGTCCGCGGTGCGGTAGGTGTTGCGCGGGGCGTTGTTCTGGGTGCGGTTGCCGGTGCGGGGCTGGACGTAGCCGAGCTGGTCGTACCAGAGGGGCTGCGGCCCGAGGACGGTCAGGATGGGTTCGATGATCGCCATGTCGACGATCTGTCCCGCTCCGGTGCGTTCCCGGGCGGCGAGGGCGGTCATCACGGCGTACGCCGTGGCCAGGCCCGCGATCGAGTCGGCGAGCCCGAAGGGCGGCAGGGTCGGCGGTGCGTCGGGCTCGCCGGTGATCGCGGCGAAGCCGCTCATCGCCTCCGCGAGGGTGCCGAACCCGGGCCGGGAGGCGTACGGGCCGAACTGGCCGAAGCCGGTGACCCGGGCGAGGACCAGGCGCGGGTTGGCCGCGGACAGTTCCGGCCAGCCCAGTTCCCACCGCTCCAGGGTGCCGGGGCGGAAGTTCTCCACGATCACGTCGGCGGTCGCGGCCAGCCTGAGCAGGGTGGCGCGGCCGCCGGGCCGGGACAGGTCCAGGGTGATGGCGCGCTTGTTGCGGCCGAGGAGCTTCCACCACAGCCCGACGCCGTTCTTCGACGGACCGTGGCCCCGGGCGGGGTCGGGCCGGGCCGGGTGCTCGACCTTGATGACCTCGGCACCGAAGTCACCGAGCATCATGGCGGCGATCGGCCCGGCGAACAGGGTGGCCAGGTCCAGGACCCGCAGCCCGGCGAGCGGCGGCGCGGCCTGCGGCGCGTCCGGGCCCGGCGCGGGGGCGTGCGCGTGCGGATCGGTGGAAGGATCCTGCGCGTGCGGGCCGGGAGTGGAGCCCTGGGTGTGCGGGCCTGGCGCGGGGCCGTGTGCGTACGGGCCGGGGGCCGGGCCGTGCGGGTGCGGGGTCATGGGCGGGACGCCTCCTGGTGGGTGAGGCGGGCCAGGGCGTCGAAGCCGGTGCCGTCGAAGTCGCCGACGGTCGTGGCGAGCCGGTTCTTGAGCGGCGCGGTCCACCGGTCGGGGAGCGCGGCGGGCGAGCCGGCGAGGAGACCGGCGACGGATCCGGCGGTGGCGCCGTTGGAGTCGGTGTCCCAGCCGCCCGACACCACCCGGCAGATGGAGGCCGTGAAGTCGCCGTCGGCGTGGGTGAGGGCGGCGGCGATCAGGGCGGTGTTCGGCACGGCGTGCACCCAGTGGTATCCGGCGTGCGCGGCGTGCAGTTCGTCCACGACCGTGTCGAAGTCCTCGTGCGCGGCGGCGAGTCGGACCGCGTGGCGGACCGCGCGGGCGAGCCGGGAGCCGGGCGGTACGACCTTCAGCCCGGTGGCCAGGCAGGCGTGCACGTCATGGGTGCCGGTCGCCGCGGCGGCGATCACGGCGGCGGCGAACATGGCGGCGTAGACGCCGTTCGCGGTGTGGCTGAGGACGGCGTCGCGGTACGCCTGTCCGGCCGCGGCGGCCGGATCGCCCGGGTTGGTCCAGCCGTGCGCGTCGGCGCGGATGAGGGCGCCGATCCACTCGCGGAACGGGTTGCGGTGGCGGGCGGTGCGCGGTGGTTCGATGCCGAGCAGGAGGTTGCGGTAGGCGACGCGTTCGGCGGTGAAGGTGCGGCCCGCGGGCAGTTCGTCCAGCCAGAGGCGGGCCAGGTCGGCGGTGGTGAAGCCGCGGCCGTGGCGGCGCAGGAGGAGCAGCGCCAGCAGTGGGTGGTCGAGGTCGTCGTCCTCGGGCATGCCGTCGATGTTCTCGGCCAGGCAGGTGCCCGCCGAGCGGCGGTTCCAGGGGTGGGCGGCCGCCAGGTCCTCGGGCACGCCCCGGGCGGTGAACCAGGTGCTGAGCGGCCAGTTGCCGGTGGCGCGGGCCAGCCGGCGGATGCCGTCGAGGGGGAGTTTCTCCACGGGTTTGCCCAGCAGGCAGCCCGCGGCCCGGCCCAGCCAGGCGGCTTCGAAGCGGTCCGGGGCGGGCACGGCCGGCCGGCCCCCGGCTCCGTCCCTTCCGGCCGCCCTCTCCGGGATCCTGCTCTCCCCGGCTCCTCCTTCCGGGGTCCTGCCCTGCCCGGCTCCGCTCTGCCGGGCGGGCCAGTCGGGGCACAGGACCCTGATCTCCGCGAGGCCGGTGGGTTCCGCCTCCGCGAACCGGCTCGGCAGTTCGGCCAGTTCGTCCAGGAGGTCCTCGGCCAGCAGGCGGAGGTAGCGGGAGGCCGGCTGCGGCGAGGCGCCGGACCGGACCGGGGCGTCGAAGCCGCCCGCGGCCCGCCACCGGGCGGCGACCGCGGAGGGCTCGCGGCCGTCCTGCACCGCCTGGCGCAGCTCGTGGCCCAGCAGGTCCTCCGGCTGGACCCAGGTCAGGCGGAGCATCCCGGACCTCCCATCCCGGCGAACGCCCGTTCGTGCGCCCGCCGTCGTCGTACGTCCTTCTCGAAGACCTCCCGGGCCACCGCGGCCAGCGTGCGCGCGGGCTCCCACAGGTCCAGCCGGCTGGCCTCGGCCACCGTCTTCGCCCAGTCCTGCGGCACCGGCGAGCCGAGCGCTCCCGCCAGCGCCCCGGCCATCGTCGCGATGGAGTCGCAGTCACGGCCGTAGTTCACCGCGCCGAGGACGGCCCGCCGGTAGTCGCCGCCCGCCACCAGCAGCATCCCCAGCGCGACGGGCAGTTCCTCGATCGCGTGCAGCCGGGAGGGGCGGCGGGCGCCGAGCGAGGGGCTGCGGTAGTCCGGGCCGACCGTGTCGTACGGGGCGACGGCCGCCCGCAGCGGGCCCAGCGCCGACTCGAAATCGGTGTGGTCGCGGGCCGCTTCGCACACGTCCTCGATCGCCGCCCGGGTGCCGTCCTTGGCCAGGGACAGACAGGCCGTCACGACCGAGTCGGGGGTGGCCCCCGGCGCGCAGGCCGCGGCCACCCCGGCCGCGAGCACGCCCGCCGCCTCCCGCCCGTACGACGACTGGTGGGCGCCCGCGACGTCCAGGGCCTCGGCGTACGCGGCCCGGGGGTCGGCCGCGTTGACCAGGCCGACCGGGGCCATGTACATCGCGGCACCGCAGTTGACGATGTTGCCGGTGCCCGCCTCCCGCGGGTCGACGTGGCCGTAGTGCAAGCGCGCCACGAGCCACTTCTCGGCCAGGAAGACGCGGTGCAGCGGCAGGGCCTCCGCCTCCAGCTCCGGGATCCAGCGCGGCTCGGTCATCAGGTCGGGGACGAGACGGTCCGCGACGGCGTAGGCGTCGAGGTGGTCGCGGACCTGCGCGTACACCCGCACCAGCGCGTGCGTCATCAGGGTGTCGTCGGTGACGTGGCCGTCCCCCTTGTGGTACGGCGCGATCGGGCGGGCGGTGCGCCACTCGTCGCCGTTCCAGGGGCCGACGATGCCGTGGACCCGGCCGCCGTGGCGCTCCACGATCTGATCGGGGGAGTAGCCCTCGACGGGACCGCCGAGCGCGTCGCCGACGGCCGCGCCGACCAGGGCGCCGGTGATCCGTTCGTCCAGACTCGCACCCGGTCCGATGGTTTCTTCTCCTCTGGGCGTCATGCCCCGAATCATCCTCCTGGCGGGGCCGGCTGCGCGGCTTCCAGGAGTCCGGCGAGTTCCACCAGGTCGGTGCCGGTGAGGCGGGGCAGTACGCAGCCGGCCAGGGTGCGGCAGGCGTCGCGCCAGGACGGGGGGACCGCCGCGCCGCCGCCCAGCGCGCCGGTGAGCGCGCCCGTCAGGGCGGGCGCGGAGTCCGCGACCCGGGACAGGCAGGCGGCGGCGGGCAGCGCCCGCGCGAGACGGCCGTCCGCCGCGGTGGCCAGGGCGAGTGCGACCGGTACGGTCTCGGCGGCGGCGACGCCGTAGCTGTAGACGTGGTCGACGATCTGGTGCTCCAGCAGCGGCACCAGCTCGAACGCGTCCTCGCAGTCGGCCGTCAGCGCCAGCGCGTGCCGCGCGTTGCGGCCGATCTCGGTGCCCTCGGGCAGCTCGGCGAGGGCTGCCGAGACGCAGGCGCCGACCCCGGCTCCGGCCAGGGCCAGGGCGAGCGCCGCCGCCATCGCGCGGGCGCCGTGCACGCCGTCGCCGTCCTGGGTGTAGCGGGCGTCGAACTCGGCGAGGCCGGCGGCGGCCCGGGGGTCTCCCGGGTGGGCGACGGCCAGCGCGCAGGCCCGTACGCAGGCCGCGTCGTCGAAGTAGTGCGGGTTGTCGTGGCCGGTGGCGGGCGGGCGCAGGCCGGTGGCGAGGTTGCCGAGGCCCGCCCGGACGGAGATGCGGGCCCGCAGGGGCAGCACCGCGGACTCGATCTCGGCGGCGCGTTCGGCCGCCGCCGCGACCTCGCTCGCCACGGCGTTCCAGGTGAGGTCGATCGCGGCCCGCATCCGGCGCTCCCGGCTCAGGTCGCCGAGCGCGCCGTCGTCCCCGGCCCGCAGCACCGCCTCCGCCGCGAACGCCGCCCACTCGGCGTCGTCGGAGGGGCCCAGGCGCAGTGGCTCGGGGGACTGGTTCAGGGCGACGGGGACGGGCAGCGTGGTGGTCGCGTTCTCCTCGGCGAAGGCGTCCAGCTCGCGGGTGAGCCGCCGGGTCCACTGCGGCATGCGGGCGGCCCGGTGCCGCGCGGCCGGCCACCCGGCGGCGTCCCCCGCCGCCAGCCCCAGCAGCAGTCCTTCGACCCGCCGGTGCCCGCTCACCGCCCGGCCTCGCCGTCGTCGCAGGTGAGGACGTAGGCGGTGGGGTCGGGTCCGGGGTCGGAGCGGGGCTCCGGAGGGGGACCGGCGGGATCGTCGGGCCGGGGTGTGCCGGCCGGTCGTGCGTCACCGCGGCGGTGCGCGCCGGCGCCGGCGCCGGCGGGGGAGGAGGCGTGGGGACACACGGGGGTGGGCGGGGCCGCGGCCGTCGCTGCCGCGCCGGCGAGCGCCGGTGCGGGAAGGACCGGGTCCGGGCGGCGCTCGCCAAAGGGTCCGGCCTGACCGGTCACCGGGGGGCCGGGGCGCCCGGCGGCGTCGGGGCGGGCGGGAGCCGGCGGGACGTCCGGCGCCGCGGTGGCGGCGGGGGCGGTCGTGGCCGGGGATACGGCGGTGGGGCAGGGGGCGCTCGTTGCGAGGGGGGCGGAGGCGGTGGCGGAGGCGGTCGCCGGCGTGGGTACGGGGGCAGCGGCGGCGGTCGTCGCGGGTACGGGGGCGGTTGCGGTCGTGGTCAGGGGCGCGGGGGTGCCGGGAGGCGGGGGAGCCGGCGTGTCGTCCCGTACGGGCGGGCCCGCGGCCGGGTGGGCGGGGGAGGCCGGGTGTGGGGCCGCGGCGGCCCGGGTCAGCAGCAGGTCGGCCACCTCCAGTACGTGCCGCCCGGCCACCGACGGCAGGCAGCTGCCCCGGGCCGGGCCGATGGGGGCCGCCCATTCCTCCGGGATGGCGGCCATCCCCTGGGTCGCGCCGGCCAGGGCGCCCGCGACCGCGGCCGTGGTGTCGGCGTCGCGGCCCATGTTGACGGCGGTCAGCACGGCGTCGCGGAAGTCCCCGTCGGCGGCGGCGTACGCGCCGAAGGCGAGGGCGACCGCCTCGGGGGCGAGGTCGGACCACGGGTAGCCGGCGATGACGACGGCCGAGCGGACCGCGCGTTCGCCGCGGTGGGCGGCGGCCGTGGCGCGGCGCAGCGAGCGGGCCGTCCAGGAGTCGTCGGGGACGACGGCGAGCGCGGCGGCCACGACCGCGACCGGCGGCGCGCCCGCCATGGCCGCGGCGACGGCGGCCGCAACGGCCCGGCCGCCGTGGATGCCCTCGCCCTCGTGGCTGACGGAGCCGTCGACGGCCACCAGGCGGGCCGCCTCGGCGGGGCGTCCGGCGGCGAACACGCCGAAGGGCGCCGCCCGCATGGCCAGCCCGTCGCTCCAGGCGTGCCGGTGCTGTGCGGAGACCGGCGCGGCCAGGCCCCGGCGCAGGTTCTCCAGGGTGCCCCGCTCGCTGAAGCCCGCGCCGCGGAAGGGCGCCTCGGCGCGGACGGTGATGTGCTCGTGCCAGGCCGCTTCCACGTCGGCGGGGGTGAGGGCGGCGCCGTGCCGGGCGAGCAGCAGGCCGGAGAAGAGGGCGTACTCGGTGTCGTCGGTGCCGGCCGGGTGGTCGGTGACGTAGCCGGTGACGCGGCCCCAGCGGGCGCGGATCTCGGAGGGTCTCAGGTTCTCGGCGGGCGCGCCGAGCGCGTCCCCGACGGCCAGGCCGAGCAGTGCGCCCCGCGCGCGGTCCCGCAGGCGGGCCGGTGCGGCGCAGGCGGTCGATGCCATCGCGGACTCTCCTCTCCAGAGCACCGCCGGTGACCCGCGCGGGACGCGGCCGGTCCCGTGCGGTCCCCAGCGGCACACGCGGGACGCGGCCGGTCCCGCTGCGGACCCCGGCGGCGCACCGGCGCCCCGCGCGGACGCCAGGCGGTCCCGGTGGGCCCCGGCGGCCTTCACGGATCCCGGCGCCCCGCGCGGAACGCCGACGCACCCGCGCCCTCGCGGGCCCACCGGGCCGCACGACTCCCGCGGCCTCGCGGACGCGGGTACGTCCACGTCGGCCCCGGAAGGCCGGCGGTCTCGGCGGGCGACCGGACCGGCGGTTCCGGCGGGCTCCTCTGCGGAACTGTCCCCGGTCCCGGCCCCGACGCAGCCTCAACCGCCTCAGCATCACCCGTACGACATTTGTGCGTACTAATGCACGGATGAGCAAAGAACGGTAAAGCCCCAGGTTAGCTCAGCCTTTCCTTGCTGGCGGCAGCGAAATTTCCGGCGTAGATTCAGGGTTGTCAAAAAGTAGAACCAGTCCAAAAGCAAGCCTTGCCTAAGCTCCTGGGGGACTCTCATGGCCATCCTCGACACCGAAGCGACCCTGCACGAGGCGCACCGCGACAACCACACGCACCGTGACGTGAACGGCGGCTGGCTGCGCCCGGCGGTCTTCGGCGCGATGGACGGCCTGGTCTCCAACCTCGCCCTGATGACCGGTGTCGCGGGCGGTGCCGTCAGCCGGGAGACCATCGTCCTCACCGGCCTCGCCGGCCTGGCCGCCGGCGCCTTCTCCATGGCGGCCGGTGAGTACACCTCCGTCGCCTCCCAGCGGGAGCTGGTCGAGGCCGAGCTGGACGTCGAGCGGCGCGAGCTGCGCAAGCACCCGCAGGACGAGGAGGACGAGCTGGCCGCCCTGTACGCGGCGCGGGGCGTCGAGCCCGAGCTGGCGCGGGAGGTGGCCCGCCAGCTGTCCAGGGACCCGGAGCAGGCCCTGGAGATCCACGCCCGCGAGGAGCTGGGCATCGACCCCGGCGACCTGCCCTCGCCGCTGGTCGCGGCCGTCTCCTCGTTCGGCTCCTTCGCTCTGGGCGCGCTGCTGCCGCTGCTGCCCTACCTGCTGGGTGCCAGTGCGCTGTGGCCCGCCGTGCTGCTCGCCCTGACCGGCCTCTTCGCCTGTGGCGCGGTGGTGGCCAGGGTGACCGCACGCACCTGGTGGTACAGCGGTTTGCGGCAGCTTGTCCTGGGTGGTGCCGCCGCCGGTGTGACGTACGTCCTGGGCACCCTGTTCGGAACGGCCGTAGGATGACGTGACTGGAACTTATGCAAGGGACCGCATAAGTAAGCCGTTACCCGCTGGTTTCGACCGTATGACCGCGGGGCATGAGCCGTAAGCACTGTGGGCAATGAGGCCCGCCGCGCACCCCTGGGGCTGGGGGCGACGCCGCCCACCCCGCCTTCCGGGCCCCGGCCGAGGGCCAGGGATCCGAACGATTCCGGCCTCCGCCGGTCCCCGCACAGACCCCCACCGCCGGGCGCGGAAACCCCCCGCCGCCGACCCCGCGGTGTCCGCATGCTGGAACGGAGTATCCGGTTCCCGAGAACCGCTCCATCATGTAACCTGCACGAAATTTCGCACTTCACGCAGAGGGCCAACGTCGTCCCTCGGCACCAGCACATGCCAGATGACGACGACGGGAGAGCCGATGCGTACGCCGCGCCAGCCGTCCCAGCACTCCGCGAATGGCCAGAACTGGTCGTTCATGGATGCTCGCCCTGCTGCGCAGGGTATGTACGACCCCCGCGACGAGCACGACGCCTGCGGCGTCGGATTCGTGGCCACCCTCACCGGCGAGGCGAGCCATGCGCTGGTCGAGCAGGCGCTCACGGTTCTGCGCAACCTGGAGCACCGCGGCGCCACCGGCTCCGAGCCCGACTCGGGTGACGGCGCCGGCATCCTCTCCCAGGTGCCCGACGCGTTCCTGCGCGAGGTGGCCGGATTCGAACTGCCCGCCGCCGGTGCCTACGCCGTCGGCATCGCCTTCCTGCCCGAGGAAGGCACCGAGGACGCCGTCTCGCGCACGGAGACGATCGCCGCCGAGGAGGGCCTGACCGTCCTCGGCTGGCGTGAGGTCCCCGTGGCCCCCGCGCTGCTCGGCACCACCGCCCGCTCCACCATGCCCGCCTTCCGCCAGCTGTTCGTCGGCGACGGCGTGAGCGAGGGCATCGCCCTGGACCGCAAGGCGTTCGTGCTGCGCAAGCGCGCCGAGCGCGAGGCGGGCGTCTACTTCCCCTCGCTGTCCGCGCGCACCATCGTCTACAAGGGCATGCTGACCACCGGCCAGCTCGAGCCCTTCTTCCCGGACCTGTCCGACCGCCGCTTCGCCTCCGCGATCGCGCTCGTGCACTCCCGGTTCTCCACGAACACCTTCCCGAGCTGGCCGCTCGCCCACCCCTACCGGTTCGTCGCCCACAACGGCGAGATCAACACCGTCAAGGGCAACCGCAACTGGATGCGCGCCCGCGAGTCCCAGCTCGCCTCGCAGCTGTTCGGCGGCGACGGGAACCTGGAGCGGATCTTCCCGATCTGCACCCCGGACGCCTCCGACTCCGCCTCCTTCGACGAGGTCCTGGAACTCCTGCACCTCGGCGGACGCTCGCTGCCGCACTCCGTGCTGATGATGATCCCGGAGGCGTGGGAGAACCACGAGTCCATGAACATCAAGGACTCGGCCCGCCGCGCGTTCTACGAGTACCACTCCACGATGATGGAGCCCTGGGACGGCCCGGCCTGCGTCACCTTCACCGACGGCACCCAGGTCGGCGCCGTCCTCGACCGCAACGGCCTGCGCCCCGGCCGCTACTGGGTCACCGACGACGGCCTCGTCGTCCTCGGCTCCGAGGTCGGCGTCCTCGACATCGACCCCGCCAAGGTCGTCCGCAAGGGCCGCCTGCAGCCCGGCCGCATGTTCCTCGTCGACACCGCCCAGCACCGCATCATCGAGGACGACGAGATCAAGGCGTCCCTCGCCGCCGAACAGCCGTACGCCGAGTGGCTGCAGGCCGGCGAGATCGAGCTGAGCGACCTGCCGGAGCGCGAGCACATCGTCCACACCCACGCCTCGGTCACCCGCCGCCAGCAGACCTTCGGCTACACCGAGGAAGAGCTGCGCGTCATCCTCGCCCCGATGGCCAAGACCGGCGCCGAGCCGATCGGCTCCATGGGCACCGACAGCCCCATCGCGGCCCTCTCCGAGCGGCCCCGCCTGCTCTTCGACTACTTCACCCAGCTGTTCGCACAGGTCACCAACCCGCCGCTGGACGCCATCCGCGAAGAACTCGTCACCTCCCTGCGCTCCTCGCTGGGGCCCCAGGGCAACCTCCTGGACCCCACCGCGGCCTCCTGCCGCAGCGTCGTCCTGCCCTTCCCGGTGATCGACAACGACGAGCTGGCCAAGCTCATCCACATCAACGCCGACGGCGACATGCCCGGCTTCAAGGCCGCCACCCTCTCCGGCCTGTACCGGGTCTCCGGCGGCGGCCAGGCGCTGGCCGCGCGGATCGAGGAGATCTGCGCCGAGGCCGACGCCGCCATCGACAACGGCGCCCGCCTGATCGTCCTCTCCGACCGGCACTCCGACGCCGAGCACGCGCCGATCCCCTCGCTGCTGCTCACCGCGGCCGTCCACCACCACCTCATCCGCACCAAGCAGCGCACCCACGTGGGCCTGCTCGTCGAGGCCGGCGACGTCCGCGAGGTCCACCACGTCGCCCTGCTCATCGGCTACGGCGCCGCCGCCGTCAACCCCTACCTGGCGATGGAGTCCGTCGAGGACCTGGTCCGCGCCGGCACCTTCCTGCCGGGCATCGAGCCCGAGAAGGCCATCCGCAACCTGATCTACGCCCTCGGCAAGGGCGTCCTGAAGGTCATGTCCAAGATGGGCATCTCCACGGTCGCCTCCTACCGCGGCGCCCAGGTCTTCGAGGCCGTCGGCCTGGACGACGCCTTCGTCGAGAAGTACTTCGACGGCACCACCACCAAGATCGGCGGCGTCGGCATCGACGTCATCGCCCAGGAGGTCGCCGCACGCCACGCCAAGGCCTACCCCGTCTCCGGCATCGCCCCGGCGCACCGCGCCCTGGACATCGGCGGCGAGTACCAGTGGCGCCGCGAGGGCGAACCGCACCTGTTCGACCCGGAGACCGTCTTCCGCCTCCAGCACTCCACGCGCTCGGGCCGCTACGACATCTTCAAGAAGTACACCGACCGCGTGAACGAGCAGTCCGAGCGCCTGATGACGCTGCGCGGCCTGTTCGGCTTCACCTCCGACCGCGCCCCGATCCCCGTCGACGAGGTCGAGCCGGTCTCCGAGATCGTCAAGCGCTTCTCCACCGGCGCCATGTCGTACGGCTCCATCTCCAAGGAGGCGCACGAGACCCTCGCCATCGCCATGAACCAGCTGGGCGGCAAGTCCAACACCGGTGAGGGCGGCGAGGACGCCGACCGCCTGTACGACCCGGCGCGCCGCTCCGCGATCAAGCAGGTCGCCTCCGGCCGCTTCGGCGTCACCAGCGAGTACCTGGTCAACTCCGACGACATCCAGATCAAGATGGCCCAGGGCGCCAAGCCCGGCGAGGGCGGCCAGCTGCCCGGCCACAAGGTCTACCCGTGGGTGGCGAAGACCCGGCACTCCACGCCGGGCGTCGGCCTGATCTCCCCGCCGCCGCACCACGACATCTACTCCATCGAGGACCTCGCCCAGCTCATCCACGACCTGAAGAACGCCAACCCGGCCGCCCGCATCCACGTGAAGCTGGTCTCCGAGGTCGGCGTCGGCACGGTCGCGGCCGGCGTGTCCAAGGCCCACGCGGACGTCGTGCTCATCTCCGGTCACGACGGCGGCACGGGTGCCTCGCCCCTGACGAGCCTCAAGCACGCGGGCGGCCCCTGGGAACTGGGCCTGGCCGAGACCCAGCAGACCCTGCTCCTCAACGGGCTGCGCGACCGGATCGTCGTGCAGACCGACGGCCAGCTCAAGACCGGCCGCGACGTCGTCATCGCCGCCCTGCTCGGCGCCGAGGAGTTCGGCTTCGCCACCGCCCCGCTCGTCGTCTCCGGCTGCGTCATGATGCGCGTCTGCCACCTCGACACCTGCCCCGTCGGCATCGCCACCCAGAACCCGGTGCTGCGCGACCGCTTCGCCGGCAAGGCCGAGTACGTGGTGAACTTCTTCAAGTTCATCGCCGAGGAGGTCCGCGAACTCCTCGCCGAACTCGGCTTCCGCTCCATCGAGGAGGCCGTCGGCCACGCCGAGATCCTCGACGTCACCCGCGCCGTCGACCACTGGAAGGCGCAGGGCCTCGACCTGGCACCGCTCTTCCACGTGCCCGAGCTGCCCGAAGGCGCCGCCCGCCACCAGGTGATCACCCAGGACCACGGCCTGGAGAAGGCACTCGACAACGAGCTGATCAAGCTCGCCGCCGACGCCCTCGCCGCACCCGGCGCCACCGAGGCCCAGCCGGTGCGCGCCCAGGTCGCCATCCGCAACATCAACCGCACCGTCGGCACCATGCTCGGCCACGAGGTGACGAAGAAGTTCGGCGGCGCCGGCCTGCCCGACGACACCATCGACATCACCTTCACCGGCTCCGCCGGCCAGTCCTTCGGCGCCTTCCTCCCGCGCGGCATCACCCTGCGCCTGGAGGGCGACGCCAACGACTACGTCGGCAAGGGCCTGTCCGGCGGCCGCATCGTCGTCCGCCCCGACCGCGCCGCCGACCACCTCGCCGAGTACAGCGTCATCGCCGGCAACACCCTCGCCTACGGCGCCACCGGCGGCGAGATGTTCCTGCGCGGCCGCACCGGCGAACGGTTCTGCGTCCGCAACTCCGGCGCCCTCGTCGTCTCCGAGGGCGTGGGCGACCACGGCTGCGAGTACATGACCGGCGGCCACGCCGTCGTCCTCGGCGAGACCGGGCGCAACTTCGCGGCCGGCATGTCCGGCGGCATCGCCTACGTGATCGACCTGGACCGCGACCACGTCAACGCCGGCAACCTCGACGCCGTCGAGGCCCTGGACGACACGGACCGGCAGTGGCTGCACGACGTCGTGCGCCGCCACGCCGAGGAGACCGGCTCCACCGTCGCCGAGAAGCTGCTCGCCGACTGGTCCGCCTCCGCCGACCGCTTCAGCAAGATCATCCCCCGTACGTACAAGGCAGTGCTCGCCGCCAAGGACGCCGCCGAGCGAGCCGGTCTGTCCGAGACCGAGATCACCGAGAAGATGATGGAGGCGGCGATCAATGGCTGACCCGAAGGGCTTCTTGAACCACGGCCGCGAGGTCGCCACGTCCCGTCCCGTCGAGGAGCGCAAGAAGGACTGGAACGAGGTCTACGTCCCCGGCTCCCTGCTGCCGATCATCTCCAAGCAGGCCAGCCGGTGCATGGACTGCGGCATCCCCTTCTGCCACAACGGCTGTCCGCTCGGAAACCTCATCCCCGAGTGGAACGACTACGCCTACCGCGAGGACTGGGCCGCCGCCCAGGAACGCCTGCACGCGACCAACAACTTCCCCGAGTTCACCGGTCGCCTCTGCCCGGCCCCCTGCGAGTCGGCGTGCGTGCTCGGCATCAACCAGCAGCCGGTCACCATCAAGAACGTCGAGGTCTCCATCATCGACAAGGCGTGGGAGACCGGGGACGTCGCCCCGCAGATCCCCGAGCGCCTGTCCGGCAAGACCGTCGCCGTCATCGGCTCCGGCCCGGCCGGCCTCGCCGCCGCCCAGCAGCTCACCCGGGCCGGCCACACCGTCGCCGTCTACGAACGCGCGGACCGCATCGGAGGCCTCCTGCGGTACGGCATCCCCGAGTTCAAGATGGAGAAGCGGCACATCAACCGCCGCATCGAGCAGATGCGCGCGGAAGGCACCCGCTTCCGCACCGGCGTCGAGGTCGGCCGCGACATCCTGGCCACGGACCTGAAGAAGCGCTACGACGCCGTCGTCATCGCCGCCGGCGCCACCACCGCCCGTGACCTGCCCGTGCCCGGCCGCGAACTCAACGGCATCCACCAGGCCATGGAGTACCTGCCGCTGTCCAACAAGGTCCAGGAAGGCGACTACGTCACCGCGCCGATCTCGGCCGAGGGCAAGCACGTCGTCGTCATCGGCGGCGGCGACACCGGCGCCGACTGCGTGGGCACCGCCCACCGCCAGGGCGCCGCCTCCGTCACCCAGCTGGAGATCATGCCCCGCCCGAACGACGAGCGGCACCCGACCCACCAGCCCTGGCCGACCTTCCCGGTCCTCTACAAGGTCACCTCGGCCCACGAAGAGGGCGGCGAGCGGATCTACTCCGCCTCCACCACCCACTTCGAGGGCGACGAGGACGGCAACGTACAGTGGCTGCACCTGGCCGAGGTCGAGTTCGCCGACGGCAAGCTCCACCAGAAGCCGGGCACCGAGCGGAAGATCCCCGCGCAGCTGGTCACCCTCGCCATGGGCTTCACCGGCACCGACCGCGCCAACGGCATGGTCGACCAGTTCGGCCTGGAACTCGACGAACGCGGTAACATCGCCCGCGACGCCGACTTCCAGACCAACGTGCCCGGAGTGTTCGTCGCCGGTGACGCGGGCCGCGGCCAGTCGCTCATCGTGTGGGCGATCGCCGAGGGCCGCTCGGCAGCCCGCGGTGCCGACCGGTACCTGACCGGTGCCAGCGACCTGCCGGCCCCGATCCGCCCGACGGACCGCGCGCTGACGGTCTGACCCGCGGCCACCACACAAAGACGTCCCGTACAACGGCGTACGGGCGGGTCATCTGGGGGGATCTCCCCCCAGACCCCCCGTGCCGGCGCCTGCCCGCCCGTCCCCGACCGGACAACAGGGCAGGCGCCGTCGCATGTCCCGAAACCATCCGCCGCGCTCCCGCGTCCCCCTGCTGAACGACAGGGGAGGAGCAGGCGATGGCCGCGATCAGTCTGAGCAAGGTGGAGGAGACCGCCCCCGCGCTGGTCAGCCTCTACAAGAGCGCCGAGACCTCACTCATCGAGCACGGGCTCGACGAACAGCGGGCCGCCGTGTACCTCGTCCTCGACCACTCCGGCTCCATGCGCCCCTACTACCGCGACGGCAGCGTGCAGGCCCTCGCCGACCGCGTCCTGTCCCTGTCCGCCCACCTGGACGACGACGGACGCGTCCCCGTGATCTTCTTCTCCACCGACGTCGACGCCGTCAGCGAGATCTCCCTCGACGACCACCGGGGCAGCATCCGGCGCATCGCCGCCGGCCTCGCCCACATGGGCCGCACCCACTACGAAGCCGCCATGGACGCCGTCATCGACCACTACCTCGACTGCGGCGCCACCGACCCGGCCCTGGTGATCTTCCAGACCGACGGCGCCCCCACCAGCAGGGCGGCCGCCGAACGCCACCTGTGCAAGGCCGCGAAACTCCCCCTCTTCTGGCAGTTCGTCGGCTTCGGCGACGCCCGCAGCCACCAGTTCGACTTCCTGCGCCGGCTCGACGACCTGGCCGTACCCGGCAAGAGGACCGTCGACAACGCCGGCTTCTTCCCCGCAGGCCGCGACCCGCGGCGCCTCACCGACGCCCGGCTCTACGACAGCCTCCTCGCCGAATTCCCCCTCTGGCTGGCCGCGGCCCGCGCCCAGGGCATCGTCACCTGAACATCACCACCGCCCACCGGAACGCCACGCCAGGACCTCGGAGGACTTCCGCCCGGCCCCGCCCGATCCCGGACGACAGACCCTAGGTGTCGCACTCCAGCACCGTCCGGCACAACCCGCACCGCGCCCGCACCCTGCCCCGCACCGGCACCCTGATCCGCTGATGACACGTCGGACACGGGAACGACACCCGCAGCGGACCGGAACCACCCGCCGTGAACGAGTACGGCACACCCGCCGCCCCCGACACCGTGCCGTGCTCCTGGGCGTACCGCCGCTCCCGCGCATAACGGCGGCGCCCCGCCCACCCCGCCGCCGTCAGCGGCGGCTGCCGCCCGTCCTCCCGCGCCCGCGCAAGACCCTTGACGTACGCCTCATAACCCTGCGCACTGGTGAACCACGTCGAAGGATCCTCCCCGAAGACCAGCGCCCGCTTGCCCAGCACGTAACCGAACTCCTCCGGCGTGAGATAGCCCAGCTTCTGCGAGGACGCCCCGTCCTCCCGGAACGCGTCCAGCAGCAGCCAGCCCGCCCCCAGGTACGTCGCCGCCGTGTCGGTCAGGATCTCGTTGTCCCGCGTCCCCGGGAACGACAGGTCCAGACGGTGCAGACAGACGTGCATCACCTCGTGCGCCAGCGCCGCCCCGATGTCCCTGCGATGCGTACGGAACCGGTCGTTCAGCTCGACGAAATACTCCGGGCCCGCCGTCAGCTCCACGTTCGCCGCATGCGTCATCTCCCGGAAACTCACGATCAGCCGCGCGTCCGGCAACCCGTAGTGCCGCACCAGCTCACGGGCCACCCGCTGCGCCCCCAGATGCAGATCGTCACTGTCGCAGAACGCCACGTCCACCGGCGCCACACTCGTCGCGAACGTCCGCACCCTCTCGTACGACAACCGCCGGTACAGCGCCGTGATCGCGGCACGCACCGTCTCCAGATGCGGGAAGCCGTGCTCGACCGGTCCGCCGTCCGCCACGTCCGCACCCCCAAAGACGCCCTGAACCCCTTCCCACTCTACGGCCCACCCCCCTGAACGGCCCGCCCACCGGACACCCCCGGCCACGGCCCCGCCCACCCCGTAGGGTTGACCCCCATGACCACCAGCAGCACCGGTAACGGCGACGTCGACCCCGCCGTCCGCAAGGAACTCGCACGGCTGCGCGACAGCATCGACAACATCGACGCGGCCGTCGTCCACATGCTCGCCGAACGCTTCAAGGCCACCCAGCAGGTCGGCCACCTCAAGGCCGCCCACCAGCTCCCGCCCGCCGACCCGGCCCGCGAGGCCCGCCAGATCGCCCGCCTGCGCGGCCTGGCCGAGGACGCCAGACTCGACCCCGCCTTCGCCGAGAAGTTCCTCAACTTCATCATCGCCGAAGTCATCCGCCACCACGAACGCATCGCCGAGGACTCCACCGGCGACCGTCCCGCCACCACCAGCTGACCGAGCCCCCGCACGCCCTGCTCGCGCGCCGGCCCCCACCGGCGCGCACGCCCCCGGCGCACCCCCGGCGCATCCCCGCACAGCCCGGCGACGCCCCTCCCCGAGCCCGTCCCCCGGACCCCCTCGTGCCCCGCCCCCGCGATCAGGCAGCATGGCGTCCATGTCCGTACTCACGCGCGACGAAGCGCAGACCCGTGCCCAGCTCCTCGACGTCCACCACTACACCGTCGACCTCGACCTGACCGGCGGGGAGGACACCTTCGACTCCCGCACCGAGATCCGGTTCACCGTACGCACCGGTCCGGACGGCACAGGCAGCACGGACACCTTCGTCGAGCTGAAGCCCGCCGAACTGCGCTCCGCCACCCTCGACGGACACCCCCTCGACCCCACCGCCCTCGCCGGCAACCGCCTCCCCCTGACCGGCCTCACCCCCGGCGCGCACACACTGCGCATCGACGCCCTCATGCGCTACTCCCGCACCGGCGAGGGCATGCACCGCTTCACCGACCCCTCCGACGGCGAGACCTACGTCTACACCCAGCTGTTCATGGAAGACGTCCAGCGCGTCTTCGCCGCCTTCGACCAGCCCGACCTCAAAGCCGTCTTCGACCTCACCGTCACCGCCCCCGACGGCTGGACCGTCCTCGCCAACGGCATCACCGAACACACCGGCGACGGCACCTGGAAAGCCGCCACCACCCCGCCCGTCTCCACCTACCTCGTCGCCGTAGCCGCCGGCCCCTGGCACTCCGTACGCACCGAACACCGCGGCCTGCCCTTCGGCCTCCACTGCCGCCGCTCCCTCGCCCCCCACCTCGACGCCGACGCCGACGAGATCCTCGGCATCACCCGCGCCTGCTTCGACCGCTACCACGAGAAGTTCGACGAGCCCTACCCCTTCGACTCCTACGACCAGGCCTTCGTCCCCGAATTCAACGCCGGCGCCATGGAGAACCCCGGACTCGTCACCTTCCGCGACGAGTTCGTCTACCGCTCCGCCGTCACCGACACCGAACGCCAGACCCGCGCCATGGTCATCGCCCACGAAATGGCCCACATGTGGTTCGGCGACCTCGTCACCCTCAAGTGGTGGGACGACATCTGGCTGAACGAGTCCTTCGCCGAATACATGGGCTACCAGACCACCGCCGAAGCCACCCGCTTCACCGGCACCTGGACCGAGTTCGGCCTCTCCCGCAAATCCTGGGGCTACGACGCCGACCAGCGCCCCTCCACCCACCCCGTCGCCCCCGAGAACGTCGAGGACACCGCCTCCGCCCTCCTCAACTTCGACGGCATCTCCTACGCCAAGGGCGCCTCCGCACTGCGCCAGCTCGTCGCCTGGCTCGGCGAGAAGGACTTCCTCGCCGGCATCAACACCCACTTCGCACGGCACAAGTTCGCCAACGCCACCCTCGCCGACTTCATCGACTCCCTCGCCTCCGCCACCGACCGCGACGTCCACGCCTGGGCCCAGGCCTGGCTGCGCACCACCGGCGTCGACACCCTCACCCCCCGCGTCGCCCCGGCCGCCGACGGCACCTGCACCCTCACCGTCGACCACCACGGCAGCCGCCCCCACCACATCACCGCAGGCCTCTACGACCAGGACCTCACCGACGAGGGACGCCTCACCCTGCGCACCCGCCTCCCCCTCGACATCCCGCACACCGGGCCCCACCCCATCGGCAAACGCCCCGCCCTGCTCGTCCTCAACGACGGCGACCTCACCTACGCCAAGATCCGCTTCGAGCCCGAATCCTTCCGCGCCGTCCGCGAAGGCCTGTCCGCACTGCCCGACCCGCTCACCCGCGCCGTCGTCTGGAACGCCCTGCGCGACGCCGTCCGCGACGGCGAACTGGCCGCCGCCACCTACCTCGACACCGCGCGCACCCACCTGCCCCACGAGAGCGACCTCGCCCTCGCCGAAGCCGTCCTCGCCTTCGCCCGCACCCACATCGCCGACCGCTACCTCGCCCCCGGCCGGCGGCCCGCCGCGCTCGCCACCCTCACCGGCCTGTGCCGCGACCTCATCCGCCGCACCGAGGACGGCGACAACCCCGGCCTGCGCCTGATCGCCGTACGCCACTTCATCGACGTCGCCGCCCACCCCGACACCATCGCCGCCTGGCTCGCCGACGGCACCGTCCCCGGCGGCCCCGAACTCGACCCCGAACTGCGCTGGCGCATCCTCGCCCGGCTCGCCGTCCTCGGCGCCACCGACGAGGCCGCCATCGCCGCCGAACTGGACCGCGACCCCTCCGCCACCGGCCAGGAAGGCGCCGCCCGCTGCCGCGCCGCCCTGCCCGACCCGGACGCCAAACGCGCCGCCTGGCACGCCATGTTCACCTCCGACGACCTGTCCAACTACCTGTTCACGGCCACCGCCAGGGGCTTCTGGCAGCCCGAACAGGCTGACCTCGTACAGGAGTACGTACCGCGCTACTACGAGGACGCCGTCGCCGTGGCCGCCCGCCGCGGCCCCGCCATCGCCGACGCCGCCGCCCGCTGGGCCTTCCCCGCGCACGCCGTCGACGCCGAGACCCTCCGCCTGGGCGAGGCCTGCCTGGCCGGCGGCGACCCGATCCCCTCCCTGCGCCGCAGGCTCGCCGACCAGCTCGACGACCTGGCCCGCGCGCTGCGCGTCCGCCAGGCCCAGGAGACGGGGGAGCCGCAGGCCCCGGCGCAGGTGCCGCAGCCGTAGGGAAGGTGCGGAGGCGGGCGTGGGCGCGGCAGCCGGCGCAGGCGTCGGCGCCGGACGGAGGCGTACGACCGGGGCGTACGACCGGGGCGTACGACCCGGGACGTACGACGCACCTGGTCCCTGACGACGATGCGGAGGCTGATCGTCCTTCCTAGGCTCGGAGGCCTGAAGGACGATCAGCCCGAGACCAGCCCGAGCCACGGAGGAAACCGTGATCGTAGTCACCGGCGCCACCGGAAACGTCGGCCGTGCCCTCGTCGAGCGCCTCGCCGCCGCCGGCCGGCCCGTGCGGGCACTGACCCGCGACCCGCAGCGGGCCGGACTGCCCGGGCACGCCGAGGTGGTCCGGTTCCAGCCGGACGACCCGGCCGCCCTGTTCACCGGGGCGAGCGGACTCTTCCTCTACGTCCAGGCCGCCGGCGACCGCACCGCCGAGTTCCTCGCGGCGGCGCGCGAGGCGGGCGTGCGGCACGTGGTGTTCCTGTCCTCCGCCATCATCCACGAGGGCGCGGACGAGACCCACCCCATCCACGTCATGCACGCCGGCGTGGAACGGGCCGTCCGCGACAGCGGCCTGCAATGGACGTTCCTGCGCCCGGGCGCCTTCGCCACCAACGCCTTCCAGTGGGCCGCGCAGATCCGCTCCGGGGACACCGTCCGCGGAGTCTTCGGGAACGGCAGGAGCGCGCCCATCCACGAGGACGACATCGCCGCCGTCGCCGAACGCGCCCTCCTGGACGGTGGCCACGAGGGCGCTGTCCACCGCCTCACCGGACCCGAGGCCATCAGCAACGCCGACCAGGTCGCGGCCATCGGCCACGCCCTCGGCCGGGAACTGACCTTCACCGAGGTGCCGCCCGAGGAGGCCGGACCCGAACTCTTCCCGCACGTCCCGCCGCACGTGTTGCAGGGCCTGCTGAACACCCTGCGCCAATCCGTCGGCGCGACCCCCGAGATCACCGACACCGTGGAGAAGATCACCGGCACCCCGGCCCGCACCTTCGCCCAGTGGGCGAAAGACCACACGGCGGACTTCCGCGCCTGACCCCCTCGGGGCGGAGCGCGACCGGGGGAGTGGAGACGGGAGCGCCGGGGGCCTGGGTGGCTGGGGTCTAGGGGGCGTAAGGGACTCAGGGGCTTGGGGGTCGCGTTCCCCAGGGACGGCCCGGCGCCCCCGCGGGCCCGGCGCTCGGCCGTCGCGGCCGAGCGCCTGCCGCCCGGGCCCCGCGTGCTCCTCGCGCGGCAATACCCCTTCCGGGTTCCGGTCGTTGGACTTTCCGGGCACCACGGACTCCAGGCGGACAAGCCGGGCGCCCCGCCCCGCGCACCCCGGAGGACAGCCCATGGGTACTCCGCACCCGCCCGCAGCCCCAGTACCGCCGCGCCCCCATGACCCGGCGGGTCCGCAAGCCTCGGCGCAGGCACAGGCCCTGCCACGCCCGGAAGTCCCGCCGCGCTCCCATGACCCGGCGGGCCCGCAAGCTTCACCGGAGCCTCAAGCCCCGTCGGCCCTCCAATACTCGGCAGGTCCGCAAGGCTCGCACGAGGCGCAGGTCCCGCCACGCCCGCAAGGCCCGGAAGCCCCGACCGGCCCAGAAGCCCCGCCAGGCCCGCAAGCCTCACCCGCGGCCCCGCCGACCACCCAAGAGGCGCCACGCCCGCAAGCCTCACCGGAGGCAAAGGCCTCGGCGCGTTCGCAAGTCTCACCGGACCCGCAAGCTTCACGACCGGATCCAGCCTCACGACGTCCGCTAGTCCCGCATGACTCGGCAGGCCCGCAAGCCTCACCGGAGGCAAAGGCCTCGGCACGTTCGCAAGCCTCGCCGGACCCACAAGCCCCACGACCGGACCCAGCCTCACGACGTCCGCAAAGCCCGCCCCCGCCGCCGGCCCCGCTCGCCTCCGGTCCCGGCGGCACCCGCGCCCTGCGGCCCCTGCTCGACACCGTGCTCGGCGCACTCGACAGCGGACGGCGCGCCCGCGGCGGCCCGCTGCCCGCCGGCGGCCCCGACGCCGTCGCCGCCCGGATCCGTGCCGCGGCAGGCGACCTCCTCCCCGACCACGGCGACCCCGACGCCCTGCGCGTCCTCGTGCACGCCCTCGCCGAAGGCGCCGCCGACCCCGCCGACCCGCTCTGCGCCGCCCACCTGCACTGCCCGCCCCTCGCCGTCGCCACCGCCGCCGACCTCGCCGCCAGCGCCCTCAACCCCTCCCTCGACTCCTGGGACCAGGCCCCCGCCGCCTCCGCACTCGAAACCCTCGTCACCCACGCCCTGGCCCGGCAGGCAGGACTCGCCGACGCCCTCGTCACCACCGGCGGCACCGAGTCCAACCACCTCGCCCTCCTTCTCGCCCGTGAGACCCACCCCGGCGGCATCCGGCTCCTGTACGGCGCCAACGCCCACCACTCCCTGCCCCGCGCCGCCTGGCTCCTCGGCCTGCCCGAACCCGTGATCGTCCCCGCACCCGCCGGCACCCTCGACCCCGCCGCCCTCCACGCGGCCCTCACCGGCCTCGGCGGCCCCCGAACCCCCCTCCTCGTCGCCGCCACCGCCGGAACCACCGACGCCGGCCTCATCGACCCGCTCCCCGAGATCGCCGCCCTCTGCGCCGGCCACGGCGCCCGCCTGCACATCGACGCCGCACACGGCGGCGGCCTCCTCTTCAGCGACCGCCACCGCCACCGCCTCACCGGCCTCGACGCCGCCCACACCGTCACCCTCGACCTGCACAAACTGGGCTGGCAGCCCGTCGCCGCCGGACTCCTCGCCGTCCGCGACCCCGCCGACCTCACCGCCCTGCACCAGCACGCCGACTACCTCAACGCCGGCGACGACACCGAGGCCGGCCTCCCCGACCTCCTCGGCCGCTCCCTGCGCACCACCCGCCGCCCCGACATCCTCAAGATCGCCGTCACCCTGAAGACCCTCGGCCGCAGCGGCGTCGGCGCCCTCGTCGACCAGGTCTGCGCCCTCGCCCGCACCTTCGCCGACCTGATCGAGGACCACCCCCGCTTCGAACTCCACGACCGACCCACCATCAGCACGGTCCTCTTCCGGCCCGCCCACGCCACCGACGACACCGTCGCCGCCCTGCGCCGCCGGCTCCTCACCGACGGCCGGGCCGTCCTCGGCCGCGCCCGCCTCGACGGCCGGCTCTGGCTCAAAGCCACCCTCCTCAACCCCCGCACCCGCCCCGCCGACCTGGCCACCCTCCTCGAACTGGTGGAAGGAACCACCCCCCGATGAACCACCCGGACACCCCCGCACCGCCCCTGCGCCACACCCCCGCCACTGTCTCTTATACACATCTCCGAGCCCACGAGACTCCTGAGCATCTCG
>NZ_JOIY01000061.1 GCF_000720185.1 Streptomyces sp. NRRL S-340 | reverse complement strand
CGGCGGGCGGCGGGCGGCGGGCGGCGGGCGGCGTCAGGCCAATCGGACGACCGCCTGGGACCTGCCGAGGACCTTCTGGCCGCCGCACGTCGCGATCAGGTCGACCCGCACGGTGCGGTCGTCGAGCTTGGCGCCGACCTTGCCGGCGACCTCGACGAGCGCCCCCTTGTCGTCGTTCGGGACGACGACGGGCTTGGTGAAGCGGACGCCGTACTCCACGACCGCCCCGGGATCCCCGGTCCAGTCGGTGACGACGCGGATCGCCTCGGCCATGGTGAACATGCCGTGCGCGATCACGTCCGGCAGCCCGACCTCCTTGGCGAACTTCTCGTTCCAGTGGATCGGGTTGAAGTCCCCGGAGGCACCCGCGTACTGGACGAGAGTGGTACGGGTCACAGGGAAGGCGCGGCCCGGCAGTTCGGTGCCGACCTCGACGTCGTCGTAGGAGATCTTCGCCGTCATCGGTTCCTCACGCCTCCTCGGCCGCACGGGCCACCAGCTTCATCCAGGCGGTCACGACGTGCTCGCCCGCCGCGTCGTGCACCTCGCCGCGGATGTCCAGGATGTCGCTGCCGGCCATGGTCTTGACCGCCTCGATGGTCGAGGTCACGGTCAGGCGGTCACCGGCGCGCACGGGCCGCTGGTAGGCGAACTTCTGGTCGCCGTGCACCACGCGGCTGTAGTCGAGACCGAGCCGCGGGTCCTGGACGACCTCGCCGGCGGCCCGGTACGTGATCAGGAACACGAAGGTCGGCGGTGCGATCACGTCGGGGTGGCCGAGCGCCCGGGCGGCCTCGGGGTCCGTGTACGCCGGGTTGGCGTCACCCACCGCCTGGGCGAACTCGCGGATCTTCTCCCGGCCCACCTCGTAGGGGGCGGTGGGCGGATAGGAACGGCCCACGAAGGACTGGTCGAGCGCCATGGGCTCGGTACCTCCTGGTGTCAGCTGCGGTCGTGCGGAGGGATCCGGGGAGACGACGGGGAGCCGGAATCCACCGGAGCCGGAGAAGCGGCGGAGCTGGTGAAACAACGTGAGGCCGCCCCCATGGTGCGGGGGCGGCCTCACGTATGAGCCTGATTTATCGCGTTTCGCGGTGCGCGGTGTGCGCGTTGCAACGCGGGCAGTGCTTCTTCATCTCAAGACGATCCGGGTTGTTACGCCGGTTCTTCTTGGTGATGTAGTTCCGCTCCTTGCACTCCACGCAGGCCAGCGTGATCTTCGGGCGGACGTCGGTGGCAGCCACGTGAGTGCTCCTAAGACGAACGGATGGACTAATTCAACGCAAGAAAGAGTAGCCGATCGAAGGACCGACCCCGCAATCGGCTACTGTCAGTAGCGGTGACCGGACTTGAACCGGTGACACAGCGATTATGAGCCGCTTGCTCTACCGACTGAGCTACACCGCTTTGATGAGATCGGACCCCGCCTCGCGGCGGGAACCTCTCACACCAGAGCCCCAATACGGAATCGAACCGTAGACCTTCTCCTTACCATGGAGACGCTCTGCCGACTGAGCTATTGGGGCGAGCGATGAAGACATTACACGGTCCGCAGCCGTTCGCCCAAATCCGTTCCGCGGGCCCCGCCGCCCGTGTCCGGCACCCCCCGGCCAGGCGGCCACACCGGTACGACTATTGCGCTCCTCCCGCTTCCCGGCGGGCGGTCACCCTAGGCTCGACGCACTCTGCGTGATCTTGCGTGCCCCGGTGTGCGCACCGCGCGCCCCCTGTCCCGTGTTCACCTGTCGTACCTGGAGTGCGATGCCCCCCGGTCAGCCGCAGCCGCCCCACTCGTCGTCCTCCCCGGGACCCTCCGGCCGGCCGGACCCGGACACTCTGCTGCTGTGCGGAGCACGGCTCACCGACGGCCGGACCGTGGACGTACGGCTGTCCGGCGGCCGCATCGAGGCGGTGGGCACGGCCGGCAGCCTGGGCACGGCCGGCGGCCCCGCCGCCCGGCCCGGTGCGGCGGAGCGGGAGGGCGGACCCGGCCGGGGCGGCGGGCGCGGCGCGGTCGAGCCGCGCGGGGACCGGGCGCGCGAGGGCGCGGCGCGGGACGGCGGGGCCCGCGTGGACCTCAGCGGCTACCTGCTCCTGCCGGCCCCGGCCGAGCCCCACGCACACGCCGACACCGCCCTGACCGCCGACACCGACGGGCCCCTCTCCTACGACCCGGAGGACGTCCAGCGCCGGGCCACCGAGGCGGCGCTGCTCCAGCTCGGACACGGCGCCACCGCGCTGCGCGCGCACGTGCGCGTGGGTGACGTCCAGGGGCTGGGCGCCCTGACGGCGGTGCTGCGGGCGCGCCGTGCGCTGCGCGGGCTGGCCGAGCTGACGACGGTGGCGGTGCCGCGGGTGCTGACCGGTGCGGCCGGCGCGGACGGCCTGGCGGTACTGCGCGACGCGGTCAAGATGGGCGCCTGTGTCGTCGGCGGCTGCCCCGACGTCGACCCCGACCCCACCGGGTACGTGGAGGCCGTCCTCGAGGTGGCCTCCGAGCACGGCTGCCCGGTCGACCTGCACACCGACGGCACCGACCCGGCCCGCCTCGCCCGGATCGCGGTGATGGCGGGCGGACTGCGTCCCGGTGTGACGCTGAGCCCCTGCGGCGGCCTGGCCCGGCTGCCCGCCGAGGCGGCGGCCCGGACCGCGGACCAGCTGGCCGCGGCGGGCGTGACGGTGGTGTGCCTGCCGCAGGGCGGGTGCGCGGGCGCGGAGGGCCCGGGGACGGCTCCGGTACGGCTGCTGCGGGCGGCCGGGGTGCGGGTGGCCGCGGGCAGCGGCGCCCTGCGGGACGTGTCCAACCCGGTCGGCCGCGGTGACCCGCTGGAGGCGGCCTACCTGCTGGTCTCCCGGTACGGACTGCGTCCCGAGGACGCCTACGAGATGGTGAGCGCCTCCGCCCGGGCGGTGCTCGGTCTGCCCGAGGTCCGGGTGGAGGCCGGGTTCCCGGCCGAACTGCTCGCGGTGCGCGGTGACCGGCTCGCGGGGGCGCTGTCGCTCGCGTACAGCCGCATCGTGGTGCACCGGGGGCGCGTGGTGGCGCGTACCAGCGCGGTACGGGAGTTCTGCGACTCGGCGGCGTCCGTGGAACTGGGGCTGCCGCGGCAGGGGCGGGGAGAGTTGTCGTAGGGGCGCGGGACGCCGTCCGGGCCGGGCGGGGCGGCGGGGTGCCTGCGGGGAGGGCGTGGGGCGTCTGGGACGCATCCCGGGGGCGCGTTGCCGGGCCGTCCGGGGCACGTGTCCGGGAGGGTTCCCCCGGGCGCGGGGCCGGGGCGGGTGATCGCTGGTGCGCCGCCGGGGCGTGCCGAAGCCGTGGGGCGGATACGGCCGTCCGGGCGTACGGTCGGAGACATGCGCATTGTCATCGCTGGGGGTCATGGTCAGATCGCGCTGCGGCTGGAGCGGTTGCTCGCCGCGCGGGGGGACGAGGTCGTGGGCATCATCCGCCGCGCCGAGCAGGCCGGCGACCTGCGGGCGGCCGGCGCCGAACCGGTCGTGCTGGACCTGGAGACCTCCTCGGCCGAGGAGGTCGCGCAGCGGCTGCGGGGCGCGGACGCGGCGGTGTTCGCGGCGGGTGCGGGACCGGGCAGCGGCGCGGCCCGCAAGGACACGGTGGACAAGGGGGCGGCGGTGCTGTTCGCCGACGCGGCGGTCCGCGCGGGGGTACGGCGTCACGTGGTCGTGTCCTCGATGGGCGCGGACGCGCGCCACGAGGGCGACGACGTCTTCGACGTGTACCTGCGCGCCAAGGGCGAGGCGGACGACCACGTCCGCGCGCAGGACGGCCTCGACTGGACGATCCTGCGCCCGGGTTCACTGACGGACGGACCCGGCACCGGCCGGGTGCGGCTGGAGGCGCACACCGGCCGGGGGTCGGTGTCCCGCGACGACGTGGCCACGGTGCTGGCCGAACTGGTGGACACCCCGGCGACAGCGGGCCTGACCCTGGAACTGGTCGGCGGTTCGACCCCGGTGCCGGTGGCGGTGAAGTCGGTGGCCGGGAACTGAGCGCACGGACGGGGCGGGACGCGGCGCGCCCGCCGGCCGCTCAGAACAGGCTGAGCTGTCCGGGGAACTCGGGGACGGCGTATCCGTCCAGCGACGGCTGCACGGCCCCGAGTTGCGCGGGCCGGCGCGAGCCGGGGCACGAGGTCAGCTCACCGGTGCCGCGGGCCCCGGGCGGGTCGTGCCGCGCGAACCGCCCGGCGACGACAGCGATCTCCCGACGGCACACGGGGCAGGCTCTACGGCGCGAGGACGAGGACATGGGGCCAGTGTGCACCGGGGCACCGACAACGCCGGGGCAGCCGGGCGCGGCCACCGCTTCGCACGACCGCCCGGCATGCGCGCCGGACCCGTGACCTCACAGCTTGCCGAAGACCACTCCCCGCCAGGTCCAGCCCGACTCCAGGACGGTGTCGCGCAGCGGCTCACGCAACCGGGCGCTGTCGAAGCGGAAGGTCTCCGTGGCCTCCACACGGCCGTCGGCCCCACGTCCGATGGTCCACTGGCGGCTGACGGTCCGGCTCGGCCCGCGTGTGTACGCCGAGGTGACCTGGAGCCTCGTGGGAGAGCCGACCCGGCTCAGTTCCCACTGTTCCTCAAGAGCCCGGACCTCGTGCACCCGGTGGTCCAGCCGCATGCGGATCCGCACGGCATGGCTGATCTGAGACCGGACGAAGATCTGCTGCCATGCGGGCTCCCTCAACCGCCACTCCGCCAGCAGATCGCACTGCTCACCGCCGCCGTAGCGGACCACGAACGCGGCCTGCGGCCCGTTGAGGCCGAGCAGCGCCGCCCGCACCTCTTCCCCCGGCACGGCCGGTACCCCCTCCGGCGGGCGCTGAGTGCCCGTCAGCCTGTCGAAGAATCCCATGCCGGCAAGCTACGCCCGCACCACCGGAATCTTCACCCCGCGCTGCACCGGGCACCCGCCCGACAACGAAGAAACCCCCTCCCACCTGCCGTAAAGGCTGGTCGGAGGGGGTTTTCCCCAGTGTGGCGGCGCCAGGATTCGAACCTGGGAAGGCTGAGCCGGCAGATTTACAGCGGGCTCAGCTCACCCCCTGCAACCTGCGGCTTTCCGCTACCACCCTGGCGCTGGGGAACACCTGGGGGAACGGGTCCCAACCTGGCCCGCCGCGGTCGGGCTGGGTCGTGGCCTACTGGCGCCAGCGTTCGCGGTGGTGGCGGACGCACTCCAGGTCGATCGTGTGCCGGGGGTCGGTACGCAGAGGGCCGGCAGGCTGACCGCCGCGGATCACTGTGAGGTCGTCTTCGATCACGATGGCGCCGGCGTCGAGCATCACGTGGCAGTTCGGGCACAGGCAGAGGACGTTGCTAGTGGTGTCCGGGCCGTTGTGCGGGGCCCCGAGGGCTCGGATGTGAGCTCCCTCGCTGTAGCTACCGCCAGGGACCTCGATGCGCAGGTCGCAGATCTGACACCGGTTGTCGTGCCACTCCTTCACCTGCCGCTTCACGGCGCTGCTCCGAACGATGCGCTGCACGGTCGAGGTGATGCGCTCCGGAGTCTCGTTCCCCGCGACGCCCGCGGACTCCGACTCAGCAGGCGCGCTCGGGAGCTCCGGCTGCTGCGTCGCCTGCGGCGTGGGGGTGTCGTCATAGGCTTCAAGGCGGAACTGCCAGATCAGGAAGCCGTCGATGCCGAGCTTGCTGCCGTAGTTGGTGACCCGGTACAGACCGTCGTACCGATACCCAGATGCCGGGGCGTAGGGGGTGCCAGCCTGGTAGCCGCGCAGGACGCGGACAGGCAGTCCTTCGAGGTAGCTAGTCACGAGCGCTGCGTTGCCGGAGTCGTCCAAGGTCTGGTCGCTCACCTGGTTGCCGGCGCTGTCCTGGCCACCGTGGCCGGTGTAGACGATGACGTCTCCGTAGTCCTCATCGTCCTTGTAGCCGCCGGACACGACGATGGACTCGGCCCCGGTCTTCTTCGTCCCGCAGATGCCGGCCTGCAAGGGCCTATGCGCACCTGCCTCATGCGCCTGCCGGCGCGTGCTGAACTCCTGGCCCGCTTCAACGTTGGGTACGTCACCGATCATGGCCACAGCCTGACACGTAGCACTGACACTTCCCCAGCGGTTTGCATAGCCGCCGCCCCTGTGGGCCAGATGAACACCGGCACGTGCTGATCTGCCCGGCTGCCGGTCACCGTTCAGTTCGCCAGAGATGACCGCAGCCGACCTGGCGGAGGCAGTACAGCCACAACTGATCAACGGCGGCCGTGACCGGCGGCCGCCTAACCGATCAACGTTCTGACCTGCTGCTGAGCTGTCGGCACCTGTCGACGTTGGTCACCATTGAGCGCCCTTCCACGGCCCGAGGACGGCCCGGGAGGGCGCTCGTGCGTGAGAGTTGGGCTTGTCACCCATTGATGCCTGAACCCTCCCCATGCGGGCGACTGGCAGGATGATCGTCACACCGAGATTGGTCAAACATGCCCGACGCATGCGCTTGTTGGGGACAATGAGGCACATGCGTGTCTTCATCAAGGGGCTTGGAGCGTTTGCTCTGCTCGCGGCCCTTCTACTCGGCGGCCTCGAAGTCGTGGCGTTTTTTGCCCGCCGCATTGGGCGGCAGGTATTTCACGGAGTGAACCCCACTGTTTCGGCGGCTGCGGTCGCGGCCATGTCAACGGTGGTCGTGGCTGTGGCGACTCTAGTTATTGGTCGCTATTACGAGCGTCGAGCAGCAGTTGAAGCGGAGATTCGCTCCAGTAAGATTCCTATTTACAGTCGCCTCGTCGAGAGCTTGTTGCGCATGCTCCTGCGAGGCGACGCTGCCGCTGCCGGAGCTGACCAGTTCGCAGAGGAGATCCGCGAAATTACCCCTCAGCTCATCGCTTGGGCCTCGGACGACGTTCTGATCGAGTGGTCCCGATTCAAGCGCTCAATCTCGGCCGCCTCCACTGAATCAGAAACAGAGGCAGCGCTCTTCGGGCTCGAGAAACTTCTTATTGCCATTCGGCGAGACTATGGGCATAAAGGTCAGGCGGTCAAAGAGGGAGACCTTCTAGGCCTCTTTATTAACGACGCGCATGAGTTGCTGGAGCGGCGCCGCAGTCGGGAAAGGCGGCAACCCTCAGCCTGAGTTTCGATTAGGTGCGAAATGTGTGCCGCCGAGTTACGCATGCTTCGGCTTTCGTTAGTAAGGGTAGATGCAATGGATGCCGCCGACTGGATCGCTCTCTATGGTGCTGTCGTTGCCACCGGAGTAGCAGTGTTTCAGGTGGCCACTCACTTTCGGGATAATCCTAGAATTACTGTTACCGCAGCTTTCTCGTACTCGGCTAGCTCGGAAGATCGGCAGTCTGCAACTAGGGGCACGCTGCGTCAGGTAGAAAGGGATGGTGTCGTCCTGACTGAGGAGATGCTCATCTCATTCAATGTCGTCAACCACGGACGTCGAGCGGTCCAGATTTCCTCCGTCTACTGCGAAGAACTGCAAGACGCAGCATTTCGAACGTTTGAGCTTACCCCTACCCCCCTGCCAGTCACCCTGGAACCGCTTAGCTCAATTGAGATGAGCATCCAAAAAGAGGTGATCGACATGATGGATAGTGTTTATTCTGTTGGGGTGGTAGACGCTCTTGGGCGCAGGCATGAGATATCTCCGGATGACGTTATCGAGATCGCTCGTGTCAGTTGGAATAATCCGACACGTGTCGCTTGGTATCATCGTCGGGACTCTCCCGAGGCGACGCCAGTTCGGGCATTTCAAACGCAAGACAATGCTCGCTTGCATTCCAGAGCTGTCCACGCTGGACGACTTTCGCGTACGCCGAGGGCCATTGTTCGGCGAGATACCCCTCGGCCGCCCCAGATGCCGTAAGTCTCGTGACGAGGTCGGTGGAGCGGCTTTGGGCTGGAGCTGATTTGGCGCGAGTGATCATGGCCCATTACGCTAGCCAGCGGATCGGGCAGGTTTGTGAGCCTGCCCGTTAGTGCCCGATTTTGGGCCATGATCTTCGAGGCTCGCGCCAAATTGGCTGCCTAAAGCCGTGGAGCCGACCGACCCCAGCCACAGAGGGTTTTTCCGTCTTCGCCCGCATGCACGCAGCGCGCCGCCGGGCGCGGCCAGCCGGGGCGAAGACAGGAGGCAGGCCGCGCCGCAGAGGCGGCGCGCGCCCGCGCCGTGCGCGGGCCTTGATGAAGTAGAGAAATTTGTACCGCGCCGAGAACAAAACGGTTCAAAGGCCAATCGATACCCCGCGTGTCCGTGTACCTCTCGCTCCGGCGTGCGCGATGCCCCACGCCGACCACAGCGGGCCTCACAGAGTTTCTGTGGCGTCGTCACTTCCGCTCTACGGTGTCTGCCACGAGTCGACTGGTGAACCCGGCGTCGCGCAGGCGCTCAAACGCTGCGGCTACATCCTCGGGTACGAACTGCTCGATCATGAATCCCTGCTGTGGGTAGATCATGAGCCGCTGCTGCGCGCCGGCCAGCATGTCGATGACCAAGCGTGTGTCTCCGATCGAGTCGACGTAGTCAGCCAGGGTCATGGGTGTGGACGCGCTGACCCACTCGACTTCGGGCCACAGCTTGCGAGCGGTCGCGTAGGCCCGTCGTTCCTCGTACGGCTTGCTGACCAGCAGGACGGATGACACCGCGGCCCGGTGCTCTTCGAGCAATGCGCGAGAGAAACGGATGTTCTCTCCGGTGTTCCGGGCCTGGGGTTCGACCAGGATGGCATCGCCCGGCACCCCCAGTTCCAACGCCCGCTCGCGGTAGTGTTCAGCCTCGCCGCGCGGCATGCGGTCGCGTGTGGTGCGGCTGGTCGCCCCGGTAAAGACGATCAGCGGCATCATGCCCCGGTGGTAAAGATCAGAGGTTGTGTCCGCGACTCCGAGGTCATGACTGCCTAGCCCGATCGCGACAGAGCATGGGCGCAGTTCGTGCCCCATCTGCTGGAAGTCCCAGAGCCGCTGAGCGTCGGCCCATGCCTGTGCTGAGATCACGTGCTTTCGCCCTCTACTTTCGCTGAGTCGGGGACCTTGAAGTCGTATGTCCAGGCGAAGCGCGTCGCTGCGTGGACGCCGATGGCGAATTCCACCACGGTGCCGTCGGCCGTGTAGGTCGTCCGGTGCAGCTCCATCACCCATTCGCCCGGCGCGAGCTGGAGGAGCTGGACTTCGTCCGCTGTGGGGATACGCGCGAACAGTGTCTCCCGCATGTGGTCGATCTCGTATCCGGCGTCGTACAGGACACGGAAGCCACCGCCCCGGCCTGCGGGCCCCGGCGTCGGGTCGACAATGCGCGTTCCTTCTACGTGCTCGGGCCGGTAGTAGCTGGTCAGCGTGTGCGTCGGCTGTGAACCCTCCTTGACCACACGCGCGCGTGCGTAGACCTCAGCGCCTTCCGGCAGACCATGCGCCTGGGCGACGACGGCCGGCGCAGGGATGCGGCTGACGGTCTGGGTCTGTTCGTTCCGCCTGTAGGTGCGTCCGGACGCTACGCGGTCCGCGATGAACGCCACTTCATCGCCGTCCCGCCACCTGGCCTTGTCGTATCGCGCGATGCCGAGCCGCTTGAGCGGGGTCCGCTCGCGCACGATCGTGCCGTGTCCACGCGATGACGTGACCAGCCCTTCGGCTTCCAGCGCCTTGTATGCCGCATGGACCGTGGACTTCGAGCCTTCGCCCGCTTCCACCAGGTCTCTGATCTGCGGCAACTGGGCACCGGGCGCGTACTCGCCGTTCCTGATCTGGTCGGCCAATCGGTCCGCTAGCTCCCGCCACTTGGGCGCCATGCAGCACTCCTCTCGACACCGACCAGTGAAACACAGTCCCAGGACTGTTGACAGTCCTGGGACTGTGAGCCATTGTTTTACTCAACAGCCCGCAGTCCCAGGACAGCGAGCCCGGAGTGTCCCTGTTGGGCTGCTCCCATGCCGCCCAGAGGGCTCCGTGAAACGAGCTCAAAGGAAGCGCAAGCACCTTGAGAACTTCACACAGGGAACTGCCGGTAACCCGTGGTCCGCCTGCCCGAAGGGGTCGGAAACAAGGCGGAGAAGACCGGCGTGCCCCGTACGGCAGCCTGACCGGTTCGAGACCGGTCCGGGGCACTTCGGCCGCTACGCAGCGGCCATACCGCGCCTGATGCGCGGCTTCACTCACAACGGCGCGCGGCCCCGGGTGGCTAGACCCGGGGCCGCTGTTCGGGCCGTTGCCACCTGCAAGGGAGATCACGACCCAATGACTCACATCGTCACTGTTCAGGACGCTGTTACCGCGTTCGCTCCGTGGATGGAGCCGACGGACGCGGAACTGGCCGCGATCGAGCGTGAGATGCCCGTCATCCTGGCGGACGTCGAGCTGCTGGACGCGCACATCGTCACGCTGGACCGCACCCCGACCGAGCTGGACGCCCGCCGAATCCGCCGGGCCCGCCGCCGGGCGCTGGCCGCGCGGGTCGCGCTGGTCAACCGCGCCACCTCGGGGGAGGCGGCGTGATGGCCCGCTTCACCCTCACCTCCTTCGACCGGTACCGCATCGCCGCGGCCCGCGAGACGCTGGCCGCCGCCGCGGCCGTGAACCTGCTGGACGGGACCGCCATGGCCCGCATCATCGGCCGGCTGGAGACCTCCCTGAAGGACCTGGTCGACCTGGTCGACGGACAGGCGGCCGAGCCGGTTGCCTCCCGGTGCCCGGCCGCCCACCCGGAGGACCCCACGCCGTGCAGCGGACCGGTCGTCGTGACCGTGCTGGACAGCACGAACGCCGGCGCGGACGGCTGCGAGCACCACGCCGTCAGCCTGCTCGCGTCGGTCGCCGGGGCCCGGCCGGTTCCCAAGCCGGACGCCCCCGCCGGACTGGCCGTGCGGCTCTTCCGCGCCGCCCAGCACACCCGCCCCTACCCCTGGCGGGAGGCGCAGTCGTGAGGGCGAAGACCGTACTTCCCGCCGTCGCGATGACGGCCGTCTCGATGGTCCTCACGTTGGCCGTGGTCGTGATGTGGCTCGGTGGGGCCGTGCCGTGGCCCGTCGCGCTGGTGGTCGGGCTCGGGATCGACGGGGGGTGGCTGGCCACCCTCGCCTACGAACGCCGGCTCGCCGCGCAGGGCGACCACAACCGTGCGGTGACCGCGGTCGGCTGGTGCTTCGGGCTCCTCGCCGCCGGCGTGCTGGTCGCTCACGCGCTGACCACCGAAGGATCTGCCGCCGCGTGGCTGGCCGTGGCGTGGCTGCCGGTGGCCGCGAAAGCCTTGTGGTTGGTGCACGGGCTGTGGGAGCGGACCGCGCTGACCCCGGCCGCGCTGGACGCGATCCGCGGCATCGGGCAGGAAGCCCGGGACGAAGCGGCCGTGGCCCGCGCCCGGCTGCGGGCCGAAGCCACCACCGAGGAGACGCGGCTGACGGCCGTGACGGCAGCCGGCGCACGCGTCGCACACGTCCAGGCACAGACCGCCGAACGGCTGTCCAAGGCGTGGTCGACGCTGGAGACGGCCCGCAAGGGCGAGGGGACCGGCAGGGCCCTGACCAGCGTGACGACCCCCGTCACGCCCGGCGTCACGGCCCGCTGGGAACTCCCGGTGTGGGGGCCCACCGAGCCCGTTCCGGCGCTGGAGAGCGCGCCCGCGCTCACCGATAACGAGCTGGACGCGCTGGTCGACCAGATCCGCCACAGCCAGACACCCGCCCTGTCCTACCGCGAGATGGCCACCCGCTTCCGCGCCGCCGGCCACTCCGCATCCGAAGTCCGCCTCCGCGCCGCCTGGAAGCGGGTGGCGGCATGAGCACTGCTGTCACATCTGCGGTGAAGTCGTTCAGCTTCGGCGGCGGCTGGCAGTCCACGGCCGCCCTGGTTCTCGCGGCCCAGGGCCAGCTGGACTACCGCACGTTCCTAATGGCCAACGTTGGGGACGACTCCGAGCACCCCGGCACTCTCGCCTACCTGCGCCAGTACGCCATCCCCTACGCCCAAGAGCACGGCATTGAGCTGGTCGTCCTGGACCGCGTGATGAAGCGGTCCGGGGAGGTCCGCACCCTGTACCAGGACCTGACCCGGGAGGGATCACGGTCGCTGAAGATCCCCGTGCGCATGTCGAACGGGGCCCCCGGGACCCGCTCCTGCACGGCCCAGTTCAAAATCAAGGTCATCGCCGACGAACTCAAACGCCGCGGCGCCACCAAGGACGCACCGGCCACCGTCGGCATCGGCATCAGCCTGGACGAAATCCAGCGCGCGAACAACCGGCGCTGCGAGCCCCACGAGCGCATCGAGTATCCGCTGCTGGAACGCGGAATCCGGCGCATCGACTGCGCCCGCATCATCCGCGCCGCGGGCCTGCCGGTGCCACCGAAGTCGTCGTGCTGGTTCTGCCCGTTCCACCGGCCCGAGACGTGGCACGACATGCGCCGCAGTGAGCCGGAGCTGTTCGAGAAGGCGTGCCAGCTCGAAGAACTCCTCAACCGGCGCCGTGACGAACTCGGCAAGGACCACGTCTGGCTGACCCGGTTCAACCGGCCCCTGCGGGCCGCGATCCCGGACGGCGTCGACACCCTCCCGTTCGACGAATGGGACTCCGGCTGCGACTCCGGCTGGTGCATGACCTAGTGGGCCCCGCCCTGATGTGGGCTACTCATCCCCACCTTGTTCGGAACCTGCGTGCCCTGCCACGACACCACCTGACCTGAGAGGACACCGATGGCTTACCGCTTCATCAACCCTGGAGGCGACTCCGCGAGGCTGACCGCCGAGGCGGTCATCCTGCACGCCGGTACCGACCGTGCCGAGCCCGCCGTAGCCGTGCGGATCACCGCCGGCGCACGGAGCCGGTTGATCTATGTCCGCCTCGACCGGCTTGAGGAGCTGGTGGCCGGCATCAGGGACACCGCCCGACAGGCCGCCGCCGACTTCCGCCAGAGCCAGAGGAGCGTCTGACATGGGCAAGCCCGACACCCGCCGCCTGGACCGTGCGATCCGGGAGACGACCCGCAAGCTGGAAGCGGTGCGGCAGAAGGAGTTGTGGCCGCTGGATGGCCGCGAGCGCCGCGCCATCCTGGCCGCCATGGCCGGCGGCTCGGTCTCGGTGCTGCGGGGCCGTAGCACCGACCGCGCCGACCGCCGCCTGGAGACGGCCTGGACCTGCGCCGAGACCCGGCTCATCGCGGAGATCACCGCGCTGCAGACGGAGCGGCAGCGGATCGTGAACGAGGCCGCCGCCGCCAAGTCCGCCAAGAAGTCCTCCGGCTGGTGGTAGCCGTGCCGCAGCAGACGCCGCCGGGTGAGTGCCCGCAGTGCTGGCAGCACGCCCACGACCGGAGCATTCACCGCAAGCTCAAGCCGCGCGAGGACTGCCCCGAGTGCGTGGACCACATGCGCAACGGCCACCCCGACCTCGTCCCCGGCAAGCGGTCTGGCTGGTGGTGACCACATCCCACCGCGCCGCCGGCCGTGCCGCGTGACCTGCGCGGCTGCACGTCTCGACCGCCCGGGGCCGCCGCTGGCGCCCCGGGCCCTCATCTTCCGCCCCCTGCCCGGGGGCAGTCAGGAGTGCGTCCGTCATGAGCGGCACCGTCGTTCACCTGCACAAGAACCCCGACCCGCCCGAGGAATCCCCTCGCCCCGACCTGACCCTCGTCCCCGACCAGCCCGCCCCGCCGGCCGCGCCGCCCGTGCCGTTGTGGCTGCGCTCCGGGCGCGCTGTCCGCACGGCCCTCAAGCACGAGAACACCCGCACCGCCGCCCGCCTGGTGGCCCGGCACTCCCTCTACGTCGCCGGCGGGGCCCGGATCGTCGCACGCCGGACGTGGGACGGCCGCACGGCTGCCCGCTATGAACGCATGCTGCGTGCGGCGGAAGCCGCCGGGAACTACGAGGCAGCGGCCGAGTGGGAGGAGCGCGGGCAGCGCTACCGCGAGGCCCGCCACCGCCGCCGCATGGACCTGCTGCACTCCCCGCTCGCCGCGGCCAAGGGCGCCGCCGTCGGCACCGGCGCCGGTATCGGGGGCCTGGTCCTGCTCGGCATCGCCATGGCGGTGGCCACCAAGCACCCGGCCGACGCCATCACCCCGCTCATGGCGGTCATCGAGTTCATCAACCTGATGATCACGATCGTCCGCGTCGTGTGGGGGCCGCTTATCTCGGTCGGCCCGTTCCTGGCCCTGCTCGCCCTGTGGGCCGTCGGCAGCAAGCAGCAGGCCGCACCCCAGTGGGCCCTGCCCGCCAACGTCCGGTCCGGGGAGGGGGAGCCGATCACGCCGTCCATCGTGGTCAAGGCCCTGCGCGACCTCGGCGTCCCGGCCCTGCGCAACGCCATCAAGGAGATGGGCGACGCCGGCGCGGCCATGCTCGGACCCATCCGCATCGCCGGATGCGGCGTGGAAGTCGACGTGACGCTTCCCTCGGGTGTGGCGACGAACGAGGTGCAGGGACGGCGGCGCAAGCTCGCGGAGAACCTGACCCGGCACGAGCACGAGGTGTTCATCACGATCCCGGAAGCCGCCCGCACGGTCCGGCTGTGGATCGCGGACAGTGGGGCGCTGGACGAGCCGATCGGGCCGTCCCCGCTGGTCACCGACGAAACGCTGACCGCGAACTACAAGACCGGCCGCGCCCCCTGGGGGCAGGACCTGCGCGGCGACGCTGCCGCTCTGAGCCTGTATCAGCGGCACCTGCTGGTCACGGGCCTGTCCAACCAGGGCAAGACCGCCGCCCTGCGCGCCCTGGCCCTGTGGCTGGCTCTGGACCGCTCCGTGCAGTTCTGGATCGCGGACCTGAAGGGCATCGGGGACTGGGCCATGTTCGACGGCATCGCCCAAGTGCTGATCGAGGGCCCCTCCGATGACCACGTCATCCAGGCGACCGAGATGGTCGAGGACGCGGTCGAGGAGATGAACCGGCGGATCGAGGAACGACGCCAGAACCCGGCCGCCGTGTTCCCGCCGCTCATCGTCCTGGTGGACGAGGCACAGTTGGCGTTCATGTGCCCGGTCGTCGGGGACGACAAGCGGCCCTACGGCGGCTCCAAGGCCACCTCCCGGTACTTCATGGCCGTCCGCAAGATCCACAACCAGGGGCGTGCGGTCGACGTGCTGATGTGGCAGGGCACACAGGACCCCACCGACCAGAACCTCCCCAAGCTGGTCCGCGAGGGCGCCCACACCCGCGCCTCCCTCGTCGTGGGCACCGAATCCCAGTCCCGGATGGCACTGGGCGACAAGGCCGTCAACGGTGGCGCGGCCCCGCACCTGCTGCGCCAGGGGCTCGACAAGGGGACTCTGGTCGTCGCCTCGGACGGCATCGCGATTCCCGCCGGGCAGGCGTCCATCACCGTGCGCACGCACTTCATCGACGACGAACCCGCCGCCGAGATCGCTGCCCGGGCCAAGGCCCTGCGCGACGGCGTCACCACCCTGCGCGTCATCGACGAGACCGAGGAACGCGACGCGCTCGCAGACGTCGCCACCGTCATCGGTGACGCGCCGCGGCTGCGGACCAACGAAGTCCTCAAGCGGCTGCACTCCCTGGCCCCGCAGGTCTACGGCGATCAGTGGACCAACGACCGGCTCAAGAGCCTGCTGGAGGAGCACGGCGAGGAGCCGAAGAAGTCCCACGGCGTCATGGTCATCCACCGCGACCACGTCCTGCGCGCCCTCGCCAACCGCGACGCGGACGGTTCCGCTTCCGCCGCCGAGTAGCGGGGAGGCGCCGCCGTCCGGTCCGGGGAGGCGGGGAGAACTCCCCAACCCCCTCCCCAGGCCGCCTCCCCCGCGTTGATCAGCGAAAACACCGTTTCGGGGAGGCGGGGAGGCACCCCAGCTCAGGGCCCTGAAACCCCCTCCAGAAGCCTCCCGGCAGGGTGCCCCCCTGCCTCCCCCGACCCGTACCGGAAGGGATTCCGCATGCACCCCGAACCCGCACCGCACCCGCCCGCCATCCGGGCCGCACAGGTCCACCAGCCGGCCCCGTTCCCGCCCGCCGCCACCGCGCCGGCGCCGCTCGTTCCGCTCCAGCCGGACCAGGTCCCGGCGGTGGCGAGCATCGTCCTGCCCGACGGGCGGATCGTCACCGGCTACGCCGTCCACCCCGCCCAGCCCGAGCCGGTGGCGATGAAGCCAGCCGTGTCCCGCGCGGCCGTGAACATCGCCCTCGGCGGCATCGGGTTCGCCGCGGTGTGCGGAGGGCTGTTCCTGCTGACCGCGTTCATCGCCGCCCTCACCGCGTTCATCACCCAGCTCATCATCCTGGCCGCCGTCATCTTCGGCGGCTTCATCGCCGTACAGGTCCTCGGCGCGAGCGGCCACCGGGGCGCGACCACGGTCAACATCCGCAAGGCCGTGATCAAGCGCAACCACTTCCACGGCTGACCGGAGACGGGACGCATGTCCGGGCTCCACTGGCACGCCTACGCCTACAACGGCAGGGAACTGCCACCCGACAAGGACCGCCGAGACCCCGACTGCCCCGTCCCCCCACTGGACATCGCGCACTGGCTGCTCAAGCCCGCCCGGCTCCTGGCCGCCACCTACCCCGCCCCCGACACCGACCAGAGCGCCTACGGATGGCTGCGGACGGAACTGGACGCCTTCCCGCGCGGTCCCCGGGACCTGCCACCGACCGCCCAACTCGCCCACGCTCGTGACTGCCTCAATCGCTCCACAGACGTGGTGTGGGGCTACTGGTCAGCCACCGGGCTCTACATCTCACGGGCCCTGATCACCTGCCCACGCACCGACACCCCGTGCCCCCACGGCGCTACGGGAACACCCCACCAGCACAGCACCAGCACACCAAGGGCGGCCCCCGATTCCGCCAAGAACACCGGGGCCGCCCTTGTCCACCTGCCAACCACTTGACCTGTGGAGGTCTCCAGCATGACCCAACCCACCCCCATCCGGCGAGTACCCGACCACCAGCCACGCTTACTGGATCTCTTCTCCTGCGCCGGCGGCACCGGGACCGGGTACGAGCGCACCGCGCTTGCCCTGGCCGCCTGCCGGGTCCCGGTCCTGCCGCTGCGGGTGGGTAAGGTCCCGTTCGGGAACTGCCGCCGCTGCGCGGGCAACGCGTGCGGCGGCCGGCCGAACATGAAGACCCCCGGACCGTGCTCGTGCCCCGGCCCCTGCCACGGCTGGGCCGCCGCCACCACGGACCCGGACGTCATCGCCTCTGGTGTGTGGCGGCGCGCGTGGATGCGTGCGAGCGCGGTCGCCTACCACCCGGGCGGGGCGGGGCTGACGGTCGTGGACCTGGACGACGTCGACGCGGTCAACTGGGCCCGCGAGAACCTGCCGGCCACGCAGACCGTGCCCACGACCCGCGGTGAGCACTGGATCTACCTCGGCCGCATGCAGTCCGCGAACCGCGTGCGTCCCGGCGTGGACATCAAATCCACCATGGCCTACGCCCGCTATCTCGGCCCCGGCACCGGCACCATGACCGCCCTACCGGACACCGTCCGCGCCCTGGTCGTCAAGGCGCCCGCCCCGGCCCGCCCGGCGCCGCGTGCCGTCGCCGTGCCCGCACAGGGCGGGGGCGGGCAGTGCCCACACCGCACGCCCGCCTACCTCGCCCGTGGGATCGCCATGGCGGAGCAGCGCATCACCGAGGCGTCCAGCGCTGTGCACGCGACCGTGTACCGCACGTTCCTGGCGGTGCTGTCCACGCACGGCCGGTGCGGCTGCCTCACCGATACCCACGTCGGACGGCTGTTCGCCGCCGCGCAGGCCAAGGGTGAGTCCCCGCGGCACTGCACGGACGCGTGGGCCAACGCCCGCACCGCATTGGGGTTGTGACCATGTCCGACGAGGAGAAGAACCCGGCCCGCGAGGTCATCACCGACTACGCGCAGTCCCACTTCCGGTACTTCCGCACCGCCGACGGCACCGTGTACGCGCAGCGCAACGGCCACCCCGTGGCCCGCCCGATCCGCTCCCAGGGCACCACGGGAAGCCACCGCCAGGAACTCATGGTCGGACTTTTCCGCGACGGGGTCGGCGTGTTCAACGGCACCGCCATGAAAGAGGCACTGGACCTGATCGAAGCGCTCGCGATGACCGGGGACGTGCAGCCCGTCCACATCCGTGTCGCCCCCGGATTCGACGGGGCGACCTGGCTGGACCTGGGCCGCGCCGACGGGCAGTCCGTCCGTATCCACCCCACCGGCTGGGACATCGCCATCCCGGACCCGCAGGAAGTCTGCTGGCGGCGCACCCAGCTCACCGGGGAGCTGCCCCTGCCGGTGAAGAACACGGACGGCAAGGGCATCGACCTACTGATGCGGCTGTGCAACTTCGCCACCGCCGAGACCGAGTGCCTGGCTATTGCCTGGCTGATCGGCTGCCTCGGACCGTCCGTGCCCGTGCCCGCCCCGTTCCTTACCGGACCGCAGGGCGCGGGCAAGTCCACCGGCGGCCGGATGCTCGTGCGGATCATCGAGGGCATGACCGGTGATCTGCGCCGGGCGCCGAAGGATGAGGAGAACCTGATCACGGCGGTGGCGGCCGGATGGGTCACCGCCCTGGACAACCTCTCCCACCTGACCCCGGAACTGTCCGATGCGATGTGCTGCATCGTGACCGGCGCGGAGAACGTCAAGCGCGCGCTGTTCACCGATGGGGACGTCTTCCGCGTCGGCTACCGCCGGCCGCTGCTGCTGACTGGCATCGACGTCGGTGTCCTCCGGGGCGACCTCGCCGAACGGTTGCTGCCGCTGCGGCTGGAACGCCCCCGCGTGAGGCGCACCGAGACGGAACTGTGGTCCGACTTCGCCGAGGCGCTGCCGGTCATCCTCGGCTCGCTTCTGGACCTCACGGTGCAGGTCCGGGCGGCTGAGGCGGACACTCCGACCGACCTGCGGATGGCCGACTTCGCCCACCTGTGCGCCCAGTTGGACGCGGCCACCGGTCTGGGAGCGCTGGCCGCGTACCGGGCCAGTCTGGACGACCTCAACGACGACGTCATTGAGGGCGACCTGTTGGCGCAGACCACGATCAAGCACGCCGCCGGCATGGAACCGGGGACCGAGCAGCGGATGACGTCCGCCGAATGGCTGCACGCCCTCACGGCCCTCTACACGGGCGAGGAGTGCCGCCCCCTGCCTAAAGGGTGGCCGACGACCGGCAAGGTGCTCTCAGACCGCCTCAAGCGCCTTCAGCCCACCCTCGCGGCCCGGAGCGTCCTCATCGACTGGGGACGCACCAAGTCGTCCCGCTACATCGAGATCGCGCGACCGCCCGCCGACCCGACCGCGCACGAGCAGCAACCGGCGTTCTAACCGGCGCCGCCCGCCCAGACAAGCAAGAAGAGCACCCGGCGGCGCGTGCTCCTCTTGCTGTTCGGCGGCAGAGCCGCCCTGCAATGGACGCGCCGCGAAGCGGCCCCTTCTTCACGCCTTGAGCCGCACCACCACAACAGACACCACCCCCTCCCTTGTCCGAAGTAGGAAGACGCTGCGTCACCTGCGTCACCCGCACCCCGAAAACGGCCGGCGACCAGCCCGAAAACGGGTGACGCAGACGGCCGATCTCTGCGTCACCCCGCGTCACCTGCGTCACCCGATGACGAAGGTCTGCGTCACCCGGTGACGCGCGCCCACAGTCCTGCGTCACCCCGAAACCGCAGGTCAAGGACCCGAATGACGCAGATGACGCAGATGACGCAGAAATCCGAACCTCGGACACACACCGAAGCAGCGAGGAGTAGCAACGATGGCCCGCCCCAAGATGCTCAAGCTCCCCGAAGTCCTGGAAGAGATCGACATGAGCCGCGCCGCCTTCTACCGCATGCGCGCCCGCGGCAAGGCCCCCAAGCTCATCAAGCTCCCCAACGGACAGCTCCGCTGCCGCCGCAGCGACCTTGACGCCTGGTGGTCGGCCATGGAAGAGACCGCCGCCTGACCGCCTCCCGCATCAAACCCGTGAGGGCCCGCCAACCGGTGGGCCCTCTTTGGAGTACGCATGGCATTGACCTACGACATCCGCGTCTACTCGCTCGAAGTGCGCAAAGACCGCCCGAAGCCTTTCCGCGTCCGGTGGCTGGTCGGGGAGCGGAAGCACTCGAAGAGCTACAAGCTGAAGGTGCAGGCTGACGGCCGACGCTCAGAGATCATGGCTGCTGTCCGACGCGGTGAGCAGTTCGACGAGGAGACCGGCCTTCCCGTCTCCGAACTGCGGGCAAAGCAGGGCTCCATTACCTGGTACGACCACACCCGCTCATACATCGAGCGCAAGTGGGCGAAGGCGCCGGCGAAGTCCCGGAAGAACTACGCCGACGCGTTGGCCACGATCACGCCCGCGCTCGTGAAGACGAAGGCCGGGATGCCGGACGCGGCGCTGCTGCGGCGTGCACTGTACGGGTGGGCCTACAACCGCAACCGGTGGGACCAGACACCGCCGGACGACATTGGCCAAGCTCTCCGCTGGGTGGCCAAGCACTCCATGCCGGTATCGGCCCTGGAGGACCCCGCGACGGTCCGTCTGGCCCTCGACGCCCTGTCCCTGAAGATGGACGGGAAGACGGCCGCGCCTCGCACTGCCAAACGGAAGCGTGCCTGTCTGAGCGACGTACTCGGACTCGCCGTGGAAGAACACCTCTTCACCATTCCGGTGAATCCCCTGACCGCAGTGAAGTGGACGGCACCGAAAGCCGTGGAAGAGGTCGACCCTGAGAGCGTCGCCAACCCTCGACAGGTACGGGCCCTGTTGGCAGGGGTACGCGAGCAGGGGGTACGGGGGCAGCAGCTCGAAGCGTTCTTCGGATGCCTGTACTACGCGGCCATGCGGCCGGCGGAAGCCGCCGCGCTCCGCTCCACTCAGTGCCACCTGCCCGACAAGGGGTGGGGCACTCTCACCCTTCGTCAGGGAGTCGTCCGGGCCGGACGGAACTGGACGGACGACGGGACGGCCCACGAAACCCGTCACCTCAAGGCCCGCGCCGTGAAGGACTCGCGCCCGGTGCCGATCCCTCCCCACTTCGTGCGCATGCTCCGGCAGCACCTCGCAGCGCACGGCACGGCCCCTGACGGCCGGCTGTTCCGGACCGCCCGCGGGGGCCTTCTGCAAGAGACCGGCTATGGGGAGGTGTGGGCCAAAGCCCGTGCGAACGTCCTGACCGAGGCCGAGACGACATCTCTACTCGCCCGCCGCCCATATGATCTACGCCACGCTGGCGTCTCCTTCTGGCTCAGCTCGGGAGTGGACGCGATGGAGTGCGCCCGCCGCGCCGGCCACAGCATCGCGGTGCTGCACAGGGTGTACGCCAAGGTCTTGGACCAGACCCGCGAGCGGGCGAACAACCGGATCGATGCGGCGCTGCGCGAGTGGAACGAGCCCGAGTGACCGCGCTTCCCCCGGGGGACACCTGGGGGACACGCCCTGATCAGAGGTGGGATTCAGGCGGTACAGGGTGAGACAGCCCGCCCGAATCGGCCCCTGAATCGAACAGCGGTCGGCAACGAAGAGACCCCCTCCGACCTGCCGTGAAGGCTGGTCGGAGGGGGTCTTCCCCAGTGTGGCGGCGCCAGGATTCGAACCTGGGAAGGCTGAGCCGGCAGATTTACAGTCTGCTCCCTTTGGCCGCTCGGGCACACCGCCGGGGTTTGCTGCCGTTCGAACTGCCTTTCGGCGGTGCTCTCCGGCAACGACGTAAACAATACCCGATCCGCAGGGGTGCTTCGCCACCCGATTGCTCGGCGTCGCCGGGGCGGGAGGTGACTAGGCTGGGGCGGATGCGGACCCGGACCCCACGGCCGGGCGCGGCGGCTGCCCCCACACCCGCCGGCACGCACATGCAACGCACTCCGACACATCCCGACACACCCCGATACAAGGAGCCACAGGACATGGCCGACTCCAGTTTCGACATCGTCTCGAAGGTCGAGCGGCAGGAGGTCGACAACGCCCTCAACCAGGCCGCCAAGGAGATCTCGCAGCGCTACGACTTCAAGGGCGTGGGTGCTTCGATCTCGTGGTCCGGAGAGAAGATCCTCATGGAGGCCGACTCCGAGGAGCGGGTGAAGGCGGTCCTCGACGTCTTCCAGTCCAAGCTGATCAAGCGCGGCATCTCGCTGAAGGCCCTGGACGCGGGCGAGCCGCAGCTGTCCGGCAAGGAGTACAAGCTCTTCGCCTCCATCCAGGAGGGCATCTCCCAGGAGAACGCCAAGAAGGTGGCCAAGCTCATCCGTGACGAGGGCCCCAAGGGCGTCAAGGCCCAGGTCCAGGGCGACGAGCTGCGGGTCAGTTCCAAGAGCCGGGACGACCTGCAGGCCGTGATCGCGCTGCTGAAGGGCCAGGACTTCGACTTCGCGCTGCAGTTCGTCAACTACCGGTAGGACCGGCATGCCGGAAGGGCGGGCACCGCCTCGGTGCCCACCCTTCCGCGTTTCCGCGCCGGTGTGCGCCGTCCCCCGGGCGGCGCTTGGCGCCCGATCAGTCGCGCGAGTTGCCGAAGAGGATGCGGTAGGCGATCAGCAGGACGAGCGAGCCGCCGATCGCCGCCGCCCAGGTGGCGCCGTCGTAGAAGTGCTTGGAGATCGGGTGGTCCAGCCAGCGCGCCGAGATCCAGCCGCCGATGAAGGCGCCGGCGATGCCGATGAGGGTCGTGCCGATGAAGCCGCCGGGGTCGCGGCCCGGCAGCAGGAACTTCGCGATGGCCCCGGCCAGCAGCCCCAGGATGATCCAGCTGATGACGCCCATGTCCTGAACCCGCCTTTCCCGGCGACCCGTGGTCGTCGCCCGTGTGTGCCACACGCGTGTTCGCACCCGTGTCGTCCAGGAGGACGCCGCGGGGCCTGCCTGCGGTTGCATCGGCCCGCGGGGTCTCCGGGCCGTGACACGCGGCGGCTCAGCGGGTGGCGAAGGGCTCGTCCGTCCGGACGATCTCGCGGCCCAGCGGCAGCAGCGAGACCGGGATGAGTTTGAAGTTCGCGACGCCGAACGGGATGCCGATGATCGTGACGCAGAGCATGACGCCCGTCACGATGTGGGCGAGCGCCAGCCACCAGCCCGCCAGCACGAGCCACAGCACGTTGCCGATGCAGGACGGGGCGCCCGCGTCGCGGCGCTCGACCGTGGTGTACCCGAAGGGCCACAGGGCGTAGACGCCTATGCGGAACGCCGCGATGCCGAACGGGATGCCGATCACGGTGATGCACAGGAGCACGCCCGCGAAGAGGTAGCCGAGGAACAGCCAGAAGCCGCTCAGCACCAGCCAGATGACGTTCAGGATTGTCTTCACTGTCCGCGACCTGCCATCTGTTCGAGTCGGGCGATGCGCTCCGCCATGGGCGGGTGCGTGGAGAACATCTTCGACAGCCCCTGGCCCGGGCGGAAGGGGTTCGCGATCATCATGTGGCTCGCGGTCTCGATGCGGGGCTCCGGGGGCAGCGGGAGCTGCTGGGTGCCCGTCTCCAGCTTGCGCAGGGCTCCGGCGAGGGCGAGCGGGTCACCGGTGAGGCGCGCGCCGGACGCGTCGGCCTCGTACTCGCGGGAGCGGCTGATGGCCAGCTGGATGAGGCTGGCCGCGAGCGGGCCGAGGATCATGATCAGGAGCATGCCGAAGATGCCCGGGCCCTCGTCGTCGTCGGACCGGCCCACCGGGACCAGCCAGGCGAAGTTGACCAGGAACATGATCACGGAGGCGAGGGCGCCGGCGACCGAGGAGATCAGGATGTCGCGATTGTAGACGTGGCTCAGCTCGTGGCCGATGACACCGCGCAGTTCGCGCTCGTCCAGGAGGCGCAGGATGCCTTCCGTGCAGCACACCGCGGCGTTGCGCGGGTTGCGGCCGGTCGCGAAGGCGTTGGGTGCCTCCGTCGGGGAGATGTACAGGCGGGGCATCGGCTGGCGCGCCTGGGTGGAGAGGTCGCGGACCATCCGGTACAGGGCCGGGGCCTCGAACTCGCTGACCGGGCGGGCGCGCATGGCGCGCAGGGCCAGCTTGTCGCTGTTCCAGTACGCGTAGGCGTTGGTGCCGAGGGCGACGAGGACCGCGACGATCAGGCCGGTGCGGCCGAAGAGACTGCCGATGACGATGATGAGTGCGGACAGTCCCCCGAGGAGTACTGCGGTCCTGAGCCCGTTGTGCCGGCGGTGCACGGTACGCCCTCCAAGTGGTGCGGCAGGGGAACCCTTCGCTTGCTGCTGTTCGGTCCACCGGTGCCGTGGTGTCACGTCCAGTGGACCCTTCCGTACCGGTCAACGCCAGGCGAGCGCCCTGGGTTCCCTGGCCCGTGCGGCGGGTGCCGGGCCGTCCGGGTGACTCAGAACAGGCCGCCGCTCGCGAAGCGCAGCACCAGCTGGGGCGCCCCGGACAGGGCGACGCCCAGGAGGCCCGCCAGGGTGATCGCGGCGGTGAGGGGTGCCGGGACGCGGTGCCGCACGGGTTCGCCCTCGGGGGAACGGAACAGCAGCGCGGTCCAATGGAGGTAGTAGTACAGCGCGATGACGACGTTGACGGCCATGACGACGGCCAGCCAGCCGAGCCCGGCGCCGACGGCCGCGGCGAAGACGGTGACCTTCGCGAACAGGCCGATGATGCCCGGCGGCAGCCCGGCGAGGCACAGCAGGAAGAAGGCCAGGAGGAGGGCGGCCGCCGGGTTGGTGGCGTACAGCCCGCGGTAGTCGGCGACGCGGTTGCTGGCCCGGGTGCGTCCCACGAGCGCGGCCACGGCGAAGGCGCCGAGGTTCACGACGGCGTACATGAGGGCGTACGCGACGGTGGACCCGATCGCCTTTCGCGCGTCCTCGGCGTACCCGGCGGCGGCGATCGGCACCAGGAGGTAGCCCGCCTGGCCGACGGAGGACCAGGCGAGCAGCCGGACGGCGCTGTACGCGCGCGTGGCCTGCTGGCGCAGGGCGCCGACGTTGCCGGCGGTCATGGTGAGCGCGGCGAGCACGGCGAGCGCCGGGCCCCAGACGTCGGCGTACGAGGGGAACGCGAGGACCGCGGTGAGGATCAGGCCGCTGAAGCCGACGGCCTTGCCGACGACGGACAGGTAGGCGGCGATCGGCAGGGGGGCGCCCACGTAGGTGTCGGGCACCCAGAAGTGGAACGGGACGGCGGCCAGTTTGAAGGCGAAGCCGATCAGGGTGAGGACGACACCGGTCTGGGCGAGGGTGTGGAACTGCGCGTCGACGTGCGGGAGGCGGTCGGCCACCTGGGTGAGGTAGAGCGTGCCGGTGGTGGCGTAGACGAAGCTCACGCCCAGGAGGCTGACGGCGGTGGCGGTGACCGACGACAGGAAGAACTTCAGGGCCGCGTCGGAGGACCTGCGGTCGCCGTGCCGGAGACCGACGAGGGCGAAAGCGGGCAGGGAGGCGGCCTCCAGGGCGACGATCAGGGTCGCCAGGTCGCGGGAGGCGGGCAGGAGGGCGGCGCCGGCCGCGGAGGACAGCAGCAGGAACCAGTACTCCCCCGCGGGCAGACCCCCGCGCGCGTCCTGGAGCGCGGTCACCGACAGCAGGGCGGCGAGCAGTGCTCCGCCCAGGACCAGGAACTGGATGACGAGCGCGAAGTGGTCGGCGGTGTAGCTGCAGGGGCCGGCGGCCTGCCCGGCCCGGCAGAAGGTGCTGCGGTGGCCGTCCAGGAGGGGCAGCAGGAGCAGCGCGGAGGCGGCGAGGCCCGCGACCGACACCCAGCCGAGGACGGGTTTGCGCGCGGCGGGCACGAAGAGGTCGGCGACGAGCACGGCGAGAGCGGTCACCGCGGTGAGGGTGGGCGGCGCGATGGCGAGCCAGTCGACGGACTGGACCACCGAGGCGGCCGCCGGCTGGGCCAGGACGCTCATCGGGTGCCTCCTGCGAGGAGCTGCTGCACGGCCGGGTCGGTGAGGCCGAGCAGGGCCTTGGGCCACAGGCCGGCGAGGACGGTGAGGGCGACGAGCGGCGTCCAGGCCGCGAACTCGAACCCGTGTACGTCGGCGAGTCTCGGCGTCTCCCGCGCCACCGAGCCCATGCAGACACGGCGGACCACGACGAGCATGTACGCGGCCGTCAGCAGGGTGCCGGACGCGCCGATCGCCATGAAGGTGAGGAAGGCGGGCCGGCTGAGACCGGCGGCGGGCTCGAAGGAGCCGAACAGGGCGAGCATCTCGCCCCAGAAGCCGGCCAGGCCCGGCAGGCCGAGCGAGGCGACGGCGCCGAAGGCGATCAGCCCGCCCAGGCGCGGCGCCCTGCCGTAGAGGGCGGCTCCGGTGCTCTCGGCGAGGGTGTCGAGGTCGGTGGTGCCAGTGCGGTCCTTGAGGCCGCCGACCAGGAAGAAGAGCAGGCCGGTGATGAGGCCGTGGGCGATGTTGGCGAAGAGTGCGCCGTTCACGCCGGTCGGGGTCATCGTGGCGATGCCGAGCAGGACGAAGCCCATGTGGCCGACGGAGGAGTAGGCGATGAGGCGTTTCAGGTCGCCCCGCGCGCCCTGCCGGGCCAGGGCGAGGCAGGCCAGGGAGCCGTAGACGATCCCGGCCACGGCGAAGGCGGCGAGGCAGGGCGCGAAGGTGTGGAAGCCGTGCGGCGCGACGGGCAGCAGGATCCGCACGAAACCGTACGTGCCCATCTTCAGCAGGACGCCCGCCAGCAGGACCGAGCCGACGGTCGGCGCGGCGGTGTGGGCGTCCGGGAGCCAGCTGTGCAGCGGCCACATCGGGGTCTTCACCGCGAGCCCGATCCCGATCGCCAGTACGGCGACGACCTGCACGGACGCGGTCAGCGACCGGCCGTTGTCAGTGGCGAGTGCCACCATGTCGAACGTGCCCGCCTTGATCCCGATCAGGAGCAGGCCGAGCAGCATGACGACCGAACCGAGGAGGGTGTAGAGGATGAACCGCCAGGCGGCGGCCCGCCGGCCCTCGCCGCCCCAGCGGGCGATGAGGAAGTACATCGGGACGAGCACCGTCTCGAAGGCGAGGAAGAAGAGCACGAGATCGAGGACGGCGAAGGTCGCCAGCGTGCCGGACTCGAGCAGGAGCAGCAGCGCGACGAAGGCCTTCGGGGCCGGCCCCGCGGGCGGCTTGAAGTAGCTGTACAGCGCGCACAGGAAGGTCAGCAGCGCGGTCAGGACGACGAGGGGGAGGGAGATGCCGTCGATGCCGAGGTGGACGCGCACGTGGAGTGCGGGGATCCAGCTGATGTCGGTCGTGGCCTGCATCCTCGACGGGTGGTCGTGGTCGAAGCCGAGCGCGAGGACGATCGCGGCCGCCAGGACGACGCCGGTGACGGTCACCCCGTGCCGGAGCACGGCCTGCTCGGGTGACTTCCCCTTCAGCCCCGGCGGGGCCGGCAGGAGGGCGGCGAGCGCTCCCAGGAGCGGGCCGACGACGACGAACGCCAGAACGAACTGCATCACGGACTCGCTGATATCGATCACGCCTGCTCACGCTCCCGTGGCGACGAGGACGACGGCGACCGCCAGGACGACGGTGCCGGCGAGCAGCGCGCTCACATAGGTCTGCACATTGCCGGTCTGGGCGCGCCGCACGGCGGCCCCCAGCAGCCGGGGCGCGGCCCCCGCACCCCGTACGTAGGTCTCGACCACCTCGCGGTCGAGGAACCGGACGAGGCTCGCACCGGCCAGGACCGGGCGGACGAACAGGGTCCGGTAGACGGCGTCCAGGTGGAAGCCGGTGGCCGCGTGCCGGTGCAGCGGGCCGAGCAGCAGCCGTGCGGGGTCGGCCGGGTCGGCCGCGTAGGCGATGTCTCCGTACGCGGGCCGGTGGGTGGCGATGGCCTCGGCCTCGACGAGCCCGGCGTCGGCCTCCGGGTGGGCCGCGACCGCGCCCATGGGGGTGCGGGCGGCGAGGGCGGTGGTGTGCCGCCAGGCGCCGTAGGTGACGACGACGCCGGCCAGGGCCAGGCCCGTGCCGAGGACGGAGGTGGTCAGGGCCGGGGTGAGGGAGGGGCCGCCGAACCAGTCGGGCAGGACGCGGAAGGCGAGGCCGCCGAAGGCGAGGGAGGGCACGGCGAGCACCCAGAGCACGGCGTTCATGGTCACGGGCTGCCTGCCGTGGCCGGGGGACTCGGCGCCCTGTCCGCGGAAGGCCAGCAGCCACAGCCGCATGGCGTACGCACCGGTCAGCAGGGCGGTGAGCAGGCCGGCCACGAGGACGGTCCAGCCGGCCGCGCCGGGGGCCTGGCCGGTGTGGCCGGTGGCGGCGTGCTCGGCGGCGCCGAGGACGGACTCCTTGGAGAAGAAGCCGCTGAAGGGAGGGATCGCGGCGAGAGAGAGGAGGGCGACGGTCATCGTCCAGTAGGCGTCCGGGACGCTCTCCCGGAGGTTGCCGGTGCGGGACATGGCGGCCAGCGAGTTGGTGCCGGCGACGTGGATGACCACGCCGGCGGCGAGGAAGAGCAGCGCCTTGAAGGCGCCGTGGGACAGGAGGTGGAAGACGGCGGCGCCGCGGTCGCCGACGGCGAGGGCGCCGGTCATGTAGCCGAGCTGGCCGATCGTCGAGTAGGCGAGGACGCGTTTGATGTCGTCCTGGGCGAGCGCGGCGAGCGCCGAGCCGGCCATGGTGACGGCGGCCATGACGGCGAGGACGGTCATCGCGGCCGGGGAGGCCTGGAAGACGGGGAGGAGCCGGGCGACGAAGTAGACGCCGGCGGCGACCATCGTCGCGGCGTGGATCAGGGCGGAGACGGGCGTCGGGCCGGCCATCGCGTCGGGCAGCCAGGAGTGCAGCGGGAACTGGGCCGACTTGCCCGCCACGCCCGCCAGGAGCAGCAGGGCGATCAGGGTGGGGTGGTGCAGACCGCCGCTGGTGACGGCACCGAGGATCTTCGTGATCCGGAAGGAGCCGGTGTCGCCGGCGAGCGCGAAGAGCCCGATGAGGAAGGGGACGTCGCCGAGCTTGGTCACCAGGAAGGCCTTCAGGGAGGCGGCGCGGGCCTCGGGTGTCTCCCAGTAGTGGCCGACCAGGAAGTAGGAGCAGATGCCCATGACCTCCCAGCCGATCAGCAGCACGATCAGGTCGCCGGAGTAGACGACGAGCAGCATCGCGGAGGTGAACAGGGAGACGAGCGCGGCGTAGGAGGGGTAGCGCGGGTCGTCGCGCAGGTAGCCGGTCGAGTAGAGCTGCACGCAGGTCGCGACGGTGGCGACCAGGACGGCGACGAGTGCGGCGTAGCCGTCGATGTGCAGGGCCAGTTCGACGGGGACCGAGCCGGTGGGCGTCAGCTCGGTGACGGCGTCGAGGGGCCGGCCGCCGCCCTGGCCGGCCGCGACCAGCACGGCCAGGACGAGACAGGCGAGGGTCGGCAGGACCGCGAGCGGGCGGACGAAGCCGGGGGCGGTGCGGCCGAGCAGCAGTCCGGCCGCGGCGGCCAGGAACGGAAGGAGGGGGACGAGGACGGCGAGGGTGGTCGTGGTCACGCGGTGGCCTCAGCCTTCCCGGGGTCCGGCGCGGTCACGGCGGCGTCGCGGCCGGGTCCGTCGTCGGTGTCGTCGTCGGGGCTCTCGGCGGCGTCGCGGAGCCGGTCGATGTCCGAGGTGCCGCGGTTGCGGTACACGGCGAGGACGATCGCCAGTCCGATGCCGATCTCGGCGGCGGCGATGGCGATGGTGAACAGGGTGAGGGCCTGGCCGGAGTGCAGGGTCTCGGCGGCGGTCTTGCTGAGCCACACGTCGAAGGCCACGAGGTTGAGGTTGACGGCGTTGAGCATCAGCTCGACGGACATCAGGACCAGGATCGCGTTGCGACGGGCGAGGACGCCGTAGAGGCCGGTGCAGAAGAGGAGGGCGGAGAGTACGGCCGGGTAGACGAGATGCATCAGCGCAAGTCCTCCTCGGCGGCCCGTTCGGCACGCGCCCGCGGGGGCCGGGGGGCGCTCGCGTCCGCCTTCGTCCTGCGGGAGAGGACGATCGCGCCGACCAGGGCGGCCAGGAGCAGCACGGAGAGGGCCTCGAAGGGCAGGACCCAGTTCTGGAAGAGGCTCTGGCCGGTGACCTTCGTCGTCCCGGCGGCGTCGCCGTCCAGGTCGGTCCAGGTGGTGCGGAAGGCGTCGACGACCACCCAGACCAGGGCGGTGGCCGCGGCGACGGCCACGGCGAGGGCGGCCCAGCGGTTGCCCGAGTCGGCGTCCGGTGAGCGGCCGATGGGGGCCTTGGTGAGCATCAGTCCGAACAGGAGGAGGACGACGACGGAACCGACGTAGATGAGGACCTGCACCCAGGCGATGAACTCGGCGGTGAGCAGGAGGTATTCGACGGCGAGTCCGCCGAGGGTCACCACCAGCCACAGGGCGGCGTGCACGAGCTGCCGGGTGGTCACGGTGACGAGCGCGGCGCCGAAGGTGGCGAGGCCGACGAGGAGGAAGGCGATCTCGACGCCCGTCGGGGAGAGGAAGCCGTGGGTCTGGGCGGCGAGGTTCACTCGTCCCCCTCCTGTGTCCCGGCCCGCTCGGCCTGCTGCCGCTCGGCCTCCTGCTGGGCGGCGAGCTTCTCGGCGCTCTTGCGGGCGGCGGCGACCTCCTTCGGTTCCTCCGCACCGGGGTCGAGGGCGGGAGGGGCCGGGACGGTCCACATCCACTCGCGGAGCTTGTCGCGCTCGTGGGTGAGGTCGCGGATGTCGGTCTCGGCGTACTCGAACTCCGGGGACCAGAACAGCGCGTCGAAAGGACAGACCTCGATGCAGATACCGCAGTACATGCACAGGGAGAAGTCGATGGCGAAGCGGTCCAGGACGTTGCGGCTGCGTTCGCGTCCGCCGGGGGCCGCCGCCGGGACCGTCTCCTTGTGGGAGTCGATGTAGATGCACCAGTCCGGGCACTCACGGGCGCACAGCATGCAGACCGTGCAGTTCTCCTCGAACAGGCCGATCACCCCGCGGGTGCGGGGCGGCAGGTCGGGCTGGGTGTCCGGGTACTGCTCGGTGACGGTCTTCCTCGTCATCGTGCGCAGGGTGACGGCCAGGCCCTTGGCGAGGCCGGAGCCGGGGATGGGGGCCATCTAGGAGATCACCACCTTGACGATGCCGGTGAGGGCGATCTGGGCGAGGGAGAGGGGGACGAGGAGGGTCCAGGAGAATTTCTGGAGCTGGTCCTCGCGCAGCCGGGGGTAGGTGACGCGCAGCCAGATGACGACGAAGGCGAGGACGGCCGTCTTCAGCAGGGTCCACACCCAGCCGAGGCCGTCGGCGCCCCACGGGCCGTGCCAGCCGCCCAGGAAGAGGACGGTGGTCAGGCCGCACAGGACGACGATCCCCGCGTACTCGGCGAGGAGGAACAACGCGAACCGCAGTCCCGTGTACTCGGTGTAGGCGCCGAAGATGATCTCCGAGTCGGCGACGGGCATGTCGAACGGCGGCCGTTGCAGTTCGGCGAGTCCGGCGACGAAGAACACGACCGCGCCGACGATCTGCCAGGGCACCCACCACCAGTGGAAGGCGTCGAGGACGCCGGGCAGGGAGACCGTGCCGGCCGCCATCGCCACGGAGGCGGCGGTCAGCAGCATCGGCAGCTCGTAGGCGAGGAGCTGGGCGGCGGTGCGCAGGCCGCCGAGGAGGGAGAACTTGTTGGCGGAGGCCCACCCGGCCATGAGCGAGCCGAGCACGCCGACGCCCATCACGGCCAGGACGAAGAAGACGCCCGCGTCCAGGACCTGGCCGACCGCGCCCTCGCCGGGGCCGATCGGGAGGGCGAGCAGCACCAGGAGGTACGGGAGCAGGGCGACGGCGGGCGCGAGCTGGAAGACGCGGCGGTCCGCGCCCGCGGGGACCACGTCCTCCTTCTGCGCGAACTTCACGCCGTCCGCGACGAGCTGGGCCCAGCCGTGGAAGCCGCCCGCGTACATGGGGCCGAGGCGGCCCTGCATATGGGCCATCACCTTGTGCTCGGTCTGTCCGACGATGAGGGGGAAGGTGAGGAAGACCACGAAGACGATCAGGAGTCGCAGGGCGACGTCGAGCACGCCGTTCACCGCGGGCCTCCTTCTCGGTCGTCTTCCCGGCTGTCGCCTCGGTCGTCTTTTCGGTCGTCGCCTCGGCCGTCTTCTCGGCCGTCTTCTCGTTCGGCGCCTCGGCTGGCGTCTCGGCCGTCTTCCCGGCCGTCGCCCCGGCTGTTGCCTCGGCCGTCCTCTCGTTCGCTGCCTCGGCCGACGTCTCGGCCGTGGGGTGTGTCGGGACCCTCTGGGATTTCGGAGCCGGCGGGGGCGTCAGGGACGCCGGGGGCTGCCGGTTCGGCCGGTTCGGCCGGAGCGTCGGCAGGGGCCTGTGCCGGGGTACCCGCAGGGGCCTCCGCCGGTGTACCCGCAGGGGCCTGTGCCGGGGTGGCGGCAGCGGCTCCGGGCTCCTGCCGCCGGTTCGCGGGACCGGGTTCGTCGAACGCCGGGCGGGCGTGGTGCCAGGGCGCGTCGGAGCTGCGCGGGGTCCTGGCAGGGGCGGGAGGCGTGACCGGCTGCTGCTCCTGCGGGGCGGCGGCCGCCGGCCGCGAGCGCTGTGAGGTGGAACCCCCGCTCGCGCTGCGCGTACGGCGCGGCCCGGTCGACGGGGCCGGGGCCGCCGCCTCCTGGGTTGTGGACGGGGACGGCGACGGCGTCGTGCCGCCCTCGGCCGCGGCCGGCTTCTCCGGCCTTCCCGTCTGCTCGGGCCTGTCCCGCCTCTCCGGCCCGTCCGGCCTCCTCGTCTGTTCCCGGCCGTCCGGCCTCGCCGTCTGCTCCGGCCTCTCCGCCGGGGCGCCCGCGGGTGCCGTGTCGTGGCCGGGGGCGGCCGGTGCCGGGGCCGCGCCGCCGGGCACCGTCTGGCTCGCCGAGCCCTGGCTCGCGCTCCGCATCCGGCGCGGCCTGGCCGTCGCCGCTCCCCGCTCCACCGCCTCGCCGGCCTCATTCGCCCGGCTGTCGCGGTCGCTCGGGCCGCTCTGGCTCGCCGAGCCCTCGGCGGCCGTGCGGGTGCGGCGTACCGGACGGTCACCGGCCGCGCGGGCGGCCGGGCGTTCGCCCGCGGCACGGGCCGCGCCCCTGGCCGGGCGGGCCGGGGCGGCCGGGAGGCGGCCCTTCATGGGGCCCCACTCGTTGGGATCGGGGACGCCCGGCGGCAGCATCTGGCGGCGCTTGGGCCCGCCGTGGTCCGATTCGCCCGGTTCCTTCGCCCCCGGCCAGGCCTTGGCCACCCGGGCGGCCAGCACGAAGTCCTTGCGCAGGGGGTGGCCTTCGAAGGTGTCCGGCAGGAGGAGGTGGTCCAGCGCCGGATGACCCGGGAAGCCGATGCCGAACATCTCGTGGGTCTCGCGCTCGTGCCAGGCGGCGCCCGCGTAGACCTCCACGGCGGTGGGCAGGGCCGGCGCCTCGTGCGGGACCGTCGTACGGACGAGCAGCCGTCGCAGCGGATCCAGCGCGACGACGTGCGCCGCGACCCGGAACCCCGTGCCCGGCTCGTCGACCGCGCTCAGCCAGTCGAAGTAGGTGCAGCCCAGCTCGTCCCGCGCGGTCAGCAGCGCGGACACCCAGGACCCGGGCGGTACGTCGACCGTCAGGACCTCGTAGGACTCCTCCGCGGTGGCCTCGGCGCCGAACAGTTCCGCGGCGGGCGCGGGCAGCCAGCCGGCGCCGCTCATCGCACGTCTCCCTCGGAGGCGTCCCTTTCGGAGGCGTCCCTTTCGGAGGCGTCCCTTTCGGAGGCGTCCCCGGCGGATCCCCCCGCCGCGGACGGCGCCCCGGGAACCGGCGGCCGCACCGGCCCGCTCCGCAGCGCCGCCGCCGACGGACGTGCCGCGCCGCTCCCGTACCGCTCCCCCAGCGACTCCCGGGCGATCTTCTCCTGGAGTTTGAGGATGCCCTGGAGCAGCGCCTCGGGGCGCGGCGGGCAGCCGGGGACGTAGACGTCCACGGGGATGATCTGGTCGACGCCCTTGGTGACGGAGTACGAGTCCCAGTAGGGGCCGCCGCAGTTGGAGCAGGCCCCGAAGGAGATGACGTACTTCGGCTCGGGCATCTGCTCGTACAGCCGTTTGACGGCCGGGGCCATCTTGTCCGTGACCGTGCCGGAGACGACCATCAGGTCGGCCTGGCGCGGCCCGGGCGCGAAGGGGATCACGCCGAGGCGGATGAAGTCGTGGCGGGCCATCGACGCGGCGATGAACTCGATCGCGCAGCAGGCGAGGCCGAAGTTGAAGACCCACAGGGAGTAGCGGCGGCCCCAGTTCAGGACGACCTTCATCGGCTCGGGGGCCAGCCGGGACAGGGCGCCGAGCCGCTTGGGCTCCGGGAGCGCGACGGGCTCGGGCACCGCGGGGTTCAGGGCGGGGTTCACGTCCATGCCAGGACGCCCTTCTTGTATGCGTACAGCAGGCCGACGGCCAGGAAGCCGAGGAAGACGAACATCTCCACCAGCGTCGCCGCGCCGTAGCCGGGGGCGGCGAAGACCGTCGCCCAGGGGAACAGGAAGATCGAGTCGACGGCGAAGATCACGTACAGGAAGGCGTAGACGTAGTAGCGGACCTGGGTGTGCGCCCAGCCCTCGCCGACGGGGTCGACCCCGCACTCGTACGTCAGGAGCTTCTCCGGGGTGGGGACGACCGGGCGCAGCAGCCGGCCCGCGCCGAAGGCGGCGGCGACGAACAGCACTCCCACGACGGCGAGCAGTCCCACGACCGAGTAGGAGTGGAAGTAGTCCGCCGCGACGACGACGGCCTGCCCCCGCGCCGTCTCCCGCAACGTCTGCGTCACCGTCCGTCCCTCGCTCCCTGTTCCGCCCGGTCCCGTCGTGCCCGTGCCGCTGTGTCCGGCCGCCTGCCGGACCCTGCGCCGCCGTCCGCAGACCGGCTCCCGGACGGTCCGCCGGACGCCTGTCCGGCTGGTCCGCCCGGCTCGTCCGCCCGACGATCTGTACGCACGGGAGTCTAGGCCCTGATAAAGAGGGGGTAAGCAGCCCGTCACACCGTGAGACACGGTGGTGGGGTTTTCCCCCGCTCACCAGGGCGGCCGACCTCATGGCGCGCCCGGCCGCCGCACGGCACCCTGGCCCGTATGACCGCACCTCTCTCCTCCGCCGGTCCGGCGGCGTCCGGCACCGGGGACACGGACCGTACGGACCGCGACCGCCTGCCGCCCGTCCGCTTCGCCTTCGGCCTGCCCACGTGGAAGGAGATCACTCATCTCCTGCTGAACCTCCCCGTGTCGCTGGTCGGTTTCGTCTACGTGGTGACCGTCCTGGTCACCGGCACCGCCCTCACGATCACCGTGGTGGGCCTCCCGCTGCTGGCGTCCGGGCTGGTGGGGGCGCGCCTGCTGGGCCGGCTGGAGCGGAAGCGGGCCCGGGCCCTGCTCGGGGTGCGCATCGACGAGCCGAGCCCGCTGCCGCTGGGCCGCACGACGGGGTGGCTCAACCGGTTCTGGCTGATGCTGAAGGACCCGGTGGGCTGGCGGGCCGCCCTGTACGAGTTCATCCGGCTGCCGTGGGGTGTGCTCACCTTCGCCGTGACGGTGACCTCGCTGTTCGTGCTGTGGCCGGTGCTGCCGTTCATCGCGCGCGGGCTGACCAACGTGGACCGGGCGCTGGTGCGCGGCCTGCTGTCGCCCTCCGACGAGCTGGAGCGGCGGATCGCGGAGCTGGAGTCCGACCGGGGGGTCGTGGTGGACACGGCCGCCGCCGACCTGCGGCGCATCGAGCGGGACCTGCACGACGGGGCACAGGCCCGGCTGGTGAACCTGGCGATGGGGCTCGGTCTGGCCAAGGAGAAGCTGCTGGAGGACCCGGACGCGGCGGCCGAGATGGTCGCGGAGGCGCACGGCGAGGTGAAGCTCGCGCTGCAGCCATCGAGGGCATCGCCTACTTCACCGTCTCCGAGCTGCTGCAGAACATCAGCAAGCACAGCGGGGCGAGGTCCGCCTCGGTGGACGTGTGGCGGTCCGGGGACCGGCTGCTGATCCAGGTGCGGGACGACGGCCGCGGCGGCGCGTCGCTGGAGGGCGGCACCGGCATGCGGGGGCTGGCGGAGCGGCTGAACGCCGTGGACGGTCTGTTCGTCGTCGACTCCCCGCAGGGCGGCCCGACGACGGTCACGGCGGAACTGCCCTGGCGCGACCGTACGGCCGGCTCCGCCACCGGGAAGGCGCCGGGCGCCAGGAGGTAGGGAAAACCCCCGGGCCGAGACGCCGACGTGCTCCATGGCCCCGGGGCCCGCGCTCCAGCAGTCTTGAGTCACGGCGGGACGACCGCGACGAGCAGCACAAAGAGCGCACACGAAGCCGCGCACGAGGCGGCGGACGAGGGGAACGGGACGACGCCCATGGCCACCCAGTACGGATCGCAGTACGGACAGGGGTACGCGCCCTACAGCGGGGGCGGGTTCCACGACGGTGACGGGGCCGGGTTCCGCGACGGCGGCACCGGCCGGCCGCGGCACCGGCTGCCCGCCGCGCTGCGGGCCCCGGTCGAGGCACGCAGCTGGCGGGAGCTGGCGTACGTGCTGCTGAGCCTGCCGATCGGCGTCCTGCTCTTCACGTACGCCGTCACGATGGTGTCGCTGGGCGCCGGCCTGCTGGTGACGTTCCTGGGCATCCCGGTGCTGGCGGGGGCGCTGGCGGGCTGCCGCGGCCTCGGCGTGCTGGAGCGGGTGCGGGCGCGCGGGCTGCTCGGCCTGGACGTGGCCGAACCGGAGCCGCTGCGGATGAAGGGCCACGGCCCGCTGGCCTGGACCGGGGCCGTGCTGAAGAGCGGCGGCTCCTGGCGGGCGCTGCTCTACGCCATGCTGCAGTTCCCCTGGGCGGTGTTCTCGTTCGTGGTGGCGACCGTGCTCTGGCCCCTCGGCTGGTCGCTGCTGACGTACCCCGTGTGGTTCTGGGTCTTCCCGATGTGGACCGGTCAGGGCGGCATCCAGCTGTACGGCGACGACCACCACCGGATCTACCTCGACAACCCGTTCGAGATCACGGTGACCGCCCTGGTGGGCCTGCTGATCACGCTGGCCACGCCGTGGATCGTGCGGGCGCTGACCACGGTCGACCGGGTGCTGGTGCACGGGCTGCTCGGCCCGTCGCGGCTGTCGGCGCGCGTGGTGGAGCTGGAGTCCGACCGGGGGGTCGTCGTCGACACGGCCGCCGCCGACCTGCGGCGCATCGAGCGGGACCTGCACGACGGGGCACAGGCCCGGCTGGTGGCCCTCGCCATGGACCTGGGGCTGGCGAAGGAGAAGCTGACCGAGGACCCGCGGGCGGCGGCGCGGATGGTGGACGAGGCGCACGGCGAGGTGAAGACGGCGCTGCAGGAGTTGCGCGACCTGGCCCGCGGCATCCACCCCGCCGTCCTGACCGACCATCGAGGGCATCGCCTACTTCACCGTCTCCGAGCTGCTGCAGAACATCAGCAAGCACAGCGGGGCGAGGTCCGCCTCGGTGGACGTGTGGCGGTCCGAGGACCGGCTGCTGCTTCAGGTCATGGACGACGGAGTGGGCGGCGCGAGCACGTCCTCGGGATCGGGCCTGGCCGGGCTGGCCGAGCGGCTGGACGCGGTGGACGGGATCCTCGTCGTCGACTCGCCGGCCGGTGGCCCCACGCGGGTGACGGCGGAGCTGCCCTGGCGGCGCTGAACCGGCGGGCACGGCGACGGCGGCCTGCCGTCCGCGCACCCCGAGGGGCGCGGACGGCAGGCCGCGCCGCGTGTCCCGGACCGGCCGGGCACCGCAGGAAACCGGCCAGAACCCCGGAGGAACACAGCGCTCTCCCCCTCTTTCCCCCGGGCGCGGGCGCGGCGGGGTCCGGATGCTGGAATGCTGGACCTCGCTGCAGACGCCGGACGGGCCGCGCGGGCCGCCGGGAAGAAGGCTGTGGGGGGCCGAGGATCGTGGAGGACAAGGTGCGGGTGGTCATCGCCGAGGATTCAGTGCTGCTCAGGGAGGGCCTGACCCGGCTGCTGACCGACCGCGGGCACGAGGTCGTGGCCGGCGTCGGTGATGCCGAGGCCCTGGTCAAGACGATCACCGAGCTGTACGACGAGGGGGAGCTGCCCGACGTGGTGGTGGCCGACGTGCGGATGCCGCCGACCCACACCGACGAGGGCGTGCGCGCCGCGGTGCGGCTGCGCAAGGCGCACCCGGGGCTCGGTGTGCTCGTGCTGTCGCAGTACGTCGAGGAGCGGTACGCCACCGAGTTGCTGGCGGGCTCCAGCCGCGGGGTCGGCTACCTCCTCAAGGACCGGGTGGCCGAGGTACGGGAGTTCGTGGACGCGGTGGTGCGGGTGGCCCAGGGCGGTACGGCCCTGGACCCGGAGGTGGTCGCCCAGCTGCTCGGGCGCAGCCGCAAGCAGGATGTGCTCGCGGGGCTCACCCCGCGGGAGCGCGAGGTGCTGGGGCTGATGGCCGAGGGGCGCACCAACTCGGCGATCGCGCGGCAGCTGGTGGTGAGCGACGGCGCGGTGGAGAAGCACGTCAGCAACATCTTCCTCAAGCTCGGCCTGTCACCGAGTGACGGGGATCACCGGCGTGTTCTGGCGGTCCTCACCTATTTGAACTCCTGACCGGCCGACACTGGGGCGGTACGGGCCCCGATCCGGCCGCGAGTACGCCGGACGGGCTACCGCCGCGCACCGTCCGGAAGGAGGCCGAAGGAGCCGGAACGGCGTGAAAGAGCAGGGCATCGGACCGTCTCACGGGTGCGTCCAGCATGCGATCGGCACCGGGAGGGCATCCCTGACGGTCGTAGGGTTGGAAACCGGGAAGGTCTTCGCAGGGTCTTCGGGAGGCCGGTCCCACACAGCCGCCTCGAAGGAGGTCCAGTTCAGTGACCAGCCAGGTCAGCAGTCCAGCGGAACAGGCCGACGGAGCCGTCGTCGGAGAGCAGCGCAGGGCGGCCGGAGCGAAGGACGTCCGCCGTCTGGACCGGGTGATCATCCGTTTCGCGGGTGACTCGGGTGACGGCATGCAGCTCACCGGGGACCGGTTCACCTCGGAGACGGCCTCGTTCGGGAACGATCTGTCGACGCTGCCGAACTTCCCGGCGGAGATCCGGGCGCCGGCAGGGACGCTGCCGGGTGTGTCGTCGTTCCAGCTGCATTTCGCCGACCATGACATCCTGACGCCGGGGGACGCTCCGGACGTGCTGGTCGCGATGAACCCGGCCGCGTTGAAGGCGAACCTGGGGGATCTGTCGCGGGGCGCGGAGATCATCGTGAACACGGACGAGTTCACGAAGCGGGCGTTGCAGAAGGTCGGGTACGCGGTCTCGCCGCTGGAGGACGGGTCGCTGGACGGCTACAGCGTGCACCCGGTGCCGCTGACGACGCTGACGGTGCAGGCGCTGGCGGACTTCTCGTTGTCGCGCAAGGAGGCCGAGCGCAGCAAGAACATGTTCGCGCTGGGACTTCTGTCGTGGATGTACCACCGGCCGACGGAGGGGACGGAGAAGTTCCTCCGGGCGAAGTTCGCGCGGAACGGGCAGATCGCGGCGGCGAACATCGCGGCGTTCCGGGCGGGCTGGAATTTCGGGGAGACGACGGAGGATTTCGCGGTCTCCTACGAGGTGGCGCCGGCCGTCTCGGCGTTCCCGCCGGGTGTGTACCGGAACATCTCGGGGAATCTCGCGCTGGCGTACGGGCTGATCGCGGCGGCCCGGCAGGCGGATCTGCCGCTGTTCCTCGGTTCGTACCCGATCACGCCGGCCTCCGACATCCTGCACGAATTGTCGAAGCACAAGAATTTCGGGGTGCGCACGTTCCAGGCGGAGGACGAGATCGCGGGGATCGGCGCGGCGCTGGGCGCGGCGTTCGGTGGCGCGCTCGCGGTGACGACGACGTCGGGGCCGGGCGTGGCCCTCAAGAGCGAGACGATCGGTCTCGCGGTGTCGCTGGAGCTGCCGCTGGTGGTGGTGGACATCCAGCGCGGCGGCCCCTCCACGGGCCTGCCGACCAAGACGGAGCAGGCGGACCTGCTGCAGGCGATGTACGGCCGCAACGGTGAGGCACCGGTCCCGGTGGTGGCCCCGCGCACGGCGGCGGACTGCTTCGGGGCGGCGCTGGAGGCGGCCCGGATCGCGCTGACCCACCGCACCCCGGTGTTCCTGCTCTCCGACGGCTACCTGGCCAACGGCTCCGAGCCGTGGCGGGTCCCGGAACTGACGGAACTGCCCGACCTGAAGGTGGCGTTCGCGAAGGGCCCCAACCACACCCTGGCCGACGGCAGCGAGGTGTTCTGGCCCTACAAGCGGGACCCGCACACCCTGGCCCGCCCCTGGGCGGTGCCGGGCACGCCGGGCCTGGAGCACCGCATCGGCGGCATCGAGAAACAGGACGGCACCGGGAACATCTCCTACGACCCGGCCAACCACGACTTCATGGTCCGCACGCGCCAGGCCAAGATCGACAGCATCACCGTTCCCGACGTCGAGGCCGACGACCCCGACGGCGCGAGCACCCTCGTCCTGGGCTGGGGATCCACCTACGGGCCGATCACCGCCGCGGTGCGCCGGCTGCGCGCCGAGGGCGTGCCGGTGGCACAGGCCCACCTGCGCCACCTCAACCCCTTCCCGAAGAACCTCGCCGCACTCCTGAAGACGTACGACAAGGTCGTGGTCCCGGAGATGAACCTCGGCCAGCTCGCCACCCTGATCCGCGCGAAATACCTGGTGGACGCCCACTCCTACAACCAGGTCAACGGCATGCCCTTCAAAGCCGAACAGCTCGCCACGGCGCTCAAGGAGGCCATCGATGGCTGAGACGTCCACCACCGGCCCCCGCACGCCCCAGACGCTCTCCCTGGTGCCCAAGGCCACGGCCGCGCAGTCCATGAAGGACTTCAAGTCGGACCAGGAGGTCCGCTGGTGCCCCGGCTGCGGTGACTACGCCATCCTCGCCGCCGTCCAGGGTTTCATGCCCGAACTGGGCGTGGCCCGCGAGAACATCGTCTTCGTCTCCGGCATCGGCTGCTCCTCCCGCTTCCCGTACTACATGAACACCTACGGGATGCACTCCATCCACGGCCGTGCCCCCGCCATCGCCACGGGCCTGGCCACCAGCCGCCGCGACCTGTCCGTGTGGGTCGTCACCGGCGACGGCGACGCGCTGTCCATCGGCGGCAACCACCTCATCCACGCGCTGCGCCGCAACGTCAATCTCAAGATCCTGCTGTTCAACAACCGGATCTACGGTCTGACCAAGGGCCAGTACTCCCCCACCTCCGAACGCGGCAAGATCACCAAGTCCACGCCGATGGGCTCCCTGGACGCCCCCTTCAACCCCGTCTCGCTCGCGCTCGGCGCGGAGGCCTCGTTCGTGGCCCGCACCATCGACTCCGACCGCAAGCACCTCACCGAGGTCCTGCGGCAGGCCGCCGCCCACCCCGGCACCGCCCTGATCGAGATCTACCAGAACTGCAACATCTTCAACGACGGCGCCTTCGACGCCCTCAAGGACAAGCAGCAGGCCGACCAGGCCCTCATCCGCCTCGAACACGGGCAGCCGATCCGTTTCGGCACGGACGCCGCTCACGGCGTCGTCCGCGACGCCGTGAGCGGCGACCTGCGCGTGGTCACCGTCACCGAGGACAACGAGGCCGACCTCCTCGTCCACGACGCGCACGCCGCCTCCCCGACCACCGCGTTCGCCCTCTCCCGCCTCGCCGACCCCGACACCCTGCACCACACGCCGATCGGCGTCTTCCGCGACGTCGAGCGCCCGGTCTACGACACCCTCATGGCCGAGCAGCTCGATGCCGCCGTCGACCAGAAGGGCAAGGGCGACCTCGCCGCCCTCCTCGCCGGCAGCGACACCTGGACCGTCGTCGGCTGAGACCGGCGGTCGTGCTCACGAGGCCCGGGCGCCCGGCGCCCGGGCCTCGTCGTAGGCCTGCCGGGCCTGTTCCACGTCCGCCATGCGCTGCCGGGTCCACTCGGCGAGCGCCCGCACCTGCTCGGCGGCCTCGCGGCCCAGGCCGGTGAGCGAGTAGTCGACGCGCGGCGGGATGACGGGCTTGGCGTCGCGGTGGACCAGCCCGTCGCGCTCCAGCGTCTGGAGTGTCTGGGCCAGCATCTTCTCGCTGACCCCCTTCTCGCTCACCCGGCCGACGGCTCGCCGCAACTCGGCGAACCGGTAGGACCGTTCCAGCAGCTCGATCAGGACCAGCACACCCCAGCGGCTGGTGACGTGCTCCAGGACCAGCCGGTACGGGCACATCGCCGCGTCCTGCCCCGCGCCCGCCCCGGCCTCCGCCCTGGTCCCGGCCTCGGCCGCCGTACCGCCACCCCTCACACTTACTGCCATGTTGGTACCTTACTTCAAAGTGGGTACTTTCGATGAGTTAGCGCTTCTCCTAGGGTTAGTGCCAGACATCACCCCACAAGGAGACCCCTCATGAGCATCGTCGTCACCGGAGCCACCGGACACCTCGGCCGCCTCGTCGTGGAGCAACTGCTGGAGAAGGTCCCCGCCGACCGGATCACCGCGGTCGTCCGCACCCCCGAGAAGGCCGCCGGCCTCGCCGGGCGCGGCGTGCGGATCGCGGTCGCGGACTACAACGCGCCCGAGAGCTTCGACGGCCTGTTCGCGGCGGGCGACAAGGTGCTGCTCGTCTCCGGCAACGAGTTCGACAAGGGCCGCGTCCAGCAGCACCGGGTCGTCATCGACGCCGCCAAGGCCGCCGGTGCCGCCCTGCTCGCCTACACCAGCGCGCCCGGCACCCTGAAGGCCGCCCTCGCCGACGACCACCGCGGCACCGAGGAGGCCCTGCTGGCCTCCGGTCTGCCGTACGTCCTGCTGCGCAACGGCTGGTACCACGAGAACTACACCGAGAACCTCACCCCCGTCCTGGAGCACCGGGCCGTCGTGCAGGCGGCGGGCGCCGGCCGGATCTCCTCCGCCGCACGCGCGGACTACGCCGCGGCCGCCGTCGCGGTGCTCACCGGCGAGGGCCACGAGAACCGGACGTACGAGCTGGGCGGCGACGAGGCCTGGGGCTTCGCCGACTTCGCCGCCGAACTGAGCCGGCAGACCGGCCAGGAGATCACGTACCGGCAGGTCTCCGTGGCGGACTACCAGGGCATCCTGTCCGGCGCGGGACTGCCGGAGCCGGTCGCCGCCATCCTCGCCGGCGTCGACGCCTCCATCGAGAAGGGCGAACTGGTGGTCGACAGCGGTGACCTCTCCCGCCTGACCGGCCGCCCGGCCACCCCGCTGGCCGAGGCGATCAGCGCCGCCCTCAAGGGCTGAGGCCCCAAAGCTCCGCGGCTCTCCCTGTCCGGGTGAAGCGGCCCGGGCACCGTTCGCCCGTCCCACCTGTCATGACCGTATGGCGATACGTGCATGACAGGCGACCGTGCCCGGCGCTACCTTCTTGCTTGCCGCGCCAGGGCGCGGCCCGGCACACCACGAGGGGAGGGCCCGTGACCGAGAAGTCGGACGGCGAAGGGCGCACGGGACTGCTGAACGGCTTCGCGGCCTACGGGATGTGGGGGCTCGTGCCCCTCTTCTGGCCGCTGCTCAAACCCGCCGGCGCGGCGGAGATCCTCGCCCACCGGATGGTGTGGTCCCTGGCGTTCGTCGTGGTCGCGCTCCTCGTCGTACGGCGCTGGGCCTGGGCCGGGGAACTGCTGCGGCAACCGCGCAGGCTCGCGCTGATCGTGGTCGCCGCCGCGGTGATCACCGTCAACTGGGGCGTCTACATCTGGGCGGTGAACAGCGGGCACGTCGTCGAGGCCTCCCTCGGCTACTTCATCAACCCGCTGGTCACCATCGCGATGGGCGTGCTGATCCTCAAGGAACGGCTGCGGCCCGTGCAGTGGGCCGCGGTCTGCACCGGCGCCGCCTCCGTGCTCGTGCTCACCCTCGGCTACGGCCGGCCGCCGTGGATCTCCCTCTGCCTCGCCTTCTCCTTCGCCACGTACGGCCTGGTCAAGAAGAAGGTCGACCTCGGCGGCGTCGAGTCGCTGGCCGCCGAGACCGCGGTGCAGTTCCTGCCCGCGCTCGCCTATCTGCTGTGGCTGGGCGCACACGGCGAGGCGACCTTCACGAGCGGGGGCGCCGGACATGCCGCGCTGCTCGCGTCCACCGGCCTCGTCACCGCGCTGCCGCTGGTCTGCTTCGGCGCCGCGGCGATCCGCGTGCCGCTGTCCACCCTCGGCCTGCTCCAGTACCTCGCGCCGGTCTTCCAGTTCCTGCTCGGCGTCGTCTACTTCCACGAGTCCATGCCGGCCGAGCGGTGGGCCGGGTTCGCCCTGGTGTGGCTGGCGCTGTCCCTGCTGACCTGGGACGGGCTGCGCTCGGCACGCCGGGCCGCCCGGGCGCGGGCCCGTCTCGGCGCGGCGGCCCCCCGGCCCGCCCCCGGCCCCCGCGTCTCCTCGCCTTCCTCTTCCGACTCCGCTCCCGCGGTGGAGGCGTAGGCGGCCGGACGCGCTGCCCGTCGTCCCCGGTGACGGCGAGGGCGCGGGGCGCGGGACGCGATGTCCGCCGAACCGGCCGCGGCCGGCGGTCGCGGGCAGAGTGGTCACATGACCGAGACAGAGACGTCCGCGGCACGCACACCCGCGCCGGTGCACTGGAAACTCGTCGTCGACGCCACCGACCCGCACGCGCAGGCCGACTTCTGGGCGGGTGCGCTGCACTACGAACCGGAGGACAACAGCGCCTTCGTCGAACGGCTGCTGGAAGCCGGCGCGCTGCCGGGCGCGGCCACCGTCGAGCACCACGGCCGCCCCGCCTTCCGGGACCTGATCGCCGTACGCCACCCGGACGACCCCTACGACCCCGAGCGCGGTACCGGGCTGGGGCGCCGGCTGCTCTTCCAGCGGGTGCCCGGGACGAAGGCCGGCAAGAACCGCCTCCACCTCGACCTGCACCCCGGCGAGGGCCGGCGGGCGGACGAGGTGGAGCGGCTGAAGGCACTCGGAGCGAGTGTGCTGCGGGAGGTGCGGGAGCCCGCCGGGCAGTGGGTCGTGATGGCGGACCCGGAGGGCAACGAGTTCTGCGTGCACTGAGGTCCCGCCGACGGGCCCGGGGCTCGTCACCGGCCCGTGGGTGTGCCGGCCGGGTCGGATTACGCCTCCTGCCCGCGGCCCTCTCCCGGGCGGCCGGCCTACCGCTCCCGTTCCGTCTGTCCGGCTCGTCCGTCCTGCTTCGCCCGTTCGGCTCCTCCGGAGCGTTCCGCCCGTTCGGTGAGGCGGTCCATACGGGCGCGGGCGGACTCCAGTTCCTCGATGTCATCGGCGGCCGGGCCGTCGCCGGCGGCCAGTTCGCTCCACAGGGCGATCAGCTCCTGGCCGAGGCGCAGGCCCTCCTCGGGGTCGCGGACCGCCCGCCAGGCGGTGGCCGCGCTGCGCACGTCGCCGTAGGCACCCTCGGCGTCGTCCGCCGCGAGGTGGACGCGTGCCAGGTCGAGCGAGAGGGCGAAGGCACGCAGCGGTTCGCCGGCCAGGTAGGCGATGTACGCCGACAGTTCGCGCACCCGCAGCACCTCGGGGTGGGCCGCGCCGAGCGTGCCGGACGCCTCCGTGACGGTACGTTCCGCCAGGGCCGCCGCCTCCTCGATGCGCCCTGCCCGCACGGCCTCGTTGACCTGGGCGAGGGGCTCGGCGAGCAGGACCGCGCCGCCTTCGCCCGCCAGGGTCCGCGGATCGTCGCCCAGCACGGCCTCGGCCACGGCGTCGAAGCCGCGGGCCGGGGTGGGCCTGGGGTCGGGGTCGAGACCGGTGGCGGCTTCCGGGTCGACGCCGGGAGCGGGGCCGGCTCCGCCCTCGAGGCCGAGCGCGTTCCTCGTTCCGGTTCCGGTCGCAGGAAGGGAGACGGGGAGGGGGGCGGGGGAGACGGGGAG
>NZ_JOIY01000060.1 GCF_000720185.1 Streptomyces sp. NRRL S-340 | reverse complement strand
CGCCCGCCCCCCCTGCCGCAGCCGCCCCCGCCCCGCCCGCCGGCCGACGCACTGGTGACGCCGGTGGCGCCGGTCGGCGGGCAACGTGCTCCTGTGACAATCAGGGCCATGGAAAGCAGCAGCGCCACGTCGGGCGGCCGTACCCGCCGCGAGGCCACCCGGCAGAAGCTCTACGAGGCGGCCGTCACCCTCATCGCCGAACAGGGCTTCTCCGCGACCACGGTGGACGAGATCGCCGAGCGGGCCGGGGTCGCCAAGGGCACGGTCTACTACAACTTCGCCAGCAAGTCCGTCCTCTTCGAGGAGTTGCTGCGGCACGGCGTGGGCCTTCTCACCGCCTCCCTCCAGCAGGCGGCCGAGGGCGCGGCACGGGAGGGCGGCGGCCGGGTCGACGCGCTGGACGCCATGATCCGGGCCGGCCTCGTCTTCATCGACCGCTATCCCGCCTTCACCCAGCTGTACGTGGCGGAACTGTGGCGCACCAACCGGGCCTGGCAGTCCACGCTCATGGTGGTCCGGCGGCAGGCGGTCGCGGTCGTCGAGGACGTGCTGCGCGACGGGGTGGCGAGCGGCGAGTTCAGCGAGGAGATCGATGTGCCGCTGACCGCCGCCGCGCTGGTCGGCATGGTGCTGGTGGCCGCCCTGGACTGGAAGGCGTTCCAGCCGGAGCGCTCCCTGGACGACGTCCACGCCGCGCTGTCCAGGCTCCTCCAGGGCAGGGTGAGCGGCCTCCGCTGAGACGAGGGCGCCGGTGCGCCGTGGCCGCGTCACCGCGGGCCACCACGCACCGGCGCCCCTCCTGCTCCCCCGAACCCGTTCCCCCGTGTCCCCCGTTCCCCCGTCGGACCCCGTTCGGTCGGCTCCGGGCTCCCCCGTGCCTCGCTCCCGCCGACGCGAGCCGGCGGAAGGAGCGGTCCAGGGCGGCGCCGTTCCGCCGCCCCGTGCCGGCGGTACCGGTGCCGTGCCCCTTCCCGTGCCTCCACTCTCTCGTCCGCGCAGGTCGGGGCCCATCCGCGCAGGTACTCATCTCGCCGCCTAGGTACAGGTACTCAGCCCTGCGCGCAGGTCCCCGGGCACCCGCCCCACCCGTTGTGAGCCAGCCGGAAAGCCGCTGGTCACCGGCCCCAGGGCCGGGATTGTCAGCGGTGGTCGCTAAAGTCGCGGGCATGGCAGGGATTGCGGTGATCGGCGCCGGGACGGGCGCGATGGCGGCGGCTGCCCGGCTGGCCGTCGCGGGCCACCGGGTGACGGTGTACGAGCGGACGGAGACGTACGGCGGGGCGGTGCGCCGCTTCGAGCGCGACGGTTTCGCCTTCGACACCGGTCCCGGCCTGCTCCCGCTGCCCGCGGTCTACCGCGACCTGTTCGTGAAGACCGGCAAGGAGCCCCTGGAGGACCGCGTCGAGCTGGTCCAGGTCGACCCCGCGGCCCGGCACGTCTTCGCGGACGGCACCGAGGTCTCCCTGCCGAACGCGTCCCGCGCGGGTGTCGTCGCGGCCCTGGACGAGGCACTCGGCGCGGGCGCCGGGCAGCGCTGGGGCGATTTCCTGGTCCGGGCGCGCGAAGCCTGGGACCGCACCCGCCGCCCCCTCCTCGAAGAGCCGCTGTGGCCCGACTGGCAGGTGCTCGCCGAGCGGGAGCCCTATCCGGCGGTGCCGCACAAGCGTCTGCTGCGCACCCGGCGGGCGGGCACGCTCGCGGAGGTCGGTGCCTGGGAGCTGCGCGATCCGCGCCTGGCCGCGCTGCTGGAGAGCCACGCCCTCGCGTACGGCCTCGATCCCCGGACCGCTCCGGCGAGCGCCGCCGTGCTGCCGTACATGGAGCACGCGTTCGGCATGTGGTACGTCCGCGGCGGACTGCGGGAGCTGGCCCGGGCGGTGTACGAGCGGTGTGTGGCGCGCCGGGTCGAGTTCGTCTTCGGCGCCGAGGTCACGCGGATCACCGAGAAGGACGGCCGCGTGACGGGCGTGGAGCTGGCCACGGGGGGCACGGCGGACGCGGAGTACGTGGTCGCCGGTGTGGCGCCCGGGACGCTGAGCGGCCTCACCCCCGGGGCGGCGCTCCGGGGCGAGGGCGCGGTGCCGCCCCAGCGGGGCGCGCCGAGCCGGCTGACCGTGCTGCTGGCGTTGCGCGGTGGCCGTCCCGAGGGGACGGCCCACCGCACCGTCGTGCACGCGCGGGACCGCGACGCCGAGTTGGACGGCCTGTTCGGCACGGCTCCGGTGGCGGCTTCGGACGCGACCGTCACCGTGCTGCGTCCCGGTGACCCGGCGCTGGTGCCCGACGCCGCCCACGAGGCGGTCACGCTCACGGCCACGGTCCCGGCGGGCGAGATGGAGCAGGGGTCCGTGGAGGACCGTGTCGCGCGGATGATCGGGGTGGCCGACCGTGCCGTGCCCGGTCTCCGCGACCGGTTGCTGTGGCACGAGGTGCGCACCCCCGCCGACATCGAGCGGGTGACGGGCGCCGCGGGCGGCGCCGTGCCCGCACCGGCGCTGGCCTCGGCCGGCGGGCGGCTGCTGCACCCGGCGAACTCGACGCGGGTCGAGGGCCTCTACACGGTGGGCGGCTGGTCCCATCCCGGGGGCGGTCTGCCGCACGCCGGGATGTCGGGGGCGCTGGTGGCCGGACTCGTCGTCGAGGGACCGGAGTTCCGCGGCTCCCAGTGAGCCCGCACGGGACCGGACGCCCGGCGCGAGGCCGATGGTCCGACGCGAGGCCCGCACCTCGGCGCGGGACCGATGGTCCGGCGCGAGGCCGGCTCCCCGGCGCGGCCCGGTGGTCCGGCACGGGACCGGAAGCCCCGCAAGCGACCGATCGCCCGGCACGGACCCCGAAGCCCGGTCGGAAACCGGAACCCAGGTGGGAGACCAGAACCCCGGTGGGAACCGGAACCCCGGTGGAAAACCGGAACCCCGGTGCGGAACCGGAAGCCCGTCGGAACTCGTGAGGCCGTTTCAGAAACGGTACTGCTCGTCGTGGCCCGCGCCGTGCTGTCCCTGGCCCTGTCCCTGGCCTTGCCCTGGGGCGGTGCCGCCCTGGCCGTTGCCCTGGTACGGGTAGGTCTGCTCCGCCGGGAGTTCCCCGCCGTAGGGGTCATCGGCGCGCTGCTGCGGGACCCACACCCCGCCGGCCGGGGTCTCCCCGCCGTACCCGCCCGGGGCGTACGGCTCCTGGGTGCCGTAGCCCTGCTGGCCGTAGCCGCCGGTGTAGGGGGCGCCGTCGTAGGTCTGGGTGCCGATGTACGGGTCCGAGTAGGCGGCGTACTGCTGCTGGCCCGTGCCGTCGTAGCCGTAACCCTGCTGCGTGTACCCGGAGTAGTCGTACCCGTAGCCCGCGTCGGAGCCCTGGGCGGTGGTGGCGTACGGGTCCGGGGTGGCCCCGCCGGACTGGCCGGACTGGCCGGACTGGCCGCCGAAGTCGCCGTAGACGCCGTAGGAGCCGGTGTCGTCGGGCAGGGGCTGGGGCGCGTACACCGCCGTGGACTCGGCGGCCGTGGGCTCCAGGGGGCGGGCGGGGGTGAAGACGTCGTCGTGCTCGTCGTCGTCGCGCCCGTACGCCGGGCCGCCGTGCACGGACCGGCCGTCCGCGCCCTCCGCGTCGGCCGGCCCCTCCTCGCCCACCGGCTCGGCGGATGCGCCGTCGACGGCGTCAGGGCCCGCGGCGTCGGGGGCCGGGTCCTTGCGGCCGCCCCGGCCGCGGCGGCGCTTGCTGCCGGTGGCCTCGGCGCCCGGGTGGCGCACCGCCCAGCCCGCGACGAAACCGCGGCGGAAGGACAGCGTCACGAAGGTCTGCCCGACGGCGAACGCGATCGCCCCCAGGGCGATCACCAGGACGGAGGGCATCAGCACACCGAGCACGACGCAGAGGAAGCCGCCGAAGGCGAGCAGCCGCCAGCGCAGGCGCGCCTTGTACTGCAACAGCACCTCGCCGAGCAACCACAGCGCGACACCGCCGAACGCGATGTAGAGGACCGCCCAGCCCATGTACGCCCCTCTCCCAGTGGTCGCTCCGCAGTGTGTCGTACAGGGGTGCGACCGGTCTAGGCCTGCGGCGGGTGGTGCAGACCCAGGTTCTCGTAGATTTCCAGTGTCGCCGTGGAGTTGTTGAGCGTGATGAAGTGCAGCCCGGGCACTCCTTCGGCCAGCAGCCGCGCGCAGAACTCGGTGGCGAAGTCGATGCCAATGGAGCGTACAGCGGCCGGATCGTCCTTCGCCGCGAGGATCCGCTCTTTCAGGGCGTCCGGGAAGGCCGCGTTGGTGAGGGACGGGATCCGCGCGAGCGTCTTGGCGCCGGCGATCGGCATGACCTCGGGGATGATCGGCGTCTCGCAGCCGGCGGCGGCGACCCGGTCGCGCAGCCGCAGGTAGTCCTCCGGGTGGAAGAACATCTGTGTGATGGCGTAGTCGGCGCCCGCGCGGCACTTGTCGACGAAGTGGCGGACGTCGGTCTCCGCGTCGGCGGAGCGCGGGTGCATCGCGGGGAAGGCCGCGACGCCGACGCAGAAGTCGCCGGACGTCTTGATCAGTTCGACGAGTTCGGCGGCGTAGCGCAGTCCGCGGGGGTGCGGCACCCACTCGCCCATCGGGTCGCCGGGCGGGTCGCCGCGCAGTGCCAGCATGTTGCGGATCCCGGCGTCGGCGTACTGCCCGATGATGTTGCGCAGGTCGGCCACGGAGTGGTCGACGGCGGTGAGGTGGGCGATCGGGGTGAGGGTGGTGTCCGACGCGATGGCCTCGGTCGCCTTGACCGTGCCCGCGCGGGTCGAGCCGCCCGCGCCGTAGGTCACGGAGACGAAGTCGGGCGCCACGGCCTCGACCCGGCGCAGCGCGTTCCACAGGTTCCGCTCGCCCTTCGGGGTCTTGGGGGCGTAGAACTCGAAGGAATACGTCGTCTTGCCGGTCGCGAGCATGTCGCGGACGGTGCGGGCGTGGTCCGACCTGGTGGATGCGGTGCCGAGGGCCATACCCGCAGGTTAGCCAGGGTGTGGCGGTCCCCCAACCGAACGCTGGTGTTTTGCCCGATTTGCCGACTTGTTGTCCACTCCGTGGACACTTCGGCGCACCGGCTCCCGGGGCGCCCCGGTGATCGCCGGCGGTCGGCCCGGTCAGGCCTGCCGCAGCCGCTTCGAGAACTCGGCCGCGGCCGCTCCCGGGTCGTCGGCCTCGGTGATCGCCCGCACCACGACGACGCGCCGGGCGCCCGCCTCCAGCACCTGGTCGAGGTTGCCGAGGTCGATGCCGCCGATGGCGAACCAGGGGCGGTCGGTACCGAGGGAGGCGGTGGAGCGGACCAGGTCGAGGCCGGGCGCGTGACGGCCGGGCTTGGTCGGGGTGGGCCAGCAGGGGCCCGTGCAGAAGTAGTCCACGCCGTCCTGCGCGGCGGCCGCGGCGGCCTCGGACCCGGCGTGCGTGGAGCGGCCGATCAGGACGTCGTCACCGAGGATCGCGCGCGCGGCGGGGACCGGCAGGTCGCCCTGGCCGAGGTGCAGCACGTCGGCGCGGGCGGCGTGTGCGACGTCCGCGCGGTCGTTGACCGCGAGCAGCCGGCCGTGGCGGGCGCAGGCGTCGGCGAACACCGCGAGGTGCTCCAGTTCCTCCCCGGCCTCCATGCCCTTGTCGCGCAGCTGCACGATGTCGACGCCGCCCGCGAGCACGGCGTCCAGGAACTCGGGCAGGTCGCCGCGGTCCCTGCGGGCGTCCGTGCACAGGTACAGGCGCGCGTCGGCCAGGCGGGCGCGGGCGGCGGCTGCGGCGGTGTCGGACATGCGTGGGTCCCCCCGTGGTGGGTTGCGGTGGTTTCGACGGCGTACGGGCCGCGGCTCCGGGGCCCGGGCGGGGCCCGGTCCACGGCGGCGGCACCCGCACGCCGGACGAACGGTTCGGTCCGGGCAGCGGGCGGCCCTGCCGGCGGGCCGCCCTGTCGGTGGCGCCCGGGGTCAGACGGCGAGCGCCTGGGCGCGGCGCTTCACCTCCGTGCCGCGATTCTCGCTCAGGGCTTGGGCGGGGGTGCCGGGCAGGGTCGGGTCGGGGGTGAAGAGCCACTCGATCATCTCTTCGACCGTGAAGCCGTCGTCCCGCAGGAGCGTCAGGGTCCCGGACAGGCCCTTGACGACCTTGTCCCCGTCGATGAAGGCGGCGGGGACGTGCAGCGCGCGGTTCTCACCACGGCGTACGGCGATGAGCTGGCCCTCCTTGACCAGCTGCCGCACACGCGTCACGTCGACGCCGAGCATCTCGGCGATGTCGGGCAGGGTCAGCCAGGCGGGGACGAGCGCATCGGTCTTCGCGTCAATCTCGGTCACGGGACCAAGCGTGCCATCTGCCACTGACACTCGGAAGCCGACCCCGTCCACCTGGGCGGAGACCGTCCGGCGAGCGGGCTACGCGGTGGCCGCCTTCAGCGGCCTCGACGGGTCCGCCAGCAGCCCCGCGTCCATCACCGCACCGGCCTCGATCAGCCGTCGGCCCTGGGCGAGATCCCGCGGGCGGCCGACCGCCAACAGGGCGACCAGCCGGGTGTCGCGCAGCCAGCACACCGTCCAGGCCGGGCCGGAGGGCTCGCCGCGCCAGACGGTGGCGTCGGCCGCGGTGTGGTGGCCGGCGTACTGCACGAAGCGGCCGAACTGCTCGGACCAGAAGTACGGCACCGGGTCGTAGACGGCCGGGGTCAGGCCGATCACGTTGGCGGCGACCGTGCGCGGGCCCTGGAGCGCGTTGTCCCAGTGGTGGACGAGCAGGCGTTCGCCGTACCGGCCCGACGGGAAGGAGGCGCAGTCGCCGACCGCGTACACGTCCGCCGCGCTGGTGCGCAGGTGGTCGTCGGCGAGCACCTCTCCGCGCTCGCCCAGCTCGACGCCGGAGCCCGCCAGCCACGCGGTCGCGGGGCGGGCGCCGATGCCGACGACGACGGCGCCCGCGGGCAGCCGTGACCCGTCGTCGAGCACGACCGCGCCGGGCTCGACGCGTGCCACGCGCGCGCGGGTGCGCAGCGCGGTGCCGCTGTCGGCGTACCAGGCGGTCATCGGAGCGGCCACCTCGGCGGGCAGCACACCGGCCAGCGGCCGGTCGGCGGCCTCCACGACCGTCACCGCGCAGCCCGCCTCGCGCGCGGCCGTGGCGAACTCGGCGCCGATCCAGCCGGCGCCGACCACGACGACGTCGTGCTGCTCGGCGAGGACCGGCCGCAGCCGTTCGGCGTCGTCCAGGGTCCGCAGCAGGTGTACGCCGGGGACGTCCTCCGCGCCGGGCAGCCGCACCGGCTCGGCGCCGGTGGCGAGGACGAGGACGTCGTAGGGGACGGGTCCCTCGGAGGTGTCGAGCACATGCGCCTCCGAGCGGACGGCCAGGGCCTCGCAGCCGAGCCGCAGCTCCAGGCCGAGCGCCTCGAAGTCGACGTCGAAGGCGGACCCCTCGGCCTTGCCGAGCAGGACGGCCTTGGACAGCGGTGGCCGGTCGTAGGGCTGGTGGGGTTCGGCGCCGATCAGGGTGATCGTGCCGGTGAAGCCCTGCTCGCGCAGGGCGACCGCGGTCTGCACACCGGCCATGCCCGCGCCGGCGACGACCACGCGCCGCGGCTGAGCCGTGCCCTGTTCCTGCGTCTGCTCGCTCACCTGATCACCATAGTCAGCTGACGTTCAGTCAGTCAGGGGGCGTGCGGAGTGACGTGCTCCACAACGCCCGCCGCGTCCGTGTCACACGGTCGAGGCCGTGCCACGCCCGCCGATTCCCTGTCACCCGGCCGAGGTCATGTCATGCCCCCGCCGGAGCCGCGCCGCGCCCGCCGCCGTCAGTCACCCACCTGTTCCACCACGCTCGTGCCGCTCCCCGCCTGCGACTCCCACTCCCACGTCTCCTCCAGCCGCACCCGGCCGTCGGGCAGTTCGACCACCGTGGAGACGCAGTGCCCCGAGGAGGTCGTGCCGTCGTGCTTGAGCTGGACGTAACGGAAGTCGAGCCGGTCGCCCTCCCTGGTGCCCACCAGGTGACCGCGGACGACGTCGCCGCCCGCGTACTCGGCCCATATCTCCCCGCCCCGTTCGTGGTAGGTGAAGCGGGTCCGGGTGCCCACCTGGCCGGGGGCCTGGTCGGCGACGGGGGCGAGGACGAGACCGTCCAGCGAGGGCGGCATACGGGAGGCTCCCTTACAAAAGCGCTGCTCCAAGGACTAGGGTGGCCACCGTACAAGCACTCGCGGGAGCCCGGACGCACCGGGCTGAGAGGGAGGCTGGCGGCCTCCGACCGTACGAACCTGATCCGGGTCATGCCGGCGAAGGGAGGGGCTGGACGCCCATGTCGTTGCCACGTACGTCTGACGTCCTCGTCGTCGGGGGCGGGATCATCGGGCTCGTGACCGCCTGGCGCGCGGCCCGGCGTGGGCTCTCCGCGGCCGTGGTGGACCCCGAGCCGGGCGGCGGTGCGGCGCAGGTGGCCGCCGGGATGCTGGCCGCCGTCACGGAACTGCACTACGGCGAGGAGACCCTGCTCGGCCTGAACCTGGCCTCGGCCCGCCGCTACCCGGACTTCGCGGCCGAGCTGACCGAACTGACCGGCCACGACCTCGGCTACCGCAGGTGCGGCACGCTGGCCGTCGCGCTGGACGCCGACGACCGCGCCCACCTGCGGGAACTGCACGCCCTGCAACGCCGCTCGGGGCTGGAGTCGGAGTGGCTGTCGGGGCGCGAGTGCCGGCGCCTGGAGCCGATGCTCGCGCCGGGCGTGCGCGGCGGGCTCCGGGTGGACGGCGACCACCAGATCGACCCGCGGCGGCTGGCCGCCGCCCTGGTCGTGGCCTGCGAGCACGCGGGCGTGGTCTTCCACCGCGCCTGGGCCGAGCGGCTCACCGTCGAACGGGAGCGGGCCACGGGCTGCGTGCTGCGCGAGGGCACCGCGCTCGGCGCCGGGCAGGTGGTACTGGCCGCCGGCAGCCTCAGCGGACGCCTCGCGGGGGTCCCGGACGACCTGCTGCCGCCGGTGCGGCCGGTGAAGGGGCAGGTGCTCCGGCTGACCGTGCCGCAGCGGTACGCGCCGTTCCTGAGCCGCACGGTGCGGGCCGTGGTGCGCGGCGGCCACCTCTACCTGGTGCCGCGGCTCAGCGGCGAGCTGGTCGTCGGGGCCACCAGCGAGGAACTGGGCTGGGACACCACGGTGACGGCGGGCGGCGTCTACGAGCTGCTGCGCGACGCGCACGAGCTGGTGCCCGGCATCACCGAGCTGCCGCTGACCGAGACCCGCGCCGGGCTGCGCCCCGGCTCCCCCGACAACGCGCCACTGCTCGGCCCGACCGGTCTGGACGGACTGCTGGTGGCCACCGGGCACTACCGCAACGGTGTGCTGCTCACCCCGGTCACCGGTGACGTCATGGCGCACGTCCTGGCCACCGGCGAGCTGCCGGACGAGGCCCGCCCCTTCAGCCCGCGGCGTTTCCACGCCGCCACCCTCACGGAGCAGCCCGCATGAGCACCCCCGTCCGCATCTCCGTCAACGGCGAGCCGCGCGAGTTCGCGCCCGGCACGGCCCTCGACGCCGTCGTACGGACCCTGACCGCGGCGCCCTCGGGCGTGGCCGCCGCCCTCAACGAGACCGTCGTCCCGCGCGACCGGTGGCCCTCCACGGCCCTGGCCGAGGGCGACCGCGTCGAGATCCTCACCGCCGTCCAAGGAGGCTGACCCATGGCCGACGACCCCTTCGTCCTCGGTGGTACGTCCTTCACGTCCCGGCTGATCATGGGCACCGGCGGTGCGCCCAGCCTGGACGTTCTCGAACGCTCCCTGGTGGCCTCGGGCACGGAGCTGACCACGGTCGCGATGCGCCGGGTGGACCCCTCCGTGCACGGCTCCGTGCTGTCCGTGCTGGAGAAGCTCGGCATCCGGGTGCTGCCCAACACGGCGGGCTGCTTCACGGCGGGCGAGGCGGTGCTCACGGCCCGGCTCGCCCGGGAGGCGCTCGGCACCGACCTGGTCAAACTGGAGGTCATCGCCGACGAGCGCACCCTGCTGCCGGACCCGATCGAACTGCTGGACGCGGCGGAGACCCTGGTCGACGACGGCTTCACGGTGCTGCCGTACACGAACGACGACCCGGTGCTCGCCCGGAAGCTGGAGGACGTCGGCTGCGCCGCGGTCATGCCGCTGGGCTCGCCCATCGGCTCCGGGCTCGGGATCCGCAACCCGCACAACTTCCAGCTGATCGTGGAGCACGCGCGCGTGCCGGTGATCCTGGACGCGGGCGCCGGCACGGCCTCGGACGTGGCGCTGGCCATGGAGCTGGGGTGCGCGGGCGTGATGCTCGCCTCCGCGGTGACGCGGGCGCAGGAGCCGGCGGTCATGGCCGAGGCGATGCGGCACGCGGTGACGGCCGGCCGCCTGGCCCGGCTGGCGGGCCGCATCCCGCGGCGCCACTTCGCCGAGGCCTCGTCCCCGGTGGAGGGCCTGGCCGACCTGGACCCGGAACGCCCGGCCTTCTGAAGCCGGTCAGGCGCCCCCGGTCTTCCGCGGCCCCCCTCGCACAGGGAGGGGGCCGCGATTGCCGCCCGAGAACGCGCCTCGCCTGCGCGCCCCGCGCACGCCCCCGGCTCGCCGCCCGCGCGCGTGGGAAGCGTCACAGGTCGGCTGCAGTCCCGCCGCGGAGCGCCGCTCGGCGGCTCGGGTGTCCGTGGCGGCTCGTAGACTCCCCTGCGTGGATACGACCCTTCAGGACCCTCTCGTCGGGCAGGTGCTCGACGGCCGGTATCGCGTCGACGCGCGGATCGCCGTCGGCGGGATGGCCACGGTCTACCGGGGCCTGGACACCCGCCTGGACCGGGTGCTCGCCCTCAAGGTGATGCACCCGGCGCTCGCCGCCGACGGGTCGTTCGTGGAGCGGTTCATCCGGGAGGCCAAGTCGGTGGCCCGCCTGGACCACCCGAACGTCGTGCAGGTCTTCGACCAGGGCACCGACGGGTCGTACGTCTACCTGGCCATGGAGTACATCGCCGGCTGCACGCTGCGGGACGTGCTGCGCGAGCGCGGGGCGCTGCAGCCGCGGGCCGCGCTGGACATCCTGGAGCCGGTGCTCGCGGCGCTCGGCGCGGCGCACCGCGCCGGGTTCGTGCACCGCGACATGAAGCCGGAGAACGTCCTGATAGGGGACGACGGCCGGGTCAAGGTCGCCGACTTCGGACTGGTCCGGGCCGTGGACTCGGTCACCAGCACCACCGGCGCCGTCCTCGGCACCGTCTCCTACCTCGCCCCCGAGCAGATCGAGCAGGGCACCGCCGACCCCCGGGTCGACGTGTACGCGTGCGGTGTGGTGCTGTACGAGATGCTGACCGGCGCCAAGCCCCACCCGGGCGACAGTCCCGCCCAGGTGCTGTACCAGCACCTGCACGAGGACGTGCCGGCCCCGTCCGCCGCGGTCCCCGGGCTGCCCGTCGGACTGGACGAGCTGGTCGCGGCGGCCACCGCGCGCACCCCGGACGTGCGGCCGCACGACGCGGTGGCGCTGCTCGCCCGGACCCGGCAGGCCCGGGCGGCGCTCACCGCGCAGCAGCTGGACGCCCTGCCGCCGCAGGCCCGCAGCGCTGAGCACGACAACGCGCAGGACCGCACGAGCGTGATCCCGCGCGCGCTGACGATGCCGCGCCCGCTGCCCGTCAACGAGGACGACGAGGACGCCGCGGCGGGGGCCGCGCTGCACCGCACCAGCCGCCTGGAGGCGCCCGCGGCCCTCGCGCCCCGGCGCCCGGCCCGGCGGCCCCGGCGGCTGGTGCTGACGGTCGTCGCCGCCGTACTGCTCGTCCTCGCCCTGGGCGGGGGCGTCTGGTACATCAACTCCGGCCAGTTCACGAAGGTGCCGCCGCTGCTGGCGAAGACCGAGGCGCAGGCCCGCGAGCGGCTCAGGGACACCGGTCTCGACGTCAAGGACGTCAAGCACGCCTACAGCGACACCGTCAAGCGCGGCACGGTCATCAGTACCGACCCGGCGGCGGGCGCCCGGATCCGCAGCCACGACTCGGTGACCCTCACCGTCTCCGACGGCCCGGAGACCGTGAAGGTGCCGGACCTCGGGGGCCGCCCGCTGGACGAGGCCCAGGACCTGCTGAGGAAGGCCGGGCTGGAGCCGGGCATGGTGAGCCGCGCCTTCAGCGAGGACGTAGAGGCGGGCTCGGTGATCAGCACGGACCCGGGGACGGGCACCGCGCGCCACGCGGGCTCGGCGATCGCGCTCGTCGTCAGCAGGGGCCGCCCGGTGGACGTGCCGGACGTCACGGGCGAGGACCTGGACCAGGCGAAGTCCGACCTGGAGGACGCGGGCCTGAAGGTGACGATCGCGTCCGAGCAGGTCAACTCCGAGTTCGACAAGGGCCAGGTCGCGCGGCAGACGCCGGGACCCGACGGCAGGGCGGCCGAGGGCGACACGGTCACGCTGACGCTGTCCAAGGGCCCGGAGATGGCCGACGTCCCCGACGTCACGGGCGACAGCGTCGACGACGCGAAGAAGGCGCTCCAGGACGCCGGTTTCCAGGTCGAGGAGGACCGCGGGCTCCTCGGTCTGTTCGGCGACACCGTCAAGAAGCAGTCGGTGCGGGGCGGCGAGCAGGCGCCGAAGGGCTCGACGATAAAGATCACCATCAGGTGACGAGACGGGGATCACGACGGTCCGCGGCCACCGGCCACGGGCCGCATGACACCCTGAACGGGTGAGCAGTCAGCAGTCCCCCGCTTCCCCTCCCCGCACGGGCGCCGCCCGCAATCCGATCGGCGGCCACGTGCCGGTGGCCGGCGGCCTCCACTCCGTGGGCCTGTCCTACGCCCGTGAGCTGGAGGCCGAGACCGTGCAGGTCTTCGTCGCCAACCCGCGCGGCTGGGCCACGCCCACCGGCGACCCGCGCCAGGACGAGGCGTTCCGCGCGGCCTGCGCCGAGGCGTCGGTCCCGGCGTACGTCCACGCGCCGTACCTGATCAACTTCGGCTCGCACACCGAGGCGACCGTGGAGCGCTCGGTCCACTCGCTGCGGCACTCGCTGCGGCGGGGGCGGGAGATCGGCGCACTCGGGGTCGTCGTGCACACCGGGAGCGCCACCGGCGGCCGGGACCGCGCACCGGCCCTGAAGCAGGTACGGGAGCACCTGCTGCCGCTGCTCGACGAGCTGACCCGTGAGGACGATCCGTACCTGCTGCTGGAGTCGACCGCCGGACAGGGCGCGTCGCTGTGCTCGCGCACCTGGGACTTCGGACCGTACTTCGAGGCCCTGGACGCCCACCCGAAGCTGGGCGTGTGCCTGGACACCTGCCACATCTTCGCCGCCGGGCACGACCTGACCGGCCCGGACGGCATGCACCAGACGCTCGACCTGCTGGTGGACACGGTCGGCGAGGGCCGGCTGAAGCTGATCCACGCCAACGACTCCAAGGACGTGGTGGGCGCCCACAAGGACCGGCACGAGAACATCGGCGGCGGCCACATCGGCGAGGATCCCTTCCGCGCCCTGATGACCCACCCGGCGACCGCGGGCGTTCCGCTGGTCATCGAGACGCCCGGCGGCAAGGAGGGGCACGCCGCGGACGTGGCCCGCCTGAAGAAACTCAGGGACGGCTGAGCCGCGCCCGCACCCGGCGAGGGCCGGACCCCGGTCCGGACTCACGCCCGACCAGCCGCGTCCCGGGGCGCACGCGTGCCCCGTCCCCGGTCACAGCCCCGGGCCGTCGCCCGGTCCCTCCTGGTAGGAGTAGCGCTGTTCCCGCCAGGGGTCGCCGATGTTGTGGTAGCCGCGTTCCTCCCAGAAGCCGCGGCGGTCCGCGGTCATGTACTCCACGCCGCGGACCCACTTGGGGCCTTTCCAGGCGTACAGGTGGGGGACGATCAGGCGGAGCGGGAAGCCGTGCTCGGCGGTCAGCAGTTCCCCGTCCTTGTGGGTGGCGAACAGCGTCCCGTCGGCGGTGAAGTCCGTCAGGCGCAGGTTCGAGCTGAAGCCGTACTCCGCCCAGACCATCACATGGGTGACGTCCGGCGCGGGCGGGGCGATGTCCAGGATCGTACGGGCCGGGATGCCGCCCCACTCGGCGCCGAGCATGCTGAACTTCGTGACGCAGTGCAGGTCGGCGACCACGGTGGTGTACGGCAGGGCCGTGAACTCGTCGTGGTTCCAGCAGTGCTTCTCGCCGTCGGCGGTGGCGCCGAAGACCCGGAAGTCCCAGCGCTCGGGCCGGAACTTCGGCACCGGGCCGTAGTGCGTGACCGGCCAGCCCCGCTGCAGCCGCTGACCCGGCGGAAGCCCCGGCTGTGCCGCTGCTCCCGGCGCTGCTCCCGACGCCTCCCCAGATGCGCGTTCCACCGGCTGACCCATGCCTCCATCCTGACAGACCGGGCGGGGTGCGCAGGACCAGCCCCGCGCCGATACGGACAACTCGCACTAAGCGTGCACTTACTGGACGACCGTGGGTGCCGGTGAAATCATGCGGCGGATATCGGTCTATACCGGCCCGTATCCGTCCAGTCAGCCCCCGTCAGCCAGAAGGAGTTACCCGCATGCAAGGCGACCCCGAGGTCATCGAACTGCTCAACGAGCAGCTCACCGCCGAGCTGACCGCGATCAACCAGTACTTCCTGCACGCCAAGCTCCAGGACCACAAGGGGTGGTCGAAGCTCGCGGAGTACACCCGGGCCGAGTCGTTCGACGAGATGCGGCACGCGGAGATCCTGACCGACCGGATCCTGCTCCTGGACGGTCTGCCCAACTACCAGCGGCTCTTCCACGTGCAGGTCGGGCAGACGGTGACCGAGATGTTCCGGGCCGACCGGCAGATCGAGGTGGAGGCCATCGACCGGCTGCGCCGGGGCGTGGACGTGATGCGCGAGAAGGGCGACATCACCTCCGCGAACGTCTTCGAGGCGATCCTGGCCGACGAGGAACACCACATCGACTACCTGGACACCCAGCTGGAACTGGTCGACAAGCTGGGCGAGGCGCTGTACCTGTCGACGGTCATCGAGCAGAGCCAGCCGGACTCGTCGGGCCCGGGCACCAGCGGCTTCTCCGCCCACTGAGGGGGCCTGTGGCCGGCCGGACGGACCGCTAGGCGGCGTCGCCCAGTTCCCCGGGGACCGCGTCGGCGGCCTGTGCGGCGGCGTCGGCCGCCTGGGGGCCGAGCTCCACGAACGCCGGGGCGCGCCGTTCGATCAGTTCCCGGCGCGGGCACGCGCCCCGGCCGAGCAGGGCCTGGATGCGGCGGACGCAGCCGCCGCAGTCCGTGCCCGCCTTGCAGGCCGAGGCGATCTGGCGGGGCGTGCAGGCGCCGCTCTCCGCGTGCTGCTTGACCTGCTGCTCGGTGATGCCGAAGCAACTGCAGACGTACACGTTCGGCTCACCTCCCGCCGGGATCGATCAGTGGTGCCGCCCCGACTTCTCGGTGAGGCAAACCTAACCTTACCTTTCGGTCCGGACCCGGGAAAGCGGGTGGGGCGCGGACCATGTGTGATCCGCGCCCCAGTCCGGCACCGACGGGCCCCGGGCTTCCGGCGGCCCCGGCGCGGCGCCTACTGGTCCCGGTACATCTCCGCGACGAGGAAGGCCAGGTCGAGCGACTGGCTGCGGTTGAGCCGCGGGTCGCAGGCCGTCTCGTAGCGCTGGTGCAGGTCGTCGACGAAGATCTCGTCGCCGCCGCCCACGCACTCGGTGACGTCGTCACCGGTCAGCTCGACGTGGATGCCGCCGGGGTGCGTGCCCAGCTCCTTGTGCACCTCGAAGAAGCCCTTGACCTCGTCGAGCACGTCGTCGAAGCGGCGGGTCTTGTGCCCGGAGGCCGCCTCGAAGGTGTTGCCGTGCATCGGGTCGGTCACCCAGGCCACGGTCGCGCCCGAGGCGGTGACCTTCTCGACCAGCTCGGGCAGCTTGTCGCGGACCTTGTCGGCGCCCATGCGGACGATGAAGGTCAGCCGGCCGGGCTCCCGGTCCGGGTCCAAGCGCTCGATGTACTGCAGCGCCTCCTCGGCCGTCGTGGTCGGGCCGAGCTTGACGCCGATCGGGTTGCGGATCTTCGAGGCGAACTCGATGTGCGCGTGGTCGAGCTGCCGGGTGCGCTCGCCGATCCACACCATGTGCCCGGAGACGTCGTACAGCTGCCCGGTGCGCGAGTCGGTGCGGGTGAGCGCGGACTCGTAGTCGAGCAGCAGCGCCTCGTGCGAGGAGTAGAACTCGACGGTCTTGAACTCCTCCGGGTCGGTGCCGCAGGCCCGCATGAAGTTCAGCGCGTTGTCGATCTCGCGGGCGAGCTGCTCGTAGCGCTGCCCGGACGGGGAGGACTTCACGAAGTCCTGGTTCCAGGCGTGCACCTGGCGCAGGTCGGCGTAGCCGCCGGTGGTGAAGGCGCGCACCAGGTTCAGCGTGGAGGCCGAGGCGTGGTACATCCGCTTCAGCCGCTCCGGGTCCGGGACGCGGGCGGCCTCGGTGAAGTCGAAGCCGTTGACGGAGTCGCCGCGGTAGGTCGGCAGCGTCACGCCGTCGCGGGTCTCGGTCGGCTTGGAGCGCGGCTTGGAGTACTGGCCCGCGATCCGGCCGACCTTCACCACCGGCACCGAGGCGGCGTACGTCAGCACGGCGCCCATCTGGAGCAGGGTCTTGAGCTTGTTGCGGATGTGGTCCGCGGACACCGCGTCGAACGCCTCGGCGCAGTCGCCGCCCTGGAGGAGGAACGCCTCTCCCTTGGCGACGGCCGCCATGCGGGCGCGCAGCTGGTCGCACTCGCCCGCGAAGACGAGCGGCGGATACGACTCGAGGTCCGCGATCACTGCGCGCAGAGCCTCGGCGTCGGGGTACTCGGGCTGCTGCGCCGCGGGCAGGTTTCGCCAGGTGTTGCCAGCGCTCGCGCTGGTCTTAGCGTTCACGGTCACACCACAAACACTACGGGGTCACTCAGCGGGTCCCTTCATCTGCTCATCAAGTGAGACGAACGGCGCTCGGTCGCGGACACCCCGCGCGCGCCCGGCTCACGCGCCGGTGCCCACGTCCAGCTGGTCCCGGTCGATGTTGATCTTCGCCCCGCCGTACGTCTCGGTCCGGTCGCCCGCGTACTGGTGGACCCGCTGCCCGTCGGCCCACAGGGCGGCGGGCAGGGCCGCGTCCGTGGTGACGGCCTCGTCGTTCCAGTGCGCGAAGTGGATCACGTCGGGCAAGGTGGTCCCGGTGGCGTTGCCGACCAGGTCGGCGACGAGGGACGAGACGCTGCCGTAGGCGCCGGAGCGGTAGCCCAGCTCGTGCAGCCGGCCGGTCCAGGCCTCCAGGTAGCCGAGGACCCGGGCGGTGACGGCGGCGCCGGGCGTGTACTGCTCCAGGTCGTTGTAGAGCACCGCGCCCTTGCCCAGCCCGAGCGCGCCGGCCTGGGCGGCCGCGTCCTCGGCCGCGGCCCTGCCCTGCGCCGCCGGGTCGGTGATGGCGGCGCAGTCGTCCGCGCAGCTCCCGGCGCCCGCGGAGGGCTGCGGGCCGACGTAGAGCGGCAGGACGCGCCAGCCCTTGGTGTACTGCGTGCGCACCCAGTCGGCGGTCAGGTTCGCCTGGGCGCAGCCGCGGTTGACGCCGCCGATGTAGATGCCGACGGCGCCGTAGGGCGAGCCGGCCTTCCAGGCGTCCATGGCGCTCTGGCCCGGCGCGGCGCAGGTGTCGAAGCCCTTTCCCCGGTGGGCGGTCGCGTCGGCGGGCAGCGCCGGGACGGACTGGGCGGGGTCGGTCACCGGGTCGGCCGTCTCGGTGCGGGCGGTGGCGACGGGCAGCCCGGCGCTGTCCAGCACCCGTTCGACCGTCGCCCGGTCGTCGCGGTAGGGGGCGGTGACGGCGATCCCCTCGGCGGCGGCCGTGGCGTGGAAGAGGTGGGCGGTGCGGTTCTCGGTGACGGCCGCCTTCGTGGTGGTGGCGGGCCGTACCCACAGGGCCTCGGTGCGGCCGGTGACCCGGGCCGGGCAGTCCTGGTTCCCGGCCGGGTCGCCGAGGTAGACGGCGTGCCGGTCGAAGCGGACGCAGGCCGTGGGGTCGGCGGTGAGGTCGACGACCTGCCAGTCGGCGGGGACGGTGAACGTGTGGCCGCGGTAGGCGACGTTCCTGGTCGCGCCGGACGCGGGGCCGGGGGCACCGCCGGACGCGGGGCGGGCGGCGGCCGGGAGGCAGGTGGCGCCGGCGGCCAGGGCGGCGCAGGCGGTCAGCGCGGTCAGGAGGACCAGGGCGCGGGGCGGGCGGGGTGCGGAGATGGTGTGCTCCTCGGTCGGGCGGGTGCGGACGCCCGCCGTCCTTCCACCGCCCGTGCCCGGCGGAAACCGGGTGTGGTGCGTCCGGGCGACCCGGCGTGCGGGCCGGATGCGGTAGGGTGCGGGCATGTTCGCGCACTCGACCCAGATCCAGAACTGGTGGTGGACCGCTTCTCCGGCGGCCCGCTGACTGCGCGTATCCCAGACTTCGCGAAGGCCGCCCGAGGGGCGGCCTTCGGTGTTTCCGGGGTCGTTCCTCACCGGCATCGATCACCGCGTCGGTCACCGCATCCGTGACCGCACCGGTCGCTCCCATCGACGGAAGAGGAACCATGGACCTGGCTCGGCTCCTGCACGACGACCGCCCCTTCGCGCTGCTCCGGCGCCGCACCCCGGGGCACGACCACGACCTGGTCGAAGTGTTCCTCGGCCCGGTGACCACGTGCGAGCGCCTCGCGGACCTGCCCGGCCAGGGCCTTGCGCTGGTGCCGTTCCGGCAGATCCGCGAGCGCGGTTTCGACGTCCGTGACGACGGCACCCCGCTGACGGTGCTGGTCCCCGAGGAGACGTACGCCCTCCCGCTCGCCGGGGCGCTGGCGCAACTGCCCGCGCACGAGGTCCGGGTGGAGGGCGGGGGCTTCGACGTCGGTGACGAGGAGTACGCGCGGATCGTCGACCGGGTGCTGCGCGAGGAGATCGGCACGGGCCAGGGCGCCAACTTCGTGATCCGGCGGACGTACGAGGGCGCGATCCCCGGATTCTCCCGGGCCGACGCGCTGGCGCTGTTCCGGCGGCTGCTGGAGGGCGAGCGCGGGGCGTACTGGACGTTCGTCGTGCACACCGGGGACCGGACGCTGGTGGGCGCGAGCCCCGAGGTGCACGTGCGGATGTCCGGCGGCACGGTCGTCATGAACCCGATCAGCGGCACGTACCGCTATCCCGCCGGGGGGCCGACCGCCGGGCACCTGCTCGGTTTCCTCGCCGACGGCAAGGAGATCGAGGAGCTGTCGATGGTCGTCGACGAGGAACTGAAGATGATGTGCACGGTCGGCGACATGGGCGGGGTCGTGGTCGGGCCGCGGCTGAAGGAGATGGCGCACCTCGCGCACACCGAGTACGAGCTGCGCGGGCGGTCGTCGCTGGACGTGCGCGAGGTGCTCAGGCAGACCATGTTCGCGGCGACGGTCACCGGGTCGCCGGTGCAGAACGCCTGCCGGGTCATCGAACGCCACGAGACCGGCGGACGCGGCTACTACGCGGGCGCGCTGGCGCTGCTCGGCCGGGACGCGGGCGGGGCCCAGACCCTGGACTCCCCCATCCTGATCCGGACCGCCGACATCGACGCGGCCGGCCGGCTGCGCGTCCCGGTCGGCGCGACGCTGGTGCGCGGCTCGGACCCGGCGGGCGAGGTCGCGGAGACCCACGCGAAGGCGGCCGGCGTGCTGGCCGCGCTGGGCGTAGGCCCCTCCCGGCCGCGCGCGGAGCGCGAGCTGCCCCGCCTCGCCGGCGATCCGCGGGTGCGGGCCGCGCTGGACGGGCGCCGGGCCTCGCTCGCGCCGTTCTGGCTGCGGATGCAGGAGGCGTCGGACGTACTGTCCGGACACGCCCTGGTGGTGGACGGCGAGGACACGTTCACCGCGATGCTCGCGCACGTGCTGCGCTCCTCCGGGCTGGACGTCACCGTCCGCCGCCACGACGAGCCCGGGCTGCGGGAGGCCGTCCTCGCCCACGAGGGCCCGGTCGTGCTCGGGCCCGGCCCCGGTGACCCCTCCGACCCGGCCGATCCGAAGATGCGGACGCTGCGCGCGCTGACCGCCGAGGTGATCGCCGGCCACCGGCACGGCCTGCTCGGCGTCTGCCTCGGGCACGAGCTGATCGCGGCCGAGCTGGGTCTGGAGATCGTCCGCAAGGAGGTGCCGTACCAGGGCGCGCAGACGGTGATCGACCTGTTCGGGCGTCCGGAGACGGTCGGCTTCTACAACAGCTTCGTGGCCCGCTGCGACGACGAGGCCCACGCCGAACTGGCCGCGCACGGCATCGAGGTGAGCCGCGGCGAGAGCGGCGAGGTGCACGCGCTGCGCGGCGCCGGCTTCGCCTCGGTGCAGTTCCACCCGGAGTCGGTGCTGACGCTGAACGGGGCGGCCGTGGTGACGGGCCTGGTGGGTCAGCTGTGCGGCACCAGCACGTTCTCCGAACGGCGGCCCGCCTTGTAGTCCAGGACGTTGCGCACCGTGGTGTCGACGATCTGCCGCAGGGCGTCCTCGGTGTAGTACGCCTGGTGGGAGGTGACCAGGACGTTGGGGAAGGTGACCAGGCGGGCGAGGGTGTCGTCCTCGATGGCCTCCAGGGACTTGTCGAGGAAGAACACGCCCTCCTCGGACTCGTAGACGTCCAGGCCGACGCCGGTGAAGCGGCCCTCGCGCAGTTCGGCGACGAGGGCCGCGGTGTCGACGAGGCCGCCGCGGCTGGAGTTCACCAGGATCGCGTCGTCCTTCATCGTCTTCAGGGCGCGGGCGTCGATCAGGTGCTGGGTCTGGGGCATCAGCGGGACGTGCAGGGAGACCAGGTCGGACTCGGCGAGGAGCTGGTCCTTGTGGACGTACTTCATGCCGAGTTCCATGCAGGACGGGTTCTCGGCGATGTCCCAGCCGAGCAGCCGCATGCCGAAGCCGTGGGCGATCCGGGCGAACGCCTCGCCGATCTTGCCGGTGCCGATCACTCCGGCGGCGCGGCCGTGCAGGTCGCGGCCCATCAGCCCGTCGAGCCGGAAGTCGAAGTCGCGGGTGCGGGTGGAGGCGCGCACGATGCGCCGGTTGACGGCGAGGGCGAGCGCCCAGGCGAACTCGGCGACCGCGTACGGCGAGTAGGAGGACACGCGGGCGACCGTCAGGCCGAGCCGTTCGGCGGCGTGCAGGTCGATGTTGTTGAACCCGGTGGAGCGCTGGGCGACCAGCCGGGTGCCGCCGGCCGCGAGGGTCTCCAGGACGCGGGCGCCCAGTTCGGCGTTGACGCTGGTGGAGACGATCTCGTAGCCGGCGGCGATGGGCGCGGTGTCCTCGTTGAGGAAGACGTCCAGGCAGCGGACCTCGTGGTGGTCCCGGAAGGCGTGCTCGATCAGGGGCTTCTCGTCGGCCTGCACTCCGAAGGCCAGGATCTCCACAGCGGCTCCCGTTCTGGTGGGACATGGGCCGAATGCGCCATATACCCGAATATACGGGGACGGACGACAGACGGCCCCTGCCCACGCGCGACCGGGCCGCACCACGGCCGTGCCGCGTCACGTCGCGACCGGACCGCACCGCGCGCGGCCCGCACCGTGACCGGACCCGCACCACGACCGGCCCGCACCGTGACCGGACCGGCACCGCGCCCGGGCCGCGCCGTCAGCCGAAGAAGACCCCCGCCTCCTCGTAGAGCTTCGGGTCCACGGTCTTCAGCTTCGCGGTGGCCTCGGCGATCGGGACACGGACGATGTCGGTGCCGCGCAGGGCGACCATCTTGCCGAAGTCGCCGTCGTGGACGCAGTCGACGGCGTGCAGGCCGAAGCGGGTGGCGAGCCAGCGGTCGAAGGCGCTGGGCGTGCCGCCGCGCTGGATGTGCCCGAGGACGGTGGTCCGGGCCTCCTTGCCGGTGCGCCTCTCGATCTCCTTGGCCAGCCACTCCCCCACCCCGGAGAGCCGGACGTGCCCGAAGGAGTCCCGCGACTCGTCCTTGAGCACCATCTGGCCGTCCTTGGGCATGGCGCCCTCGGCGACGACGACGATGGGGGCGTAGGACGCCTTGAACCGGGAGGTGATCCAGGCGCAGACCTGGTCGACGTCGAAGCGCTGCTCGGGCACGAGGATGACGTTGGCGCCGCCCGCGAGGCCGGAGTGCAGGGCGATCCAGCCGGCGTGACGGCCCATCACCTCGCAGACCAGGACCCGCATGTGGGACTCGGCGGTGGTGTGCAGCCGGTCGATGGCCTCGGTGGCGATGGAGACGGCGGTGTCGAAGCCGAAGGTGTAGTCGGTGGCCGACAGGTCGTTGTCGATGGTCTTGGGCACGCCCACGCAGGGCACGCCGTACTCGTCGCTCAGCCGCGCGGCCACACCGAGGGTGTCCTCGCCACCGATCGCGACGAGCGCCCCGACCTCCTGCTTGGCGAGGTTGTCCTTGATGCGCCGGATGCCGCCCTCCTGCTTGAGCGGATTGGTGCGCGAGGAGCCGAGGATGGTGCCGCCGCGGGGCAGGATGCCGCGGACGGCGGGGATGTCGAGGCGGACGGTGTCGTTCTCCAGGGGGCCGCGCCAGCCGTCCCGGAAGCCGACGAAGTCGTAGCCGTACTCCTGCACGCCCTTGCGGACGACGCCCCGGATGACGGCGTTGAGCCCGGGGCAGTCGCCGCCACCGGTCAGTACTCCGACGCGCATGGAAATGTCCCTTCGCCGCGGTTGCCTGGTGAAGGGCACGTTAATGGTGACCCACGTCACTCCGACATGGGCGGAAAAGTCAATTCCGGTGGAATGTCCGGTAGTTGATCACCGCGAATCCACTCGAAAGAGTGGGTGGGCCGCGTACGCGGGTTTACTCGCCGTCGAGTCCGCGCTCGATGGCGTAGCGGACCAGTTCCACCCGGTTGTGCAGCTGGAGCTTGCCGAGGGTGTTCTGCACGTGGTTCTGGACGGTGCGGTGCGAGATGACCAGACGCTCGGCGATCTGCTTGTAGCTCAGGCCCTTGGCGACCAGGCGCAGCACCTCGGTCTCGCGGTCGGTGAGCCGGGGTGCCTTCGGGCCGCTGTCGGCGACGGCGTCCGCGGGCGCCGGCTCGGCGGCCAGGCGCCGGTACTCGCCGAGGACCAGCCCGGCCAGCCCGGGCGTGAACACCGGGTCGCCGACGGCGGTCCGGCGCACCGCGTCCAGCAGTTCCTCCGTCGAGGCCGACTTCAGCAGGTAGCCGGTCGCGCCCGACTTCACGGCCTCCAGCACGTCGGCGTGCTCACCGCTGGCGGAGAGCACCAGCACCCGCAACGCCGGGTTGTGCGCGACGAGTTCCTTGCAGACCTGCACACCGGGCTTGGCGGGCAGGTTGAGGTCCAGCACGAGCACGTCCGGCGCCGCGGCCTTGGCACGGCGCACCGCCTGCTCGCCGTCGCCCGCCGTGGCGACCACGTCGAGTCCGGACTCGGCCAGGTCGCGGGCGACGGCGTCGCGCCACATGGGGTGGTCGTCGACCACCATCACCTTGATCGGGTCCTGCTGTGTGCTCATCGGCTCTCCGCCTTCCCCCGCGCCGGCTTCGCCCGCTTCGGTACGTTCAGTTCGACTTCCGTGCCCTGGCCGGGCACCGAGACCAGTTCGGCGGTGCCGCCGATGTCGCGCAGCCGGCCCCGGATCGACTGGGCCACCCCGAGCCGGCCCTCGCCCTCGGCCTGCGCGAGCCGCCCGGCCGGAATGCCGGGCCCGTCGTCGCGCACGGTCACGAGCACGGCGTCCGGCTCGTCCTCGACGAGGATCCACGCGCGCGCGTCCTGACCCGCGTGCCGGCGGACGTTGTCCAGCGCGGCCCCGACCGCGGCGGCCACCTCCCGGGCGGCGGCGGGCGGCAGCGGGACCGGGGCGCCGGGCTCGGCGAGGCTGACCCGGGAACCGGCGTACGGGGCGAGCAGCGCGCGCAGGTCGACCGGCTCGCCGCCGTTCTCCTCCCCGTGCTCCCCGTGCTCCTCGTGCTCCTCGACCACCCGGACCACCGCGCCGTCGGCCGCGTCGTGGGAGACCCGCGAGACGGGGACCAGCCCGCCGGAGACCAGGGTGCGCAGCGCCACCTCCTGCTCGCCCGCCATCCGGCCCAGTTCCGCCGCCTCGCCGCCGATGACCGCGCCGCGCCGCTGCACCATGGCGAGCACCTGGAGCACGCTGTCGTGGATGTCGCGGGCCAGCCGCTCGCGCTCCCTGGTCGCCGCCTCGATCTCCAGGGCGCGGGCCAGAGTGCGCTCGGAGGCGCGGGCCACCTCGACGACGTAGCCGATGGCGATGGAGGCGACCCAGACCAGTATCACGTTGTGCACGGTGTCGCGGGCCGGGGTGCCGCGCTCGACCAGGTTGGCGAGGGCGACCGCGGTGGAGGCCACGGCGGCCCAGCGCCAGCCGCCCTTGACGGCGAAGGCGAGGACGGAGCCGGCGGTCCATATCGACGGCAGCGTCGGGCCGCCGCCCGCGATCCGCGCGTGCGTGTCGGCGAGCGGGGTGAGCAGGATGCCGCCCACCGCGAGCGTCAGGTCGGCGGCGAGGAAGCGCTTGGTGCAGTGCGCGGCGCTCGCCACCCGGGGCAGGGTGGCCAGGGTCCACACGAACAGCACGCAGTAGTACCCGATGGCGACCCAGGGGTGCGGGAAACGGCTGTAGGCGGTGGCGAACAGGCCCACCGCGTAGAACAGGGTCAGCACCCGGTAGGCGGTGAGCGCACGCCACAGCGGCTGCTCGACCGACATCCTCATGACGCGCTCGCGCCTGGCCATGTCCCCCCAGTCCCCGTTCCGTCCCCGTGCGCCCCCCGGAGCGCCAGGGCCTCCCGTTCGGATCGCGCCGCCGGGCTCGCGGGGTCCGGCACCGCGGCCCCGGCTGCCCGCCCCGATCCGCGAGAAGACCCTAGTGCGCGTCCGTCTCCCGCTCGGGGCCCACCGGGCTCTTCCCGGCTCCGGACCCGCCCTGCGCGGAGGCGGTCCGCGCCGCCTTCTCCGCCTCTTTCTCCGCCTTCTCCGCTTCCTTCTCGGCCTTCTCGGCCTTCCCGGCCTCCTTCTCCGCCTTCGCCGCCTCCGCGATCTGCCGCTTGGCCGCGGTCGCGTAGATGTCGACGTACTCCTGGCCGGAGAGCTTCATGATCTCGTACATGACCTCGTCGGTCACCGCGCGCAGCACGAAACGGTCGTGCTCCATGCCCTGGTACCGGCTGAAGTCGAGCGGCTCGCCGATCCGGATCCCCGGCCGCATCAGCTTGGGGACGACCTTCCCGGGCGGCTGGATCTTCTCCGTGTCGATCATGGCGACCGGGATGACCGGCGCCCCGGTGGCCAGCGCCACCCGGGCCAGGCCCCCCGGCTTGCCGCGGTAGAGGCGCCCGTCGGGCGAGCGGGTGCCCTCCGGGTAGATGCCGAACAGCTCGCCGCGCTCCAGCACCTCTATGCCGCTCTTCACCGCCGCCTCGCCCGCACCGCGCGCGCCGGAGCGGTCCACGGGGAGCTGGCCGACGCCCTTGAAGAACGCGGCGGTCAGCCGGCCCTTCACGCCGGGCGTGGTGAAGTACTCGGCCTTGGCGATGAACGTGACCTTGCGGTCGAGCACCGCGGGCAGGAAGAACGAGTCCGAGAACGAGAGGTGGTTGCTGGCCAGAATGGCGGGGCCCTCGGCCGGAATGTTCTCCACGCCCTCCACCCAGGGCCTGAAGGCGAGCTTCAGCGGCCCCCCGATGGCGACCTTCATCGTGCCGTAGAACAACCGACTGCCTCCCGTGTGTGTCGCTCAGACCATAACCCGCAGCGGCGCGGAAGGCGCCTGCGGCCCTGGTCGGTGTCAGTGCCGTCGCGTACGGTGAAGTACCCGCGATCGGCTGCCGGGTGCCGTCGGCGCACCACCCTGCCGCGCCGCACACCTGTCACCGACGTGCCCAGCCCACTTCACGAACAGGAGACCGACGTGCCGGTCCTCCCCGGAGCCGAGCCGTTCCGCCACGAGGGCGGCGAGGTCGGCGTCCTCCTCTGCCACGGCTTCACCGGCTCCCCCCAGTCGCTGCGCCCCTGGGCCGATCACCTGGCCGAGCACGGCCTGACGGTCTCGCTGCCGCTGCTGCCCGGGCACGGCACGCGCTGGGAGGACATGCAGGTCACCGGCTGGCAGGACTGGTACGCGGAGGTGGACCGCGAGCTGCGCGCCCTGAGCGAGCGCTGCGCGCGGGTGTTCGTGGCCGGGCTGTCCATGGGCGGCGCGCTGGCGCTGCGGCTCGCCGCCAAGCACGGGGACGCGGTGGCCGGGGTGGTGGTGGTCAACCCGGCCAACAAGGTGCACGGTCTGTCCGCGTACGCGCTGCCCGTGGCCCGGCACCTGGTGCGCACGACGAAGGGCATCGCCAGCGACATCGCGAAGGAGGACGGCGCGGAGCTGGGCTACGACCGGGTGCCGCTGCACTGCGCGCACTCCCTGCGGACCTTCTTCCGGCTGGTGGACGGCGAACTGGCGCAGGTGACGCAGCCGCTGCTGCTCCTGCGCAGCCCGCAGGACCACGTGGTGCCGCCCGCCGACTCGGCGCGGATCCTCAGCCGGGTCTCCTCCGTGGACGTCACGGAGATCCTGCTGGAACAGAGCTACCACGTCGCGACGTTGGACCACGACGCGGACCGGATCTTCGAGGAGAGTCTCGCCTTCATCGGCCGGATCGCACCCAGTGTCGGCAAGGAAGGGACGGCCGCAGGTGGCTGAGCACGACTCCGACCGCGAGGGCCGCGAGCACCGCGAGCCCACGGCCGACCCGGCGCGGCCCGCGGAGCCGGTACGGGCAGCGGACTCCGGGCGGCCCGGGGACCACGTCAAGCCGGTCGAGCCCGTGCAGGCGGGGGATCCCGTGGGATCGGTGGAGGCCGTGGGCCCGGTGGGCGCCCCGGCTCCGGTGGGCGCCGGGGGCGCCGTGGACGCCGAAGGACCGGCGGATGCCGTGGACCCGGCGGACGTCGTGGAGTCGGCGCGGACCGGGGGGCCGGGGAGCGCCGGGCGGTCCGAGGAGACGGTGCTGCCCGCCGAGCCCGTCAAGGCTTCCGAGCCGGTCAAGGCTTCCGAGCCGGTCAAGGCTTCCGAGGCCGTGGAGCCGGCCGAGGCCGGCGGCCGCTCCCTGGATTCCGCGGGTTCTGCCGGTCCTCGCGGTTCCGGCGGCGCCGGGGGTGCCGGTGGCCCCGGGAGTTCCACGGGTGCCGACGGCTCGGGGGCTCCCGCCGGTTCCGGCGGCACCGGGGCTTCCGCCGGTGGCGCCGGGTCCGATGCGGGTGGGGCCGGCTTCGACGAGGAGGCGGCGTGGGCCGCGATCGTCGCCGGATACGGGCAGGAGCCGCCGGACCCGCCGGGCGCCAGGCCCTTCAAGCCCATCGAGGACCTGATGCTGCCCGAACCGCCGGACGCGGACGGAGCCGAGGGCGGCGGGAAGAACCCGGCCAAGCCGTTGGGCAGCTCGGTGTCCTTCGCGCCCGGCCTCGCCGCACCCGGTACGGGTCCGCGCGACTTCGCGTCGCGCGAGCCCTCCGACGACGACTTCGACGCGGACGACGAGGGCCACTTCGTCCCGCCGGAGCCGCCGCCGCTGCCCGAGGCGGACGCGACCGCGAAGTTCGCCTGGCTGGGCGTGATCGGCGGGCCCGTCCTGCTCCTGCTGGCCGTCCTGCTCGGCTGGGACATGACCTGGTGGCTGACCACCCTCGGCATCGGCGGTTTCATCGGCGGTGTCGCCACCCTGGTGGCCCGCATGAACCCGGGCGACGAGGAGGACGACGACCCCGGCCGCGGGGCCGTCGTCTAGGGCAGGAGGGCGCCGCCGGCCAGGGCGGGACGGCGCCGTCGTCCAGGGCGGCGGGACGGCGCCGCCGCGCCGGGCGCGGGACAGGGCGCCGCCGGCGCCGGGCGCGTCAGCGTCAGGCGCCGGCCGGGATGCGGAGGGCCGCCAGGACCGGAAGGTGGTCCGTGGCCGCCTTCAGGTCCGCCTCCGTCACCGAGGGCAGACCGTGCGGCACCCCGCAGCCGAGCACCTCGACGCCCCGCGTCGCGAACAGCGCGTCGATACGCCGGTGCGGGTCGCGGGCCGTCCAGGTGTGCTCGCCGCCCCACGGCGCCGTGGCCCAGCCGTCCTGGAGCGCGCCGGCCAGCCGGCGGAAGGCGGGTCCCTCCGGCCCCTCGTTCAGGTCGCCGCCCACGACCGCGTGCTCCACACCCATCCCGGCCATCCGGTCCAGGAGCATGCCGCTCTGGGCGTACCGCTCCTCCTTGTCGAGCGAGAGGTGGCAGCCGAGCACACCGAGCCGGGCGCCCCCGAACCGGACCACGGCGGTGGCGAAGCCGCGCCGGTGCAGGCCGGGGGTGAGCGGCAGCAGGACGTCCTCGGTGCGCTCGACCGTGGCCCGCAGCGAGCACAGCACCGCCGGCCCCGCGGCCGTCGCACCGCCGGTGAGGACGACCAGGTCCGACGCCGAGGCCAGCCGCGCCAGCTTCTTGCGCCAGCGGAAGAACCGGGGCGCCTCCTGGAGGAGGACCAGATCGGGCGCGCAGGCGCTGATCAGCCGGGCGAGGGCGGCGGTGTCGTCCCGCATCGACCGGATGTTCAGGCTCAGGACGCGGACGACGGCGGAACCGTCGGGTTCAGTGCGGGAGTTGGGCAGCTGCATGACGATCAACATACGCGGCGGCGGAACCGCTCCCGCACGGCGGTCCGCCCGGTCTCCCGGGTACCCGCGCGCGCCGGTCCGCCGTCCCCGCGGTCTCCTGCGCCGGCCCGCGGCCTGCCCGTACGACGGCGCCCACCGGCCCGGACGGAGGGGACGGTGGGCGCTCATGGCCTCGTGTGCGCCGCGGGCGGCCGGAGCCGGCCCCCGCGGCGGGTGCCTCACATGACCGGGTCGGGCTCCCTGGCCAGGTCGGCCGCGCCCACCAGTCCGGCCTTGTTGCCGAGCTGGGCGGCGATCACGTCCGCGACCGGACGCCAGTTGCCGCCGACCAGCCACCGCTTGTACGACTTGCGGATGGGGTCGAGGACCAGGTCGCCCTCGTCGGAGAGGCCGCCGCCCACGATGAAGGCGGACGGGTCGAACAGGGACGCCAGGTCGGCCAGGCCCGCACCGGCCCAGCGGGCCAGCTCGCGGTAGGAGTCGACGGCGACCGGGCAGCCCTGGCGGGCGGCCATGGAGATGTGCTTGCCCTCGATGCCGTCCGGGGTGCCGTCGCCGAGGGCGAGCAGCACCTCGGCGCGCTCCGGGGTGGCGTTGGCGCGCTGCTTGGCGTAGCGCACGAGGGCGCGCCCGGAGGCGTACTGCTCCCAGCAGCCCTGCGAGCCGCAGCCGCACAGCAGGCCGTCCGGGACCATCCGGATGTGCCCGAACTCGGCGGCCACGCCGAAGTGCCCGCGGCGCAGCTTGTTGCCGATGATGATGCCGCCGCCGAGGCCGGTGCCGAGCGTGATGCAGATGACGTTGCGGTGGCCCTTGCCGGCACCGAACTTGTACTCGCCCCAGGCCGCGGCGTTCGCGTCGTTCTCCACGACGACGGGGAGGCCGACGCGTGCCTGGACCTTCTCCTTGAGCGGCTCCTGGCGCCAGTCGATGTTGGGCGCGAAGTAGACGGTGGAGCGCTGCCGGTTGACGTATCCGGCGGCGCCGATGCCCACGCCGACGATGTCGTGCCCCGCGCGTGCGCCCTCCACCGCCGAGGCGATGGCGTCCACGATGGCCTCGGGTGTGGTGGGGGTCGGCACCTTGAAGGTCGAGAGGATGTTGCCTTCCTCGTCGACCACGCCGGCCGCGATCTTCGTGCCGCCGATGTCGACGCCGATGGTGAGTCCCATGAATCCCTCAGTTCCGGTCGAGCCCCGCTACGGCCAACCGTACCCGAGGCACTGCCGTCGGGGTCCCGGCGGCAGTGTCCCGGCGGAGGGTCAGTCCAGGTCGATGCGTTCCCCGCCGCCGGTGCCCTCGCCCTTGTCGCGGCGGTCGCCGGGCCCCTCCCCGCCGCCGCTCGGACGGGTGTGCGGGCCGTCCTGCGGGCCTCGGCGGGGGCTGTCCCACGGGCCGTCCTCGCCGGGGCCGCCGTCCCTGCGGTCGTCCTCGGCGCCGCCCGTACGGGAGGTCCAGCGGCGTTCCTGGGCCTGGACGGCGGAGCGGTAGGCGGCGAGCAGTTCGCCGCCGGCCGCCGCGAGGTGGCCGAACACGTCCGGATTGCGTTCGCGGACCGGTTCCACGGCGGCCCTGGCCTGTTGCACGACCTGCCGCACCATCTCCTGGGCGGCGGGCCCGGCGACCGGGCCGAGCAGCGGTGAGCGCAGCGAGGACAGCTTGTCGGCGACGGTGTCGACGAGCTTGCGCAGTTCCTCGGCGGCCGAACCCGGGGGCGGCCCGTACCGGGCGCGGCGCCGGGCCTTCTCCGCCTCCAGGTCCTCCGCGCAGGCCGTGGCCCACGCGTCCGCGTCCGCGGCCCGGCGCTCCTCCTCGGTCCGCTGAGCGGCGTCGTCCCGTGCGGCGTCGTCGGACGGTGGGCGCTCTTCGCTCATGGCGCACTCCTGACTACGGTTCGTCCTTCCGACGTTACCCGAACGCGGGGCGCCGGTTCACCTGTCGCGGGGCCAGAGCGCCGGGTCCGGCGCGAACCTGATGCGCAGCTCGCCCTCGCGCAGGGCGGCGCCGGCCACGGTGCAGCGGCGCAGCGCCGAGGGGAGGCCCACGATGCGGCGGAAACCGCCGGCGGTGAGCACGAGTTCGTCGCCGCGCCGCACGAGGTCCAGTTCGTCGCGCCGGGCGCCGGGCAGCGGGATGTGCCACACCAGGACGCCGTCCTCGGCCAGCCGGTCCTCGACGGGCCACTCGACGGGGGCGGTGAGGGGGGCCGGTCCGGTCGCGGGGACGGCGAGGGCGCCGAGGTCGTCCGGGCCGCGCGGGTCCCGGCCCAGGTGGGCGGCCGGGTGGACGGTGTACGTCTGGCCCCACTCCTCCAAAGCCTTGCGCTGCTGGGCGGCCGGACCGGCCAGCCAGGAGTCCGCCGGGGCGTCGGGCAGGACGCGGCTGGCGACCAGGGACTCGACGGGCAGGGCGCGCACGGCCAGGCCCAGGGCGGTGTCGCGGACGGCGTCGGTGCCGGCCGGGCCGGGCTCGGCGACCAGCCGGACGGCGGTGCCCGGGTCGGCGACGACGGCCTCGACGGCGGCCAGCTCGACGTCCCAGCGGGCGGCCGTCTCGTAGAACCGGTCGGCGGGCATGGGGACACCGGCGAGGCGGCCGAGGACCGGGCGCAGGGCGCGGGCGGCCTGCCGCTCGGGCGGCAGCAGGCGGCGCAGGTAGCGGCGGAGTTCCGCGGGGAGGGCGAGCAGGGCCAGGGCCTGCGGAGCGGGCGGCAGGTCGACGACCAGCAGCTCGAAGCGCTCGCTGAGGGCGGCGTCGCGCAGCGCGCGCAGCAGGGCGAGTTCCTCGGCGCCGGGCAGGGGGGTGACCTCCTCGGCGTCCAGCCGGGAGGCTCCCAGCAGGTCGAGGACGCTCGCGGCGCGGTCCTGGAAGGCGGCGAGGTCGGCCCGGAAGCCGGCGGCGGCGTCGGGACGCCAGGCGGTGAGGTCCGGGGCGGCCGGTCCGGGGCGCGCGCCGGTGGGCACTCCCAGGGCCGCGCCGAGGGTGTCGGTGCGGTCGCCGCTGAGGACGAGGGTGCGGGTGCCCTCGCGGGCGGCGGCGGTCGCGGTGGCCGCGGCCACGGTGGTACGACCGGAACCGCCCGGTCCGGTGATCAGCAGGGTGCGCATGGGGCTGAACGCTAGCCGTGTCCGGCGGCTCGTCCGCCTGCGGGGCGCCCGGGCCGGTGCCGCCGGCGCGTGCGTGCTCGGCGCCACGCGCTCCGCGCGCTCGTGCCGCCGGCACCGGCGCGCCCCTGCGGACCTCCCGCGGCCGGCGCGTCAGGACGCGCGGCCCGCGGCGGCACGCGCCCGGCGGACGGTGAGCCCTGACGCGGGGCGGGCAGTGGCGGCGTGGCCCTGCGGCTTCCGCTACTTCTCGGACTCGTGGAACCCGTCGTGGGTCTCGCCCGACTCGACCCGCTTCTTCAGTCCCGCCAGGGCGCGGTCGATGATGACCTTCTCGGCCTTGCGCTTGATCATGCCGAGCATGGGGATCTTGACGTCGACGGTGAGGCGGTACGTGACCTCCGTGGCGCCCGCGCCGGCCGGCCGGAGCAGGTAGGAGCCGTCGAGGGAGCGCAGCATCTGGGACTTGACCAGGGTCCAGGAGACCTCGTCGTCACCGGTCCAGGTGTAGGCGAGGGTCTGGTCGTCCTTGATGGCGCCCGCGTCCATGACCAGGCGGACCTGCTCGGCGCGGCCGCGGCCGTCCGTGCTGAGGACCTCGGCCTCCTTGACCTCGCCGGTCCAGTCGGGGTAGCGGGCGAAGTCGGCGATCACCCCCATGACGTCGGCGGGGGCCGCCTCGATCGTGATGCTCGAGCTGGTGTGTTCCGCCATCGCCGTGGCTCCTCCAGATACGGGCCGGAAGTCGGTCGTCGTGCGCACGGGTGTGCAGCGTGAAGGCTACCGCGCAGGCGAGCGGCGGACTCCACCCCCACCTGCGGACATGGCGGGAAGGACGCGCCCGCGGGTGGACGTGGTCACCACGTCAGGGCCCAGGGTGTGCCGGTGCGGGCGAAGTGGCCGACGTTCACGCACTCGGTGGCGCCGACGCGCATGCGCCGGACCAGCGGCTGGTGGACGTGGCCGAACAGGGCGTAGCGGGGGCGGGTGCGGCGGATGGCGTCGAGCAGGGCGCGGCTGCCGCGTTCGAAGCGGCGGGCGACGGTGTCGTAGACGAGTTCGGGCACGTCGGGCGGGATGTGGGTGCACAGCACGTCGACCTCGCCGACCGCCTCGATCTTCGCGGCGTACTCCTCGTCGCTGATCTCGAACGGCGTTCTCATGGGGGTGCGCAGGCCGCCGCCGACGAAGCCGAAGACGCGGCCGCCGATCTCGACGCGTTCGCCGTCGAGAACGGTGGTGCCCTCGCGGGCGTACTCCGGCCACAGGGGCGGCATGTCGACATTGCCGTAGGTGGCGTACGTCGGGGCGGGGAAGGCGGCGAAGAGTTCGGCGTACTGCTTGCGCACGGCCTGTTCGACGACCTGGGCGCGGTCGCCGTCCAGGCCGGCCCACAGCCGCGCGCCGAGTTCGCGTGCCTCGCCGAAGCGGCGGGCGGTGCGCAGCTCGACGATGCGGTCCGCGTTCTCCACGCCGAACAGGTCGGGGAAGATCCCGCGCGAGTGGTCGGCGTAGTCGAGGAAGAGGATCAGATCGCCGAGGCAGATCAGGGCGTCGGCACCCTCGCCGGCCCGGGCCAGGTCACGGGCGTTGCCGTGCACGTCGCTGACCACATGGACACGTGTGCCGCTGTGACGGGGTGGTGTGGGTGCCATGGAGACAAAGGGTATGCGGTGAACACTGGCGGCCGGACCTGCGGTTACTGGCCAGTCGTTCAGCCGGTCGACTACTGTGCGCGAGGAAACACCCATCGTGTGACGCAGCGAACATCTCACGGGGACCCCCTGTCGAAAAAGGCATACCGACGGGTAACCTCCGGGCAGTCCAGTCGTGCTCTGGATTTCAACCACCGGGCCCGAAGCGGCTCCCTGGCGAAGCCCCTGGGCACCCGACCGAGCCTTGGACCGCACCGTCGCATCACACAACGTCGTGGCGCCGGCGCCCTATGAGGAGCAGCAGTCTTGCGCGAGTTCAGCCTTCCGGCTTTGTACGAGGTCCCCACGGACGGGAACTTGACCGACATCGTCCGCAGAAACGCCGCGCAGCATCCCGAGGTCGCCGTGATCGCCCGCAAAGCGGGTGGCGTCTGGCAGGACGTCACCGCGCGGGACTTCCTCGCCGAGGTGCACACCGCCGCCAAGGGCCTGATCGCCTCCGGCGTCCAGCCCGGCGACCGGGTCGGCCTGATGTCCCGCACGCGCTACGAGTGGACGCTGCTGGACTTCGCGATCTGGAGCGCGGGCGCCGTCACCGTGCCGGTGTACGAGACCAGCTCGCCCGAGCAGGTGCAGTGGATCCTCGGCGACTCGGGGGCGACGGCCTGCCTGGTGGAGACGGACGCCCACGCCGCCGCCGTGGAGTCGGTGCGCGAGAGCCTGCCCGCGCTGAAGAACGTCTGGCAGATCGAGGCCGGTGCGGTCGCGGAGCTGGGCCGGGCGGGCCAGGGGATCAGCGACGCCACGGTCGAGGAGCGCGGTTCGCTGGCGAAGGCCGACGACCCGGCGACCATCGTGTACACCAGCGGCACCACAGGGCGTCCCAAGGGCTGCGTGCTCTCCCACCGCAGTTTCTTCGCCGAGTGCGGCAACGTGGTGGAGCGGCTGCGTCCGCTGTTCCGCACCGGCGAGTGCTCGGTGCTGCTGTTCCTGCCCCTCGCGCACGTCTTCGGGCGGCTGGTGCAGATCGCGCCGATGATGGCGCCGATCAAGCTGGGCTGCGTCCCGGACATCAAGAACCTCACCGACGAGCTGGCCGCGTTCCGCCCGACGCTGATACTGGGCGTCCCGCGGGTGTTCGAGAAGGTCTACAACTCGGCGCGCGCCAAGGCCCAGGCGGACGGCAAGGGGAAGATCTTCGACAAGGCGGCGGACACGGCGATCGCCTACAGCAGGGCGCTGGACACGGCGTCCGGTCCGTCGTTCGGCCTCAAGCTCAGGCACAAGGCGTTCGACAAGCTGGTCTACAGCAAGCTGCGCGCGGTGCTCGGCGGGCGCGGCGAGTACGCGATCTCGGGCGGCGCCCCGCTCGGTGAGCGGCTCGGTCACTTCTTCCGCGGCATCGGCTTCACCGTGCTGGAGGGCTACGGGCTGACGGAGTCCTGCGCGGCCACCGCCTTCAATCCTTGGGACCGGCCGAAGATCGGCACCGTCGGGCAGCCGCTGCCCGGTTCGGTGATCCGGATCGCGGACGACGGGGAGGTGCTGCTGCACGGGGAGCACCTGTTCAAGGAGTACTGGAACAACCCGTCCGCCACCGCGGAGGCGCTGGCGGACGGCTGGTTCCACACCGGTGACATCGGCACCCTGGACGAGGACGGGTACCTGCGGATCACCGGCCGCAAGAAGGAGATCATCGTCACCGCGGGCGGCAAGAACGTCGCACCGGCCGTGATCGAGGACCGCATCCGGGCGCACGCGCTGGTCGCCGAGTGCATGGTGGTCGGGGACGGACGGCCGTTCGTGGGCGCGCTGGTCACCCTCGACGAGGAGTTCCTGGGCCGCTGGTGCGCCGAGCACGGCAAGCCGGCGGGGTCCACCGCGGCGTCGCTGCGCGAGGACCCGGATCTGCTCGCGGCGGTCCAGAGCGCGGTGGACGACGGCAACGCGGCGGTGTCGAAGGCGGAGTCCGTACGCAAGTTCCGTGTGCTGGCGGCGCAGTTCACCGAGGAGTCGGGACATCTGACTCCGTCGCTGAAGCTGAAGCGGAACGTGGTGGCGAAGGACTACTCGGACGAGATCGAGGCGATCTACGCGAAGTAGTGCGGCGGAGGGCGGGATTCGCCGCCCCTCCCGCCGCCCGGCTCGGCGGGCCGCCGGGCGCCCTCGCGGGGGTCCGGACCCCACGGGGAGTCCACCCGCCGGCCCGTCCGACCCGGTCGGTTGTCAGACGCGCCCTCGCGGGGATCCGGACCCCGCAGGGAGTTCGCCCGCCGGCCGTCCGACCCGGTGAGCGGCAAGGCGGGCCCCCGCGGGGCTCCGCCCCGCAGCTCGCGGCGTCCGGTGCGTGCGATCGCAAGGCGCCGGAAGGTCCTTGTAGCGGAGCTACCAGGGCCTTCCGGCAACGCCGCGAGCGTGCGTGCCGGGCGTCGCGAGCCGGGCGCCCCTTTTGTCCGCAGCTCTAAAGCAGCTCGCGCAGGCGTTCCGCCAGCAGGTCCCAGCGCCATTTCTCCTCGACCCACTGCCTGCCCCGCTCGCCCATCCGGCGGCGCAGTTCCTCGTCGGCCAGGAGGGCGGTGACGCGGTCGGCGGTCTCCTCGGGGGAGCCGCCGCGCACGACCCAGCCGGTCTCGCCGTCGAGCACGGCGTCGGGCGCGCCGCCGGAGTCGCCGGCGACGACGGGCAGTCCGGTCGCGGACGCCTCCAGGTAGACGATGCCGAGGCCCTCGACGTCGAGTCCGCCGCGCCGGGTGCGGCAGGGCATGGCGAAGACGTCACCGGCCCCGTAGTGGGCGGGCAGGTCGCTCCAGGGCACCGGTCCGGTGAACCGTACGGAGGCGGCCACGCCGGTCTCGCGCGCCAGCCGCCGCAGGTCCTTCTCGTAGGGGCCGCCGCCCACGATCAGCAGCACCGTGTCCGGCTCGGCGGCCAGGATCGCGGGCATGGCCCGGATCAGGGTGTCCTGCCCTTTGCGCCGCACCAGCCGGGAGACGCACACGACCACCGGCCGGCCGGTGAGCCCGAGCCGGGCCCGCACCTGGTCACCGCCGGATCCCGGGTGGAAGGTCTTCTCGTCCACCCCCGGCGGGAGCTGCACCATCCGCGAGGCCGCGGCGGGCGTCAGCGCGGCGGCGATCCGGGAGCGGGTGTACTCGCCGAGGTAGGTGATCGTGTCCGTGGACTCCCCGATGCGGCGCAGCAGTTGCCGTGCCGCGGGCAGCTGGGCCCAGCCGACCTCGTGGCCGTGGGTGGTGGCCACCAGCCGCTCGGCCCCGGCCCTGCGCAGCGCGGGGGCCATCAGCCCCAGCGGGGCCGCCGCGCCGAACCACACCGACGTGCAGCCGTGCTCCCGCAGCAGGCCGGCCGCGCGCCGGGTGACGTCCGGGGTGGGCAGCAGCATCGTCGTACGGTCGCGCACGACGGTGAAGGGCTGCTCCGCGTCGAAGGCGGCCGTCGCCCGGACGCCCTCGGCGCTCCGTTTCCAGGTGGAGGCGTAGACGACGAGTTGCTCGGGGTCCAGCCGCAGCGCCATGTTGTGCAGGAACGCCTGGATCCCGCCGGGGCGGGGCGGGAAGTCGTTGGTGACGACGAGGGTCTTGTGCATCGCCGCAGACCCTACCCAATCGGCCCGCCCGACCCGGATCCCCGCCCGGCCGGAGTCCTCGCGGCCGTCCGTCCGCCCCGCCGGCCCCCGTGCGGCGGTACTCGCGTGGCCCGCCCACCGGGGCCCGGGGCAGCATGGGAGCCCGGGACGGCAGCCGGTGCGGAGGGACGGGGAGTGGCCGTGGTGGACGAGGCGGGCACGGCGGGGCGTCCGGCCGGGTTCCCTGCGGCGGCCCGGGCGGTGCCCCGGGCGGGGCTTCTGGCGGGGCTCCTGGCGTCCTGGGTGCTGACCCGGGCGGTGCTGCTGCTCGTCGTGTCCGGGGTGCTGGACTTCCCGGGGCCGGACGTCACCAGCGACGTGTCCGTGATCTACCGGGACTGGTACGACGTGCTGCGGCAGGGCGTCTTCCCCTCCGGTGACGTCGCCTGGCAGTACCCGCCCGGCGCCGCGCTCGCCGTCCTCGCCCCGGCGGCGCTGCCGTTCCTCGGCTACGCCCCGGCGTTCTTCGTCCTGGCGTGCGCGGCGGACCTGGCGGTGCTGTGCCTGCTGCTGTACGGCGGCCGGCCACCCGGGCGCCCGCTGCGCGGTGCCTGGGTGTGGACGGCGGGCGCGCCCCTGCTGGGCCCGACCCTGTACGCCCGCTACGACGTGATGGTGACCGCGGTCGCCGTGGCCGCGCTCCTCGCGGGCGCCCGCAGACCACGTGTCCTGGGGGCGCTGGCGGGCTTCGGGGCGCTGCTCAAGGTGTGGCCGGTGCTGCTCCTGACGGGTGCGCGGGCGGCGGCCGGGCGGCGGGCGTGGACGGCGGCGGCCGTGACGGCGGCCGTGCCGGTGGCGCTGTGCGCGGCCCTCGTGCCCGGGGCGCTGTCGTTCCTGGGCGCGCAGGGCGGCCGGGGCACGGAGGTGGAGTCCGTGGGCGCGCTCGTCCTGCACGTGGCCCGGCACCTCGGCTGGCGCGGTGAGGTCCAGCTCCACTACGGCTCGATGGAGTTCATCGGTCCGCACGTCGGTGCGGTGAGCGCGGGCGCCCAGGCGCTGACGGCGGCGGCCTTCGGCTGGCTGCTGTGGTGGCGGCTGCGCTCACGGCGGACCGCGCGGCACCAGGTGCCGTCCCCGGCGCCGCACACGGTCGCGGACGCCGCGTTCACGGCGGTGCTGCTGTTCACGGTCACCAGCCGCGTGATCAGTCCGCAGTACCTGGTGTGGCTGGTGGGGCTCGGCGCGGTCTGCGGGACCTTCGCGAGGAGCCGGATGCGGCTGCCGGTCGGTCTGGTCCTGGCCGCGGCCTTCGTGACGGTGCTGGAGTTCCCGGTGTACTTCGGGAACGTCGTGGCGAGCGACCTGCTCGGCGTCACGCTGCTGTTCCTGCGCAACGGGCTGCTGGTGGCCGCCGCGGTGAGCGCCGCCCGGGGGCTGTGGCGCCCCGCCGCCGGGGGCGGGCAGCCGGCCCTGCCGGAGCAGACCGCCGCCCACGGCAGGCAGCCGTCCCCCGCCTCCTGAAGGCTCTCTCCCTCCCGAAAGCTCCCCCCGGCCCCGCGGCCCCCGCACGCCCTCACCCCAGCTGCGCCCGCACGTACTCCCGCCACTGCCCGGTGAACCGCTGCAGGGTCGTGCCCAGCTCCGTGCGGAGCGCGTCCTCAACCGCCCCCGCCCGCCGCTGGTGCGCGCCGACGGCGCGGTAGAAGGCGTCCAGCCGGTCCTCGCCCCAGTGCGCGGCGATCATCCGGCAGGCCAGCCAGCCGCCCTCGTAGGCCTGGGCGAGGCGGGTGGGGTCCCCGGCGAAGCCGAAGTCCTTGTCGGACGGCAGCGCGGCGGGCACCTGCCCGTCGGCCACGGCGTGCTGGAGTTCGGGCGCGGCCTGCTCGGGGGTGCGGCCCGAGCGCCGGTAGCCGACCCAGTCGGCGTAGCCCTCGGACAGCCACAGCGGGGTGGCGGCGTCGGTGTGGGTGCGGGTGGCGACGTGGGTGGTCTCGTGGGTGAGCACGACCTGTCTGCCGAGCGGGCCGAGCAGGCTGTAGGCGTCGGGGTTGACGACGACCCGGTCGGCCGGCGCCCGCCCGCCGCCGCCCGCCTCGCCGGTGGTGACGGCGGCGATGCCGCGGTAGTCGTCGGCGGGTGAGCCGAGCAGCGCGGCCATCCCGTCCAGCGACCCGGGGACGAGCACGACCACCCGCCGGCTCCAGTCGGTGCCCCACGCGTCCGAGACGGCGGGCACCGCGTGGTCGGCGAGCCCGGCGTAACCGCGCAGCGCCCCGGCGCTCTGTCCGACGCCGAGGACGATGCTGCTGCGGCCGCGCACCACCGACACGGTCCCCTGGTCCCACAGCTGCTGCGCGAAGCCGCGCGCGGGACGGTCGGAGTCGACGTACCACTTCCCGTCGGCGGTGGTGGACAGGGTCACGGTGCGCCCGACGGTGACGGGGGCGGTGTCGTAGCCGGTCACCCGGTAGCTCAGGTCGGCGTCGGCGGTGGTGCGGCCGCCGCTGCGGTGCAGGGCGGTGACGCGATAGGACCAGGCGGTGAACGGGACGGCGTCGAGCTTCGTGTACGGCGCCCGGTCGCCGGTGGTGGCGTAGGCCGCCGGGTCGTGGTGGAGGACCGCCGCCGCACGCGAGTCGAGGAGCCGTTGCACCTGGTCACGGGCGGTGTCGGTGGCGGAGTGCCCGCCGCAGGCCGTCAGTGAGGCGAGCAGCAGGGACGCCGCCGCCGCCATCGTTCCCGGCACCCGCCCTCGACCAGCCATTTTCCGATCGTACGACCGCTCGGGCGCGCCGTCAGACCCTGGTGACCGAGGAGACCGGCAGCATGTGCACGGAGTCGTAGCGCACGGGGGCGCCCGGGTAGGGGGCGTGGATCACCCGGCCGCCGCCCACGTACATCGCCACGTGGCTGGCGTCGGAGCGGTAGACGACGAGGTCGCCGGGGCGGGCCTGGGAGAGCGGGATCCGCCGGCCGGCGTAGCGCTGCTCCTGCGAGGTGCGCGGCAGGTGCACCCCGGCCTGGGCGTACGACCACTGCATGAGGCCCGAACAGTCGAACCCGGCCGGACCGTTGGCGCCCCACACGTAGGGGCGGCCGAGGGCGGAGCGGGCCGCGGCGACGGCGGCGGCCGCGCGCGAGGAGGCGGCGAGGCCCCCGCCGGGACCGGACAGCAGGTCGTCGCGACCGGACAGGGGGCCGTCGCCGGCCGAGCGGGAGGCCCGCTCGTAGGCGTCGCGCTGGGAGCGGTCGAGGGAGTTGAGCAGCCGCCTGGCCTGGGCCAGTTTCCGTTCGACGGTGTGCTTGTGGGCGGCGACGGCCCTGCGGCTCTTCTCCAGTTCGGCCAGCGCGCCGGTGGCCTCGGCGCGTTCCTGGGCGAGTGCGCGCAGGGCGTGGCGCAGTTCCTGGAGTTCGCCGGCCTGGTGGGCGCCGATCCGGTCGAGCGTGGTCGCCTTGTCGAGGTACTCGGCCGGGTCGCGGGAGAACAGCAGCGCCAGGGACGGGTCGATGCCGCCGGAGCGGTACTGCGCCCCGGCCAGCGAACCGATCGACTCCCGCAGCGTGTTGACGTGCTGCTGGTGCCGGGCGATGCGGTCCTGCGCGTCGCGCACCTGACGGCGCAGCACATCGGCGCGCTCGTCGGCCCGGTCGTAGGCCTGGGTCGCCTGCTCGGCCTCGTGGTAGAGCCGGTCCACCTCCGCCCGCGGGTCGCCGTGCGGTGCGGCGGCGGCCGAGGTGACCGGGAGGGCGCCGAGCGCGGCGGCCGCCGCGGACAGCAGGGTGACGGCGGCGCGGGCGGCACCGGTGCCCCGGTCGGACGCGGATGGTGCAAGGCGGCGATGGGACCCCACAGGAAGCCGAACTCCTCCACTGGCCAGCACGGACTGCCTCCCCCGCTGCCGTGGGCCGGGCGGATGCGCCGCGGCGGCAGGGGGGAAACGCGCCCGACAGTAGCCGCGCCGACGGGCACCGGCCAAAGACCTCGGAGGGCGCGCAACCGGGCGCCCCGCCTCCGACACAGGTCAGGGGCGGGGCGTGGGGTCAGCGTGCGTTGATGCGATTCGCCCGTTCGGGCGGTGTGACAGCGTGCGGGGGTGTGCGGTGCGCAGGCCGGGGCAGACGGTGTGCGTGCGGTGGCCGAGGTGCGGGACGGGGTGCCTCCGCGTCAGATGCGCACGCCGAACTGGAAGGGCATGTTGCCGATCGACTCGTAGCGCACGTTGGCACCGGTGTGCGGGGCGTGCAGGACCATGCCCTTGCCGGCGTAGAGGCCGACGTGGTGCAGGTCGCCGTAGAACAGGACCAGGTCGCCCACCTGGAGCTGGCTCTGCGAGTAGATGCGCTGGCCGGCGTTGGCCTGCGCCTCGGAGGTGCGCGGGATGGAGACGCCGGCCTGCGCGTACGCCCAGGAGGTCAGGCCCGAGCAGTCGAAGGAGGACGGGCCGGTGGCGCCGTAGACGTACGGGCTGCCGATCCTGCTCTGGGCGGCGGAGAAGGCGGCGCCCGCGTGGCCGCTGCCCGGGGTGATCTTGCCCATGGAGACCCGCTCGGTGCCCCGGGTGGCGCGGGTCTGCTCGGCGGCGGCGAGCTGCTGCTTCTCCTGGGCGGTGAGCGTGTTGAGCAGCTTCTGCGCCTCGGCGAGCTTGCCCTGGACTTCCTTCTTCTTGCTGCCCAGTTCGGTGCGGGTGGCGGCGAGGTCCTTGAGCTTGGCGGTGGCCTCGGCCCGCT
>NZ_JOIY01000059.1 GCF_000720185.1 Streptomyces sp. NRRL S-340 | reverse complement strand
GGGCGGGGGCGGCTGCGGCAGGGGGGGCGGGCGCGGCGGCGGACGGTGGGGGCGGGCGCGGCACAGGGGGATGGTGGCGGCGGGCGCGGCGCACCGGGACGGCGGTACGGGCGGCGGCGCGTGACCCACGACCCGCGGCCCGCGGCAGAGCGTCGCGAAGGACGAAAAGACCAGGTCAGACCGGATTGTCAGTGGCATACCTCACGATGGGTACATACGGCACCCGTGCCGTGACCCAGACGACAGGAGGTTCGTCATGGCCAACTCGTCCGCAGCCGCCGCCCGTCGGCGCCGCGCCACCGGCCCTGCCCCCTCACTGACCGGCCCGGCGAGCGACGTGCACCCCGTGCTCCGCCGGGCCACGGCCCCGCCCGCCGCCCTCGACCTGCTCGCCCAGGCCCGCGCCGGGCTGGAAGAAGCCGCAGTCCTCCCCACCCCGAACGAGCGCTACGCGACGGCCCACCTCGCCGCCCTGCGCACCGCCGCGGCCGTCCTCGCCGCGCGCGGGCGCCCGGAGACCACGCCCCGCAGGCGGGCGCGGATACGCAGCGCCTGGGAGGTGCTTCCCGAGATCGCTCCCGAACTGACCGAGTGGAGCGCGCTGTTCGCCTCCGGCGCCCGGCGCCGTGCCCTGGCCGAGGCCGGTGTCCAGGGCGCGGCCGGCCCCCGGGACGCCGACGACCTGATGCGGGACGTGGCGATGTTCCTCCGCCTCGTCGAGCGCATGCTGGTCCTCCAGCCGGTCCTGCCCCCGCCCCGCCCCGCCGAGGAGGACCGCAAGCCGCGCCCCGCCGGCGGCGGCATACCGAACGCGGGCTGACGCCGCCCCCTGACGCCGGTGCTTCCCGGCCGGCCGTGTGCACCCGCCGTCGGCGGTCCGGCGTGCGGAGGCGAGGAGCGCAGCGGGTGGGACAGGCAATAGGGTGGAACCCGCCTGAAGCCTTCCCACCTCCCGTGTTCCGGGCGGCCGGGCGGGCAGCCCGATCGCTCCGCCGTGTCTGAGGCGGTGCCGCCGCGAGGAGTCAACTGCCGTGTCGGACCCGATGCGCCCGCCCGTCTCCCACCACCACTCCCGACCGACGTCGTCGCTGCGCTCCGACCCCTCCCGTTCCCGCGCCTCCCTGCGCACCGCCGTGGTCTGGGACGTCCTTCAGGACGCCCTCGACCGGCGGGTCAAGGCCACGGGCCGCACCGCCCTGGACGTCCTGGACACCGGCGGCGGCAGCGGCAACTTCGCCGTGCCCGTCGCCCGCCTCGGCCACCGCGTCACCGTCGTCGACCCCAGCCCCAACGCGCTCTTCGCGCTGGAGCGCCGTGCCGCCGAGGCGGGTGTGGCCGACCGGGTGCGGGGCGTGCAGGGCGATGTGCACGGGCTCTTCGACGTGGTCGAGCGCGGTGGCTACGACGCGGTCCTCTGCCACGGCGTCCTGGAGTACGTCGACGACCCGGCCGAGGGCGTGCGCAACGCCGCCGCCGCCCTGCGCGACGAGGGGGTGCTCAGCCTGCTCGCCGCCGGTCTCGGCGGTGCCGTCCTCGCCCGGGCGCTGGCCGGTCACTTCAAGGAGGCCCGGCAGGCGCTCGGCGACCCGCAGGGGCGCTGGGGCGACAGCGACCCCGTGCCGCGCCGTTTCACCGCCGAGCAGCTCACCGCCCTCGTGGACGGGGCGGGGCTGACGGTCGGCGCGGTGCACGGCGTACGGGTCTTCGCGGACCTGGTGCCGGGCGTCCTGGTGGACACCGAGCCGGGGGCGCTGGACGCGCTGCTCCAGCTCGAGGCGGCGGCCGCCGAACTGCCCGCGTTCCACTCCGTGGCCACACAGCTCCACGTGCTCGGCGAGACCAGGGGTGCCGCAGCGGCCTGAGCGGGCCGGTGGGGAGGGTCACCGATCGGCGTCCCGGCCGGGGATGGAGTGTGCCACAGGCCCCCCGATCCAGGTGCGGGCGCCGTATGATCGAGGGAGACCGTCCGGCATGACGGGCCGGCCGCCGGGGAATGGAAGCCTCAGCGAGTCGGCTCCGCCGTGGCGGATTCGGTTGGCCAATTGGCGCAGAGGGGCGGGTTTCACGGGGGCGATTCCCTGCCTATCCTGAAGGGACCCCCCGGGTCGCCCCGGCGACTGCACGATGAGGAGGACTCCGTGCCGCTCTCTGAGCACGAGCAGCGCATGCTCGAGCAGATGGAGCGAGCGCTGTACGCCGAAGATCCCAAGTTCGCGTCGGCGCTCGAGGGAAGCGGGCTGCGTACGTACACCCGGCGGCGGGTCTACCAGGCGGTCGCGGGCTTCCTCGTAGGTATCGCGCTCCTCATGGCAGGTGTGATCGCCCAGTACCCCTGGGTGAGTGTGGTGGGCTTCCTGGTGATGCTGGGATGCGCGCTGCTGGCCGTGACCGGCTGGCGCAAGGCCCCGAAACCGGGCGAGCAGCCCGCCGGCGGCCCGCACGCCCGACGCCCGGTGCGGCCCAAGCGCTCCATGATGGACCGTATCGAAGAGCGCTGGCAGCGCCGCCGTGACGAGCAGGGGCGCTAGTTCCGCAGTTCCGGGGTCCCCGTGAGTTCCGTGCAGTGGTACTCCAAGACCGTGCCGAGGGGCCGGCCACGAGAAGTGGCCGGCCCCTTACGTATCGCAGGGCGGTGCCGGCGCAGGCCGGTCAGCACGGCGTGGCCGGCTGCTGCCGTACCGGACGGCCGCCCCGCCCTTCCCCTCCGGGCGCCGGACGGCCCTGCCCTCGTGCCGTCCGCAGCCCGTGCCGCTCAGCCCTGCTGCCGTGAGGGTCTGCGCAGGGCCGGGCGGACCGCTGCCGCCCGGGAGCGCAGGGCCGACCAGCGTGCCGAGAGGGCCCAGGCCAGCCGCGTGATCGAGCGGGGGGCGAGCACGGCGCGCAGCCGGGCGCCCCGCGAGGCGGCGCCCCGCAGTCCCGCGACGACCTGGCGGGCGTCCTCGGTGAGCCCCGGCATCGGCCGGGGGCTCGGCGCGTAGAGCACCTGTTCCAGGGCGTCGGCCAGCCGGTGCACCGAGGCGGTGGCGGCCGCGTCGAGGCGTCCGAGCCGGGCGATCCGCGCCGCCGTCTTGCGGGGGGTCTGCGACTCGTCCGGGAGGATCCCGAAGTCCCAGGCGGTGTCGATGAGTTCCTGCCAGAGGGCGAGCCGGTGGGCGGGAGCGTCCGCCGCCCCGCGTCCGTGCGCACCGAGCCGGACCGCTCTCCTGCGCTTCCGCCACAGCAGGGGTGACAGCAGCAGGACGACCACGGCGAGTCCGCCCAGCACCCACCCCATGACCGCGTACCACTTCGGGCCGTCCCCGCCGGTGGGCAGCGCGGCCTGCGCGGACGGGCTCGGGCACTCCTGGAGCTTCTTCATCTGTGGCGTGCACCCGGTGCTCGCCGACGGCGCGGTGGAGGGGCGCGAGCTGCTCTGCGGCGAGGGCACCGCCGGGTTCGGCAGCGTCGTGTTCGAGGGGTCCGACTCGGTGTACTGCGGGACCGTGCCCCGCGTCGGCGTCGGCTCGAAGCGGGTCCAGCCGACGCCTTCGAAGTACAGCTCGGGCCAGGCGTGCGCGTCCTTGAGACCCACCTCGACGGAGCCGTCGCCCCCCGGCGTCCCGGGAGCGAAGCCCACCGCCACGCGGGCGGGTATGCCCAGCGTGCGGGCCATCGCGGCCATCGCGAAGGAGAAATGGACGCAAAAGCCCCGCTTGTCCTTCAGGAACCGTGAGATCGCCTCGGAGCCGGTGCCCGCCTCGACCTGGGTGTCGTACTGGAAGCCCCCCTCGAAGGCGAACCAGTCCTGGAGCTTCACCGCCTGCTCGTAGTGGTTCGCCGCGCCCTCGGTGACCGCGCGGGCGGTGTCGGCCACCAGCCCCGGCAGCGACTTGGGCACCTTGGTGTACTCGCGGACCACAGCGGCCGGAGGCTCCCCGGCGAGGGCGAGCTGCTCCGCGGTGGGCTGCACATCCAAGCTCTTGACCTGGTAGTTCAAGCCGCGCGTGTTCTGCCCGTGGTCACCGACCAGGGTCATGCCGACGGGTTCGTAGCGCCAGTTGCCGTCGATCCGGACGCCGCTCGGCGGGTACGGCATCGGCAGCCAGTCCTGGGCGTACCAGTCGGCGGCGGCGATCGACGTGGTGATCTCCGTGCGCCGGACGGCGCCGTTCAGGCCGGCCGGGGCGGGGAAGGGGTCGGGCACGCCGACGATGCGCCGCTGGGACGGCTTCCAGGTGGTGCCGTCGAAGTCGTCGAGGGACACGATGCGCAGGTAGAGGTCGGAGGCGTCCTGCGAGTCGGTGCGCAGGGTCAGGACCGTGCGGTCCTCGTCGACGTTCAGGCTGTCGCGCAGGGAGACCAGCGGGTTGACCGCCGAGATCGTGCCGCCGCCTCCGATGCCCGAGCCGGCCCCGGCCCCGGCGGGGTCCAGCAGCCCGCCCCGCATCCCGGGCAGCGCGAGCGGCACCACCAGGGCGACGCCCAGTGCCACCGCGCCGATCCGGCGCCCGGTACGGATCGGGGCCACCGCCCCGCCGGACTCGCCGCCCGCCGCGCGCGAGGCGCCGCTGAACACCCGGCCCCACTGCGAGAGCCGGTCGCGGCCCTCGACCAGCAGCAGCATCAGGTAGCCGGCGGCGGCGAGGAGGAACCAGAGCCAGGCGGTGCCGCCGTCGGACAGTCCCGCGGCCACCGAGTACAGCGCGAGCAGCGGCAGTCCGGCGGGCGCCGCGCTGCGCAGGGTGACCGCGAGGGTGTCCACGATCAGCCCGATCACCAGGACCCCGCCGATCAGCATCAGCCGGATGCCGTCGGACAGCGGTGCCGGGATCGCGTACCGGCCCACGTCCTGGCCGCCCTGCTGCAACAGGGCGGCCAGGTGGCGGAAGGCCTGCGGGCCGGGGAGCAGCCCGGCGACGGCCTGGGACCGGGCGAAGACCAGGGTCAGCAGCAGCAGGGTGACCAGGGCCTGCGCGGCCACGGTGAGCGGCCGGGCCAGCGGCACCCGCCGCGCGGCCACGCCGACGCCGGACTGCACCGCGAGCATCAGCGTCACCTGCAGGATCCAGGTAGCGGGGGAGACCAGGGGCAGCAACGCGCACGCCGCCATCAGCGTGGCCGCCGCGGCGCACAGCGCCAACCGTGTCCGCCCGCTCATGCCCCTACCTTTCCCCGGCCCACCGGACCTGTCCCGCCCCGCATGCCCCCGCCGTCACTCACCCTTCCGGAACACCACGCACCGCCCGGCCCGGCACCGCGCCCGCTGCGGCCGCCCGGGGCCGCGCCCCGCACCCGGCCCGGCGGGGCGCTCATGAAGGTCCCGCCCCGGTGCCCGGCCCGCGTGCCGCGCCCACGGCCGTCGCGGCGGGCGCCCCCGGCGCCGCCCCGGGCGGGGGCGCGAGGTCCGGCCGGCCCGCCGCGCCCGTGCGTGCCTGGTCCGCGCGGCGCCAGGCCTCGTCCACGGAGGTGCCCCGTGGCACGCTCACCACCGTCCAGCCCGCGTCGTGCAGCATCCGCGACCGCTCCGCCGCACGGTCGGCGGGGCCGCCGGGCCCGTTGGACGCCTCGCCTCCCCAGGCCTCGCTGTCCAGCACGAAGGCGACCGCGCCCCCGCTGCGCTGCCGCATCCTGGCGGCCATCGTGGCCTGCGCCTCGTCGAGGTCGCCGAGGAAGGCCACCAGCAGGCCCTCGTTGCCGCCGCGCAGCACGTCGTACGCGCGCGACAGGCCCGCCCCGTCCGAGTGGTCGATCACGGCGAGGGTGTCCATCAGCAGCCCGGCCGCGTCCGCCGACTCCTGCCCCGAGCCCGCGAACCCGTCGGAGCCCTCGCCGGGCACCGAACTGCCGGTGTCCGTCAACAGCCGCACCGAGAAGCCGCGTTGCAGCATGTGCACCAGGACGGAGGCGGCTCCCGACACGGCCCACTCGAACGCCGAGTCGGGGCCCGCGCCCCGGTAGGCGACCGCGCGGGTGTCCAGGAGCACGGTGCAGCGGGCGCGCTGCGGCTGTTCCTCGCGGCGCACCATCAGCTCGCCGTAGCGCGCGGTGGAGCGCCAGTGGACGCGGCGCAGGTCGTCGCCGTGGCGGTACCCGCGCGGGATCACGTCGTCCTCACCGGCCAGGGCCAGCGCACGCTGCCGGCCGTCGCCGTACCCCCTGGCCTCGCCGCCCAGCCGCACCGGTGGCAGCGGCTCCACGCGCGGGACGACGGTGAGGGTGTCGTGCGTCGAGAAGGAGCGGGTCAGCTCGCACATCCCGAAGGGGTCGGTCAGCCGCAGTTGCAGGGGGCCCAGCGGATAACGCCCCCGCAGGTCGGAGCGGACCCGGTAGGACACCTCGCGGCGGCCGCCCGGCTCCACCCGGTCGAGCACGAAGCGGGGCCGGGGCCCGAGGACGTAGGGCACCCGGTCCTGGAGCATCAGCAGGCCCGTGGGCAGCCGGGAGACGTTGTCCATCCGCAGGTGCACGCGGGCCTCGGCGCCGGCGGGCACGCGCGCGGGGGAGAGGCGGCGGCTGCCCGCGACCCGGTAGCGCGTGCGGTACAGCACGGCCGCGCAGACCAGGGGCAGGACGGCCAGCAGCAGCCCGACCCGCAGCAGTTCGCTCTGCCCGAGGAGGTAGGCGCAGACGGCCGCCGCGATCCCGGCGGCCAGGAAGGACCGTCCGCGGGTGGTGAGCCCGTCCAGCGCGGTGCGCAGGCCGCCCCGTCCGCCCCGCTCGTCCTCCGCGCGTGTGGGCCCCCCGTCCGTCATCACAGCCTCCGCGGCTGCTGCCGGCCGAACTCCGGCGTGGTGTGGCCCATGCCGAGACCGCCGCCCGCCTGGGCCGCCGCGGGCACCGGGGTGTGCTGCACGATCTCCTCGACGACCTGCTCGGCCGTACGCCGGTTGAGCTGCGCCTGCGCGGTCGGCAGCAGGCGGTGCGCGAGTACCGCCACGGCGAGCGCCTGCACGTCGTCCGGCAGCGCGTACTCCCGTCCGCTGAGGGCGGCGGACGCCTTAGCGGCGCGCAGCAGGTGCAGCGTCGCGCGCGGGGAGGCGCCGAGTCTCAGGTCGGGATGGGTGCGGGTGGCGGCGACCAGATCGACGGCGTAGCGCTGCACGGCCTTGGCGACGTGCACCGAGCGCACCGCCTCCACGAGCTTGACGATGTCGTGCGCGTGCGTCACCGGCTGCAGGTCGTCCAGCGGGCTGACCCCGCCGTGCACGTCCAGCATCCGCAACTCCGCGTCCGGGCTGGGGTAGCCGATGGACACCCGGGCCATGAAGCGGTCGCGCTGCGCCTCGGGCAGCGGGTAGGTGCCCTCCATCTCGACCGGGTTCTGGGTGGCCACCACCATGAAAGGACTGGGCAGTTCGTAGGTCTGCCCGTCGATGGTGACCTGGCGCTCCTCCATTGACTCCAGCAGCGCGGACTGGGTCTTGGGCGAGGCGCGGTTGATCTCGTCGCCGATCACGATCTGCGCGAAGATGGCGCCCGGCTTGAACTCGAAGTCCCGGCGCTGCTGGTCCCAGATGGACACGCCGGTGATGTCCGACGGCAGCAGGTCGGGCGTGAACTGGATCCGCCGCACCGAGCAGTCGATGGACCGCGCCAGCGCCTTGGCGAGCATCGTCTTGCCCACCCCGGGGACGTCCTCGATCAGGAGGTGTCCCTCGGCGAGCAGCACGGTCAGTGAGAGCCGTACGACCTCGGGCTTGCCCTCGATCACCGCCTCCACCGAAGTGCGCACCCGCTCCACGGTGGCGGTCAGATCGTCCCCCACGCTCGACCTCGCTCGCGCGGGGGCACCCCCCTGGCTCGCTCGATCGTCATAGGTCGTCACCCGGCCCTCCTCGCCCTTCCCCGCACCCGTCACCGAGCGGGGGATTCCCCGACTTTCCGGGCCGACGTCCCGCTGCGCGGACCGGGCCCACCCCGAACACGGACACCACGCCGGAACGGTTCCGCGTGATGTCACACCCGCATTCTTGCCGCCGTTACCGATTCGTGTCACTCGCCTGTGGACAACTGACCGCGATATTCGGGTTCTACGACTTTTCGCTGGGGACGGCGCGAGGCCCGCCCCTGGTCACCCGGGCCGGCCGTGCACCGGCTCGGCGCGGGTGGGCGGCGGCACCGCCGGTGCCGGACCGCCGGGGGCGGGCACGCGGGTCACGCGGGGTCGATCTCGCGCAGCCGGCCCGTCCTGACGTCGAACACGAATCCGCGTACGTCGTCGGTGTGCGCCAGGAACGGCGAGGTGCGCACGCGCTGCATCGACTGCCGCACGTCCTGGTCGGCGTCCTTGAAGGCCTCCACCGCCCACGAAGGACGCTGCCCGACCTCCATCTCCAGGTCGTGCCGGAAGTCCTCGGTGATGGTCTGCATGCCGCAGCCGGTGTGGTGGATGAGTACCACGCTGCGGGTGCCGAGCGCGCGCTGGCTGATGGCCAGCGAACGGATCACGTCGTCGGTGACCACGCCGCCGGCGTTGCGCAGCGTGTGACAGTCGCCGAGCCGCAGGCCGAGCGCGGCGTGCAGGTCGAGGCGGGCGTCCATGCAGGCCACCACCGCGACCCGCAGGACGGGCCGGGCGTCCATGCCCGGGTCGGTGAACGCGTCGGCGTAGGTCCCGTTGGCCGCGACGAGCCGGTCGATCACGGAGTGGTCGGTTATGGCGCCCTCGGAGTTGGCGGGAACTGATGCAGAAGTCGTCATACTCATGACGTTACTGGGCGTGCGCGCCGCGGTCGCGTCAAGGGAAGGGACAAAGAACGCCTCCGTGGCTTGTTGTGAGCGACTTCATACACAGGGCGAGGCGCGTCCGTGCGGGTGAATTCCGGCGGGCGGCCGTGTCCCGGCACTCCGGCGGGCGACGCGCAGGCCGGTTGATTGACCGGGCGACCGGGTCGACTAAAGTGACGCGAGGCGGGAGGCGCGGCCCTCCCTGCTGCACTGCATTCACCGGAGACCCCGGCATACACCCGAACGGCCTCCCCACGTGCGCGGCGCGTACGTACGGCTCGGCCCCCACCCGCTCCCGGTCGGCTGACGCCTTTGGCGCCGGCAGGGCCCCATCGTCTCGCGAGCGGCCGGGGACCCGGCGGTGCGTGCGGGGCGCGCCGGACCTGAGAGGGCCCCTTGAGCGACAGCCGACACGTCCCCGTGATGCTCCAGCGGTGCCTGGACCTCCTGGCACCCGCCCTGGAGCGGCCGGGAGCGGTGGTCGTCGACTGCACCCTCGGCCTCGGCGGGCACAGCGAGGCGCTGCTCACCCGCTTCCCCGAGGCCCGCCTCGTCGCCCTCGACCGCGACAAGGAGGCGCTGCGCCTGTCCGGTGAGCGCCTCGCCCCCTTCGGGGAGCGGGCCACCCTGGTGCACGCCGTCTACGACGAACTGCCCGACGTGCTCGGCCGGCTGCGCATCCCGCGCGTGCGGGGCGTCCTGTTCGACCTCGGGGTCTCCTCCATGCAGCTCGACGAGGCCGGCCGCGGCTTCGCCTACGCCCAGGACGCGCCCCTGGACATGCGCATGGACCAGTCCACCGGGATCAGCGCCGCAGAGGTGCTCAACACCTACCCGGCCGGTGAACTCGTGCGCATCCTGCGGGCCTACGGCGAGGAGAAGCAGGCCAAGCGGATCGTGGCCGCCGTCGTGCGCGAGCGCGAGAAGGAGCCGTTCAGCAACAGCGCACGCCTGGTGGAGCTGATCCGCGACGCGCTGCCGCAGGCCGCCAAGCGCACCGGCGGCAACCCGGCCAAGCGCACCTTCCAGGCCCTGCGCATCGAGGTCAACGGCGAACTCTCCGTGCTGGAGCGGGCGATCCCGGCCGCCGTGAAGGCGCTCGACGTCGGCGGACGGATCGCCGTACTGTCGTACCAGTCGCTCGAAGACCGCCTGGTCAAGCAGGTGTTCGCGGCCGGCGCGGCCACGACGGCGCCGCCCGGCCTGCCGGTCGTCCCCGAGCGCTACCAGCCCCGGCTCAAGCTGCTCACCCGTGGTGCCGAACTTCCCACCGAGGAAGAGATCGCCGTGAACCGGCGGGCGGCACCGGCCCGGCTGCGCGGAGCCGAGCGCATCAGGGAGGACGCCGAGTGAGCCAGGGGGACCAGTGAGCAGCAAACCCGAGCTGCGGGGCCGTGCCGCCCGGCTGGCGCGGCTCCTGCCGGGCAAGGGGCGGCAGGCGGCCCGCGCCCCCTTCGTGCTGCTCGTCGTGCTGCTCCTGGGCGGCGGCCTCATCGGCCTGCTGGTGCTGAACTCCGCGCTCAGCGAGGGCGCGTTCCAGATGGACGACCTGAAGAAGGACACCAAGAGCCTCACGGACGAGGAGCAGGCCCTCCAGCGGGACATCGACTCCTACTCGGCCCCGGACGCCCTCCAGCGACGCGCCCTCGAACTGGGCATGGTGCCCGGCGGCGACCCGGCCTTCCTGAACCCCGACGGCACCGTCAAGGGCGTGCCCTCGGCCGCCGAGCAGTCCCTCGCGCAGGACCTGCCCGTGTCCGTACGGCCGCCCGAGAGCCTCACGGCCGCGAACGCCGGCTACCCCGGGACCACCACCGGCACCACCGCCCCGGCCGCCGGGCAGACCGGCCCCACCGCGCCCCCGCAGACCCCGCCCCCCACGGTCCCGGGAAGCGGCACGGCCACCGACGCCGCCCCCGGCGGCCCGGCCGCCATGACCGCCCCCCAGCCCGCCACGACCCCGACCCCCGGCAGGTGACGGAAGTGACCGACAGGGAACCGCCGCGCCGCCGCGTGCCCGGACCCGCCAGGCCCGCCCGCCCCGGCGGCAGCCGGCCGCGTCCCGGCCCCGGCGCCCGTCCGGCCCGGCGCCCCAGCTCCACCTGGCGGCCCCCGCCGGTGCGCGTCCTGCGCCTCGGCAGCCCCCGGCCCCGGCTGCGCATGGTCGCCCTCGCGCTGACCCTGGTGATGCTCGTCTTCGTGGTCCGGCTGCTGCAGGTGCAGGCCGTCGACGCGAGCGCCTACGCGGCCAAGGCCGACGAGAACCGCTACGTGGTCCACACGATCGCCGCCGAGCGCGGCGCCATCACCGACCGCACCGGCGTGGCCCTCGCCACCAGCGTGGACGCCGAGGACATCACGGCCGACCCGACCATGTTCACCCGCGAGACCCTGAAGGTCGGCGACGGACCCGAACAGGCCGCCGCGCTGCTCGCCCCGATCATCGGTCAGGACCAGGCCGGTCTGGCGAAGAAGCTGCGCACGCCGAACACGCGGTACGTGCTGCTGGCCCGCCGCCAGACCCCGCAGGTGTGGACCCAGATCAAGGACCTGAAGGCCGCGCTCACCAAGAAGGGGCAGGCGGACGGGTCCACCGTCAACGTGCTGGCGGGGGTCTTCTCCGAGCCCAGCACCAAGCGCGTCTACCCGGGCGGTGACCTCGGCGCCGCACTCCTGGGCTGGGTCGACGCCGCGGGCAAGGGCGGCGGCGGCATCGAGCAGCAGCTGGACAAGCAGCTGGCCGGCAAGCCCGGCAAGATCCGCTACACCCAGTCCGGCGGCCGGGAGGTGCCCACCGCCGGCTCCAGCGGGACGCCGGCCGTGCCGGGCACCGACGTCGAGCTGACCATCGACCGCGACATCCAGTGGGCCGCGCAGAACGCCATCACCGAGCAGGTGCGCAAGTCCGACGCGGACCGCGGCTACGTGATCGTGCAGGACACCCGGACCGGCGAGATCCTCGCCATGGCGAACTCCCCGGGCTTCGACCCGGGCGACCTGGCGCACGCCGACCCGGCGGCGCTCGGCAACGCCGCGGTCCAGGACGCCTTCGAACCCGGCTCCACCGCCAAGGTCATGTCCATGGCCGCCGTCCTGGAGAAGCAGGCGGCCACACCGCTCACGCACGTCGTCGTGCCCAACCGGCTGCACCGCGGCGACCGGCTCTTCCAGGACGACGTCGACCACGAGACCTGGTACCTCACGCTCAACGGCGTGCTCGCCAGGTCCAGCAACATCGGCACCATCATGGCCACCGGCCGGCTCGGCCGGACCCAGGCGGAGGCCAACAAGGTCCTCTACTCCTACCTGCGCAAGTTCGGCATCGGCAGCTACACCGGCATCGGCTTCCCCGGCGAGACCAAGGGCATCCTGGCGCCGCCCGAGAAGTGGTCCACTTCGCAGCAGTACACGATCCCGTTCGGCCAGGGCTTCTCCATCAACGCGCTGCAGGCGGCGTCCATCTACTCGACGATCGCCAACGGAGGGGTCCGGATCCAGCCGACCCTGGTGCGCGGCACCAAGGGGCCCGACGGCCGTTTCAGCCCCGCCCCGGAGCCGGAGAAGCGCCGGGTGGTGAGCGCGGGGACGGCGAAGGAACTGGCCCAGATGCTGGAGTCCGTCGTCGACGACGAGCACGGCACCGGTCTGAAGGCGCGCATCCCCGGCTACCGCGTCGCCGGCAAGACCGGTACGGCCAACCGTGTGGATCCGGCCACCGGCAGATACCGCGGTTACACGTCGTCCTTCGCCGGGTTCGCGCCCGCCGACAACCCCCGCGTCACCGTCTACTGCGCGATCCAGAACGCCACCGAGGGCAGCTACTACGGCGGCGACATCTGCGGCCCGATCTACAAGCAGGTCATGGAGTTCGCGCTGAAGACGCTCCAGGTGCCGCCCACCGGCGCGCAGGCCGCCAACCTGCCCGTCGAGTTCAAGCCCTGACCCAGCCGGCCCCCGGCCGGCCGAAGTCCCCACGACCCGCCCGAGCCCCACGGCCCCCGAGAGCCCCCACGGCCCCGACCGGCACCGCGGCACCCGCCGCGGCCCGTACCACCGGAACAGAACCACCAGGAACAGCCCGTGACGACGATCACCCCGGAACCCGGGAACCGCCCGCAGCCGTCGCCCTCGCTTCGCCCGCAGGCGGGTACGCCCGGTACGCTCACCGCCGTGCCACACCCTGATCAGTCCCAAACCACCCAGAAGGGCGCTTCCGTGACATACCCGGGGCCGCCGCGACCGGTTCAGGTCACCGCCACCACCCTCGCGGAGCTGGCCGGTCAGCTGGGTACCGCGCAGCCGGACAGCACCGCCGAGGTCACGGGCATCACCCACGACTCGCGCGCCGTGCGCCCCGGCGACCTGTACGCCGCCCTGCCCGGGGCCCGCGCGCACGGCGCCGACTTCGTCACCCAGGCGGCGAGCCTGGGCGCGGTCGCCGTGCTCACCGACCCGGCCGGTGCCGAGCGCGCCGCCGCGACCGGCCTGCCGGTGCTGGCCGTGGCGGACCCGCGCGCGCGGATGGGCGAACTGGCGGCCACGATCTACGGCCGGCCCGGCCGCGATCTGCTCCAGATCGGCATCACCGGCACCTCGGGCAAGACCACCACGGCCTACCTCGTCGAGGGCGGCCTGAAGACCGCGAGGTCCACCGGCCTGATCGGCACGGTGGAGATGCGCATCGGCGAGGAGCGCATCAAGTCCGAGCGCACCACCCCCGAGGCCACCGACCTGCAGGCCCTGTTCGCCGTCATGCGCGAGCGCGGCGTCGAGGCGGTCGCCATGGAGGTCTCCAGCCACGCCCTGGTGCTCGGGCGGGTCGACGGCTGCGTCTTCGACATCGCCGTCTTCACCAACCTCAGCCCGGAGCACATGGAGTTCCACTCCGGCATGGAGGACTACTTCCAGGCCAAGGCGCAGCTCTTCACGCCCCGCCGCAGCAGGCTCGGCGTCGTCAACCACGACGACGAGTACGGCCGCAGGCTCGCCCGGGAGGCCACCGTCCCGGTCGTCACCTTCTCCGCCGAGGGCCATCCGGACGCCGACTGGCGCGCCGAGGACGTCCAGGTCGGACCGATGGACTCCACGTTCACCGTGATCGGCCCCGAGGGGCAGCGGATCGCCGCCCGGTCCCCGATCGCGGGCCCGTTCAACGTCGCCAACACCCTCGCCGCGATCGTCGCGCTGGCCGCCGCGGGCCTGGACCCGCAGAGCGCCGCCGACGGCATCGGGGCGGTCCCGGGCGTGCCGGGCCGCCTGGAGCGCGTCGACGCCGGGCAGCCCTACCTCGCGGTCGTCGACTACGCGCACAAGACGGACGCGGTGGAGTCGGTCCTCAAGGCGCTGCGCAAGGTCACCAAGGGGCACCTGCACGTGGTGCTCGGCTGCGGCGGCGACCGGGACACCACCAAGCGCGCCCCGATGGGCGCCGCCGCGGCCCGGCTCGCCGACACCGCGGTCCTCACCTCCGACAACCCCCGTTCCGAGGACCCCCTCGCGATCCTCGCCACCATGCTCCAGGGCGCCGCCTCGGTGCCCGCGCACGAGCGCGGCGAGGTGCTCCTGTTCGAGGACCGGGCCGCCGCGATCGCGGCCGCCGTCGGCCGTGCGCGGCCCGGGGACACGGTCCTGGTCGCGGGCAAGGGCCACGAGCAGGGCCAGGACATCGCGGGCGTCATCCGTCCCTTCGACGATCGCGAGGTCCTGCGCGAAGCCATCCGGAGCACCCAGCGCGAAGCCGTCGGGGACAGCCGGGGATGAACGTCCGCCAGACCCCGGCGGCGCGCCCGTGCCGGACCCGGGGACGACCGTGAAGACCCAGGGACGACCGTCCGAACGACCCAGGGATTGAAAATCCAGAAGACCCAGGGGATGAACTTGTGATCGCCCTCTCCCTCGCCGAGATCGCAGCAGTCGTCGGCGGGCAGACGCACGACATACCGGATCCGTCCGTCCAGGTGACCGGACCCGTCGTCCGGGACTCCCGGGAGGCGGTGCCCGGCAGCCTCTTCGTCGCCTTCGCCGGCGAGCGCGTGGACGGCCACGACTTCGCCGCCGCCGTCGTCGAGGCCGGCGCGGTCGCCGTGCTGGCCACCCGGCCCGTCGGCGTGCCCGCGATCGTGGTCGAGGACGTCCAGTCCGCCCTCGGCGCCCTCGCCCGCCACGTCGTGAACCGGCTCGGCGCCACCCTCGTCGCCCTGACCGGCTCCGCGGGCAAGACCAGCACCAAGGACCTCATCGCCCAGGTGCTGCGGCGCAAGGCTCCGACCGTGTTCACGCCCGGCTCGCTCAACAACGAGATCGGGCTGCCGCTGACCGCCCTGAGCGCCACCGAGGAGACGAAGTTCCTCGTGCTGGAGATGGGCGCCCGCGGCATCGGGCACATCCGCTACCTCACCGGACTGACCCCGCCGAAGGTGGGCCTCGTGCTCAACGTCGGCAGCGCCCACATCGGCGAGTTCGGCGGCCGGGAGCAGATCGCCCAGGCCAAGGGCGAACTGGTCGAGAGCCTGCCGCCGGCCGAGGAGGGCGGGACCGCGATCCTCAACGCCGACGACCCGTTGGTCCGGGCCATGGCCTCCCGTACGAAGGCGAAGGTGCTCCTTTTCGGAGAGTCCGACGAAGCGGACGTACGCGCCGAGAACGTGAGACTCACGGACAGCGGACAGCCTTCCTTCAGCCTTCACACACCCTCCGGTGCATGCGATGTGACCATGCGCCTGTACGGTGAGCACCACGTGTCGAACGCGCTCGCCGCGGCCGCCGTCGCCCATGAGCTGGGCATGTCCGCAACCGAGATCGCCACCGCGCTCTCCGAGGCGGGCTCCCTCTCCCGCTGGCGGATGGAGGTCACCGAGCGCCCGGACGGCGTGACCGTCGTCAACGACGCCTACAACGCCAACCCGGAGTCCATGCGGGCCGCCCTGCGCGCGCTCGCGGCGATGGGCCGGGGGCGGCGGACCTGGGCGGTGCTCGGCAAGATGGCCGAGCTCGGGGACGAGGCGCTCGCCGAGCACGACGCGGTCGGACGGCTCGCCGTCCGGCTCAACGTCAGCAAGCTCGTCGCGGTCGGGGGCAGGGAAGCGTCCTGGCTGCAACTGGGCGCATACAACGAGGGTTCGTGGGGTGAGGAGTCGGTGCACGTGTCCGACGCACAGGCGGCGGTCGACCTGTTGCGCAGCGAGTTGCGCCCGGGGGACGTCGTGCTCGTGAAGGCGTCCCGTTCGGTCGGTCTGGAGAGCGTTGCCCAGGCGCTCCTCGAGACCGGTGCCGAGGGTGAGGTCGCGGCCCGATGATGAACCAGATCCTGTTCGCGGGAGTCATCGGCCTCTTCCTGACGCTGGTCGGCACCCCGCTGCTGATCAAGCTGCTGGCCCGCAAGGGCTACGGCCAGTACATCCGCGACGACGGCCCGCGCGAGCACGCCAGCAAGCGCGGTACGCCGACCATGGGCGGCATCGCCTTCATCCTGGCGACGGTCGCCGCCTACTTCCTGTCCAAGGTGATCACCGGCAAGCCCCCGACCTACTCGGGTCTGCTGGTGCTCGGCCTCATGGTCGGCATGGGCATGGTCGGCTTCCTCGACGACTACATCAAGATCGTCAAGCGCCGTTCGCTGGGTCTGCGCGCCAAGGCCAAGATGGCGGGCCAGCTGATCGTCGGCATCGGCTTCGCGGTCCTGTCGCTGATGTTCTCCGACAACCGCGGCAACACCCCGGCCTCCACCAAGCTGTCGTTCATCACGGACTTCGGCTGGACGATCGGCCCGGTGCTGTTCGTGATCTGGGCGCTGTTCATGATCCTCGCGATGTCGAACGGCGTGAACCTCACCGACGGCCTGGACGGCCTGGCCACCGGCGCCTCCGTCCTGGTCTTCGGCGCGTACACCTTCATCGGCGTGTGGCAGTTCCAGGAGTCCTGCGCCAACGCGATGACCCTGACCAACCCCAACGCCTGTTACGAGGTGCGCGATCCGCTCGACCTCGCGGTCGTCGCCTCCGCGCTGATGGGTGCCTGCCTCGGCTTCCTGTGGTGGAACACCTCACCGGCCAAGATCTTCATGGGCGACACCGGTTCGCTCGCGCTCGGCGGTGTGCTGGCGGGCCTGGCCATCTGCTCCCGCACCGAGCTGCTGATGGCGCTGCTGGGCGGCCTGTTCGTCCTCATCACCATGTCGGTGGTCATCCAGGTCGGCTCCTTCCGGCTCACCGGCAAGCGCGTCTTCCGGATGGCGCCGCTCCAGCACCACTTCGAACTCAAGGGCTGGTCCGAAGTGCTCGTCGTGGTCCGTTTCTGGATCATCCAGGGCATCTGTGTGATCGTCGGACTGGGCCTCTTCTACGCGGGATGGGCAGCGGACAAGTGACCGACTGGCAGGGGAAGAACGTCACCGTCGCCGGACTCGGCGTCTCCGGGATCCCGGCGGCCAAGGTCCTGCACGGCCTCGGCGCGCACGTCACCGTCGTCAACGACGGCGACGACGAAGGCTCTCGCGCCCAGGCGGCCGAACTGGAGTCCCTGGGCGTCACCGTGCGCCTGGGGGACGGCGATTCCCTGCCCGACGGCACCGAGCTGATCGTCACCACCCCCGGCTGGAAGCCGGACAAGCCGCTGTTCCAGGCGGCCGGCGAGGCCGGTGTCCCCGTCTGGGGCGACGTCGAACTCGCCTGGCGGCTGCGCGGCCTCGACGGCCGGGAACCGGCCCCGTGGCTGGCCGTCACGGGCACCAACGGCAAGACCACCACCGTGCAGATGCTCGCCTCCATCCTCGAGGCGGCGGGCCTGCGCACGGCGGCGGTCGGCAACATCGGCGTCTCGCTGCTGGACGTCGTCCTCGGCGAGGAGCGCTACGACGTGCTCGCCGTCGAACTCTCCAGCTACCAGCTGCACTGGGCGCCCTCGCTGCGGGCCCACTCCGCCGCGGTCCTCAACCTCGCCCCGGACCACCTCGACTGGCACGGCTCCATGGAGGCCTACGCCGCCGACAAGGGCCGTATCTACGAGGGCAACCGCGTCGCCTGCGTCTACAACGCCGCCGACCCGGCCACCGAGGAACTGGTGCGCGCGGCGGACGTCGAAGAGGGCTGCCGGGCCGTCGGGTTCACGCTCGGCACGCCCGCGCCCTCCCAACTCGGCGTCGTGGAGGGCATCCTGGTCGACCGTGCCTTCGTCGAGAACCGGCAGAAGAACGCCCAGGAACTGGCCGAGGTCGGCGACATCGACCCGCCCGCCCCGCACAACATCGCCAACGCCCTTGCCGCCGCCGCCCTCGCGCGCTCCTTCGGCGTCCCGGCGACGGCCGTCCGGGACGGCCTGCGGGCCTTCACCCCCGACGCCCACCGCATCGCGCACGTGGCCGACGTCGACGGCGTCGCCTACGTCGACGACTCCAAGGCCACCAACACCCACGCCGCGCAAGCCTCGTTGGCGGCGTATGAACCGATCGTATGGATTGCGGGCGGTCTGGCCAAGGGCGCGGTCTTCGACGAACTGGTCGCGGGCGCGGCGAAGCGGCTGCGCGGCGTGGTCCTCATGGGCGCCGACCGCGCGCTCATCCACGACGCCCTGACGCGACACGCGCCGGAAGTCCCCGTCGTCGACCTCGACCGGACCGACACTGGGGCGATGCTCCAGGCCGTCCAGGAGGCGCGGCGGCTCGCCCGGCCCGGCGACACGGTGCTGCTGGCCCCGGCCTGCGCCTCCATGGACATGTTCGCCAACTACAACCGGCGTGGTGACGCGTTCGCGGAGGCCGTTCGCGAACTCGGCGCCCGCTGACCCCGGCCGCCCCCGCTGCCGGGCGACCTTGGAGGGACGCGTGGGATCCGCGAACCGAGCCAGACGCAGGCGGCCGACGTACAGCGGAGGCTCAGATGCCCGGTAGTCCCGGCAGCGGGGCGGGCCGTCCGCCCGCGCAGCGGACCACCCGGCGGCCCGCCGCCGGCCCGGCCGCGCGCGACAACGCCGTCCGCACCCTCGTCACCCGCGCCCGCAAGGCCTGGGACCGGCCGCTCACCGCGTACTACCTGATCCTCGGCGGCAGCTCCCTGATCACCGTGCTGGGCCTGGTGATGGTCTACTCGGCCTCCCAGGTCACCGCGTTGCAGATGGCGCTGCCCGGCTCGTACTTCTTCCGCAAGCAACTGCTCGCCGCCGTGATCGGCGCCGGGCTGCTCCTGGCCGCCGCCCGCATGCCGGTGAAACTGCACCGCGCGCTGGCCTACCCGATCCTGGCGGGCGCGGTGTTCCTGATGGCCCTGGTGCAGGTGCCGGGGATAGGGATGTCGGTCAACGGCAACCAGAACTGGATCTCACTGGGCGGCTCCTTCCAGATCCAGCCCAGCGAGATCGGCAAGCTGGCCCTGGTGCTCTGGGCCGCCGACCTGATCGCGCGCAAGCAGGAGAAGCGGCTGCTCACGCAGTGGAAGCACATGCTCGTGCCGCTCGTGCCGGTCGCCTTCATGCTGCTCGGCCTCATCATGCTCGGCGGCGACATGGGCACCGCGATCATCCTCACCGCCATCCTGTTCGGGCTGCTGTGGCTCGCGGGCGCGCCCACCCGCCTCTTCGTGGGCGTCCTCTCGGTCGCCGGCCTCATCGGCCTGGTCCTCATCAAGACCAGCCCCAACCGCCTGGACCGGTTCGCCTGCGTCGGCTCCACCGACGTGACCAAGTGCTGGCAGGCGGTGCACGGCATCTACGCCCTGGCCTCCGGCGGATTCTTCGGTTCCGGCCTCGGCGCGAGTGTGGAAAAATGGGGTCAACTCCCCGAGGCCCACACGGACTTCATCTTCGCCGTGACCGGTGAGGAACTGGGCCTGGCGGGGACGCTGTCGGTGCTCGCCCTGTTCGCGGCTCTAGGCTATGCGGGCATCCGCGTGGCCGGACGCACGGAGGACCCCTTCGTGAGGTACGCCGCGGGAGGCGTGACGACCTGGATCATCGCGCAGGCGGTGATCAACATCGGTGCGGTGCTCGGCCTGCTGCCGATCGCCGGCGTCCCGCTCCCGCTGTTCTCCTACGGAGGATCCGCCCTGCTGCCGACCATGTTCGCCATCGGGCTGCTGATCGCCTTCGCGCGGGACGAGCCCGCTGCGCGGGCGGCGCTTGCCATGCGGCAACCTCGGTTTGGTAGAAAGCGGGCGTCGGGCTCAGCGGCCGGCCGGAGAACCGGCCGCAAGCCCGACCGGACCTCCGGCCGCAAGCCGGGCCGGGAGTCCGCCGGGAGACCCGGCCATGGCTCGGGTCAGGGATCCGGGGCAGGATCGGGGCAGGGGTCCGGCCAGGGGCCCCGCAGATGGAACACGATGCGACGGCGCGCCTCGGCGGCGCGTTCGTCCGGAGAGCGGTGAATTTCGGTGCATGTCGTACTCGCCGGCGGAGGTACCGCGGGCCACATCGAGCCCGCGCTCGCCCTCGCGGACGCCCTGCGCAGGCAGGACCCGACCGTGGGGATCACGGCCCTGGGCACGGAGCGCGGTCTCGAGACCCGGCTCGTCCCGGAGCGCGGTTACGAGCTGGCGCTGATCCCCGCGGTCCCGCTGCCGCGCAAGCCCACCCCCGAGCTGATCACCGTCCCGGGCCGGCTGCGCGGCACGATCAAGGCCGCCGAGCAGATCCTGGAGCGCACCAAGGCCGACGCCGTGGTCGGTTTCGGCGGCTACGTCGCCCTGCCCGGCTACCTCGCCGCCAAGCGGCTCGGCGTGCCCATCGTGATCCACGAGGCCAACGCCCGCCCGGGCCTGGCCAACAAGATCGGCTCGCGCTACGCGGCCCAGGTCGCCGTCTCCACCCCGGACAGCAAGCTGCGCGGCGCCCGCTACATCGGCATCCCGCTGCGCCGGGCCATCGCCACCCTGGACCGGGCCGCCGTGCGCCCCGAGGCCCGCGCCGCGTTCGGGCTCGACCCCAACCTGCCCACGCTGCTGGTCTCCGGCGGCTCGCAGGGCGCCCGCCGGCTCAACGAGGTGGTCCAGCAGGTCGCGCCCTGGCTGCAGCAGGCGGGTATCCAGATCCTGCACGCCGTCGGCCCGAAGAACGAACTGCCGCGCGTGCAGCAGATGCCGGGTATGCCCCCCTACATCCCGGTAAGTTATCTGGACCGGATGGACCTCGCGTACGCCGCGGCCGACATGATGCTCTGCCGTGCGGGCGCGATGACCGTCGCCGAACTCTCCGCCGTCGGACTCCCGGCCGCCTACGTCCCGCTGCCCATCGGCAACGGCGAACAGCGGCTGAACGCCCAGCCGGTGGTCAAGGCGGGCGGCGGACTGCTGGTGGACGACGCGGACCTCACCCCGGAGTGGGTGCAGCAGCACGTCCTGCCCGTACTCGCCGATCCGCACCGGCTGTACCAGATGTCCCGTGCCGCCGGTGAGTTCGGCCGCCGGGACGCCGACGACCTGCTCGTCGGCATGGTGTACGAGGCCATCGCCTCGCGCCGTTAGGACCATATGAACGAAGGGGTTTGAGACGTGGCCGGACGGACGACCGCCGAACGCGGTGAACGCCAGCAGCAGTCGTCCGGCCCGCTCCGGGGCCGCCGGCTGCGGCGGCCGCCCCTTCGTGCGGTCGTCGTCCTGGCCCTGGCCGTCGTCCTCCTCGGCGGCGGAACCCTCTGGGTCCTGTACGGCTCGTCCTGGACCCGGGTGGAGCGGGTGTCCGTCTCCGGCACCCGGGTGCTGACCCCCGCGCAGGTGCGCGCGGCCGCCGAGGTTCCGGTGGGCGATCCGCTCATTTCCGTCGACACCGCCGCGGTCGCGGCCCGCCTGCTCCGCCAATTGCCCCGAATTGACTCGGTTGATGTCGTTCGCTCATGGCCGCACGGAATCCAGCTGAAAGTGGTCGAGCGCACCCCGGTCATGGTGGAGGAAAAGGGCGGAAAGTTCGTCGAAGTGGACGCGCGGGGCGTGCGGTTCGCCACGGTCGCGCAGGCGCCGAAAGGCGTTCCCGTCCTGGAAATGTCCCTTTCCCGCTCCGCCTCGGCGGCCGCGAGCCTGCGGCGCTTCGACGAGGCCCGCCTGGTGCGCGAGGCCGTCACGGTCGCGGGCCGCATCCCGGCCGCGGTCTCCCGTCAGACGCGCTCCGTCAAGGTCCGTACCTACGACGACATCTCGCTCGAGCTGAGCGGCGGCCGCACCGTGGTGTGGGGCAGCGGCGAGAGCGGCGCCGAGAAGGCCCGCGCCCTCACCGCGCTGATGAAAGCGGCGCCCGGCGCCCGGCACTTCGACGTCAGCGTCCCCACCGCGCCTGCGTCATCGGGGAGTTGACGGGTATACGTGCAGGCCAGCACCCTGGTTGGGCACCGCTATGCCTGATCACATAGGGTGAAAAGAAAAACGGGAGGTTCGGCGTGTTCGTTGAACGGGCGCCACTTGTCGACTTAGTGTCCTGTTCAGAAGACTTCAGGGAACAGGCACACTGGTAACCCTAAACTTCAGGGTTAGGGTTCGGGTCGGCGTTACGGACCGTCCCATTCGGCATCAGCCGTCGCGGCGCGGACAGCGCGCAACGACGGCGACGTAATTCGAGGCGAGAGGCCTTCGACGTGGCAGCACCGCAGAACTACCTCGCAGTCATCAAGGTCATCGGTGTCGGCGGCGGTGGTGTCAATGCCATCAACCGGATGATCGAAGTCGGTCTCAAGGGCGTCGAGTTCATCGCCATCAACACCGATGCACAGGCGCTGTTGATGAGCGACGCCGACGTCAAGCTCGACGTCGGCCGCGAACTGACCCGCGGACTCGGCGCCGGAGCCAACCCGGCCGTCGGCCGCAAGGCCGCCGAGGACCACCGCGAGGAGATCGAAGAGGTCCTCAAGGGGGCCGACATGGTCTTCGTGACGGCCGGTGAAGGCGGCGGCACCGGCACCGGCGGCGCGCCGGTCGTGGCCAACATCGCGCGCTCCCTGGGCGCCCTCACCATCGGCGTGGTCACCCGCCCGTTCACCTTCGAGGGACGGCGCCGCGCCAACCAGGCCGAGGACGGCATCGCCGAACTCCGCGAAGAGGTCGACACCCTCATCGTCATCCCCAACGACCGGCTGCTGTCCATCTCGGACCGCCAGGTCAGCGTGCTCGACGCGTTCAAGTCCGCGGACCAGGTGCTGCTGTCCGGTGTGCAGGGCATCACCGACCTCATCACCACCCCCGGTCTGATCAACCTCGACTTCGCCGACGTCAAGTCGGTCATGTCCGAGGCCGGTTCGGCCCTCATGGGCATCGGCTCCGCCCGCGGCGACGACCGCGCGGTGGCAGCCGCCGAGATGGCGATCTCCTCCCCGCTGCTGGAGGCCTCCATCGACGGCGCCCGCGGCGTGCTGCTCTCCATCTCCGGTGGCTCCGACCTCGGCCTGTTCGAGATCAACGAGGCCGCCCAGCTGGTCAGCGAGGCCGCCCATCCGGAGGCCAACATCATCTTCGGCGCGGTCATCGACGACGCCCTCGGCGACGAGGTGCGGGTCACCGTGATCGCGGCCGGCTTCGACGGCGGCCAGCCCCCGGCCCGCCGGGACAACGTCCTCAGCTCGGCGTCCTCGTCCCCGTCCGCCTCGTCCTCCCCGCGCCGCGAGGAGCCCGCGCCGGTACGGCAGCCCGAGAACCGTCCGTCCTTCGGCTCGCTCGGCAGCGTGAAGCCGAAGGAGGAGCCGGAGCCGGTCGCGCCCGAGCCGCTGAGCGACCTCACCCCGCCGCCGGCCCCGCCGGCGCCGCGGACCTACACCGACAGCGCGGCCGAGGAACTGGACGTACCGGACTTCCTGAAGTGATAGGACAGCGCGACACCGCGAACGGCGCGCACTTCGCCTTCACCGACCGGTGGGGCGGGGTGAGCGCCGTTCCGTACGAGGAGCTGAACCTCGGTGGCGCGGTCGGCGACGACCCGGCCGCCGTACGGACCAACCGCGAACTGGCCGCCAAGTCCCTCGGACTGGACCCGGCCCTGGTGGTCTGGATGAACCAGGTGCACGGCGCGGACGTGGCGGTCGTGGACGGACCGTGGGACACCGCGGCCGGCATCCCGTCCGTCGACGCGCTCGTGACCACCCGGCGCGGTCTCGCCCTCGCCGTGCTCACCGCCGACTGCACGCCGGTGCTGCTCGCCGACCCGGTCGCCGGGATCGCGGCCGCGGCCCACGCGGGACGGCCCGGCCTGGTGGCCGGGGTGGTGCCCGCCGCCGTCCGCGCGATGGTGGAACTCGGCGCGGACCCCGCCCGGATCACCGCCCGCACCGGACCCGCCGTGTGCGGCCGGTGCTACGAGGTGCCCGAGGCGATGCGCGCCGAGGTGAGCGCGGTCGCGCCGGCGGCGTACGCCGAGACGAGTTGGGGTACGCCGGCTCTCGACGTGAGCGCCGGGGTGCACGCGCAGCTCGAACGCCTCGGCGTGCACGACCGGGAGCACTCGCCGGTGTGCACGCGCGAGTCGCACGACCACTTCTCGTACCGCCGCGACCGCACCACCGGTCGGCTCGCGGGCTACGTCTGGCTGGACTGATGGGGCATGACGGAACGTAAGGACGAACTCGCCGCGAATCTGGCGAGGGTGCAGGAGCGCATCGCCGCCGCGTGCGCCGCCGCGGGACGCCCGCGCGAGGACGTGACCCTGATCGTGGTCACCAAGACCTATCCGGCGGCGGACGTGCGGATGCTGGCGGACCTCGGGGTGCGGCACGTCGCCGAGAACCGTGACCAGGACGCGGCGCCGAAGGCCGCGGAATGTTCGGATCTGCCCTTGAGTTGGCATTTTGTCGGTCAGCTTCAGACCAACAAGGTGCGATCCGTCGTCGGTTACGCGGACGTCGTGCAGTCCGTGGACCGCTCCCGGCTCGTCACGGCGCTCTCCAAGGAGGCCGTGCGCGCGGAGCGTGAACTCGGGTGCCTCATCCAGGTCGCGCTGGACGCCGGGGTGAGCGGCCGGGGCGAGAGGGGCGGCGTGGCACCCGAGGGGATCGGGGAGTTGGCCGACCGGATCGCGTCCGCCGAAGGGCTGCGGCTGGACGGGCTGATGACCGTCGCGCCGCTGACCGGTGAGTACGCCGGGCGCCAACAGGCGGCGTTCGAGCGGCTCATGGATTTGTCGACCTACCTGCGCCGGACCCATCCTGCTGCCACCATGGTCTCGGCAGGGATGAGCGCGGACCTCGAACAGGCCGTGGCCGCCGGAGCGACACATGTGCGCGTCGGCACCGCGGTACTCGGAGTCCGCCCCAGGCTCGGGTAACGTCGCCAAGAAGTCGGACCACAGCAGAAAATATGGTCAATACCGCCGAAGAAGGCGCAACGACCTCGTGGATCGCGGGGACTTGGCGGTCGTCAGTCGATCCACCACAGAGCGGAGGACTCAGAGCATGGCCGGCGCGATGCGCAAGATGGCGGTCTACCTCGGCCTCGTGGAGGACGATGGGTACGACGGCCGGGGTTTCGACCCCGATGACGACTTCGAACCCGAACTCGACCCGGAGCCCGAGCGGGACCGCCGACGGCACGAACCGTCGCACCAGCCGCACGGAACACATCAGCCGCAAAGGGACGAACCGGTACGCGTGGTGCAGCCTCCGGCGCCACGCGAACCTGTGTCCCATTCCGCTTCGCTCCCGGCGGAATCCCCTCGTCCGGCGCGCATCGCGCCCGTGGCATCCATCACACAAGAACGCGCCAGCCTGGAGAAGAACGCACCGGTGATCATGCCCAAGGTCGTGTCCGAACGTGAGCCGTACCGGATCACCACACTTCACCCCCGGACCTACAACGAGGCCCGTACCATCGGGGAACACTTCCGTGAAGGCACCCCGGTGATCATGAATCTGACGGAGATGGACGACACGGACGCGAAGCGACTTGTCGACTTTGCCGCCGGTCTGGTGTTCGGTCTTCACGGCAGCATCGAGCGGGTGACACAGAAGGTGTTTCTGTTGTCGCCTGCTAACGTCGATGTCACGGCGGAGGACAAGGCCCGCATCGCAGAGGGCGGGTTCTTCAACCAGAGCTGAGACGCACCACCGGAAGACAGGCACGGAACAGGGGAGAGGGAAGCACCGATCATGGGCGTGGCCATGGAGGTTCTCTACATCGCGCTGATGGTGTTCCTCATCGTGCTGATCTTCCGTTTGGTCATGGATTATGTGTTCCAGTTCGCCCGCTCGTGGCAACCCGGCAAGGCGATGGTGGTCGTTCTGGAGGCCACCTACACTGTCACCGATCCACCGCTGAAGCTTCTGCGGCGGTTCATTCCGCCGCTGCGTCTCGGGGGCGTGGCGCTCGACCTGTCCTTCTTCGTCCTGATGATCATCGTCTACATCCTGATCTACATCGTGGGGAACCTCGCGACGTGACTGTGGACGATACGGTCTTGCCGACTGCCGATGACTACGTTGAGGTGAAGAGATGCCGTTGACCCCCGAGGACGTGCGGAACAAGCAGTTCACGACCGTCCGCCTCCGAGAAGGCTATGACGAGGACGAGGTCGATGCCTTCCTCGACGAGGTCGAGGCCGAGCTGACCCGCCTGCTCCGCGAGAACGAGGACCTGCGCGCCAAGCTGGCCGCGGCCACCCGGGCCGCCGCGCAGAACCAGCAGAACATGCGCAAGCCTCCGGAGCAGCAGGACCAGCAGCACCCGCAGCAGGGTCCCGGTGGCCCCGGCATGCCCCAGCAGGGCGGAATGCCCCAGCAGGGCGGCATGCCGCAGCAGGGCATGCGAGGTCCTGGCGCTCCGGTGCCCGCCGGGATATCGGGCCCGCCGCAGCAGCAGATGGGCGGCCCCATGGGTGGCCCGCCCCAGCTGCCGAGCGGTGCCCCGCAGCTGCCCGCCGGCCCCGGCGGACAGGGCCCGCAGGGCCCCGGCCCGATGGGTCAGGGTCCCGGACCGATGGGCCAGGGCCCCGGTCCGATGCAGGGGCAGATGGGTCCGGGTCCGATGGGCGGCCCGAACCCCATGGGTCCCGGCCCGATGGGTCAGGGTCCCGGTGGCGACAGCGCCGCGCGCGTCCTGTCGCTGGCCCAGCAGACCGCCGACCAGGCGATCGCCGAGGCGCGTTCCGAGGCCAACAAGATCGTCGGCGAGGCCCGTTCGCGCGCCGAGGGTCTCGAGCGTGACGCCCGTGCCAAGGCCGACGCCCTGGAGCGGGACGCGCAGGAGAAGCACCGCGTCGCGATGGGCTCCCTGGAGTCCGCCCGCGCCACGCTGGAGCGCAAGGTCGAGGACCTGCGCGGCTTCGAGCGCGAGTACCGTACGCGACTGAAGTCGTACCTGGAGTCGCAGCTGCGCCAGCTGGAGACCCAGGCCGACGACTCGCTGGCCCCGCCGCGCACCCCCGCGGCCGCCTCGCTGCCGCCGTCCCCGGCGCCGTCGATGGCCCCGGCCGGCGCGAGCGCCCCGTCCTACGGCGGCAACCAGTCGATGGGCAGCGCGCCCAGCCCGTCCGGTCCGTCCTACGGCGGCCAGCAGCAGATGTCCCCGGCGATGACCCAGCCGATGGCACCGGTACGACCGCAGGGCCCGTCCCCCATGGGCCAGGCGCCGTCCCCCATGCGCGGCTTCCTCATCGACGAGGACGACAACTGAGGAGCCCTGACGGGTTCCTGAGCAAAGGAACGAACAAGGCGTCGGCAGCCTGAGAGAACGGCCCCGGAGGACTTCCTCCGGGGCCGTTCTCGTACGCGGATGCGACCCGCGGGGCGCGGGGGACCGTGTGAAGGGGATCTGGGCGAGAGGGACCTGGGCGCGTAGTCCCCAGGGACGGGCCGCGACGGGCAGGGGCGGCGGGGGCGAACGCCGCTCAGGCGCTCGCCCCCGCGCCGCTCACGCCTTGCGCAGACGGAACGTCAGCGACAGGCCCTCGTCGGTGAACACGTCACCGTACGTGTCGTCCGCCTCGCCCTGCGCGAAGTCCGTCGCGAGAACCTCCTCGGCGATGAGCCCGGAGTGCTCGGACAGCGCGGCGATCACCGCCGCGTCCGTGGACGTCCACCGCAGCGCGATCCGGTCCGCGACGTCGAGACCGCTGTTCTTGCGCGCCTCCTGGATCAGTCGGATCGCGTCGCGCGCGAGCCCTGCCTGCCGCAGCTCCTCCGTGATCTCCAGGTCGAGCGCCACGGTCGCACCCGCGTCGGAGGCCACCGACCAGCCCTCGCGCGGAGTCTCCGTGATGATCACCTCGTCCGGAGCGAGCGTGACCGTCTCGCCGTCGACCTCCACCGACGCCGTGCCCTCGCGCAGCGCCAGCGACAGGGCCGCCGCGTCGGCCCCGGCGATCGCCTTCGCCACGTCCTGGACGCGTTTGCCGAACCGCTTGCCCAGCGCGCGGAAGTTGGCCTTGGCCGTCGTGTCCACCAGCGATCCGCCGACCTCGCTCAGCGACGCCAGCGAGGAGACGTTCAGCTCCTCCGTGATCTGCGCGTGCAGTTCCCGGTCCAGGGTGTCGAAGCCCGCCACCGCGACCAGCGCGCGCGACAGCGGCTGACGCGTCTTGACGCCCGACTCCGCGCGCGTGGCCCGGCCCAGCTCCACCAGCCGCCGCACCAGCACCATCTGCTGGGACAGTCCGGGGTCGATGGCCGCCAGGTCGGCCTCCGGCCAGCTCGACAGGTGCACCGACTCCGGGGCGCCCGGCGTGACCGGCACGATCAGGTCCTGCCAGACCCGCTCGGTGATGAACGGCGTCAGCGGCGCCATCAGCTTCGTCACCGTCTCGACGACCTCGTGCAGCGTGCGCAGCGCGGCCTTGTCGCCCTGCCAGAAGCGGCGGCGCGAGCGGCGGACGTACCAGTTGGAGAGGTCGTCGACGAACGCGGAGAGCAACTTGCCGGCGCGCTGCGTGTCGTAGCCCTCCAGGGCCTGTGTGACCTGGTCGGTCAGCGCGTGCAGCTCGCTCAGCAGCCAGCGGTCGAGCACCGGGCGGTCGGCCGGGGCCGGGTCGGCCCCGCTGGGCGCCCAGTTCGACGTACGGGCGTACAGGGCCTGGAAGGCGACCGTGTTCCAGTACGTCAGGAGCGTCTTGCGGACGACCTCCTGGATGGTGCCGTGACCGACCCGGCGGGCCGCCCAGGGCGAACCGCCGGCCGCCATGAACCAGCGCACCGCGTCGGCGCCGTGCTGGTCCATGAGCGGGATCGGCTGCAGGATGTTGCCCAGGTGCTTGGACATCTTGCGGCCGTCCTCGGCGAGGATGTGGCCCAGGCACACGACGTTCTCGTACGACGACTTGTCGAACACCAGCGTGCCGACGGCCATCAGTGTGTAGAACCAGCCGCGGGTCTGGTCGATCGCCTCGGAGATGAACTGCGCCGGGTAGCGGCTCTCGAACAGCTCCTTGTTCTTGTACGGGTACCCCCACTGCGCGAACGGCATCGAGCCCGAGTCGTACCAGGCGTCGATGACCTCCGGCACGCGCGTGGCCACCGCCCCGCAGCCCTCCTGCGGGCAGGCGAAGGTGACCTCGTCGATGAACGGGCGGTGCGGGTCCAGGCCCGACTGGTCGGTGCCGGTCAGCCCGGTCAGCTCCGCGCGGGAGCCCACGCAGGTGAGGTGGCCCTCCTCGCAGCGCCAGATCGGCAGCGGCGTGCCCCAGTAGCGGTTGCGGGACAGCGCCCAGTCGATGTTGTTGTTCAGCCAGTCCCCGAAGCGGCCGTGCTTGACGGTGTCCGGGAACCAGTTGGTCTTCTCGTTCTCCTGGAGGAGACGGTCCTTGACCGCCGTGGTGCGGATGTACCAGGACGGCTGGGCGTAGTACAGCAGCGCGGTGTGGCAGCGCCAGCAGTGCGGGTAGCTGTGCTCGTACGGCAGGTGCTTGAAGAGCAGGCCCCGCTGCTGCAGGTCCTCGGTGAGCTTCTCGTCGGCCTTCTTGAAGAAGACGCCGCCGACCAGCGGGACGTCCTCCTCGAAGGTGCCGTCCGGACGGACCGGGTTGACGACCGGCAGGCCGTAGGCGCGGCCCACCTTGAGGTCGTCCTCGCCGAAGGCGGGGGACTGGTGGACCAGACCCGTGCCGTCCTCGGTGGTGACGTACTCCGCGTTGACGACGAAGTGCGCGCCCGCCTCGGACTCGGGGAACTCCACCAGCTCGAAGGGGCGCCGGTAGGTCCAGCGTTCCATCTCGGTGCCGGTGAAGGACTCGCCGGTCGTCTCCCAGCCCTCGCCGAGCGCCTTGGCGAGAAGCGGCTCGGCGACGACGAGCTTCTCCTCGCCGTTCGTCGCCACCACGTAGGTGACGTCGGGGTGCGCGGCCACGGCCGTGTTGGAGACCAGGGTCCACGGGGTCGTCGTCCACACCAGGAGCGCGGCCCGGCCGGCCAGCGGTCCGGAGGTGAGCGGGAAGCGGACGTAGACGGACGGGTCGACGACCGTCTCGTAGCCCTGCGCCAGCTCGTGGTCGGACAGGCCGGTGCCGCAGCGCGGGCACCAGGGGGCGACCCGGTGGTCCTGGACCAGCAGGCCCTTGCCGAAGATCTCCTTCAGGGACCACCAGACGGACTCGATGTACTCGGGGTCCATCGTGACGTAGGCGTCGTCGAGGTCGACCCAGTAGCCCATGCGGGTCGTCAGCTCGGAGAAGGCGTCGGTGTGCCGCAGCACGGACTCGCGGCACTTGTCGTTGAAGGCCGCGATGCCGTACGCCTCGATGTCCTGCTTGCCGGAGAAGCCCAGCTCCTTCTCGACGGCCAGCTCGACGGGCAGACCGTGGCAGTCCCACCCGGCCTTGCGGGCCACGTGGTAGCCGCGCATGGTGCGGAAGCGGGGGAAGACGTCCTTGAAGACGCGGGCCTCGATGTGGTGGGCACCCGGCATGCCGTTGGCGGTGGGCGGGCCCTCGTAGAACACCCACTCGGGGCGGCCCTCGGACTGCTCCAGGCTCTTGGCGAAGATCTTCTGCTCGCGCCAGAAGTCGAGCACCGCGTGCTCGAGCGCGGGCAGGTCGACCTGGGCGGGCACCTGACGGTACTGCGGCTGCGTGTTCAACGAGCTTCCTCCGGCGGATGTGCTGCCTTCCGTCGGAGGGACGAGAGCCTTCGTGCTGCCTACGCCGTGTGCGGCGCGCTCCCGCGGTACCACCCTCCTTGGCCCCCCGGTGCGCCGTCCGCTCCGGTGAGCCCCCTCATTGGGCTCGCGATGCCGGTTCTACTCGCCCCTCGGGCTTTCTTCCGGCGGCTCCGGGGTGATCTTCACGCCGCGCTCGCCCCCGGGCTCACACCGTCCCCGGGTCGCTCTGGGCTGCGTACGCCGCTACTCGTCCCCATCCACGCTTCTCGCTGCGCCCAGTGTACGGCGCCCCGGGAGCGGCGGCCGACCGGTTTTCGGGGCGGCGCGCGGGTCTGGCCGGGGGAGGGCCGGGGCGGGGCGCGGGTGACCCGAACGGCGCCGGTGCGGCCGGTCGGATCGTAGGACACCCGGCTCGTCGGATTACCCGGCGGGGAGCTGGGCACAACGCATGCATGCCCACCGCGCGGTACGCGTGAGGCGGGCGAATCGGGCGGCGTGCCCCGTTGCCGCGGGACTGAAGTCGATTTATCGTCCCAGCACGATTCGCGAGCAAGATCACAATATGTGAAGGGGCCGCGGCCATGGTGGCGAAGAAGACCGCCGAGCAGTCGGCGTCCGGCGGGTCCCGGCACACCGGCGCCGACGGCGGCGCGGCCGAGCCCGCGATGCCCGGCACCGCGGAGCGCGGCGCTCCGGCGACGGCCAGGAACCGGCGGCCGGCCGGCCGCACGGCGCCGGCGAAGGAGGCGGAGGCGGAGGTCCCCGGGTCCGGGGACGCCGGGGGCCCCGCGCGCGGGGAAGCCGGCGCCGGGCGCACCACGGGCGGGCGCACCCCGGCGCGGAAGACCGTCGCGCCGAAGGCCCCCGCGAGGGAGGCCCCCGTGAGGAAGTCCGCGGGGAAGACCGCCGGGCGGAAGCCGTCCGGGCCGAAGCCGCCGGATCCGGAGTCCCGGGAGCCGGCGCCGGAGTCCGGGTCGTCCGGGGCGGAACCCGCTGTGGCCGGCCCCGCCGGGGCGCGGTCGTCCGCAGCGAGTGCCTCCGCGCAGGGTGGGACCGGGGCCGCCGTGGGCAGGAAGAGCACGGGCAAGAAGGTGGGCGCGGCCGAGGCCGCGAAGCAGACGGGAGCCACGACGGTGGTTGCGAAGAAGACCCCTGGTACGGCCACGGCGGCCACGACCGCCGTCCCCAAGGCACGCGTCGCCGCGGCGGTGGACCCGGGTGACCTCGCGGTGCGCGCGGGCGAGGACCCGTGGACCGAGGAGGAGGTCACCGAGGCCCGTGGGGAGCTCGAGTCCGAGATGGAACGCCTGAGCACCGAGATCAGCGCGTCCGAGGCGGCCCTGGCCGGACTGATGCGCGACTCCGGGGACGGCGCGGGCGACGACCAGGCGGACACCGGCACCAAGAACATCACGCGTGAGCACGAGCTGGCGCTCGCCGCCAACGCGCGCGAGACGCTCACCCAGACCGAGCGCGCCCTGGACCGCCTGGAAGCGGGCACCTACGGCGTGTGCGAGAACTGCGGCAACCCGATCGGAAAGGCCCGTATGCAGGCCTTTCCGCGGGCCACTCTCTGCGTGGAGTGCAAGCAGAAGCAGGAGCGCCGGTACTGAGCGGGCGGCGGGCCCCTCCTGAGCACCTCGGCCGGGGAAGGCGTGCCGTAGTCTCGTCCTCAGTCAGGTACCTAGGTCGAGGGACTCACGTGGCAGAGGCGGAGCGCATCATCGGTACGCCGGACGGCACCCCGGGGGACGCTGGGCGTCCCGGGCGGCAGCGGCAGCCCGACGTCGCGGCGGAGACGGCCGCCGCACCTTCAGGAACGACGCCGGACGCGCCGGGCACGCCGGACGCCGGCAGCGCGCCCGCCGTGCCGGACGGCTCCGCCGCGGCCTCCCGCGCGGACGGGCCCGAGGCGGTCTCCCGTACGGACGAGCGGTCCGGCACCGCCACGGACGAGCGGCCGCGGGGCAGGCGGCGGATCGGGGTGCTGTTCGCGGTGGCCGCCGTGGCCTACGCCCTCGACCTCGTCAGCAAGCTTCTCGTCGTGGCGAAGCTGGAGCACCACGCGCCGGTGGACATCATCGGTGACTGGCTCCAGTTCCAGATGATCCGCAACTCCGGTGCCGCCTTCAGCTTCGGCGAGGCGTACACGGTGATCTTCACGGTCATCGCCGCCGCCGTGATCGTGGTGATCGTCCGGCTCGCCCGCAAGCTCTACAGCCTGCCCTGGGCCATCGCGCTCGGACTGCTGTTCGGTGGCGCGCTGGGCAACCTCACCGACCGGATCTTCCGCTCGCCGGGCGTCTTCAAGGGCGCGGTCGTCGACTTCATCTCCCCGAAGCACTTCGCCGTCTTCAACCTCGCCGACTCGGCGATCGTCTGCGGCGGCATCCTGATCGTGCTGCTCTCCTTCGGCGGCCGTGACCCGGACGGCACCGTCCACAAGGACTGAGGCGTCCGGCGCCTGAGTTTTCCACAGGGGCAGGGGCCGTGCGTGCGGGAGTGTCCGGCCCGTCCGGCATACTCGACGGGTGAGCACGCTTCCCGAGATCCGTACCCTGCCCGTGCCCGACGGCCTGGAGGGCGAGCGCGTCGACGCCGCCATCTCCCGCATGTTCGGCTTCTCCCGCACGAAGGCGGCCGAGCTGGCCGCGGCGGGCAAGGTGCTGGTCGACGGCACGGCGGTCGGCAAGTCCGAGCGGGTGCGCGGCGGCGCCTGGCTGGAGGTCGAGATGCCGCAGGCGCCCGCGCCCGTACAGGTCGTCGCCGAGCCGGTCGAGGGCATGGAGATCGTCCACGACGACGACGACGTCGTGGTGATCGTCAAGCCGGTCGGTGTCGCCGCCCACCCCAGCCCCGGCTGGAGCGGACCCACGGTCATCGGCGGACTCGCCGCCGCCGGGTACCGGATCTCCACCTCCGGCGCCGCCGAGCGCCAGGGCATCGTGCACCGCCTGGACGTGGGCACCTCCGGCCTGATGGTGGTCGCCAAGTCCGAGTACGCGTACACGTCGCTCAAGCGCCAGTTCAAGGAGCGCACGGTCGACAAGCGCTACCACACCCTGGTCCAGGGCCACCCCGACCCGACCAGCGGCACCATCGACGCCCCCATCGGCCGCCATCCGAACCACGACTACAAGTGGGCGGTCACCGCCGAGGGCAAGCCGTCCGTCACGCACTACGACCTCATCGAGGCCTTCCGCGCCGCCTCCCTGCTCGACGTGAAGCTGGAGACCGGGCGCACCCACCAGATCCGCGTGCACATGGCCGCCCACCGCCACCCCTGCGTCGGCGACCTCACCTACGGTGCCGACCCCACCCTCGCCAAGCGGCTCAAGCTGACCCGGCAGTGGCTGCACGCCGTGCGGCTCGGCTTCGAGCACCCCGGGGACGGCCGGTGGGCCGAGTTCGCCAGCGACTACCCGGCGGACCTCCAGCATGCCCTCGACCAGGTCCGCGAGGAGACCTACGCATGACCGCCCCGGCCCCCTACCGGACCCGCGTCGCGCGGGACGCCGCCGACCGCGAGGCCTGCTTCGCGGTGCGCAAGGAGGTCTTCGTCGCCGAGCAGGGCGTGCCCGAGGAGATCGAGTACGACGACCTCGACGCCGTCGCGGTCCACGTGCTCGCCGTCCACGACGACGGCACCCCGCTGGGCACCGGACGGCTCCTGCACGGCGAGGCCGCCGCGGATCGCACCGGCGGCGACGCGGCCGTCGGCTCCCTGGGCCGCCTCGCCGTGACCGCCGCGGCCCGGGGCCTCGGCGTCGGCGCCGCCCTGGTGCGCGCCCTGGAGGAAGCGGCCCGGGTGCGCGGCCTGACGGCGATGGACCTGCACGCGCAGACCCACGCCCTGGGCTTCTACGAGCGGCTGGGATACGCGGCGTACGGTCCCGAGTTCCCGGACGCCGGCATTGCGCACCGGGCGATGCGGCGCGCCCTGTAGCCCCCTGGCGAAGAGGCCGACCGCGGGGACGGCATGGCACGCTGGAGGCTGCCGTGTGAACGTCCGACCTCCCGGAGCGCTGATTCGTGGATCAGTTGGCCCTGTTGTTCGTCGTCCTGCTCGGGGCCGTGATCAGCGTCCCCGTCGGAGACCGGCTCGGGCTGCCCGCCCCGGTGCTCATGACGCTCCTCGGGATCGTCCTCGCGGTCCTGAACTTCGTACCGAACGTCGACATCCCGCCCGAGCTGATCCTGCCCGCGCTGCTGCCGCCGCTGCTGTACGCCGCCGTACGGCGCACCTCCTGGCGGCAGTTCGCGGCGAACAAACGGCCCATCTTCCTGCTGGCCGTGGCCCTGGTGTTCGTCACGACCGTCTGTGTCGCGGTCGTCGCCCACACCATCGTGCCGGGGCTGCCGCTGGCCGCGGCGGTGGCGCTGGGCGCGCTGGTCGCGCCGCCCGACCCGGTCGCCGCGACCGCCGTCGCCGGACAGCTCGGGCTGCCCCGCCGCCTGGTGTCGATCCTGGAGGGCGAGGGACTCTTCAACGACGTCACCGCCATCGTCCTATACCACGTGGCGATCGCCGCCGCCGTCAGCGGCGAGTTCTCCGCCTGGCACGCCGGACTCGACCTGGTGCTGTCCGCGGTGGTCGCCGTCGTCGTCGGCGTGGCGCTCGGCTGGGGCGCCAACAAGCTGCTCGACCTGCTGGGGGACACCACCCTCCAGATCGGCCTGACCCTCCTCGTGCCGTACGCCTCCTACGTGCTGGCCGAGGAACTGCACGGCTCCGGTGTGCTCGCCGTGCTCACCACCGCACTGTTCCTGGCCGAGTACGCCTACGACGCCGACGACGTGCTGAGCCGGCTGGCCGGACACACCGTCTGGGACGTCGTGGACACCCTCGTCACCGGGGTCGCCTTCGGCCTGATCGGCCTGGAACTGCACAACGCCATCCGCACCGCCTCGGGCCGCTGGGGCGAGCTGCTGGGCTGGGCCGGGGTGGTCGTGGGCGTGGTCGTGTTCGTCCGGCTGCTGTGGCTGCTCCCGGCGACCTGGCTCACCCAACGCCTGCACGCCCGGCGGGACTACGACGAGGACATCCCGACGAGCTGGCGGGAGACCGTCGTCATGTGGTGGTCGGGGATGCGCGGCGTGGCCTCGGTGGCGCTGGCGCTGGCCATCCCGCTGCGGACGGACAGCGGCGCGCCGTTCCCCGACCGCGACGAGATCGTCTTCATCGCCTTCGGAGTGATCATGGTGACGCTGGTGGTGCAGGGGCTCACCCTGCCCTGGCTGGTGAAGCGGCTCGGCGTGCGGGCCGACACCGAACGCGAGAAGGAGTTCGAGAAGGAACTGGCGGTGCGGGCGGCGCGTGCGGCCAAGCGGCGGCTGAAGGAGATCGAGGCCGTCGAGGACCTGCCCGACGAGGTGTCCGAGCAGATGCTGCGGCGGGCCTTCGAGATCGGGCTGCGGATCAACCCGCAGATCGGCGACGAGGAGCGCCGGGAGGCGCAGGAGAACCGGGTGCGCCGGATCAAGCGGCTGCGGCGGATCCAGGGCGAGATGCTCAGCGCGGCACGGCACGAGGTGCTCGCGGCCCGCAGCGAGCCGGGGGCCGACCCGGAGATCGTCGACCGGGTGCTGCGCCACCTCGACGTACGCAGTCTGCGCTGACTCCCGCGGGCGGGCCGCGCCGACCGGAGCCTGTTCGCCGGACGCAGGGCCTAGATGAATGAGTCCGATGTCTTCAGTGGTCGTAGGCGATCAGTGATCGTTTGACTGCGGTGCCGGTGGTCCAGTTGTGCCAGATGCATGCGGCGAG
>NZ_JOIY01000058.1 GCF_000720185.1 Streptomyces sp. NRRL S-340 | reverse complement strand
ACCGCCGAGGTCACCCTCACCCACGGCGACGACGGCGAGTTCACCCTCTCCGCCGTCCTCAGCCCCGTCCTCGGCGGCGTCGACCAGCACACCGCACAGCAACTCGCCGACGCCGCCCACCAGATCTGCCCCTACTCCAAGGCCACCCGCGGCAACATCCCCGTCACCATCACCGCCACCGCCGCCTGACCCACCGCCCGCACCACCAGTCACCACATACCCCCGCCACAAACCCACCCACCACAACCCACCCCACCGACCGCACCACCGCACCCATCCGCCGTACCGCTCGAAAAACGGGAGCCGCCATGTCCTCCGCAGTGATCACCCAGGAGCGGACGCGAGCGCGCCGCAGGACCGGTCGCACCGCCCGCACCCCGGCCCCGGAGGGTACGGCCGGGGCAACGGGAACGCCTGGAACGGCCACGACGCCGGGCACGGCCGGCACGGTCCCCGCCGCGGCCGCCCTCGGCGGGCGGCCCGCCCAGGACCCCGTCCTGGTGTGGTCCTGGGCCGAGACGGCGGCGATGGCCGGATACGGTCCCGGAGCGGCCCTGTTCCTGTGACTCCCCCACCGGCGGACCGGGCACGCCGAAGGTGCCCCACGCGCCCGCCCGCCCTCCTCGCCGGGACCTCGTGAACCTCACACCCTCCCCGCTCCGTTGTCCCGGTGTGAGGCCCTGATGCCCCGGCGACGGCATCAGGGCCCTGCCGCACCCGGCAGTCAGAGCCCCGCTCCCCCCGGCAGCAGCCGGTCAGCACTGCCGAACAAGCCAGGCGGCCCCCCGCAGGTCCCGCTCAGGGGGCCGCCTTCCCGTTCCGGCGCCGTTCCCCGGGCAGCCGGAACCGGACGGCCCCGCCCGCCCCGTCCACGGGCGGGCGGGGCCGCAGGACCAAGAAGCACGGGACCAGCGGCCACAGGACCAGCGGCAGGCACGAGCGGCACCACGTCTCACCGGCGCGGGCGCGGACGGCGCCCCCGTTCCGCGCCCGTTCACCCCACCCTCACGAAGGGGCCTCGTACCGTCCGGAACCACGGCCTAACCTCATCGGGTCCGCTCCCCCGTTCCCGCCACGCCCCGCCCGGCTCCGACCCGAACGAGGTTCCCCATGACCCTCCGGCGCGCCCTGGCCCTGCTCACCGCCCTGCCCGCACTCGCCCTCGCCCTCCCGGCGAGCGCGCAGGCGTCCACCGCCGCCCCCCGGCATCCCGCCCCGCCCCGCCACCGGACCCCCTTCGACCTCCAGGCCCACCGCGGCGGTCTCGGCCTCACCACGGAGGAGTCCCTGGAAGGGTTCGGCAAGGCGCTGCGCCTCGGCGTGAGCACCCTGGAACTGGACACGCAGATCACCAGGGACCGCAAGGTGGTCGTCAACCACGACCGGCAGATCAGCGCCCAGAAGTGCGCGGACACCGGGCCGGTGACACCGGGCGACCCGATGTACCCGTACGTCGGGAAGTACATCAAGGACCTGACGCTCGCCCAGATCAAGACGATGGACTGCGGCTACCGGCAGTTGCCCGGCTTCCCCGGGCAGGAGCAGATCAAGGGCCTGCGGATGGTGGAGCTGAAGGACGTCCTGGACCTGGTCAAGCGCTACCGGGCCCGGCAGGTCAAGCTGAACATCGAGACCAAGGTGGAGGCGGGCGCGCCGGAACAGACGGCGCCGCGCGCCCTGTTCGTACGCCTGGTGTACGAGGAGATCCACCGCTCGGGCATCGAACGGCAGGTCACCGTCCAGTCCTTCGACTGGGGCGCGCTGAAGGCGATGCACCGGCTCGCGCCGTCGTACCCGCTGGTGGCCCTGACCAATTACGACTTCCTCCAGGTGGGCAGGCCCGGCGCGTCACCGTGGCTCGGCGGCGTCGACGCCGACGACTTCGACGGCGACTTCGTGAAGGCCGCCGCCGCTGCCGTCCCCGGCCTCACCACGCTCTCGCCCAACTACGGCTTCCCGCAGAACGGCACGGTCGCCGACCCGGACTTCCGCTTCTACCCCGACGCGGGGATGGTCCGCGAGGCCCACCGGCGCGGACTGAAGGTCGTCCCGTGGACCTGCGACGACCCCGCGACGCTGGCGGCGCTGATGGACCTGGGCGTGGACGGGGTCATCACCGACTACCCGGACCGCGTCCGCGCCCTGATGGCCGAGCGCGGCATGCGGCTGCCGAGGGCCTACCCGGGCCCCCGGCACTGATCCCGGTCCTGGCTCAGGCGGGGCGTTCCCCGCGCCGGTGCGGGTGGGAGGGGTAGACACCGAGGATGCGCACCTCGGAGGAGAAGAAGCGCAGCTCCTGGAGGGCGAGCGCGACGTTGGGCTCGTCGGGGTGGCCCTCGATCTCGACGTAGAAGCGGCTCGGGTTGAGCCCGGCGCCCATCTGGTAGCTCTCGATCTTGGTGAGGTTGACGCCGCTGCTGGCGAACCCGCCGAGCGCCTTGTAGAGGGCGCTCGGGATGTTGCGCACGCAGAAGAACAGGCTGGTCACCGTGGGCTCGTCCGTGCCCGGCCAGGGCCCCTGTTCCCGGGAGAGCACCACGAACCGCGTGGTGTTGTCCGGGTCGTCCTCGACCCCCGCGCGCAGCACGTCGAGGCCGTACAGCGCGGCGGCGGCGGGCGGGGCGAGCGCCGCGTGCCGCGGGTCGCCCAGTTCGGCCACCTCACGGGCCGAGCCCGCCGTGTCGTCGCTGACCAGCGTGCGCCAGCCGCCCTCGCGCAGCAGCTTGCGGCACTGGCCGAGGGCGTGCACGTGGCTGCGGACGCACTCCACCTGGTCGAGGGAGGCGCCCGGGACACCCATCAGGTCGAACCGGATGGCGAGGAAGTACTCGCCGACGATGAACAGACCCGACTCCGGCAGCAGGTGGTGCACGTCCGCCACCCGGCCCGCCGCGGAGTTGTCGACGGGGATCGCCGCCACGTCGGCCGTGCCCAGCGTCACCGCGTCCAGCGCCTGCTCGAATCCCGTGCAGGGCAGCTCGGTGCCGTCCGGGAACAGCGCGCGGGCGACGGTCGCGGAGTTGGAGCCGCGCTCACCCTGATATGCGACGGTCGTCACCGTGTATCGCCTTCCACCGTGGGGGTCCTCTCGTCGGGCGGCAGCAGGTCCACCGCGTACCGCATGTACTGCAGTATCGGGGTGCTGTCGTCCACCAGGGAAATCAGGGGGTCCTCCGCCGCGCTCCGGCGGAAGGCGAGACCGTACTCGTACGCGGCCGAGACCACCTGGTGCACCAGCCGGGCCGCCCGCCGGACCTGCCCGGCCAGCACCGCCCGGGCGGCCGGCCGGTCCCCGGCGGCCGCCCGGGCGACACCGTGCAGCCGCGCCGCCAGGCTCAGCCGCTCGTCGTGGAGAGCCGCGGCCAGCTCGGCCGCCGCGCCGGCCGGTGACATCATCGCCCCCGGTGCGTCGAGCCGGGCCAGGGCGTCGGTCAGCCGCCGCGCGGCGCCGAACGCCAGGCCCGCGACCGCCGCCCACACGAACACCGCGTCCCCGGCCCCCAGCGGCGTGCCCGCCGAGCTGGTGGCGAACCCGCCCGGCACGTACGCGTCCGCCAGCCGGAACACCGTGCCGCAGCCCGGCCCCCGCGTGTCCCCGGCGGCGCGGGCCCCGTCCGCCGGCCGGGGCAGCACCTTGGACGCCACCACGACCACGTCCGGGTCGGCCACCCCGAAGGCCTCCCCGGCCGCCCCGGCCCGGCGCGGGTGCTCGGTCAGCCGCAGCGCCAGCCACCGGCCGCCGGCCGCCTCCTGCGCTCCCGCTCCCGCTCCCGCCGGTGGCAGCCGCCACTGCCCCGACACCGAGAACCCGCCCGCGACACCCCGCACGAGCGGAGCGGCGCCGGACGGATCCCAGGGGACGGCCGCGGGGAGCGGTGCGGACCAGTTCCACACGGAGGTGAACGACTCCCACGCCGCCGACGCGTCGGAGTGCCCGTCCCGCTCGTAGAAACCGAGCACCCGCACCGGATCGGCGTACGGCCCGACGATCCGCAGGTACCCGCCCCGCACGCCGGTCTGTTCCCGCTCAGGCAACCCGCTCACCGGCCTCGTGCGCGCCCCCGTGCTCATACGCCCGCCCGCGTTCGTGTGCGTATGCCGCCGTGTGGACGACGTTGTCCAGTTCCGCGCCGCGCGCGAACCGGTCCAGCTGCCGCCGCAGGAAGTCCACGCTGTGCTGCGGGAACGCGTCGGTGAAGGCCGCCACGTGCGGAGTGACGAGGACGCCGGGCAGGTCCCACAGGGGATGGCCCTCGGGCAGCGGCTCGGGATCGGTCACGTCCAGGGCGAGGCGCAGCCGGCCGCCGCGCACCTCGCGCAGGGCGGCGGCGGTGTCCAGCAGTTCCCCGCGGGCGACGTTCACCAGCAGGGCGCCGTCCTTCAGCAGCGCCAGCTGTGCCGCGCCGAACATGCCGCGCGTCGCCTCGGTCAGCGGGGCGCACAGCACCACGGCGTCGGCCGTGGGCAGCAGCGCGGACAGTTCCGCCGCGCCGTGCACGCGGCCCGCCGGGGTCGTACGCGCCGTCCTGGCCACGAGGACGACCTCGCAGCCGAACGCGCCGAGCCGTGCCGCCACGGCCGCGCCCACGGCGCCGTATCCGACCACCACCACACGCTTGCCGACCAGCGTGGTGCCGGTGACCGGGCGCCAGTCCCCGGCGGCCTGCCGGCGGGCGTAGTGGCCGAGGCCGCGGGCGAGGGCGAGCAGCAGGGCGACGGCCAGTTCCGCGGTGGCCTCGCGGTGCACTCCGCGGGTGGTCGCCAGCCGTGCCCCGGCCGGCAGCAGGTCGAGCAGCGGCACCATGTGGTCGTACCCGGAGCTGAGGAGCTGGACGACCTCGACGTTGACCGCCCGCGGCAGCAGGTGGGCGAAGACGCGTTCCGAGCCGGTCGCGGGGGGCCCGACCAGGAAGCTCACCTCGCGCGGGTCGCCGGGCAGCGAGGCGGAGCCGTCCCAGTAGCGGTAGGAGAGTCCTTCCGGCAGGCGGGGAACCCGTTCCGGTCGGTACGGGAGCCACACCGTCTTGCCGTCGTTCATCGTGCCTCAGCCTCTTCCGCGTCCCGCCGCGCCGCACGGGCGCGGAACCCTCCGGTCACGTCCGTGAGAACACGTGTGCATGTACTCATTTCGCCAACGTGTGCAAGTCGGCCGAAAGTTCACGTGAGGTACGGCACACCACTTGTCGGGCCCTGCGTGAACCCCGCCGCCGTGCCGCCGCGTGTACCCACCGGGGGGGGGACGTGGGTGCGCTCACCCACGAGGACATCGCCCACGAGGACACCACGTGAACCACACAGCGCCTGGACGGCCGACCTCCGCCGCCGGCCTCTCCGCCCTGCGGGCCGCGGTCGCGGGCCCGGTGCTCACACCCGAGGACGCGGCCTACGCGACGGAGTGCACCGGTCACAACCTGCTGCACGTGCCCCGGCCGTCGGTCGTCGTCTGCGCGACGCGCACCGAGGACGTGGTCGCCGCCGTACGGTTCGCGGCGCGGCACGGCATGCCCGTCGCGGTGCGCAACGCCGGGCACCAGACGGTCCTCCCGGACACCGGCGACTGGCTGCTGATCACCCTGCGCCGCATGCCCGACGTCGTCGTGGACGCCGAGCGCCGCACCGTCACGGTGGGCCCCGGCGCCCGCTGGGACCACGTCCTGCCCGAGACGGGCCGCCACGGGCTCGCGCCCGCCTGCGGTTCGGCCCCGGGCGTCGGGGTGATCGGCTACACCCTGGGCGGCGGGATCGGCCCGCTGCTGAGCCGCAGGTACGGGTACGCCGCCGACCACGTGCGCCGGATGGAGGTCGTCACGGCGGACGGCGCCGTCCGGGAGGTCACGCCGGACGGCGAACCCGGCCTCTTCTGGGCGCTCCTGGGCTGCAAGGGCAACTTCGGCGTGGTCACCCGCATGGAGTTCGGCGTCTTCCCCGTGCGCCGCTTCTTCGGTGGCGGACTCTGGTTCCGCGGCGAGGACACGGCCCACGTGCTGGGTGTGTGGCGGAGCCTGCTCGAAGGGCTGGACGAGCGCACCACGACCTCCGTCGCCGTGCAGCGTCTGCCGCCGCTGCCCCACCTGCCGCCCGTGCTGCGCGGCGCGTTCGTCCTGCACGTGCGCGTCGGGCATCTCGGACCGGCCGCCGAGGGCGAGCACCTGGTCGCGCCGCTGCGGGCCGCGGCACCGCTCCTGCTGGACACCCTCGCGGAGCGGCCCCACGAGGAGGTGGGTGCCATCCATGTGGACCCGGTGCGGGCGGCGTACGTCACGGAGACCACCGTGGGGCTGCGGGAGCTGACCGCAGGCACCCTCGCCGCGTACGCGGAACTCACCGGCCCGGACTCCGGCTGCCCGCTCAGCACCGTCGAGATACGCGCCCTGGGCGGCGCTCTGGACCGGGAACCGCCGGTCCCCAACTCGGTGCCGTCGCGGGGCATTCCGTTCGTGACGTTCGCCGCGGGCGCGGGCGGGCCGTCCGACGCCGCACGGATGACCGGGCCGCTCGCCGCGTACGCCCGGAGGATGGCCGCGTGGGGGGACGACCGGAGCATCATGAACTTCCTGTCCCCACAGGCGGCGCGGGAGGAGGCGGACGTGCGCAGACTGTTCGGAGGGCAGCGGTACGACCGGCTGGCGGCGGTCAAACGGCGCTACGACCCGGGGAACATGTTCCGTCTCAACCACAACGTCCGGCCCGCGTAGGCCGGCGGCCCGCCGGCCGCGAGGCGGCTCCCGGCCGGGGCGGGCCGTGCCCGAGCCGGGTTCACCTCGCTCCGGGCGGCACCGGGCACGGGCTCCGCCGCGGGGACCGGCACCTGCTCAGGCCCGCTCAGGCCTCCGAGCGCCGCGGCAGCCGCCAGTTGGGCCGCGGGAAGTGGCAGGTGTAGCCGTCCGGGTAGCGCTGGAGGTAGTCCTGGTGCTCGGGCTCGGCCTCCCAGAAGGGGCCCGCGGGCACGACCTCGGTCACCACCGGTCCGGGCCACAGTCCCGACGCGTTCACGTCGGCGATGGTGTCCTCGGCGATCCGCCGCTGCTCGTCGTCCAGGTAGAAGATGGCGGAGCGGTAGCTGTCGCCGATGTCGTTGCCCTGCCGGTTCTTCGTGGTCGGGTCGTGGATCTGGAAGAAGAACTCCAGGAGGGCGCGGTAGTCGGTCGCGGTCGGATCGAAGGTGATCTCGATCGACTCCGCGTGGCCGTCGTGGCGGCGGTAGGTGGGGTTCGCCAGCTCGCCCCCGCTGTATCCGACGCGTGTGCCGAGCACGCCCGGGAGGTTCCGGATCAGCTCCTGCATGCCCCAGAAGCAGCCTCCGGCCAGCAGGGCCCTCTCCTCGACGTCTGTCATGACATCTCGCCTTTCTTTCCGCATCTCTTCTTCTCGGACAGCCTCGCACATGGCCCCTGCCTGCTCACACCGCCGGCGGCCGGGTTCGGGGCGGTGGGTGTGCGTGGGTGGGTTGGGTGGCCGTGCCTCCTTCCCCTGTGGGCCTCGACCTCATCATCACCCCTTCGACTGGTGACGCAATCATGGCAGACGAGTACGTCACCAGTCAAGAGGGTGACTTTGTGGCTACGGGGCGCTGCCCCGCTGTCGCCGTTGCGACATGTCCCACCTGTGCCAGGGCGGGCCGGTGACAGCCGCCTCACAGCCATCGGATTCTGTCCAGCGCGTGAACTCCGCTCAGCCCACGAGGGAAGGCATGGCACCGATGAGACAGATCCGCCTGATGGCGGCGACCGCCGCGGGCTTCGCCCTGGCCGCAGGCGCCGTGACGCCGGTGACGGCCGCGCCCGGCCCGCAGCCGGCCACACCACGGGCGCACCCGGCAGCCGCGTCCGCGGACAGCGCGGCCACGGTCCGCCTGGTCACGGGTGACACCGTCACCGTGACGAGAGGACCGGACGGCCACCAGAGCGCCGCCGTGCGGCCGGGCCCCGGACGCGAGCGCATCGTCTTCCAGACGTTCGAGCAGGACGGTCACATCTCGGTGCTGCCGTCCGACGCCCAGCCCCTCGTCATGGCGGGACGGCTGGACAGGTCCCTGTTCGACGTCACCGCCCTCCTCGCGCAGAAGTACGACACCGCCCACACCGCCGCCCTCCCCCTGCTGGTCAGCGCCTCCGGCGGCGCGGCGGCCCCGGCCGAACGCAGACTCGCCGCGTTCGCCGAGAAATCGGCGAAGACGGAGAAGACGGAGAAGACGGAGACGTCGAGGCCGGCAGGCTCCGAGAAGTCACCGGACGCCGGGAAGCCCGCGGCCTCCGGGGGCTCCCCGGACTCCCCGCCGCCCGCCCCCACCCGCACCCTCGCCAGCATCCACGCCCGCGCCCTGCGCGTCGCACAGAGCGACCTGGGCCGCTTCTGGGAGCAACTGGCCCCGGCCGGCGGGAAGTCGCGGACCTCCTCCGCGCTCACCGCCGTCCCCCGCGTGTGGCTGGACGGCCGGGTCCACGCCGTACTCGACCGCAGCACCGCCCAGATCAACGCCCCGGCCGTCTGGCAGAAGGGCGACCGCGGCGACGGCGTCAAGGTGGCCGTGCTCGACACCGGCGCGGACCGGTCCCACCCCGACCTGGCCGGGCGGATCAGCAAGACCGAGGACTTCTCCGGCAGTTCGGGCACCGGCGACGTCTTCGGACACGGGACGCACGTCGCCTCGATCGTCGGCGGGAGCGGCGCGGCCTCCGGCGGCACCCGCAAGGGCGTCGCGCCCGCGGCCGACCTGCTGATCGGCAAGGTCCTCGGTGACGACGGGTTCGGCACCGAGTCCCAGGTGATCGCCGGCATGGAGTGGGCCGCGGCCCAGGGCGCCAAGGTCGTCAACATGAGCCTGGGATCCGACGAGGCCAGTGACGGCACGGACGCGATGAGCCTGGCGCTGAACGAACTGAGCCGCACCACCGGCACGTTGTTCGTGGCCGCCGCGGGCAACAGCGGCGAGAACGGCGAGATCACCGTGGGCTCCCCCGGCGCCGCCGACGCCGCCCTCACCGTCGGCGCCGTGGACCGCGACGACTCGCTGGCCGCCTTCTCCAGCCGCGGCCCGCGGGCCGGTGACGGGGCCGTCAAACCGGACGTGACCGCGCCCGGCGTCGGCATCGTGGCGGCCCGCGCCTCGGGCACCACCATGGGCGACCCGGTGGACCGCTACTACACGGCCGCCTCCGGTACCTCGATGGCCACCCCGCACGTGGCCGGCGCCGCCGCCCTCGTCGCCCAGCGGCACCCCGGCTGGACCGGCTCTCAGATCAAGGACGCCCTGGTCAGCACCGCCCGCACCATCGAGGGGCAGAAGACCACCGAGCAGGGCGGCGGACGCATCGACGCCGCCGCGGCGGCCCTGGGCCCCGTCACCGCCACGGGCGGTCTGAGCCTCGGGTCCTTCCAGCCCGGCGATGGCCCGCGCACCACCACCGTGCACTACACCAACAGCTCCGGCACGGACGTCACCCTCGCCCTCGCCGCGCACCTGACCGACGTGCACGGCCGGGCCGTGCCGTCCGCCGCGCTCGGTGTGGCGTCCTCGGTACGCGTGCCCGCGCACGCCACGGCCGACGTCCCCCTGACCGTGCGCCCCGCGCAGGTCCCCCGGGGCACGTACTACGGCTACGTCACCGGCACCGCCGCCGGTGCCGCCGCCCCCGCCGTCCACACCACCCTCGACCTCACGGTGCACGGCCCCGTGCACCGGCTCACGGTGGTGTCGTACGACGAGAAGGGCGACCGCGTCCCCCTCCAGCCGGTCGTCTGGGGCCCCGGCGGCTTCGTGCCGTACACCGACTTCGAGCACGCCGTCACCGAGGTGGAGGAAGGCACGTACCAGGTCAGCGAGACCTTCATGGTCCGCACCCGCGACGGCGAGGAGATGCGCGCGGTGGTGCTCCCGGAGGTGAAGGTCACCAAGGACACCACCGCCACCGTGGACGCCCGCGCGACCACGCCCGTGGAGATCCGCACCCCGAGGCCCGCCGAGCAGCGCGGCGCGATCAGCTTCCAGACGTACCGCGAGATCGACGGCCGCAGCCTCACCCAGGGCACGATGTACTTCGACATCGCCAAGCGCGTCTACGTCAGCCCCGCTCCCCCGGTGCAGGACGGCACGTTCGAGTTCTCCTCCCGCTGGCAGCTCGTCGCTCCCCTGCTGGAGGCCAGGGCCGCCGGGATGCCCGGCAAGCTGGACGCCTACTACATGCCCGCCTCCCCGCTGTTCGACGAGCGCGGCGCCGCCCTGACCGCCGTGGACGCCGGGGACGCGGCCGCCCCCGCGTTCGGCCGGGCCCGGGGCCGGATCGCCGTCCTCACCAACACCACGGGCGCGAGCGAACCCGCCGTCATCGCGCAGGCCGCGGCGGCGGGTGCCAGGGCCGTCCTCCTGGTCGACTCCTCGGACATCGCCTGGACCCGCTGGCGGCCGGACGGCGACCGCTGGGCCGTGCCCACCGTCCGCATCGGCGCCACCGCCGGGGCCCGGCTGCTGGGGCTCATCCACCGGCACACCGAACGGATGACCTTCCACGGCACCGCCCGCAGCCCCTACCTGTACGACGTGGTGCAGGTCAGCGAGCAGGGCATCCCGCGCCACGTCGTCCACACCGTCTCCGACCGCAACAGCGCGGCCGTCCGCACCACGTACGCGGACACCGGCGGCACCGGCTGGATCTCCGAACAGCGCTTCGCCCGGCGCCCCTACCAGCGGACGGCCTGGAACCAGTACAACCGCTACGTGCCCACCGGCTTCACCCGCACCGAGTACGTCAGCGCCGGTGACACCGTCTGGCAGCACCTGGTGCACCACACCACGGCCTTCGACCCGGACCAGACGCTGGCCGTGGGCCTGCGGGACGATCCGCGCACCTACCGGGCCGGCACCCGGTCCACGGAGACCTGGCAGGGCGCAGTGGTCCGCCCGTCGATCCCGGCGGGCACCACGACTCCGACGGTCCGGACGGGCGACGTACTGCACCTGTGGATCCCCGAGTTCACGGACTCCCAGCCCGGTCACTGGTCGCGGCTCGTGGAGGGCGGCGGAGACATCGGCGGCCTCTCCGGCTCCCGGCAGGCATCGACGGGCGACACCGCCACGGCGGTGCTGTACCGGAACGGGAAGAAGTACGCGGACCTGGGCACCGCCTGGGTCGACGCCGAAGTCCCCGCCGGCCAGGCCGGCTACCGCCTGGACATGACCACCTCCCGCACCTCCTCCACCTGGCGCTACGCCACCGCCACCAGCACCTCGTGGTCGTTCCGCTCGCGCCACACCGAGCAGGCCGTCCCGCTCTCGCTGCTGCAACTCGACTACGACGTCCCGGTCGACGCGCGCAACACGGTCACGGCCCCGGGGCGGTACGACGTCGGTGTCACCGTCCGCGCCCAGGACGGTGCCCCCGCCCCGCGCGGTGTCACCGTCCGGGTCGAGACCTCCACCGACGACGGACACACCTGGCACACGGCCCGCCCCGGCCACCGCACCGGCAACACCTTCCGGGCCGGCGTCACCCGGGCCGGGGGCCACGGCACCTCGTACGTCACCCTCCGCGTCACGGCCGAGGACGCGTCGGGCAACCGCGTCCAGCAGACCGTCCGACGCGCCTGGGCCGAGCGCCGGTAGGCATTCAGGCACTGTCCCGTGAACGGAAGGGCGAGCGGTGATCCGGCCGCTCGCCCTTCCGTCCCTGTTCACCCCTCTTCACGACAATCATCCCGCTCCCCACTTGCCCTACAGTCTTCAACCAGCGCCCACGGCAAGCGGGGAGGACGTGCGGGATGCTGGAAGCCGCTGGAGTCTCACGAGTGCAGGAATCCGTCTACCGCCTGCTCGTCATGTCCGGCCGGGCCACGGTCGACGACATCGCCCGGCGCACCGCGCTGCCGCACGCCGAGGGCGCGCGGATCCTCGACACCCTGGTCGCGATGGGGCTGGCCGTCCCCACCGACGGCTCCCCCCGGCTGTACCGGGCCGTGCCGCCGGACGTGGCCCTGCTCCCGCGCATCAAGAAGAACGCGGAGGCCCTCGACCTCGCCCGGACGGAGGCCGCCCGCCTGATCGAGACACACCGCGACACCGTGCGCCGCCACGACGCCGGGCAACTGCTCGAAGTGATCACCGGCGCCGAGGCGCTGCGCCAGCACCTGAGACAGATCCAGACCAACACGCGCGAGGAGATGCTCTGGTTCTGCAAGGCCCAGTACGTGGCCATGCCGTCCGGCAGCAACGCGGAGGAGTACGAGGCCCTGGCCCGGGGCGTGCGCTACCGCGTCCTGTACGAGCAGGCCTTCTTCGACGACGAGGGTGCCGTGGACAACGTTGCCACCGGGATGCGGGCGGGCGAGGAAGCACGCTCCGTCCCCACCCTCCCGCTGCGGCTGGCCATCGCCGACCGCTCGGTCGCTCTCTTCCCCCTCGTCCCCGGCGGCCCCCACGGCAGCCCCGACGAGCCGACCACCGCACTGGTGCGCGACAGCAACCTGCTCAGCGCCCTGGTGGCCCTGTTCGAAAGCTACTGGGAGAACGCCGTCCCCCTGCACCTGACGGACACCGACGGCTCCTCCCCGGTCCCGGGCGCCGAGGACGCGGACCCACGCGCCCGGCTGTCACCGACCGACAGCAAATTGCTGTCCCTGCTGGTCGCCGGGGTGGCCGACAAGGCGATCGCCTCCCACCTGGGGCTGAGCCGGAGGACCGTCCAGCGCCGCATCCAGGGCCTGATGGAACGCGCCGGTGCGGAGACCCGGATGCAGCTCGCCTGGCAGGCCGCCCGACGCGAGTGGCTGTAAAACACATATCTCCCGAGCGGATGGTCCGCATCATCGCTGAGCAGCGGAAAGAGTCCGCCCAAAGGAGCACCGACCGTACGGACTTGACATCCATGTGGTGAAACGTGTGTTGTGGCCACGATCGGCCGCCCCCACACGACCAGGCCACCACAGCTCACACCTGGGCCCCGTGTCACGGCATCCACGGGTGTGAGTTGCGACCAGAAATGGAAACCTCCCATGTCAAGAGCCCGCCATTTCGCACTGGGGTCAGTGCTGAGCACGACCGCGGCCGTGCTCATCGTCTCCGCCGGCAGCACCTTCAGCGCGTACGCGGCGAGCCCGCAGTCCTCCGTCACCCAGCAGGGCGCCTTCCACCCCAACCCGAACGCGGCCGGCAGCCGGGTGGACTCCCCCTGCCAGTTCTCCGTGAACGGCCAAGACTGGCTGCCGAGCAGCGAGGCGCGCAAGCTCAGTCTGACCTCCGGCGCCGACGGCAAGCTGCACATCGGAGTCCGTGCCGGCAAGTGGGACGACTGCACGGTGTCCCTCGCCGCCTACCTGACCCACGGCCCGACCTGGCAGACCTCCGGCAAGCAGGAGTTCCTCGACTTCGACACCGTCAAGGTCTCGCACGGAGCGACCGGTCAGCTGGCCATCACCGCGCCCGGCAAGGACTGCTTCACCCAGATCGACCTCTACCGGGGGGACGTCAAGCACGACGGCAAGACCGCCGATCTGCCGGAGGGCCCCGACCACCCGGTGTTCACCGGCAACCTCATCGCGGCCTGGCAGGGCGGGAGCACGGTGTGCCAGGTCCCCCAGACCCCGTCCACGCCGCCCACCGTCCCCTCCCCCTCGGCCTCGACCCCGCCCGCCGAGTCGACGCCGCCGGCCGAGACAGCCCCGCCCGCGACTCCGACGCCCACCGCGTCCCAGCCCTCGGCCCCGGGCACGCCCACCCCGTCGGCCTCGGCGCCGTCCACCCCGCCCGCCTCCTCGACCACGTCCCCGGCCGCGGCCGTACCGGTCACCGCCCGGCCGAGCCAGTCCGGTGATTCGTCGACCCCTCTCGCCGAGACGGGCAGCAGCAACACCGTGCCGCTCACAGCGGGAGCGGCGGCTCTGGTGGCCGTGGGCGCCGGTGCCTTCGTGTTCGCACGGCGGCGGCGGGCGGCTCAGAAGGGCTGACGAGACACACGTTTCCGCAGCCAGGTGAAGTCTCGTGTGAATCGTGGTTCCGACTTACCATGGTTAACGGCAAAGGCGGAACCGGGCTGCGGCCGAAACGTTCCCGCCCGAGCGGGCCCGCCACAGGCAAGGTTGGCTGGGTCTCGGCTTAGACGAAGGAAAGTACATGGCAAGCGGCACCGTGAAGTGGTTCAACTCCGAAAAGGGCTTCGGTTTCATCGCCCAGGACGGTGGACCTGACGTCTTCGCGCACTACTCCAACATCGCGGGCAACGGCTACCGCGAGCTGGTCGAGGGCGAGCACGTCACTTTTGACGTCACCCAGGGCCAGAAGGGCCCGCAGGCAGAGAACATCGTCCGCGGCTGACCGTTCGCGCGCACAGGGCTCTGTCCCGCAGAATCGTTCTGAGCGAAGAATCGAACAGATCGAACAAGCTGTAGGACATTGACCAGACAGCAGGAAAGGCGTCCTGCGGATCGCACCTCATGTACGTCACGTCAATGAGGGACGATCCGCAGGACGCCTTCTGTTTCCCGGACGTCTTCCGTTTCCGGGGCGGCCTGCTCGCCTGCCGGCCTGACTCGCCGGACGTGCTCGCCGGGGGCTTGGTTCCCCGAGGGACCGGCCTTCCCGGACGGCCTGCTCTCCCGAAGGGGCCGGGCCCTCTCCCGGCCGGTGCGGTTCCCGGCCGAGCGGATCAGGATCAGGTCGCGCGGCGGAGCGGAACGACGACCCGCTCCCCCAGCCGACCCGGAACGATCCGGTAGTACTTGATGTGACCGATCTTCTCGGTCTCCTCCAGCCACCCCAGGCCGATCACCTGCTTGCGTGTCCGCGAGAACACGGGCGGCGCCATCCCCACCAGCTGGGCCAGCTGCGCCGCGGTCTCCAGTACGGCACCGGAGCGATCCGTCGGGTGCAGGGCGTACAGCATGACGACGAGACGCTGGTTGGCGGTCATGCCGGCCGTTGCCTCAAGCAGCTTGAGATTCTGCTGCTTGTCGTCACTGGTCACTTTGCCTCCCACCGTGCTGGAGTGTTCTCGTCGAAGCCCGGGATGTCCGGCGGATTGCACGTCCTCACCGCTTCACGCTGCTCCAGCCCTGTTCCATGGAAGGCAATGTACGGGCTGATGCGGTAGAAGTTGTAGTTGCCGATGCGTCCCCGGACGATCAGAACCCGATGCTTGGCCAGCTTTCTGTTGATCTTCCCGACCGCGTCCGTCGACATCCCCACCCGCTTGGCGATGTCCGCTCCCGTGGCCCTCAGTGGCTCCATACCCTCGGGCGACACACCGATCCACCACAGAACGAGGAACTTCTGACTGGGCGTGAAGGCCTTTGACTCGGTGATGGCCTCCACCCGCGCCTTGTCCACCTGTGTATGCCTGCCGGAGAAGGCATAAGGCGCATAAGGGACCGGCTCGCCGGTGTCGGCGTCGACCAGTCTGCGTACTGCTCCCAACAGGCCCTCCATGCGTGGGGCATTGATGCGCTGTTCATCCAGGGCGACCCGCAGGCCGACCATATGAACCTAACGTACATGAGCAGGAAGTCAATCAACTCCGCTCGTCGACCGTGTCGCTTGTCCTCCACACAGGGCACCACCGGTCCACCCCATGGCCCTCACCCGGCTGAGACATGTACGTGACGTCAATCTGCCACTGTTCTGAAACAGCGGTACCCAGTTCCCTCAGACGTACTGGCAGTTCCTGGGAACCGGGTGACAGATCGACGAACAGCGGTAACAGATCAAGGAATCTGGGTGATCAGTCCGAGGGAACCGGGTGCCCGGTTCCCTCGACCGCCCATGACGATCCGCCGAACTGCCTGCCAGTTCTGCCGATCTTGGTCCGGTCGGGCATTTACGCAGGTCAGAGGCGGTTTGGGCAGAGGACGCTCTCTTACTTCGTCCAACCCGCCGTGGGCCCTCCGGCTGCCTGTCCTCTCCGACACCGACGCGGACCCCACTGTTCCTGTACCACGGAAAGTCAGCCACTACGCGCCCGCGGCCGACGACTCAGGCGCGCGTATGCCTCCAGCAACCCCCACCCGGCTCAGCCACGCCTCGGGAAGAACTCGCCCTGACGGTCCCGCGCCGGCCGACGCACCCGGACCGCCGGTGAACGTCAGCGCCTGTGGGAGGTTCGCGGAGAGTCCCTTCCCGTGAGCGCCTCGCCAGAGGCCTCGCCTGAGAGTCGCTCTCTGAGAGCTGTGGCCTCTCCTCCCCTCTCTTCCCCTATTACGCCGTAATAAGGCCGTCCCCCTATTACGGCGTAATAGGGGGACGGCCTGTGGTGACGGTGTGGGCTGTCAGCGGGTGCTGCTGGGGGACTCCAGCCGTTCCTGCTGATGCTTGTTCAGGATGACCAGCATCCGGTCGAACTCCGTGACGCTCATCTTGCGGATCAGGTGCATGGCGAGGAAGGCGCCGTTGTCGTAGGGCAGTCGGCGGGCCCCGGAGCCGCCCGCGTCCGCGAGGTCCTGATCGGCAGCGGAAGCCCGGTTCGACCGGGGCTCGGGAACGGTCTCGGGAGCGGAGGCGGCCCGGACGGCCACCGACGCCGTGGACTCCCTGGACTCCCTGGCCTCCACCGACTCGCTCCGCTGTACGGACTCGACCCGCCCAGCCGGATCGAGGGACTCCCCTGCTTCCTCCTCTGCCGGTTCCGGCTCTCCGGACTCAGGGTCCACCCGGTCGTCTGCTGCGACCGGTTCAACCGTTCCGGCCTCGTGCAGGTCCTCGGAACCCACCCGCTCCTCGGAGCCCTCCCGCTCCTCGGAGCCCTCCGGCTCCTCAGCCTCGTGCCGCTCCGGCCCCTCGTCCATCTCCTCTGCCGGGGCGGGGGACACGGGGGACGGCGGGGCCATCGCGGCGGCGGCTGCCGTCTTGCGGTCCGTCTCCTTGCGGAGCCGCTCGGCCTTCAGCTCCTCCAGGGCGGCCTCCTGCCGCTCCTGGGGTTCCTTGGCCACGGCTCGGAGCAGTTCGACGGGCTCCGAGCCGACCGCCGCCTGAAGCTGCGGGGACAGGTTCAGCAGGGCGAGGCGCTGTGACACCCAGCCCTGGGACTTGCGGAGCCGCTTGGCGAGCTTGACCTGTGAACCGTGGATGGCGAGGAGCCGTTGCAGAGCGCGGGCCTCGTCGAGCGGATCCAGGTCGTTGCGGTGGATGTTGGCGACGAGTGCGGATTCGAGGATGGCGTCACCGTCACTCCCCTGCTCGTCGTCGACCATCACGTGGAGATGGGTGAGGCCGGCCTCCCGCGCGGCGGCGAGGCGGCTGCTGCCGTCGACGACGACATGCGTCGTGTCGGGGTCAAGGTCCTTCTCGCGGTCCGGGTTCGCCTTCAGATAGGCATCGCGGTTCATGACCGTGATGGCCTGCTTCTGGCCGTGCTCCCTGAGACTGCCCGCGAGTTCGGTGAGATCGCCGAGGGTGGTGCGGGGGTTCTCGGGGTTGGGGCTGATACGGGCGACGGGCAGACGGGTCGGCGGGGCGACCCCTTCCGTGGGGACGCCGGTGGCGGCACCGATCGCGGCGCGGCGGGCGCTGACCGGCCGGGCGCTTCCTCCGAAACGCCCTGCTCCGAGCTGATCGGCCTTGCTCATGAGATCTCCCGGGCCAGGGCCCGCATGCCGATGGCCTGTTGCGAGGAAGGGGCGTAACTGAGCAGAGGCTGCTTCATGCGCACTGCTTCCTTCTGTTCCTTCAGGTCGCTGATGAGACCGACGACCCGCGGATCCTTTATGTCGATCCAGCCCTGCAGCGAGGAGGTGGCGATGTAGCCACGACGGCCGTCGTAGAGGTTGACGACGATCCCCAGGTAGTCGATGTCGAGACCGAGGTCGTTGCGGAGGTCCTCGATCTGATTGGTGAGCAGGTCGTAGGCGTCGGCGGAACTGTCCTCGGCCTGGACGACGATGAGCGCGCCGGACTGGCCGGGGCGCTCGCCGTCGCGGCGGCGCCCGTAGTAGGCCGCCGCGTCCATGCTGAGCCCGAGGCTCGGCGGGCAGTCGACGAGGATCACGTCGTAATCGGCTTCCAGCGGAGTGAGAGCCCGTTCGAGGGCGGCCTCGCGGGCGCGCACGGCGGAGAGCCTGACGTCCAGCAGGAATGCGTCGTGACAGGCGGGCAGGAGGTGCAGTCGTCCGCCGAAGTGGTCCTCGTCGATGGAGACGATCAGGTCCCGCAGCTCACCCTTGGGATCCCCGGCCATGTGGTTGGTGAGGCTGTCACCGTTCATCGGCAGGGGCGCTGCCCCCAGTTGGTTGGTGAGGTGGCACTGAGGGTCGAAGTCCACCAGCAGGACACGCAGGCCGCGGCCGGGGAGCTTCTCGATGTCGAGCGGGTCGCCGGCGCTGTCGCCCGGTCCGCCGTCCTCGTCACCGGCCCGGAGAGCAGTGGCCAGGGCCTTGGCGACGCGCACGGGATACAGACGGTTGGAGTCCTCTGACAGGGCCTCACCCACACCGGCGGTGATCGCCGTCTTGCCGACGCCGCCCTTCTGGTTGCAGACGACGATGCGGCGGGTGATGTCCGGGCGCTGCACATCGGGAGCCGGATTGGTGTCGAGCCAGAGCTGAACGGACTGGGCGAGTCCCTGGATGAGGGAGACCCGGCGGTCCTCGGCGATGCCCCGGAACTCCTCCCACTGCCCGGGAGGAAGGAAGGTGGAGAAGGACTCGGCTCCGGCGGTGTCCACCGACGCGGTCGCCGAGGCCAGGCCGCACCAGGCGGCGATACCCTGCTCGACAGCGGTCTGGATCTCGATGCCGAGCTGCGCGGTTCTTACCTTGAGGTTCTGCCGGAGCCATCCCGGCAGTTTGGAGACGACCTTCGCTCGGTCGTTCGAGGTGGCTGGCGTACTCATGGCGCTACCTTACTAACGCCCTTGATCAACTGCAGCATCGACACGTTAGTTAGTACGACTTGGTGATGCGTCAGGTTCCCGGACTCGGGGGCCCTCCACCTATTACGGCGTAATAGGCAGGCCGGTTCACAGGGCTCGTGCCCCCCTCCGACCCTTCCCTGCGGACGGTCCTCGGCCGGGACCTATTACGGCGTAATAGGTCCCGGCCTCGCCGCCTTGAGGAACTCAGCGGCCGCGTCCAGGGCGAGGCGTGCCTCATCGGTGAGTGCCACGGGTCTGGCCGTCTGCTGTTCCTGCTTGGCGAGGGCCCGGACGGCCGCGTCCAGGTAGCGGTTGAGGCTCACCATCTGGAGCGGGGTACGGCAGTGCGGGAGTACCGCCTCGATCTCTTCGAACCAGTAGTCCGCGTCCTCGCCGAGCACCAGACCGTCACGCTGTTCCAGGAGCCGGCCCGCGGCAGGGACGAGGAGCGCATGCCGTCTCTCCGCTTCCTCCTGGGCGCGGCGCTCGGCGGCCTGTTCGAGGGCGAGCCGCCGCTCGGCCTCCAGTACCGCCTCCGGTGTGCGGCGTACCGGTCGGGCCGCCGGGGTCTCGTCGGTGAGCGTGCCCGCCCTGAGTCTCTTCGCCTTGTTGTACGCCGCGCTCGGTGCGTTGACCGCCAGGGCGGGCGCCAACTGTTCCCAGTGCGCTCCCGCCCCGCGGGCGTCGTCGACCGCCCGCACCTGGTGGAGTTCGCTCTGCTCCTTGAGGTACTCCCACAACCGGACCCGCTTCAGGGCCGCGTCCCGCCGTACGTCCAGGGACTGGCCCCGCAGGGCGTCGGTGTGCTTCTCCGCGTAGAGCAGCGCTCCGTACAGCTCGTCGTCGGCCGGCATGCGTTCCACATCGGGGTCCTCGGCGTTCTCATGGAGCTGCCGCAGCTCGCCGACCAGCGCGGCCGCGTCCAGGGACCCGATCCGTACAGGGGGCTTGACCAGGGGTTTTGTGGCTCTGGTCGGCTTACGTACGCGCTTCGCCATGGATGGGATTGTGCCCCCTCTCCCCTCGATTCACAGAATGTGAATCGGCAGAACGGGGCTTGCTCCAGGGACCAAGCGCCCCTCGGGGCTATTACGCCGTAATAACCGAGGCCCCCGCAGGGACTCACGGTCCCTGCGGAGCTCGGAAACGGCAGGGACTCACGACAGGAAGACGAGCGCAGGGACTGAAAGGTTCACCGCTCGGGGAACGTCCCAGGGTGCGGACAGGGCGGGAGCAGTCTCCGCGAGAGGCCTGCGGAGGGACCGAAGGTGCGAGGGACCCGGAGTGAGGGTCTGAAGCAGTGCTGGTCCCTCTTGGTCCCTGCGCTTCAGTCCCTGACGTTTTCGCAGGTCACAGGCGTTATCCCCGTCCAGGGAGGGACTGTAGGGACTGAAAGTCGCAATTATGACGTAGACAAGACATGTGATGCGTATACGCGGGCGCGTATGTAACCCATGTTCTTGTACAGCTCATAATTGGCGAGTTCAGTCCCTACAGTCCCTCATCTGGGAGCTGCACGCTTCTGACCTGCGGAAATGCCCAGGGACTCAACAGGGTCCCTGGCCCCTGTCGGCCCCTTGGTTCTGGTCCCTGGAGTGCTTCGGCCCCTGCGACGGCCCATGAACCCCGTTGCAGGGGCCTTGCTTATATGACAATCATCAGTCCCTTCAGCCCCTAGGGTGGGAGCCCGGCCGGTCCCTGCCCTGCTCGGAGGGACCAGGCGCCTCTCCGGCACAGGGACCGACGCCGACGTGCGTACCGAAGACTCACCACGGGAGGGACCCAGGGACTCAAGGGACCAGGAAAACTGATAGAAACGGCACGCGGCCCAGAACAGACCCACTTTTCGGACGATGAGCTCTAGACTCTCTTTCGCACTAGAGTCCCTTCGGTCCCTGATGGCGCGTCACTGCCAGCCAGGTGCCCGTGCAGTGAGCGAACGACGAGACGTGACGAGGACGATCCCCGTGCCGCGCGAAGGTGAGAACCGCGAAAGTGCTGCCCGAGTCGGGCCCGTGGCTCCGCATGCCGTCGCACGGTGGTGCGCCGCTCAGGGCTGGCCGGTCCACCCCCTGGCCCCCGGGCGCAAGACGCCTGCCGGGAACTGTCCGGACTGCCGCACGCACCGGCACGACCCCACCACCTGCCCCTGCCTTCCCGCGGGCCGTCCCTGCCACGGCTTCCACGCGGCCACCACCGACCAGGACCGCATCGACCGCTGGTGGAGCGAGAAGCCCTCGGCGGGAGTCGGCGTCGCCTGTGCCCCCGCGCAGCTGGTCGTCATCGACATCGATGCCCACGCGGCCCCGGTGGCCGACCGGTCGCGGCTGCTGCCCGGAATCCCCATCCCCGAGCAGGTGAGCCTCGCCGGGCTGGCTTCGGGTTTCGACACGCTGGGCCTGCTGGCCGCGTACCGGGGCGCCCCCGACCCTGCCTCCGACGAGACGACGCTACGGGTGCGCACGCCTTCCGGGGGTCTGCACGTCTGGTACCTCAACCCCGACCCCGCCACACGGTTCCGCTGCTCCACCGGGTCCGGGCGGAACGCGGCGCTGGCCTGGCAGGTCGACGTCCGTGCCGACGGGGGCTACATCGTGGCGCCCGGGACCCGGACACCGAAAGGCGTCTACCGGGCCGAAGGCCCGGCCCGGCTCCCGGCGCCCCTGCCGGACTGGCTCAGGGACGAACTGGCCCGCACCGGACATGTGACGGCTCCGCGGCCCGTCACGGCCTTCTGCGCGCCTTCCAGCCCCCCGGGTGAGGATTCTCCTTCCCGGCGGCCCACAAACGCCTCAGAAGCCCCTACAGCCCCTCTCAGGGGCGTGCGGACCGTCCGGGGGGAGGCCGGTGCGCTCCGGATCCTCGATCCACTGATCCAGCAGGTCGCTGGGTGCGCCGCGGCGCGCGAGGGGACGAGCTTCACGGAGAAGCTCAACCGGGCGGCCTACACCGCGGGCGGGCTGGTGGGTGCCGGGCACCTCGAACACACGGCCGTCCGTGACCGGCTCGTCAGGGTCGCCCAGTACGCCCGCCCCTGGCAGCAGGCCAGGAACGAAACGATCGTCGATGACGCCCTTGCCGCTGGGTCCGCCCGCCCTCTCCACCTCAAAGGACGTCCATGAGCAGCAGTGCCGGAAGCTCACCGCGCTTCGACCCGCAGGCTGCCGCTCAGCAGATGCTCGACCTGGAGGCGGCCGCCCCGGCCGGAGCTGCGCTGCTGCCCGCCCAGACGGCCCCCGAGGCCGTGTCAGGGGTGTCCCCGCTCCCGCCGCCGGGGGCCTTCGGGACGCCGTCCCTGCCGCCGTCGCTGTCGGACCGGGGAAACGCGCGGCTCTTCGTGCAGATGCACCGCGACCAGTTCCGGCACGTGGAGGGGCTGGGCTGGTTCGCCTGGGACGGCTACCGCTGGAAGCGCACCGGGGGCGAGAAGGCCGCGCTGTGGGCGGCGGGGGAGATGGCGGAGGAGATGCCGGACACCGACCCGCGCGGCATCTTCAGCAACCGTGAGATCGCCCAGCACAAGCGCCGCACCCTGTCCACCACCGGCATGAAGGCACTGCTCACCCAGGCGAAGGCGTCTCCCGACCTGTCGGTGGACCCGGACTGCCTCGACGGGGACCCGTACGCCCTGTGCACGCCGGCGGGCGTGGTCGATCTGCACAACGGCCACCTGCGCAAGGCAGACCCCACCCGCGACTTCCACTCCCGGGCGACGAGCGTGGCCCCGCAGCGCATGGACACGCCCCGCTGGCACCGATTCCTCGCGGACACCTTCGGCAGCGATCCCGAGGGTGAGGAGATGATCGACTTCCTGCACCTGCTGCTGGGGTACTCGATCACCGGTGACGTGGGTGCCCAGGTGCTCCCGTTCCTGCACGGCGAGGGCAAGAACGGCAAGTCCGTCCTGCTGGACATCATGATCCAGATCCTCGGCGACTACGCCGACGCCGCCCCGCCCGGCTTCCTCATGGACCGCGGGGCGTTCTCGGAGCACTCGACCGAGCTGACCGAACTGCACGGCCGCCGACTGGTGGTGTGCAGCGAGCTGAAGCCGAACGACAAGTTCGACGAGGCCCGGGTGCGGCTGCTGACCGGCGGCGACAAGATCAAGGCCCGCCGGATGCGGCAGGACTACTTCTCCTTCACGCCCACCCATCACCTCTGGCTGCTGGGCAACCACCGTCCGGAGGTCTCCACGGGCGGTTTCGCCTTCTGGCGCCGTATCCGCCTGCTGCCCTTCACCCGGACCGTCCCGGCCGAACGCAGGATCGACAACCTCGCCTTCGAACTCGTGCGGGACGAGGGCCCCGGCATCCTGCACTGGCTCATCGAGGGCGCCCAGCGCTACCTGGCCACCCGCGACCCGCTGGAAGGGCCCGACCGCGTCCGCATCGCCACCACCGCCTACGCCACCACCGAGGACCACATCGGCCGCTTCCTCGCCGAGTGCTGCACCCGGGACGGCGAGGCCGGCCGGGACCTGCGGGTCGAGCAGGGCCTGCTGTACACCGAGTACAGCTCCTGGTGCAACGCGGGGGAGGGCATCAGGCCCGCGACGCCGAGGGCCTTCGCCAACCGGGTCCGCCAGGAGGTCGGAGTGGCCTCGCCCGCCGACATGATCAAGTCGAACGGACGCAAGTACTACCCGGGTATCGCTCTGCTGGAGCACCCGTGAGGGGGCCCGGAGTTCGGCCGTACTCAGCGGTCGGCCTGCACCCGGCCCCGCGGGCGCTCTACGATGGAGGGCAGGTCCCGCATGCGGTGGCTCCCACCGGAGGCCCCGCCGCTGGCCGGAGCGCGGGCCGGAGCGACATGTTCACATGCCTGGCCACGTCCCCCTTGGTGGGGAGCACGCCGACGAAGGAGGGGCTGCAGCCATGAGCTCGCTACTGACCGAGAGCGACCTCATCCACGAGGAAGAGGTGGTGTGGCTGGAGAACCCCGAAAAGCTGGACTATGTCCGCCAGGCACTGGACAAGACCAAGCGCCGCAACACCAAGCCGCCCTACGCCCGGGACGGACGCATGGTGGGCTACGCACTGCTCGACGAGCAGGCCTCGCCCGACCCCGACAGCGGCCTGTACAAGCGCCGGGTGTTCTTCCTGCTGCCGCACGACCGGGACAGCCTGCCCGACGGCCTCTACCGTGAGGGAGCCCCCGGCGAGGCCGTCGACCCCCGCACCATCGCGCCGAAGAAGCCGGGCGCGAAGACGCCCCGGTCGCAGTGCGGTTCGCTGCCGATAGCGACATCGGCGTCCTGAGCCGCCGCTCCCGGCGCGGGGGAGCGCCGGCTCAGGAGAAGTACACGAGGACGCGGCCGGAGTTCCCCGTGTCGACCTCACGACGGACGTAGAGCTTGCGGATGTGCTGCTGGTCCAGGAAGGCCAGCACCCGTGCCCGGAGCCGCCCCGACCCCTTGCCGGGGATGATCTCCGCGACCGGGACGCCGGCGTGCGAGGCCCGGAAGAGGAACTGACGCATCGCGAGTTCGATGTCCCGGTTGTTGCGGAACACCGGGTGCAGGTCGAGCGTCATCATCGGGAGCCCTCCTCCGGGCAGCGGGGCGTGTCGGCAGCGGTGGTGCCGGCCCTACAGGCTACGGTCCTCGCCACCCGCCGTCTCCCGCACGAAGGCGAGCACCGCTTCGGTGAACCGCTCGGGTTCCTCGATGTGTCCCATGTGACCGCTCTCCTCCAGAACGAGCAGCCGCGAGTCGGGGATCAGGTCGTCCAGTTCCCGGCCCCAGCGCAGACCGCAGATGACGTCGTGCCGCCCCACCACGACCAGCGCGGGCACCGCCAGTCCCTTCAGGGCGACGCGGTCGTCGATGACATCGGGGGAGAGGTCCTCGTCCAGGCCCGAGATGAACGTGGCCCGGATCGCGTCCCTGAACGGGGCCAGCTTCTCCTCGTTCTCCCAGTAGTGGGCGAAGTAGGAGGGCAGTACGCCCCGGGCCACCGCCACGGTGTCCTCGTCGGTGGCCATACCGGACATCGCGCCGAAGGCCGCCAGGACGGCCGGCAGTCCGGGGTGACCGGCGTGCCGGGCGGCGAACTGCTCGACCATGCGGCCCGCCTCCGCCCCGTGCTCGGGGCCGGTGACCGGTGCCCCCTCGTACAGGACGACACCCGCGAGCCGCTGGGCGCGGTGCAGCGCGTGATAGGCGGCGACGAACGCACCGTGCGAGTGACCGAGCAGATGAACCTCGGGTACGTCCAGGCGGTTGATCAGCACTTCCAGGAAGCGGCTGTAACGGTCCCGGGTGTAGCCGTGCGGGTGCGAGGGGAGGCGGCCGGACTCACCGGTGCCGATCGGTTCGACGTACACCATGGTCAGGTGCTCTTCCAGCGCGGGCATCCGCAGGTACTCCCAGTGGATGCCGGGACCGCCGGGATGGGCGAGGACCACCGGGCCGCTGCCGTAGACGTGGTAGCGCTGGGTGACGCCGCCCACCTCGAAGGAGTGGGTGCCGGGGGCCAGCGGGCCGGAGGCGGCTTCCTGGGCGTGATTCGAACCGGGGGTGATGCTCATGGCGTTCTCCGCATCGAGTGAGGGTGTGTGCTGACACCGACACGACGCAGGGGGTGGTCAAGAGTTCGATGACGTGGCCGTGATCCACGTCACGTCGTCGGGCGCGAGGCCGCCGGGATGGAGGCTGGGCGGGCTATTACGCCGTAATAGGGAACAGCGGGTCAGGGGGTGAGAGACGCTGAGGGGGCCCACGAAGGGCGGTAGTGGCCGCGCGCCAGGGCTATTACGGCGTAATAGGGTCCGGCGGTGTCGCGACGACGGGGTCCCGCGCGCTGCGGCCTATTACGCCGTAATAGACCGCGGCGGACCGCCGACCCGCAGGCGTCTATTACGGCGTAATAGGTGAGGAGGCGAGAGGCGCCGAGGTTCCGCTGCCGAGGGGACGGCTCAGGCCGCTCGGAGTTCCCGGCGGGCGGCGGGCCGCGTCGCGTGGTAGAGGCGCAGCTCGCCGATACGACCGCCTTCCAGGCTCATGATCCAGGCGACCCCGGGCGGGCAGTGGTCAGGGGCGTCCGGCGGATTGACCAGGTCCATCTCCCACACCACGAGCGACCGGCCCGCGACGACGTGCCGGGGGCGCTGGCGGACCCCGGCGGACAGATCGGAGTCCATGCCCACCAGCATCAGCCCGACTCCGCCGAGCCGGTGCCCGCCGCTGAGCAGGGACAGCTCGGGGGAGTAGCGGTCCCTGACCACCTTGTCGAACTCTCCCCGTTCGGCGGCGGCGAGCGTGTCGTGCGCCTCCCGCCAGCTGGCCTCGGTACGGCGTGCGGTGTCCTCATGGGCGGAGGCGGAGGTGTCCGCGAGGGTCTGGGCGAGCAGCGCGCGCGCCTGGTGCAGCCGGCTGCGGACCGTGCCGACCGGGACCGCGCAGGCCTCCGCGATCTGCTGGTACGAGGTCACCCCGGAGGAGAAGTAGCGGAGCACCACCGGCAGCCGCAACGCCGGGGACAGCTTCTCCACGGCCTCCCAGATCCAGTCCCGCAGGGCGTGCCGGTCCAGCAGCTGCTCGGGGGAGGCGCCGTCGGGAGGCAGGGGGACCTCGTCCACGGGCTCGGTGCGCCGGGACTCACGCAGCAGGGACCGGCAGGCGTTGCGCACCACCATGCGCAGCCACGGTCCCACGGCCTGCGGGTCGCGGATGTCGGCGACACGGCGGAGCGCGACCAGCGCCGTTTCCTGCATCACGTCGTCGACATCAGGCCCGGGACCCAGCAGGCTCAGAGCCACCGCGCGCATGCCCGGACGGTGGCGCTCCAGCAGGGCGGCGAGAGCCGGGGCGTCTCCCTGCTGCGCCGCACGGGTCAGTATCGCGTCCTCGGCCCGCGCGGCGTCCCTCAGTGTCGTCTCCATGTTCCGCCCTCCGGCCCGGCCGCTGCTGACCCCGAGGGTACCCAAGGCGAGCAGCGACCAGTTATGTGTGAGGGCGCCGGCCGGGCGACATGTGTGTGTGACTCGGCCAGAACAGTGACGTGGCTCATAACAGGTGGGGTGCTGACGAGTTCCTGAAAGGTGTTCGACATGCTGGGAACATGGCCTCACCGAACAACCCCACCTCGCGAGGGCGTCACCGGGCCCCGACAGCGGGCGATCAGATCCTCGCCACGCTGTCCCGGGCCGGCGGACGTCTGCCGCTCGCGGCCGCCGCCCTGGTCGTCGCGGCCACCGTCACCGGCTGCGGGGCGACCGCGACAGGAGCGGCCCACGACGCCTCGGCGGCCGCCGCGGGGAACTCCCCGGCAGCCGCGCCCTCCGCACGGGACGAGGCGCGCCCGATGTCCGGCGTCGACAACGCCGCTCCCGAACTGCCCACGCAGCTCCCCGGATTGGGACCCAGGACGCTGTCACAGATCCCGGCGGAGACCCGCCAGGTCGTCCTGGTCACCGGCCAGGGCAAGAACTCCAACCGCTCCGGGGTCGTGCTGTACCAGCGCACCGCCGACGGCTGGAAGGCGGGCGCGACCTGGGCGGCGCACAACGCGCTCAAGGGCTGGACCGACGAACACCACCAGGGTGATCTCCGGTCGCCCATCGGGGTGTTCACCCTCAGCGACGCCGGAGGCAGGCTGTCCGACCCCGGCGCCAAGCTGCCGTACACCCGCTCCGCGTCCGGGTACACGGTCGGCGGACTGGGCTTCAACGGCGAACCCCTCGCCGGGGCCTTCGACTACGTCATCGCCATCGACTACAACCACCAGAAGGGCACGACACCGCTGGACTGGACGCGCCCCCTCGGTGCGGACCGGGGCGGTGGCATCTGGCTGCACGTCGACCACGGCGGTCCCACCCACGGGTGCGTCAGCATCGCCAAGCGGCACATGAAGGAGTTGCTGCGCACCCTCGACCCGGCCCTGCATCCGGTGGTCGTGATGGGAGACGCCGCGTCGCTCAGGAGGTGAGGCTCCGCGGCTGCCAGACAGCGTGCTCGGCCACCAGCTCACGCAGGGCGCGCAGTTGGCGGAACATGCCCATGCCGAGGGCGGCGACGACGCGGCCGTCGCGGACCCGTACGGCGGTGAACTTCCGCTGCCGCGGGTCCCCGTCGACGACGTGTGTCTCGCCGGGACCACGGGCGAGACCGTGGACCTGGAGCCGCAGACCGTACTGGTCCGACCAGACGTAGGGCACCGTGCGGAAGCCGGACGCGGCCCCCGGACCGGCCAGGATGTTCGCGGCGACGTGCCGCCCCTGTTCGGTGGCGTTGGTACGGTGCTCGATCCGCAGCCGCGTACCGGAGTCGGGGTCCTGCCAGGAGGCCACGTCCCCGGCGGCCCACACGTCGTGCCCGGCGTACAGGGTGCCGTCGCACTCGACACCGTCGCCCAGCGGCAGGCCGCTGCCGGCCAGCCACTCGGTGTTCGGTCGGGCGCCGACGCCGAGCAGCACGGCGTCGGCGCGGATCTCGCTCCTGACGCCCTGCCGGTCCGTGGTCACGCCCGTGACGCGCCCCTGTCCGGTGAGCAGGCCGGTGACCCGCGTGTCCGTGAGGAGACGGACGCCGTGCTCGCGGTGCAGCGAGGCCAGCATGTCCGCGGCGTCCGGTCCGACGACGTCCGCCAGCGGAGCTTCCCCGGTGGTGATCAGGGTGACGTCGCAGTCCAGCGACCGGGCGACCGAGGCCGCCTCCGCGCCGACGAAACCGCCGCCCACGACCACCAGGCGCGGCCGGCCGGCCAGTGCGGTCCGCAGCGCCAGCGCGTCGTCGAGCGTGCGCAGTACGTGCACCCCGGCCACCCCGCCCGCTCCGGGCAGGGTCCGCGCCCGGGCACCGGTGGCCACGACGAGGCTGTCGTACGGCACGTCGGTCCCGTCGGCCAGCCGGACCCGGTGGGCGGTCACGTCCAGGGCGCTCGCCGCCACGCCCAGCCGGAGCCGTACGTCCAGTTCGGTGTACGCCTCTTCGGGGCGCAGCAGGAGCCGCTCGGCCGGCCAGTCACCGGCCAGCAACTGCTTCGACACCGGCGGCCGGTCGTAGGGCGGACGGGGTTCGTCCCCGACCAGGGTGAGCGGGCCGTCGTACCCCGACTGCCGCAGCGCCTCGGCGGCGGTCAGGCCCGCCGCCGAGGCGCCGACGACGACCACCCCGGCGGACGGTGTCACGCCTGGACCTCGATGGCGGCGGCCGGGCAGACGGCGACCGCCTCGCGTACGGCGTCGTGCTGGTCCTCGGCCGGCCGTGCGGTGAGGAGGACGACGACGCCGTCCTCGTCGCGCTGGTCGAAGACCTCGGGCGCGACCAGGACGCACTGACCGGCGCCGCAGCACTTGTCCTCGTCGATGGTGATGTTCATGTCGCTCCTGTCATCGGGGAGTTGGGGTCGGGGGGAAGGCCGGCGGGCAGGCCCGGTCACCAGGTGAGGGGCAGTTCGCGTACGCCGTAGACCACCGCCGCGGTGCGGAAGGGGATCTCCTCGAGCGGGCGGTCGAGCCGCAGGCGCGGGAAGCGGCGCAGCAGGGCCGGGTAGGCCTCCTGGAGTTCCACGCGGGCGAGGTTCTGGCCGAGGCACTGGTGGGGGCCCGAGCCGAAGGCCATGTGCTGCCGGCTGGAGCGGGTGACGTCGAGGCGGTCGGGGGCTTCGAAGACCGACGGGTCGCGGTTGGCGGCCTCGCTCACGCACAGGATGCCGTCGCCCGCCGCGATGCGGACCCCGCCGATCTCGATGTCCTCCAGCGCCACCCGGCGGCGTCCCATGTGGGTGATGGTCAGGTAGCGCAGCATCTCCTCGACGGCGTCCGCCACTTGGCGGGCGTCACCGTCACGGACGGCGGCCAGCTGGTCCGGGTGCTGGAGGAAGGCGCAGGTGCCCAGCGCGATCATGTTGGCGGTGGTCTCGTGCCCGGCGACCAGCAGCAGCCGGGCCTCGTTGGCGCACTCGTCCTCGGTGCCGAGTCCGGTGGCCAGTTGTTCGGTGGCCATGCGGCTGAGCAGGTCGTCCCCGGGCCGCTCTGCCTTGCGCAGGATGAGGCCGCGCAGGTAGTCGACCAGTTCCTGGGAGGCGGCGACGGCGGCCTGTGGTGTGCTGCGGGTGTCGATGATCGCGGCGCTGGCCCGCTGGAAGAAGTCGTGGTCCTCGTAGGGGACGCCGAGCAGCTCGCAGATGACGAGCGAGGGCAGGGGGAGGGCGAAGGCGGTGACGAGGTCGGCGGGCGGTCCCTGGCGTTCCATCGCGTCGAGGAGGTCGCCGATGATCCGCCGGATGCGCGGGCGCAGCCGCTCGGTGGCCTTTACGGTGAAATTGCCCGTGTACAGGCGCCGTCGTTCGTTGTGCTCGGGCTCGTCCATGGTGATGAAGGCCCGGTGACGTGCGCGGATGGCGTCGCTGCCCGCGCTCATGCTGGGGTAGCCGGGCCGGGTGTTGTCGGCGCTGACACGGGGGTCGCGCAGCAGGGCGACCTGGTCGGCGTGGCGGGTCACCAGCCAGGCGCTCGCGCCGTTCCAGAGGGTCACCCGGGAGATGGGGGCGCTGTCCAGCAGGGCCGTCACCGACGGGGGAGGGTCGAAGGGGCAGCCGGGGGCGCGCTCGGCGGGCCAGGGGGCGGCTGCGGGGAGGGGGGAGAGGGCTGGACTGGGAACGGATGCTGCCTTGGTCATGACTGATCCTCGGCTTCCGGGCGTGTGCCTGATGGGAGTGGCGATGGAAGTGGGGGCGCCGGGGCGCACGTTACGACGCGACTGCCGTCCGCGGAAGAGAGATCCGTGTATAGGGCATGCTTTTCGCCATTCCCGGCTGATGGAACACACACATGTTTCCCCGTCCGTGGCCGCGGGGAGTGCGCGGCCACGGACGGGCGTACCCGGGGGAGGGACGGGCCCCCGGGGGTCTCCGGGCAGGGACGGCCGGGACCGTCAGGTGACGGGCGGCAGGTTCGGTCCGGTCGTACCGAGCTGCTCGGCGGCGACCACCGGCGGCACCGGCCAGGTGACGCCCTCGGGCGGCCAGCTCTGCCCCGTTGCCTTCAGGAAGTCCGCGGGCGGCTCGTACAGCGGCGGCTGGGTGCCGTCGGGGATCATCGAGGCCCACTTGACGCCCTCGGTGCGGCCCTTGAACTCCTGCTTCATCGCGTCGAGCCGGTCGGGCTGCTCGATGAGGTCGACGGCGCCCGCCGCGAGGTAGCGGGCGGCCGACAGCATCGCCTGGTGCCCGATGTTGGTGGCCGCCGTCGCGGTGACACCCCAGTTGTGGTTGGGCAGACCGGGCGGATACGCGGCGGACAGCAGCACCGCGGTGGGAGCCTGCCAGCTGATGTCGGCGGTGTCCGTGGCCAGCCCGCCGGTGTAGGCGGCGGCCGGCGGAGCGAGCGGCACCAGGTCGGTGGGCATGCCCACCTCCGGGCGGCCGAGCGACTTCTGCACGGCCTTCGCCAGGGTGTGGTCGGCGTCGGTGAACTTCGGCGCGCCGATCTGCTGCATGTTGTCGTACAGCAGCTCGGCGCCGGCCTTGTTCGCCAGCAGGTTCCAGGTCGCCGAGTGGAACTTGTGCACCAGCCGGGTCTGGCTGGCCTGCGCGGCGGCCTTCGCGCACTCCACGATCTTGTCGTAGAGCACCTGGGCGCGCGCCGGGCTGCCCTCGCGGACGAAGAACCAGATGGAGCACATGTCCGGGGTCACGTTCGGGGCGCCGCCGCCGTTGATCACGGCGTAGTGGAACCGTCCCGAGGGCGCGACGTTCTTCTCCCGCAGGTACTCGGACATGGTCGCCATCAGCAGCGCGCCGTCGAGACCGCTCTTGTTGCCGAGCGGGGTGCCGCCGTGACCGGAGGCGCCGAGGAAGGTGAACGTGGCCGATATCAGTGCACTGGTGGTGTTCCAGAACGGGGTCGTGATGTTGAACGGGTGCCAGTCGAGGAACGCGTCGAGACCGTCGTAGACGCCCTCCTTCACGGCGTACGCCTTGCCGACGAGCTGCTCCTCTCCGGCGCTGCCGAACAGCTTCACGGTCGCCTTCAGCCCGTGCGCCCGGATGGCCTGCGCGACCGCGATGGCGGCGGCCGTACCGCCCGCGCCCAGCGCGTTGTGGGCGTCACCGTGCCCGGCGCCGTACGACGGGCCGTAGGCGTCGTAGTTGTAGACGAGCGGGTCGTGGCTGGCCACGCCCTTCTTCTGCGACAGCCCCGGAAGCGCGTCGTACTCGGCGTTGAAGCCCAGCACCGGGCCGCCGTTGCCGTAGGTGGCGACGAACGCGGTCGGGAAGCCCGCCGAACCCCATTCGACCGTGAAGCCGTTGGCCTTGAGCAGGTTGGCGGTGGCGAGGGAGGACTTCCACTCGCGCAGCGACAGCTCCGCGTACTTCCAGACGTCGTCGTTCAGCTTCGTGACGGCACCCTGGTTGGCGTCGATCCAGCCGAGCGCGGTCTGCTTGGCCGCGGTGTTCCTCGCCAGGCCCTTGGGCGCCCGGTAGGTCGTCGGGGACACCCCGGTCTTCTCGTCGTAGCCGAGGGTCGCGGCGAGCACCGGGTCGCCCTGGAGCAGGGCGGCCGTGGTCGCGGTGGCACCCAGTCCGAACATCTTCAGCAGGCGCCGGCGGCCCGGGTGGAGGTCGTCGTTCACGTCAGTCTCGTTCCTCGGAGGATGAGGGAGGAAGGGCCTGGGGCGGCCCACGACAGTGCTGCCAGGCGTGTCCGAAGCAAACATGTGTCCCAACGGAGTGCACACCTGGGCAGACTGACGGAGTGTAACGTGTCGACGCGTCAGATATGTGTCTCGTTTCCGGCGAGGACCGGGTCCGGCATTCCCGTATGAGGACCGCGTTCGGCCGTCCCCTATTACGCCGTAATAGGGGAGCCGTCAGGGGAAGTGCCGGTCACTGCCGTTCCCGTCTCCGCGCCTTCCCCCTCCCCGTCGGTGGCCGCCGCTGTGAGGACGGCCCCGGGATCGACGACCATGGCGACGACGCTGAGCGGGTTCAGATACAACTGCTCGTCGGCGGCAAGCAGACCGGCCAGTTCCTGCACCGGGATGGTGCTGGTCGCGAACTGACTCGCGGCCTGCAACTGCTCACCGGAGGTGAAGACGGGGACAACCGCTGTGCCGTCGGGTGTCCGAGTCCGCAGCGGGGTGCCGTCGGGTGCCAGCCAGATGCCCACGATCGTGCCGGCCAACCGCTGCGGGACATCCTCCGGAGGCCCCCAGCCGGTGGAGGACAACTGCACGGCTTCGTCCACGGGATCGGTCGGTTGGGGCCATCCCAGCGCCAGCGGCGAGGGACGGTACTCCTCGTTCTCCCGCCACTCCACCACTTCGCCCTCGGGGCTGGAACGGTACTCGCCTGCCACGGTCCAGCGCGGTGGCGCACCCTCACCGCGCCAGCCGGGGTCGACGAGGCCGAGCCAGTGATCGGGTGCGGCCTTGGCGGCTTCACGGAGCTCGTCGGGGACGGTGGAGAGTGGGTCGAACTCGTGCTGCTCAGGTCGGGTCGGGTCGCTCATTTTCTTCCGTTCTGAGAGGAACCAGTCTGCTGCGGGCGGAATGTTTCCCATCGGCCTCCGTCGGTGGAATCAACTGCAAAATCAGTCCACACCGCGGTTGACGGAGCATAAACTGTCTGGCCGGTGATTTCAGCTACTTCTTGGGCGACTGAAATTTCCACCCCTTCCCTGGTTTCGCCGCTGCGGCAGCTCAGGAGAACGATAGGTCGAGGATGGCTCTCGAAACTCGCCCGTCGCCGCAGCCATTGGCCTAGGGTCTGACCGTCGACATGTGCGCGCCCGTTCGGGGTCGGCAGTGCGACACCCCCGACGCGACCGTGCGTCACCAGGTAATAAGGAATCACGGACGGCATGCCCCAGGGAACGGGAGTGGTGGCAACCTGACCGTCTTCGGAGACTTCTTCCGTGCCGTCTTCGGTGCTTCTGGCGTATTCTCTGACCTTGGAAACGTCGGAGAAATGGGATCTGATCCTACCCCATTCCTCCCGGGAGAATATCGCCCTTCCTGTTTGGATGTAATTTTCATCCGTCAATGTGTAGGACGGAATTTCGGAGGAATCTACGGACCCTCCTTCGATGGTTGACAGTGTGTGGACTTCGGGGAACCCCGTGGTGTCTCCGAGGCGTGCTATCTGGGCGTCCAGGTCGGTCGGCAGGGAGCGCAGCCAGCGGCCGCCTTCACCGTCGGTGCGCCGGTGGAGGAGCACGTGTGTCACGGGCTTATGAGCGAGGCTGCTGGGGCCGCTGTTGCCGGTTGTGACGAGAGCCAGTTCCCCATCGGTGGCCCACACTGTTCTCTCCGTCAAGTGCGCCAGCATGCGGGGCAGGTGCATCTCGCCGGCAGCTGCGTTCGGAACGAGCAGTACCACAGGCACATGGGGCGGAGTGCTGTTGATCGCCGTCTCTGAGGACACGAGGCGGGCGAACTCGTGGATGGCGAGTGTCCGGCTGCCGCCCGTGGTCATCACGGAGACGCCCCCTGGTGCGAGATCCGCGGCGATGAGGAGTGGTTGGACGCTGCCCCAAGGAGCGGGGCGTTCCTGGCCTTCCACCGGTATGACGGAGGGAAGATGATCCCCGGCATGCGTGATGAACATGTCGATCCGAGGTGCGGATGCCTGGGGGGACAGATGTCCGGCACCGTCGTGCCGGTAGTCCAGACCCACTGACATCGAGCCGACTTCGGCCGGGAAAAGCAGATTCCGATAGGGCCTCAGCGCGAGTGTCGCCGGCTCGGCCGCGGCGGAACCGGACCGGGCGTGACCCCGGATGGGCCCGGCGACGGTTCGGTGCGGGGGGAGTGGTTGCCCGGGGTGACCGATTCCGGGACGGGGCGCCGCTTGCCGGGGACGGTAGGTGAACCAGTAGCCCTCTTGGTCGCCATGGCCCTCGACCAGGCTCAAGGCGTTGGACACCTTGGACCAAGGCGCGTGCACCGTGCGACCGGTGACATCAGCCACTCGCTGGGCAACGCTGTTCAACGGGTTCTCTGCGTCGTAACCGCTGAAACACGCGGCGAGAACGATCGAAGCGTACGGTCGCTGCGAGATCAACGGCACCTGGGCGAGCAAGCGGCCCACTTGCTCCCCGGGCATGGGCAGGATGGTGCCTGTGCGGGTGGGCAATTTGAGCACCCCCATGTCTCCATGAGTCACGAAGAAGTACGGGGTGGATTGCTCACCCGCCCGCACCCAGGGCAGAGCGCGGTACGGCGCGTTCGGGCGGGCGCGTACGGCTCCGCGGCCCTGCTCGGTGAGGTATCCCTCACCTGTCCGGTAGGTCGTCACCCTGTTCAGCTCACGCAGTTCCTCCTCGAAAAGAGGCCAATCCTCCGCTGTGTCGACGGCCTGACCGATGGGTTCTCCGCGTTCGTTGATGAGCGTGTGAGTCAGGAGGGCCGAGGCGGGAACGGTCTCTCCGGTGGTGGCCGTCAGATGAATGCGCTCGGGTTGGTCGGCGAACGAGTTGAGAGCGCCCGGTCGACTGACGATCCAACGGCTTACGGCGATGCCGGCCGGTTCATGCTGCACAATCCAGGTAGTCGCTGCTCCTCGCCCGTTTTCCTTCAAAAGCGCGACTGGTCCGTCGCTGGCCCATACATCTCTGCCGGTATGGGCTGCCAAAATGCGAGGCAACTCGATCCGTCCCGCCGCAGCATACGGCATCACGAGAACTACAGGAGCGCCTGCTGGAAACCCGTGATACTCAATGACCTTGCGCACGTGCCTGGAAAAATTCTCGAAAGATATCTCTGTCGGTCCACTGAGAGAGGTTACTGCCACGCCGAAGGAAGATCTGTCAGCGATTACCATTATGGGCGCAACGTCACCCCACGGGGACGCCGCTCCCCTAATGCCTTGGCGTACCTCGTTAGGTAGCTGGGGCGTATTGTAGTGAAGGAACCTCTCGGTAATTGGTGGATCGATCGCAGTCGCCAATCGGCCGTCACCTCCGTAACGGTAGTCAACGCCTGTGATCAGCTCACCGTGGCTGACCACCCATTGACTCATGACTGCTGAACGGGAAATTTCTTCGAAAGTTGGTGGGCGCTCTGCAAAAGCAAAAGCCGAGGTCTCAAGCGAGTGTGGGACACCAGGAGAGGTCGCCGATCGGCTATGGGCCCAGGAGCCTTGCGGTGCAGTGACACCTGGCTGTTCCTGTGGAGAGGTCTCTTCGGCTGCCGTGTGCTTGAGTTGCTGCGGCTGGGACCGTGACGTGCCTCGGGCGTGGCCCTCTCTCTCACCGCTGTGGGTTTCAGGTGACGGGGAAATGGGAGTTTCGGCCTGCGGACGTTGGGCGTGGGGGCGGAAGGTGTGCCAACTGCCCTCTTCCACGATGGAAGCATCGTGAGCGACCCTGCCCGATGGAGCGTATACGGTACGGCCGGTGATGTCGGCAACCTGTTGCGCGATAACTGTTCCGTCCTGCCCCGGCGCTGCGACGCTGCAGACGAGAAGAACGATTTCCCGATCCTGATCGAGCTGAAGGCTGGGGCGCCTTTTCAGTAGATTGCCGATCCCTGGGCCGGTCAGTTCATGTTTGCGGCCCTGTGAGTCATAAGCCCAGACATTCTGGCGCGTACCGTGACTGGCGAAGAAGTAAGGAGGTTTCTGTCGGCTTGTGTTCACCCAGGGGAGAGGGAAATGAGGGTCTATTGCTTCGATCGTTCCGTTCTGCGTGGACTTGCCGTAGTGGTATGTCGATTGGCGTCCATAATTAACAGAGTCCGATACTCGATCAAGCCACTCCGAGGTCGAGAATGTGGCCCGCCCGAGGTGGTGGCCGTTTTCGTCGACGAGGGTATAGGTCGTCAGATCGTTTTCCTGTACGTGCCCGCCCAGTGTGGAAAGTTGGTGGCGGGGTTCGCCGTGGGTGTTGTGGGCGGCGATGGTGCGGGGCAGGTGCATGCCGCCGGCGGCGGCGTGGGGGATGAGCAGGACGATCGGTCCGGTGGGGTGCTGCTGGAGGGCGGGGGTGGTCGCGAGGTGGTCGGCGAACTGTTCGGCGGTGTACGTGCGCAGGCCGTGGGGGGTGTTCATGGTGACGCGGCCAGCAGTGAGGTTTGCTGCGATGACGAAGGGGGGCATGCCGGAACGCTGCCAAAGTCCGACGGCTCCGCGCGCGTCAGGTTGCGCCTCGGGCGGGACCGGGCCGGTGAGGACCGTGTATCCCGTTGTGATCAGCCTGCGCAGTGAAGCGATCATGTGGCCGCGCTCGTCGTGCCGGTAGTCCAGCCCCGTCACGGACAGGTTGTGATCGAAGACGGCCTGGCTGTAGGGCTGGGCGGCGAGGTGGTGATCGGTGGAGGCTCCGGATCGGCTCGGGCTGGGGCCGTCGTTGCCGGTTGCGGGCATGGGGTCGTCCCCGGAGGGAGCTGAGTTGATGTGGTAGCGGACGTTGTTCGGGTGTGCGGGGGGCTGTGGCAGTGCTCGGGGGCGCGGGGGCCCTGCGGGGCGGGGGCGGGACGAGTGGGGTTGTTGGTGCTCGGACTGGGGGCGGAAGGTCCGCCAGCCTTCGTGGTGTGCTGTTTCCAGGTCTGGTGTCGTGGCGCCCCAGGGGGCGTGGACGGTGCGTCCGGTGATGTCGGCGACCTGTTGCGCGATGACTGTTCCGTCGGGTGCGGGGGCTGCGGTGTTGCAGGAGACGAGGACGATTTCCCGGTCGCGGTCGAATTGCAGGCTGGGCCGTCGCTTCAGGAGATTGCCGAGTCCCTCTCCCGTCAGTGAGTGGGTGTTGCCGCGTGAGTCGTGTACAGGGACGCGGTTGTAGCTCCCATGAGCCATGTAGAAGTAGGGCGCGGATCGCCGGCCGGTGGTCGCCCAGGGAAGTTGGACCTGGGGGACGTTCATGATGTCCAGGCCCTGCCTGCCGTCGGCTGAGTAGATGATCCTGGCAGGCGCGTAGTGGGTTCGGAGGGCGAGCGCTGAAGAGCCCGGCTCTCTGATGAGCCAGTCGGTGGGTGTCAGGTGGGCTCGTCCGAGGTGGCGGCCGTTCTGGTCGATGATGGTGTAGCTGGTCAGGTCGGAGGCCTGTACGTGCCCGCCCAGTGTGCGGAGTTGGTGGTGGGGTTCGCCGTGGGTGTTGTTGGTGAGGATGTTGGGGGTGCTGGCGAGCCAGCGGCTGGGGGGTGTGTTGGTGTCGGGTTGG
>NZ_JOIY01000057.1 GCF_000720185.1 Streptomyces sp. NRRL S-340 | reverse complement strand
GAGCAGCTCCCAGCCCTCGGCGTAGGCCTGCATCATCGCGTACTCGATGCCGTTGTGGACCATCTTCGCGAAGTGGCCCGCGCCGACCCTGCCCGCGTGGACGTATCCGTAGGGGCCCTCGGGCTTGAGCGCGTCGAAGATCGGCTTCAGGCGGTCGACGTGCTCCTTGTCGCCGCCGACCATGAGCGCGTAGCCGTTCTTGAGGCCCCACACACCGCCGGAGACGCCCGCGTCGACGAAGCCGATGCCCCGCGCGTGCAGCTGCTTGGCGTGCTTCTCGTCGTCCGTCCAGCGGGAGTTGCCGCCGTCGACGACCACGTCACCGGGCTTGAGCAGGGTCGCCAGCTGGTCGATGACGTGCTGCGTGGCACCGCCGGCCGGGACCATCACCCAGATCACCCGGGGCTGGGCGAGCTGGTCGACGAGGTCGACCATGCTGGGGACGTCGGAGACCTCGGGGTTGCGGTCGTAGCCGATGACCGTGTGGCCGGCGTTGCGGAGGCGTTCCCGCATGTTGCCGCCCATCTTGCCGAGGCCGATGAGGCCCATCTGCATCGATGCCATGTCAGCTCTCCTTGAGTTCGCGGTAGGCGGCCACGAGGGCGGCGGTGGACGGGTCCAGACCGGGCACCTCCGCGCCCTCGGTCAGGGCGGGCTCGACGCGCTTGGCCAGCACCTTGCCGAGTTCGACACCCCACTGGTCGAAGGAGTCGATGTTCCAGACGGCGCCCTGGACGAACACCTTGTGCTCGTAGAGGGCGATCAGCTGGCCGAGGACCGACGGGGTCAGCTCGGCGGCCAGGAGGGTCGTGGTCGGGTGGTTGCCGTGGAAGGTGCGGTGCGCGACCTGCTCCTCGGGCACACCCTCGGCGCGCACCTCGTCGGCGGTCTTGCCGAAGGCCAGCGCCTGGCCCTGGGCGAACAGGTTGGCCATGAGCAGGTCGTGCTGCGCCTTGAGTTCGCCGCTCAGCTCGGCCACCGGGTTGGCGAAGCCGATCAGGTCGGCCGGGATGAGCTTGGTGCCCTGGTGGATCAGCTGGTAGTAGGCGTGCTGCCCGTTGGTGCCGGGGGTGCCCCAGACCACCGGGCCGGTCTGCCACTCGACCGGTTCGCCGTCGCGCTGGACCGACTTGCCGTTGGACTCCATGTCGAGCTGCTGGAGGTAGGCGGTGAACTTCGACAGGTAGTGCGAGTACGGCAGGACGGCGTGCGTCTGCGCGTCGAAGAAGTTGCCGTACCAGATGCCCAGCAGACCCAGGATGAGCGGGGCGTTGGCCTCGGCGGGCGCGTTGCGGAAGTGGTCGTCGACGATGCGGAAGCCGTCCAGCATCTCGCGGAAGCGGTCCGGGCCGATCGCGATCATCAGGGACAGACCGATCGCGGAGTCGTACGAGTACCGGCCGCCGACCCAGTCCCAGAACTCGAACATGTTGTCCACGTCGATACCGAACCCGGCGACCTTCTCCGCGTTCGTCGACAACGCCACGAAGTGCTTGGCGACCGCCTTGTCCTCGCCGCCCAGCCCCCTGAGCAGCCAGTCGCGCGCCGAGGTGGCGTTGGTGATCGTCTCGATCGTCGTGAACGTCTTGGACGCCACGATGAACAGCGTCTCGGCCGGGTCCAGGTCGCGGGTCGCCTCGTGCAGGTCGGCGCCGTCGACGTTGGAGACGAACCGCACCGTCAGGCCGCGGTCGGTGTAGGACCGCAGCACCTCGTACGCCATCGCCGGGCCCAGGTCGGAACCGCCGATGCCGATGTTGACGATGTTGCGGATGCGCTTGCCGGTGTGGCCGGTCCACTCGCCGGAGCGGACCCGCTCGGCGAAGGCGGCCATCTTGTCGAGGACCGCGTGCACCTTCGGCACCACGTTCTCGCCGTCGACCTCGATCACAGCGTCCCGCGGGGCGCGCAGCGCGGTGTGCAGCACGGCCCGGTTCTCGGTGATGTTGATCTTCTCACCGCGGAACATGGCGTCGCGCAGCCCGAACACGTCCGTGGCCTCGGCCAGTTCGCGCAGCAGCCGCAGGGTCTCGTCGGTGACCAGGTGCTTGGAGTAGTCGATGCGCAGATCACCGACGCGCACGGTGTAGCGCTCCGCGCGGGAGGGGTCCTCGGCGAACAGCTCCCGCAGGTGCGGCTGCCACTGGGCGCGGTGGTCCTCCAGGGCGGTCCACTCGGGACGCCGGGTCAGCTTGGGGGTGTCGGACATGTCAGACGGTCTCCTTGATCCCGTCGCCCCGCAGGGCCACGGCGTACATCTCGTCGGCGTCGAGGCGGCGCAGCTCCTCGGCGATGAGTTCGGAGGTGGGACGGACCTTGAGGGCGAGGGTGCGCGAGGGCTGGCCGGGCAGGCTCAGCGTGGCCAGCGGTCCCTCGGGCCGGTCGATGACGATCTCGCCGTCGGCGGTGCCCAGGCGCACGGCCGTCACGAACGGGCCGGCGCTGCCGACCCGGTCCACGGTGACGCCCAGGCGGGCCTCCAGCCAGCGGGCCAGCAGCTCGGCGCTCGGGTTCTCCGCCTCGGCCTCCACGGCCGCCGAGGTCACCCGCACGCGGGCCTGGTCCAGCGCCGCCGCGAGCATCGAACGCCACAGCGTGAGCCGGGTCCAGGCGAGGTCGGTGTCGCCGGGGGCGTAGTGGCGCGCCCGGGTCTCGAGGACCTCCAGCGGCTTCTCGAAGGCGTACAGGTCGGTGATCCGGCGCTGGGCCAGCGCGCCCAGCGGGTCCGCGGAGGGGTTGTCGGGCGCCTCCACCGGCCACCACACCACCACCGGCGCGTCCGGCAGCAGCAGCGGCAGGACCACCGAGTCGGCGTGGTCGGAGACCTCGCCGTAGGTGCGCAGCACCACCGTCTCGCCGGTGCCGGCCTCCGAGCCGACCCGGACCTCGGCGTCCAGCCGCGAGTGGGTGCGGTCGCGCAGGGTGCGCGCGTGCCGCTTGATCACGACCAGGGTGCGCGAGGGGTGCTCGCGCGAGGCGTCCTCGGCCGCCTTGATCGAGTCGTAGGCGTTCTCCTCGTCCGCGACGATCACCATCGTCAGGACCATGCCCACGGCGGGCGTGCCGATGGCGCGGCGGCCCTGCACCAGCGCCTTGTTGATCTTGCTTGCCGTGGTGTCGGTCAGGTCGATCTTCATGGCCTGCGCCAGCTCCGTCCGTCTCGTGCGAGCATCTCGTCGGCTTCCCGCGGACCCCAGGTGCCCGACGGGTACTGGGCGGGCCTGCCGTGCTCGTCCCAGTAGGCCTCGATCGGGTCGAGGATCTTCCAGGACTCTTCCACTTCCTGGTGACGGGGGAACAGGTTCGCGTCACCGAGCAGCACGTCCAGGATGAGGCGTTCGTACGCCTCCGGGCTGGACTCCGTGAAGGACTCGCCGTAGGCGAAGTCCATCGTCACGTCCCGGATCTCCATGGAGGTGCCCGGCACCTTCGAGCCGAACCGGACCGTCATGCCCTCGTCGGGCTGGACGCGGATCACGATGGCGTTCTCGCCCAGCTCCTCGGTGGCCGTGGAGTCGAACGGGGAGTGCGGCGCCCGCTTGAAGACCACCGCGATCTCGGTGACCCGGCGGCCCAGCCGCTTGCCGGTGCGCAGGTAGAACGGCACCCCGGCCCAGCGGCGGTTGTCGATCCCCAGCTTGACCGCCGCATAGGTGTCGGTCTTCGACTGCGGGTCGATGCCCTCCTCCTGGAGGTAGCCGGGCACCTTCGCGCCGCCCTGCCAGCCCTGCGCGTACTGGGCGCGCACGGTGTGGGCGCCCAGGTCCTCGGGCAGCCGCACCGACTTGAGCACCTTCAGCTTCTCGGTGAGCAGCGCCTCGGCGTCGAACGCGATGGGTTCCTCCATCGCGGTGAGCGCCATCAGCTGGAGCAGGTGGTTCTGGATGACGTCACGGGCGGCGCCGATGCCGTCGTAGTACCCGGCCCGGCCGCCGATGCCGATGTCCTCGGCCATGGTGATCTGCACGTGGTCGACGTACGACCGGTTCCAGATCGGCTCGTACATCTGGTTGGCGAAGCGCAGCGCCAGGATGTTCTGGACGGTCTCCTTGCCCAGGTAGTGGTCGATGCGGAAGACCTGCTCCGGGTCGAAGACCTCGTGCACGATCCGGTTCAGCTCGCGGGCGCTGGCCAGGTCGTGGCCGAACGGCTTCTCGATGACCGCGCGCCGCCAGGACCCGTCCGGCCCCTCCGCCAGACCGTGCTTCTTGAGCTGCTGCACGACCTTGGGGAAGAACTTCGGCGGTACCGAGAGGTAGAAGGCGAAGTTGCCGCCGGTGCCCCGGGAGGCGTCCAGCTCCTCCACCGCCCCGCGCAGCTGCTTGAACGCGGTGTCGTCGTCGAAGTCGCCGGGGATGAACCGCATGCCCTCGGCGAGCTGCTGCCAGACCTCCTCGCGGAAGGGGGTGCGCGCGTGCTCCTTGACGGCGTCGTGCACGACCTGCGCGAAGTCCTGGTTCTCCCAGTCCCGGCGGGCGAAGCCGACCAGCGAGAAGCCCGGCGGCAGCAGACCGCGGTTGGCCAGGTCGTAGACGGCCGGCATCAGCTTCTTGCGGGACAGGTCGCCGGTGACGCCGAAGATGACGAGCCCGGAGGGGCCCGCGATCCTGGGCAGCCGGCGGTCCCGCGCGTCGCGCAGCGGGTTCACCCAGTCGGCGGCCGGGACGACCGGGACGCGCACGGCGGCGGACGCCGCCTTCGCCCCGGGTGTCTCCGGCTCGGTGGCCGCGGGGGCCGGTGCGGTGGACTGCATGGCCTTGGGGCTCGGCTCCTCGGCCCCGGCGTCCGGCGACGGGCTCGCCGCCGGCTCGGCGGGCTTCTTGCTCATTCCGCGTCAGCTCCCTTGCTGTTCAAGGACTTCGTGACCGCGTCCAGCAGGTCCTGCCAGGCCGTCTCGAACTTGGCGACACCCTCGTCCTCGAGCTGCTGGACGACCTCGTCGTAGGAGATCCCCAGCCGCCCGACCGCCGCGAGGTCCGCGCGGGCCTGCTCGTAACCGCCGGTCACCGTGTCCCCGGTGATCTCGCCGTGGTCGGCGGTGGCGTTCAGCGTGGCCTCCGGCATGGTGTTCACCGTGCCGGGGGCGACCAGCTCGTCCACGTACAGGGTGTCCTTGTACGCCGGATCCTTCACCCCGGTCGACGCCCACAGGGGACGCTGCGCGTTGGCGCCCGCCTCCGCGAGCGCGGCGAAGCGCTCGCCCGGCCGGGTCGCGCCGTCCACAGAACCGAACACCTGCTCGTACGCCTCGTAGGCCAGCCGGGCGTTCGCCAGCGCGGCCCTGCCCTTGAGCGCCAGCGCCTCGCCGGTGCCCAGCAGGGTCAGCCGCTTGTCGATCTCGGAGTCCACCCGGGAGACGAAGAAGGAGGCGACGGAGTGGATGCGCGACAGGTCCAGGCCCGCGGCACGCGCCTTCTCCAGACCGGCGAGGTAGGCGTCCATGACCTCGCGGTAGCGCTCCAGGGAGAAGATCAGCGTCACATTGACACTGATACCCGCTCCGACGACCTCGGTGATGGCCGGCAGACCCGCACGGGTGGCGGGAATCTTGATCATCACGTTCGGGCGGTCCACCAGCCAGGCCAGCTGGCGGGCCTCGGCGACGGTCGCCGCCGTGTCGTGGGCCAGGCGCGGGTCGACCTCGATGGAGACCCGGCCGTCCCGGCCGCCGGTCGCGTCGTGGACACCGCGCAGCACGTCGGCGGCGGCCCGCACGTCGGCGGTGGTCATCATGCGCACGGCCTCGTCGACCGTGACGCCGCGCACCGCCAGGTCGGCGAGCTGTTCCTCGTAGCCCTCGCCGGAACCGATGGCGGCCTGGAAGATCGACGGGTTCGTGGTGACGCCCACGACGTGCTTGTCCGCCAGCAGCCCGGCCAGATTGCCGGAGTCGATCCGACGCCGCGACAGGTCGTCCAGCCAGATCGACACGCCCTGCTCGGACAGGCGCCCCAGCGCTCCGGCGGTCGCGGTTGCTTCGCTCACAGTGATCATCTTCCTTGTTGCGTGCGGATCATGCGCGCGCGGCGGCCAGCGAGGCGCGGGCCGCAGCGGCGACGTTCTCGGGGGTGAAGCCGTACTCGGCGAACAGGGTCGCGGCGTCGGCGGAGGCACCGAAGTGTTCGAGGGAGACGATGCGCCCTGCGTCACCTGTGAAGCGGTACCACGTCAGATTGATGCCGGCCTCCACGGCGACCCGCGCCCGCACCGACGGCGGCAGCACCCGCTCGCGGTACTCGCGCGGCTGCTCCTCGAACCATTCCACGGACGGCATCGACACCACGCGGGTGGCGGTCCCCTCGGCCTCCAGCGTCTCGCGGGCGGCCACGGCGAGCTGCACCTCGGAGCCTGGCGTCGGCGGGGCGGACCACGTTGAGGCCGGGGATGGCGCGCAGCGAGGCGAGGTGCTCGACCGGCTGGTGGGTGGGGCCGTCCTCGCCCAGGCCGACGGAGTCGTGTGTCCACACGTACGTCACCGGGAGCTGCATCAGCGCGGACAGCCGCACCGCGTTGCGCATGTAGTCGGAGAACACCAGGAAGGTGCCGCCGTAGATGCGGGTGTTGCCGTGCAGGGCGATGCCGTTCATCTCCGCGGCCATGGAGAACTCGCGGATGCCGAAGTGGACGGTGCGGCCGTAGGGGCTCGCTCCCGGCAGCGGGTTGCCCTCGGGCAGGAACGACGACGTCTTGTCGATCGTAGTGTTGTTCGAGCCGGCCAGGTCGGCGGAGCCGCCCCACAGCTCGGGCAGCACCGCGCCGAGAGCCTGGAGCACCTTGCCGGAGGCCGCGCGGGTGGCGAGGGACTTGCCCTCCTCGAACACGGGCAGCGCGTCCTGCCAGCCCTCGGGCAGCTTGCCGGCCACGATCCGGTCGAGCAGCGCGGCCCGCTCCGGCTGGGCGCCGCGCCACTTGTCGAGCTGCTTGTCCCAGGCGGCGTGCGCCTCGGCGCCCCGGTCCAGGGCCCGCCGGGTGTGCGCGAGGACGGCCTCCTCGACCTGGAAGGACTGCTCCGGGTCGAAGCCGAGGACGCGCTTGGTGGCGGCGATCTCGTCGGCGCCGAGCGCCGAGCCGTGCGAGGCCTCGGTGTTCTGCGCGTTCGGGGCGGGCCAGGCGATGATCGTGCGCATCGCCACGATCGAGGGACGGGACGTCTCGGCCCTGGCGGCCGACAGCGCCGCGTACAGGGCGTGGACGTCGATGTCGCCGTTCTCGTCCGGCTCGACGCGCTGGGTGTGCCAGCCGTAGGCCTCGTAGCGCTTCAGCACGTCCTCGGAGAAGGCGGTGGCGGTGTCGCCCTCGATGGAGATGTGGTTGTCGTCGTAGAGGAAGACCAGGTTGCCGAGCTTCTGGTGCCCGGCCAGCGAGGAGGCCTCCGCCGAGACGCCCTCCTCCAGGTCGCCGTCGGAGACGATCGCCCAGACGGTGTGGTCGAAGGGCGAGGTGCCCTCGGGCGCGTCCGGGTCGAACAGGCCGCGTTCGTAGCGGGCGGCCATCGCCATGCCGACCGCCATCGCGGCGCCCTGGCCGAGCGGGCCGGTGGTGGTCTCCACGCCCGCCGTGTGTCCGTACTCAGGGTGACCGGGCGTCTTCGAACCGTAGGTGCGGAACGCCTTCAGGTCGTCCAGGTCCAGCTCGTACCCCGCGAGGAAGAGCTGGGTGTACAGCGTCAGCGAGGTGTGGCCGGGGGAGAGGACGAAGCGGTCACGGCCGGTCCACTCCGGGTCGGACGGATCGTGCCGCATCAGCTTCTGAAAGATCGTGTAGGCGGCCGGGGCCAGCGCCATCGCGGTGCCGGGGTGCCCGTTGCCGACCTTCTGCACGGCATCGGCCGCCAGCAGGCGGGCGGTGTCGACGGCACGCCGGTCGAGGTCGGTCCACTCGAAGGGGACGGTTGTCTGCTCGTTCATCTTCAAGAAGTCCTCGGAAGAAGCTGGATTGCTGCCGGACGTGTTCGAACTTAAAAGTCAGACTTTTTTGCCGGAAGGTCTCTGTGTGTCAGCCTGTGGTGAAAGTGGGACACGGTTGGATCACTCGGTCCGCCCGGTGGGCGGTCAAGGCGGTACGAGAAGGACATGGCGGACGCAATCACCCATGAGGGCGCCGAGGGCGCCGAGGGCGCGGGAAGAGGCGCCGGGAGCGGCGGGGACACCGGCGCGGGCACGGGCGCCGGTGCCGGCGCGGGTGCCGGCGGAGGCGGCGCGGGGGCGGACGAGGGGATCCGGACGTTCCCCTTCCCGGTCGACCTCAGCCTCGGCGGCGTCGGACTGCAGATAGGCCCCATGGGCGCCGGGCACACCTGGCACTCCGAGGCTCCTCTCCACCGTGTCCACCGCATCGACTTCCACGTCGTCATGCTCTTCGACGACGGCCCCGTCCGGCACATGGTCGACTTCGCCGAGTACCAGGCCGCCGCCGGTGACGTGCTGTGGATCCGCCCCGGACAGGCCCATCGCTTCTCCCGCACGGACGAGTACCGCGGAACCGTCCTCACCATGCAGCCCGGCTTCCTGCCCCGTGCCACCGTCGAGGCCACCGGCCTGTACCGCTACGACCTGCCGCCGCTGCTGCACCCGGACGCGGCCCGGCGCGAGGCGCTGAAGGCGGCGCTCGCTCAACTGCGCCGCGAGTACGAGGACACCGCCACCCTGCCGCTGAGCCTGCACACCGCGGTGCTGCGGCACTCGCTGACCGCGTTCCTGCTCCGCCTGGCCCATCTCGCGGCCAGCTCGGCGGAGGCCACGCGGCAGCAGGCCGACACCACCTTCACCCTGTTCCGCGACGCGGTCGAGCAGGGCTTCACCACCAACCACAGCGTCAGCGCCTACGCCGACGCCCTCGGGTACTCCCGCCGCACCCTCGTACGCGCCGTGCGGGCCGCCACCGGGGAGACCCCCAAGGGCTTCATCGACAAGCGGGTGATCCTGGAGGCCAAGCGCCTCCTCGCGCACACCGGGCTGCCCATCGGCCGCGTCGGCGCCGCGGTGGGCTTCCCGGACGCGGCCAACTTCTCGAAGTTCTTCCACCTGCACACGGGCCAGACCCCCGTGGCCTTCCGGGCCGAACTGCGCTGACCCGGCGACGGATCCCGCGCCCGGACAGGCCGGGGCCCCGCACGGCTGTGCGGGGCCCCGGCAAAAGCCGCGGTGCGGACGGCGCTCAGTGGCCGAAGTCGAACCAGTTGACGTTCACGAAGTCGGCCGGCTGGCCACTGGTGAAGGTGAGGTAGACGTCGTGCGTGCCGGTCACCGCGCTGATGTTCGCCGGCACCGTCCGCCACGACTGCCAGCCCCCGGTGTTCGCCAGCGCGAAACTCCCCACCGGCGCGTTGCTCCGGCTGTCCAGGCGTACCTCGACCAGGCCGCTGACGCCGCCCGCGGCCCCGCTCGCGACCCGCGCGTAGAACTGCCTGGCCGCGTTCGAACCGAAGTTGACGCCCTTGTAGAGGGCCCAGTCGCCGTTGGCGATCGACCCGATGTCCTGGCCGCCGCCGGAGTCGGTGGTCGCCTCGGTGTTCACCCCGCTCTGGCCGTCGTACGACTCGGCCTGTACGGGGCTGTAGGCGTCGCGGTTTCCGGTGGGCGGGGGAGTGGTGCCGCCGTCCCCGCCGCCCGAGGAGCGCAGCACCTGCACGTAGTCCACCACCATGGAGTGGCCGGGCTCGGTGCCGCTGTCCGGGCCGCCGCCGAACGCGCCGGGGAAGCCGCCGCCCATGGCCACGTTCAGGATGACGAAGAAGCCGTGGTTCGTGGCGTTCGCCCAGGTCGTCGCGTCGACCTGATCGGCCCTCACGGTGTGGAAGGTGACGTTGTCGACGGAGAAGCGGATCTGCTCCGGGCTGGTGGACCGGTCCCACTCCATCGCGTACGTGTGGAAGCCGGCCTGGCAGGTGGCGCCGGGGCAGGCGGTGGAACCGCCGATGCCGGTCGTCTCGTTGCAGGGGCCGCCCGGGCTGGTGCCGCAGTGCATCGTCGCCCAGTCGGTGTTGAGGCCCTGGACGTTCTCCATGATGTCCAGCTCGCCGATGCCGGGCCAGTTCCAGTAGTTGCCCCGGAAGGGCGAGCCCAGCATCCAGAAGGCCGGCCAGTAGCCCTTGGCGGCCGCGCCGGTGACGTTCGGCAGCTGGATGCGGGACTGCACGCGCAGCTTGCCGCCGGCCGGGGGCTGGAAGTCGGTGCGGGTGGTCTCGATCCGGCCCGAGGTCCAGTGACCCGAGGCGTCCCGGCGCGGGGTGATGAGCAGGTTGCCGCTGCCGTCGAGCGCGACGTTGCTGGTGGAGGAGGTCATCGACTCGACCTCGCCGGTGCCCCAGTTGGCCGCACCGCCCGGGTAGGACGTCCCGGTGTCGTACTGCCAGTCGGCGGTGTTCACACCGGAGCCGGCGGCGCCGTTGAAGTCGTCGAGGAAGACCTGCGTCCAGCCGGAAGGGGGAGCGGGCGCCGAAGCGTCCGCGGGAAGGGTCGCCGCGGTGGCGAGAGCCGCTGCCAGACCGAGCGTGCCGAGGACCGCGACGAGGGCGCGGCGCGCGGAGCGTCGTCTGCGGGGGGTGCCGACGGGGGCGTCGGCGAAGGTGCCGGAAGGATCGCTCATGGGAGCCTCACGGTGGGGAGTCGGGGGGAACGGACGTTCTGAGAGCGCTCTCAAGCGGTGGGTGCGCCGGGGGGGGGGGGGGGGGGGGGGGGGGCCGGGGGGGGGGGGGGGGGGGGGGGGGGGGGGGCGTGACGGGGATCGGGAGGTGGCGGCCGGGTGCGGATCCCGGATGCCGGGTGGGGCGGGAGCGCACGCCCGCGCCCGCAACGAATGAGGGCGCCCGCGCTGGGACGCGCCCGCGTGCGGGTTCGCTCGTGCCCGGACGCGCCCGCGTGCGGGTTCGCCGGCGCCCGCTCTGCGCCCGGGTCCGCTCGCGCCCGGGCACGCCCGCACCGGAAGACGCGGACGGCGGCGGGTCCTGTGCCGCCGCCGTCCGGTCGGTCCGCCGGTCCGCCTATCCGAGGCGGTACGCGTACACCGTCGTCGCCACCTTGCACACGCCCGGCGGGACGACCTCCGTGCGCAGGGTGCCGCGGGAGGCGTCGTAGTCGACGCCCTCCGCCTCGAACGCGCCGGAGCAGACGCTGCGTTGGGGCAGCGCGAACAGGCTGGAGACGTGCCCGGTCACCGGGCCGCCGTCCAGCTTGTGCTCCAGGTCCACCTGGAGCAGCGGCCGGTCCTCGGGGAACAGCGTCCTCGAACCGTCGTCCGACGCGCACAGCAGCCGGGTGTCGTCGACGAAGTCGCAGCCCTGGATGTCCCGTACGGGCTTGTCGAGACTGATCTGCGGGGCCTGCGGCAGTGTGCCGCCGGTGCGCGGGGTGGAGGGGTTGAGCAGCGGGGCGGGGAAGACCTGGAGCCGGTTCTGGTCGCCCCACTCGCCCGACACCAGCCACTGCCCGTCGGGCGAGACGGCGGCGAAGGAGTTGTTCACCTTCTCGCCCGCGTCGAGCGGGTGGACGTACTCGTAGCGCTTGCCGTCCGGGGTGGTGACGGCGAACATCTTGGACGTCGCCGAGTCCGCGCCCTGGTAGGCGTCGAAGACGTCACCCTGCGCGATGTCCGGGTCGCCGACGTGGTTCCAGCCCTTGACGCGAAGGTCCAGCGGGACCGAGGCGAGGCCCCGGTACACCAGCGAGCCGTCCGCGCGGCTGGCGAGTCCCTGACTGCCGCTCAGCGAGTCGACGTGCGAGGTGCCGGTCTCCTGCCAGGCCGGTCCGGCCGCCGCCGCGGAGGTCGCCGCACCGAGCGTGACGGCCGCCGACAGGACGGCCAGGGCGAACAGTTGACGTCTCATCAGGTCCCTGCCGATACGTAGGGGGTGGGGATTCGAATGGAATCACGTATCGGGCGCCGGGTCAGCGGTTTGCGGCCCGCGCACGGCGAGAGACCGGCGCGCGGAGGCTTGGGGGCCGGCCGGGCCGGGGGCGGGGCGGCCGGGGTTCGCGGGCGGGCGGCGGGCGCCGAGTAGGGTGCGTGAGGTGCGGGCACCGGCCGGGTGGTGGACACGGCGGCCGGGCAGGGCCGTGGCGGAGAGGTGCGAGGGTGAGGCTGACGATTCTGGGCGGCGGCGGGTTCAGGGTGCCGCTCGTGTACGGGGCACTGCTCGCGGACCGGGCCGAGGGCCGGGTCACCGAGGTCGTGCTGCACGACCTCGACGCCGGACGGCTGTCCGCGGTCACCCGGGTCCTGGCCGAGCAGGCCGCCGCGGTGCCCGACGCCCCCCGGGTGCGGGCCACCACCGACCTGGACGAGGCGCTGCGCGGCGCCGATTTCGTGTTCTCCGCGATCCGGGTGGGCGGTCTGGAAGGGCGGGCGAACGACGAACGGGTGGCGCTCGCGCAGGGCGTGCTCGGCCAGGAGACCGTCGGCGCGGGCGGGATCGCCTACGGGCTGCGCACCGTGCCCGTCGCCGTCGACATCGCCCGGCGGGTGGCCCGCCTCGCACCCGACGCCTGGGTCATCAACTTCACCAACCCGGCCGGACTGGTCACCGAGGCGATGTCCCGCCACCTCGGCGACCGGGTCATCGGCATCTGCGACTCACCGGTCGGCCTCGGCCGCCGTATCGCCCGGGTGCTCGGCGCGGACCCGCGTGAGGCGTGGATCGACTACGTCGGGCTCAACCACCTCGGCTGGGTGCGCGGTCTGCGGGTCGCGGGCCGGGACGAACTCCCGCGCCTGCTCGCCGATCCCGGCCTGCTCGGCTCCTTCGAGGAGGGCCGGCTCTTCGGCGCCGAATGGCTGCGGTCCCTGGGCGCGATCCCCAACGAGTACCTGCACTACTACTACTTCGGCCGCGAGGCCGTGCACGCCTACCAGCGCGCGGAACGCACGCGCGGGGCCTTCCTGCACGAGCAGCAGGCCCGGTTCTACGAGGAACTGCGCGCCCCGGACGCCCCCGCGCTGGACGCCTGGAACCGTACCCGCGCCGAGCGCGAGGCCACCTACATGGCGGAGAACAGGGAGGCCGCCGGGGCGGGCGAGCGGGAGGCCGACGACCTCTCCGGCGGCTACGAGAAGGTCGCCCTCGCCCTGATGCGGGCCGTCGCCCGCGACGAACGCACCACCCTCATCCTCAACGTCCGCAACCGCGGCACGCTGGCGGCGCTCGACTCCGAGGCGGTGATCGAGGTGCCCTGCCTGGTCGACGCAAACGGCGCGCACCCGGTGGCGGCCGAGCCGCTGCCCGGCCACGCCACCGGGCTGGTGTGCGCGGTCAAGGCGGTCGAGCGCGAGGTGCTCGCCGCGGCCGACTCCGGCTCGCGCGCGACGGCGGTGAAGGCCTTCGCCCTGCACCCGCTGGTCGACTCCGTGACCGTGGCCCGCACCCTGGTCGAGGAGTACGTGCGGGTCCACCCGGGCCTGGCCTACCTGACCTAGTCGGGCGCGGACCACGCGCCGGGGCGGTCGGCCGCTCCCCCGTCCGGCGACCGACCGTCCCGCCCCCCGTTCCCCGCGGCTCCCCCGTGCTCCCCGCGTCCCCCACCCTTGAGAGTCGCTGACGCGGGGCCTGATACACCCCCGGAGAAAGAAATCCGGGAAAAAATCCGGAGGAAGGATCCGGGGCTCACCCGGGGCCGCGAAGGTGACGGTCCGTCGTGCGCGCACCCCGAATCCGGCCACCGCGGTGGCCGGATACCGGACTCCTCCTTGTCCGCACGCGGCCGGGTGTGTTGTGGTGGTGCGCGTCGAGTGGCTGACGGGGGGCACGGGGTGACGGCGACGAGCGGTGGTTCCGGGCGGCTGCTCGCCGTCAGCGACCTGCACATCGGCTACCGCGAGAACCGGGCTCTGGTCGAGCGGACCGTGCCGGACTCGGAGGACGACTGGCTGATCGTCGCGGGAGACGTCGCGGAGACCGTCACCGACATCCGCTGGGCCCTGAAGACGCTCGCGAGCCGCTTTGGCAAGGTGATCTGGGCGCCCGGCAACCACGAACTGTGGACCCACCCGCGCGACACCGTCACCCTGCGCGGAGCCGCCCGCTACGAGCACCTGGTCGACCTGTGCCGCGAACTGGACGTGACGACACCCGAGGACCCCTACCCCCTCTGGACCGGACCCGGCGGCCCGGCGGCCGTGGCACCGCTGTTCCTCCTGTACGACTACTCGTTCCTGCCGGAGGGCTGCGCCACCAAGGAGGAGGGCCTCGCCTACGCGCACGGCACCGGCATCGTCTGCAACGACGAGTACCTGCTGCACCCCGACCCCTACCCGAGCCGGGAGGCCTGGTGCCGGGCGCGGGTCGCCGAGACCGAGCGGCGGCTCGGTGCGCTGCCCGAGGACCTGCCCACCGTGCTCGTCAACCACTATCCGCTGGACCGGCACCCGATGGACGTGCTCCGGTACCCCGAGTTCGCCATGTGGTGCGGCACCCGGCTGACCGCCGACTGGCACCGCAGGTTCCGTGTGACCGCCATGGTCTACGGGCACCTCCACATACCGCGGACCAGCTGGCACGAGGGCGTCCGTTTCGAGGAGGTGTCGGTGGGATACCCCCGCGAGTGGCGCGAGCGCCCCGGACCACCGGGAAGGCTGCGCCGCGTACTGCCGATGGAGGACACGACCGGTGATCGATGAGCTGCTGCCGGACGCGGTGGTGGCGGTGGAGACGTACGGCGCCGAGGAAGCCGGCCGCGCCGCGCTCTACCCCGAGGAGCAGGCGGTCGTGGTGCGCGCGGTCGCCAAGCGGCGCCGCGAGTTCGCCGCCGTGCGGGAGTGCGCGCGCCGCGCCATGGACAAGCTCGGCGTACCGCGACAGCCCGTGCTGCCCGGTGAGCGGGGCGCCCCGCGCTGGCCGGCGGGACTGGTCGGCAGCATGACCCACTGCGACGGCTACTACGCCGCCGCGCTGGCCCGGGCCACCGACGTGGCCTCCCTGGGCATCGACGCCGAGCCCCACGCGGCGCTCCCGGAAGAGGTCCTGCCCGCCGTCACGCTGCCCGACGAGAGGCGCCGGCTGGACCTGCTGGGCGGCCGGCGGCCCGACATCCACTGGCCCAGGCTGCTGTTCAGTGCCAAGGAGTCCGTGTACAAGGCGTGGTTCCCGCTGACCGGCGCGTGGCTGGACTTCAAGGAGGCCGACGTGGACATCCGCACGGACGGCGGCACCCCGCACACCGGCTCCTTCCAGGCCCGGCTCCTGGTCCCCGGCCCGCTGCTGGGCGAGCACCGCCTCACCCGTTTCGACGGCCGCTGGACCGTACGGGCGGGCCTGCTGGCGACGGCGGTGACGGTGCCGGTCTCCTGAAGCCCCGTTCGCCCGCCCCGCCGACCCCACCGGCCCCAACGGCCCCGTCGCGGCCCGGGGGCGGGACGCGCCGACCGGCCACGGCGGCCCTCGCCCGGGCGGCGCCTGGCTGGGCTTGCGCCTTGCCCGGCTTGCGCCCTGCCCGTGATCGGTCCGGCCTGGGCCCGGGCCGGACCCTACGCGGCTTGCGCGCGGCCCGGCTTGTGCACGGCCCGTGCCCGGCCCGGCCCCCTACGCGGCCCGGCGCGCGCCCTGCCTGGCTTGCGCCCGGCCAAGCTCCCGCCCGACCTGCGCCGCGCCCGGCCTGGCCTGTGCCCGGTCCGGCCCTACGCGGCTTGCGCGCCGCCCGGTTGTGCACGGCGCGTGCCCTGCCCGGCCTGCGCCCTGCCCGGCCTGCGCTCAGCCAGGCTCGCGTCCGGCCAGGCTCGCGTCCGGCTCCCGCCCGCCCCGGCTCGCGCCCCGCGCCTGGTTCGCGTCCTGCCCGCACCCGGCGGCCCCCGCCCCGTGACCCGTCCCGCGAGCGCCCGCGCCGTCCCGCGAGCGCCCGCCCGGTCGGGAGCGGGGGCGCCCGTCGAGCGGAACCGGCCAGGGCCCCTCGCGGCCGGTCACGGCACCGGCGGGCACCACTCGTGCAGCAGCCGGAAGAACGCCTCCTCGTTGCCCGCCAGACCGGCGCGGGCCAGGGCCTGTTCCGCCTCGGCGAGGACCGCGGGCGGGACAAGAGGCGGCCGTCCGGCGGCCGGTGGCCCGTCGAAGGCGGCGCGCACGGTGTGCAGCAGCCGCAGGTAGGCCTGGACGGCGGTGCGTTCGTGATCGGTCAGGACGGCGGTCGGCATGGGACGCTCTCCCCGGTTTCGGCGGCACACGGTCACGCACGCCCCCGGTCGCCCGGGCGGCGCGGTACGCCTGCGCACAACGGCGGCGCACCCTCCAGCTTGCCGTCCCCCACTGACAATGCCCCCGTGCCGAGCGCCGGTTCGCCCACTCAGCGCAGCGAGTCCCCTGCTCGCACGGCCGTCGCGGCCGCCCGCCGCAGGGGCGTCGGCCTCGTCGGCAGGAGCCCGGGGCCGTGGCTCCGCGCGGTCCGCTCCCGGACGCCGCGCGGGATCACTCCTCGGGCCGTTTGACGCTCTCCAGGAGCATGTCCAGCCACTCGGCGACCTTGTCCCGGTGCTGGTCCGTGGGCAGTTGGGCGGCGCGCCAGGCGATGCCGCGGACACCGTGGTTCTGCAGCAGCCGCTCCAGCGCGTCCCCGTCGGCCGCCGCCGCCTCCCGTTCGCGGTCGGCCAGGCGTTGCAGCAACTCCTGCTCGGTGCGCTGCAGGGCGCCCGCGAGTGCTTCGGGGTCCTCCGCGGTGAGGAACCCCGCGTGGACGCGGAAGAACCGCTGGAGGGCGTCGCAGTGCTCCATGGTGGGGCGCCGGTCGCCGTTGATGAGGGCGCCCGCCTGCTGGCGGGACATGCCCGCGCCGTCCGCGATCTCCTGCTGCGTGTAGCGCCGGCCGTTCGGTTTGAGCCGGGTGCGGCGCAGCAGGTCGAGCCGTTGCAGGAACCGCGCCTGCACGTCCGGTTCGCCCGCGTCCCGTCCGCTCAGCAGCGCTCTGACCACGTCCGGGGGCACGCCGCAGGCCGTGGAGAGGCGGTCGATGGCGAAGACCTCCGCCTGGGGCACGCCGAGCCGGTCGGCGAGCGCGGTGACACGCGTGACCACCGCCGGCAGTACGACCGACGCCGTGGTGCCCGGATCCTCGATGCCGTCCGTCACCGACAGATCTCCTACGTCTCTCACAGGCTTCTCACGGGGCGGGGTGCCGTGAACTTCCCGGAGAGTAGCCCGTTGCCCGAACCCGCATCCAGGTCTCGCCACAACTGTGGCCAATTCCAGCCGTCAACCGTCATGAAATGCCACGATAGTTGACATGGCATGCCGCTGAGCAGCAGGATCAAGGCGCCGCGTGAAGGCCGCAGAGGCAAGAGGGGTGACCTCCCGATGGCATTTCAGGCAGGAGGGCAGCGGCCGGCGCCGCGGTCCGTTCCCGTCCGTCCCGAGGCGCAGGCCTACCTGCAGGACTACGCCGCGCTCCTGGAGGCCGTCTCCTTCCCGTCCTTCGTCGTCGACCACCGCTGGGACGTGATCCTCACCAACAGCGCCTACACCTCGCTCTTCCGGGGCGTCGGCCCGCACCCGTCCGCCATGCCGGGCGACAACTTCCTGCGTTTCGTCCTGTTCCACCCGGACGCCGGCACGGTCCTCGGCGACCACGAGGCCCGCTGGTGCCTGCCGATGCTCGCGCAGTTCGCGGCCGCCGTGGAGCGCCGCGGCCCCGACCACGGGCTGCAGGCCATCCGCCGGGACATCGCCCAGGACCCCATCATGGAGGCCGCCTACCGGCACGGCCTGCCGCACTGGATCCGCGCGGCCGGCCCCGCGGCCACCCGCTCCGACGGCGCCGTCCGCCCGCTGCTGCACCCCGACCCCCGCTGGGGCACCACCGACTGCCGGGTGGTCGAGGAGACCCCCGAGACCCTGCGGGACCTCGGGTACACCCGGCTCACCCTGGTGCTGCGCGACGCGCGCCGTACCGCTCCGGCCGCGCGCGGGCCGCGCCGCGCCCGCCGTCCGTCCGGTCACCTCAGCGTGGTGCCGGACTCCGAGGCCTGACCCGGCACCGCCGGCGTTCAGGTCGCCGACGGCGCCGGGCGGCCCGGGCCGTCCTCCGCGCACCCGCCCCCGCCCGCCTGCCGTCCGCTCACCACGAGGACGAGCGGCACGCCCCGGCACGGCACCAGCCGCAGGCCGCCGTGGTCGACGCCGTGCGCGTCCTCGATCACCGCCGCGAAGTCGGGGCCCCGGGTGAGGGATCCGGCCAGATGCGCCGGGTCCGCGGAGGCGGCCACCCGCCCGCGCGCGTTCACCAGGTGCGCGGCACGGGGGAGGCGGCGCAGCAGCGGCAGCACCGCCGCCTCGAGGTGCCGCAGGTACACGTCCGCCGCGGCCACCCCGGCGAAGCCGCCCGCCACCCGCACCGGGGCGGACAGCGTCAGGCTGTACTCGTCCGAGCAGAGGTAGTCGACGTAGGGCCCCGCCACGGCCCGCAGGCCGGTGTCGCGCGGGAGCGCGAACCAGTCCCAGTGCGTGTAGTCCGCATACGCCGACCGGCCGGGGTCCAGGTCCACGAGCAGCGGCCGCACCCCGCCCTCGGCGGTGCTCTGCCACCACTCCAGCCACCCCGGCACGTCGGCCAGGAGCCCGGGGGCGGCGATGAAGCCCACGCCGGACACCAGCCCGGCGCGGCCCAGCCGCAGGTGCAGCGCGGGCCGCAGCGCGGCGAGGTCCGCGCTGACCGGCCGCCGACCCCGCTCCCGCAGGCGCTCCAGCAGCCCCGCCGCATCGGCGCGGGTCTCGGCGACCGCCTCGAACACCGCCTCCAGGGCGCGGCCCACCAGTGCGGCGACGCGCTCCTCGGCGCGGCTGCCGTCGGCCGCCGCCGCCACGGCGAGCCCTGGACCCCTGCTCATGGCGCCCTCCAGCGGACAGGACCGGAGACCGGCGGCGCCGGGCGGCGCTCAGCGAGCCAGCCGCAGCGCGATCAGCCGCGCCGCCGACTCCCGGACGCACCGCTCGGCCGACGTACCGGCGGCCTCACCGGCGCCATCCTGCACGGCACGGACCAGACGGCGATGGCGCACCGCGACTTCTTCACGATATTCGTCGTCGTCCAACACGAGACACAGCAGCGCGCCGACCTCCCGCTGGAGCGCGACCTGCTCGCGGGTGAGCCGCGCGGACTGGGCCGCGGCCGCCAGTTCGACGTGGAAACGGCCGTACACCCGGCTGCGTGTCGCCGCCTCGGCCGCGGACATCAGCTCCTCGACCGAGCGGTGCAGGGGCGTCAGGTCCTCCGGCGCCGTGCGCTGGGCGGCGAGCCGGGCCGAGGTGCCCGACAGGGCGGCCCAGTGGTCCCCGAGGTCGCGCAGCTCCTCGGTGCTCCAGCCGCTCAGCCGGGCCCGCAGCCGCTGGGCGCCGGGGAGTTCGGGCCGGGAGACGAAGCTGCCGCCGCCGCGACCGCGCCGGGTGGTCACCAAGCCCTGCTGCCGCAACGCCATCAGCGCCTCCCGCAGCGTCACCGTGGACACCCCGAGCCGGCCCGCCAGGACGCTCTCGCCGGGCAACTGCTCCCCGTCGGCCAGCAGTCCCAGCTCTATGGCGTCGCCTATCCTGCGGACCACCGTCTCCACCCGCGCCCGGCTCTCCACCGGCGCGAACACCGCCGCGTGCGCCCCCACGTGCTGTTCCAAGGCCACCACCTCGCCCGTTGACCCAAGCTTTGCCCGGAGGCGGTCTTGAGCTTTGAACTATGACTTCATATGTTTCCCTGCAACGTTCGTGAGCGCCAGAAAGGTTCCCGCATGGAGGGAAGCGCGATCCGGCTGCAGGGCCTGCGCAAGACGTTCGGCGAGACGACCGCGGTGGCCGGGGTCGATCTGGAAGTGGGGGACGGGGAGTTCTTCTCCCTGCTCGGTCCCTCGGGCTCGGGCAAGACCACCGTCCTGCGCCTGATCGCCGGATTCGAGACGCCCACCGGCGGCAGCGTCGCGCTCGGCGGACGGGACGTCACGGACCTCGCCCCCTTCGAACGCGACGTCCACACCGTCTTCCAGGACTACGCCCTCTTCCCGCACATGACGGCCGAACAGAACGTCGCCTACGGCCTCAAGGTCCGCAAGGTGCCCAAGGCGGAGCGGCTGGTGCGGGCCCGCAAGGCGCTCACCGAGGTCGGTCTGGACGGCTACGGCAAGCGGCGCCCGGCGGCCCTGTCCGGCGGCCAGCGCCAGCGGGTGGCCCTCGCCCGCGCCCTGGCCGGCCGCCCCCGCGTCCTGCTGCTCGACGAACCGCTCGGCGCCCTCGACCTGAAGCTGCGCGAGCGGATGCAGGTCGAACTCAAGACGCTCCAGCGCGACGTCGGCATCACCTTCGTCCTGGTCACCCACGACCAGCAGGAGGCGCTGACCATGAGCGACCGCATCGCCGTCTTCCGCGAGGGCCGCGTCGAACAGGTCGGCACCCCCGCCGAGATCTACGAGCGGCCGGCGACCGCCTTCGTCGCCTCCTTCGTCGGCACCTCCAACCTGCTCCAGGGCGAGTCCGCCCGGCGGATCCTCGGTACCGGCGGCGTCCACAGCATCCGGCCGGAGAAGATCCGCGTGCACAAGGAGGCCGCCCTCGCGGACGACCCCGGACACGCGACCGCCACCGGGACCGTCGCCGAGGTCGTCTACCTCGGCGACTCCACCCGCTTCCTGGTCGACCTCGACGCCGGCGGCCGGCTCACCGCGCTCCAGCAGAACCTGGAGTCCTCCGCCGAGGACGTCGCCGCCTACCGCGGCACCAGGGTCCGCCTGTCCTGGCACCGCCGGCACACCGTCCAGGTGCCCGGCGCCGTCTGAACCGTTCCCGTCCCCTGGGAGGCACGTCATGCGACCCGCCCGAACCCTGCTCGCCACGGCCGCCGCCGCGACCCTGCTGGCCGCGACGGCCTGCGGCTCCTCCGGCGACGGCGGCTCCTCCGGCGGCGGCCTGAACCCGCCCGACCTCAAGGCACCCGCCCACCTGGGCCGCACCGAGGGCCAGGTCGACCTGATCGCCTGGGCCGGGTACGTCGAGGACGGCTCGAACGACCCCAAGGCCGACTGGGTCAGCGGCTTCGAACGGCAGACCGGCTGCCAGGTCCGCTCCAAGGTGGCCGCCAGCTCCGACGAGATGGTCAAACTGATGAAGACGGGCCAGTACGACGCGGTGTCGGCCTCCGGGGACGCCTCCCTGCGCCTGATCGCCTCCGGCGACGCCGCCCCCGTCAACACCGCGCTCGTGCCCAACTACAGCGGCATCTTCCCCGACCTGAAGATGCAGCCCTGGAACTCCGTCAAGGGCAAGGCGTACGGCATCCCGCACGGCCGCGGCGCCAACCTGCTCATGTACAACACGGACAAGGTGAAGCCGGCCCCCACCTCCTGGTCGGCCGTCTTCGACGGCGCGGCGGCGTACAAGGGGCACGTCACCGCCTACGACTCGCCCATCTACATCGCCGACGCCGCCCTCTACCTGAAGGCCACCCGGCCCGAGCTGAAGATCAAGGACCCCTACGCCCTGGACCGCGAGCAGTTCGACGCGGCCGTGGCCCTGCTGAAGAAGCAGAACTCCAGCGTCGGCGAGTACTGGGGCGACTACCTCAAGGAGGTCTCCGCATTCAAGAGCGGCGACTCCGTGATCGGTACCACCTGGCAGGTCATCGCCAACCTCGCCGCCTCCGAGGGCGCCGATGTCAAGGCATTCGTCCCGAAGGAGGGCTCGACCGGCTGGTCCGACACCTGGATGGTCTCCGCCAAGGCCAAGCACCCCAACTGCGCCTACAAATGGCTCGACTGGATCGTCTCCCCGAAGGTCAACGCCCAGGTCGCCGAGTACTTCGGCGAGGCACCGGCCAACGCCGCGGCGTGCCAGCACACCGGTGACCGCAAGTTCTGCACCACGTACCACGCCGCCGACACCGGGTACTGGAAGCGGATCGCCTTCTGGAACACCCCCATCGAGCAGTGCCTGGACGGCCGGACGGACGTGAAGTGCGTGCCCTACGCCCAGTGGGTGCGGGCCTGGACCGAGATCAAGGGCTGAGCCGTGACCGCCACCGCACCGAGCGCGGCGCGCCGGGCCGGGCCGGGGGCCGCCCGGCGGCTGGCCGGGGCGCTGCACCGCCGCCCCCGGCTCAGGCTCTCGCTGCTGCTGGCCGCCCCGCTGCTGTGGCTGACCGTGCTCTACCTCGGCTCCCTGGGCGTGCTGTTCGTCTCCGCCTTCTGGACGACGGACACCTTCACCTCCGCGGTCGTCAAGGTCTGGTCCGCCGACAACTTCCACGCCCTGCTGACCACCCCGGTCTACCGGCAGGTGATCGTGCGCAGCATCGGCGTCGCCCTCGCGGTCACCGCCCTGTGCGCGGTGATCGCCTTCCCGCTCGCGTTCTACACCGCGCGCGTCGCCCGGCCCCGGTGGCGTCCGCTGCTGGTGGTGGCCATCCTCACCCCGCTGTGGGCGAGTTACCTGGTCAAGGTGTACGCCTGGCGGCTGATCCTCTCCCGGGGCGGACTCGCCGACTGGGTGCTGGAGCCGTTCGGTCTGACCGGCCCCGGGTTCGGGCTGCCCGCGACGGTGCTGACCCTGACGTACCTGTGGCTGCCGTACATGATCCTGCCCGTGCACACCGCCCTGGAGCGGCTGCCCGCGGGCCTGCTCGACGCCTCGGCCGACCTCGGCGCCCGGCCCTCCAGGACCTTCCGGTCGGTGGTGCTGCCCATGGTGCTGCCGTCGGTCGCCGCCGGATCGGTCTTCACCTTCTCGCTCAGCCTCGGCGACTACATCACCGTGCAGATCGTCGGCGGCAAGACCCAGCTGATCGGCAATCTCGTCTACTCCGACATCGAACTCGACCTGCCCATGGCGGCCGCGCTGGGCACCGTCCCCGTGGTCGTCATCGTCCTCTACCTGCTCGCGATGCGCCGCACCGGTGCCCTCAGCAGTCTGTGAACCGCCGTCCCAGGGGGTGTTCCCACGTCATGCAGCTCTCCCGCCGGGCGCGCATCGCGCTCCGCGTCGCCGCCGGGCTCGGCTTCGCGGTCATCTACGTCCCGCTGCTGCTGGTCCTCGTCAACTCCCTCAACCCCGACCGCAGCGCGAGCTGGCCGCCCCGGGGACTGACCCTGCACTGGTGGGCGGCGGCGTGGCGCAGCTCCGGGGCCCGCGCGGCCCTGTGGGTTTCGGTGAAGGCGGGCCTCGGCGCGACCGCGATCGCCCTGGTCCTCGGCACGCTCATCGCCTTCGCGGTGGCCCGGCACCGCTTCTTCGGCCGCGGCGCCGTCTCCTTCGTCGTCGTACTGCCGATCGCGCTGCCCGGCATCGTGACCGGCATCGCCCTCAACTCCGCCTTCTCCACGGTGCTCGCCCCGCTCGGCGTGGGACTCGGTCTGTTCACCGTGGTCGTCGGGCACGCCACGTTCTGCGTCGTCGTCGTCTTCAACAACGTCGTCGCCCGGCTGCGGCGCACCACCACCTCCTACGAGGAGGCGGCGACGGACCTGGGCGCGCACACCTTCCGCGTCTTCGCCGACGTCACCTTCCCGCTGGTGCGTTCGGCGCTGCTCGCGGGCGCGCTGCTGTCCTTCGCGCTGTCCTTCGACGAGATCGTGGTGACCACCTTCACCGCCGGGCCCGGTGTCGAGACACTGCCGGTCTGGATCTTCGGCAACATGACCAGGCCGCGCCAGGCCCCCGTGGTCAACGTCGTGGCGGCCGTCCTGGTGCTGCTGTCGGTCCTGCCGATCTACCTCGCCCAGCGGCTGTCGTCGGACACGGCGACGACGAGCCGCGTGTAGCCGCGCACGCCGGTCATCCAGGCCGCGCTCCGGGAGCCCGCACGGCGCAGAGAGGCGCGTACGGCGCGCGTCACGGCCTGCCGGTGGCCGGAACCTTTACGCAAACGCCTTGCGATTCTTGCGCTATTCTTGCGTGCATGACGCGACGACTTGCGGAAGTGGCGAAGAAGGTCGGGGTCAGCGAGGCCACGGTCAGCCGGGTGCTCAACGGCAAACCCGGAGTCTCCGAAGCCACCCGGCAGGCGGTCCTGTCCGCGCTGGACGTGCTCGGCTACGAGCGGCCCACGCAACTGCGCGGCGAGCGCGCCCGGCTGGTCGGCCTGGTCCTGCCCGAGCTGCAGAACCCCATCTTCCCCGCCTTCGCCGAGGTCATCGGCGGCGCCCTGGCCCAGCTCGGCCTGACCCCGGTGCTGTGCACCCAGACCAAGGGCGGGGTGTCCGAGGCCGACTACGTCGAGCTGCTGCTCCAGCAGCAGGTCTCCGGGGTCGTCTTCGCCGGCGGCCTGTACGCCCAGTCGGACGCGCCGCACGACCACTACCGGCTCCTGGCCGACCGCAACATCCCCGTCGTGCTGGTCAACGCGGGCATCGCGGACCTCGGCTTCCCCGCGGTGTCCTGCGACGACGCGGTGGCCGTGGAACAGGCCTGGCGGCACCTGGTCTCCCTGGGGCACGAGCGGATCGGCCTCGTCCTCGGGCCCGGCGACCACGTGCCCTCCGCCCGCAAGCTGGCGGCGGCCCGCGCGTTCGGCGTCGAGCTGCCCGACGAGTTCGTCGGCCGCGCCATCTTCTCCATCGAGGGCGGCCACGCCGCGGCGGCCAAGCTCATCGACCGGGGCGTCACCGGGTTCATCTGCGCCAGCGACCCGCTCGCCCTGGGCGTCGTGCGCGCCGCGCGCCGCCGCGGACTCGACGTCCCCTCCCGGATCTCCGTCGTGGGCTACGACGACTCCGCGCTGATGAACTGCACGGAGCCGCCCCTGACCACCGTCCGCCAGCCCATCGAGTCCATGGGCAAGGCGGCCGTGGAACTGCTCAACGCGCAGATCGGCGGCAGCGCCGTCCCCGCCGACGAGCTTCTGTTCGAGCCGGAACTGGTGGTCCGCGGCTCCACCGCGCAGGCCCCCCGCCCCTGACGGGCCCGGGGCCTGCGCGGTGGTCCCAGGGAGACGGTGCACTGTCAAATAATTTCAGTTTCTGCGCGACATCTTGCGCGCTGCTGCCCCCGGTGCTTGAGTGTGCGACGCCCACCGCTCCTGTCCAGAGGGGTCCACCGATGAGAAGCACCGGGTTCCGCCATGCCGTCGCCGCGATCGGCGTCTGCTCCCTTGCCCTCGCCGTGACGTCGTGCGGTTCGGACGACGACGCGTCCGCGAACGGCAAGACCCGCATCACGGTCAACTGCGAGCCGCCCAAGAGCGCGAGGACCGACCGGAAGTTCTTCGACGAGGACGTGGCGTCCTTCGAGAAGCAGCATCCGGACATCGACGTCGTCACACACGACGCGTTCCCCTGCGAGGACCCCAAGACGTTCGACGCGAAACTGGCCGGCGGGCAGATGGAGGACGTCTTCTACACCTACTTCACCGACGTCAAGCACGTCGTCTCCACCGGCCAGGCCGCCGATCTCACCCCGTACGTCAAGGAGCTGAAGAGCTACGGCACGCTCCAGAAGCAGCTGCGCGACATCTACACCGTGGACGGCAAGATCTACGGCATCCCGCGCACCGGCTACTCGATGGGCCTGATCTACAACAGGAAGCTCTTCCAGAAGGCCGGCCTCGACCCCGACAAGCCGCCGACGACCTGGGAGGAGGTGCGCGCCGACGCCAGGAGGATCGCCGCACTCGGCGGCGGCACCGTCGGCTACGCCGACTACAGCGCCCAGAACCAGGGCGGCTGGCACTTCACCGCCGAGCTGTACTCCCAGGGCGGCGACGTCGTCAGCGCCGACGGCAAGAAGGCGAACGTCGACACCCCCGAAGGGCGTGCCGTCCTGCAGAACCTGCACGACATGCGCTGGAGCGACGACTCCATGGGCAGCAAGCAGCTCCTCGTCATCAACGACGCCCAGCAGATGATGGGTTCCGGCAAGCTCGGCATGTACCTCTCCGCCCCGGACAACATCCCGATCCTGGTCAAGGAGAAGGGCGGCAACTACAAGGACCTCGCCCTCGCCCCCATGCCCGGCGGCAAGGGCACCCTCGTCGGCGGCGACGGCTACATGTTCAACAAGAAGGACACGCCCGCCCAGATCCGGGCCGGCCTGAAGTGGCTCGACCACATGTTCCTCACCCCCGGCAAGGGCTTCCTCGGGGACTACGCCCGCGCCAAGAAGAACGACGCACCCGTCGGCCTGCCCGAACCCCGCCTGTTCACCGGCGCCGCCGACGCCACCGACCAGCAGGTCAAGAAGGCCAACGCCAACGTGCCCGTGGAGAACTACCGCTCCTTCCTGGAAGGCAACCAGAACCTTCGGCTGAAGGTCGAGCCGCCCAACGCACAGCAGATCTACTCCGTCCTGGACGGCGTGGTCTCCGCCGTCCTGACCAAGAAGGACGCCGACGTCGACCAGCTCCTCGAGGACGCCTCCGGCAAGATCGACGGCATCCTGGCACGGAGCTGACCCGCCATGACCAAGACGGCCGAGCGGCGGCCCGCCCGGGCGGTCGCCGTCCACCCCCTGCCGGCGCCGCCCCGCGCCCGGGAGCGCAGGCGGCGCCGCCTCGCCGAACAGGCCCGTGCCTACGCCTTCCTGCTCGGCGGCCTGATCTGCTTCGCCCTGTTCTCCTGGTACCCGGCGATCCGCGCCGTCGTGATCGCCTTCCAGAAGTACACCCCCGGCCAGGCACCCCAGTGGGTCGGCACCGCCAACTTCACCCACGTCCTGCACGACCCGGAATTCGGCGCGGCCTGGCGCAACACCCTCACCTTCACCGCGCTCGCCCTGCTGATCGGCTTCGCCGTCCCCTTCGTCCTGGCCCTCGTCCTGAACGAACTCAGGCACGCCAAGGCCTTCTTCCGGGTCGTCGTCTACCTGCCGGTGATGATCCCGCCCGTGGTCAGCGCCCTGCTGTGGAAGTGGTTCTACGACCCCGGAGCGGGCCTGGCCAACGAGGCGCTGCGCGCCCTGCACCTGCCCACCTCGAACTGGACCAACGGCGCCGACACCGCCCTGGTCTCCCTCGTCCTCGTCGCCACCTGGGCCAACCTCGGCGGCACCGTCCTGATCTACCTGGCCGCCCTGCAGTCCATCCCCGGCGAGCTGTACGAGGCCGCCGAACTGGACGGAGCGGGCCTGCTCCAGCGCATCCGGCACGTCACCGTCCCGCAGACCCGGTTCGTGATCCTGATGCTGATGCTGCTCCAGATCATCGCGACCATGCAGGTCTTCACCGAACCGTTCGTGATCACCGGCGGCGGCCCCGAGAGCGCCACGGTCACCGTCCTCTACCTCATCTACAAGTACGCCTTCCTCTACAACGACTTCGGCGGCGCCTGCGCCCTCAGCGTCATGCTGCTCGTACTGCTCGGCGTGTTCTCCGCCGGCTACCTGCGGCTGACCCGCTCCGGCTCCGGCCAGGAGGACGCATGAGCAGCACCCGTACCCTCCTCTCCCCGGCGGCCCTGGCCCGCCCCCGCGGCAAGGCCCTCTACTGGACCGTCTTCACCGGCGTGGTCCTGCTGTTCACGCTCGCCTTCCTCTTCCCGGTCTACTGGATGGTGACCGGCGCCCTGAAATCACCGGACGAGGTGGCACGGACCCCGCCCACCCTCATGCCGGAGCACTGGCACCTGAGCGCCTACACCGACGCCTGGGACCTCATGCAACTGCCCCGGCACCTGTGGAACACCTTCGTGCAGGCGGCCGGCGCCTGGGCCTGCCAGCTGGTGTTCTGCACGGCCGCCGCCTACGCCCTGTCCCGGCTGCGCCCCGCCTTCGGCAAGGTGATCCTCGGCGGCATCCTCGCCACCCTGATGGTGCCCGCCCAGGCCCTGGTCGTACCGAAGTACCTGACCGTCGCCGACCTGCCGCTGATCCACACCAGCCTGCTCAACGACCCCCTCGCCATCTGGCTCCCGGCCGCCGCCAACGCCTTCAACCTCTACCTGCTCAAGCGGTTCTTCGACCAGATACCGCGCGACGTGCTGGAGGCCGCCGAGATCGACGGTGCCGGAAAGCTGCGCACCCTGTGGTCGATCGTGCTGCCCATGTCACGGCCCGTGCTCGGCGTGGTGTCCATCTTCGCGCTGGTCGCCGTCTGGCAGGACTTCCTGTGGCCGCTGATGGTCTTCTCCGACACCGACGAACAGCCCATCAGCGTGGCCCTCGTCCAGCTCTCGCAGAACATCCAGCTGACCGTGCTCATCGCCGCGATGGTGATCGCCAGCATCCCGATGGTCGCCCTCTTCCTCGTCTTCCAGCGGCACATCATCGCCGGGATCAGCGCGGGCAGCACCAAGGGCTGACCACCGCCCGCCCACCCTCCCCCCGACCGACACAGAAAGGCACGCACCGTGGGACAGCCCACCCCTGCCCGAAACGGCCGTGACGACGACGCCTGGTGGCGCTCCGCCGTGATCTACCAGGTGTACGTCCGCAGCTTCGCCGACGGCGACGGCGACGGCACCGGGGACCTCGCCGGCGTCCGCGCCCGCCTGCCCTACCTCGCCGAACTCGGCGTGGACGCCCTGTGGTTCAACCCCTGGTACCTGTCCCCGATGAAGGACGGCGGCTACGACGTCGCCGACTACCGGGCGATCGACCCCGCCTTCGGCACCCTCGCCGAGGCGGAGAAACTCATCGCCGAGGCCCGGGAACTGGGCATCCGCACCATCGTCGACATCGTGCCCAACCACGTCTCCGACCAGCACCCCTGGTTCCGGGCCGCGCGGGCGGGCGGCGCCGAACGCGAGCTGTTCCACTTCCGTCCCGGCCGGGGCGCCCACGGCGAACTCCCGCCCAACGACTGGACCTCCGAGTTCGGCGGGCCGGCCTGGACCCGGCTGCCCGACGGCGCCTGGTACCTCCACCTGTTCGCGCCCGAGCAGCCCGACCTCAACTGGGCGCACCCGGCCGTCCGCCAGGAACACGAGGACATCCTGCGGTTCTGGTTCGAGCGGGGCGTCGCCGGCGTCCGCATCGACTCGGCCGCCCTGCCCGCCAAGGACCCCCGCCTGCCCGACCTCGCCGAGGGGCGCGACCCGCACCCGTACGTCGACCGGGACGAACTCCACGACATCTACCGCTCCTGGCGCCGCGTCGCCGACGAGTACGGCGGCGTCTTCGTCGGCGAGGTGTGGCTCCCCGACAGCGAACGCTTCGCCCGTTACCTGCGCCCCGACGAACTGCACTCCGCCTTCAACTTCTCCTTCATGGCCTGCCCCTGGGACGCCGCCCGGCTGCGCACCTCCATCGACGAGACGCTGGCCGAACACGCACCCGTGGGAGCCCCCGCCACCTGGGTGCTGTGCAACCACGACGTCACCCGCACCGTCACCCGCTACGGCCGCGCCGACACCGGATTCGACTTCGCCACCAAGGCCTTCGGCACCCCCACCGACCTCGCCCTCGGCACCCGGCGCGCCCGCGCGGCGGCCCTGCTGTCCCTGGCCCTGCCCGGCGCCGTCTACGTCTACCAGGGCGAGGAGCTGGGCCTGCCCGAGGCGGACATTCCCCTGGACCGCATCGAGGACCCGATGCACGAACGCTCCGGCGGCACCGACCCGGGCCGCGACGGCTGCCGGGTCCCGCTGCCCTGGTCGGCCGACGCGCCCCACGCCGGGTTCGGGACCGAAGCTGCCCGGGAGCCGTGGCTGCCGCAGCCGGCCGGCTGGGCCGGCCACGCCGTCGACCTCCAGCAGCGCGACCCCGCCTCCATGCTCGCCCTGTACCGCGAGGCGATCCGGCTGCGCCCGGCCTTCGGCGACGCCCCCCTCACCTGGCTGGACGGCCCCGACGGCGTCCTCGCCTTCACCCGCGCCGACGGGACGGCCTGCGTGGTCAACCTCTCCGGCGCCCCCGCCGAACTCCCCGCCCACACCCGACTCCTGCTGGCCAGCGGCCCCCTCGACGAGGCCGGCCGCCTCCCGCAGGACACGGCGGCCTGGCTGCGCGCCTGAAGGCGCGCGGCACCGGGGCCACCGCGCCCGGACCACTCGACGCCGGGCCCCGGCCGCCGATCCGCACAGCGCTATCCCCGCACCCCCACCACGAAGGGATCAGCACATGCACGGCACCAGCACGCCCAGATCCGTCCGCCGCCTGCCGGCCGTCGCGGCCACCGTCGCCCTCGCCGCCGGCATGCTCGTCACCCTCGGTGCGCCCGCCGCCCATGCCGCCGCGGGCGCCACCCTCCCCTTCACCTCCGTCGAGGCCGAGTCCGCCGCCACCACCGGCACGAAGATCGGCCCCGACTACACGCAGGGCACCCTCGCCTCGGAGGCGTCGGGCCGCCAGGCCGTCCGGCTCAGCACCGGACAGCGCGTGGAGTTCACCGCACCGCGCGCCGCCAACGCCCTGAACGTGGCCTACAACGTGCCCGACGGCCAGTCCGGCACCCTCAACGTCTACGTCAACGGCACCCGGCTCGCCAAGACCCTCACCGTCACCTCCAAGTACTCCTACGTCGACACCGGCTGGATCACCGGAGCCAAGACCCACCACTTCTTCGACAACGCCCGGCTGCTGCTCGGGCAGAACGTCCAGGCCGGTGACAAGATCACCCTGGAGGCGGCGAACGTCCAGGTCACCGTCGACGTGGCCGACTTCGAACAGGTGGCGCCTGCCGCCGTCCAGCCGGCCGGATCGGTCTCCGTGGTCTCCAAGGGCGCCGACCCCAGCGGCCAGGGCGACTCCACCCAGGCCTTCCGCGACGCCGTCAACGCCGCCCAGGGCGGGGTGGTGTGGATCCCGCCGGGCGACTACCGGCTGACCTCCTCGCTCGGCGGCGTGCAGAACGTCACCCTCCAGGGCGCGGGCAGCTGGTACTCCGTCGTGCACACTTCCAGCTTCATCAACCAGGGCAGCTCCTCGGGCGGTGTGCACCTCAAGGACTTCGCGGTCATCGGCGAGGTCACCGAACGCAACGACGGCAGCCCCGACAACTTCGTCAACGGCTCCCTCGGGCCCGGCTCCAGCGTCTCCGGCATGTGGATCCAGCACCTCAAGTGCGGCCTGTGGCTGACCGGGAACAACGACAACCTCGTCGTCGAGGACAACCGCATCCTCGACACCACCGCCGACGGCCTCAACCTCAACGGCAACGCCAGGGGAGTGAGGGTCCGCGACAACTTCCTGCGCAACCAGGGCGACGACGCCCTCGCCATGTGGTCCCTGTACGCACCCGACACGGACAGCAGCTTCGAGCACAACACCATCTCGCAGCCCAACCTCGCCAACGGCATCGCGATCTACGGCGGCACCGACATCACGGTCTCCGACAACCTGGTCTCCGACACCAACGCCCTCGGCAGCGGCATCGCCATCTCCAACCAGAAGTTCATGGACCCCTTCAACCCGCTCGCCGGGACGATCACGGTCGCCGGCAACACCCTGGTGCGCGCGGGCGCCATGAACCCCAACTGGAACCACCCCATGGGCGCGCTGCGCGTCGACTCCTACGACAGTGCGATCAACGCCACCGTGAACATCACGGGCACCACCGTCGTCGACAGCCCTTACAGCGCCTTCGAGTTCGTCTCGGGCGGCGGTCACGGGTACCCGGTGAAGGGCGTCACCGTGGACGGCGCCACGGTGCGCAACACCGGAACGGTCGTCGTCCAGGCCGAGGCGCAGGGCGCGGCGACGTTCCGGGGCGTCACCGCCACCGGTGTGGGCTCCGCCGGCGTCTACAACTGCCCCTTCCCGTCCGGCTCGGGCAGCTTCGCGCTCGCCGACGGCGGCGGAAACTCCGGCTGGACCAGCACCTGGGAGGACTGCTCCACCTGGCCGCAGCCCGGCCAGGGCAACCCGGCTCCCGATCCGAACCGCAACCTCGCCAAGGGCCGTCCGGCCACCGCCACCGGCTCCCAGGACGTCTACACGCCCGGCAAGGCGGTCGACGGGGACGCGAACAGCTACTGGGAGTCGGCCAACAACGCCTTCCCGCAGTCCCTCACCGTCGACCTCGGATCGAGCCAGACCGTGCGCCGGCTGGTGCTGAAGCTCCCGCCGTCCGCCGCCTGGGGCGCCCGGACCCAGACCATCGCGGTCCTGGGCAGCACCGACGGCACGAACTACACCACGGTGGCGGGCGCGCAGGGCTACCGCTTCGACCCGGCGACCGGCAACAGCGTCACCGTCGCCCTGCCGGCCGGGACAGCCCTGCGCTGGCTGCGGCTGACCGTCACCGGCAACACGGGCTGGCCGGCCGGGCAGTTCAGCGAGGTGGAGGCGTACGCGACCTCCTGAGCGGCCCTCCGGGCCCCGGCCGGCGCCCCGCGCGGGGCGCCGGCCGGCAGCCACCCGGGAGCCGGCCACCGGGCCGGCTCCCGCACCGGCACGCCGGTCCCCTGACTTTCACATGGACGTCACCGCACCCTTCCCTCCCGTTCGGTGCTCTTGGAACACTCGCTGCGCGCAGCACTCACCCGTTCCGGCCGTCCGTGCACGAGGATGTGAGGACCTTCATGCCGTCACCCACCCCCGAGGTCAACCGGCGCCGCTTCCTGCAGATAGCGGGCGCGACCACCGCGTTCACCGCGCTGTCCGGCAGCATCCAGCGCGCGGCGGCCCTGCCCGCCCACCGCCGCACCGGATCGATCGAGGACGTCGAGCACATCGTCGTCCTCATGCAGGAGAACCGGTCCTTCGACCACTACTTCGGCACCCTCCGCGGCGTACGGGGCTTCGGCGACCCGCGCCCGGTGCCGCTGCCGAACGGCAAGCCGGTGTGGCACCAGACCAACGGCGCGGGCAAGGAGGTGCTGCCCTTCCGCCCCGACGCCGACGACCTGGGCCTGGCCTTCGTCCAGGACCTCCCGCACGGCTGGAACGACGGGCACGCCGCGCACGACCGGGGCCGCTACGACCAGTGGGTGCCGTCCAAGGGCACGACGACGATGGCGTACCTGACCCGCAAGGACATCCCGTTCCACTACGCGCTCGCCGACGCGTTCACCGTCTGCGACGCCTACCACTGCTCGCTCATCGGCTCCACCGACCCCAACCGCTACTACCTGTGGACGGGTCACACCGGCAACGACGGCAAGGGCGGCGGCCCCGTCCTCGGCAACGAGGAGGCGGGCTACAGCTGGACGACGTACCCCGAGCGCCTGGAGAAGGCGGGCGTCTCCTGGAAGATCTACCAGGACGTCGGTGACGGGCTGGACGCCGCCGGCGGCTGGGGCTGGATCAACGACGCCTACCGCGGCAACTACGGGGACAACTCGCTGCTGTACTTCGACCAGTACCGCGGCGCCAAGCCCGGCGACCCGCTGTACGACAAGGCCCGCACCGGCACCGACGCCCGCACCGGCGAGGGGTTCTTCGACCGGCTCAGGTCCGACGTCAAGGGCGGGAAGCTGCCGCAGATCTCCTGGATCGTCGCCCCCGAGGCCTTCTCCGAGCACCCCAACTGGCCCGCGAACTACGGCGCCTGGTACGTCTCCCAGGTCATCGACGCGCTGACCGCCGACCCGGCGGTGTGGGCGCGGACCGCCCTGTTCCTGACCTACGACGAGAACGACGGCTTCTTCGACCACCTCGTCCCGCCCTTCCCGCCGGCCTCCGCCGCTCAGGGCCTGTCCACGGTCGACGCGGGCCTCGACCTGTTCAAGGGCGACGCCGGCCACGTGGCCGGTCCCTACGGACTCGGCCAGCGCGTGCCGATGCTGGTGATCTCACCGTGGAGCAAGGGCGGTTTCGTCTGCTCCGAGACGTTCGACCACACCTCGGTCATCCGGTTCATGGAGCGCCGCTTCGGGGTGCGGGAGCCGAACATCTCGCCCTGGCGGCGGGCGGTCTGCGGCGACCTGACCGCGGCGTTCGACTTCTCCGGCAAGGACACCGCCCTCGTCTCCCTGCCGGACACCGCCGGATACGCGCCGCGGGACCACGACCGCCACCCCGACTACGTGCCGACCCCGCCGGCCCAGGGCTCCCTGCCCCGCCAGGAGCCCGGACGGCGGCCCACCCGCCCGCTCAGGTACGCGCCCGTGGTGGACGGTTCGGTGGACGCGGCGGCCGGGAAGTACACGCTCACCTTCGCCTCGGGCGCGCAGGCCGGGGCCGCCTTCCTGGTCACCTCGGGCAGCCGCTCCGACGGCCCCTGGACCTACACCACCGAGGCCGGCAAGACCGTCTCGGACACCTGGAACTCGGTCTACTCCGGGGGGTCGTACGACCTGAGCGTGCACGGCCCCAACGGCTTCCTGCGCGTCTTCAAGGGACCCGGCAGGACGGCCGGTCCCGAGGTCACCGCGCGGCCGGCCGGCGACGACATCGAGCTGACCTTCACCAACAGGGGCTCGAAAACGGTGGATCTCGCGGTGGCGGACGGCTACGGCGGGGGCCGGACGACGGTCCAGGTCCAGCCGGGTGCGGCGGTGCGCCGGCGGGTCGTACTGGCGGCCAGCGAGCGCTGGTACGACCTGACCGTCACGTCGGGGGCGGATCCGTCCTTCCTGCGGCGGTTCGCCGGCCACGTCGAGAACGGCCTTCCGGGGGTGAGCGATCCGGCGATCGCGGCCGGCTGACCGGCGGGCGGACAGCGGTTGCTTTCCGGCCGGCTCGCGGTAGTGTGCCCCGGTGACCACGCATTCGAACACACCTGCAGGCTGGTACCCGGACCCCCACGGGGCGGCGCAGACGCTGCGCTACTGGGACGGCGCGCAGTGGACCGAGCACACCCACGCCGCCCAGCAGCAGGCCCCCGCGGCCCAGCAGGCTCCCGCCGCCCAGCAGGTCCCGGGCGGGCCGGCCGGTGCCGACGCGCGCGTGCAGCGTCAGGTGCAGCAGCAGGCCGGCGTCGCCCCCGGCGGCGCCGGCGGCGGCACCCTGTTCAGCGAGCCGGTCCTCGTGGTGAACCAGAAGGCCAAGCTGATCGAGCTGACCAACGAGTACAAGGTCTTCGACCAGAACGGCAACCAGATCGGCGCCGTCACCGAGATCGGCCAGAGCACGCTGCGCAAGGCCCTGCGGTTCGTCTCCAGCCTGGACCAGTTCATGACCCACCGGCTGGAGATCCGCGACGGTCACGGGCAGCCGCAGCTCGTGCTCACCCGGCCCGCGAAGTTCGTCAAGTCGCGGGTGATCGTCTCGCGCCCGGACGGCTCGGAGGTCGGCGAGATCGTCCAGCAGAACGTCTTCGGCAAGATCAACTTCGCGATGAACGCGAACGGGCAGCAGGTCGGCGCCATCAAGGCGGAGAACTGGCGCGCCTGGAACTTCGCGATCGTCGACCACGCCGACAACGAGGTGGCCCGGATCACCAAGACGTGGGAGGGGCTGGCCAAGACGATGTTCACCACGGCCGACAACTACGTCCTGCAGATCCACTACCAGCTGCCCGAGCCGCTGCTGAGCCTGGTGGTGGCGACGGCGCTGACCGTCGACACGGCCCTCAAGCAGGACTCGCGCGGCTGGGGCTGACCCAGCACGGGCCGCGCCGCTGCGGCTCCTCAGAGCGCGGTCAGATGCTCCGGTCCGGAGGGCAGGGGCCCGGGCAGGGGCACGTGCAGCGGCAGCAGCAGCGGTTCCCGGGACGCCCCTTCCGGCTCCAGGGCGAGGACGGCGGCCACGGGATGTGTCTCGTCCTCGCCGTCCTGCGCGGGCACGAGGGCGGGTACGGACGCGGGCCCGGACACGGGCTCGGGTACGGAAGCGGGCCGCGGCCCGGACGCGCGCCCGGGTGCCGGTCCGGTCGCGGACGCGGGCCCCGGCAGGGACACGGACCCGGCCGCGGACGCGGCGTCGGCCGCGTTCTCCGGGTGCGCGGGTGCGCCTTCCCCGGGATGCGGATGCGGGGCCGCCCGCGACAGTTCGACCACGCCCCAGGCGGCGAACGCCGCTCCCGCGAGCGCGAGCAGCACACCCCGTACGCCGCCCTGCAGCCCCTGGCCCAGCAGGGTCAGGCCGATCAGCGCGGCGGCCACCGGGTTCGTCAGCGTCACCACCGCGAGCGGCGCGCCCAGGCCGCCCCGGTAGGCGGTCTGCGAGAGCAGCAGCCCGCCCGTCGCGAACGCCGCGACCAGCAGCGCCACGAGGATCACGCGGGCGCTCAGCAGCGGGCCGGTGTGGTCCGTGGCGGCCACGGTCACGGTCTGGGTGAGCGCGGACGCCACGCCCGAGGCGACACCGGAGGCGGTCGCGTGCCGCAGGCCCGGCCGCGCCCCGGGCCGGGACAGGGCACCGATCAGGACCGCCGTGGCCCCCGCGACCGCCAGTGCCTCGGCCGGACTCAGCACCTGCTTCGGCGCGGGTCCGGACGCGGCCAGCAGCAGCGCGCCCAGCCCGAGCAGCGTGCACGCGGTGCCCCGCCACTCGGCGGCGACGACCCGCCGGCCCGCCAGGCGCGCCCCCATGGGCACGGCGGCCACCAGCGTGAGCGCGCCGAGCGGCTGGACCACGGTCAGCGGCCCGTACTTGAGGGCGACCACGTGCAGCAGGGCCGCCGACCCGTTCAGGGCGACCGACCACCACCAGGCGCCGCGGCGCAGCAGCCCGAGCGCGCCGGTGCCCGCGGCCGCCCGCGAGGCGAGCCGTTCCTGGGCGACGGCCGCGGCGGCGTAGGCGACGGCGGAGAAGAGCGAGAGGACCACGGCGAGCAGCGCGGCGTTCATCGGACCGCTCCGACGAGGGTGCCGTTCTCCTCGGCCGGCGCGGGCCGCTGCCGGCCCAGGGCGGCGGTCAGCGGACGGCGGTGCGGCAGCGGGAGCGCCAGCAGGGCGATGCCGAGCAGAGCGGTCGCCGCGACCGAGTCGAGCCAGTAGTGGTTGGCGGTGCCCACGATCACCAGCAGGGTCAGCAGCGGGTGCAGCAGCCACAGCCAGCGCCAGCGCGAGCGGGTGGCGGCGATCAGTGCGACGGCCACCATCAGGGCCCAGCCGAAGTGCAGCGAGGGCATGGCCGCGAACTGGTTCGACAGGTGGTCCGTCTTCGGGGGCCCGTAGACCGAGGGTCCGTAGACGTGCGCGGTGTCGATCAGGCCGGTGGCGGCGAGCATGCGCGGCGGGGCCAGCGGGAACGTGAGGTGCAGCACCAGGGCGGCGGCGGTCAGCGCGGCCAGGGCGCGGCGGGTCCACACGTAGTGCGCGGGACGGCGCAGGTAGAGCCAGACGAGCAGGCCGACGGTGGCCGGGAAGTGCACGGTGGCGTAGTAGGTGTTCGCGACGCGGACCAGGGTGTCGCCGTGCAGCAGCAGGGACTGCACCGCGCCCTCGCCGGGCAGGTGGAGCGCCCGTTCCAGGTGCCATACGTGGTGCGCGTTGCGGAAGGCCTCGCCGGTGTGGTCGGCGGCCAGTTGGCGGCCCGCCTTGTAGAAGAGGAACAGGCCCGCGACGAGCAGCAGCTCGCGCACGAGTGCGGGCCGTGCGGGCCTCGTGGGCTCCGCGGCGGCGGCCTCGTTTCGGGATGTCATGCCCCGGCCCCTTCGCGTGCGGGTGTTGCGTGTGTGCCGTATGGGTGGTGCCGACCGGTACGCGAGCGGTGACCGCGCCGGGAGCATCGATACGACATCGTACCGATACGCCAGTGTACCGATACGATGGAGTACCGGTACACTGGCGTATCGATTGAGGTCTCTCACACAGGAGACGAAGCGCACCCGAGGGCGGCTGGAGCCGTCCCGGGAGCATGAGCGACAGCGAGGAGAAGAGCGATGACGTCGCAGGCCGCGGACGGACCGGACACGGTTGTCGCCTCGCGCCGCTCCAAGATCACGCCCGAGCGTGAGCAGGAGTTCTTCGACGCCGTCCTCGAACAGATCCGCGAGTGCGGATACGACGCCGTCACCATGGAGGGCGTCGCCGCCAGCACGCGCTGCAGCAAGTCCACGCTCTACCGGCAGTGGAAGAACAAGCCGCAGTTCGTGGTGGCCGCCCTGCGCGCGAACCGGCGCACCCGCTTCGGCGGCATCGACACCGGCTCGCTCGCCGAGGACCTCCGGCAGGCCGCCCGGATCGCGGGGGAGTGGTCCGGCAAGGACACCCGGCTCCTGCAGGCCCTCGGCCACGCGATCATGCAGGACCCGGAGCTGAAGCAGGCGCTGCGCGAGACCGTCGTGGAACCGGAGATCGCCGCGCTGCGGGAGATCCTGCGGCGCGGGGTCGAGCGCGGAGAGGTCGACGCGGACAACCCGGCGCTGGCGTACGTGCCCGCGCAGATGTTCGGCGTCCTGCGCATCCGTCCCGTGCTGGAGGGGACGTACGCGGACGCGGACTACATGGTCCGGTTCGTGGAGGCCGCCGTGCTGCCCGCGCTCGGCCTCACCACAGGACTCAGGCCGCCGTCCACGGGATGACTGGACGGTGACCTGTGCGCGCCGCACCGTGGGGACGGGGGCGGCGCACTCCCGGCCGGGCCGGGTTCCTCCGGAGCGGAGAGGAACCCGGCCCGGCCGACATCCACGGCGGCGCGTCAGACGTTCTGGCCGCTGCCGCCGCCCGAGGACACCTTGATCCCCCGGGTGATCTCGTCGAGCACGGACTGCTGCTGGTCGGCGTCCACGCCGAAGCGCACCACGACCAGCCGCCCGGGGTTCGCCGGGGACGGGAAGGCCAGCGACTCGACCAGCCCGTCGGCGCCCTTGCTGGTGACCGCCTTCCAGCGGACCAGGTAGCCCTTCTGCCCGGCCACCGTGACCGCCTCGGAGGCGAGGACCTGGTGCGAGGTGATCGCGCCGTAGGTCTTGCCGCCGTAGGACTCCTCGGCGTTCGCCGCGATGTCGGCCTTGGCGACCTCCTCGGCGGTGCTGCCCCGGGTTCCCAGCACCATCGCGGGCGCCGAGTACGCGCCGCCCTTCGTGCAGGACTTGGAGGTGTCGCCGGGGCACTTGTAGGCGGCGTCGGAGGTGATCTGGGCGCCCACGCCGATCTGCTGCCCGTACCAGCCGTCCGGCACGGGCAGGCTGATGCCGTTGGCCGGATCGGGCACCGAACCGCTCCTGATCTTCGGCGCCTCGGACCCGCCGGTGCCCCCGGAACCTCCCGACCCCCCGGAACCTCCCGACCCGCCGGGGCCGTCCGGACCGCCGGACCCGTCCGAGCCGCCGCTCCCGCCCGGCGCGCCGAACGGACCGCCCCGGCCGCCGGAGCCCTCCCGGTCGCCGGGCCCGCCCTGCCGGCCCCGGTCCTGCCAGGACCCCGCGCGGTCGCGGCCCCCGCCGTCGTCCTTGCTCAGCGCGTACACGCCCACCCCGATGCTCGCCAGCACCGCGGCGGTCACCGCGACGGCGATGCCCGTGCGCAGCCCGCGGCGCGGACGGGCCGGCGGCTGCCCCGGGTAGCCCGGGTACCCCGGGTACGCCGTATGGCCCGGATACCCGGGAGGGCCGGGCTGTCCGGACTGTCCCGGCTGTTCGTGCTGTCCGTGCTGTCCGTGCTGTCCCAGGGGTATCGCAGCCTGCGGATCACCCTGCGGTGCCGGGTACGCCGCCTGGGCCGGGGGCTGCGCCGGCGGACCCCATGCGGCGGCCGACCCGGCGGGGCGCGTCCGGTCCGTCCACGTCTTGCCGTCCCACCAGCGCTCGGTGGCGGGACCGTCACTTGTCTGCCCGGGGTCGGGGTACCACCCGGGAGGAGTCACCTGCGTCATGCCCCCACCGTATGAGGCGTCCGTGAAAGCGGTATGAGAGGGCTCTGCATCACCGCCACCACCCTTGCCCGGAACGTCTGTTGACATGTCGTGCTTTCCCCCCGCAGGTGGCGGGAGCGCCCCGTCGCCCGGCCGCACCGCACGTCACCCGTCACGGGAAGAGCTGCCCGGTCCGGGCTCCGTCCGGGCGGCCCGGCGGCTAGGCTCGGCACCCGTACGTCGTTCGGGCGACTTGGGGAGGTAGCGGGATGACGGAGGGACGGCCGAAAGCGGCCGCCTCGGCCTCCCTGTGGGAGCGCGACGAGGAAGTCACCACCATCCTGCGCGCGGTGGAGGACCTGCGCGCCGACCGCGCGTCCTGCGGCGGACTGCTGGTCCTGCAGGGCGAGGCCGGACTCGGCAAGACGGCCCTGCTGGCCGAGACCCGCCGCATCGCCGAGGAGCGCGGCTGCACGGTGTGGTCGGCGCGCGGCGGCGAGATCCTGCGCTCCGTCCCGTTCAACGTGGTACGGCAACTGCTGCAGCCCGCGCTGCTGTCGCTGATGCCCGAAGAGGCCCGCGAGTACCTCGGCGAGTGGTACGGCATCGCGGGACCGGCCCTCGGCATAGCGGAGCCCGGCGAGGGGCAGGCCGACCCGCGCAGCGTGTGCGAGGGCCTGGTCGACGCGGTGAGCCGGCTGGCCTCCCGCGACTGGCCGCTCGTGCTCCTGGTCGACGACGCCCACTGGGCCGACGAGGAGAGCCTGCGCTGGCTCGCCGCCTTCGCCGAACGCCTCGACGAGCTGTCCGTCCTCCTCGTGGTGACCCGCCGCCCCGGCGAGGTCAGCGGGGACGGCGCCCGCCTGCTGGAGACCGTCGCCGCCGCCGCGGGCGTCCACACCCTCAGCTCCCTGTCCCCCGACGCCACCGCCCACCTCACCCGCACCACCCTCGGCACGCACGCCGACGCCCCCTTCTGCCGCGAGGTGTGGGCGGTCACCGGCGGCAACCCCTACGACACCGTCGAACTCCTCGCCAAGGTGCGCGACAGCGAACTGGAACCCGTCGAGGCGCACGCCGGGGAACTGCGCGAGCTGAACCGCACCGCCCGCGGCGGCGGACTCGTCGCCCGCCTCGAAGAACTCGGCATCGACGCCACCCGGTTCGCCTGGGCCGCCGCCATCCTGGGCACCGGCATCTCCGTCGACCTCGTCGCCCGGCTCGCGACCATGGACCACCAGGACGCGGTGCGCTGCGCCGGTCTGCTGCGCGGCGCCCGCATCCTCACCGAACCCGACCCGGCGAGCGCGCGGGGCGGCGACAGCGACCTGGAGTTCGTGCACCCGCTCATCGCCACCGCCGTCTACAACTCCATCCCCGACGCCCTGCGCACCGCCATGCACGGCATCGCCGCCCAGGTCGTCGCCGACTGCGGCCTCGGCGCCGCGGCCGCTTCCCGGCACCTGCTCGAAGTCCACCCGGACGACGACGAGGAACTCGTCGAGCAACTGCGCCAGGCCGCCCGCGAACACCTCGCCGTCGGCGCCCCCGAAGCGGCCCGCCGCTGCCTGGAGCGGGCCCTGCTGGAGCCGCCCACCCCCGACGTGCACGCCCGCGTCCTGTACGAACTGGGCTGCGCGACCCTGCTCACCGCCCCCGCCACCACCATCGACCACCTCCAGCTGGCGCTGAGCATGCCCGGCCTGGACGGCGGCATCCGGGTGGACGCGGTCTGGCGGCTCTCCCAGGCGCTGCTGCACAACAACCAGCTGGAGGAGGCCGTCCGCACCATCGAGGCGGAGGCCGCCCGCCACGCCCCGGGCCCCGTCCGGCTGCGGCTGCACGCCGTCCAGTACATGTGGGAGGGCCTGCACACCGGCGAGACCATCACCCCCGACCGCTCCGAACGGCTAGCCGAACTCGCCGCCGGCTGCACCGGGCGGGACAACTCCGAGCGGGCCCTGCTGATCCTGCGCGGCTTCGACGCCATGGCCCGCGGCGAGAACGCCGAGGAGGTCGTCGAACTGTGCGACCGCGCCCTCGTCAACGGCCGCCTCGCACCCGGCCTCGGCTGGACCGACGCCGAGTGGGGCATCGAACTGCTGCTGATGCTCGCCAGCGCCTACGCCTACAGCGACCGCCTGGACCGCGCCGAAACCCTCTACAACGAAGCCCTGCGGGCCTACGAGAGCGCCCACTGGAACGGCGGCCACCTCGCGCTCGCCCACGCCTACGTCGGTCTCGGCCACCGCAGGCGCGGCCGGCTGCGCGAGGCGGAGGCGGCCCTGCGCGAGTCGCTGCGCATCGCCGAGCGGGTCGGCCGCGGGCTTCCCCTGTACTGGACCGCCACCTGCAACCTCGTGGACACCCTGCTCGCCCGCGGCCACGTCGAGGAGGCCTGGGAGATCGCCGAGCGCTACGGGTTCGCCCCGCCCTACCCGGCCACCATCGTGATCCCCGACCCGCGCAGCGTCCGCGGCAGGCTGCTGCTCGCCGCCGGCCGCACCAAGGAGGGCGTGGCCGAACTGGAGGCCGCCGAGAAGGCGGCGGCGGTCCGCGGCCACCACAACCCGGTCATGGTGCCCTGGGCGGCCGACCTGGCCCGCGCCCTCGCCACCGAGGAGCCCGGCCGTGCGGCACGGCTCGCCGCCGACGTCCGGCGCCAGGCCGAGCGGTTCGGCACCGACACCGCCATAGGGGAGGCACTGCGCTGCGCCGCCGCGCTGGAGACCGGGCAGCGCGCGGTCGGTCTGGCAGCCCAGGCCGTCACCTACCTGGAGGCCTCGCCCTGCCAGTACGAGCACGCCGCCGCCCGCGTCGAGTACGGCATCGCCTCGCGTTCCGTCGCCGAGCTGAACAAGGGCCTGGCCCTGGCCCGTTCGTGCGGCGCGGACGGCCTGGCGGCCCAGGCGCGAGAGGTCCTCAAGTCGGGACGCGGGCTGCGGTAGCGCGGCGAGCGGACCCGGCGCACCGGCCGGCACCCCTTCGGCGGCCGCCGCCGCCGGGGCCACGGCCGGCCCGAGCCCCCTCCGACGGCCTCCTCGCCGGGCCCTGCCCGGACCACTGAACGGGCTCCTCACCGGACCCCTGCCCGGACCGCTCGGCAGGCTCCGCCAGGTGCGCTCCGCGCCGGACTTCACGCCGGACCTCTAGGCGGTCTCCTCGCCGGACCGCTGGGCGGGCTGCGCGCCGGTCTCCTCTCCGGGTGTCTGGGCGGGCTTCTCGCCGGACCGCTCTCCGGGCCGCCCGCCGGACTCCTCTGCGGCCGGCGCGGCGGGCTGCGCGCCGGGATCGGGGCGCGACCGCTCGACGGGTTCCTCGGCCAGGACCCGCTGCGCCACCGCGAACGCCGAGTTGGCCGCCGGCACCCCGCAGTACACGGCACTCTGCAGCAGTACCGCGCCGATCTCCTCGGGCGTCAGGCCGTTGCGCCGCGCCGCCCGGACGTGCATCGCCAGCTCGTCGTAGTGGCCGTGCGCCACCAGCGCCGTCATGGTGATCATGCTGCGCTCACGCCGGCTCAGCGTCGGATCGGTCCAGATCTCCCCCCAGGCGTAGCGGGAGATGAAGTCCTGGAACCGGGCGGTGAACGGCGTCTGCCGGTCCTGCGCCCGGTCCACGTGGGCGTCGCCCAGCACCGCCCGCCGCACCCGCATGCCCAGCGGGGCCGGGCCGTCGAGCTGGGTGCGCAGGGCGGTCAGGACGGCCCGCGGGCACTGCGCGGGCGCCAGGTGCGAGGCGCCCGGCACCTCCACCAGGGCCGCGCCGGGCACCGCGTCGGCGATCTCCCGCAGGTGCGCGGGCGGCGTGGCCGGGTCCTGGCGGCCCGCGATCAGCAGCGTGGGCACGGTGATCCCGGACAGCCGGCCGGTCAGGTCGAAGGCGGCCAGCGCGTCGCAACACGCGGCGTAGGCCGCGGGATCGGCGTCCCGGTGGTCGCGGATCAGCCCCGGTACCGTGAAGTCACCCGCGAACCAGCGGGAGTTCGCGCTCTCCACCAGCCACCGAAGACCCTCGCGGCGGACCCGCTCGGCCCGCTCCCGCCACGCCCGCGCACCGCCGAAGTGGGCCGAGGAACAGATCACCGCCAACGACGTCAGACGCTCGGGACGGTGCACGGCCAGGTGGAGTCCCACCGCGCCGCCCAGCGACACCCCCGCGTACGCGAACCGCTCGACGCCCAGCGAATCCGCGAGCGCCAGCACCAAAGAGGCGAGGTCGCCGACGGTCGCCCCGGCCGCGACGAGGTCCGCCGCCGAGCCGCCGTGCCCCGGCAGGTCCCAGCGGACGACCCGGTGCGAGACGGCCAGCTCCGGCGCGACCCCGTCCCACAGGGCGTACGACGTCCCCAGGGACGGACCGAGCAGCAGGGCGGGGGCCGAGGCGGGGCCTTCGAGACGGTGGTGCAGTGTCAACGTCGCTCCAGAGCACGGTCGGTGAGGGCTCCGGCGGAGCCGGTGCAGCGGGTCGGGTCAGTGAGCGCGGCCAGGTCGGCGTCCCGCAACTCGGGTTCGGCGGCGAGGAGTTCACCGAGGTCCCGACCTTCGGCGTAGGCCCGGCGGGCCAGTTCGGTGAGCAGTTTCCTGGCGCGGGCCCGGCCGAGCAGCGGGGCCAGCCCGGCCGACAGCCGCTCGGAGACGATCAGCCCGTGGGTCAGGCCGAGGTGCGCCCGCATGGCGTCCGCGTCCACCCGCAGCCCCCCGGTCAGCTCCGCCGCGTCGCGGGCCGCGCCGCCGACCAGCCGCAGCAGGTCGCGCAGCGGCTCCCACTCGGCGTGCCAGGCGCCCGCGGGCCGCTCGTCCTCGGCCGCCATCGAGGCGTACAGCGTGGCCGCGAGCTGCGGGGCGCGGCGGGCGGCGGCCGCGATCAGGGTGGCGCGTACGGGGTTCGCCTTGTGCGGCATGGCGGAGGAGCCGCCCCCGCTGCCCTCCGCCAGCTCCGCGATCTCGGTACGGCACAGGACCAGCACGTCCGCCGCCGCCTTCCCCAGCGCGCCCGCCGTGAAGGCGAGGCACCCGGCCAGGTCGGCGACCGGGGTGCGCAGGGTGTGCCAGGGCAGCAGCGGCTCACGCAGGCCCAGTTCGCGGGCGTAGGCCGCCGCGAGCGCGGTCGGGTCGGCGGCACCGTACGCCGAGAAGGCCGCCAGGGTCCCCGCCGCACCGCCGAGTTGGGCGGGCAGCGCGGCGCGGACGCCGGCGGCACGGTCCCGGGCGTCGAGGACCAGCGACCGCCAGCCGGCCGCCTTGAGTCCGAAGGTGGTCGGCACGGCGTGCTGGGTGAGGGTCCGGCCGGGCATGACGGTGTCGCGGTGGGCGGCGGCCAGCCGGGCCAGCGCCGCTTCGGTGCGGGCCAGGTCGGCCAGGACCACGTCGAGGGTGCGGGCGGCGACCAGCATCGTCGCCGTGTCCATGATGTCCTGGCTGGTCGCGCCCCGGTGGACGTAGGCGCCGTACTCCTCGCCCACCGCTGCGGTCAGGTCCGCGACCAGGGGGATCACGGGGTTGCCGCCGCCGCGGGCGCGCTCGGCGAGCGCGCGCACGTCGAAGCGGGCGGGGTCCGCGGCCCGGGTCACCGCGTCGGCCGCCGCCCCGGGGGCGAGGCCGAGCGAGGCCTGTGCCCGGGTGAGCGCGGCCTCGGCGTCGAGCAGCGCCCGCAGGAAGGCGGTGTCGCTCGTCCCGCACGCGGCGGCGGAGGCGGCCCACCCGGGCCCGAGCAGGCCGGAGTCCGGATCGGTGCCGGTGCCGTGACCGGTGCTGGTGTCGTGACCGGTGCCGGTGCCGGTGTCGTGGCCGGTGCCGGGGCCGGTGGGCTGTGGTGCGGGTGGTGTCACCGGAACTCCAGGAAGACCGTCTCGCCCTCGCCCTGAAGGCGGATGTCGAAACGGTACGCCCCGCTGTCCTCCCGCGCCGCGATCAGTGTGGCGCGCCGCTCCTCGTCCAGCCGGGCGAGCAGCGGATCGGCGGCCAGGGCGGCGCGGTCGCCGGGCAGGTAGATCCGGGTGAACAGGTGGACCAGCAGGCCGCGCGCGAACAGGCACACACTGATGTACGGGGCGTTTCGCCCGCGCGCGCCCGGCCGCAGGGTCCGTGCGTACCAGTGGCCGTCCGCGTCGGTCTGGATCCGTCCGAAGCCGGTGAACTCCACGCCGTTGCGGCCGAGGAACCCGCCGGAGGCCGCGTCGCGCCGCATGGAGCCGTCGACGGCGGGCAGCTCGCCGGCCGGGTCCGGCCCCCACAGCTCCACCAGCGCGTCGGGCAGCGGACGCCCCTCGCCGTCGTACACGTGGCCGTGCACGGTGACCGTGTCCGGATGTCCGGCGGGCGCGATGTCCTCGCCGCCGCGGAAGGGCAGGGCATAGCCGTAGAAGGGTCCCACGGTCTGCGACGGCGTGGGCGGCAGGCCCTGCGCGACGCCCTCGGGGCCGCTCGTGCCGGTCTTCGTCATGGCAGGTCAGCGTCCTTCTTCGAGCCAGGTGGCGGCCGGGCCGTCCAGCACGATGTCCCAGTGGTAGCCGAGCGAGAACTCCGGTACCGACAGGCTGTGGTCGTAGGCGGCGACCAGCCGCTGCCGGGCGGCGTCGTCCGTCACGGACTGCAGGATCGGGTCGTAGGGGAAGAGCGGGTCGTTCGGGAAGTACATCTGCGTCACGAGCCGCTGGGTGAAGGCCGAGCCGAAGACGGAGAAGTGGATGTGCGCGGGCCGCCAGGCGTTGACGTGATTGCGCCACGGGTAGGGGCCCGGCTGGACGGTGGTGAAGTGGTAGCGGCCCTCGGCGTCGGTCAGGGTGCGGCCGACGCCCGTGAAGTTGGGGTCGAGCGGGGCGTCGTGCTGCTCGCGCCGGTGGGCGTAGCGGCCCGCGGAGTTGGCCTGCCAGATCTCGACGAGCTGGCCGCGCACCGGGCGGCCGGCCCGGTCGAGGAGCCGGCCCGACACGGTGATCCGTTCCCCGACCGGCTCCCCGGTGTGCTGCCGGGTGAGGTCGTTGTCGGTCTCGGTGACGTCCCGTTCGCCGAAGGCGGGCGAGGTCAGCTCCACCAGCTCCGGGTCCTTGCCGACGTCGATGGCGACCAGCGGCCGGCGGGGGTGGCGCAGCACCGAGGAGCGGTAGGGCGCGTAGTCGCGGCACGGATGGTGCTCGGCCGGTGCGCCGGCGGCGAGCCGCTCCTCGTACGCGGCGTGTTCGGCCGCGATCTCCTGGTCGATGTCGTGCTGGGTGAGGGTCATGCGGGTACCTGGCGCTTCCTTGAGAGTTCCGGACGGAACGGGAGTCCGGAACTCTCACAGCTCCGGACGAAGGGCCCCGGCGGGCGGCGCGGCCACGCGGACGGCGTTGCGGTTCTCCTCGCCGGCGCCGTCGGCGTTGCCGGGACGGACGCCGTCGATCCGGGCCGGGTCCGGGCCGGGTGTCCGGGTGAGGAGTGCGCGCAGGGCGTGGGCGGCCGGGTCGTCCGGGCGCGCGCCCGCGAGGGCTCCGTCGTCCTTGCCGGACGGGGTGCGCGCGGCGTCGACCGGGCGGACGTCCTTCACTCGCAGCCCTCCGCGACGGTCAGTTCGGCGTCGGTCCTGCGGACGACCTCCTCGGCGCTGACGCCGGGCGCGGTCTCCGCGAGCACGAGTCCGTCACCGGTGACGTCCAGGACGCCGAGGTCGGTGATGATCCGGTGCACGCAGCGCTTGCCGGTCAGCGGCAGCGTGCACTCTCGGACGATCTTCGGGGAACCGTCCTTGGCCGTGTGCGTCATCACGACGACGACCGTGCGGGCACCGTGCACGAGGTCCATCGCCCCGCCGATCCCGGTGACCATCCTGCCCGGGACGGCCCAGTTCGCCAGGTCGCCGGTCCGCGAGACCTGCATGGCGCCGAGCACGGCGACGTCGATGTGGCCGCCGCGGATCATCGCGAAGGACAGCGCCGAGTCGAAGAACGAGGCGCCCGGCAGGACCGTGACGGTCTCCTTGCCCGCGTTGATCAGGTCCGGATCGACCTGGTCCTCGGCCGGGTAGGGGCCGGTGCCCAGGATGCCGTTCTCCGACTCCAGGACCACCTCCACGCCCGGCGGCAGGTGGTTCGGGATCAGCGTCGGCAGCCCGATGCCCAGGTTGACGTACTGCCCGTCCCGCAGCTCGCGCGCCGCACGGGCGGCCATCTCCTCACGTGTCCACGCCATCAGGCGCTCACCGTCCCTCGCACACCGGGCACGGACACCGTCCGGTTCTCGATCTTCTTGTCGGCGGCCTGCTCAGGGCTCAGCGCGACCACGCGCTGCACGAAGATCCCCGGCAGGTGCACCGCGTCCGGGTCCAGCGCGCCGGGCTCGACCAGCTCCTCCACCTCCGCGATCGTCACCTTGCCGGCCATGGCGGCCGGCGGGTTGAAGTTGCGGGTGGACCTGTTGAAGACGAGGTTCCCGTGCCGGTCGCCCCGCGCCGCCCGGACCAGCGCGAAGTCGGTGCGGATGCCGCGCTCCAGCACGTACTCGGTGCCGTCGAACTCGCGGACCTCCTTCGGCGCGGAGGCCACCGCGACGCCGCCGCGGCCGTCGTAGCGCCAGGGCAGTCCGCCCTCGGCGACCTGCGTGCCCACCCCGGCCGGCGTGTAGAAGGCGGGGATCCCGGCCCCGCCCGCGCGCAGCCGCTCGGCCAGCGTGCCCTGCGGGATCAGCTCGACCTCCAGCTCACCGGCCAGGTACTGCCGGGCGAACTCCTTGTTCGCGCCGATGTAGGAGCCGGTCACCCGGGCGATCCGGCCCGCCGCCAGCAGCACCGCCAGCCCGGACCCCATCGCCCCGCAGTTGTTCGACACCACCGACAGGCCGCCCACGCCGCGCTCGTACAGCGCCTGGATCAGCACGTTCGGCACACCGCTCAGCCCGAAACCGCCCACCGCGAGCGACGCGCCGTCCGGCACGTCGGCCACCGCCTCCACGGCCGTCGCGACCACCTTGTCCATCGGAAACAAGCCTCATCTCTGCCGAGCGACGCCGACCCGCCCGGAGCCCAGATAGTCAGGGCACTGAGTAAATCGGCAAAGGCGCCCTCACGCTGCCACCGGCGGGACGAGCAGTCAAGACCGGGACGAGAAAGGGGACGTGCCAGGAATGGCTGAGGGCAGGCGAGCGGTACTGTTCAGTGCACGTACAAAAAAGGCAGGCGCCGCGACAGGTCTGCCGAGCCGTGTCCGCGAAGACGTGTACCAAGATGTGCGTACGAGGTCGTGCGTACGGCCACGCGGCTACGACGTCGCGGCTGCGGCGACGTACGCGCGACCAGGCAGGACCGCACCGGCAGACCTACCCCGAGGAGCGCACATGGCCGCGGTGGACCTCACGACGCACCCCGGGCACCTGGCCCGCCGGCTCCAGCAGGCCCACTACCTGCTGTGGAACACGATGGTCTCCGAGGAGATCACCTCGCCCCAGTTCGCGGTCCTCAACGCGCTCGTCGCCGAACCGGGACTCGACCAGCGCACGGTGGGGGAGCGGGTGGGCCTGGACCGGTCCACCATCGCCGAGGTCATCACCCGGCTCGGCCGCCGCGGCCTGCTCGACAAGGTCCGCGACCCGCAGGACGGCCGCCGCTTCCTGCTCCGCCTGACCGACGAGGGGGAACGCACCCACCGACGGCTCACCGTGCGCACGGCCCGGATGAACCAGGTCTTCCTGGGCCCGCTCAGCACGGCGGAGCAGGCCCAGTTCTTCGACCTCATCCGGCGCGTCGCGGACGCGGCCGAGGGCCTGCGCAACCCGCCGGAACCGGCTGCCGCACGCCCCTGACCCGGGGGGCGCCCGCCCCTCGGAGGCCCCCCGTCCGGGTTCGCCCGTCCGGCCCCGGGTACCCGGCCGTCCGTCAAGGCACCGGAGCGTGACGGAAGGGGCGCGACACGATGAAGGCAGTGACCTGGCAGGGCAAGCGCGACGTCCGGGTGGACGACGTCCCCGACCCGAAGATCCAGGAGCCGACGGACGCCGTCATCCGGATCACCTCGTCCGGGCTGTGCGGCTCCGACCTGCACCTGTACGAGGTGCTCACCCCGTTCATGACCCCCGGCGACATCCTCGGCCACGAACCGATGGGCATCGTCGAGGAGGTCGGCCCCGAGGTGACGAATCTCAGGCCCGGCGACCGGGTGGTCGTCCCGTTCCAGATCTCCTGCGGCCACTGCGTCATGTGCTCCACCGGTCTGCAGACCCAGTGCGAGACCACCCAGGTCACCAGCGAGCACATGGGCGCCGCGCTGTTCGGCTACACCCGCCTGTACGGGGCGGTCCCGGGCGCCCAGGCCGAGTACCTGCGGGTGCCGCAGGCCCAGTACGGTCCGATCAAGGTGCCCGAGGGCCCGGCCGACGACCGCTTCGTGTACCTCTCCGACGTGCTGCCCACCGCCTGGCAGGCGGTCGCCTACGCCGACGTCCCGCGCGGCGGCACCGTCGCCGTGCTCGGCCTCGGCCCGATCGGCGACATGGCCTGCCGGATCGCCCTGGCCCGTGGCGCCGGACGGGTGTTCGGGGTGGACCTGGTCACCGAACGCCTGGACCGCGCCAGGCGCCGCGGGGTGCAGACGTACGACCTGCGCGACTTCGACGGCGAGAAGGAACTGGTCGCCGCGATCCACGACGAGACCGACGGGCGCGGCCCCGACGCCGTGATCGACGCGGTCGGCACCGAGGCGCACGGCAGCCACGTCGCCCGGCTCGTCCAGCAGACCGCCGCGATCATGCCGCGCGCCCTGAGCGGGCCGCTGGCCGAACGCTTCAGCGTGGACCGGCTCACCGCCCTCTACACCGCGATCGACCTGGTCCGCCGCGGCGGCACCATCTCCCTCTCGGGCGTCTACGGCGGATCGGCCGACCCGCTGCCGCTGCTCACCATGTTCGACAAGCAGCTCCAGATCCGCATGGGCCAGGCCAACGTCCGCCGCTGGACCGACGACATCCTGCCCTACCTCACCGACGAGGACCCGCTCGGCGTCGACGACTTCGCCACCCACCGGGTCCCGCTCAAGGAGGCGCCGCACGCCTACGAGATGTTCCAGCGCAAGCAGGACGGCGCGGTCAAGGTCCTCATGACCCCCTGAGCCGCGAGGCCCTCACGCCTTCCGGCCCCCGCCCGGCCACGCCTCCCGCCCCCTCCGGGCCCTGCCGTGCTGGGCCCGCCCGGCTCACGGCCCGGAGCCCAGGATCTCGGCGAGGTCGTAGCGGACGGGCTCCTCCAGCTGGGCGTACGTGCAACTGCTCGGGGTGCGGTCCGGGCGCCAGCGCCGGAAGCGCGCCGTGTGCCGGAACCGCGCCCCGTTCTCCATGTGGTCGTACGCCACCTCCGCCACCCGCTCCGGCCGCAGCGGCACCCAGGACAGGTCCTTCTTGCCCGACCAGCGGCTCGGCGCGCCCGGCAGCCGGGCCGACTCGTGCGCCGCCTCCTGGGACCACGCGGCCCACGGATGCCCGGCCGTGTCGTCCATCCGCAGCGGTGCCAGCTCCTCGATCAGCTCCGCGCGCCGCTTCATCGGGAAGGCCGCCGACACCCCGACGTGCTGGAGGGTGCCCCGGTCGTCGTAGAGGCCGAGCAGGAGGGAGCCGACGACGGGACCGCTCTTGTGCAGGCGGTAGCCGGCGACCACCACGTCCGCCGTCCGCTCGTGCTTGATCTTGAACATGGCCCGCTCGTCCTGGAGGTAGCGCAGTCCCAGGGGCTTGGCGATCACCCCGTCCAGACCCGCGCCCTCGTACTGCTCGAACCACTGCCGCGCCACCTCGACGTCCGTCGTCGCGGGCGCCACGTGCACCGGCGCCCGCACCCCCTGGAGCGCCCTGACCAGCAGCGCCCTGCGGTCGGTCAGCGGCACGTCCAGCAGCGACTCGCCGTCCAGCGCGAGCAGGTCGAAGGCGACGAACGAGGACGGGGTCCGCTCGGCCAGCGTCCGCACCCGCGAGTCGGCCGGGTGGATCCGCTCGGTCAGCGCGTCGAAGTCCAGCCGTCCCTCCCGGGCGATCACGATCTCCCCGTCCAGCACGCACCTTTCGGGCAGCCGCTCCCCGAGCGCCGCCACCAGTTCGGGGAAGTACCTGGTCAGCGGCTTGCCCGTACGGCTGCCCAGTTCGATCTCGGCGCCGTCGCGGAACACGATCGCCCGGAACCCGTCCCACTTCGCCTCGTACTGCATGCCCGGCGGGATCTTCGCCACCGGCTTGGCGAGCATCGGCTTCACGGGCGGCATCACGGGAAGATCCATGCCAGCGATTCTGCGCGCCGGCGGCGCCTTTCGCCCGGTGTGCGAGGTGGGCGGGGGACGCCTACCGTGGCTCGCATGGGCGATGCGGTGGAACTCGACGTGGCCGGCCGGACCGTCAGGCTGTCCAGCCCGGACAAGGTCTTCTTTCCGGAGCACGGGTACACCAAGCTGGACGTCGCCCGGTACTACCAGGCGGTCGCCCCGGGCATCCTGCGCGCCCTGCGTGAGCGGCCCACCACCCTGGAGCGCTACCCGGACGGCATCGACGGCGAGTGGTTCTTCCAGAAGCGGGCGCCCAAGGGCATGCCCGACTGGATCCCGACCGCCCACATCACCTTTCCCAGCGGCCGCAGCGCCGACGAGATGTGCCCCACCGAGCAGGCGGCGGTCGTCTGGGCGGCCCAGTACGGCACCCTCACCTTCCACCCCTGGCCGGTGCGGCGCGACGACGTCGAGCACCCCGACGAACTGCGCATCGACCTGGACCCGCAGCCCGGCACCGACTACGCCGACGCCGTCCGCGCCGCCGGTGAACTGCGTGCCGTCCTGGAGGAGTTCGGCGGCCTGCGCGGCTGGCCCAAGACCTCCGGCGGACGCGGCCTGCACGTCTTCGTCCCCATCGAGCCCCGCTGGACGTTCACCCAGGTACGGCGGGCCGCCATCGCGGTCGGCCGGGAGCTGGAGCGCCGGATGCCGCAGCAGGTGACCACCAAGTGGTGGAAGGAGGAGCGCGGCGCCCGCATCTTCGTCGACTACAACCAGACCGCCCGCGACCGCACCATCGCCGCCGCCTACTCGGTGCGCCCCCGCCCGCACGCCCCCGTCTCGGCGCCGCTGCGCTGGGAGGAGGTCGGCGTCGCCCAGCCCCGCGACTTCGACATCACGACCATGCCCGCCCGGTTCGCCGAGGCCGGGGACGTGCACGCCGACATGGACGACCACGCGTTCTCGCTGGAGGGGCTGCTGGACCTCGCCGCCCGGGACGAACGCGACCACGGCCTCGGCGACCTGCCCTACCCGCCCGAGTACCCGAAGATGCCGGGCGAGCCGAAGCGCGTGCAGCCGAGCCGGGCCAGGGCACGCAAGGAGCAGGAGGGCCCGGCCGTCACCTGATCGGCTGACGGCCGGGCCCTCGGTCCCGAGGGGTGCTGCGGCTCCTCGATCCGGATGCCGCGGCAGGAGACGACGTCCGAGGTGCAGTGCGCCCGGATCGCGGTGCACCCGGAGCCGGACCGCCGTCCGACCGTGCCCGGTGTCCGGTGCGTGCGATCGCAAGGCGCCGGAAGGTTCTTGTAGCGGAGCTACCAGGGCCTTCCGGCAACGCGGCGAGGGCGCGTGCCGGGCGCCGCCCACCGGGGCCCACTTTTGTTCGCAGCTCTAAGGGCGGGGAGAGCGCTCTCATCCGGTGGCGGACGCGGGGCTATCCTGTGCCGCAGCCGCTTGTGAGGAGCCCCGAAGTGAGCGAGACAGCGCCGCGTCCGACGCTGGAGGCCGTGGCCGCGCGGGCGGGTGTGTCCCGGGCCACCGTGTCCCGGGTGGTCAACGGCGGGGAGGGCGTGCGCGAGCCGCTCGCCGCGCGGGTCCGGCGGGCGGTGGAGGAACTCGGGTACGTCCCCAACCAGGCGGCCCGCAGCCTGGTGACCAAGCGGCACGACGCCGTCGCCGTCGTCATCGCCGAACCGGAGACACGCGTCTTCGCCGACCCCTTCTTCGCGCTGCAACTGCGCGGGATCAGCAAGGAACTGACGGCCCACGACGCACAGCTCGTGCTGCTGCTCACGGAAGGCCGCGAGGACCACGCCCGGGTCGGGCGCTACCTCGCCGGCGGTCACGTCGACGGCGCGCTGGTCTTCTCGCTCCACCTCGACGACCCGCTGCCCGGCCTGATCCAGCGCGCCGGCGTGCCGACCGTGTTCGGCGGCCGGCCCGGCTGGAGCGACGGCACTCGGGAGGCGGTGTACGTCGACAGCGACAACAGGGGCGGTGCCCGGACGGCCGTACGGCACCTGGCCGGACTCGGCCGCAGGCGGATCGCCCACATCTCCGGGCCGCTGGACCAGACCTCGGCGGCGGACCGGCTCGAAGGCTTTTGCGACGTCATGGGCGACGACGACCCGGGGCTGGTCGCGGTGAGCGACTTCACGCCCGCCGGGGGCGAGCGCGCCATGCGTGAACTCCTCGACCGGCTGCCCGGCCTGGACGCCGTGTTCGCCGCCAACGACCTCAGTGCCGCGGGCGCCCTGCGCGTCCTGCGCGAACGCGGACTGCGGGTGCCCGAGGACGTCGCCGTCGTCGGGTTCGACGACATGCTGCCCGTCGCCGAGCAGACCGATCCGCCGCTGACGACCGTCCGTCAGGACATCGAGGAGATGGGCCGCCTGATGGCCCGCCTCCTGCTTGGCGACCGGCACGCCTCACGTCCCGCGGGCCCCGGCCGACGGACGGAGGACGACCGGCGCGGCATCGTCCTGCCCACCGTCTTGATCCGCCGGGCCTCGGCATGACCCCGCGCACCGTGCGGCCCCGGTGCTCGCTCAGGCCTGCTGCCGCGGCGCCGGCCTGAGCACCGCGAAGCGGGCGCCGTGCGGGTCGGCGAGCCGGGCCACGCGGCCGACGCCGGGGATGTCGGTGGCCGCCATGCGGACCGTACCGCCCAGGTCGCGTGCCCGGTCGACGACGGCGTCCGCGTCCGCGACGGCGAAGTACGGCAGCCAGTGGGCCCCGGCCGCCCCCGCAGCCGCCTCGACCGGGTCGTCGCCCAGCGGGACGATGCCGCCGAACATGGCGTCCTCCCCGCCGGCCGCGGGATTGACGCAGGTGTAGGAGCCACCGGGGAACGAGACCGCCGAGGTCTCCAGCCCGAGCATCCGGTGGTAGAACGCGGCCGCCGCCGCGAGGTCCGGCGTGTACAGCTCGACCCAGCACAGCGAGCCCGGCTCACCGGCGGCGTCCAGGCCCTTGCGGTGCCCCGGCTGCCAGAGGCCGAAGGGCACCCCCGCCCGGTCGGCGAGGAGCGCCACGCGCCCCTGGTCCATCACGTCCACCGGCCCGGCCAGCACTCTGCCGTGCGCCTCCTCGGCGGCCTTCGCGACGGCCTGTGCGTCGCCGCACCGGAAGTACACCGTCCACGCCGGCGGAGCCTGCTCCGCCGTCACCTGCATGCCGCCGGCCACGGCCCTGCCGTCGAGCTGGAAGAAGCCGTAGCCGCCGGCGTCGGGGCCCGCGGAGCGGAAGTCCCAGCCGAAGAGCCCGGCGTAGAAGGAACGAGCACCGTCGATGTCGGGGGTGGCGACATCGATCCAGTTCGGAGCGCCGTCCACGAAACGGGTGGTGAGCATCGTCGCCCTCCTTCGAAGGGACTCGTGGCCTGCTCTGCCGAGTCTCGCACCGCCCACCGGCGATCGCTGCCGGAAGGCTCCGGCTCCGCGCGCCGCCGTGCGCACGGGCCGCCCCCGGCGGATCATCCGGGGGAGGGCTCCCGGACGCGGTGTTGATCCCGCGTTGATCGAACGTTTTTCGCCGCCCGGCACGATCTGGCTCATGCACATCGAGACGATCACCCCGGACGCCCCCGCCTGGCAGGCCCAGGCCCTGTGCGCACAGACCGGGGGTGACTTCTTCTTCCCCGAGCCGGGCAGTTCCGTGCGCGAGGCGAAGCGCATCTGCGCCCTGTGCGAGATGCGCCCGGCCTGCCTGGAGTACGCGCTGGCCAACGACGAACGCTTCGGCGTCTGGGGCGGCCTGTCCGAGAAGGAACGGCAGAACCTGCGGCGAGCGGCCCGCTAGCGAGCGGGCCACCGCGCAGCTTCTGCCGTCCCCGGACCGTTCCGCCGGTGACCTGGACCTGTCCGCCGGCGATCGGTTCCCGTCCGCCGACGCCGCAGCTTCCTGCCCGCCGGCGATCGGCCTTCGTCCGCCGTGACCGGTCAGGCGCTCGCTCGCGCCGCCATCCGCGCCTTGCGCGCCGCCAGCCGCTCGTCGAACGTCGTGGCCTCGGCGTCCAGTCCGCCCATGAACATGCCCAGCTCCTCCTGCGCCTGCCGGCCCTCGGGGCCCAGCCCGTCGATCTCCATGATCTTCAGGAAGCGCAGCACCGGCTGGAGCACGTCGTCGTGGTGGATGCGCAGGTTGTAGACCTCGCCGATGGCCATCTGGGCGGCGGCCCGCTCGAAGCCGGGGATGCCGTGGCCCGGCATGCGGAAATTGACCACGACGTCCCGCACCGCCTGCATGGTGAGGTCGGGCGCGATCTCGAAGGCCGCCTTCAGCAGATTGCGGTAGAAGATCATGTGCAGGTTCTCGTCGGTCGCGATGCGCGCCAGCATGCGGTCGCAGACCGGGTCGCCCGACTGGTGGCCGGTGTTGCGGTGCGAGATGCGGGTGGCCAGTTCCTGGAAGGCGACGTAGGCGACCGAGTGCAGCATCGAGTGGCTGTTGTCGGACTCGAAGCCCTCGCTCATGTGCGCCATCCGGAACCGCTCCAGCTTGTCCGGGTCGACCGCGCGCGAGGCGAGCAGGTAGTCGCGCATCACGATGCCGTGCCGGCCCTCCTCGGCGGTCCAGCGGTGCACCCAGGTGCCCCAGGCGCCGTCACGGCCGAAGAGCGTGGCGATCTCGTGGTGGTAGCTGGGGAGGTTGTCCTCGGTCAGCAGGTTGACGACGAGGGCGATCCGGCCGATCTCCGTCACCTTCGACTGTTCCTTGTCCCAGGCCTCGCCGTCCGCGAAGAGACCGGGGAAGTTGCGGCCGTCGCTCCAGGGGACGTACTCGTGCGGCATCCAGTCCTTGGCGACCCGCAGGTGCCGGTCGAGTTCCTTCTCGACCACCTCCTCCAGCGCGTACAGCATCCGTGCGTCGGTCCAGGCGGACGAACTGCCGAGGTGAGGGGAGGTGATCGTCAAGGTTACTCCAGGGGACGCACGTGCCGGGCGGGGCCGGCGGGAACAGCGGAACTGAGGGAGACGGGAAACCGGCGGGGGACGCCGGACCGGACCGGCGAGCGGTGCCGGTCCGATGGCTTGAACCTACGGGATCGTAGGCTACGAACCCGTAGGTTACGAAGCCGTAGGTTAAGGGTGCCGTAAAGATCACTGATCAGGTCACCGGCCCCGCAAAGCCGACCGGTCGTGCCAGGCTCCGCAAGGCGCAGGTCCCGGCGCCGGAGGGAGGGCCGGCGGCAGGACCGGCCACAGCGCTCCCGCAGCGGCACCGAGAGCCATGTCACACCCTTCCGCCCCCCCGCAGGGAGCAGGCCCGCTACGCCAGTTCCACGATCGCCTCCCGTGTGGTCTCCTTCAGCTCTCCGCCCTCCAGCAGCAGCCACCGGGTGATGCCGATGGACTCCAGGAACGGTACGTCGTGTCCGGCCACGAGCAGCGCGCCCTCGTAGGACTCCAGGGCGGCCGTCAGCCGGCGCACGCTCGCCATGTCGAGGTTGTTCGTCGGCTCGTCGAGCAGCAGCAGTTGCGGCGCGGGTTCGGCGAGCATGAGCGCGGCCAGCGTGGCCCGGAAGCGTTCCCCGCCGGACAGGGTCGCCGCCTTCTGGCCGGCCCGGGCGCCCCGGAACAGGAAGCGGGCCAGACGGGCCCGGATCACGTTCTCCGTGGCGCCCGGCGCGAGACGGGCCACGTTCTCGGCGATGCTCAGCCCGCCGTCGAGGACGTCGAGCCGCTGCGGCAGGAACCTCAGCGGAACGTGCACCTCCGCCTCACCCGACACCGGAGCCAGCTCCCCGGCCACCGTGCGCAGCAGCGTCGTCTTCCCGGCGCCGTTGCGGCCGAGCAGCGCGACGCGCTCCGGGCCGTGCACGTCGAGTCCGCCGCGCACCCGTGCGCCGTACGCCAGTTCAAGGTTGCGCAGGGTGAGGACGGTACGGCCCGGCGGGACCGCCGTGTACGGCAGCTCGACGCGGATCTCGTCGTCCTCGCGCACCGCCTCCACCGCCTCGTCGAGCCGTTCCCTGGCCTCGGCGAGCTTCTCCTCGTGCATGATGCGGTGCTTGCCCGCGGACTCCTGCGCCGTGCGTCTGCGCTGCTTCATCACCGCCCGGGGTTCGCGCTTGGTGTCGTACATCTTCTGGCCGTACCGCTTGCGGCGGGACAGTTTGACGTGCGCGTCGGCCAGTTCGCGCTTCTGCTTGCGCAGGTCGGCCTCGGCGACGCGGACCATCCGCCCGGCGGCCTCCTGTTCGACGGCGAGGGCCTCCTCGTACGCCGAGAAGTTGCCGCCGTACCAGGTGACCTGGCCGGCCCGCAGGTCGGCGATCTGGTCGACCAGCTCCAGCAGTTCGCGGTCGTGGCTGACCACGACCAGCGTGCCGGGCCAGGCGGAGACGGCCGCGTACAGCCGCCGGCGCGCGTACAGGTCGAGGTTGTTGGTCGGCTCGTCCAGCAGCAGCACGTCGGGCCGGCGCAGCAGCAGCGCGGCCAGCCGCAGCAGCACCGACTCGCCGCCGGACACCTCGCCGACCGTGCGGTCCAGACCGATGTGGCCGAGACCGAGTTCACCGAGGGCGGCCAGGGCGCGTTCTTCGACGTCCCAGTCGTCGCCGACGGTCTCGAAGTGCTCCTCGGACGCGTCGCCCGCCTCGATGGCGCGCAGCGCGGCCCGCCGCCGGGCGATGCCGAGGGCCTGGTCGACCCGGAGCGCGGTGTCCAGGGTGACGTTCTGCGGGAGGTGACCGATCTCGCCGGCCGTGCGGACGACGCCGCCGGACGGGGTCAGTTCGCCCGCCATCAGTTTCAACAGGGTGGACTTCCCCGAGCCGTTGGCCCCGACGAGGCCGGTGCGGCCCGGGCCGAAGGCGATGTCGAGCCCGGTGAGGACCGGGGTGCCGTCGGGCCAGGCGAAGGACAGGGAGGTGCAGGAGAGGGATGCGGACATGGGCGCCTCGCGGTTGCTCGGTGCGGTGGGCAGGGGCACACGCGTGTCTGGACACCGCGAGACGACGGGCACCGTGTAGGACCGGCTCCACCGGGCATGAGAAAAGCCCTGGGCCGACTTCCTCCGGGACGGCTCTACGCCGAGGTCGCACGCGACGCACACACCTGTGCGGTGTGACGCGGTGTCTCAGGACCTCAGACGAGCAACGTCCTTCTCCGATCGGCGGCAACAGGGACGTCGTACACCGTAGGAGTGGCGGGTACGGCTGTCAACGGCTTTCCGGGCGGGCCCCGCGCCCCCCGCGTGAAGGAGGTCATCCGGCCCATGCCCGACGGCTCGCCCGTGACAAGTGATCCGTCCGCACCCGACCGGTTCTCGCTGCCCGCCCGGCTCTGTCTGCTGGCCTGGGACCCCGACCCCGCAGCGGAAGGGACCGCCCGCCCGCAGCACCTGGTCAGGGCGGGCGCCCTCACCGAGCTGGCCCAGCGCGGACTGCTCGTCGACGACGACGGCATCGCGACCCCCGTCGACCTCGACGCCGCCACCGGGGACGCGGTGCTGGACGGCCTGCTCGAACTCGTCCGTGAGTCACGGCCCCGCCCCTGGGGGACCTGGGTGAGCCTGCGGGCCGGGTACACCCTGACGGCCGTACGGGACCAGCTGGCCGCCGAGGGGTGCCTGCGCGCACGGAGACGGCGCCGGCTCGGTGTGCTGCCGGTCACCGGGCACACCCTCGAACGCGCCGACGTCGCGGATGCGCTGCGGGCCGGGGCGCGGCAGGCGCTCGACGGCGCGCGACCCGCCGCGGAGGTCTCCGCGCGGGACGCGGCCGTCGTCGTCCTCGCGTCGGCCGCCGGGCTGCGCACCGTCCTGTCCGGCGGCGGGGACGGCGGTCACGGTCACCACCGGCGGGCCGCCGGGGAACTGGACGAACGGCTGGAGGAACTGACCGAGCGCAGCGCGGCGGCGGACCCCGCCCTGCGCACGGTCGTCCGAGAGATCCGGACCGCGCTGCGGCGGACGTCTCCGTGCCCGGAGCCGGCCGACCGGGGCGACCTGACCTAGAGCAGGCCCAGGGCAGACCCAGGGCCCTCTCGGACATCCACAGGGCCTAGCAGGCGTCCCCCATGAGCACGGCCAGGTCGTGGTCGAGGTCGAGCCGGCGGTGTTCGGAGCCGACGGGCACCAGTTCGCTGCTGGCCTGGAGGAACCGCCGGATCTCGCCGCTGCGGACGTGCACCACCGCGGTGCCCTCCGGGGCGTGGAACTCCAGGACGGTGCGGTCGTAGCCGTACGGCCGCACCCGGACGTCCCCGTGTCCCTCCGGCGCCTGCATCCCGGCCGCCAGCAGGTCGCGGGCGAACGTCCAGCAGACCTCCACGCCCTCCAGGGTGGCGGGGGCGGGGAAGGACATGCGGACCGCGAACGGGTCGCTCAGGTCGTAGTGCAACGTTGCGGGAATGCTGGGCATCCGCGGCGCGGCGGCGACCAGGCGCGCCTCGACGGTCTGCTCGATGACGGTGGACAACGCCTTGCTCCCTTGTGACGTCTGACGGCTGGGGACACGTCCGGGTGGATGAAGCCGGGACACCGGGCACTGGAAGAGACGACTGAATCAGCCGTTCAGTGCACATGGGAAGCGAGTGACCTCGGTCACTGCGTTCATGCACGGAAGTGACGAGTGTCTCCGGCGGGCAGCGGCCCCGGGCCGCCGGCGGATCGCCGGGGCCGGAGGCGGACGGGCCGTGGGCCGTTCCGGGCGTCCCTTCCGGGCGTCCGTTCCGCGGCCGCCCGGAGGACGCGCGGCGGACCCCCGTACCCGCGCGCGGCCCTCTTTCCGTGCGGGCGGGGGAAGTTGGGGCCCGTGGGCCGTCTGGACGCCGCCGGGGGAGTGGGCTAGCTTCGCCCGCCATGAAGCTGAGGCGCTGGGGAACGAAGCGACGGACGGGCCGGACGGGTCCGACGATCCGGACGGGCCGGACGACCGGGACGGGCTCGGTGGGCCCGGGGATCCGGACGGACGGGACGGACCGGGCGCCCCGGACGAGCGGAACCGGTGGAGCGGTCGGCGCGGGCCCCGCGACCGGAACACGGCCCGCGGCGCACGCGGAGCCCGCGTCCCGCCTTGCCGCCCCGGCCCTGCGTGCCGGCCGCCGGCCGGCCGGGCTCGTGGGGGCGGTGGTGCTCGCCGTGCTGGCGGCGGTGCCCGCGCAGGCGGCCGGGCCGGTGCACGGCGGCCCCCACGCGCACCGCCCCCACGCCCCGCAGTGGCGGCTCGAGGACGGCGGCACCCCCGACGTCCGCTTCCGCGGCCTGTCCGCCGTGAGCCGCCGCACCGCCTGGGTGGCCGGCACCGGCGGCACCGTGCTGCGGACCACCGACGCCGGCGCCTCCTGGCGGAACGTCTCGCCGGCCGGCGCGGCGGACCTGGAGTTCCGCGACGTCGAGGCGTTCGACGCGCGACGGGCCGTGGTCCTGGCCGTCGGCGAGGGCGAGGCCTCACGCGTCTTCCGCACCGACGACGGCGGAGCCACCTGGACGGAGTCCTTCCGCAACACCGACGCCGGTGCCTTCTACGACTGCCTGGCCTTCTTCGACCACCGGCACGGCCTGGCCGTGAGCGACCCGGTGAACGGCAAGTTCCGCGCCCTGTCCACCAGCGACGGCGGGCGCTCCTGGAAGGTCCTGCCCGACCGGGGCATGCCGGCCGCGCAGCCCGGCGAGGCGGGATTCGCCGCGAGCGGCCAGTGCCTGGTCACCGCCGGGCCGCGGGACGTCTGGCTGGCCACCGGGGGAGGCGCACGCGCGCGCGTGCTGCACTCCGCGGACCGCGGGCTGACCTGGCGGGCCGCCGACGCGCCGCTCCCGGCGGGCGACCCCGCCAAGGGCGTCTTCGCGCTCGCCTTCCGGGACCGGACGCACGGACTCGCGGTCGGTGGCGACTACCGTCCCGATCAGGCGTCGCCGGACGCCTCCGCCACCACCGCCGACGGCGGCCGTACCTGGCGGCCCTCGGCCACGCCGCCGCCGGCCTATCGCTCCGGCGCCGTCTGGATCCCGCACACACGCGCGAGCGCCCTCGCCGTCGGCCCGACCGGAACGGACCTCACCACCGACGGCGGCCGGAACTGGCGCACGGTCGACACCGGTTCGTACGACACCGTGGACTGCGCCTGGGACGGCGGCTGCTGGGCATCCGGTGAGAAGGGCCGTATCGCTCGACTGGGGGATTGAATATCGCCTGATATGACGAACTGTTCCAGGATGCGGGTATCCGTTCCTTGACAGAGAGGAAGTGAACGGTATGCCACGCGGTTCCAGCTCCAAGCGGGAGCGCCAGTACGAGCACATCAAGGAGAGCGCGCAGGACCGGGGGGAGAGCACCGGCCGCGCCAAGGAGATCGCCGCGCGCACGGTGAACAAGGAGCGCGCGCGCTCCGGCGAGTCCAAGACCGCGAGCCGCACCTCCACGCAGGACATGTCCTCCGCGAAGCGCGGCGGCCAGCGCTCGGGCCGGGGCTCCGAGGGGCCCACCTACGACCAGTTGTACGAGGAGGCCAAGCGGCGCAACATCCACGGCCGCTCGGACATGAACAAGCAGCAGCTCCAGCAGGCCCTGGGCAAGCACTGAGCCGAGCCCGCGAGCGAGGCGGGCCCGCGCCGGTACACACCGTACGGACGTACGGACGTACGGACCGCGAGCCCGCCCCGCCCGGCCGCCGGACCGTGAGCCTGCCGCGCCCGCCCCGCCGGGCCGTGAGCCCGCCCCGCCCCGTCGCCGGACCGCGGACCCCGGCCCGACGGCCCGCCGCCCGCGCACGGGCCCGTCCCTCGCCCGCGGGTGCGCCCGGCCGGGCGGATCCCCGCGTCCCCGTGCCCCCGCACGCGTCGTACGCTCGTCCGTCATGACGATCACGACGACCGTGGGCATCCCCGAAGGCTGGCCCGCGACCGAGGCGCAGGCCCTGGCCGTGCAGGACGAGCTGCGGGCCCGGGTGGTGCTGGACGAGCCCGGCCCGGAGCCGGGGACCGGCCACGTCACGGGCGTCGACGTGGCCTACGACGACGAGCGGGACGTGGTGGCCGCGGCGGCCGTCGTCCTGGACGCGGCCACCCTCCGGGTGGTGGCCGAGGCGACCGCGGTGGGCCGGATCTCCTTCCCGTACGTGCCCGGTCTGCTGGCCTTCCGGGAGATCCCCGCGGTGCTGGCCGCCCTCGCCGCCCTGGACCGGGAGCCCGGACTGGTGGTCTGCGACGGCTACGGCCTCGCCCACCCCCGCCGCTTCGGCCTCGCCAGTCACCTCGGCGTACTGACCGGGCTGCCGGCCGTCGGGGTCGCGAAGAACCCGTTCACCTTCACCCACGACGACCCGGCCGCCCCGCGCGGCAGCGTCGCGCCGCTCCTGGCCGACGGCCGGGAGGAGGTCGGCCGCGCGCTGCGCACACGCGACGGCGTCAAACCCGTCTTCGTCTCCGTGGGCCACCGGGTCACCCTGGACAACGCCTGCGCGCACACCCTCGCCCTCACCCCCTCCTACCGGCTGCCGGAGACGACCCGCAGGGCCGACGCCTTGTGCCGCCGCGCACTGAGGGAAGCCACGGACCCGACGCTGAGGAGGACCACGGACCCGACGCGAAAGGCCTGAGCCCGCGCGGGCACCGCCGCACCGGGCCCTACCGCCTCGCCACGCTCGTGCGGAACGTGATCCCCGCGTCGCGCAGCCGCCGCACCAGCGCGTCGCCCATGGCGACGGCCGTCGTCACCTGGCCCGCCGTCGCCGGCAGCTCGTCCAGGGCGAGGCACAGGGCCGATTCCGCGAACATCTTCGCCGTCTCGTCGTACCCGGGGTCCCCGCCCGCCACCTCGGTGCGCACCCGCCGGCCGCCGCCCTCGCCCACGAAGCGCGCCGAGAACCAGCTCCTGGCCCGCCGCTCGGGGCTCGGGCCCTGCCCCGGGCTCAGCCGGCCGGACAACCAGCGCCGGGCCGGTGGCAGTTGGGCGACCCCAGCGAGCGTGCCGACGGCGGCGACCCCGCCGAGGGCGACGGGCAGGTGCCGGACGGCCGCGTAGTGGCGGTAGCGGAAGTCGGGACCGTACCGTTCCAGCGCCCGAGCCGAGCGCGCGACGATCTGCGGGTCGAGGGTCGGCAGCGGCAGCGCCCAGGCGCCGGCCTCCGCAGCGAACCGGGGCGCGCCCACCGGCGCGGACACCCGCCGCCCCGGCAGCCGCGGCTCGTGTCGCGCGCGGTCACGGGCGGCCGCCCGCATCCGCAGGGGACGGGCGAACTGGTTGAGCGCCGAGGCCAGCGTCCCGCCGGAGAAGGCCGCGTCCACCCGGACGAACCCGTCCACCGTCAGCGGCACGCCCTCGGGCAGCTCCCGCACGGTGAGGTACACGCCCAGGTCGTGCGGTACCGAGTCGAATCCGCAGGCGTGCACCAGGCGTGCGCCGGTCTCCCGCGCGCGCGTGTCGTGACGGACGTACACCAGGTCGACGAACTCGGGCTCACCGGTGAGGTCCAGGTAGTCGGTGCCGCTGTCCGCGCAGGCGGCGACCAGGTCCTCGCCGTGGGTCACATAGGGCCCCACGGTCGTGGCCAGCACGCGCGTGCGCCGGGCCAGTTCACGCAACGACGCCGGGTCGGCCGCGTCCGCCCGCAGCACCCCGGCGCCCGCGCCGCCGGGCAGCCGCTCCCGCAGCTCCTCCAGCCGGCGCTCACTGCGGCCCGCGACGGCCCAGCGCAGCCCCTCGGGGGCGTGCGCGGCCAGGTACCGGGCGGTGAGGGCCCCCACGAAACCGGTCGCTCCGAAGAGCACGATGTCGTACGGACGTTCCGTCTTCTTCGCCCTGCTCATGACACCCCTAGTCATCTCATGACACCCCTCGCCGCCCGCCCGCGGCCTCCCTCGCCCCGCCGGACCGCGATCCCGTGCCACTGTCGGTGGCCGAGGCTAGCGTGAAGGAGTGGCGACCGGCGGTGCGGGTGGCGGCGGGCCGGCATCCGCCGCGGCGGCGGCCGGCACGCACCGGCCGGACCCTCGGCTAAGCGCTTGCTCGTTCAGGGCTTGTGCCCGGTGCGGCGCGTTCTTAGCATCATCGGTGTCACATCGGTTGTGTCACAGCAAGGGGGCTGGGATGGCAACGGCACAGGCGCCCGGGCGCGACGGTCCGCTGAGCGGCGTCCGCGTGGTCGAGCTGGCCGGTATCGGCCCCGGCCCCTTCGCCGCCATGCTCCTGGCCGACCTGGGGGCCGACGTGGTCCGGGTCGACCGCCCCGGCGGCGCCGGCCTCGGGATCGACCCGGCCGCCGACCCGACCCACCGCAACAAGCGTTCGGTGGTCGTCGACCTGAAGTCCCCGGACGGCCCCGCCCGCGTCCTCGACCTGGCCGCCCGCGCCGACATCCTCGTCGAGGGCTACCGTCCCGGCGTGGCCGAACGCCTCGGCGTCGGCCCCGACGCCTGCCACGCCCGCAACCCCCGCCTCGTCTACGGCCGGATGACCGGCTGGGGCCAGGACGGCCCGCTCGCCCCGCGCGCGGGACACGACATCGCCTACATCGCCGTCACCGGCGCGCTCGGCATGATCGGGGACGCGGACCGGCCCCCCGCCGTCCCCGCCAACCTCCTCGGCGACTACGCCGGCGGCTCCCTCTACCTCGTCGTCGGCGTCCTCGCCGCCCTCCACCACGCGCGTGCGACCGGCACCGGACAGGTCGTCGACGCCGCCATCGTCGACGGCACCGCCCACCTCTCCACGATGATCCACGGCATGCTCGCCGCCGGCGCCTGGCAGGACCGGCGCGCCGCCAACCTCCTGGACGGCGGCTGTCCCTTCTACGGCGCCTACGAGACCGCCGACGGACGCCACATGGCCGTCGGCGCCCTGGAGCCGCGCTTCTACGCCGAGTTCATGAAGCTCCTCGGCGTCCCCGGCCAGGTGCCGGCGCGCGACGACACGGCCCGCTGGGGCGAGCTGCGCGAGGTGATCGCCGCCCGATTCCGCACCCGCACCCGCGACGAGTGGACGGCCGTGTTCGAGGACTCCGACGCCTGCGTGGCGCCCGTGCTGTCGCTGCGCGAGGCCCCGCACCACCCGCACCTCGCCGCCCGCGGCACCTTCACCGACCACGGCGGCATCACCCAGCCGGCGCCCGCGCCCCGCTTCTCCGCGACCCCCACCACCGTGCGCACCGCCCCCGCCCGCCCCGGCGCCGGCACCGACGCGGTGGCCCGCGACTGGGGCATACCCGCCCTGTCCGCCCCGCCCGAGACGACCCCGCCGGCGACCCGGCCCCCGACAGTCCCCCGGGACACCCTTCAGTGAAAGGTCTGCCAGTGACCACCGAAGCGTACGTGTACGACGCGATCCGCACCCCCCGCGGCCGGGGCAAGGCGAACGGCGCCCTGCACGGCACGAAGCCCGTCGACCTGGTCGTCGGCCTCATCCACGAGATCCGCCGCCGCTTCCCGGACCTCGACCCGGCCGCCGTGGACGACGTCGTGCTCGGCGTCGTCGGCCCCGTCGGCGACCAGGGCTCCGACATCGCCCGCATCGCCGCCATCGCCGCGGGACTGCCGGACACCGTCGCCGGCGTACAGGAGAACCGCTTCTGCGCCTCGGGCCTGGAAGCCGTCAACCTGGCCGCCGCCAAGGTGCGCTCCGGCTGGGAGGACCTGGTCCTGGCGGGCGGCGTCGAGTCGATGTCCCGGGTGCCGATGGCCTCGGACGGCGGCGCCTGGTTCAACGACCCGATGACCAACCTGGCCACCAACTTCGTGCCCCAGGGCATCGGCGCCGACCTCATCGCCACCATCGAGGGCTTCTCCCGCCGCGACGTGGACGAGTACGCGGCCCTGTCCCAGGAGCGCGCGGCCACCGCCTGGAAGGAGGGCCGCTTCGAGCGCTCCGTCGTGCCGGTGAAGGACCGCAGCGGCCTGACCGTCCTCGACCACGACGAGCACCCGCGCCCCGGCACCACCGCCGACTCGCTGGCGAAGCTCAAGCCGTCCTTCGCCGACATCGGGGAACTCGGCGGCTTCGACGCGGTGGCGCTCCAGAAGTACCACTGGGTGGAGAAGATCGACCACGTCCACCACGCGGGCAACTCCTCCGGCATCGTCGACGGCGCCTCCCTGGTCGCCATCGGCTCCAAGGAGGTCGGCGAGCGCTACGGCCTCACCCCGCGGGCGCGGATCGTCTCCGCCGCCGTCTCCGGCTCGGAGCCCACCATCATGCTCACCGGGCCCGCGCCGGCCACCCGCAAGGCGCTCGCCAAGGCCGGTCTGAGCATCGACGACATCGACCTCGTCGAGATCAACGAGGCCTTCGCGGCGGTCGTGCTGCGCTTCGTGAAGGACATGGGCCTGACCCTGGACAAGGTCAACGTCAACGGCGGCGCCATCGCGCTGGGCCACCCCCTCGGCGCCACCGGCGCGATGATCCTCGGCACCCTCGTCGACGAACTGGAGCGCCAGGACAAGCGGTACGGCCTCGCCACCCTGTGCGTGGGCGGCGGCATGGGCATCGCCACCATCGTCGAGCGCATCTGACCCCCTCCCGACGGATCACCTGGAGCCCCTCCTCATGACCACCGAGTCCACCACCATCCGCTGGGAACAGGACGACACCGGTGTCGTCACCCTCGTCCTCGACGACCCGGACCAGTCCGCGAACACCATGAACCAGGCGTTCCGCACCTCGCTCGCCGCGGTCGCGGACCGTCTGGAGGCCGAGAAGGACACCGTCCGCGGCGTCATCGTCACCTCCGCCAAGAAGACGTTCTTCGCCGGGGGCGACCTGCGCGACCTGATCCGCGTCACCCCCGAGACCGCCGAGGACCTCTTCGACGGCGGCATGGCGATCAAGCGCGACCTGCGCCGCATCGAGACCCTCGGCAAGCCCGTCGTCGCCGCCATGAACGGCGCGGCCCTCGGCGGCGGCTACGAGATCGCCCTCGCCTGCCACCACCGCGTCGCCCTCGACGCCCCCGGCTCCAAGATCGGCTGTCCCGAGGTCACCCTCGGCCTGCTGCCCGGCGGCGGCGGAGTCGTCCGCACCGTCCGGATGCTCGGCATCACCGACGCCCTGCTGAAGGTGCTCCTCCAGGGCACCCAGTACAACCCGCGCCGTGCCCTGGAGAACGGCCTGGTCGACGAGGTCGCCGACACCCGCGAGGACATGCTCGCCAAGGCCCGCGCCTTCATCGACGCCCACCCCGAGTCCGCCCAGCCCTGGGACCGGCCCGGCTACCGCATCCCCGGCGGCACCCCGTCCCACCCGAAGTTCGCCGCCAACCTGCCCGCCTTCCCGGCCAACCTGCGCAAGCAGACGGGCGGCGCGCCCTACCCCGCGCCGCGCAACATCATGGCCGCCGCCGTCGAGGGAGCCCAGGTCGACTTCGAGACCGCCCAGGTCATCGAGGCCCGCTACTTCGTCGAGCTGGCCGCCGGGCAGACCTCGAAGAACATGATCCAGGCGTTCTTCTTCGACCTCCAGGCGGTCAACTCCGGCGCCAACCGCCCCCGGGGCGTCGAGCCCCGCAAGGTCCGCAAGGTGGCCGTGCTCGGTGCCGGGATGATGGGCGCGGGCATCGCCTACGCGTGCGCCCGCGCCGGCATCGAGGTCGTCCTCAAGGACGTCTCCCTGGAGGCCGCCGTCAAGGGCAGGGGCTATTCCGAGAAGCTGTGCGCCAAGGCCGTCTCCCGGGGCCGGACCAGCCAGGAGAAGGCGGACGCGCTGCTCGCCCGCATCACGCCCACCGCCGACGCCGCCGACCTCGCGGGCTGCGACGCGGTGATCGAGGCGGTCTTCGAGGACACGGCGCTCAAGCACAAGGTGTTCCAGGAGATCGAGCACGTCGTCGCCCCGGACGCGCTGCTGTGCTCCAACACCTCCACACTGCCCATCACCGCGCTCGCCGAGGGCGTGCAGCGGCAGGGCGACTTCATCGGGCTGCACTTCTTCTCGCCCGTCGACAAGATGCCCCTGGTGGAGATCATCAAGGGCGAGCGCACCGGCGAGGAGGCCCTGGCCCGCGCCTTCGACCTGGTCCGGCAGATCAACAAGACGCCGATCGTCGTCAACGACTCGCGCGGCTTCTTCACCTCCCGGGTGATCGGCCACTTCATCAACGAGGGCGTGGCCATGGTGGGCGAGGGCATCGAGCCCGCCTCCGTCGAGCAGGCGGCGGCCCAGGCCGGCTATCCGGCCAAGGTGCTCTCCCTGATGGACGAGCTGACCCTCACCCTGCCCCGCAAGATCCGCAACGAGTCGAAGCGGGCCGTGGAGGAGGCCGGCGGCACCTGGCCCGCCCACCCCGCCGAGGCGGTCATCGACCGCATGGTGGACGAGTTCGGCCGTACCGGCCGCAGCGGCGGCGCCGGCTTCTACGAGTACGGCGAGGACGGCAAGCGGGCGGGCCTGTGGCCGGGCCTGCGCGAGCACTTCACGAAGCCGGGCCACCAGATCCCGTTCAAGGACATGCAGGAGCGCATGCTCTTCTCGGAGGCGCTCGACACGGTCAAGCTGCTGGAGGAGGGCGTCCTGACCTCGGTCGCCGACGCCAACATCGGCTCGGTCTTCGGCATCGGCTTCCCCGGCTGGACCGGCGGTGTCCTGCAGTACATCAACGGCTACGACGGCGGCACCGGGGGAGCGACCGGTCTGCCCGCCTTCGTCGCCCGCGCGCGCGAACTGGCCGAGCGCTACGGCGAGCGGTTCACCCCGCCCGCCCTGCTGGTCGCCAAGGCGGAGAAGGGGGAGACCTTCACCGACCAGCGCTGAGCCGCGGCTCAGGCGGAGGGCGCGCCCTCCGCCGGGTCCTCCTCCACCCGGTCCCCCTCCGCCCCGGCTTCCCCGGCCCGGGCCTGCCGCGCCTCGTCCGCCGGGGGCTCCGCCCGGTGCTCCCCGGCCCGGGGCCCGGGCCCGGCGTCCCCCTCGGGGGAGCCGACCCACTCCCGCAGCTCCTCCTTCAGCGACCGCTGGAAGGTGGTCAGCAGCGCCTGCACCACCAGGGGGTGCATATGGGCGGACAGGGACTTCACGTCCTGCGTGCCGCGTTCGGCCACCGCGTCGCGCAGCAGCCCCGACAGTTCGCGCGCCGCCGCCCGCGCGTGGTCGATCAGCGCCGTACGGGCCGCGAGCACGGTCTCCTCGGACAGCGGTACGTCCAGCAGCTCCACCCCCAGCCGCAGCAGCCCGGCGTCGACGCGGAAGGAGTCGTCCTCCCGCGCCAGCACGCTCATCGCCGCCAGCCGCTCCACGTCCTCGTCGGTGAGCGGCCGGCCGGCGCGCCGCTCCAGTTCCGGCCGTGAGAGCATCTCCATGCTCTCCGGTGCCCAGGAGGCGACCACCGCGCGGTGCACGGCCAGGTCGTGCGGGCTGAGGCCGGGCGGGAGCCGGCGCAGATGGCGTTCGATCGCCGCGAGCGTCATGCCCTGGTGCTGCATCTCCTCGATCAGCGCCAGCCGCGCGAGGTGGTCGCGGCCGTAGTGGCCCACCCGGCGCGGGCCGATCGCGGGCGGCGGCAGCAGGCCCCGGCCGGCGTAGAACCGCACCGTGCGCACCGTGACTCCGGCCCGCGCGGCCAGCTCGTCGATGGTGAGGACCGGCTCGCCGGTGTCGGTCGTCGTCATGTGCAGCAGTATCGCTGTCTCACCAGTGGTGTGAAAGCGGGTGACCGATCTGCGTGGAAAGTGTGAGAAGTCCCCCTCTGTGACGTACGCCATCGCATGGGAGCTGATCCCTCTGGGAAGCTGCTCTCCTGGTCTGTACCGCGTACCCAGTGGTGCACGCCGGAATCGTACGGACACCCGGGCGCACCCCGCTCGGCCCCCAGAGAGTGGATACCACCGCGTGAGCAAGGACTCCGTGCACACGGAACAGGTCGCCGACCGTCCCCGGGCGACCGCCACCCCCGCCGACGCGGGCGACGCCGGTTACAGCAAGGACCTCAAGCACCGCCACGTCAACATGATCGCCATCGGCGGCGCGATCGGCACCGGCCTCTTCCTGGGCGCCGGCGGCCGGCTGCACTCGGCGGGACCGGCGCTGGCGCTGGCCTACCTGGTCTGCGGCGTCTTCGCGTTCTTCGTCGTGCGGGCCCTGGGCGAGCTGGTCCTGTACCGCCCCTCGTCCGGGTCCTTCGTGTCGTACGCCCGCGAGTTCCTCGGCGAGAAGGGCGCCTACGTCGCCGGCTGGATGTACTTCCTGAACTGGTCGACGACCGGCATCGCCGACATCACCGCCATCGCGCTGTACACGCACTACTGGAGCTTCTTCACGCCCGTCCCGCAGTGGGTGCTGGCGCTGATCGCCCTCGCCGTCGTCCTCACCGTGAACCTGATCTCGGTGAAGATCTTCGGTGAGATGGAGTTCTGGTTCGCGATCGTCAAGGTGGCCACGCTGGTCGCGTTCATGCTGATCGGCATCTTCCTGCTGGCCACCCAGCACAAGGTGGACGGCGCGACTCCGGGCCTGAGTGTGATCAGCGACCACGGCGGACTGCTCCCGCACGGCGCGATGCCGGTGGTCCTCGTCATGCAGGGCGTGATCTTCGCGTACGCCGCCCTGGAGCTGGTCGGCGTCGCCGCGGGCGAGACCGCCGAGCCGGAGAAGGTCGTCCCGCGCGCGGTGAACTCGATCATGTGGCGGGTCGCCCTGTTCTACGTCGGCTCGGTCGTCCTGCTCGCCCTGCTGCTGCCCGGCTCGGTCTACTCGGGCGACGAGAGCCCCTTCGTCACCGTCCTGTCGAAGATCGGCGTCCCCGCGGCCGGTGACGTCATGAACCTGGTGGTCCTCACCGCCGCCATGTCCTCGCTGAACTCCGGCCTGTACTCCACCGGCCGCATCCTGCGCTCCATGGCGATGGCGGGCTCGGCGCCGAAGTTCACCCGCGTGATGAGCCGCAGCCAGGTGCCCTACGGCGGCATCCTGCTGACCTGCGCGGTCTGCGTGCTCGGCGTCGGCCTCAACTACCTGGTGCCCAGCCAGGCCTTCGAGATCGTGCTGAACGTCGCCTCGCTCGGCATCGTCAGCACCTGGGTGATCATCATGATCTGCCACCTGGTCTTCGTCCGCCGGGCGAAGGCGGGCCTGGTCGACCGGCCGCACTTCCGCCTGCCCGGCAGCCCGGTCACCGAGATCGCCACGATCGCCTTCCTGCTGGCCTGCCTCGGCCTGATGTGGAACGACCCCGACGTGGGCCGCAAGACCCTCTTCCTGATCCCGCTGATCGCGGTGCTCCTGGTCGGCGGCTGGTTCGGCGTCCGCCGCCGTGTCACGCAGCAGTCCGCCGAGGCCCCCTCCCTCACGAAGTAGCGGTTCACCCGGCGGCCCCGGCGCCCCCGGCCGGGGTACGAGAGGACCGAGGCCGTCCCGGCCCGGCTCGCCGCCGGTGCTGCCGGGCCGGACGCACGATCGTCACGGCCCCGGGGGCCGGACCGCCCCGGTGCGGAGCGGTCCGGCCGGTGCTCACCTGGCGTGGACGGAGTTCGTCGCCTCGATCTTCTTCCACGACCTCGGCTGCGCCGGGACCGCCGCCGGTGCCGCGGCGAAGGACGCCGCGCGCGCCGCGGGAGCGGCCGGCTTCACCGGCTGGAACAGCCAGGTGTCGAAGAGCGCGGCCAGCGGCTTGCCGGAGACCTGCTCGGCGTACTTCTGGAAGTCGGCCACGGAGGCGTTGCCGTAGGCGTGCTGCTGGGGCCACCCCTTCAGCAGGGCGAAGAACGCCTGGTCGCCGATCGCGTTGCGCAGCGCCTGGATGGCGACGGCCCCCCGGTCGTAGACCGCCGTGTCGAACTGGTCGTCCGGACCCGGGTCACCCGGCTTCACCGTCCAGAAGGCGTCGTCGGCGGGGTGCGAGGCGTACACGTAGTCCGCCAGCTCCTGCGTGGTGCCCTCGCCCTCGTGCTCGGACCACAGCCACTGCGCGTACCGCGCGAAGCCCTCGTTGATCCAGATGTCCTTCCAGCCCTTGAGGGACACGCTGTCCCCGTACCACTGGTGGGCCAGCTCGTGCACCACGACGGAGGTGTTGGAGCCGTTCGCGAACTGCTTCGGGCTGTAGTAGACGCGGGACTGGGTCTCCAGCGCGTACCCGGTCGTCGTGTTCGGCACGTACCCGCCCGCCGAGCTGAACGGATACGGCCCGAAATAGCCGCTCAGCCAGTCGACCAGCTCCCCGGTGCGCTCCACGCTCGCGCGGGCCGCCCCGTCGTTGTCGCCGAGGTCCTTGCTGTAGGCGTTGATCACCGGGACACCGCCCTCGGAGGTACCGGTGGTGATGTCGAACTTCCCGAGCGCCAGCGTGGACAGGTAGGTCGCCTGCGGCTTGTTCTGGCGCCAGTTGTAGCGGGTCCAGCCCAGCTTCGAGGAGACCGACTGGAGGGTGCCGTTGGAGATCGCCTGGGTGCCGTCCGGGACCGCCACCGACACGTCGTAGGTGGCCTTGTCGCTGGGGTGGTCGTTGCTCGGGAACCACCACCAGGCGGCCTCGGGCTCGTCCGCCGCGACCGCGCCGTCCGGGGTGCGGTGCCAGGTGGAGAACCCGTAGGCGCTCTTCGTGGACGGCACCCCGCGGTAGCGGACGACCACCGTGACCGGCGTGCCCTTCGCCAGCGGGCTCCTCGGCGTGACGACCAGCTCGTGCTGGCGCGCGGTGGTGAAGGCCGCCTTCGTCCCGTTGACCCGCACCTCGCTGACGTCCAGCAGGAAGTCCAGGTCGAAGCTGGACAGGTCCTGCGTGGTGCGCGCCGAGATCGTCGCCGTGCCCTCCAGCTCGTCCGTCGCGGGCCGGTACGTCAGCCGCAGGTCGTAGTGGGACACGTCGTAGCCGCCGTTGCCGTAGTCGGGGTAGTAGGGGTCGCCGATGCCCGGCGCGCCGGGGGAGTCGCTCGCGGCCGACGCCGGGATCGCCAGCAACAGGGAGGCCGCCGCCAGAGTGCCCGGCACGATGATTCTGCGGTGCACGTCAGCTCCAAGTCCTAGGGGAACGAAGTCTGTTCGGAGCCTATTGAGTCCCTGGCGGCCCAGACATGTCCATGGTCACTGCTGTCACATGATCGCCATTCGGCCGTCACGAGGGGAACAGCTCGCGTGCGCGTCCGGGCATGAGCGTGCACTCCCGCACCCCTGGGGTGCCCCTTGTGCCCCTGCGGCCCCCTCCGCCCCGGCAACACGTCAGTTTTCCCCTTCTGCCCGGCAGTTGCCCCCTGTACCGTCCCGCTCATGCCGAACAGCATGCGCATGACGACCTGGAGATCGATCGCCCTGACGGTCGTCGCCGTCCTGGCGACCGCACTCCTCAGCCCGGCGGCGCACGCCGCGCCGCACGACGGCCCGGCCCCGCGCGAGAGCCGCCCCGTCTACTCCTACACGAACGCCGTCCGCGAGTCCGTCTGGGTCGACACCGGTCTCGACGGTGACGGCGACGGGCACAGCGACCGCGTCGCCGCCGACATCGTGCGGCCCCGCGAAGCGGCCCTGCAGGGCCGGAAAGTGCCCGTCATCATGGACGCCAGCCCGTACTACTCCTGCTGCGGGCGCGGCAACGAGAGCCAGCTGAAGACGTATGACGCCGACGGCCGCGTCGTGCAGATGCCGCTCTTCTACGACAACTACTTCGTGCCCCGCGGCTACGCCGTCGTCGGCGTCGACCTCGCCGGCACCAACCGCTCCGACGGCTGCGTCGACGTCGGCGGGCGCTTTGACGTCCAGTCCGCCAAGGCCGTCGTCGACTGGCTGAACGGCCGGGCCCGCGCCTACACCACCCGCACCGGCTCCACCCCGGTCAAGGCCGGCTGGACCGACGGGAAGACCGGCATGATCGGCAAGAGCTGGGACGGCACCATCGCCAACGGCGTGGCCGCCACCGGCGTCGAGGGCCTGAAGACCATCGTGCCGATCAGCGCCATCTCCTCCTGGTACGACTACTACTTCGCCCAGGGCGCCCCGCTGTACGGCTCGGGCCCCGACTGGCTCTCCGACGCGGTGGAGAGCGACGCCGCCCACGCCCACTGCGCCGCGGTGCAGAAGAAGCTCGTCGACGGCGCCCCGCGCACCGGCGACTGGACGCCCCTGTGGACCGAGCGCGACTACGTCAAGGACGCGGCCAAGGTCAGGGCGAGCGTCTTCCTCGTCCACGGCATGCAGGACCTCAACGTGCGCACCAAGAACTTCGGCCAGTGGTGGGACGCCCTCGCGAAGAACGGCGTGCAGCGCAAGATCTGGCTCTCCCAGACCGGCCACGTCGACCCCTTCGACTACCGCCGCGGCGCCTGGGTCGACACCCTGCACCGCTGGTTCGACCACGAACTGCTCGGCTACCGCAACGGCGTCGACCGCGAGCCCATGGCCGACATCGAACGCCGCCCCGACCAGTGGGTGACCTCCGCCGTCTGGCCGCCGCGCGGCACCGCGACGGCCACGCTGCGCCCCGCGCCCGGCACCCGGGCCGGCGTCGGCACCCTCGGCCTGCGCCCGGCGCACGGCACCGAGACGTTCACCGACGACCCGAAGCTGAGCGAGACGGACTGGGCCGCGCGGATCGACACCGCGACCCCGGACAAGGCCGGGTTCGTCACCGGGCCGCTCCGCCGCGACCTGCGGCTGTCCGGCTCCTCCGAGGTCACCGTCCGCGCCACGTCCACCACCACGAGCGCCCACCTGTCCGCCGTCCTCGTCGACCTCGGCCCCGACACCATCCGGGACTACGCCGACGCCGCCGAGGGCATCACCACCCTCGCCGACCGCACCTGCTGGGGCGCGAGCACGGCGGGCGACAGCGCCTGCTACAAGGAGACGGCGGCGAAGACGACCCAGGTCGGCTTCACGGTCCTCAGCCGCGGCTGGGCCGACCTCGGCCACCACACCCCCGACGGCAAGGGCCGCCCGCTCGTCCCGGGCAAGGCGTACACCCTCACCCTGGACCTGGCGCCGACCGACCACGTCGTGCCCCGGGGCCACCGCCTGGCGCTGATCGTCGCGGGCACCGACAAGGACCTCATCGACCCGCCGTCCACCACCCCGACGCTCACCCTCGACCTGGCGCACACCTCGGCCAGGGTCCCGCTGGCCGGCGGCGCGGCGGCGTTCGCCGGCGCCACGGCGGGCAGCACCCCCTCCGCCACCGCCGTGACACCGTCCGCCCCGGCGTCCCGGCCGCTCGACGGCGTACGCGCACAGCGCCCCGCGCACCCGCTGCCCGGGCAGTGACGCGGCGCTGAAGCAGCGGCGCCGAGCAGGTCAGGCGGCCGGGAGGACGAGCCCGGCCGCCTGGCGCGCACAGCCCCAGGCCACGGTGACCCCGGCGCCGCCGTGGCCGTAGTTGTGCACCAGCGCGCGCCCGTCCGCGAGCGTCGCCCGCTCCAGCCGCACACCCGAGCGGCGGGCCGGGCGCAGCCCGACCCGGTGCTCCAGCACCCGCGCACCGGCGATCTCCGGCCGCAGCGCCGCGCACCGTGCGACGATCCGCTCGGCCACCCGCGGATCCGGCTCCCTCGACCAGGAGTCCTCCTCGGCCGTACCGCCGAGCAGCAGACCGCCCGGCTGCGGAATGAAGTAGGTGGAGGACGCCGAGACGTCGTCGACGGCGGTCAGCCAGGTCGTGATCCCCGGGTTCTCCACGACGACGAGCTGACCGCGCACCGGATACACCTCCGGATCCGGCACCAGGTCACGGGCGCCCAGCCCCGCGCAGTTCACCACCACCGGGGCGTCCACGGCGGCCAGATCCGTCACCGTCCGCTCCTGAACCGCACCGCCCGCCGCCCGCAGCCGCTCCCGCAGCCAGGGCAGATGAACCGACATGTCGACCACGGGCAGCCGCGCCCACAGCGCCGTCCCCGCGTACTCCCCGGCGTGCGCCGGGCGCAGTCCAGGCACCTGCGCGGCCCACGGCCCGAGTTGCTCCAGCCGGGTCCCGCCGTGCACCCCCTCGGCCATCCGCACGCCGGTCTCCTGCGGCCGGGCCGCCAGTTCCTCGTACACGGCGAAGGACCGCAGCGCCCAGTCACCGACGAGCGGCTCCGGCTCGATCCGGTACGGCCACCACAGACCGCCGGCGACGGCCGAGGTCGTCCGCTCGGCGGGCTCCCGCGTCCACACCCGCACCCGCCGGCCGCCCTCGGCCAGCACCACGGCGGTCGTCAGTCCTATGACCCCGCCGCCGACCACCACCACGTCACCGTTCACCCCAGCATCCATACGGGGACCGTAGCCGACGGTGCCAGGACCGGCCCGGCCGCCCGTCCCGGCCGCCGCGGGCCCGCACGACCGGAACGGGAGGACCTAAGATCGGCGGTCTGATGACTGCCACCCTCGTCGCCAAGAACCTCGCCGCCGGACACGGCGACCGCGCGCTCTTCTCCGGGCTCGACCTCGTCGTCGCGCCCGGGGACGTGATCGGTCTCGTCGGTGCCAACGGCGCGGGCAAGTCCACGCTGCTGCGCATCCTCGCCAGCCTGGACACCCCCGAGCAGGGCGAACTCACCCTCTCCCCGCCGACCGCGACCGTCGGCCACCTGCCCCAGGAGCCGGAGCGCCGGCCCGGCGAGACCGTCCGGGAGTTCCTGGCCCGCCGCACCGGCGTCGCCGACGCCCAGCGGGCCATGGACGAGGCCACCCAGGCCCTCGTCGACGGCGCCCCCGGCGCGGACGACACCTACGCGAGCGCCCTGGAGCGCTGGCTCGGCCTGGGCGGCGCCGACCTGGACGAACGGGCCGAGGAGACCGCCGGCTCGCTCGGTCTGACCGTCGGCCTGGACCAGGCGATGACGTCGCTGTCCGGCGGCCAGGCGGCCCGCGCCGGACTCGCCTCCCTGCTCCTGTCCCGCTACGACGTCTTCCTCCTCGACGAGCCGACCAACGACCTCGACCTCGACGGACTGGAACGCCTCGAACGCTTCGTCACCGGCCTGCGCGCCGGGACGGTCGTCGTCAGCCACGACCGCGAGTTCCTCACCCGCACCGTCACGAAGGTCCTCGAACTCGACCTGGCCCAGGGCCGGGTCAACCTCTTCGGCGGTGGTTACGCGGCCTACCTGGAGGAACGCGAGGTCGCCCGGCGGCACGCCCGCGACGACTACGAGGAGTACGCCGACAAGAAGGCCTCCCTCCAGGAGCGTGCGCAGACGCAGCGGGCCTGGATGGACAAGGGCGTCAAGAACGCCCGGCGCAAGGCCGGCAGCGACAACGACAAGATCGGCCGCAAGTTTCGCAGCGAGGCCAGCGAGAAGCAGGCCGCCAAGGCCCGCCAGACCCAGCGCATGATCGAACGCCTGGAGACCGTCGAGGAGCCCCGCAAGGAGTGGGAGCTGCGCATGGAGATCGCGGCCGCCCCCCGTTCGGGCGCGGTCGTCGCCACCCTGCGCGACGCGGAGGTACGGCGCGGCCCGTTCGTGCTCGGCCCGGTCTCCCTCCAGATCGACTGGGCGGACCGGGTGGCGGTCACCGGCGCCAACGGAGCGGGCAAGTCGACCCTGCTGGCGGCCCTGCTCGGCCGCCTCCCGCTGGACGCGGGGCACGCGGCCGTGGGCTCCGGCGTCCTGGTCGGCGAGGTCGACCAGGCCCGCCGCCTGTTCCACGGCTCCGAGTCGCTCCTGGACGCCTTCCGTGCGGCGGTCCCGGACACCGAACCGGCCGAGGTACGCACGCTGCTCGCCAAGTTCGGCCTGAAGGCGGACCACGTACTGCGCCCCGCGGCGACCCTCTCACCGGGCGAGCGCACGCGCGCCGCACTCGCCCTGCTCCAGGGCAGGGGCGTCAACCTGCTCGTCCTGGACGAGCCGACCAACCACCTCGACCTGCCGGCCATCGAGCAACTGGAGTCCGCCCTCGACGCCTACGAGGGCACCCTCCTCCTGGTCACCCACGACCGCCGCATGCTCCAGGCGGTACGGACCACCCGCCACCTGGAAGTGGCCGACGGCAAGGTGACGGAACACTAGTGCGGCGACCGGGAAGGTCCACCGGCTCGCGACGCCCGGCACGGCGCCTCGCCGCGCGGTCGCGTCCCACGGGTACTTCCGGTACGCGGGTCGTGCTCCGCCCTGCGGTCCACCGCACCGGACGCCGCGAGCTTCCCGGCGGACCTTCCCGGCCACAGCACCGGAGGCCGTCCGGCGGCCCGGGCGCCGGCGACGGCGCGAACCCGGGCCCGGTCCTCGGGCCGGAACCCGGGTCCGGTCGTCAGGTCAGGACCCGAACCGGTCCTCACGCCCTTGTCGAGTACCTGCCCGGAGGCGGTCACAGGTGCCTCGGCCAGGGGGCCTTACACTCGGCAACCGTTGCCCACCGGAGTGAAGCCGCAGACAGAAAGGCATGGTCGCCCATGTTCCAGGACGCCCCCATCTACCACCAGCTGGTCGCGGAACGCGGTGACGTACCCGCACGGGTCCGTGACGCGGCCACGAGCATACGGCGCGAACTCGACCAGGTGATGCGGACGGGGCAGCCGTCGGGCGCCTTCGAGCCCGGCCCCGGGGCGCGGAACGCCTCCCCACGGCCGCACTCCGCGCTGCCGCCCGGCCAGGCTCCGCGATAGCGGCCCCGTCCACGGCGCCCGTCCTGCCCGCGCGTCCCCGGCAGTGACGCGCGCCGGACGGCGGACCGCCGCGACGCGGCCACCGGGCCCGGCCCACCGCCGCGACGCGGCCACCGGGCCCGGCCCACCGCACCACGCGGGGGCCGGGCCCGCGGTACGTCAGCGACGGCCCTTGTCGGAGTCCAGCAGACCGGCCCGGCGCAGCGCGTCCGCCATGGCGCCGTTGGCCGGCGCCGGCGCCTGACGTGAGCCGCCACCGCCGCCACCGCGGCCCTGGCGCTGCTGCGGCGGCCGGCCGCCGCGCCGGCGCGGCTCACCGCCGCCGCCCTGTCCCTGACGGTCCTGCGGCGCCGCCTCGTCGTCCAGGCGCAGGGTCAGCGAGATCCGCTTGCGCGGGATGTCGACGTCCAGCACCTTCACCTTGACGATGTCGCCGGGCTTGACCACGTCCCGCGGGTCCTTGACGAAGGTCTTCGACATCGCCGACACGTGCACCAGACCGTCCTGGTGGACACCGACGTCCACGAACGCGCCGAACGCCGCCACGTTCGTCACGACGCCCTCCAGGACCATCCCCGAGGACAGGTCGGAGATCTTCTCCACGCCCTCCTTGAAGGTGGCCGTCCTGAAGGCGGGCCGCGGGTCGCGCCCCGGCTTCTCCAGCTCCTTGAGGATGTCGGTGACCGTGGGCAGACCGAACGTGTCGTCGACGAAGTCGGCCGGGCGCAGCGAGCGCAGCACACCCGTGTTCCCGACGAGCGAGGCCACCTCCTGGCCGGTGGTCTTCACCATCCGGCGCACCACCGGGTACGCCTCCGGGTGCACGCTGGAGGCGTCCAGCGGGTCGTCGCCGCCGCGGATGCGGAGGAAGCCCGCGCACTGCTCGTAGGCCTTCGGACCGAGCCGCGAGACCTTCTTCAGCTGGGCGCGCGAGGTGAACGGGCCGTTGGCGTCGCGGTGCGCCACGATGTTCTCGGCGAGCGAGCCGGTGATGCCGGAGACGCGCGAGAGCAGCGGCACGGACGCGGTGTTGACGTCCACCCCGACACCGTTCACACAGTCCTCGACCACCGCGTCCAGGGAGCGGGACAGCTTCACCTCGGACAGGTCGTGCTGGTACTGGCCGACACCGATCGACTTCGGGTCGATCTTCACCAGCTCGGCCAGCGGGTCCTGCAGCCGGCGCGCGATGGACACCGCGCCGCGCAGCGACACGTCCATCCCGGGCAGCTCCTGCGAGGCGTACGCGGAGGCGGAGTACACGGACGCGCCCGCCTCGGACACCATCACCTTGGTGAGTTTCAGCTCGGGGTGCCTGGTGATCAGTTCACCGGCGAGCTTGTCGGTCTCCCTGGACGCCGTGCCGTTGCCGATCGCGACCAGTTCGACGGCGTGCTCCCGGGCCAGGCGCGCCAGCGTGGCGATGGCCTCGTCCCACTTGTTGGCCGGGACGTGCGGGTGGATGACGTCCGTGGCGACGACCTTGCCGGTCGCGTCGACCACGGCGACCTTCACACCCGTACGGAAGCCCGGGTCCAGGCCCAGCGTCGCGCGGGTGCCCGCCGGGGCGGCCAGCAGCAGGTCACGCAGGTTGGCCGCGAACACGTTCACCGCCTCGTCCTCGGCGGCCGTCCGCAGCCGCAGCCGCAGGTCGATGCCGAGGTGGACGAGGATCCGGGTGCGCCAGGCCCAGCGGACCGTGTCGGTGAGCCACTTGTCGGCGGGCCGGCCGCGGTCCGCGATGCCGAAGCGGTGCGCCACGATCGCCTCGTACGACGACGGGCCGTCGGTCGGCTCCTCGGGCTCCAGGACGAGGTCGAGGACCTCTTCCTTCTCGCCGCGCAGCATCGCCAGGATCCGGTGCGAGGGCAGCTCGGTGAACGGCTCCGCGAAGTCGAAGTAGTCGGCGAACTTCGCGCCCGCCTCCTCCTTGCCCTCGCGCACCTTCGCGGCCAGCCGCCCGCGCGTCCACATGCGCTCGCGGACCTCGCCGATCAGGTCGGCGTCCTCGGAGAACCGCTCGGTGAGGATCGCGCGGGCCCCGTCGAGCGCGGCCTGCGGATCGGCCACCCCCTTGTCCGCGTCCACGAAGGCCGCCGCCGCGGCCAGCGGCTCCACGCCCGGGTCGCCCAGCAGGCCGTCCGCCAGCGGCTCCAGGCCCGCCTCCCGCGCGATCTGCGCCTTCGTCCGCCGCTTCGGCTTGAACGGCAGGTAGATGTCCTCCAGCCGCGCCTTCGTCTCGGCGCCCCGGATCCGCGCCTCCAGTTCACCGGTGAGCTTGCCCTGCTCGCGCACCGAGTCCAGGATCGCGGCCCGCCGGTCCTCCAGCTCCCGCAGATAGCGCAGCCGCTCCTCGAGCGTGCGCAACTGCGCATCGTCGAGCATCTCGGTCGCTTCCTTGCGGTAGCGGGCGATGAAGGGCACCGTCGAACCGCCGTCGAGCAACTCCACGGCGGCCCTGACCTGCCGCTCCCTGACGCCGAGTTCCTCGGCGATCCTGCCTTCGATGGACCCTGCTGCGAGGGACCCGGGTGTCGTCACGTTCCGGTACCGCCTTCTCCACTTCGGGTTGCGCCGCAATTGTGGCAGGCGGCACCGGCATCCGGGGATCAGGGCGGTCCCCGGCGGGCGCGTCGCCACGGCGGAGCCGGGCGCCCGCGGCCCGGCCGGCCCGGCGGGCGCATGGCCGGAAAGGTGGGAAACCCGTCGTTGCGGCCGTCGTCGCGCCCGCCCAGAATCGACGGCATGGCGCAGCGAACCGTTCTCGTCGTCCTCTTCGACGGCGTGCAGAGCCTGGACGTCACCGGCCCCCTGGAGGTGTTCGCCGGAGCCGAGAAGCACACCCCGGGCAGCTACCGGCTCCGTACGGCCTCGCTGGACGGCGCCCCCGTGCGCACCTCCAGCGGCCTGAGCCTCGTGCCGGACACCGCGCTCACCGGCGCGCCCCGGGCGCACACCCTCCTCGTCCCCGGGGGCGAGGGCACCCGCCGGTCCGATCCGCGCCTGGTCGAGTGGGTGCGCGGACACGGTCCGTGCGCGGCCCGGCTGGTCTCGGTGTGCACCGGCGCGGTCCTGCTGGCCGAGGCGGGCCTGCTGGACGGGCGCCGCGCCACCACGCACTGGGCGTACTGCGCGCAACTCGCCCGCGACCATCCCGCGGTCCGGGTCGAGGCCGACCCGATCTTCGTACGGGACGGCCAGGTGGCCACCTCGGCCGGTGTCACCGCGGGCATCGACCTGGCCCTCGCGCTCGTCGAGGAGGACCTGGGCCGCGACACCGCGCTCACCGTCGCCCGCCACCTGGTGGTCTTCCTGCGCAGACCCGGCAACCAGGCGCAGTTCAGCGCGCAGCTCACCGCGCAGACCGCCCACCGCGAGCCGCTCAGGGAGGTCCAGCAGTGGATCACCGAGCACCCTGCCGGTGACCTGACCGTCGAGGCGCTCGCCGTCCGCGCCGCCCTCTCCCCCCGCCACTTCGCCCGGGCCTTCCAGGCCGAGACGGGCATGTCCCCGGGCCGGTACGTCGACCGGGTCCGCCTGGAACACGCCCGGCGGCTGCTGGAGGACACCGCCGACGGCATCGCGCAGATCGCCCGTGCCAGCGGCTACGGCACGCCCGAGGCCATGCGGCGCGCCTTCCTGCGCACGCTCGGCGCGTCACCGGCGGAGTACCGGCGCCGCTTCCGCCCGGCGCACGCCACCACCTGACCTCCCGTCCACGGCGCTCACGGCGCTCCCCGTGCGGCCCGCCGACCGTCCGCCGGGCGTCCGCCGGCCGTTCACCGGCCGGGGCCGCTCCGTGCGGCTCACCGAAGGGAAGACCATGCAGATCGCCATCGTCCTCTACGACCGCTTCACCGCGCTCGACGCCGTCGGCCCGTACGAGACGCTGGGCCGCCTGCCCGGCGCGGACACCGTCTTCGTCGCCGAGCGGACCGGCCCGGTGCGCACGGACACCGGGAACCTCGCCCTGACCGCCGACCGCACCCTGGCCGACGTACCGTCCCCCGACATCGTGGTCGTCCCGGGCGGACCCGGCCAGAGCGCGCGGATGGACGACGCGGCCCTCCTCGACTGGCTGCGCGCCGCCGATGCCACCAGCACCTGGACCACCTCCGTGTGCACCGGCTCCCTGCTGCTCGGCGCGGCCGGACTCCTGCGCGGCCGGCGCGCCACCTCCCACTGGCTGGCCCTCGACCACCTCGCCTCGCTCGGCGCGGAGCCCACCGGCGAGCGGGTGGTCACCGACGGCAAGTACGTCACCGCCGCGGGCGTCTCCTCCGGCATCGACATGGGGCTCACGCTGCTCGGCCGCATCGCGGGCGACGAGACGGCCCAGGCCGTCCAGCTCCTGACCGAGTACGACCCCCAGCCGCCCTACGACGCCGGCTCCCCGCAGAAGGCCCCCGCCCACCTCGTGGAGAAGCTCCGCGCCGACAGCCGCCCCTACCTCCGGTAGAGCCGCGCGCCGTGCCCCGGTCCGCGCTCCCCGCCCCTACTCGGCGCTCCAGGTGAAGCGCGGCGCCCGGCGTTCCAGGAAGGCGGCGACGCCCTCGGCGGTGTCGCCGCTGCCGCGCGCCTGGGCGGCCCAGTGGGCGTCGCGGTCCGTGCGGCCGTCCGCGAACTCCTTGGCCGCCGCCTGCGTCAGCGGCGAGCGCGAGGTCAGGAGACGGGTGAACTCCGCGACACGCTCGTCCAGACCTCCCTCGGGCAGCACTTCGTCGACCAGCCCGGTGCGCAGCGCCCGCCGCGCACCGATCAGCTCGCCGGAGAACAGCAGGTACTTGGCGGTGGCCGGGCCCACCAGGGACACCAGTCGGCGGGTCGCGGAGGCGGGATAGACGATCCCGAGTCTGGCCGGGGTCACCCCGAACAGCGCGCCCTCCTCGGCGAACCGCAGGTCGCAGGCGGCCGCGAGCTGCGCGCCGCCGCCGACGCAGTGCCCGCGCACGGCGGCCAGGGTCGGTCTGGGGAAGGCGGCGAGCGCCTCCTCGGCGAGCACGGCGAGCTGCTGCGCCTCGGCGGGCGACTCGCGCAGCGTGGAGATGTCCGCACCGGCGCAGAACGTTCCGTCCGCACCCGTCAGCACCAGCGCCCGTACGCCCGGGTCGGCCGCCAGGCGGTCCAGGAGCGGCGGCAGCGCCCGCCACATGGCCGCCGTCATGGCGTTGCGCTTGGCCGGGTGGTGGACGACGACGGTGGCGACCGCGTCGGTGACGTCGTGCAGCAGCTGCGGCTCCATGGCCGGATGCTATCGGCTCGATCGGGCGTTCGATCGCGACCGGGGTCGCGGAGGGAACCCGTACAACCCGAAAAGTTCGCAAACGCGGCGCCGGTCGGGCAGAGCCGGTCCAGGTCGGCGCCGTGGACGACTGAAACGATCGGAAAGGGCCGGGAACCGGCTGACTTGTGTTCACTCCTTGGGGCCGCGCGCCGCGGTACCAACACTCGTCGTGTGGTGACAATCGAGCGCGAGGGTGGCGACCGGACGATGGACGACCACGGGCGTGGGGACGGCCCGCGCCCAGCAGGCGGCACAGCGGCCCCCCTGGACGGCGTGCCGCCGCCCCCGCCGGCCCCGCTGGAGGGCGCGCCGCCGCCCCCGCCGGCCCCGATGCCGTACGAGGGCGTCTGGCGGTTCACCGCTCCCGCGGTCGACGCCTCCGTCCCGCAGGCCCGGCACGCCGTGCGCGACCTGCTGCGCCGCCAGGGCGTACCCGCCTCGGGCGATCTGGTCCACGGCCTGCTGCTGATCGTGTCCGAGCTGGTCACGAACGCCGTCCGGCACGCGGCGGTGCTGTCGCCGATGCTCGCCGTGGAGGTCGCCGTCGGCGCCGACTGGCTGCGGGTCTCCGTCGAGGACGACCACCCCTACCGGCCGACCGCGCTGGAGACCGACCACGGCCGCACCGGCGGGCGCGGGCTGCTGCTCGTGCGCGAGATCGCACGGGAGGCGGGCGGTGTCTGCGACGTCGAGCACACGGCCGGCGGCGGCAAGGTGATCTGGGCCGCCCTGCCGCTCACCCCCGGGCCCTAGGCCCTGTCGTCACATTCCCGTCGTGCGCCCGCGGGGCAGACGGGGACGTGACGACAGGGCCCAGCTGGAACACCCCGCGGAAACGGTTCGCGAGGGCCGGCCGGCTCACCAGCCCGCGGGGCCGGTCAGCTCCCTGATCGCCGGGCGGGCCGCGTCGAGCACGGTCATGAACCACGCCGAGAACGGGTCGCGCGCGTGCCGCGCGGCCAGCTCCTCGGGCGCCACGAACATGGTGTCGGCGATCTCCTTCGGGTCCGGCCGCAGCGGTGACTGCACCAGGCCGACGAAGAGGTGGTTGAACTCCTGCTCCACCAGGCCCGACGCGGGGTCCGGGTGGTTGTAGCGGACGGTGCCCGCCTCGGCGAGCAGCGTCGGGGAGACGCCCAGCTCCTCGTACGTCCGCCGGGCAGCGGCCGCGAAGGGCGCCTCGCCGGGGTAGGGGTGGCCGCAGCAGGTGTTGGACCACACACCGGGGGAGTGGTACTTGCCCAGCGCCCGCTGCTGGAGCAGCAGGCGGCCCTGCTCGTCGAAGAGGAAGACGGAGAAGGCGCGGTGCAGCTGCCCCGGCGGCTGGTGCGCGGCGAGCTTCTCCGCGGTGCCGATCGTCACGCCGTCCTCGTCGACGAGTTCCAGCAAGATCGCGTCCGCGGTGCCGTTCGACGAGCTGTGCGTCGCGGTGGCAGGTGTGATCGGCATACCCATCCTTCGCATCGGTCCTCGAGCCCCAAGTCTGCCGCACGAAACCGGCACTCCCGGCACTTCCCGGCGTACCCGCATGTCCCCGCGGCACCGCGCCCGGGGGCGGGCGCGGCGGTCACCGGACGGTCACCGCGAGAGGGACCCGGTTACTGATCGTGCCCTGCCGGGCGCCACCGGAACCGTCCGGGTACCCCGGCGGACCGGGGGCCGGGAGGGCGCTCAGTGGCACAGACGCGCCTCGTGCTCGGCATGCCCGCCGGGTTCCAGCTGGAAGGTGCAGTGTTCCACGTCGAAGTGGTGGCCGAGACAGCCCTGCAGTTCGTGCAGCAGCTTTTCGTGACCGACCGCGCTCAGCACCTCGGAACTGACCACCACGTGCGCGGACAGGACCGGAAGCCCGGAGGTGATCGTCCAGGCGTGCAGATCGTGCACGTCCTCGACGCCGTCCAGTGCCAGGATGTGCGCCCGCACGTCGTCCATGTCGACGTTCTTCGGGGCCGCCTCCAGGAGCACGTCCAGGGTCTCGCGCAGCAGCTTGACCGTGCGCGGCACGATCAGCAGGCCGATGGCCAGGGAGGCGATCGGGTCGGCGGCCTGCCAGCCGGTGAGCAGGATGACCGCCGCCGAGACCATCACGGCCAGCGAGCCGACCGCGTCCGCGGCCACCTCCAGGAACGCGCCGCGCACGTTCAGGCTCTCCCGCTGGCCGCGCATCAGCAGGGCCAGCGAGACGGAGTTCGCCACCAGGCCGATCAGACCGAACACGATCATCAGCCCGCCGTGCGTCTCGGCGGGCCGCACGAACCGCTGCACCGCCTCGTACAGGACGTACCCGCCCACTCCGAGCAGCAGCAGGCAGTTGGCGAGCGCGGCCAGGATCTCGGCGCGGGCGTAGCCGAAGGTGCGGTTCCCGCTCGGCGGCCGGTTCGCGAAGTGGATGGCGAGCAGCGCCATGCCCAGGCCGAGGGCGTCCGTCGCCATGTGGGCGGCGTCGGCCACCAGCGCGAGGGAATCCGCGACCACGCCGCCGATGATCTCCACCACCATGACGGCGAGCGTGATCGACAGTGCGATGCGCAGCGTGCCGCGGTGGGCGGCCGCCGCCGTGCCGGTGGCGCCGTGCGCGTGCCCGTGGTCGTGACCGGCCCCCATCAGCCTCTCCGTCCTCGTGGGTCCCGCCCGGATCCCCGCCGGGCGCGACCCAGTCAACTACGGGTGGGGGGTATGGGGCAACGCGGCACTGAACACCGTTGTCATGTGCCCTGACCTGCGCAAACGATCCGCAGGTCAGAACGTTTCGGCAGAGGCGGCACCGCGTGTCGGCGGGCGCGTCGCCAGGCGGCGGGGCAGGGGCGGTGCGGGGGGTGACCGGACGGCGGGACGGGTCGGCGGCGGGCGGCGATGCCGTGAGCGCCCCGGCGCCCGACGGGCGGGACGGTCCCGGCTACCGCACCTGCCCACCGCTCACCGCACCGCCCGACCGCCGTCCGTCGCCCCCGCCCGCCCACGGCGTCGTCCGACCGCCGCCCACTGCGCTGCCCGGCCGCTGCCCGGCCGCCGTCCACAGCCCCGCCCGGCCGCGGGCCGCCGTGCCGTCCGGCACCCGCCCCTCACCGTCGCCCCGTCGTTCCCGCACCCGCGCCGCGCGTTCGCGGTGAATGTCCGATCTGGTGCGGAGTTTGTGAGGCGGCACCCCGATCACCGATGATGATCTCGGCGCAGGCTGCGGGCAGATGACGTCGATCGGCCCGTGAACGGGCGGTGAACGCGGGCTTCCCGGCATCCGATAGCCTCTGCCGACATGCCGCCCGGCCGCCCCGGGGCAAGCGGCACCCCTCCACCATGCACATGACCGGCGCCCCCGCGTCGGCACCAGGGAGTGAGTTCGGTTGTCGACCGCCATCCTCACCGGTCAGCCGGTCCCCGGATCGTCGATCGAGGCCGATCTGCGGGCCCTCGGCTTCGACGTGCGTCCCGCCGCCGACGTCGGTGACGCCGAGGCCGTGCTGGCCCGGGTGCCGAGCGAGGAGCGGGTCGCCGTCGTCGACGCCCGCTTCGTCGGGCACGCCCACGCCCTGCGCCTGGGCCTGACCGACCCCCGCTTCCCGCTCGCCGCCGTCCCCGGCGCCGTCACCGCGCAGCCGGCCGGCCGCCAGGCACTGGTCCGCGCGCTGGCCCGGGAGAACACCGCGGGCGGCGGCACCGCGCTCGCCGTGGACAGCGTCGCCGACCGCGTCGTCGCCGCCCTGCACGCCGACGGCACCGCCGTGCACCACCCCGAACTCGGCAGCCTCGTCGCCGTCGTCCCGGCCGACCCGCAGGCCCGCAACGAGGCGCGGCAGGCCGTCGCCGCCGTCGACGACGAGGCCGTCCGCCTGAAGTCGGCCGTCAAGGCCCGCGACGGCTTCTTCACCACCTTCTTCATCAGCCCGTACTCGCGCTACCTCGCCCGCTGGTGCGCCCGCCGCGGCCTGACCCCCAACCAGGTCACCACCGCCTCCCTGCTCACCGCGCTCATAGCGGCCGGCTGCGCCGCCACCGGCACCCGGGGCGGCTTCGTCGCCGCCGGCGTGCTCCTGATCGCCTCGTTCGTCCTGGACTGCACCGACGGCCAGCTCGCCCGCTACTCGCTGCAGTACTCCACCCTCGGCGCCTGGCTCGACGCCACCTTCGACCGGGCCAAGGAGTACGCCTACTACGCCGGACTCGCCCTCGGCGCGGCCCGCGGCGGCGGCCACGACGACGTGTGGGCCCTCGCGCTGGGCGCCATGGTCCTGCAGACCTGCCGGCACGTCGTGGACTTCTCCTTCAACGAGGCCAACCACGACGCCACCGCCAACACCAGCCCCACCGCCGCCCTCTCCGACAAGCTCGACAGCGTCGGCTGGACGGTCTGGCTGCGCCGCATGATCGTCCTGCCCATCGGGGAACGCTGGGCCATGATCGCCGTCCTGACGGCCGCCACCACCCCCCGCATCACCTTCTACGTCCTGCTCGCCGGCTGCGCCTTCGCGGCGACGTACACCACGGCGGGCCGCGTGCTGCGCTCGGTGACCCGCAAGGCACGCCGCACCGACCGGGCCGCGCAGGCGCTCGCGGACCTCGCGGACAACGGGCCGCTGGGCGAGGGCCTCGCCCGCGCCCTGCGCGGACCCGCCCGCAAGCTGCCCGCCGTCACCGCACCCGCCGTCGCCCTGCTCGGCGGCCTCGCCGTCGTCGCGTGCTGTGCCCTCACCGGCTTCGGCGGCCTGTGGCCCGTCGCCGGCGCCCTGGCCTACGTCCTCACCTCGGCGCTCGCCCTCGCCCGCCCCCTCAAGGGCGCCCTGGACTGGCTGGTCCCGCCGCTGTTCCGGGCCGCGGAGTACGCAACCGTCCTGGTCCTGGCGGCCCGCGCCGACGTGAACGGAGCCCTGCCGGCGGCTTTCGGGCTGGTGGCGGCCGTCGCCTACCATCACTACGACACGGTGTACCGCATCCGCGGTGACGCCGGAGCGCCGCCGGCCCGTCTGGTGCGCGCCATCGGGGGGCAGGAAGGGCGGACGCTGCTCGTCACCGTACTGGCGGCGCTGCTCACCGCCGCGCAGTTCAAGGCCGCGCTCACGGTCATCGCCGTGCTCGTGGCCGTCGTGGTGCTCGCCGAGAGCATCCGCTTCTGGGTGGCCGCCCACAAGGGCGGCGCGCCCGCCGTACACGACGAAGGAGAACCCGCATGATCGGCCTCGTGCTGGCGGCCGGCGCCGGACGGCGTCTGCGCCCCTACACCGACACCCTGCCCAAGGCGCTGGTGCCGGTCGGGCCCGCGGGCATAGAGGACGGTTCCGACGGGCTCACCGTCCTCGACCTCACCCTCGCCAACTTCGCCGAGATCGGTCTGAGCGAGGCCGGTGTCATCGTCGGCTACCGCAAGGAGGCCGTGTACGAGCGCAAGGCGGCCCTGGAGCGGAAGTACGGCCTCAAGATCACGCTCATCGACAACGACAAGGCCGAGGAGTGGAACAACGCCTACTCGCTGTGGTGCGGCCGTGACGCTCTCGAGGACGGCGTGATCCTCGCCAACGGCGACACCGTCCACCCGGTCTCCGTGGAGAAGACGCTGCTCGCCGCCCGCGGCGACGGCAAGCGGATCATCCTCGCGCTGGACACCGTCAAGACGCTGGCCGACGAGGAGATGAAGGTCGTCGTCGACCCCGCCACCGGTGTGCGGCGCATCACGAAGCTGATGGACCCCGCCGAGGCGACCGGCGAGTACATCGGTGTCACCCTCATCGAGGGCGAGGCCGCCGCCGACCTGGCCGACGCGCTCAAGGCCACCTTCGAGCGCGACCCGCAGCTCTACTACGAGGACGGCTACCAGGAGCTGGTCGACCGCGGCTTCCGCATCGACGTCGCACCGATCGGCGAGGTCGACTGGGTCGAGATCGACAACCACGACGACCTCGCCCGGGGACGGGAGATCGCGTGCCGCTACTGACCCGGCTGATCCCCTCGCCGGTCGCCGTCGACATCCGCCCGGGCGCCCTGGACGACCTGGCCTGCGTCCTCGCCGACGAGCGGGTCTCGCACTCCGGCCGGCTCGCCGTCGCCGTCAGCGGCGGCTCCGGCGCCCGGCTGCGCGAGCGGGTCGCCCCCACCCTGCCGGGCGCCACCTGGTACGAGGTCGGCGGCGGCACCCTGGACGACGCGATCCGGCTGGCCGGGGAGATGAAGAGCGGCCACTACGACGCCGTCGTCGGCCTGGGCGGCGGAAAGATCATCGACTGCGCGAAGTTCGCGGCGGCCCGCGTCGGCCTGCCCCTGGTGGCCGTGCCCACCAACCTCGCGCACGACGGCCTGTGCTCCCCGGTCGCCACCCTCGACAACGACGCCGGCCGCGGCTCCTACGGCGTGCCCAACCCGATCGCCGTCGTCATCGACCTGGACGTCATCCGCGAGGCCCCGGCCCGCTTCGTCCGCTCCGGCATCGGCGACGCCGTCTCCAACATCAACGCGGTCGCGGACTGGGAACTGGCCCACCGGGTGAACGGCGAGAAGATCGACGGACTGGCCGCCGCCATGGCCCGGCAGGCGGGCGAGGCGGTGCTGCGCCACCCCGGCGGCATCGCCGACGGCGGCTTCCTCCAGGTGCTGGCCGAGGCCCTGGTCCTCACCGGCGTCGCGATGTCCGTCTCGGGCGACTCGCGTCCCGCCTCCGGCTCCTGCCACGAGATCAACCACGCCTTCGACCTGCTGTTCCCCCAGCGCGCCGCGAGCCACGGCGAACAGTGCGGGATGGGCGCGGCCTTCGCGATGCACCTCCGCGGCGCCGTCGAGGAGTCGGCGCTGATGGCCGGGGTGCTGCGCCGGCACGGGCTGCCGGTGCTGCCGCAGGACATCGGCTTCACGGTGGACGAGTTCGTCCGTGCCGTGGAGTTCGCCCCGGAGACCCGCCCCGGCCGCTACACGATCCTCGAACACCTCGACCTCAAGACCGAACAGATCAAGGACGCCTACGCCGACTATGTCAAGGCCATCGGTAGCTGAACTCAGACCGGTCGTGCACCCCGTGGGGGTCAAGGACCGGCGCAGCGGTGAGCACTGGATGGGACGCCTCTACATGCGTGAGGTGTCCCTGCGGGTCGACCGCTACCTGGTGAACACCAAGGTCACACCCAACCAGCTCACGTACCTGATGACGGTGTGCGGTGTCCTCGCCGCCCCGGCCCTGCTGGTGCCGGGCGTGTGGGGCGCGGTGCTCGGTGTCGTCGCGGTCCAGCTCTACCTGCTGCTGGACTGCGTCGACGGCGAGGTGGCCCGCTGGAAGCAGCAGTTCTCGCTCGGCGGGGTCTACCTGGACCGGGTCGGCGCCTACCTGACCGACGCGGCCGTCCTGGTCGGCCTCGGACTGCGCGCCGCCGACCTGTGGGGGAGCGGACGGATCGACTGGCTGTGGGCCTTCCTGGGCACCCTGGCCGCGCTCGGCGCCATCCTGATCAAGGCGGAGACGGACCTGGTCGGCGTGGCCCGCCACCAGGGCGGACTGCCCCCGGTCAAGGAGAGCGCCGCCGAACCGCGCTCCTCCGGCGTGGCGCTGGCCCGCCGGGCCGCCGCCGCGCTCAAGTTCCACCGGCTGATCCTCGGTATCGAGGCGTCCCTGCTGATCCTGGTCCTCGCGATCGTGGACCAGATACGGGGCGACCTGTTCTTCACCCGTCTCGGTACGGCCGTCCTGGCCGGCATCGCGCTCCTGCAGACTTTGCTGCACCTGGTGTCCGTCCTCGCCTCCAGCAGGCTGCGGTGAGCGGCATGACCACCTCGCCGAAGGTCGGGGCCGTCGTCATCACGATGGGCAACCGCCCCGACGAGCTGCGCGCGCTGCTCGACTCGGTGGCCGCGCAGGACGGCGACCCGGTCGAGGTCGTCGTCGTCGGCAACGGCTCGCCCGTCCCGGACGTCCCCGAGGGCGTCCGGACCATCGAGCTGCCGGAGAACCTCGGCATCCCCGGCGGGCGCAACGTCGGCATCGAGGCCTTCGGCCCCGGCGGCACCGACGTCGACATCCTGCTCTTCCTCGACGACGACGGCCTGCTGGCGCGCACCGACACCGTCGAGCTGTGCCGCCGCGCCTTCACCGCCGACGACAAGCTGGGCATCATCAGCTTCCGCATCGCCGATCCCGAGACCGGTCTCACCCAGCGCCGCCACGTGCCGCGGCTGCGGGCCTCCGACCCGATGCGCTCCTCCCGGGTCACCACCTTCCTGGGCGGGGCGAACGCCGCCCGTACGAAGGTCTTCGCGGAGGTCGGCGGGCTGCCGGACGAGTTCTTCTACGCCCATGAGGAGACCGACCTGGCGTGGCGGGCCCTCGACGCGGGCTGGATGATCGACTACCGGTCCGACATGGTGCTCCATCACCCCACGACCGCGCCCTCGCGGCACGCGGTCTACCACCGCATGGTCGCCCGCAACCGGGTCTGGCTGGCCCGCCGCAACCTGCCGGCCCCGCTCGTCCCGGTCTACCTCGGGGTGTGGATGCTCCTCACCCTGGCCCGGCGCCCCTCGCGCCCGGCCCTGAAGGCCTGGTTCGGTGGGTTCCGGGAAGGCTGGGGCACACCGTGCGGACCGCGCCGGCCCATGCGGTGGCGTACCGTGTGGCGGCTCACCCGGCTGGGCCGGCCGCCGGTCATCTGACAAGCTCGTTGCCCGGCAGCACCGGCCGCACCCGGCCGGTGCCCGTGCCATGCCCGTCCATCCGCACAGGCTGCGCATCTCGAAGACGAAAGTATTCCCTTGTGAGTGAGACAACGCATGACGGCCCTGTCGCCCTCGGCGCGGCTTCGCCGCCCGACGAGGGCCTTCCGGCGGACCGGCTCGCCGCCAAGTACGGCCTGTCCGTCAGCGGCGCCCGGCCCACGCTCATCGAGTACGTACGCCAGCTGTGGGGCAGGCGCCACTTCATCCTCGCCTTCTCCCAGGCGAAGCTGACCGCACAGTACAGCCAGGCCAAGCTCGGCCAGCTCTGGCAGGTGGTGACGCCGCTGCTGAACGCGGCCGTGTACTACTTCATCTTCGGTGTCATCCTCAAGGCCAACCGCGGCCTGTCGCACGACACCTACCTGCCGTTCCTGGTCACCGGCGTGTTCGTCTTCACCTTCACGCAGAACTCGGTCATGGCCGGCGTCCGCGCCATCTCCGGCAACCTGGGCCTGGTGCGGGCGCTGCACTTCCCGCGGGCCTCGCTGCCGGTCTCCTTCGCGCTGCAGCAGCTCCAGCAGCTGCTGTTCTCGATGATCGTGCTGTTCGTCATGGTCATCGCCTTCGGCAGTCTCCCCGCCATGTCCTGGCTGCTGATCGTCCCGGCGCTGGTGCTGCAGTTCCTGTTCAACACGGGCCTGTCGCTGATCGTGGCCAGGATGGGCGCCAAGACGCCCGACCTCGCCCAGCTGATGCCGTTCATCATGCGGACCTGGATGTACGCGTCCGGCGTGATGTTCTCCATCGACAGCATGCTCAAGGGCCGCCCGGAGTGGTTCATCCGGCTGATGCAGGTCAACCCCGCCGCCGTCTACATGGACCTGATGCGTTTCGCGCTGATCGACGGCTACGGCGCCTCGCACCTCCCGCCGCACGTGTGGGCCGTCGCCCTGCTGTGGGCCGTGGTCTTCTTCGCCGGCGGTTTCGTGTACTTCTGGAAGGCCGAGGAGAGGTACGGACGTGGCTGAGCACAACAGCGGCCCGGAGACCGCGCGCGAGGGCGGGTCCCGGATCCCCACCGTCATCGCGGACGAGCTGCACATCGTCTACCGCGTCAACGGCGCGAAGAGCGGCAGGGGCAGCGCCACCGCGGCCCTGAGCCGGATCCTGAAGCGGGGCTCGGACGACTCGGCGCGCGGGGTGCGCAAGGTGCACGCCGTCAAGGGCGTCTCCTTCGTCGCCTACCGCGGCGAGGCGATCGGCCTGATCGGTTCCAACGGTTCGGGCAAGTCCACCCTGCTGCGGGCCAAAGGGCGACTTCATCACGCTGCCGATGCGGACGTACTCCTCCGGCATGGCGGCGCGGCTGCGGTTCTCCATCGCCGCCGCCAAGGACCACGACGTCCTCATGATCGACGAGGCGCTGGCCACCGGCGACCGCAAGTTCCAGCAGCGCTCCGAGGAACGCATCCGCGAGCTGCGCAAGGAGGCGGGCACCGTGTTCCTGGTGAGCCACAACAACAAGTCGATCCGGGACACCTGCGACCGGGTGCTGTGGCTGGAACGCGGGGAACTGCGGATGGACGGGCCCACCGGCGAGGTGCTCAAGGAGTACGAGAAGTTCACGGGTAAATAGGCGACGCGGTGGCGGGGCCCCGCCGGAACTCTTCCGGCGGGGCCCCTTCGTCCGTAAAGGAACCGTCAACTCGTACGCTGCTTAGGAATCTTGAACGGGATCGGTGTGTTGTTGTGATGTGCGGGACCCCCCCCTGCGACCCGCACCGTTGTACAACGTAAGCTGTACCGGTCCCGGAAAGCGGCAAGTGGGGAGATAATGCGCGACACCCTCCGCCAGGGCCGCTGCCCGGAGGGCCGGGCGGCGTGTCCGAAATAGTGTGTGTCGGGTCGGCAGTGTAGAACGGGAGATGTGACGGCAATGGCTACGGAAACTCCCCTGCTCACCGCAGCATGTGCCGTCCATGCGCCGGGCAGCGGACGATGACCGGGGCGGCCACGGCGCTCGACCCCGAACGCGCCACACTCGACAAGGCCGCGGGTGAGAACTTCCCCGTGGCACCGTTCTTCCTGCCCCGCGCCTGGCGCACCGACCTGATGGCCGTCTACGGCTTCGCACGTCTGGTCGACGACATCGGCGACGGAGACCTGGCTCCCGGCGGCGCCGACGCACGACTGCTCGGCGTCCCGCCCGAGGAGGCCGAGGACCGCCTCGTCCTCCTGGACGCCTTCGAGGCCGACCTGCGCCGCGTCTTCGACGGCACCCCACGCCACCCCCTGCTGCGCCGCCTGCAGCCCACCGTCCGCCGCCGCGCACTGACCCCCGAGCCGTTCCTCGGGCTGATCGCCGCCAACCGGCAGGACCAGCTCGTCACCCGGTACGAGACCTACGACGACCTGCTGGCCTACTGCGAGCTGTCCGCCAACCCCGTCGGCCGTCTCGTGCTCGCCGTCACCGGCACCTCGACCCCCGAGCGGATCCGCCGCTCCGACGCGGTCTGCACCGCCCTGCAGATCGTCGAGCACCTCCAGGACGTCGCGGAGGACCTCGGCCGCGACCGCATCTATCTGCCCGTCTCGGACATGAAACGCTTTCACGTCCAGGAGGCGGATCTCGCCACGCCCACCGCGGGCGCGTCGGTGCGCGCGCTGGTCGCGTACGAAGCCGAACGCGCCCGTGAACTCCTGAATGAAGGCGCCCCCCTGGTGGGTAGCGTCCACGGCAGGCTGAAGCTGCTGCTCGCGGGGTTCGTGGCGGGGGGGAGGGCGGCGCTCCGTGCGATCGCCGCCGCCGAACACGACGTACTTCCCGGCCCGCCCAAGCCCGGCAAGGTCCAGTTGCTGCGCGAGGTGGGCGTGACTCTGCGAGGAGAGGGGTGATCCGGGCCGTGGAGCCGCAACAGCACGCGTCCGCACCGGTACTCGCCGCCTACAGCTACTGCGAGGCCGTCACCGGACAGCAGGCCCGCAACTTCGCCTACGGCATCCGGCTGCTGCCGGCGCCCAAGCGGCGCGCCATGTCGGCGCTGTACGCGTTCTCGCGGCGCGTCGACGACATCGGCGACGGCGCGCTGGCGGACGACGTCAAGGAAGCCCGGCTCCAGGACACGCGGGCCCTGCTCGGCCGGATCCGCGACGGCGCGGTCGAGGACGACGACACCGATCCCGTCGCCGTCGCGCTCGCCCACGCGGCCCGCACCTTCCCGATCCCGCTCGGCGGCCTGGACGAACTCATCGACGGCGTCCTCGCGGACGTCCGCGGCGAGACCTACGAGACCTGGGACGACCTGAAGGTCTACTGCCGGTGCGTCGCCGGCGCCATCGGACGGCTCTCCCTCGGCGTGTTCGGCACCGAGCCCGGCGCGCGCGGCGCCGAGCGCGCCCCCGAGTACGCCGACACGCTCGGCCTGGCGCTGCAACTGACCAACATCCTGCGCGACGTGCGCGAGGACGCCGAGGGCGGCCGCACCTACCTGCCCGCCGACGACCTCGCCAAGTTCGGCTGCTCGGCCGGTTTCGACGGGCCCACCCCGCCGGAGGGCTCCGACTTCGCGGGCCTCGTCCACTTCGAAGTGCGCCGCGCCCGCGCCCTGTTCGCCGAGGGCTACCAGCTGCTGCCCATGCTGGACCGGCGCAGCGGGGCCTGCGTCGCCGCCATGGCCGGCATCTACCGCCGCCTGCTCGACCGCATCGCACGCGAACCCGAGGCCGTGCTGCGCGGCCGGGTCTCCCTGCCCGGCCGGGAGAAGGCCTACGTCGCCGTGCGCGGCCTGTCCGGCCTGGACACCCGGCACGTGACCCGGCAGGCCGTCAGGAGGCGCGCCTGATGGCTCCGGCCCACCACGAACAGCAGCAGGGCGACGAACCGCGGGCAACCCCGCACCGCCCCACGGCGTCACTGACGGCGACGGCCGGCCGGGGAGCACGCGCCCACCGCGGCGGACGGACAGGGGAGGGCGCACGATGACGGACGGGACGCGACCGGGCGGACCACTCGCGGCGGCGGTGCCGGGGCGGCACGCCGTCGTCGTCGGCGGCGGCCTCGCCGGGGTGACCGCCGCGCTCGCCCTCGCCGACGCCGGGGTGCGCGTGACGCTCCTCGAAGGCCGGCCGCGCCTTGGCGGCCTCGCCTTCTCCTTCCGGCGCGGCGACCTCACCGTCGACAACGGACAGCACGTCTACCTGCGCTGCTGCACCGCCTACCGCTGGTTCCTCGAACGGATCGAGGGCGCCGCGCTCGCCCCGCTGCAGGACCGGCTCGACGTGCCCGTCCTCGACGCAGACAGACCCGAGGGACGCCGGCTCGGCAGACTGCGCCGCGACGCACTGCCCGTGCCCCTGCACCTCGGGCGCAGCCTGGCCACCTACCCGCACCTCTCGCTCGCCGAGCGCGCCCGCGTCGGCCGCGCCGCACTCGCCCTCAAGGCACTGGACCCGGCCGACCCCGCCCTGGACTCCCAGAACTTCGGGAGCTGGCTGGCCGAGCACGGCCAGTCGGCCCGTGCCGTCGAGGCACTGTGGGACCTCGTGGGGGTCGCCACCCTCAACGCGGTCGCCTCCGACGCCTCACTGGGGCTGGCCGCGATGGTGTTCAAGACCGGTCTGCTGTCCGACCCGGGAGCGGCCGACATCGGCTGGGCCCGCGTCCCGCTGGGCGAACTGCACGACCGCCTCGCCCGCAAGGCGCTCGACTCCGCGGGCGTCCGTACCGAGGTCCGTACACGCGTCACCTCCGTCTCCACCAACGAGAACGGCGGCTGGAGCGTCCGTGTTCCCGGCGAGACGCTCCAGGCCGACACGGTCGTCCTCGCCGTGCCCCAGCGCGAGGCCCACGGCCTGCTGCCGCCCGGCGCCCTCGACGCCCCCGAACGGCTGCTCGACATCGGCACGGCACCGATCCTCAACGTGCACGTCGTCTACGACCGCAAGGTCCTCGCCCGGCCCTTCGTCGCCGCCCTCGGCACACCGGTGCAGTGGGTCTTCGACCGCACCGAGGCCTCCGGACTGCGCCAGGGCCAGTACCTCGCCCTGTCCCAGTCGGTGGCCCACGACGAGATCGACGCCCCCGTCGCCGTACTGCGCGAGCGCTACCTGCCCGAGCTGCGGCGGCTGCTGCCGCGGGCGCGCGGCGCCGAGGTGAAGGACTTCTTCGTGACCCGGGAGCGCACGGCCACGTTCGCCCCCACCCCCGGCGTGGGCCGGCTGCGCCCCGGCGCCCGCACCAAGGCGCCCGGCCTGTACCTGGCCGGCGCGTGGACCGCCACCGGGTGGCCCGCGACCATGGAGAGCGCCGTCCGCAGCGGCGTGAGCGCGGCGGACGCCGCCCTGCGCGCCCTGGGCCGGCCCCGCCCGAGCCGCCTCTTCGCTGCGCAGGAGGCGGCCCCCCGCACCTTCCCCGGGGGCACCCCCCGGGGTCCCGGCCGACAACCGGGAGAGACCGGCGCCGCCCAGCGAGGGGGGATCCGGTGAAGGCCGCCCACCAGCCCACCGCGGGTCCCCGCACCGCCGGTACCGCGACAAGAGGAGAGACTGTGCCCACTGTGCCCCCGGCCGCTCGGCAGACCGCGGTGGACGTGACCGCGCTGTTGGAGCGCGGACGGACCCTGGCCACTCCGGTCCTGCGGGAGGCCGTGGACCGCCTGGCCCCTCCGATGGACACCGTCGCCGCCTACCACTTCGGCTGGATCGACGCCGCCGGCAACCCGGCGGACGGCGACGGCGGCAAGGCCGTGCGCCCCGCCCTCGCGGTGCTCTCCGCCGAGGTCACCGGCGCCGCGCCCGAGGCCGGAGTGCCCGGCGCGGTCGCCGTCGAACTCGTCCACAACTTCTCCCTGCTGCACGACGACCTCATGGACGGCGACGAACAGCGCCGCCACCGCGACACCGTCTGGAAGGTGCACGGTCCCGCCCAGGCCATCCTCGTCGGCGACGCCCTGTTCGCCCTCGCCAACGAGGTCCTGCTGGAGCTGGGCACCGTCGAGGCCGGCCGCGCCGCCCGCCGCCTGACCACCGCCACCCGCGCCCTGATCGACGGCCAGGCGCAGGACATCTCCTACGAGCACCGCGACCGGGTCAGCGTCGCCGAGTGCCTGGAGATGGAGGGCAACAAGACCGGTGCCCTGCTCGCCTGCGCCTGCTCCATCGGCGCGGTGCTCGGCGGCGCCGACGACGCGACCGCCGACACGCTCGAGAAGTACGGCCACCACCTCGGCCTGGCCTTCCAGGCCGTCGACGACCTCCTCGGCATCTGGGGCGACCCGGAGGCCACCGGCAAACAGACCTGGAGCGACCTGCGCCAGCGCAAGAAGTCCCTGCCGGTGGTGGCCGCGCTCGCGGCGGGCGGCGACGCCTCCGAGCGGCTCGGCGAGATCCTCGCCGCCGACGCCAAGAGCAGCGACTTCGCGAACTTCTCCGAGGAGGAGTTCGCGGCCCGCGCCGCCCTCATCGAGGAGGCGGGCGGCCGGGAGTGGACCGCCCAGGAGGCGCGCCGTCAGCACACCATCGCCATCGAAGCCCTCGACTCCGTGAACATGCCCGACCGGGTCAGGTCCGCGTTCACGGCGCTCGCCGACTTCGTCGTCGTACGAAAGAGATGATCACTATCGGAACCACCCTCGCGTAGTCGCCGGCCGGTGCCGAAAGGTTTCAGGCACCGGTCGACGGCGGACCCACAGCAGCACGACTTGCACGACTGCACGAAGGGGAAGCCATGACAGCGACGACCGACGGAAGCACCGGGGCCGCACTGCCGACCCGCGCTGCCGCGGCCAGCGAAAGCGTACTCACCACCCCCGTGACGGCCGGGGTACAAGAAGCCGCCGCACACGCCACCCGGCGTGCCACCGACTTCCTGCTCGCCCAGCAGGACGCCGAGGGCTGGTGGAAGGGCGACCTCGAGACGAACGTCACGATGGACGCCGAGGACCTGCTCCTGCGCCAGTTCCTGAACATCGCCGACGAGGAGACCACCCGCGCCGCCGCGCTCTTCATCCGCGGCGAGCAGCGCGAGGACGGCACCTGGGCCACCTTCTACGGCGGCCCCGGCGAACTGTCCACCACCATCGAGGCCTACGTCGCCCTCCGCCTGGCCGGCGACGCTCCGGACGCGCCGCACATGGCGAAGGCGTCGGCCTGGATCCGCGCGCAGGGCGGCATCGCCGCCTCCCGCGTCTTCACCCGGATCTGGCTCGCCCTGTTCGGCTGGTGGAAGTGGGAAGACCTGCCGGAGATGCCACCGGAGCTGATCTGGTTCCCCGACTGGATGCCGCTCAACATCTACGACTTCGGCTGCTGGGCCCGGCAGACCATCGTGCCGCTCACCATCGTCTCGGCCAAGCGCCCGGTTCGCCCCGCGCCGTTCCCGCTGGACGAACTGCACACCGACCCGCGGCGCCCCAACCCGCCCCGGCCGCTCGCCCCGGCGGCCAGCTGGGACGGCGTCTTCCAGCGCCTGGACAAGGGCCTGCAGGCCTTCCGCAAGGTCGCGCCGAAGCGGCTGCGCAGGGCCGCGATGAACACCGCCGTGCGCTGGATCATCGAACGGCAGGAGAACGACGGCTGCTGGGGCGGCATCCAGCCGCCCGCCGTCTACTCCGTCATCGCCCTGCACCTGATGGGCTACGACCTCAACCACCCGGTGATGCGCGCGGGCTTGGAGTCGCTGGACCGCTTCGCGATCCGGCGCGAGGACGGCGCCCGGATGATCGAGGCCTGCCAGTCCCCGGTGTGGGACACCTGCCTGGCCACCATCGCGCTCGCCGACGCCGGTCTGCCCGCCGACCACCCGCAGCTGGTGAAGGCCGCGGACTGGATGCTCGGTGAGCAGATCGTGCGCCCCGGCGACTGGTCGGTGCGCCGCCCCGGACTGCCGCCGGGCGGCTGGGCGTTCGAGTTCCACAACGACAACTACCCCGACATCGACGACACCGCCGAGGTGGTCCTCGCGCTGCGCCGGGTCCGCCACCACGACCCGGAACGGGTCGACAAGGCCATCGGCCGGGGGGTGCGCTGGAACCTCGGCATGCAGTCGAAGAACGGCGCCTGGGGCGCCTTCGACGTCGACAACACCAGCCCCTTCCCCAACCGCCTGCCGTTCTGCGACTTCGGAGAGGTCATCGACCCGCCGTCGGCCGACGTCACCGCGCACGTGGTGGAGATGCTCGCCGTCGAGGGCCTGTCCCACGACCCGCGGACCCGGCGCGGCATCCAGTGGCTGCTCGCCGAACAGGAGGCGGACGGCTCGTGGTTCGGCCGCTGGGGCGTCAACTACATCTACGGCACCGGCTCCGTCGTACCCGCGCTGACCGCGGCCGGCCTGCCCGGCTCCCACCCGGCGATCCGCCGCGCGGTGGCCTGGCTGGAGCGCGTGCAGAACGACGACGGCGGCTGGGGCGAGGACCTGCGCTCCTACCGGTACAGCAGGGAGTGGAGCGGCAAGGGCGCCTCCACCGCCTCACAGACCGCGTGGGCGCTGATGGCCCTGCTCGCGGCGGGGGAGCGGGAGTCCAAGGCGGTCGAGCGCGGCATCCAGTGGCTGGCCGGCACCCAGCGGGAGGACGGCTCGTGGGACGAGCCGTACTTCACCGGCACCGGCTTCCCCTGGGACTTCTCCATCAACTACCACCTGTACCGGCAGGTGTTCCCGCTCACCGCGCTCGGCCGCTACGTCCACGGTGATCCCTTCGCCGGCAAGACGCCGGGCGACCGGCCCCGCGTCGAGGCGCAGGGCAGCTGATGAGAACCCAGCCCGCCCCGGACCCGCTGCTGATCGCCTGCGCGCTCGGCATCGAGCACCTCGCCCTGCGCAGCGGCGACCGCGGCGCGCGACGGGCGGGCCGGCGCGCGGCGGGCGGACCGGAGCGGCACCGGACCGAAGGGCAGGTGGACATCCTGCGCACCGGCATGGGCCCCCGGGCGGCGGAACGCTCCGTCACCCGGGCCCTCGCCGATCCCGCGCTGGCCCGGGCCGCCGTGCTGGCCACCGGCTTCTGCGCCGGCCTCGCGCCGGGCATGCACCCCGGTGACCTCGTCGTCGCCGAGGAGACCCGGGACCCGCGCGGGACCGTCGCCTGCGTCGGCACCGAACTGCTGGTGAAGGAACTCGCCCGCGCCCTGCCCGGCCGCGCCGTCCACACCGGGCCCGTCACCGGCTCCGACCACGTGGTGCGCGGTCCCGAGCGGTCCGACCTGCGCGCCACCGGCGCGATCGCGGTCGACATGGAGTCGGCGGCCACGCTGCTCACCGCCGTCCGCGCCGGCGAGCGCCCGGTCGCGGCCGTGCGGGTGGTCGTGGACGCCCCGGAACACGAACTCGTACGCATCGGCACGGTGCGCGGCGGCATATCCGCCGTCCGCGTTCTCCGCGCCGTCCTTCCTACTTTCTTCGAATGGCACCGTAATGTGCTGCTCCCCAGGAGGTGAGCCAGATGGCCATGCCACTGCGCCAGTCCATCAAGGTCGCTACATATCTGGCCGAACAGAAGCTGCGCAAGCGGGACAAGTTCCCGCTGATCGTGGAGCTTGAGCCGCTCTTCGCCTGCAACCTCAAGTGCGAGGGCTGCGGCAAGATCCAGCACCCGGCCGGAGTGCTCAAGCAGCGCATGCCGGTCGCCCAGGCCGTGGGCGCGGTGCTGGAGTCGGGTGCGCCGATGGTGTCCATCGCGGGCGGCGAGCCCCTGATGCACCCTCACATCGACGAGATCGTGCGCCAGCTGGTGGCCAAGCGCAAGTACGTCTTCCTGTGCACCAACGCCATGCTGCTGCGCAAGAAGATGGACAAGTTCAAGCCGTCCCCCTACTTCGCCTTCGCCGTGCACATCGACGGCCTGCGCGAGCGGCACGACGAGTCGGTGGCCAAGGAAGGCGTGTTCGACGAGGCCGTGGCGGCCATCAAGGAGGCCAAGCGGCGCGGCTTCCGGGTGACCACCAACTCCACCTTCTTCAACACCGACACCCCGCAGACCATCATCGAGGTCCTCAACTTCCTCAACGACGACCTCAAGGTCGACGAGATGATGATCTCGCCCGCCTACGCCTACGAGAAGGCGCCCGACCAGGAGCACTTCCTCGGCGTCGAGCAGACCCGCGAGCTGTTCAGGAAGGCCTTCTCCGGCGGCAACCGGCTGCGCTGGCGGCTCAACCACTCGCCGCTGTTCCTCGACTTCCTCGAGGGCAAGGTGGACTTCCCGTGCACCGCCTGGGCGATCCCGAACTACTCGCTCTTCGGCTGGCAGCGCCCCTGCTACCTGATGAGCGACGGGTACGTCCCGACGTACCGCGAACTCATCGAGAAGACCGACTGGGACAAGTACGGGCGCGGCAAGGACCCGCGCTGCGCCAACTGCATGGCGCACTGCGGCTACGAGCCCACCGCCGTCCTGGCCACCATGGGGTCCCTGAAGGAGTCCCTGCGCGCCATGCGCGAGACCGTCTCCGGGAACCGGGACTGATCCCGTGACGGCCGTTTCCTTGGGCCTTCCCGAGGTACCGGCCCGGCCGGTCGCCGAGCGGCGCGTGTCGCGGCGGATCCAGGTCGGGCCGGTGGCCGTCGGGGGCGGGGCCCCGGTGTCGGTGCAGTCGATGACGACGACGCGTACGTCGGACATCGGTGCGACGTTGCAGCAGATCGCGGAGCTGACCGCGTCGGGCTGCCAGATCGTCCGCGTCGCG
>NZ_JOIY01000056.1 GCF_000720185.1 Streptomyces sp. NRRL S-340 | reverse complement strand
CAGGAGGCCGTCGGCGGAGCGGGCGGTGCCGCCGTTGCGGCCTTCGCCGGTGACGTCGACGCGGGCGGTGTAGGTGACGGCCATGACGGTTCTCCCTGTACGTGGTTCGCAAGTGGATGCGTTGGGTGTGCTGGTCGGGCCTCCTTCCCCGGTGACCCTTCGACTTCAGTGTCACCCGTTCGGGCGGTGACGCAATCATGGCAGGAGTTTCCGTCACCCGTCAAGCTGGTGACGATGACGGGCGATGGAGCACCGACGGCGCCGTGCAACCGGAACTTGAGGTTCAGCGGAGAAACACACATCCACCGTCGATCGACTGAGGACGTGTGCCGGTCGGTCGCGGCACAATCGAGGACGTCAGGGCCCGGGACCATCCGGCCCACCGGGCACGTACGGGCTCAACGGCGTGCACCGCAGCGGCTGTACCCCCGCGTTCCGGCACGGCCCGTCCCTTGGAGAGAAACATGAAAGCTGTAGGCGTCACCTGCTTCGGAGGCCCCGAGGTCATCGACGTCTTCGACGTCCCCGAGCCGCACGCGGGCCCTGGACAGGTGCGGGTCAGGGTGCACGCCGCGACCGTCAACCCCGGCGACCGGTTCCTGCGCGGCGGCTTCACCGGTGCCTGTGCCCTCCGGCCGCCCTACGTGCTCGGCGCGGAGGCCGCCGGGGTCGTCGACGAGATCGGCCCGGGAACGCGCACCGGTCTGCGCGTCGGGGACCGGGTGATGGCGGTGGTGATGCCCACCAGCGCGACCGGCGGCGCCTGCGCCCAGTACGTCGCGCTGCCCGCCCGGCAGGTCGCCCTCGCTCCCGCGGGAAGCAGTCACGCCGAGGCGGCGACCCTGCCCATGAACGGGCTCACCGCCCGGCTCGCCCTGGACCTGGTCGGCCTCGCGCCGGGCCGGACGGTCGCGGTCACCGGCAGCGCCGGGGCCGTGGGCGGCTACGCGGTCCAGCTGGCCCGGGCGGACGGGCTCACGGTCGTCGCCGTCGCCTCGCCGGACGACGAGGAACTCGTGCGCTCGCTGGGCGCGCACATGGTGGTCCCGCGCGCGGGCGACATCGGCCGGAACATCCTGCGGGCGGTGCCCAGCGGCGTGGACGGGCTCGTGGACACCGTCGGCGCCGGAGCGAGCGCCTCCCTGGCCGTACGGGAGGGCGGCACGCTCTCCAGCAGCGTGGGAGTGGGGTCCTCCGAGGAACTGCGGCTCCGCGCCATCCGCAACCGCACGGCGGTGCTCACCTCGTACCTCGGCGACGTGGAGCGGCTGGACCGGTTGCGGATCCAGGTCGAACAGGGCCGGCTCACCCTGCGGGTGGCCCGCACCCTGCCCGCCGAAGAAGCCGTCGCCGCGCACCGTCTCCTGGAGCGCGGCGGGATCCGCGGACGGCTGGTGCTGGAGTTCTGACCGCCCCGGCCCGCGGCCGAGGAGGGACACCGGCCCCGGACGGGCATGCGGCGCCGGCGCCCGCGTGCCGGGCGGGGCCTGCCGAACTGCCGCCGTCGGGCCTGCGTCTGACCGTGTTCACGGCCGGCCGGGAACGGCCGCGCGCCTTTCCCGTCGAGCACCGGACCGGCGCGCCGGAGGCGGCGGTCCGGCCGCCGGACGCACCGTCCGGGGAAGAGACGGCGCGGTACGCCGTTCCCGGCGCGGTACGCCTGTCCGGCGCGGCACGCCCCGCCCGGCGCGGCACGCCCCGCCCGGCGCGGTACGCCCCGCCCGGCGGCCGGCTGTGGCCGCCGGGCACGGAGCGGCCGTGGCGCGCCGGATCCCGCCCGCTCCACGCCTCCCCCGCCGTCTGCCCCCACCCCCACCGGCCGGAGGCCCCGGCCGCCCGCGACCAGTCGGCGGGGCCGGCCGCGCGCGGGCGGCCTGCGTCAGAAGACCGCAGGAACCTCCGTGAGCGCCTTGGCGATCTCTGCCGTCAGTTGCTGTCCGGGCGGCGTCCCGGTCGCCCACCAGACGCGTCCGTCGGGCCGGACGAGGACCGCCGTGACCCCGGACCACCCGGGGCCGCCCGGGCCGGCGATGCCGCCGGCGCGGACCGCGATGCCCGCTTCGGCCGCCCGGTCGGTGACCTCGGTGTCCAGCGGTTCCTCCCCTGTGACGAGGAGGACGGCACGACCGCCGTGCAGCAGCGGGAACACTCCGTCACCCGCCGGATCGTGGACACGGGCCCCGGTGAGCGGGTGGGCGGCGGAGTCGTCGGACCGGTAGACGACGTCCACGCCGGAGAGCTTGCCGGCCAGCATCCCGGAGAAGGCGGGGTCCGTGCTGATGGCCTCGTTCAGCAGGCCACGCAGCGCGGCCGTCTCCGGCGTCGAACGGGTGATCAGCGCCCCCTGGGCCAGCGTGTGTCCGGCCAGTTCCAGGCCCACCGGGTGACGTTCGGCGTGATAAGTGTCGAGCAGTTCGGTCCCCGCTCGCCCCTGGATCACCGCGGCCAGCTTCCAGCCGAGGTTCATGGCGTCCTGGAGGCCGACGTTCAGGCCCACGCCGCCCGCCGGCCAGTGAATGTGCGCCGCGTCCCCGGCCAGCAGCACCCGGCCCGCGCGGTAGGCGGCCGCCACCTTCGTGGCGTTGCCGAACCGGGTGAGCCAGGACGGGCTGTGCATCCCGAAGTCGGTGCCCGCGATGCGCAGGGACGCGTCCCGCAGCTCCTCCATGGTCGGCGGTTCACGACGCTGGTGGACCGCGTCGTACCCGGCCAGGCGGAACCTGCCGTCGCCGAGCGGCACGACGAGGAACATCCCGTCCGCCGAGCGCGCGGCGAAGCCGGGGGAGCCGGGCGGGTCGTCGAGAACGACCTCGCCGATGAACCCGTAGGCAGAGCTCTCGGTTCCGGGGAACGCGACACCGGCTTCCCCGCGAACGGTGCTGCGCCCTCCGTCGGCGCCCACGACGTACGGGGCGCTCACCTCGTACTCGCCCTCGGGCCCGGACACCCGCAGGGTCACCGAGCTGTCGTCCTGCGTCAGCGTGGTGACGGCGCTGCCCCGCCGGACGACGACGCCCGCCTCCCGTGCGTACTGTTCCAGCAGCTCCTCGGTGGCCCGCTGCGGGTGGATGACCATGAAGGGGAACGGAGTGGGCAGCGCACTGAAGTCGACGCGGGACTCCAGCATGCCGAAGTGCCAGCCCGGACTGCGCCGGCCGGCGGCGAGCAGATCCCGGTGCCGGTCGCGCAGAGCCAGCACCTCGACCGTGCGCGGCATGATGCCCAGGGCCTTGGAGTGCGGACTGCGCACTTCGTCCCGCTCCAGCACGAGCACCTGGACGCCGGTGAGGGCCAGTTCGTGGGCGAGCCACAGCCCGACTGGTCCTGCTCCTACGATGACGGCCTCGGGAGCCGGTGAGGTGGACGGCGTCACGGACATGAGCGTGTTCTCCTGACGAGCATGGGGGGTTCCCGCGGGAACTTTGGACGGGTCCCGGCGGACCGGCGGACCGGTACCGTTCCGGGGAGTTTCAGGTCGCCCTCGAACAGGGGCGTCCGATGCGCGGTGGCCGGGGCGGCGACGGAAGGGTGCTGGTGCGCCGGCAGCACGAAGGGGTACGTCCGGCTCAGAAGTCCCGCCGCTGAGGCCGTGCCGGCCCCGCCGTGCGGACCGACACGTCCGCACATGTTCCTGGCGCGGCGCATGTGCACGCTGGTGCCGGACCGGCTTGTACGGGCCCTTCCCCGACGTGTGCGGCGGGGCCCATGGCCCCGCCCTCCCCTGATGAGGGCAGGCGGCCACTCGTTGCCGACGGGCAGAGGGCCGACCATGAATCACATGTTCGCACACAGGCACACGTATCTGATTGGGGCCGCGCTCTACCGGTGCATGTGCCGCGGAAGGCGCGATCACCGCACGGGCGAACGTTCGCCTGCCTGTACCGGGAGCCTTGCCGGGCCGGGTTGCGGTCGGGCTTCACCGGCGCACGCGCCTCCCCGTCGGTGCCGGATCGTCAGGCCGATGTCGCCGCCCCCACTGCCGGCCTGAAAAGAGAAGGGACCGCCGGCGCCCGTGACCGTGGCGGACGGTCTGCGCCGCCTCGCGTCCGCCGGACGGCGTACGGTCCCGGGCGGCGCCGGCGCCTACGACGTGGCCGCGACGGGCGGCACCGTCCGGCCGGTGCTGTGGCCGGGAAGGTTCGCCGGGAAGTCCGCGGCGCCCGGTGACGGGGGCACCACCCACGGCCTTCGGGGCGGTGGGAGGGCGTCGCAAGCCGGAACATGACCCGCGTACCGGATCTGCTCGGGTGATGCGACAACGCGGCGAGGCACCGCGCCGGACGGCACGAGCAGGTGAACCTTCCCGGTCCCGGCACTAGACCCGGTGCGCGTCCTTGAGCTGTGCGAGCTTGGCCAGAGTGCCTTCACGCTGCGCCTTGCGCCAGCCCTGCTTGGCGAACACTCCGTTGAAGAACATCTGCACGGTCTTGACCGGGGGCGCGGCGAAGCCGGACGTCGTGTGCGGGGCGTACACGACGGTGTCGCCGTCCACCTCCAGCCAGCCGGTGCAGATCCGGTTGGCCAGGCCGACCGCCTGCGGCCCGAAGGCGTGCGCGGTGAAGCCCGCCCTGCGGGCGCCCTCCGGCAGCAGTCCGGGGGCGCACTCCAGCAGCAGTCCCCGCTCGCTGTGGCCGGTGACCCGGACGGGTACGACGACCGGGTAGCCGTCGGCTCCGCGGTAGCCGATGAGCTGGTGCGTCAACTTGGTCACCTGACCGTGCAGCTTGCGCATGCCGACGCGCGGCCCCGTGCCCTTCGCGGGAGGCGGCTGAGTGTCCGGGGTACCGGGCCACGCTGCGCCGGAGACGGTCCGCTCCCCGTTGCCGGACTCGTCGGGCCAGGAGACGACACGCTGGACGGCGATGTCGATCACGATCCGGTTGTCGAAGTAGTCCCGGAGTATCCAGTCCCAGAACTTGCCGGTGGGCACCGCGCCCAGGAACCGTTCGACGCGCGGCGCGAGATCGGCGAGCACCTCGGGCGACGGCGACAGCGGCACATCGGCGCGGCCCTGCACCACGGCGAATTCCCCTGCCGTCGCGAAACCGTGCTCCCGCGTGTGGTAGGCCATCGCGACGCGCGAGTCGCGCAGTATGTTGAAGAGTTTGCCGTTGAAGGCCAGCGAGGTGGTGACACCGATCGTGCCCGCGGCTCGGTCCACGAGTCCGGTGGGGGAGACCGGGATGATCACACAGCCTCCGGCGGGAGTGCCGTAGGCGAGTGCGGTCACCAGGTCGCCCTCCATCGCGTCCTGCACCGCGTCGGACCAGGACACCGTGCCGGGATTCGGCGACGTTGGGGGTTGCGTCATGAGCGGCATCATACGTGTCTCGTCGGCACCTTTCTGACCGCACGATCGGCGCCCATATGCATAGATTTCTGCGGCACACAGCGAGAGCCCTGCCTGCGCCCGCACGGCGTTTGACAGAGTCGAAAAACGTTTGGGCAAGGCATGCCGCATCGCCGCCGGCGCACTGTCCGCGGGCAGTCGGGGAGGCTCTCTCGCGCGCGATCACAGGTACGCCGTCAGGGGGCCCGGGTGTGCGCTCTGCGAACCTCCGCACGGCGGCGATCAGCGGCTTCTTCGGAGGTGTCCTGGGCGGTCGTGGACGCCGTGCGTCAACGGCACACTCCTCGGGTTCCCTCCCGGCGGGAGACCAACGTGGTCGACCACGCCATGACCGGACCGAGGAGCCGCTTCCCGCCGGGTTCGCCGGCCTGTTGATGCACGTGCGCGACACCGGGGCGACCGGCCGGCCCTCGGCGGCGAGGGCTGACGGCCGCCGGGCCGGCGAGCGCGAAGTGGTGGACGAGGCCGGAACGCACCGTGGTGGGCGGCTCATGAAACGGCCGCCCGCCACCCATGCGTCATGCCCCGGCGAGCAATCGCATTCAGCCGACGGCCGCGGCCAACTGGTCCGCGACCTCGCCGGGCGAGGGCATGGCCTGGATCTGTTCGGCGGCGCGGCGGGCGTTGTCCCGGTACTCCACGTTCCCGAGCACCTCGGCCACGGCCCGCGCCACGGCCTCCGCACCCGCCGGCGGCATGACCGCGACACCGGTGCGCGAGCCCTCGACCGCGCCGGCCTGGATGAACTGGTCGGCGCCCTGCGGTACGACCACCAGGGGCACGCCGCGCGTCAGGGTGCCCATCGTGGTGCCGGCCCCACCGTGCGTGACGACCACGTCGATGCCGTCGAGCAACTCCGCGAGCGGCGTGAACGCGACGAACTCGACGTGGTCGAGTCCGTCACCGAAGTCCGCGGCCTCGGCGGCGAGACCGAGGGTCACGACCAGGTCGGCCTGCCCGGCGAGGGCGTCGATGACCGGACGCAGGGCCTCCGGCGTGGCGAAGTGGGTACCGAAGGACAGCAGCACCCGGGGCCGGGCGCCGTCGCCGGCGGGTATGGCGCCGGCCGTCTCGCTGGGCGTTCCGGCGCCGCGGTGGGCCTCGGGCCGCAGCGGAAGACGGCCCTGCGGCGACTCCCAGTCCGGCGCCCGCAGGATCTCGGGGCACGGGTCCAGGTACCAGGTGGGCGCGGGGACGGTCAGGCCACGCTCCTTGTAGCGGCGCTCGGCGACCGTGTCGAAGACCTCGGTGAACCTGGCGGGGATCAACGGGCCGAACGCCAGCTTGGCGTACGGCACCTGGAGCGTGGCGGCGACGAGCGGACCGACGTAGTCGGTGGCCTCGGCCACGATCAGGTCGGGCCGGAACTCACGTGCGGCGGCAACGGCCTCGTCGGCGGTGAGGTCGATGCGGGCGCCGGCGAACAGCTCGGCCGCCACGGCGGGGTCGGGTGCAGTCGGGTCGTCCACGCCCGCCAGACGGGCCGCCTCCGCGAGCAGCACGGGGATCTCCGGGCCGACGGGAAGCAGGGTGAGGCCGTCGGCCGCGAGGAGCTGACCGAAACCTGCCGAGGTGAGCACGACCACCTCGTCGCCGCGCTGACGGAAGGCACGAGCGAGGGGCAACTGCGGAAGGAGGTGCCCGTGCTGGGGGGTGCTGGAGAAGAGGATGCGCATGCGGGGAGTCTAGGGCATTGAGTAGCGACACACTTCAATCAATGGAGAAACACTCACCTCAGCAGTGCGGCACACACGGCATCACTGAGAAACGTGTGCGCATCTTCCCAGTCCCAGCCGATGCGCAGCATCCTGTGCCACGACGGCGGGGCGACGAAGTACTCCAGGATGCGCACGGCTTCTCGCCCGGTCACGCCGGGCCTGAGCGCGCCGAGGCGCCCGAGCAACTCCGCCACCTCCCCGAAGCGTGCCCGTTGGAGGTCCTCGGTTTCCCGCAGCAGGGCGGCGATGTCCTGGTCGACCGCGGCGGCGTCGAAGAGGACCGCCATGACGCGGTGGTGGTGGCGCACCAGGTCGCAGGTCTGGCGCACCACCAGACGCACGACCTCCTGACCGGTCGTGGCGCTTTGCACGGCGGCGAGCACCTCACCGATGCCGGGGTCGTCGGCGGCGCGCTCGGTCAGTGCGGAGACCAGGGCCGGTTTGGTGCCGAAGGCCGCGTAGACGGTGCCCGTGGCGACACCCGCCTGATCGGCGATCCGCTTGATGGTGACGTGGGGATAGCCGTGTTCCGCGAACAGCGCCTCGGCCGTGTCCAGGATCGCCTCTCTCGTCGCGGCGGCAGCGCTTTCACGCACGGCGGATCGGTAGGCGCGGGGTGTCATACGCCCAGTCTAGGACCGGGCGGTACTCGCTGACGGCTGAGCAGGGCCGGTCCGCCGGTCCGGTCCGGTCAGCCGTCCGAGTAGGTGTCGCACACGTTGCCGCTGACGCACGCCGGGGCTGCGCCGATCGCGTCGGACATCATGACCACGCCGGAGAAACCGAGCTGGACGAAGTGGTCGACGGGTATGCCGGTGCGCTGGTGCGCGGCGGCCACCTTGCGGGGCCGGGCCGTACCGCGGCGCAGTCGTCGATCCGGCCCCGGTGGCCGGACTCCGAGGCGCCGGCGGCGCCTGCCGTCCAGGTGCCGGCAGGTCCACCGGCCGGCACCGGCCGTGCCTCCAGGAAGCGGACCGCTCCGCCGTTCCACCGGCATAAGAGCTGCGAACAAAAGTGGGCCCCCGGCGGGCGGCGCCCCTTTTGTTCGCAGCTCTAAGACGGTTGCCGAACCGGATGGTCAAGTACGACGTGCCGTTCGACGGCACACGTTGGAGGCCGAGTCAGGAGGTCGCGGGTACGTTCCAGGGCGTACAGGCGTCGCCACCGGTGTAATTCGGTCCGCAGACCCTGAAGGTGACGACCTTTTTGGACAGGGCCGTCGAGGACGAGCCGCCTGCCGGATTGTAGAGCTTGCGCATCGTCCCTTCGCCCTGCAGGTAGTAGTCCACGTGGCCTCCTTGCTTGTTCGACCCGGCCCAGATCCAGCTCGTCAGTCCCGGAGCCGAATAGGAATTGTCGACCGTGCCCTGGTACCAGGCGTTGAACCCGACAATCTGCACGGTGGCAGTGCAGGTGACGGGACACGCCACCGGGCTGCTGGCTGCGGCCGAAGCGGGTGCGGCAAGACCCAGTCCTGCCATCAGCGCTCCGGTGACGATCATTCCTGCCCGCCGGGCCGGCACCTTCGGGATCATTACGTTCTCCTCTGCGCGGATGTGGTTGCGGTTGAAGTCAGGTGCTTGCGGCGAAGCGCCCGGTGTCCCCGGACAACGCGTCGGCTTGGCGCGACCCGGCCGACGGGATGCGGGAGGGGTGGGTGGGTCAGGCTTGGCCGGTGTTCCCCGGGCTGAGGAGAACTGGTCATGGTGTGTGGCTCCTGGCTCGCATGGACACCGAGACCCGGCAGGCGTGTGATGTGCGAGCACATACATGCATGAGTCTATAGAGAATACGTGTGTGAGGGCGTCGTTCCCGGACATCGCGGCACGGCCGTCACCGGGGCGGAGGGAGCAGCTCGGGCGCGTAGCCGCGGACCAGCGGTGCACGCCCGCCGCCTTACGGATCCTGATCGTGCGGTGCTGCGGGCGCAACCGATCCGGGGCCACGCGGATGTCCGGCCGCTCGACGGCTCGATCTCCAAGGCCGAACGGGCCCACGTCGGCCGTCGTCTCCCACGTCCTGCCGACACCGGTTCGGGGATGCGGAGCGTGACCGGGACGCCGCGGCCTCAGCGGTGACCTCGGGCTCGGCACACGCTCGCCCCTGTCGTGCCGTCCGGCGGGCGGCCCGCCTCATCCACCCGGACCTCGGCCCCGGACCTCCGCCTCGGCCCCGAGTTGCAGGCCGGACGAGCACCGGCGCCTGCCGCGCGCAGGCGGCCCCGCGCGGTGGCTCGATTCGATCGTCACCTACTTGACCGGTAACTCAAACGCGTGCCACGATCATCACCGCCTCGACCGGTGATGATCGATGGGTCCTCCCCCGGGGCGTTCTCACGACGCTCGCCCGCGGCCACCGTGCGGCGAGCTGTCACCGGCCATCGAGGAACGGATGTCTGATGGGTATGACCGACCACACCGGACGCGGCACGACCGGACGCCGCGGCTTCCTGGGCCTCGCCGCGGGTGCCGTCGCCGCCGCGCAGCTCGGACTGCCGGGCAGTGCCCAGGCGGCGCCGGGCGCCACGTCGGCGGCGGGCACCGCCGGCCCCGGCGGGAGCCGTCCGAGTGCCGCCGTCCGGCCTTTCCGCGTCAGGGTCCCGCAGAAGGAGATCAACGAACTGCGGCGGCGCGTACGCGCGACACGATGGCCGGACAAGGAGACGGTGGGCGACCGGTCCCAGGGTGCCCAGCTCGCCAGACTCCGGCCCATGGTCGAGTACTGGGGCACCGGGTACGACTGGCGCAGGGCCGAGGCGAAGATCAACGCACTGCCGCAGTTCATCACCGAGATCGACGGACTGGACATCCAGTTCGCGCACATCCGCTCCCCGCACGCGGACGCCATGCCGATGCTGATGACGCACGGCTGGCCCGGCTCGATCGTCGAGCTGCTCAAGATCGTCGCGCCCCTGACGGACCCGACGGCTCACGGCGGCCGGGCGGAGGACGCCTTCCACCTGGTCCTGCCGACCCTGCCCGGGTACGGCTTCTCGGGCAGGCCCACCACGACCGGCTGGAACCCCGCCAGGGTAGCGGTCGCGTTCGACGAGCTGATGGGCCGGCTCGGCTACCCACGGTACGTCTCCCAGGGAGGCGACCACGGCGCGATCATCTCCCAGGTGCTCGCGGCGCAGAAGCCCGAGGGGCTCCTCGGCATCCACGTCAACATGCCGGGGACCGTACCTCCGGACGTCCTGCGCCACCTGCGCAACTTCGACCCCGCGCCGGCCGGTCTCTCCGAGCGCGAGAAGCTCGCCTACGACCGTCTGCTGCACTTCTACCGCGACGGCTTCGGATACGCGGCGATGATGAACCAGACCCCGCAGACGATCGGATACGCGCTCACCGACTCGCCGGTGGCCATGGCGGCGTACTACTACGACAAGTTCGCCGAGTGGACCGACTCCGGCGGTGTGCCCGAGAAGGTCCTCACCTACGACGAGATGCTGGACGCGATCTCGCTCTACTGGCTCTCGGGCACCGCGACGTCGTCGGGCCGGTTCTACTGGGAGGGCACGCAGGCGGGCGGAGGCCCGTTCAACGCCGTCGACATCCCCACCGTCCCGGTCGCGGTGACCGTCTTCCCGGGAGAGATCTACCCCGCGCCGCGCAGTTGGGGAGAGCGCGCCTACGGCAACCTCATCCACTGGAACGAGGTCGGCAAGGGCGGCCACTTCGCGGCCTGGGAGCAGCCGCGGCTGCTGGCCGAGGAACTCCGTACCGCCTTCAGGTCACTGCGTTAGAGCTGCGAACAAAAGGGGAGTCCGATCAGCTCGCGGCGTCCGGTGCGTGCGATCGCAAGGCGCCGGAAGGTCCATGTAGCGGAGCTACCAGGGCCTTTCGGCAACGCCGCGAGCGTGCGTGCCGGACGTCTCGAGCCGGGCGCCCCTTTTGTTCGCAGCTCTTAGGCGCACCCGCACCACGCGTCGCGGCCGGACACCCCACCGGGGAGACGGCCTCGTCCGGGAGGCGTCACAACGGCTCACCGCCGCGGCCGGCGCCCCCGGGCCCGACAACCAGGACTCCCTGACGGCCGGCCCGCGGGGCCCGATGCTCCTTCAGGACCACGTGTGAACCAGAGCCGAGCCCTTCCTCGTTGGTGAAATGGCAGGTTCCGCCTCTGCCGCGCCCCACCGGTCGTCGACGGGCGCACCGCAGGGGGCCCGCCGAGGAGGCCGGGAGCACTGACCGCGGGCCTCCGGCCGACTCGGGCGAACACGCGGGTGAAAGGGTGATGACATGCCGGACGAAAAGCACGTGCGGGAGTTCCTCGAGCGGGTCGTGGCCGACAACGCCGCCGCCTTCGCCGGGGTGTCGACCTCGCTGGGCGTCCGTCTCGGACTGTACGAGGCGATGCGGGGGGCCGGGGAGCTGACCGCGCGGCAGCTGGCCGAGCGGACCGGGCTCGTCGAGCGCTACGTACGGGAGTGGCTGGCCGCGCAGGTCGCCGGCGAGTACGTACTGCACGACGCCGCCGCGGACACGTACACGCTGCCGGACGCGCACGCGGCCGTCCTGGCCGATTCCTCGGTGCCGACGTACGTCGCCGGCGGTTTCCGCATGCTGGCGGCCCTCTACGGCGCGGAGGACGCGCTGGCGCACGCCTACCGCCACGGTGGCGGGGTGAACTGGCGGGACTACGGCCCGGAGCTGGCGGAGGCCGTCGCCGCCTTCTTCAAACCCGGGTACGAGGCCGTTCTGGTCCAGGAGTGGCTGCCCGCCCTGAAAGGCGTCGAGGACAAGCTCCGGCGCGGCGCCACGGTGGCCGACGTGGGCTGCGGCTTCGGCCACTCGACGGTGCTCATGGCCAAGGCGTTCCCGCGCTCGCGCTTGCGCGGCTTCGACTTCCACGAGCCTTCGGTCGAAGCGGCCCGCAAGCTCGCCGAGTCGGAGGGAGTCGGTGACCGCGTGACGTTCGAGGTCGCCGGCGCCCACGAATTCCCGGGGGACGCCTACGACCTCGTCACCTTCTTCGACTGCCTCCACGACCTCGGTGACCCCGGTGCCGCGCTGCGCCGCACCGAGAAGGCCCTCGCGGACGACGGGAGCGTGCTCGTCGTCGAACCGAACGCGTCCGGGGAGCCCGGGGAGAACATCAACCCGATCGGCCGCTCCTTCGCCTCCACCTCCGCCGTCCTGTGCCTGCCCGCCGCCCTGGCGCAGAACGGTCCGCACGCGCTCGGCAACCACCCGGGCCAGGAGGCCCTCGCGGGCATCGCCGCCGAGGCGGGCCTGCGCAGTTGGAGGCTCGCAGTGGAAACCCCCACCAACCGCGTGTACGACGTCAAGCGGTGACGGGCATCACCCGGGGAGGGTGAGACCGGGCTGCCTGGGCCGCCGTCCGCCGGCCCGGGCAGCGGTGCCGCCGGGGAAAGGCCGACACCGTCTCACGACGAGCACAGATCACACTCCTGTACCGCGCGAGTACTTGACAGGTGTTTGCCTCACTCCTTAAATCACGAAGCGAAGTTAGGAAAGTTTACTGTCTCTCCCCCACCGACCGCGGCCGGACGAACGGTCCTGGCCCCGCCCCGCCTCCCTGTCTGTCATGCGCAGGACAGCACCGTCCCGCGCGGCCGGCCGGGCGGCGGAACGGGCCCGGACCTGCCCCGCCGCAGAACAGGACAGGGAACACATGCTCTCCACATCCCCCCGCAGACCGTTGACGCGCGGCACGCTGGCGGCAACGGCCGTGGCCGCTCTCCTCACCGGCCTGTGCGCCCTGCCCGCGCAGGCCGCCGCGCAAGCCACCGGAACCGTCACCGGCATCGGCGGAAAATGCGTGGACGTCGCGGGCGCCGGCACCGCCAACGGCACGGCCGTGCAGCTCTACGACTGCAACGGCACCGCCGCGCAGCAGTGGACCGTCGGTTCCGACGGGACCATCCGCGCGCTCGGCAAGTGCCTGGACGTCGCCTCGGGCGGCACCGCCAGCGGCACCCGCACCCAGCTGTGGGACTGCAACGGCACCGCGGCGCAGCAGTGGACGGTGACCGCCGCCCGGGACATCGTCAACCCCCAGGCCGACAAGTGCCTGGACGCGACCGGCAACAGCTCCGCCAACGGCACTCCGTTGCAGATCTGGACGTGCACGGGCGCCGCGAACCAGAAGTGGACCGCGCCGAGCGGCGGCGCGGCCCCCGGCCCCGGTGCCATGGCCGTCGCTCCCTACCTCTACAACGGGTGGGGCAACCCGCCCAGCCCGACCACCGTCATGAACGCCACCGGCGTCAAGTGGTTCACCCTGGCCTTCGTCCTCAGCAACGGCTACTGCAACCCCCAGTGGGACGGCAGCCGGCCCCTGACCGGCGGCGTCGACCAGCAGACGATCAACACCGTCCGCGCCGCGGGCGGCGACGTCATCCCGTCGTTCGGCGGCTGGAGCGGCAACAAGCTGGAGAGCTCCTGCGGCAGCGCGGGCGAACTGGCCAACGCCTACCAGAAGCTGATCAGCACCTACGGCCTCAAGGCGATCGACATCGACATCGAGGCGGCGGCGTACGACAGCCCGACCGTGCAGCAGCGCACGGTGGACGCACTGAAGACGGTCAAGGCGAACAACCCCGGCCTCAAGGTGTACGTCACCTTCGGCACCGGTCAGAACGGCCCCGACAGCAGCCTCATCAACCGGGCCGCCGCGGCCGGGCTCACGGTGGACAGCTGGACCATCATGCCGTTCGACTTCGGCGGCGCAGGCCAGAACATGGGCCAGCTCAGCGTCCAGGCGGCCGAGGGGCTGAAGACCGCGGTCAAGAACGCCTACGGGTACACCGACGACCAGGCCTACCGGCACACCGGCATCTCCTCGATGAACGGCGTCACCGACAACTCCGAGACGGTGACCGTCGCCGACTTCCGCACCATCCTCGCCTACGCCCAGCAGCGGCACCTCGCCCGGCTGACCTTCTGGTCGGTCAACCGCGACCGCCCGTGCACCGGGGGCGGCGCCGACACCTGCTCGGGCGTCTCCCAGCAGCCGTGGGACTTCACCCGCGTCTTCGCCCAGTACGCCGGCTGACCCGTACGTCCGGGCGGGCGGCCCCTCCTCCCCCGCCGGCGGCGAGGTCCGGGCACGTGCCGAGCGCGCGGACGGCCGGTCGGCGGCACGTCGCGACCGCGTCAGGCGGGGACGGCCTGCGCGGCGACGAACCGTCCCGTGACGGCGGCATCACGCGCACGTCCGACGAGGGCCCCATGCCGCCTCTCCCCTCCCGCCGGGGCGGGTGGACGGCGCTGTGCACCGCGTTCGCGGTGCCCGCGGCGTCCCCCGCGCCGGCCTTCCCGGCCGGCGCCGGGCCGGCCTCCTCCCCCGTCAGGTGGACGGGGGCCGGTAGGTCCGTACCGTGGCGGCGATCTTCCGCACGGTCGCGTCCGGTACCTCGCCGGACACGCCCTTCGCGGCGAAGAACGACCAGGAGGCCAGGTCTCCCTGGGCGTCCTTGAAGGCGAACGTCCACGCCTTGCCGTCCGTGGCGCACTTCCGGGACCTGTCCACACCCACGGACCAGGCGCTGCCGAGGCTGCCCTTGAGCCCCGAGGCGGTGGTGAACGGTTCGACGGGGCCCGACTTCACCTTGGTCCTGTCCGGCTGGGTGTACTGCCCGTACACCCAGCTCCTCGGGTCGTCGCGGGCTATGTCCCCGGTGCTCCGGGCGCCGTTGTTGCCCCGGGAGCCGGCCGCGGCCAGCGGTGCGTAGTCCGGCCTGCCGTCCCTGTCGCCGTCCGAGGCGCACCACCGCTCCTTCAGGAAGGCGGGGGCCCGCATGGCGATCAGCGGCTTGTCGTCCGGATCGTCGTTCTCGGCCACGTACGTGACCCAGTCGGTGGCCCGCAGCCCCCACTGCGGCGGCACGTCGAACGCGATGCCCGCGCTCGGGTTCACCACCACCTTCCAGCCCTTCACGGTGGCCGTACCGGTGTCCGCGGCCCGGGGGTTGTCCGGACCCGACTGCCCGGACGGGGAGGCGGTCGCGGACGTGGTGGGGGTGGGGCCGGGGGCTGCCCCGTCGTCCTTGCCGCCGCCGAGCAGGGCGTAGCCGGTCACTCCCGCGGCGATCACGACGGCCGCCGCCGCGACCACGGCGACGAGCCCGGTGCGGCCCCGGCCACCGCCCGGCGGTCCCGGGGGCGGCGGCACCCCCGGCGCACCGGGCGGCGTGGGCGGCGCGTTCCACCGGGCCGGCTGCTGGTAAGGGTTCGGCCCTTGGTGACCGGGCTGCTGGTACGGGCTCGGCCCGTGCTGACCGGGCTGCTGGTACGCGTTCGGCCCGTACTGGCCGGGCTGCTGGTACGGGCTCGGCCCGTCGTGCCCGGGCTGCCGGTACGGGTTCGGCTGCGGGTACGGGTTCGGCTGCTGCCCCGGCACCGGTTGCTCCGGATCCTGTCCGCCCCCTGGCGGCTGCTCTGCTGGCCACATGGGCGGTAACCCTATGCGAGAGCCGTTCCGGGGTGCCGACGAGGAGGTCGACGGGCTCCGCGCCGCGGTGCGCCGGGCTCCGCTGCCCGCGGGGCCCCGGCAGGCTGACGGCACGTCAAGGGCGTATCGGGCGAATGCGCCCCCGCCCCCCGCGTGGACACCGCCCCCGTGCCCGGGACCCGGGGGGCGTTGGTACCGTCCACCCCGTTGAAGGGTGAACTGCAACGACCTCACGTTGCACATCCAGCACAGACCAGGGGTGGAATTTGAGCGCGGACCATCGCAGAGGCCGCAAGAAGAAGAGACTGCTCGTCTACGCCGCGGCCTCGGCCGTCGCCGTGGCCGCCACGGCCGGCACACTGGCCGTGGCCTCCCCCGGGCTCACCGGCTCGGACGGCTCCCAGGCCGCCCGTCCCGGCGCCCGGCTGCAGGCCGAGTTCGAGAAGGCCGCGAAGGAGTTCGACGTCCCGCTGAGCGTCCTGATGGCGGTCTCGTACCGGCAGACGCTCTGGGAGGACCATGACGGGCTGCCGAGCACCACGGGCGCGTACAACGTCATGGGGCTCACGGACGTCGATCCCGGCAGCCTGGAGGACGACGCCGCGTCGCGCGCGCGGCAGCTCGACCGCATGAACCGCAGCGGCGACCCGGCCGTGGAGAAGCACTTCGACGCCACGAAGGCGCTCAAGGGCGCCGGCAGGCGGGCCGTCGACACGAGCGACCCCCGGCTGCACACGCTGGACGAGGCGGCCGGACTCATCGGCGTCCCGGCGCAGCAGGTGCGCGGCGACGCCCGGCAGAGCATCCGGGCGGGTGCCGCCCTGCTCGCCGAGTACCAGAAGGACGCGGCCGGTTCGCTGCCGAAGGACCCGGGTGCCTGGTACCCGGCCGTGGCCCGGGCCAGCCAGGCGACCGACACCAAGGGCGCGCAGCTCTTCGCGAACCGCGTGTACGACTCGATCCGCACCGGTGAGCAGCGCGTCACCGCGGACGGCGAGTACGTGACGCTCGCGGCCGACCCGGCGGTGAAGCCCGCCCGGCAGGCGGACCTCCAGCTCGCCAAGGCGACGGTCGCCACCGTCACCGCCGCGGCGACCGCGGACTGCCCGTCGACCCTGAAGTGTGACTTCAAGCCGGCCGCGTACCAGCAGAACAGCGGCCCGGACGACTGGGGCAACTACAACATCGCCAACCGGCCCGTGGCAGGCGGTGAGATCAACTCCATCGTCATCCACGACACCGAGGGCAGCTACGACGCCTCGCTGAACGTCTTCCAGAACCCGGCCTCCTACGCCAGCACCAACTACATCGTCCGTGCCTCGGACGGCCAGGTCACCCAGGTCGTCGAGAACAAGAACGAGGCCTGGCACGCGGGCAACAAGAGTGTCAACATGCACTCGATCGGGGTCGAGCACGAGGGCTACGCGATCAAGAAGGGCAGCTGGTACACCGAGCCGGAGTACGAGTCCTCCGCGACCCTGGTGAAGTACCTGGCCGCCAAGTACGGCATCCCGCTGGACCGCGAGCACATCATCGGTCACGACGAGGTGCCGGGCGTCCTGGACACCAATGTGAAGTCGCAGCACTGGGACCCGGGCCCGTTCTGGGACTGGAACCACTACATGCAGCTGCTGGGCGCCCCGACCGGCGCGAGCGGTGCGGGCGGCCTGTACAAGGCCGGCCAGGTGATCCGGGTGGTGCCGCCGTTCACCACGGCGAACCAGCCGACGCTCACCTACGGCGGCTCGGCCGTCGACAAGCAGCCGGCGAACTTCGGCTACCTGTACACCCAGCCGTCCACCAGCTCGCCGGCCCTGTCCGACCCGTACCTGGGCAGCCAGACCGCCACCGAGGGCCCGAACTGGGCCGACAAGGTGGTGGCCGGCGGCGAGTACGTCGTCGCGGAGGCGCAGCGGGACTGGACCGCGATCTGGTACGGCGGGCAGAAGGCCTGGTTCTACAACCAGGGCGGCCAGTTCGCCACCGCGGTCGGCACACCGGACACGGTCGTGGCGAAGGCGGGCACCACGTCGGTCCCCGTGTACGGGCGCACGTACCCGAAGGACACGGACTACGCCGGCACCGGCGTCTCGGTCCAGAACCAGAACAGCGCCTCGCTGACCAAGTACAGCATCCCGGCGGGCCAGAAGTACGTGCTGGCCGGTGCGGCCGTGAAGGGCTCGTACTACAACAGCGGTCTGATCGACGGCACCGGCACCGGGTCGCGCGTGATGGTCGTGGGCAGCAACACCTTCTACCCGATCCGCTACAACCACCGGCTCGCCTGGGTGCGCGCCGAGGACGTGGACCTGGTCAAGGGCACGGCGCCCGACCCGGCCACCGACCGCAACAACATCCTCGGCCGGGACGCCTCGGGTGTGCTGTGGCAGTACCAGGGCAGCGGCAGCGCCTCCGGGCCGTTCCTGCTGCGCTACCGCGTGGGCGGCGGCTGGGACACGTACGACACGCTGACGCCGTTGACCGCGCTGCGCGCGGACGGCACCGGTGACATGGTCGCCCGCGACAAGAGCGGGGTGCTCTGGTACTACAAGGGCAGCGGCAAGCCGTCGGCGCCGTTCCTGGCGCGCATCAAGGTCGGTTCGGGCTGGAACACCTACAACAGCCTGACCGGCGCCGGTGACCTCACCGGCGACGGGAAGCCGGACCTGATCGGCCGCGACAGCTCGGGCGTGCTGTGGCTGTACCAGGGCACCGGCACCTCCGCGCCGTTCGCGGCGCGGACCCGGATCGGATCCGGCTGGAACACGTACAACAACCTGACCGCCGTCGGTGACGTGACCGGTGACGGCAAGGCCGACCTGATCGCCCGGGACGGCTCGGGCGTGCTGTGGCTCTACCAGGGCACCGGCAACGCCTCCGCCCCCTACGCCACCAAGACCCGCGTCGGCCCCGGCTGGAACACGTACAACGTGCTGGTCGGGCCGGGTGACCTGGACAAGGACGGCAGGCCCGACCTCGTCGGCCGGGACAGCTCGGGCGGGCTCTGGTTCTACAAGGGCCAGGCCAGCGCCACCGCGCCGTTCGCCGCCAAGTCCAGTGTGGGCGGCGGCTGGAACACCTACAACACCATCCTCTGACGTCCGCCGCCGCACCGGCTGACCGCCGGCGCGGCGACACGTCGGACCGTCCGCCCGCGGCGCCGCGGCCGTCCCGTACTCCGGGGCGTGCCGGGGCACCGCGGGCGGACGCATGTCGCCCCGCGGCCCGGCCGCGCCCCTGGCAGCCCGGCCACGTCGTCCCGCGGCCCGGCCGCCCCCGGCCGGCCCGGCCACGCCGCTCGGTGTCCCGGTCGCGTCCCTGGTGGCGGGGACGCGGACGACCGGCCGGGGGCGGGGACCGGGCCGCTACGGTGGCCCCATGACCGACAACAGCTTCTGGGACAGCGCTCCGGACGAACCGGTGGCGCGGCACGGGGAGTTCCGTCTGACCGTCGTCCGCTCCCCCCACCCCGGACCCGAGGGGCCGCTCGCCGCCCATGACCCGGTGCGCGCCCGGGAGTTCGCCGCCGCGTTCGGCACGGTCGACGCGGTCCTCGGCGATCTCGGCACCGTCCCGGCCACCGACGCGATCCCCCTGTGGACGCGCAGCGACCTCGATCTCGTCCGGGTCGGCTGCTGGGGAGGCGTGACCGAGATCCGTGACCCGGCGCTGGCGAACATCGCCGGCACGTTCCCCGTGGACGAGCAGGCGGACGCGCTCGCCGGACGCCTGCCCGGCGCGGTCGTCGTCGCCTCCGCGGTCGTCGACCACAACTCCCCCTACGAGGCGTGGAAGTTCATCCACCCCAGCGGCGTGAACGTCTTCGCGGCGGGCTGGGGCGGCGAGGCGGACTGGACCGTCCTCGGGGACCCGGCCGAGGTCGTCACGGCCTTCGGGATCGACCCCGCGCGCCTGGCCGAGCGGGGCGTCGACCCCGGCGACGAGCCCGGCACCCTCGACTGGTCCGGCCTGGCGCGGCTGGCGCTCGCCCGTGTCGCCCCGCTCGACCGGCGCGGCCTCGCGACGTCCGTCTTCCGGGTCCGGCACACCGAGGAGGCCACCGGCGACCTGGAGGAGACCTGGCTCCAGGACCTGTCCTAGTCGTCCGGACCTGCGCCGGGCCCACGCGGTCCGGCAGGATCCCGACGGGGCACTCTGGTCGTGAGGTTCCCGTGACGGTCCGGGGCAGATGTCGTATTGACGGGAACATGCTCGGCATGCCGCCGGGCGGCAGCGCTCCGGCGCCCCTACAGTGAGGCCTCCAGCGGCGTGTTCAGACCATGGAACCGGAGCCCCCTCACGCGCCGTGCACCACCAACTCTCCTGAAGAGCACGGGGGTTCCCAGGGGGAGACACCACATGAACCGGACAGCCGGGGCACCGCGCGTGCCCCGCACCTGGCTGCGCGCGACACTCGCCGTGGCGGCCGCGACCGCCGTCACCTGCGGGGGCCTGCCGGGCTTCGAAGGCGCGGCGTACGCGGCGAAGCGGCCCAACGTGAAGACCCAGCGGTGCGACGAGAAGTGGCTCGGCCGCGCCTACCCGACCACGCCGCCGAACTCGGGACCGCCCGACACGCTGCCGTACGAGGCCTGGCCGAACGACGAGAACTACACCTACGACAACCCGGCCAAGGCGTACGACGGCCTGCCCGCGCCGACGGAGGCCCAGCGCAGGAAGGCCGGCACCAACTACCGTGCCTGGCAGCGCAAGTACGACAAGAGCGGCGACCCGGGTGACCGGGCCATGGAGATCTACGCCCGTTACAACAAGCAGTACAACGCGTCGACGGGCTACAAGGACTTCCAGCGGTTCCTGGACGTGCGCTACGTCGGCGCCCACGGCAACCCGGCCCGGGGCGACGCCTTCGAGGCCCGGATGGTCAAGAAGTACAACATGGTCGGCCCGGACTGGTGGTGCCAGGACGTCCTGGAGTACACCGACCCGGAGACCGGGGAGAAGCGCTACCGCGTGGTCGACGCCCGCAACCGGCCGCGCGACCACAACGTGGAGATGAAGTCGAACGGAGAGGTCAGGAAGGACCAGATCGACGCCGACCGGCAACTCGCCAGGGAGCGGCCGAAGTCGACGTACCGGTACCTGACCGGCGCGCGCACCGAGAAGCCCACGAAGGACGCCATCAAGCAGTTCGACGACGACCTGAAGAAGCAGCGCGGCACCAACCGTACCCAGGCGGGCGTCTACGAGCGCCGCTCGAACGCCATCGAGCGGGCCGGCAAGCCGACCGTCTACACCAGGTACGACAAGCGCTTCAACGCCGACCCGCTCAAGTCCGGTATGCGCGGACCGCTGTTCGACCAGGCGCTGCGCTCGGGCAGGACCCCGCAGGAGGCGTACGGCCTCCAGCGCGGGTACCGGCAGAGCAACAGCGGCGGCTACTTCGGCCGGGGGCCCGGCGGTATCGACTTCTCCACACTGGAGATGAACTTCGTCGGCAAGCCCGTCAAGGGCCAGGGCCTGCGCTACTCCCTGAAGGCCGACTACGCGGCCGACCCCGACAGCAAGCCGGGCTGGGGCGGCGAGGCCAAGCTCACGCTCGCCTCCGACTCGTTCTTCACGTGGCTGGCGCTCACCCCGGACAAGTTCTGGGTCAACCTCAACCCGGTGCGCCCGGACCTGATCCTGGACAAGGACTTCGCCAGGACCGACGCCGGCCGGGTGCTGCTGGAGGCGGACCTCACGCTCAAGCACGACTACGCCGACGCGATGAACCCCGACAAGTCCGAGCGGGGCGAACGCTTCTGGCAGGCACTGCCGCGCACGGCGAGCGGCCAGCCGTGCCTGCCGGTCATCCGGCAGTGGATCACCCCGAAGACCGCGCAGGTGCGCGAGCAGGACGGCGGCATCTACATCCTGGACGCCCCGCTCAAGGTCAACATGGAGGTGCCCACCGGCCCGGACGTCCCGCCGAGCGCGTGCCACATCGGCCAGGCGGAGACGAAGCGGGCCGAGGCACTGGTCCGGTCGATGATCCAGCCCGAGCTGGAGCGGCGCGTCAACGAGGACGCCGCCTACGCCGACCTGCGCCGCGTGTACTCCTCCCGGGTCGCCGCCGAGTACGTCCGCCGCCAGGACGCGGTCTCCCCGACCGACTACCACGAGATCATCGACAGCAACGACGTGAAGCGGTGGCCGCTGCGGGGCGAGAACAGGAACTGGGACAAGAAGACCGTCTACGACAAGTACCTGTACTCGTTCCAGCACGGTGACTACAAGTTCGAGCGCACCTACGACGGCAAGGTGTGGATCCTCTCGGTGGGCGGTGTCGACTTCTCCAAGGCTCCCCGCCGCAACATCAGCCGCACCCAGTTCACCACCCGGCACCCCGGCCTGGACACCACCACCAGGACGTCGCAGCAGGCCGAGGTGACCTACCGGGACAGCGACGAGGTCTACCTGGGCGGCACCACCGACGAGAACGTCCCCTCCCCCGCACCGAGCCCGACGCCCACCCACGAGCCGGCCCCGTCCCCCACGCACAGCGGTGGCGGACCGGCCCCCGCTCCGCATCCCACCCGCACACCGGGCGGCGGCACCGGCACCCCGCCCGCGGACCACACACCGGACGGCGGCCTCGCCCACACCGGCTCCGACACCCCCGTCGGGCTGATCGCCGGCGTCGCCGCGGCCCTCGCCGTGGCGGGCGCGGCGCTGGTGTGGTGGATGCGCCGCCGCAGGAGCAGCGCCGGGTGACACCGGCCCGGCTTCCCCGGTGAACGGAAGCGGCAGCCGCTCAGGTGAACCTGGGCGGCTGCCGCTTCCGTTACCGGTGTGCGGGGTCTTTGTCCGGCCGCCTGCCACCCCGGCCGGCGGCGCGGAATCGTCTCCCCGCTCCTGGCCAGACGACTCGTGCGGCGCCGGACCGGTGCCGGTGCGGTGGCCGCCCGCGCCCCGAAAGGACACCCATGAAGTCCCCGCACCCGTCGCCCCCTCCGGACCGTGAGGTCCCCCGGGGCGTCCCCGTGGCCGCGCCGCCCGACGCGCCGGCACCGGATGCCGCGTCGAGCCGTACCTCCGGCCGGCCCTCCGTGCCCGGGGCGGACCGGCGGACGGCGCGGCCGGGCACGAGCGGCGGCCTTCCCAAGCGCCGCAGGGGCGCGCTCGCGGACAGGTTCGGGAGCGGGCCCGGGAGCGGTGGCGTTCCGCCCGCCGGTGACGGCGGCGGCCGGGAGCGTGAAGGTACGGAGCCGGGTCAGGGGGGTGAGCGGGTCACCGTGCCCCGGCTGGCGCAGTTCTCGTCCCTGGGGTCCGCGGCCCGGGGCACCACCTCCTTCGGCGGCACCGGGGCGGCCGGGACCGGCCGGGACGGCACCGGCGGCGCGCCGCGTGAGCACGGCGGGGCGGGCACGACCGGGTCCGGGGCGACGCCTGCCCCGGCGGGCACGGGCCGGGGCGCGTCGCCGCGTTCGCTGCCCGGTGGCAGGCGCCGGGTGCTGCTGATCGGCGCCGCCGTCGCCGGTGTGGTCCTGATCACCGGTGCCGTGGTCGGTCTGAGCGGCTCGGACGGTGACGCCTCCGCGCGTTCGGCGGGGGGCACGGTGTACGGCTCGGGCAACCGCCCGGACGTCGATGACCTCCTGCCGGACCCGGCCGTGAGCGCCTCCGGGTCCGCGGCACCCGGCGGACCGTCCAAGGGCACGGCGTCCGCCTCGCCGGGGGCGGCGCGGAAGGACGCGTCGCCCGGGGCGGACGGCACCGGCGCGGCGCAGAAGGGCGGCGGCGCCGGGAAGGCGCCCGGTGGCACGGCGACCGGTCGCGGCCCCTCCGGTGCGACCGCGGCCGCCTCCCCTGCCGGTGGTTCGGGCGCCGGGCCGGGAAGCGGCTCCGGGGGCGCGTCGTCGGGCGTGCGCGTCTTCAGCCACGCGGCCGGCGGCCGCTGTATCGACGTGGCCGGCGGCCGGGGCAAGGACGGTTCGCCGCTGGAGATCCGGGACTGCTCCGACGCGGCCTCGCAGAAGTGGACCTTCGCCCCGGACGGGACGGTGCGGGCGATGGGCCTGTGCATGGACGCCGCCGGGGCGCAGACCTCCGACGGTACGACGGTCCAGCTCGCGAACTGCAACGGCGGCCCCGCCCAGCAGTTCCGGCTGAACGGCCGGCACGACCTGGTCAGCAAGCTCGCCGGCAAGTGCGTGGACATCCGGGACAACCAGACCGCCGACGGCAGCCGCCTGCAGCTGTGGAGCTGCGCCGGTACCCCCAACCAGAAGTGGTCCAGCGCCTGACGGCGGGTGCCGCCGCGGACAGGTCCACGGTCTCCCTCGGCGGCGATGTCCGCCTCGGACGGTTTCCGCCGCCGGCGATGTCCGCCGGCGGCGGTTCCGGCTAGGCGCCGGGTTCCTCGGTGGCCCCCGCGGCCCCGGTGGCTTCGGCCGCCTGCGCCAGGCCGCTGGTGGCACGCAGCGGGACCTCCTTGATGAACAGGGTCACCAGGAAGGCGAGCAGGGCGACCGGCGCGACGTACAGGAAGATGTCGCCGATGCCGTGTCCGTAGGCGCTCTCCAGCCAGGTGCGGACCGGCGCCGGCAGCAGGTGCAGGTCGGGCAGGGTGCCCCCGCCGGAGGCCTTGGCGGCCGCCACCTGGTCCTGCGGGCTGAGGGTGCCGATGCTCGCGCGGGCGTAGTGGCCGATCCGTGCCGTCATGACGGAGCCGAGCACCGAGACGCCCACCGCGCCGCCCAGGGACCGGAAGAAGGTCACGACGGAGGACGCGGCGCCCAGGTCGCCGGGGGCCACCTGGTTCTGGGTGCACAGCACCAGGTTCTGCAGGGTCATGCCGACGCCGAGGCCCATCAGGGCCATGCAGAGCGCGATCTGCCAGTACGGGGTGTCGTGGCGGAGCATGCCCAGCAGGGCCACGCCCGCGGTGAGCAGGACGCCGCCGGACAGCAGCCAGCCCTTCCACCTGCCGGTGCTGGTGATGACCCGTCCGGAGACCGTGGAGGAGACGAACAGGCCGCCGATGAGCGGGATCGTCATGATGCCCGAGCGGGTCGGGGAGTCACCGCGGGCCAGCTGGAAGTACTGGCTGAAGAAGACGGTGCCCGCGAAGAGCGCGATGCCGACGAGCAGCGAGGCGAGCGAGGCCAGGGCGATGGTGCGGTTGCGGAACAGGCGCAGCGGGATGATGGGTTCGGCGGCCCGGGTCTCGACGAACAGGAAGACCAGGGTGAGCAGGACCGAGCCGCCGACCATCGCGTACGTCTGCCAGGACAGCCAGGCGTACTTGTCGTCGGCGAAGGTGACCCAGACCAGCAGCAGGCAGACGGCCGCGGTGACGAAGAAGGCGCCGGCCCAGTCGACCTTCGCCTGGCGCTTGACCACCGGCAGGTTCAGCGTCTTCTGCAGCACGAACAGGGCTATGAGGGCGAAGGGGATGCCGATGAAGAGGCACCAGCGCCAGCCGAGCCAGCTGGTGTCGGTGATGACACCGCCGAGCAGCGGGCCGCCGACCGTGGCGACGGCGAAGGTCGCGCCGAGATAGCCGGAGTACCGGCCGCGCTGGCGCGGGGAGATCATCGCGGCCAGGACGACCTGGGCCAGCGCGGACAGCCCGCCGCCGCCCAGCCCCTGGATGACGCGCGCGGTGATCAGGGTGGCGGGGTTCTGCGCCAGGCCGGCCACCAGGGAGCCGGCGACGTAGACGACGAGCGCGGCCTGGACGAGGATCTTCTTGCTGAACAGGTCGGCGAGTTTGCCCCACAGCGGGGTCGACGCCGTGACCGCGAGGAGCGAGGCGGTGACCACCCAGGTGTAGGCGCTCTGGCCGCCGCCCAGGTCACCGATGATCCGGGGCAGGGCGTTGGTGACGACGGTGGAGGAGAGGATGGCGGCGAACAGACCGAGCAGCAGGCCGGACAGCGCCTCCATGATCTGCCGGTGGGACATGTTCACGGCGTCGGGGTCAGAGCCGGGTGCGGGGTGTGCCCGTACACCGTCTGGTGTGGTCGTGGTCATCAACTTCCTTGGTCTGTGTGGTGTTGCGGGAGGCACGGGCGGACGGCGGCGGGCAGGTGCGCGGACCGGGCGGCGAGCCCGGCCGGTTCGCAGGCGCCGCCGAAGCTCGTCCGCAGCCGTGCCATGAGCCGGATCAGGGCGCCGACCTCGTCGTCGGTCCAGCCGCTCAGCCGGTCGGCCAGCAGCCGGGTGGTCCGGTCGGACAGTTCGTCGAGCTGGGCCCAGCCCGCGGCGGTCAGGCGCAGGATGCGTGAGCGCCGGTCCGCCGGGTCCGGAGAGCGGTCGATCCAGCCCTGCGCGGCCATGTGCGCTGCCTGGCGGCTGATGACCGACATGTCGACGGACAGCAGTTCGGCGAGCCTCCCCATACGTATGTCGCCGTACCGGCTCAGCAGGGCGAGCACGGTGGCGGACGCGGGGGAGCAGCCTTCCGGCAGGCTCCGGCCCAGCTCACGTTTCACCGCGCCGAAGGCGCTGAACTGGCGGAGCAGCTCCTCGTACTGAGCCCTGTCGGCCACGGCGGTCTCCAATGTCATTGCTCCAAGCAACCATATTTGCTTGGTTGCCACAGGCAAGCAGATTCTGGGGTTTGTGGTGCAAAGTTTCGACAAAAACACATATCTATCAGGTACACACGTGTTCCGCACTGGCGCCGGAGTCACACGTCACCGGTGTCAACCACGCGGCCTTGCCATGTATGCCCGCTGCGTACACATTCGGCGCCGCGGGGCGTCCGACGGCTCCCAGTGCCTCTCGGTCGGATCAGGCCGGATCACGGGCCGAGCCAGTGCCGGACCGAGGCGAGGGCCGGTCAGCGCCCTAATCGTGTTGACCTCCCCCGGCAGGCGGTGCTGGAGTCGGCACGTGGACAGCATCCCCGCCAACCGGCGGCTCTGGAATCAGATCAGCAGCGCCTACCAGCACGAGCACGACCCGCAGATCGGCGCCTCACCCCGGCTGTGGGGCATGTACTCCGTCCCCGACGCGCACCTGCACGCCCTGGGCGACGTCACCGGCAAGCGCGTCCTCGAACTCGGCTGCGGCGCCGGCCAGTGGTCCAGGGCGCTCGCCGCCGAGGGCGCCACCGTGGTCGGACTCGACCTGTCCGAAGCCCAGCTCGCCGCAGCGGCCCGCGCGATGGGAGCGGCCCGCTACCCGCTGGTGCAAGGCGCCGCCGAACAACTCCCCTTCGCCGCCGCCAGCTTCGACCTGGTGTTCTGCGACTTCGGTGGGCTCAGCTGGGCGCCCCCGCACCTGGCCGTCCCGCAGGCCGCACGCGTCTTGCGCCGGGGCGGACGCCTGGTCTTCAACGTCGCCAGCCCATGGTTCGAAGCCTGCTACGACGAAGCCGCCGGCCGCGTGACCACCACGCTGCAGCAGGACTACTTCGGGCTGGACACCATCGCCGAAGGCGACGGCGCGACCAGCTATCAGCTCACCTACGGCGGCTGGGTCAAGGTGCTGCGCGGCGCGGGTCTCGTCATCGACGACCTCATCGAGCCGCGGCCCGGACCCGGAACGTCCAACGGCTACAACGAGACCGACCCGCCCGACTGGGCACACCGCTGGCCTGCGGAACTGCTCTGGGTGACCCACAAACCGTAACCGGAGGCGTGCCGGGAGGATGCTCCGCTTCGAAGGGAGAGGACCTGGCGTACGGCACCGGCTTCCCCGGCGCGGCCGGCCACGCGGTGCTCTGAGAGCTGCGAGCAAAACGGGCGCCCGGCCCGCGACGCCCGGCCCGCATGCTCACGGCGTTGCCGGAAGGCCCTGGCAGCTCCGCTGCAAGGGCCTTCCGGCGCCTTGCGATCGCACGCACCGGACACCGCCCGCTGATCGGAACCCACTTTTGTTCGCAGCTCTGAGAGTCTCGGCGCCGTGGTCCCACGCGGGACGCGAGAGCGGCGGCGCCGCGCGCCCGTGCCGCGCCGAGCCGGCCGGCCGCCTCGCGCGTCCACGCGGGGTGTGAGGCGGCATCGCATGGCCTTGGCCGCGACGGCCCAGCAGCCGATCCGATCCCGTGGTGGCGGTCCCCGTATGCTCCTGCGCATGAGTACTCAGCAGGCCGGTCGCAAGCGGGACGGCGCCCTGACCAGGGAGGCGATTCTCCAGGCGGCGGTGGTGGAGTTCACCGAACACGGTTACGCGAGGGCCGGGGTCCGGCAGATCGCCGAGCGGGCCGGGGTGACGGCGATGATGATCAATCGCTACTTCGGTTCCAAGGACCGTCTGTTCGCGGAGGCGGTGGACCGGGCCTTCAAGCCGCCGACCGTGGTCGGCGACGAGCGGCAGGGGCTGGCGCGGACCCTCGCGCACACCCTGGCCGAGGGCACCGGGCCCGGCGCCGAGGGGCTCGATCCGTTCTTGCTGATGCTGCGTTCGGCGCCGGACCCGGAGGCGGCCGAAGCGCTGCGCAAAGGCATCGAGGCGCATGTGGGTGCCCGGCTGGCCGGGCTGCTGGAAGGGCCCCGCGCGGAGGTCCGGGCCCAGCTCGGACTGGCTCTGGTCGCCGGGACCTGGCTGATGCGGACCGTCGTGGGTACGACCGCGCTCGCCGACGCCGATGACGACGAGGTCGCCGAGCTGCTGACGGCGATGCTCCGGCCGCTGACCGGGGAATCCGGGGAGGGCACGGAGGGCTCCGGCACTCAGAGCTGAGGACAGAAGGGGGCCCCGGCGGGCGGCGCCCGGCACGCGCCCTCGCCGCGTTGCCGGAAGGTCCTGGCAGCTCCGCCACGAAGACCTTCCGGCGCCTTGCGATCGCACGCACCGGAGCCCGTTTCGGCGGACGGACGTGGCGGTGCGAGTACCTTCCGGTACTCGCACCGCCACGTCCGTCCGCCCGCGGGGGCTCAGAAGGCGGAGCGGATGAGTCCGCCGTCGACGCGGATGGTCGCGCCGCTGACGTACTGGGCGTAGTCGCTGCACAGGTAGGCGACGGCCGCGGCGATCTCGTCGGGCTCGCCGAAGCGTTCCTGGTCGTTGGGGATCAGGGCTTCGACGGCGTTGGGCCGGATCTCTTCCCAGGTGTCGCCCCAGCCGCGGGCCGGGCCGATGTGAGTGACCAGCTCCTTGGTGGCCTCGACGAGGATGGCGCCGGGAGAGACGACGTTGGAGGTGACGCCCGTTCCCTTCAGGTCGCGGGCCAGGGAGACGGCGAGGTTGTGCCGGGCGGCCAGGGTGGCGTTGTACTGGGGGTGGGTGTTCATCGGCTGGGAGGCGAGGCCGCCGCCGATGGTGACGACCCGGCCCCAGCCCCGCTCGCGCATCGCCGGGACGAGGTGCTGGATCATCCGCACGCCGGAGACGACGTTGACGTTGTAGGTGTCACGCCACTCATCGGGAGTGGCCTCGGCCCAGGACAGGTGCCGGTAGAAGCCGGCGTTGTTCACGAGGATGTCGACCGGGCCGCCGGCGAGGGCGTCACGGGCCACCTCGGCGGCGCCGGCGTCGTCGGCCAGGTCGCCCAGGACCGTGGTGGCGGTGCCACCGGCCTCGCGGATCTCCCGGGCGACGCGTTCCGTCCGCTCCTTGTCCCGGCCGTGGATCACGAGCGCGGCGCCCTCGGCCGCCAGCAGCTTCGCGGTGGCCTCGCCGAGACCGAGACTCGAACCGGTGACGAGCGCGCGCTTTCCGGTCAGATTGAGGTTCATGTCCACGTCTTTCTCTTTGCTCCCCGGTCTTGTGCCGACCGGGTAAGTGTTCCGATGCATCAAGTATACACCAGTAGACTTTTGAACCGGCCGACGGTGCCGCACGTGGTGGCGGGCTCATCAGTTCACCGAGCGGACGGTTCCGCCGTTCCACGCGCGGAGCGGTGCGGCTGATCCAGCCCGCGAGTGGGCCGGCGAGGTGGACGACCGCCCGTCGGACGAACATGTATGTCGAAGCGGCCCCGAGCCGAAGGCTTTGCCGGCGATCGGCGGGAGCGCGTCGCCGGGAAGGCCCGCCGGCGTGCGCGGGGCGGTCAGGACGCCTTCAGGTTCCGGGCGCCCGACGGAGTGATCACCAGCAGCAGGACACCGAGGCCGAGCAGGGCGAAGATGATGGTGTGCAGGCCGCTGTCCGTCGCCCGGTCGCCGTAGGACAGGCTGATCAGGCTGGAGGACAGGACGGCGCCCAGGTAGGTGAAGGTGCGCATGAGCCCGGCCGCGACACCCACCGCTTCGGCGGGTGCCTGCCGGTACAGCGCGGCCTGGTTCCCGATCACTCCGAGGCCCGAGACAACCCCGAACACCAGGGTGACCAGGACCAGGGCCCAGACCGGGGTGGTCGAGGTGAACAGGAGCAGTCCGGCCGGACCGACGACCGCCGCGACGGCGGTGCAGTACAGGGCGGGACGGACCAGGTCGCGGCGGGCGAAGGGGACGGAGACCAGCGCGGCGAACACGGACATCGGGAGGATCAGCAGGCCCACGCCGATCGCGGACAGACCCCGCGTCTCCTGGAGCCACTGGGTGAGGCCGTACAGGATGCAGTAGTTGAGCAGGAAGGTGAGGCAGACACGCAGGTAGGTGGCGCTGAGCGCCTTGTTCCTGGCGAGCATCCGCACATCGACGAACGGATCGGCCGTCCTGCGCTCCCACAGCACCAGGGCGACGAGCAGGACCACCAGGAGCGTGCAGAGCCACCACCGCGGGTGGTGCAGGTCGTTCAGGAAGAACAGCAGGGACGCGATGGTGCCGGCGAAGAGGATCATGCCGGGGGCGTCCAGGCGGCTCCCGGGCACGCCCTGTGCGGCCCGCTCGGCGCGGGGCGGGTCGCGGGGCACCCAGAGGAGGGTCATCACCACGCCGATCACGACCAGCGGGACGTTGACGAGGAAGGTGACGCGCCAGCCGGCGGCCGCCGCCAGCAGGCCGCCGAGCGGAAGTCCCAGGGCCGAGGTGACCTGGGCCGCGACGGCCAGCGCGCCGAGGGTTCCGCCGGTCTGCGCCGATTCGTGCTCGGCGGCCCACCGCCGCACGATGACCATCGCCGTGGGGTAGCCGGCCGATGTGCCCACGCCGATGACGACGCGGGCGGCGATCAGGGTCGGCAGGTTCGCCGCCACGGTGCCCAGCGCGCCGCCGATGCCGACCAGGATCAGGCCCGTCACGAAGACGCGGCGCGGGCCGAGGCGCTGAGCCAGGCGCCCCATGGTGGGCTGGCCGATCGCGCTGGCCAGGTAGAGGGTCGACACCAGCCAGATGGTGGACGCCGCCCCGGCGTGGAAGGTGTGCCCGATGGCGATCAGCGTCGTGGCGATGATCGAGCTGTTGATCGGGTTGAGGGACGAACCGAGCATGAGGGGGACGGTGAACCGCCAGCCGGGAGACGCGGCTTCCCCGGCTCGGCCCCGCCACCCCTCCGCTCTTCCGGCCGCATCGCGGCCCGTCGTTGCTTCGCGCTGTTCCATGACGAAAACTGTACAGGCAACCTGAACAGGTTGCCTTAACACTTTGAGTGGAGGTGAGGTGTGTCACCGCTGGGCGAACGGGCGGGCGCCCCAAGGCGGTCGTCGCCGGAAAACACGGCTCTCACGCCTGCCCTGCCGCCGAGTCCTTCAGGTAACCTGTATGGTTTTCGGGTGGAAGCCGAAGAACCCCTGACATCAGATCTGGCGCTGCAGCTCGTGCGCTCCATGGATCGGCTGCGTGCCCGTATCCGCTCGGAGACGGGTATGAACACGGGCCCCTGGAGCCGCAGCCAGCTCGCCGCGCTGTACCGCGTGGTGACCGGGCCGCCCGCGACCACGAGCGATCTCGCGGCGGCCGAATACATGAAGCCTCAGTCGATGGCTCAGACCCTGGCCGCGCTGGAGAAGAACGGCCTGGTCACACGCGCTCCGGATCCCACTGACGGCCGACGGGTGCTCTTCTCGGCGACACGGCGGGGCCGGGAGGAGGCGGACCGCTGGCTCCGGGCCCGCGAGAGCTGGCTCGCCTCCGCCATCGAGGTGGCCCTCACCCGGGATGAGCGCTCGGACCTCACCGCTCTCGTGCGGATGCTGGAGCGGCTGGCCGACTCCGACACCGGGCCGTCGCCCCGCCGTGACCCCGGGAGCGCGGCGGGCGAGACCCGTCACAGGCCCTGACGCCAACTCCCCCATGGACATGGCAGGCTTCGGGGACGTCCGAGCGGCGCCGTGAACGCGGGAGGCTCACTCCGGGCCTCGGAAGGTGTGCGTGCACGCGACCGGAGGGGTCCGCCGGCCGCCGCCGGAGGCGCCGTGCCTCCGTACCGCTCAGGTGCCGGGCTCGGTGGTGGCCCGCTCGATGTCGTACAGCTCCTCGAAACCGGCGAGTTGCTGCAACCCCTCGTAGACGGCGAAGGACTCGGCCGCCGGGCGGGGGCTCGGCAGTCCCGCGCGCTGCGCCTCGTAGGCCTCGCGCAACGCGGTGAAGGCGGCCGCCTGTCCGGTGACGGGATCGATGACCATCGCGTACCCGAGCTCGGCCCACTCCTCGGGCGTGTGGAGGTCGAAGGAGGTCAGAAGAGCCACCGGACCGGACAGCAGGCGGGGCGCGGCGGCCCGCTGCCCGTCGGTCTCCGGCAGGAGCATGACGGCGTCGGCGCCGGCGGAGAAGTACGCCTCGCAGCGCTCGACGGCCGCGTCGAAACTCTCGTTCCGCACCGCCCCGGTACGGGCGATGAGCAGCAGGTCCGGGTCGCGCCGGGCCGCCACCGCGGCACGCAGTTTGCCCGTCATCTCCTCCAACGGGACCAGGTGCTCCACGTGGCGGTGGTGGCTGGCCCGCTTGGGAGCGACCTGGTCCTCCAGCTCGATGGCGTGGACACCCGCGGCCTCCAGCTCCCACACCATGCGGGTCGTGTGCACGGCGTCGCCGAAGCCCACTCCGCCGTCCACGACGAGGGGCAGGGCGGAACGTCTGCGGATCGCGGCCGCCGCCCGGGCGAGTTCCGTGACCGAGAGGAGTGCCTCGGAGATCGCGAGCGACAGGCCGAGGCCACCGCCACCGAGGTATCCCCCGTCGAAGCCGAGCTGTTCACACAGGCGCGCGGTCAGGGCGTCCGGACAGTGCGGGATCATCAGCGGCCCCCCGGTCTCCACCCGTCGTCTGAACTCCGCACGTGCCAAGTCGTTCATTCTTCTCTCCCGTTCTCTTCCCGCGTCCTGTCCGCCCGGGCCGGGGACCCGGCGGTTCCCGGCCGGGTTCTCCTTCGGTCAGGCACCCGCTTCACATGTATACAACTGTAGACTTGTCTCGCGGGTTTGACTACACTCGTGGCCAGGAAGAGCGTTCCGTCCCATCGAGGCCCTCGACACGGATGTCGATGACCTCACCGCTGGGCCCGTAAGGACGCCGACCGGCCCGCTGGAGGCCTCACGCCGTGGGAGCCGGCCCCGTCGGGGGCACCGACCGGCGGCATCCGCGAGCGAGGCCCGCAGCACGCCGCGGCACCACCAGCTCCCGGTCCAGGCAGGCGGTGGCGGTGCACCGCGAACGCCACGGGCCGAAGACCTCGGAAGTCTCGCGCCCCACCATCTCTGCGAGGAGCAAGCCATGACGGATCAACGACCGCTCGACGGCCGGGTGGCCATCGTGACCGGCGCCGGCCGGGGCATCGGCCGCGGCGAGGCCGTCGCGCTGGCGGCCGCCGGCGCGAAGGTCGTCGTCAACGACGTCGGCAACGGCGCCGACGGACAGGGAGCCTCCCCGGGTCCCGCCGACGAGGTCGTCGGGCACATCCGCTCCCAGGGCGGCGAGGCCGTGGCCTGCTACGAGTCGGTGGCGGACTGGGAGGGCGCGGCCCGGGTGGTCGCCACCGCCGTCGAACACTTCGGCCGCCTGGACGTCCTGGTGAACAACGCCGGCATCGTCCGGCAGCACAAGATCGAGGAGGTGACGGAGGAGGACTTCGACCTGACCGTCGACGTCAACCTCAAGGGCACGTTCGCGATGTGCCGCGCCGCGGTCCCCGTGATGCGGGAGCACGGCGGTGGACGCGTCATCAACACCTGTTCCAACCAGTGGGCGGCGCCGATCGGCAACCCCGAGTACGCCGCGTCGAAGGGAGGCGTCGTCAGCCTCACCTACGAACTGGCGTGGGAGCTCGACGACGACGGCATCACCGTCAACGCCATCGCCCCGTTCGCCCTGACCCGGATGACGCGGGACGCCCAGCAGCGGGATGCCGCGCTCGTGGCCGCCGGCGCGGTGAGCGAGCGCCGGATGAAGGCGAAGGAGGCACGGGCCGACGCCGGTATGGTCGCGCCGATCGTCGTCTACCTGGCCTCCGACGCCGCCGCCGAGGTGACCGGTTGCGTCTTCCGCGCCGGCGGGGGCAAGGTCGGGCTCTACAGCCACCCGGTCGAGACACGGACGGTCTTCCGTGACGAGCACGACGGCCCGTGGTCGTTCGGCGAACTCGCCGACCTGCTTCCGCGGACCGTCCTCTCCCAGGGCACCAAGGCCCCGCACATCCTCTGACGCCGCCTCTCCGGCGTCTCCCACGAGAGGTGCCGCCGATCACCCAGCGCAGGCGTCGCCCCCCCTCGCGTCGCCGGTTCGCTCACCGGACGCGCAAGGGCCGGCACCCTGCCACTGGCCGGGTGCCGGCCCTCAGACGGCTGCGGCTGCTCAGACCTGCGCGGCGAGCCACCCGCCGTCGACGCTGAGGATCTGCCCGGTGACGAAGGAACTCGCCGGCGAGGCGAAGAAGAGCACGGCCTGGGCGACGTCGTCCGGGCGCCCCATCCGGCCGAGCGCGTACTGACCGGTCAGGACCTTCTCCAGGCCCGGGTCGGCGAAGATGCCCGCCGACATGTCGGTGTCGGTCACCGCCGGGCGCACGGCGTTGACCCGTACGCCCCTGCCGCCCCATTCGGCGGCCAGTGAGCGGGTGACGGCGTCGACGGCGCCCTTGGTCGCCGCGTACAGGCTCTGGTTCGGCATGCTGCGCACGCTGCCGATGTCGGAGGAGACGTTGACGATGCTGCCGCCGCCGCGGGAGGCCATGTGCGCGGCGGCCAGGCCGCCCAGCAGCAGCGGGGTGCGGGCGTTGAGCGCCCACAGGCCGTCGGCCTCGGCGGGCGTCAGTTCGTGGCTGGCGGTGAAGTTCTCCGCGGCGGCGTTGTTGACGAGGACGTCCACCCGGCCGAAGCGGCCGAGGACGCTCTCCATCACCTGTCCCGGGGCCTCCGGCAGACTCAGGTCCGCCACCACGACCTCGGTCTCCGAGGGGAGTTCACGGGCGGTGCGCGCCAGGGTCTCCTCGGTACGGCCGACCAGCGCGAGCCGGGCTCCGGCGCGGGCCAGCAGTGCGGCGACGGCGGCTCCGATGCCCCGTCCGCCGCCGGTCACGATCGCCACCGTGCCGTCGAGCGGACGGGCGGGCAGGCCCTGGGGCTGTTCACTCATGAGGTGTCTCGTCCTTCTGTGCGGTGTGTGGCGGGCGCCGGTAGGCGCCGTACCACCAGATCTGTCCCAGCTCGCGGGCGAAGGCGGCGTCACCGCCGCCGTCGTCCACGCGGATGTGGTGGGCGATCGCCTGCGCGCCGCCCCACACGATGACGCGGCTCGCCGCCGCGGGGTCGAGTCCGGGCGTCGTCGCCCGCGCCCGCTGCTGCCCGGCGAGCGTGTCGTACACGGCCTGTTCGAACTCCTCCAGGTCCGCGGTGTAGAAGTCGTTGACGGCCGCGTCGTACGCCGCCAGCTCCCGCAGCGCCGACAGGACCGCGTAGTGGTCCCGGTGGATCGCGATGACGTCGCGGAAGAACCGCGCGAACCGCTCCGCGCCGTCCTCGCCTGCGGCCGGGTCCCAGCCCCGGGCCAGCTCCAGCAGGCGCCGGCGCAGCCCGTCGGTCAGGGCGATCAGCAGCTCCGACTTGTCGCCGAAGCACGTGTAGAAGGTGGCGCGGGCGACGCCGGCCTCCTCGATGATCTCCCGGACGCTGATCTCGGTGAAGACCCGTCCCGCCCGCAGGAGCCGTTCCAGCGCCTCGGTGAGCTGCCGTGCGGCCGGGGGCCTGCTGCCGGGCCCGGCGCGGCGCGGCCGGGTGATGGACGCCATGGCGGTACTCCTCTCCCGGCCCGTCTCAGCGGACGGTGGACTGTTCGCCGATCTCCATGAGCACGCGCGCGAACTCCCGCGGGTGGGAGTGGAAGGGCGCGTGGTGGCCGGGGACCCGGCGGACGAAGTCGGCGCGGGCGGCCATCCGCTCCGCGACCGTCGCGGTGAGGGAGACGTCGTTCTCCGGAACGACGTAGGTGGTGGGGACGGTGCGCCAGCCGGCCCGGGTGACGGTCTCGAAGTCGGCGCGCACCGTCTGCGGCACCAGGCGCGCCACGGCCTCCTTGGTCTCCGGGCTGTCCGGGTCGCCGTCGTAGAAGGCGGCGGGGAGGTTGAGGTCCGGGTTCTCCGGGGGCCGCAGGCCCGCGAGGGAGTCCGGCACCGGCACGCCGTGGCTCTGGAACATGCCCTCGCCCACGTCGAGCAGGTAGGCCGCCACGTAGACGGCGTGCACCACGCCGGACGCGTCGGCCAGTGCCTCGGTGAGCGGGACGCCGCCGTAGGAGTGGGCGACGGCGATCACCGGACCGGGTGTGCCGGCGAGGGCCTCTCGGATCACCTCGGCGTCGTCGTACATGCCCGGCAGCGGCTCGGCCGGGGCGCTCTGCTCCACGGCGCTGCGCAGGCTCACCGTGCGGCTGCGCCATCCGTGCGCGTCGAGGACCGCGCGGAGCCGGTCGTAGACCCAGGGGCCGTGGTGGCCGCCGGGTACGAGGAGGAAGGTGGGACGGGACTGGTCGGCCGGCTCGGGCAAGGCAACTCCTGACTTCACCGCACTCGCGTGCCGGCGCACATGCCGGGCGAGGCTGGACGGCGCCCTCGGCGCCCTGGGGACATCCGGCCCGTTCCGGGCCGTCCACGGAAGCATACATGTGTTCTGGACACCTTGTCTGAACACCATGTGTGGACACCCCGCGTGCAGACTGTGTCTGGATGCGGGTGCACGTGCTTCAGACCGGCCCCTCCGGAAACGTCCGAGCGCCCTCACACATGGCAGGACATGTGTGAGGGCGCTCAGGTCCCCGGCCCCAGGTCTCGTGTCAGCGGGCGGAGTGCGGACCGCCGGTGCAGTCCAGGGCGGTGAGGTCCACCGCGTCGGCCATCGCCTGCATCCCCTTGTCGTTGGGGTGCAGATGGTCGCCGCCGTCGAGGAAGGGCAGGATGCGCTCGGGGTCGTACGGACTGCGCAGGACGCGGTCGAAGTCGGTCACCGCGTCGAAGTCGCCGCTGTCGCGGAGGAAGGCGTTGACCTCCTGACGTACCGACTCCGCGGCCTGGTCCCACTCGCCCCAGCCCTTGAACGGCCCGACGGTCGCACCGACCACGCACTTCCCGGCGGCGTGCGCCCGCGCGGCGATCTCGCGGTACCCGGCGATCATGTCGGCGGCCGTGACCCCGGTGTGCGCCTTGATGTCGTTGACGCCCTCGAAGAGGAAGACGGTCCGCACCCCCGGCTGGGACAGCACGTCACGGTCCAGCCGGTTGCGGGCGCTCTGCCCGGCCCCGTCGGCCAGCACCTTGTTGCCGGAGATGCCCTCGTTTGCCACCCCCTGGACTCCGGTGTGCGCCTGCCCCAGGCGGCGGGCGAGGTAGTCGGGCCAGCGGCGGTTCAGGTCGGTGCTCGAGTGCCAGCCGTCGGTGATGGAGTCGCCGAGCGCGACGACCGCGGCGGTGCGCGGAGCGGTCCGTACGGAGACGGAGTCCAGGTAGAACCAGGAACCGGTGGTGCTCGTCCAGTGGCCGGCGCCCTCCTCGGCGGTGTGGTCGCCCTGCGTGGTGTACGAGGTCTGCATCGCCATGCCGTGCCCGGTGGCCGGACCGGCCGCGTCCGGGCTGTGCAGGCTGACGACCAGGTCGGTGCCGGCGGGCAGCCGGCCGGGCAGCGGGTCGCTGAGCACGGTCCGCCCGGCCGGGACGGTGACCGTGGCCGCGCCGCCGAAGGCCAGCCTGCGGTTGCTGCCGGGGCGCAGGGCGGCGCCCGACTCCTGGACACCGGCCCAGACGCTGTCGAAGGTCAGCGGACGGTCGCCGAAGGCGTTGCTCAGCCGGATCCGCGGGGCGCTCCCGGCCACGCTGGTGTGCACGACGAGCCGGTACGCGCGGTCGGGCACACCGCTGCCGAGACGGTCGGCGCTCGCTCCCCAGGTCACCACCTCGTGCGACCGCGCACCGGACGCGGCCCGGACGGAGACGGCGTGCCCGGAGGCGGCTCGCAAGGACTCCGCCTGCCCGGGGGCCCGCTGCGCGCCGGTGCTCTGCGCGAGCACGGGCCGTACGGAGGCGGCGCGCGCGGCGGCGCCCGCGGGCGCGGCGGCGTCGAAGGCCCTGGGCGGCGCGGCGGTCGTGCCGTTCGTGGCGGTGGCGGTGGCGGCCGCCGCGGTCAGGAGTACGGCGGCCAGGGCGGCCGCCCGGGTGAGCTGGTCCCTCATCGGTCGAATCCCTTCAGCGTGACGGACCTTCCCGGTTCCAGGGCGACCGCGCGCAAGGTGCCGCCGTGGGCCACCGTAGTGGCGTGGCCCCCGGTGCTGTGGATCCGCACCGACACCGGCGTGCCGTCCTTCCAGCGCAGGTCGACGGTGAACCCGCCGCGCACGGGAACGCCGGTGACCTCGCCGGAGGCCGCCCACGCGGCGGGCAGCGCCGGGAGCAGCTCGATGTGACCGGGGCGCGCGTACAGCAGCATCTCGACGACCGCCGCCGGGGTGCCGAAGTTGGCGTCGATCTGGAAGATGCCCCGGCCCGGCCCGGTCTCGTAGATGTCGAAGAGGTTGAAGGCCGTGCCGTTGCCGCCGCCGGTGGAGGGGCGAAGGTTGTTGACGACCAGCCGGTAGGCCTTCTCGGCGTTCTTCAGCCGGGCCCAGCACAGGGCCCGCCAGGCGTTGGCCCAGCCGAAGCTCTCCGTGCCGCGCGCGGTGAGCAGGGCACTCGCTCCGTCGACGATGTCCTTCGGGGTGGAGCCGTCGGGGCGGATCCGGTCGCCGGGGAAGAGGCCGACGAGCGGGGACAGGTGGCGGTGGGTGGTCTCGCCGAGGTTGTCCGGCGACATCCACTCCTCCAGCCAGCCCGTCTTCGGGCTCACCCGGGGCAGGTACAGCCGCTCGCGCAGCGCGCCGATCCGCTCCGCGTGGGCGGTGTCCTTCTTCAGCTCGGCGCAGGCGGTCTGGTAGTTGCCGAAGAGCGCCCACACCAGTTCCTGGGCGTAGGTGATGCCCTTGGCGTCCAGCGGGCCGTGCTCGGGCGACCAGTCGCTGTCGGCGACGAGCACGTCCTCGGTGGAGCCGGGCAGGGTGGTGGTGACCAGCCGGGCCTCCCAGAACTCGCAGGCGCCCTTGAGCAGCGGGTGGATCTTCTCCAGGTGGGCGCGGGAGAGGGTGTACTCGTAGTGCTCGAAGAGGCTGTTGCACAGCCAGGCGTTGCCCGCCGGGTGCCACCACCAGCCGCCCCCGCCGTACGGGTTGGTGGAGATGGCGACGGTCCATCCCGCGTTCTTGCCGCTGGAGTTGCGGTACCGGTTGCGCGGGTCGCCGAAGAGCCGGCGGGTCAGGTCGGTCCACGCCGGGAGCTGGGCGAGGCAGTAGTCGGTGAGGGCGTCGAAGCAGGGGGACAGGGCGGTCCGGTCGGCCATCCAGTAGTTCATCTGGAGGTTGATGTCGGTGTGGTAGTCGCCCATCCAGTCCGGGTCGTTGCCGTCGAGCCACAGGCCCTGCAGGCCCAGCGGGAGGCTGCCCCGGGACCCGGAGATCATCAGGTAGCGGCCGAACTGGACGTAGGCCGCCTCCAGTTCGGGATCGGGGACGCCGCTCTGCGCGCGGTGGCGGACGCGCTCCCAGGTGTCGAGGGAGCGCTGCTGCGCGGTGGAGGTGCCGAGGTCGAGGGCGAAGGCGTCGTACAGGGCGCGGTGGTCGGCGGTGTGGGTGCGGCGCAGGACGGCGGCCGGGTGCGAGGCGGCCGCGCGCACCTTCGTCCGGGCGAGCTGTTCGGGGTCGAGGGAGGGGTCGCGGTACGCGGTCCGGGCGTCGGGGGTGTAGTTGGTACCGCCGCTGAGCACGACGGTGAGGTCGGGGCAGCCGGTGAAGTCGACGCGGTCGCCGTGCACGCGTACCCGGCCGCCGCCGCTCGTGTACGCGGTGACGGCCGCGCCGTAGCGCAGTCCGTTGGGGAAGGCACCGCCGAAGGAGACCGCCGGGGCCTCGCCGTGGGTGCCTTCCAGGGTGACGGTGCCGGTGTGGTGGCCGCCCCCGCTCTGGGTGAGGTGCACGACGATCACGTCGTCGGGACGGCTGGCGAAGACCTCCCGGCGGTAGGTGACGCCCGAGCGTACGTAGGAGGTGGTGATCAGTCCCTGGGCGAGGTCGAGGGTGCGGCGGTAGCCGTGGACGGCGGAGAGGTCGTGGCCGGGGAGGGCGACGGTGAGGCGGGCGAGGAGGGTGAGGGAGCCGAAGTCGTCGCGGCCGTAGGGGAACTGGCCGTCGGCGTCGAGGCTGTCGTTGAGGCCGCCGGTCCACATCGTGGCGTCGGTGACGAGGAGCAGTTCACGGGCCGGGTCGTTGCCCGCGAGGGCGCCGAGCCGTCCGTTGCCGACGGGCAGGCCCTGTCCGATCATCGAGTGCTCGTCGGCGGGAGCCTGCCACCAGAGGGTGTGCCGCGCGTCCCCGGGGGCGCCGGACGTCTCCGCGGTGGCGGGCGGGCGCCGGGGGGCCGCCGAGGCGGTGAAGGCGGGCAGGGCACCGAGGGCGGCTCCGGCGAGGGAGGCGGTCGCGGCGGCGGACAGGAAGGCTCTTCTGCTGGGGGCGGAGGCTGCGCGCGCTCGGGGTGACTCGGGCGGGCGGGGCTGGGCGGGGGGCATGGCGGCTCCTGGGTCGGGGCGGGTCCCGGCCGGGACGGGGTCCGGCCGGGGCCTACGGGGTTCGCCGGGACGCGGTGCGGCTGGAACCGGGGTTCGGCAGGGACCGCGACCGCGTCAGGGCGACTTCGGTACGTCGATCCGGTCGATGTCCGGGGCGTAGTCGGAACCGCTGTCGAAGGTGAGGGTGTTGGTGCCGGCCTTCAGCACCACGGGGACGGTGACGGTGGCGACGGTGCCCCAGTCGCCGGTGGCGGGGAACGTGTGGCGGACGGCGCCGCCGTCGTTCGCCAGGACGGAGGCGGAGCGGGCGTCGCCGCTGACGTAGGCGACCTTCACCTGGTAGGTGCCCGCCTTGCCGACGACGACGTCGTTGACGGTGAGCTTGCCGCCCAGGTAGAGGTTGCCGACCTTCTTGCCGCCGGAGCAGGCGGAGCAGTCGGCGACGGAGGCGCTGCCGCTCAGGGTGTTCGTGCTCGCCTCGGCCTCGTGAGCGGTGTAGGTGACGGGGGTGGTGCCGCGCGGGGTGAGGGTGAACAGCCGGGAGCCGTGCGCGGGCAGGGCCTCGGTCACCTTGTCGCGGTGGGTGCCGAGGTTCTCGTGGTTCCACAGGTCGCGCACGGCGGCCCGGCCGGTGAAGCCGAGGGCGGAGAAGTCGGCGGTGACGGCGGCGGGGGCGTCGGCCAGGTTGAACAGGGCGACGGTGTAGGTGCCGTCGGGGTTCTCGGCCGCCCAGACCTGCTGCGGGTCGGCGGGGGTGACGGGGTGTGCGGGCGGGGCGCTGCTCTGGTCGACGGCGATGACCTCGCGGTTGGTGAGCAGGGACAGGCCGTAGGAGTCGAGGCGGGTGAGGTCGTCGCCGGTGTAGAGGGGGGACTTGGCGATGGCCCACAGGGTGGCGTAGGTCTGCCGTTCGGCGTCGGTCAGGCCGTCCATGCGGCCGTTGCCGACGTCGAGGGAGTCGAGGTCGTTCCAGCCGCCGGGCCCGGCGTGGCGGGTCCAGGCGGGGGTGTCGGCGAAGCGGTCGTCGACGGAGTTCTCCCAGCTGACCAGGGTGTTGCAGTAGCACTCGACGTCGGTGTCGATGCGCCAGCCGTTGGAGTACTTCTTCCAGTCGGCGGCGTGTCCGATGTCCAGGGACCAGGAGATCTCCAGGTGGACCGGGCGTCCGGTGGCGGCGATGGCCTGGTGCCAGGCGGCCACGTCGGCGACGTTGTCGTACTGGTCGCCGCCCTTGCCGGAGCCGGGGCCCACGCCGTCCAGCTTGAGGAAGTCGTAGCCCCAGTCGGCGAGCAGCCGGGCCTGGGAGTCGACGTACTTCTGGGTGCAGGGGCGGGAGAAGTCGAGCTTGTAGGCGCTGTCCCAGCCGTTGGTGGTGCGCAGGTCGCCGTAGACGATGTCGGCGGTGGTGCAGCCGTCGGCGTGCCAGATCGGGGACTTCCCGCCGTTGTAGGCCTCCTTCTCCAGGCCGGCGGGCAGGTAGATGCCTGCCTTGAGGCCCTTGGCGTGGATGGCGTCGGCGACGGCCTTCATGCCGTGCGGGAAGCGGACCGGGTCGGCCTGCTGGCGGGCGTACCGGTCGAACCCGGGTTTCCAGGTGTTGTCGCGCCACCAGCCGGCGTCGATGTTGACGTGGTCGTAGCCGTACTTCTTCAGCTTGGCGGCCAGGGCGCCGGTCTGTTTGAGGACGTTGGCCTCGGTGAGGTAGCTGTAGTCGCCGTCGGGGTTGAGGCCGGGGTACTTCGAGGACTGCATGCTCCAGCTGGACCAGCCCATGTAGGGCTTGGCGGCCAGGGCGGGGGCGGTGGCGCTGTCGGTGTGCGCGGCCGGGGTGGCGTGTGCGGGTGCGGCCGGGGCGGTGGTGTGCGCGTGTGCCGTCTGGGAGCCGGTGTGCGCGTGTGCCGCCTGGGTGGTCGTCGCCAGGCCCGCGGCGAGGGCCAGGACGACCACGGCTCTCAGGCCGCGTGCGGGCAGGGCGGGGTACGAGGATGACCGCATGGGTCGTGCCTCCTGAAGGGGATCGGGGGGGACTCGGTGGTGTCCTTGGGTGCCCGGGGCGGCTCAGCCCTTGCCCGAGCCGATGGTGAGTCCGCTGATGAACTGGCGCTGGAGCGCGAAGTACACCAGCAGCGTGGGGATCGCGGTCATCAGCGCGCCCGCCGCGATCAGGTTGGGGTTGGTGAAGTACTGGCCCTGGAGGTTGGCCAGCGCCGAGGTGACGGGGCGCTTGTCACCGGTCTCGATGAGGGTGAGCGGCCAGAAGAAGTCGTTGTAGATCCAGATGGACTCGAGCGTGGCGAGCGCGGCGAACGCCGGCCGGCACAGCGGGAGGATGATCTGGAAGAACTGCCGCCACACGGGCGCGCCGTCGACGAGGGCGGCCTCGGAGATCTCCTTGGGGATCGTCTTCATGTAGTTGCTGAGGACGAAGGTGCAGAAGCCGCACTGGTAGGCGATGTGGATGACGACGATGCCCCAGACGGAGTTGTACAGCAGCAGCGAGTCGCTCATCCACGCGGGCAGCGGGATCTGGAGGTAGAGCCGGTACAGCGGGGTGATGAGGACCTGGGCGGGCAGCAGGTTGCCCGCGGTGAACAGCATCAGCAGCGCGAGGTTGAGCCGGAAGTCGAAGCGGGTGACGAAGAAGGCGACGGCGGCGGAGAAGAGCAGCGTGCCGAGGACGGCGGGGACGGTGATGAGGACGGAGTTGAGGAAGAAGTGCGGCATGCCGGACTGGGTCCAGGCGTCGGTGAAGTTGCCCGGACCGAAGCTGTGCGGCAGCGAGAAGTAGCCGTGGCGCGCGGTGTCGTCGTAGGAGCGCAGCGAGGTGTACACGGCCCACAGCAGCGGGACGAGCCACAGCACGGAGACGGTGCCGAGCAGGAGGTGGCGGCCGGTGTCGCGGGGCGGGCGGGTGCGGGCGCCGGGCGGGCCGGTCCGCCGGGCCGGACGGTTGCGGGTGCCGGTGCGCGTGCGGGTCCGGGTGTGCGCGTGTGGGCCGGGGGCGGTCGTCGTCATGTGTCCTCCTTGCGGAAGGTCTGCACGAGGAACGCGCCGATCGCGGCCAGGGAGACCAGCAGCAGTACGACGGCGAGCGCGGAGCCGTAGCCGACGTGGCCGGACTCGCCGATGATGTTGTCGGTGATGAGCAGGGACAGCAGTTCCATGCCCGGCTTGCTGCCGGTGCCGCCGCCGAGGACGTAGACGATGTCGAAGGCGCGCAGCGACTCCATGACGGTGACGACGACGATGATGACGTTGACCGGCTTGAGCGCGGGCAGCACGATGCGGAAGAAGGTCTGCCGGCCGCTCGCGCCGTCGAGGGCGGCGGCCTCCTTGAGGGCCGGGTCGAAGCTCTTCAGGCCGGCCAGGTAGAGGATCATGATGTAGCCGGTGTGCCGCCAGGCGGAGGCGACGAGCACGGCCCACAGGTTGAGGCCGGGGTCGCCGAGCCAGTCGATGTGGTGGGAGGAACCGGCCGCGCCCAGGAGGCTGTTGAGCAGCCCGGTGTCCGGGTTGTAGATGATCTCCCAGATGAAGCCGACGACGGCCAGGGAGAGCACCATCGGCAGGAAGATCGCGGTCTGGTAGAAGCGGGTGAACCGTATCTTCTTGTCGAGCTGGTAGGCGAGGAAGACCCCGAAGGGTGTGGGCAGCAGCGCCGTGAAGAGCAGCCAGAGCACGTTGTGCTCGACGGCGGGCCAGAAGGGCGGGTAGTTGGTGAGGATCTCGGTGTAGTTGCCGAGGCCGGTCCAGTGGATGCCGGACAGGTCGAGGCCGTCCCACGTGGTGAAGGACAGGGCGACGGAGGCGAGCGCGGGCAGCCAGACGAAGACCAGGAGGGCGGCGAGCGGCAGGCCGATGACGGCCGCCAGGAAGAGGCGGTCACCGCGGCCGAGGCGGGAGGAGGGGGCGGAGCGGGAGCTGTCTCTTATACACATCTGACGCTGCCGACGACCCCTTACGTGT
>NZ_JOIY01000055.1 GCF_000720185.1 Streptomyces sp. NRRL S-340 | reverse complement strand
CCCCTCCACCCCCCTCCACTCCCGGGGGCGCGGCCGGCCCCGTCACCTGCCCTGACTCGGCCCCGCCGCGCCCCCGGCCCGCCCTTCCCGGAGCCGCACCATGCGTTTCGCCGCCTACGAACACCATCACCGCCGCCGCGTGGCCGTCGTCGAGGGCGACGGCACCCTGCTGCCCCTGCCCGGCGTTGCTTCGCTCACCGACCTGCTGCGGGAGTCCGGCGGGCTGCCCGGGCTGCTCACCGCGGGGGCCGCCGCACTCGACGTGCCGCCCGGCCCGCACGTGTCCCAGGTCCGGCTGCTGCCGCCCCTCCAGCCCGCCTCCGTCCGGGACTTCGTCACCTTCGAGGAGCACGTCGAGGGCGTACGGCGCTCGGTGAGCGGCGCCGTCGGCGTCCCGGAGCAGTGGTACGCCGCCCCGACGTTCTATTTCACCAACCCGCACGCGATCTACGGCCCGCACGACGACATCCCCGTCCCGCCCGGTTCGAGTGTGCTGGACTACGAGCTCGAGGTCGCCGCCGTCATCGGCCGTGAGGGCCGCGACCTCACCCCCGGGCAGGCCCGTGAGCACATCGTCGGCTACACCGTCTTCAACGACTGGTCGGCCAGGGACCTGCAGTCCGCCGAGATGAACGTCGGCCTCGGCCCGTGCAAGGGCAAGGACACGGCCACCACCCTCGGCCCGTACCTGGTCACCGCGGACGAACTGGAACCGTACCGGGACGCCGGCGGATTCCTGCGCCTGGCGCTCACCGCGGAGGTCAACGGCGAGACCGTCGGCACGGACCTCCTGTCCAACATGAGCTGGACCTTCGAGGAGCTGGTCGTCTACGCCTCGCGCGGTACGCGGGTGCTGCCCGGCGACGTCCTGGGCTCCGGCACCTGCGGCAACGGCGGCTGTCTCGCCGAACTGTGGGGCCTGCGCGGCGAGCGGACGCCCCCGCCGCTGAAGCCCGGTGACACCGTCACCCTCACCGTGGAAGGGATCGGCAGCGTGTCCAACACCGTCGTGCCCGGCGCGGACCCGGTACCGCTGCCCGCCGGCCGACGCCGGCCCCGGGAGCGGCCGTGACCGCCCTGCGCTCCAAGTGGCTGCGGGGCAAGGTGGTCGTGCTCACCGGCGCGGCGCCTGGTCAGGGCGCCGCCGCCGCGCCGGCCTGACGGGAGGCCGACGTCCGCGAGAGGCCGCTCGGCCGCACCGGAACCGTCGACGAGGTCTGCCCCGCCGGCGGTGCCGTCCCGGTCTCGGTGTGGCCGGGGTGGATCGTGCTGACGCGGCAGCGGCCCGACCGGTCGGCGGGACGTGCTCGGCACGCCGCTGGTGCGCGTCCGGCCGCGGCTCGCACGTCTCACCCGTGAAGGCAGGGGCCGCTGCCTTCACGGGCGAGAGCCGTCAGAAGGAACCGGCGTCGGGGATCACGTGCATCGCGGCCTCCTCCGCGGAGGCGCCCGCTCCGTCCAGTCCCGCGTCGATCCCGTAGACATCGGTCTCCGGCTCGCCGAAGGCGGCCGAGGGCGCGACGAGCCGGCCGGCGCGCTCGTCGCCGACCTCGGTGTCGACCAGCTCGCCGTCCGTGCCGTAGATGTCTCCGATGCCGTCGCCGGGAGGGACCATGACGTCGGGCACCTCTTCGGCCAGGCGCTCGTCGAGCGTCTCGCCCCGCAGTCGCTCCGACGCGGTGACGCCGGTGTGCTCCACGCCCAACGGCCGCTCCGGCGGGGAGTAGCCCTCGTCCAGAGCTTCGGGGCCGGCCTCGTAGATCAGGGTGTCCGAGGCGTCGAGCAGGCCCGCGTCGTCCTGCACCTCCGTTCCGTACGGCTGGTAGACCTCGTCGCCCATCATCTCGTCGCTCATCCACGCTCCTCGTCGCCCCGGCTGAAACGCCGTTCTCCAACGAGGAGAAGTATCGGTGCGCCCGCCGCGCATCGAGGGCGCCACCAGCGGAACTGTGCACTCCCGGAGCACGGCCGGCCGCGGAAAGGGCGCTACGAGACAGGCCGGTTGTCTCCTCGCGGCGCTGCGGTCCGGGGCCCCTGCTCCGCTGCTTCGTCCCGGCGATGGAGGAGTTCGGCGCCGAGAGGTTCGTCGACGCCCTCCGCGACTGTGCGGCGAACAGGAAGCCCGGAACCCGGCGCGCGCTGATCACCGGCCTCCGGGCTCCGCGGACCGACTCCTTCCCCCTAGCCGGGCGACTGCGCCTCTGCGGCCTCCCCGGCGCCGCAAGCCTCCAGCCCGCCGTCCGTTTCAGGAACCCCAGGGCCGCTGGGTAGTGTCGGGATTCACCGACCGGAAGGGCAGTGGCATGGCCAGCGACATCGTGATCGCACAGACGACCGTCGACGACGAGGAACAGGCCCGAGCCCTCGCCCGCGGCGCGGTCGAGAGCCGGTTGGCGGCCTGCGCCCACATCGACCAGCCGTTCGCCGCGACGTACTGGTGGAAGGGGAGCATCGAGACCGCGCAGGAGTGGCGTATCTCGTACAAGACGACGGCAGAGCGGCTCCCGGCGCTGGAGGCCTGGGTCGCGGAGCAGCACAGCTACGAAGTGCCGGAGTGGATCACCCTCCCGGTGACGGGTGGATCCGAGGCCTACCTGAAGTGGGTGGTCGACGAGACCTCGCCACAGTCCGCCGAGTGACGGCTCGCACGGCCGAGGCGGTGCCCTTCTCGAGGACGCCGGTGTCGTCGACGACGAGCACCCCGCCGTCGCCGCCGAGCGTGCTCGGCGACGTATGGCTGCAGGCCGTCGCGGACGTCGTCGGCGTCCCGGTCCGCACCGTTCAGCAGCCGCCGGAGACCATCCGGTGTGCGGTGCCCGGCGCACTCGGCCGGCCGCCGGCCGTTTCTGCGGCCGACGGGGGCGAGCAGGCCCCGCACATGGTCCCGCGTCCGGCGCCGCAGGCCGGCACGGCCCGACCGGTGACCGGCGCAGAGGAGAAGGCCGTCGAGTTCCCGTTCCCCGGCGGCGTCCGCATGTTCGTCGATCACGCCCGAGCGCAGGGGGCTGGGAGAGCCCGGCGGTTTCAGTAGGCCGTGAAGCCGCCGTCGACGGGCAGGGCGACGCCGATGACGAACGCGGCGGCGGGGCTGCACAGCCACAGCACGGCGTCGGCGATCTCCTCGGCGGTGCCCAGGCGACCGATCGGCTGCTGCTTCATGATCTCGGCCATGGCCTCGGCCTGATCTTCGAGCATGCCGGCGACCATCGGCGTGTCGATCGTGCCCGGGCACACGGCGTTGATGCGGATGCCCCGGGCCGCGTACTCGACGGCCGCGCTGCGCGTCAGCCCGATCACGCCATGCTTGGAGGCGTGGTAGGCGGCGCGTTCGGGCAGACCGACCAGGCCTCCCAGGGACGAACAGTTGACGATCGCGCCCGAGCCCTGGGTGCGCATCTGGCGCAGTTCGTGTTTCTGGCACGTCCAGATGCCGCGCAGATTGACCGCGTTGACGCGGTCGAAGTCCTCCGCCCGCTCCTCGGCGGCGTCGGTCGGCGGGACCTGGATGCCGGCGTTGTTGAACGCCATGTCCAGGCGTCCGAAGGTCTGCACCGTGCGCTCGACCATGGCCCGGGCCTGGTCCTCGTCCGCGACGTCGCAGCCGACCCCGAGGGCCTGACGGCCGTCGTCGGTGAGGCTCTTCGCCGCCGCCTCAGCGGCCGGGCGGTCGAGGTCGGCCAGGACGACGGCCGCGCCGACGTGGGCGAAGGCGCGGGCGGTGGCCAGGCCCATGCCGGAGGCGGCGCCGGTGACCAGCGCGACCTGCCCGGTGAAGTCGTAGGTGGGGTTCATGGTGTTCTCCTCGCCCCGGGGCGTGCGGCCGCGAGGAGGGAGGCCGGGCCACGGTGCGCCGGCCCGGCCTCTTCCGCGGCGCAGGCCCCGGGGCGTCGATCACGGATGGTGGTTACGCGCGGGGCGGGAACTCGAGGACGGTCGACCGGCTCGCCGCGTCACGGCCGGCCCTCGCAGGTGCGACACGCTGCCGCTGCGGGCGCGCCCGCGCACCTCGCCGCCGACGAGGGATCAGACCCAGGTCGGCGTCCCCGGGGTGAGACGGCCGGCGCGGTACGAGGGCGTGGAGGTCATCGGCCGAGACATCTCTTCGAGCCGCCGCTCCATGGCGTCAGGCCGTCACGGGGCGGCGCTGGCCCGGCGTCACTTGCCGCTGTAGACGGGGAAGGCGCTGTGCTCGCCGTAGTCCACGTCGCGCAGGTCGCGCAGGACGTCCATGTCCTCGCCGGTGATCTCGAAGTCGACTGCGGCGTTGGACCGCATGTGGTCGGGGTTCGCCGTCTTGGGCAGCGACACGGTGCCCAGCTGCAGGGTGTAGCGGATGCACAGCTGCGGGACGGACACGCCGTACTTCTCTGCCATCGCCTGCACCTCGGCGTTCTGCAGGATCGCGCCGTGGGCGATCGGCGAGTACGCCTCGACGAGGATCTGCTTGCTCTGGCAGTAGGCCAGCAGCTCGGAGGGGGTGTTGCCCGCGTGCACGAGGAGCTGGTTGACGTGCGGGACGACGGTCGCGTTCGACAGGATGTTCTCCAGGTCGCGCTCCTGGAAGTTGGAGACGCCGATGGACCGGATCTTGCCGGCCTGGTGGGCCTCCTCCAGGGCACGCCATGCCTCACGGTTGCCTTCGGCGTAGTCGCCACCGCGGAAGTCGTCCCAGGGCTGCGGGCTGTGGATCAGCATCAGGTCGATGCGGTCCAGGCCGAGCTCCCGCAGGGAGCCGTCGATCGCGGCGACCGCCTGGTCGTAGTCCTTGATCTCCGCAGCGAGTTTGGTCGAGACGAACAACTCGTCGCGGGGCACTCCCGCGCCGCGCACGCCCTCGCCGACACCGCGCTCGTTGCCGTACGCCTGGGCGGTGTCGATGTTGCGGTAGCCGGTCTCCACGGCTGCGCGGACCGCGTCGGCCGCCTTGTCGTCGTCGATGAACCAGGTGCCGAGGCCCAGCTTGGGGATCTCGACGCCGTTGGACAGCGTGTAGGTCTCGTCCAGGATGGTCATGCGTTCGCTCCGTTCTTCTTCGGCAGCGCGCCGTACACCTCGTCGGTGACGGGCTCGAGCCATTCGTTGCCGACGTCTTCGCCCGGAGTGATGAAGGCGACGTGGGAGAACCACGAGTCGGCCTTCGCGCCGTGCCAGTGCTTCGTGCCCGCCGGGACGCGGACCACGGTTCCCGGCTCCATGCTGACGGGATCCTCGCCCTCGGCCTGGTACCAGCCGCTGCCCGCCGTGCACAGCAGGATCTGGTCACCGCCGCCGCCCGTGCCGTGGTGGATGTGCCAGTTGTTGCGGCAGCCCGGCTCGAAGGAGACGTTACTGACGGGAACGTTCCCCGAGGCGAGCGGAGCCAGGTAGCTCTGGCCGGTGAAGTACTGCGCGAAGGCGTCGTTCTTCTCCCCGAGGGGGAAGATCTGATCAAATCCGTTGACAGTCATCTCGTTCTTTCCTTGGCATTCACTCCGCCCCGCTGACCGTGTGCGGGGCGTCCTTGCGCTGCATGCGCCGGCGATCACGCGGAGCGCTCGTCGGCGATCTTCTTCAGCCGCGTGATCGCGGTCATGGCGTTGGGCCATCCGGCGTAGAAGGCCAGGTGCGTGATCGCCTCGGACAGCTCCTCCACCGTGAGCCCGTTGTCCAGCGCTACACCCAGGTGATAGGGCAGTTGCTCACTGCGGTACAGCGCGGCCAGCACGCTGACCGTGACCAGGCTGCGGTCCCGCGGCGACAGTCCCGGACGCTCCCAGACGTCCTCGAACAGCACGTTGTCGGTGATGTCGACCAGCTTCGGTGCGATGCCGGCCAACTCTCGGGGCGCGGACTGCTTGGCCATACGGTTACTCCCTGTGACAATACGTACGCGTGGACGCGGCTCTGCTCACTGTCGGCCACACCGGGCCAGGTGGCATCCGGGGTGGCATCCGGAGCGGGTTCCCACCGCCCCCCGAGCGGACCGCATCCGCTGCCACCATCGAGGAAACCGCAGCTCACAGGCGTGCAGAAGGCCCTGCTGTTACAGGTACTGACAGGGCACCCCAGCACTCATCCACCGCGCCCAGAGCTGCGAACAGAAGTGGGCCCCGGCGGGCGGCGCCCGGCACGCGCCCTCGCCGCGTTGCCGGAAGGCCCGGCAGTTCCGCTGCACGGATTTTCCGGCGCCTTGCGATCGCACGCACCGGACACCGCCCGCTGAATCGGAACCCACGTTTGTTCGCAGCTCTTAGCCTGGTTGCATGGACACCGCCCACGACATCCGCGAGTTCCTCGCCACCCGCCGCGCGAAGATCACCCCGCAGCAGGCCGGCCTGCCCGCCTTCGGCGGCGGGAACCGCAGAGTGCCGGGGCTGCGCCGTGAAGAGGTCGCCCTGCTGGCCGGCGTCAGCATCGACTACTACGCCCGCCTGGAGCGCGGCCGGCTCGCCGGCGCCTCCGAGGAGGTCCTCGACGCCGTCTGCCGAGCACTGCAACTGGACGAGGCCGAGCGCTCCCACCTCCACGACCTGGCCGCCGCCCAGCGCCGGCGCCCGCCGCGCCGCGCCGCCCGCAAGGCCAAGGAAGCCGTCCCCGCCGGCATCAGGCGTGTCCTGGACTCCATGACCGGCTCACCGGCCTTCATCCGCAACGGCCGCCTGGACATCCTCGCCGTCAACCCGCTCGGGCGCGCCCTCTACGCGCCCCTGTTCACCGGTCCGGGCCGCCCGGTGAACATCGCCCGTTTCCAGTTCCTCGACCCCACCAGCCGCGACTTCTTTCCCGACTGGAACGCCTCTGTCAACACCACTGTCTCCCTGCTGCGCACCGAGGCGGGACGGGCCCCCGGCGACACCGAACTGACCGGACTGATCGGCGAGCTCGTCACCCGCAGCGAGGAATTCCGGGCCGCGTGGGCCAAGCACAACGTGCGTTTGCACCACGCAGGCCGCAAGCCCTTCCGCCACCCGGCCATCGGCGAGATCACCCTGGACTTCGACGCCATGCAACTGCCCGCCCACCCCGGGCTGACCCTGACCGCCTACAGCGCCGAACCAGGCACACCTGAGCACGACGGCCTGTGCCTGCTGGCCTCCTGGGCCGCCACCGACCAGGAACAAGCAGCCCACCACGACGAGGACTCCACGCACCCCTGAGCCACACCCGCTCCCGAGACTGGCCGGCCGGCCGGCTGCCAAAGGCACCACATGCCCGACAGCCCGCCACAGGACGAGGGTGCCTCGCTCGCGTCGACTCGCGTCGTCGACGCCGTGCGACGACTCGTGGAGGAAGAACGAGTCGCCGAGAACGGAGACGATGACGAGGAGGCCGGTGACCGCGGCGGGGCAGCCGAAACCGGCCTCACCTTGACGGCAACACGCCGACAAGTCCGGTAGACGCCACTTCGGTCGGCGTGATCTTGCGGCAGTCTGGGGGGATGAATGCTGCACGGAACCCGGCAGAGAGATGTGCGACGGCAAGCACCGGAGCACGCCGGCCGGGGCAGCAGGGAGAGCAACAGGGGGTTGACCGTCATGGGGCAGCAGGGAGTAGACGATTTCGCGTCTTGGGGGCGCGACCGGCCTGGAGCGCCCTTCCTGACCGATTGTGCGGCCAGTCTGCGCGCACTCGGGAGAGAGGCTGACGCCGAAGCAGTCAAACTGCTGAGCGAGGGTTCTCTGGCGGAGGCAGAGACGTGGTTCCATGCCGCTGCTGAACAGGAACCGGCGGCGGAGAGCCCAGGCAAGTTCATGTTGGCAGAGTTTCTGGACCGTCACGGGAAGGACCGTGAGGCCGAAGCCTGGTACCGCCGGGCCGCGCTGGCGACCGACGGCAGCCACTGCGTGCTGAGTGCCGCGGAGCGTCTGGGCGATCTTCTCGTAGCGCGCAGGGAGTACGAGGAAGCCGAAACCTGGTACTGCCGGGCCTACTACGGTGACGACCCACCCGGTTCCGTCGAGAGGCGCCCCCTGGAAGAGGGGTATCGGCCGATCGACTTCGCGCACAGACAGCCCGGGGTTGCCCGTAAGCGGGCTGCCAACCTGCTGGCCATGGGGAAAGCGACTGATGCCGATGCTTTCCTCGCCGAAGCCGAGGACTACGAACGCCGGAACCCGTCCCGTGGGCCGGCGGAAGTCGTCACGACAGCGGTGCTCACCGGCGCACTGGTTCCCTTCCTCCAGACCCTGGTGAGCAAGGCGGGAGAGGACGGCTACCGAGCGGCGCGGGCCATGATTCATCGATGGGCCAGGATGCTCCGCCGATCACCGGTCCCGCCTCCCGAGCCCCCCGGCGAGCAAGCAGGAATGGAAGGCGTGGTGCTGCGGGTATCCGCTCACGTCTCCAACGATGCGCTGCGGCAACTGGCCGACCTGGACTTCACCGCGATCCGGCAGACCATGGGAAACGCTGTCGAAGTGTCCTGGGACGAGAGCTCGCGAGAATGGAAGATCACCCCGGTCCACCGGTGACCGTGGGCGACCTTCAGATTGTGCCGGCTTGATGTCCCGCCAACTCCGCTGGCCTTCCGAACGGAGCTGAACGGGGATCGGGAGTACGGGTTGTCAAGGGCTGTCCCGTGACGGTGGTTGCGGGACACCCGTCAGGCGCTCGGGTCCCTCCACAGATGTCGCTCGGCCAGGGATCCGGATCGCACGTCTCCGCGTTCAAGGTCGACGAGGATGGGCCAGCAGTCCAACAGCTGCTCTCTCGGATCGCGCGAGGCGAGGTACTGCACAGAGTTGTAGGGCACGATCAGGAGTCCGTTGCCCGCACGGACCCGCTCTGCGTCGATGGCGAGAGGCGGCTCGTCATCACGCCGGCTGTGTGTGAGGAACGCCATCGCGAGTTGCAGGGCCTCGTGCTGCTCGATCAGCCATCTCCAGTCTGTCGACTTGAAGATAGCCCCCTAACCGGCCTGGGGTGATCTTGATATGGCTGGTGTGAACACGGCGTCGGAGCCGTCCTGGACAGCCCCGTCCACCGGGCTCAGCACGCGGCAGTTCGGCAAGTCGGTGGCGGTGCTGCGGCGCGAGGGTGCGGACGCGGTCCGCAAGGGCCGGCCGTGGGGTCTTCCGCTGGAGGACCGGGCACTGTCGGTCGCGGCCCACTGGCGAACGAACCTCACGATGCGGCAGCTCGCCCCCCAGGTCATCATCGACGTCGGCACCCGTTCGGTCGTCGTGGTCGGCCGACCACTGGCCTGCCCTGCACTACCAGTTTGGCCGGCGCGACAGGTGAGTGCAGCGGATCAGAAGTGCGTAGTGATCCCGAATGCTTCGCGGAGCTGGGCCATGTCGTGGCGATCCCGGTCGCTGGGCTCGTAGCCCTGGTGAAAGTAGACCTGCTGTTCAGCGGACAGGCAGGGCACGGTGCTGTGCTGAATCGTACCGGTGACGAAGCAGGCCGCCGGATAGACGAACGGGCGCCCTGGTTCCAACGAAGCCTGAATGGCACTTCCATCGGTTGCGAAGACCAGAGGATGCAGGTCGATCTCGCGTCCCGTCGCATCCGCGACGACGAAGCGCACGGGACGCCAGTCCAGCGATTCGGCGAAGCCGGCTTCGGCGAGAGCCGCAACGACAGTCGGCTCTTGGTCATGGCGGTGCAGGAGATCCAGGTCCCGGTGAGGACGGGTCTGCCTCCCCAGCAGGGCATCGATGCCCCAGCCCCCACCGATCCAGACATCCGTGCCGGCCTTTCGGAGCGCGTCCAGGATCTCCAACACATCATCGCCAGTCACGATCGGCATTCCTCTCGCTCTCCTGAGGCGGAGAGCCTACGGAGCCGTCGCCGTCCCGTGCATGGTGTTTTCGGCGGTGCCCGATGAACCAGGTCGCGACGCTGGCGACGTTAGGAGCGGTGCGGGCAGTCCTCGCCGGCGGCCACGAGCCGGCGGATCATGTGGACCATGTGTCCGGGCAGAGCGACCGCCAGGCGGCGACCGAGGGAGCGGCGTCAGTGGCCGAGGCCGCCGACGGCGTGAGCCCGCGGCGGGGCTGGGGCGCGTGCCTGGGGTGGATACCGCTTCCGCTGGTATCTCCGGCATTGCGTGTGGCGCTCTGCGCCGAGTGCCATGATCGAGGGACTCGGAGCGCAGACGCACAGGTGAGTCCACGACGGGGGAGGACGCGATGGAGGGCCGGCTTCTGGGAGGCCGCTACCGGTTGGTCCGGCAGCTTGGCGAGGGCGGTATGGGCGAGGTCTGGGAGGCGCGGGACGAGACGCTGGACCGGCAGGTGGCTGTGAAAGTGATCTCCCTGCTCGCCGGAGGCGGAAGCCGTGGGGACGAGGCTCGCGCACGCTTTCTGCGCGAAGCGCGGATCACGGCCCGGCTGCAGCATGCGCACGTCGTGACCGTCCACGATCTCGGCGAGAGCAGTACGCAGAGAGGCACGGCACCCTTCCTGGTCATGGAGCTGGTGCGCGGCGAGGGACTCGATACCAAGATCCGCGAAGGGTCCGTCGGCCTGGCTGAAGCTGCCCGTTGGGGTGCTCAGATCTGTGATGCGCTGGGTGACGCGCACGCCCACAACGTCATGCATCGGGACATCAAGCCGTCCAACATCCTCGTCACGCCTGCCGGAACGGTGAAAGTCCTCGACTTCGGTGTCGCCCGCGCCGCCGACCCCTGCGCGAGCGCGGACCGGCTCACCCAGACCGGGTTCATCGTGGGCACGCCCCCTTACATGGCGCCGGAGCAGGCGCGCGGCTACCCGGAACCGAGGAGCGATCTGTACGCGCTGGGCTGTCTGCTCTTCGAGCTGGTCACCGGCAGACTGCCGTTCCAGGCTCCGGACAGCATCGGCTACCTGACGGCGCACCTGAGCCAGCAGCCGCCCGCGCCAAGTTCCGTGGCCGCGGGTGTGCCAGAGGCGTGGGATGCTCTCCTGCTCAAGCTGTTGCGCAAGGATCCCGCGGAGCGGTATGCGAACGCCGCCGACGCCGCCCGGGCCCTGCGCAGGCTCGCGGACGCACCCGATCCCGCGCCGGCAGCCACCGCACAACTGCCAGAAACTCTGCCGTCGCCTCCGGCCCGCTCGGCTCCCGGGAAGCCTGCCACGCTGCGCTCCGCGATCGCGGTTGCCGTCTGGTTCCTCGTCACACTGGTGGCCGCCACGGTGACCGCGGTCAATGTCAACGGAGTCTCCGACGGCCGCGACATAGCCGGCGGCGCCGCTGCGGTCGCCGCCGCCACCGGATGGCTGATCGTATGGTTCGCAGTGCAGGCACGACCGCATTGGCAGGCACGCATCGCCCTGCCGCGCCGATTCCTGGCGCCGGTGCTCCTCTTCTGCCTCTACGCCGCGCTGATCGCGGTCGACGTCGCCGACGCCGCATCCTTGGACGGGATCAACTGGGATTACTGGCTGCCCGTCGGCGGGGTCCCCACGCTCGCGCTGGCGGGCCTCCTGGCCGTGACCGCGGCTCTCACTCCCCGGACGAAGCGCCCGACGCGCGGGATCGGCTACGGCCTCGCCGGTGTCAATGCCGTCGCGGTGCTCGGCACGTTCACACACTTGGTGTCAGGTAATCCGATCTGGTTCCAATATTTCGGGTTCGTCTCGCCACCATGGGTCCCCATCGCCGTGGGCGCCTCGGCTGTCGCGCTGTACTGCACGCGCGAGATCACGACGCGCCGGGCGGGTTCAGCATCGAGCCTGCTGTCTCAGCCGTGAGCGGGACGGACGACGCACGCGCCGGCACCGGCGCCAGGCCCGGGTACGGCAGCGGGACGAGCAGTAGCGGCCGTCCGACCGTTTCCGGATTCCCATCGGGGCGTCACTGGCGTACCAGGTGGCTTCGCACCCCGGGCAGCGGAACCGGGGCCGGCGGTGCGGGCGCCGCTTCCAGCGGAGCCGCACACGCCTCGCCCGCGGCGTCGGCGGCAGCCCAGCGGGCCCGACGCACCGTCAACCCCGGGTACGGCACCGGGCGCCGCAGCACACGTACGAACGCCGGTTCCCCTTCGGAAGCTCAGCGCCGCACAGGGCGCACCGGCGCACCGCCCGTCCTGCCGTACCCCAGAATCCCCCACCTGACTCCGCCCGCCGGGTTGACGCTCTTTGAAAACGGCTGTGGCAGACATTTCGTGACGGCCACCGTGCCGTCCGGCACAAGGGTGGCGGCCACGTAGGGTCAGCGGCATGGCTGACAGGTTCAACGTAGCTGAGGCACTGGCTGATGGATGCCCGATACGGGCGGATGCATGGGCATTCGTTCAAGGCTTCGCTGCTGCCTGGTCCACCCCGTTGTCGCCGACTGACGGGTTCACATCGGCTGAGGTTCAGCGGGCTGAGGACCGTCTCGGTTTCCGTCTTCCGGTGGCTCTCCGGGAGGCGTATGCGTTGTTCGGCCGACGGCGTGACCTGGTCGCCCAGCAGAATCCGTTGCTGGAGCCGGACGAGCTACTGCTCGACCCTTCCGGCGAACTGCTGGTGTTCCGCAGCGAGAACCAGGGCTGCGCCGGGTGGGGTGTGGCCCTGGCCGACCTTTCCCGTGAGGACCCGCCGGTCGTCCTGTTTGGCGATCGGCTGCCGGGTCCCAGCCGACTCCACTTCCTCGGCCGCCTGTCGCTGGCCTGTGTGGAAACCGTACTGAGTGAAGCCGCCATGGCCGGTTGGACCGAGGGCCGTACCTGTCAGGCAACGCCCGAAGTGGTTGCCTGTCTGGAAGAGGAGTTCGCTCCGGTTGCATTGCCGCCGTATCCGGCGTGGTTCGAGCCAATGGGGCAGCCCGTTCGTTGGTTCTCTGCCTCTGGCCTGCTGCTCTGCCTGGAGCCCGGCTCGGAGGGGATGGATCTGGTCGTGACCGGCAGGACGAAGGCTGATGTCCAACGTGCAGTTGAAGCCATTCCCGGCGCCTGGCCGCCCGCCGTGACGGCGGTAGCCGAGGCGGTAGACGATCACGAGTGGGCTCTGCCGTTCTGACGGCTCACGGCGGCTGAGCGAGGACCAGCGTTCGCAGGAGAGCGAACGACGCCCGCCCGTACGACCGGCGTTTGATCAGTTTGATTCGTGTGACCTGGCCTTCGACGGCGCCGGAGCTCCAGGGCAGGGTGAGGCCGTTGACGACTGCGTCCCAGTCGTTCTGAAGGAAGACGGCGAAGCCCTGGACCGGCTTTGGCCCTTGGTCGAGGGCGCGGGTCATCCAGTGGGCGACGTCTTGGCCTCGGCGTTCGCGGGCGATGGCGCTGAACTCGTGGGCGAGGTCGCGGGCGGTGGCGAGGTCGGGGCAGGCGGCCAGGATGCGGTCGAGTTGTTCGCGCTGGCTGTCGGTCAGGGTGTTGGGGTGTCGCATGATCCAGGTGGTGATCCGGCGGGGGCTGGGGACCGGCCGCGGCGGTTCGGGGGCGGCGGTGCCGGCGCGGAGGGTCGCGATGTATTTGGTGACCACGACGCGGCTGCCGCGGTAGCCGCGTTCACGGATCTCGCGGAAGAGGGCCGCAGCGTTGGTGGCGCCGCCGAGAAAGCGTTGTTGCAGGTAGGGCTTGAAGCGGTTGATGTGGCCGTTGGGCCGGCGTTCACGGGCCGAGGCGAGGATCTGGTCGAGGTCTGTGGTCAGGTAGTGGCGCACCGTCTTGCGGTCCCGGCCCAGGCGGTTGGCAATCGCGCTGATCGTCCAGCCGCGTTCGCGAGGCTGGTGGATGTCGGTGTGCCACTGGCGGACGCGGGCCAGGAGCTGGCCGTCGGGTGGGTCGTCCGGCTCCAGCGGTGCGATCAGCGCGGCCAGGGCCGCGGGATCCGATTGCACTGCGGGCTCGTCGAGATCGCCGGTCTCTGCGTCTTTTCGCAGGCAGACACGGTGCTGGTGAGCAGTTCGTTCTACGGCACGGGCGAGTGAGTGCAGCAGGTGCCACCTGTCTGCGACCTCGATTGCGTCGGGTGCCGCGCGAGCGGCAGCCTGGCTGAAGGTGCTGCACCGGTCCCGGCAGATCACCTTGATCTCGGGGTGGTCCGCGAGCCAGGCGGCCACCGTGTCCGCGCTGCGGTCGGGCAGCAGGTCGATCGGCCGCCGGGTTTCGACGTCGATGAGCACGGTGCCGTAGGTAGCGCCCTTGCGGAACGCGAACTCGTCGATCCCCAGCACCGTCACCTGGGCAGTGGGCGGGTCCGGTAACCGACGGAGTTCCCGCAGGATCACGTCCCGACTCGCCCGCAGCGGCAGGTAGCCGGCGAGCCGGGCACCAGCCCGGCCGCCGACGGCCAGCCCGATCGCCTGCACGATCCGGGCCAGGGCCGTGGTCCGGCGCCGGTACCGCGTGGTCAGGCTCGGGATCTGCTCCGCCATGGTCCGGCGGGAACACAGGCCGTTGTCGCAGAAGAACCGGCGAATCCGAAGCCGCAGCAGCACCCGCCGCCCGCCCAGCGGGCGGTCGGCCAGGCGCCGCATGTACATGCTGTGCACGCGTGAGGCGGCAACGCCGCACGAGGGGCACGTCACCGTCTGCTGTTGAGCGTGCAGGTCGATCCACACAGCCTCCCCCATGACGTCCACCGCATCGATGACCAGCCCCTTGACCTCGGGTCACACCAGATCCCAGAACTGTTTGTCCCCCACGAACACCATGCTGAGGAACGGACATCGGGGGCTACACGGAATGTTTAGAACTGGCCGTCACGAAATGTCCGCCACAGCCTTGAAAACGGCCACCCGCTGCTCGGGGGGGGCGCCCACACCTTCACGATCCCCGTTGCGGAAGACCGAGATCGTCTCCGTGCACGGTGCCGCAGCCGGTGATCAGGGGTGGTTCGCGATCCGCCCGCCGAGCTGTTCGAGGAACTCCCGCAAACTGGACGCGACGACCTCGAAGTCGTCACACCAGGAGGCGGTGGTGGACTTCCGGACTTGTCCGCTGTCCCCGATCGCGAACAGATGGCCCCCGCCGTCGCTGGCGAAGACCAGTGCGACCGATTCGTCGTCCATCGGAGCGGGGCCGTACTCGCGGAAGTGTTCCGCCACCTTTGCCGGTGAGTGGATGAAGTACCCGTTGTCGACGTCGGGCAGGGATGCCCCGCTGATCACCCGGTAGAGCGTGGTCAGGTCGGAGGGGATCGGTGCCCGGTCCACGAGCGCGTCCGTCGCCTGGTGGCTGTCGTCGGTTGCGGGCGTCACTGCGTTGTGGCCGGGCGGGAAGCCGTGCGTCGAGAGGAAGGACTGCGTCAGCTTCGTCAGTGCCGTGTCGGCCTGTTCCCGCCAGGACCGGACCCACTCCGCGTCAAGCCGCTCACCAGGCACGTTTCCCCCTCGAATACGCGCGCCGAAGACCACCGGGTGCGCCGCGCCCGGCGCGCATCGGGGCGGGTTCAGCCTGCTCGACCCGCGTTGCCGGGGCGCAGGTACTGCGCCCAGGACGGCGGCTGACGGCCCAGCTCGACCAGCACGTCCAGTCGGGTGCGGTAGGCGCTGACGTCCGGGCTGATGCTGTCGAACCACTGGGTGACGGAGGGCCAGACCGGTTGGGCCGGCTCCCCCTCGGTGATCAGCCATACCGGCGGATCCGGGCGGCCGAGGTCGGCGCCGTCGATGACGTGGAACTCGTACGCCTGGTGCATGACCAGCACCAGCATCCCGTCCGCGTCCTCGATCGCGCCGCCCTGCTGCGACAGGGCCGCCCGGGCGTACCGCTTGGCGTCCGGGCCGATCCCGTCCACGCCGAACGAGCTGCCGGCCCGCCACAGCCCGTGACGCACACCGATCAAGCGGAGCACCTCACGAACGGCCGCGGGTACCGCCCTGGCGCCCTGGGCGGCGGCGAACTCCTCGACCTGCTCGTCCGTGGCCCCCGTCACCGCCTCCGGCGCCAGCCCGTCGGCGGTGACGCGATCGAAGATCGCCCGGATCGAGACCGCAGCCTCCTGTGGCTGTTCGACCACCGCGGATCTCCTCCCCCACCACGTCGCCCAGACCTCGCGCTGTCCGCCGGCGCTGCCGCCCACGGACCGCCCCTTCGTTCTCCGGGTCTGCTCTTGGGCGTAACCGTACCAACCGGCCCCACGTGGGATTCCACGCTGACCGCCGTCCCGGCGCGACCGGTGCCCACGGCGTCCGCGCCCGTACCGGCGGGCGAGCGTCCGCCCCGCTTCACCGCCGTCGGCTACGACGTGGATGTCGTCGGCCGTCCAGGGTGGCCTGCGGCACACTCGATGGCCGAAGCACACTCGAGGGCCGAAGCAGGACTGCACTCGCCGACCCGCGCCTCGCGATGGAGCCGGCCGGCACGGCAACGGCGTCAACGCCGTCGCCCCGCGGTCGCACGCACTCCGGGCCACGAGGAGTCCGTCCCGAGGCCGCCCCAGACTCCGCCATCGACGGCTTCGGCCCCTTCCGCCCGCTCGGCCGGATCGGTACGTCCGACGGCGTCGCTGCCCCCCTTGTCTTCCCTCCGCCGGACACGGCGGACCGGGGCGCCGGTGCGGTCGGGGACGTCGACCGCGGTGTCCTGGCCGGACGCGACTGACCTGCCCGATCGGCCACGGCCGCGGAGGAACCGCCGCCTGGCGGCTTCCGGTCCGTCCGCGCCTCCCGAACTGCGCGTCCGGCCCCTTTGACCGAAGCTGATGCTGAAACCGGAACTCGGCCGACCGAGCCAGTCGCCCGCCACTGGCGAACCAAGGAGGATCCGTGGCTGACCGGAAGCAGAGCGCCGAACGCGTCGTGGTCGGAGTGGACGGATCGGACTCGTCGAAACAAGCGCTGCGCTGGGCCGTACGTCAGGCCGGGCTCACCGGCGGCACAGTGGAGGCGCTGACCGCCTGGGATCTTCCCCAGTTCCACGGCGCGCTCGGCTGGTTGCCTCCGTCGAGCAGCGACGAGGCAGCGATCAAGGCACGGGCGCACAGCTCTCTCGTCCAGGTCGTGGGGGAAACCGTGGGAGACCCGCCACCGGTGGATCTGCGTACCGAGGCCCGCTACGGCACCGCGGCCGACGTCCTGCTCACGGCGGCACACGGAGCCTCCTTGCTCGTCGTCGGCAGCAGGGGCCTCGGGGGCTTCTCCGGGCTGCTCCTGGGCTCGGTGGCCCAGCACTGCGTCCAGCAGGCCTCGTGCCCGGTGGTGGTGGTGCGCGACGAGGGCCGCTGAGGAGGGGCGGCGACGCCACCGGCGCCCTGCCGATCCCGGACCGGGACCTCACGACCTGCCGAACCAGCGTTTTCGGACCTTCGACTTCCTTTCCCGGTCTCGCGGCGACGTCCCGGACCGGTCCGCGAGGAGCTGAGCATGTCACCGACGGAGCACACCACAGGGGAGCTGCGCAGCCAGGCATGGTGGGACAACGCGGAAAAACCCGAGATGACGGCCCTGTATCTCGAACGGTTCCTGAATTACGGCCTCTCCCGGGCAGAGCTCCAGTCGGGCCGGCCGATCATCGGAATCGCCCAGACGGGCAACGACCTGGTGCCCTGCAACCGTCACCACCTCGCCCTCGCCGAGCGGGTCAGGGACGGAATCCGCGACGGTGGCGGAATCCCCTTCGAGTTCCCCGTCCACCCCTTGCAGGAGACGGGAAAGCGACCCACCGCGGCACTGGACCGGAACCTCGCCTATCTCGGACTGGTCGAGGTCCTCTACGGCTACCCGCTGGACGGGGTGGTCCTGACGACCGGCTGCGACAAGACCACGCCCGCCTGCCTGACCGCGGCTGCGACGGTGAACATCCCGGCGATCGTGCTGTCCGGGGGACCGATGCTCAACGGCTACCACAAGGGCATGCGCACGGGCTCGGGGCTGGTGATCTGGCAGTCGAAGCGGCTCCTGGCCAGCGGAGAGATCGACCACGACGAGTACAACGCACGGGTGACCGCCTCCGCGCCCAGCATCGGGCACTGCAACACGATGGGCACCGCACTGTCGATGAACAGTCTGGCCGAGGCACTGGGCATGTCCCTTCCCGGCTGTGCGGCCATTCCCGCCCCGTACAACGAACGCGCGCAGATGGCCTACGAGACGGGTCTGCGAGCGGTGGCCCTGGTCCGGGAGGACCTGACCCCGCGCAAGATCATGACCCGGCACGCCTTCGAGAACTCGATCGTCGTCGCGTCGGCCATCGCGGCGTCGACCAACGCGCCCGTCCACATCAACGCCATCGCCCGTCACGTCGGTGTGGACCTGTCCAACCAGGACTGGCAGCGCGTCGGGCGCGACATCCCGGTACTGGTGAACCTCGCTCCCGCCGGGGAGTTCCTCGGCGAGGACTTCTACCGCGCCGGCGGCGTCCCGGCGGTCATGCGGTCGCTGCTGGAAGCGGGACACCTGCACGGCGACGCCATGACCGTCTCGGGCCGGTCCCTGGCCGAGAACCTGGAGAACGCCCCGCCCGCCGACCCGGCGGTCATCCGCCCCTTCCACGACCCCGTGACCGCGAGCGGCGGACTGCTCGTCCTGACCGGGAACCTGTTCGACTCCGCGATCATGAAGACGTCGGTCATCAGCGACAGCTTCCGGGACCGTGGGCTGCCGCACTCCGGCGGTCCGTCGGTGTTCGAGTTCCGCGCCGTCGTCTTCGACGGCCCCGAGGACTACCACGCCCGCATCGAGGACCCGGAGCTGGACATCGACCAGAACTGTCTCCTCGTCGTCCGGTACACCGGGCCCGTCGGGTATCCGGGCTCGGCCGAGGTGGTGAACATGGAACTTCCCGCGGGGCTGGTCCAGCGGGGCATCACCTCGCTGCCCGCGCTCGGGGACGGCCGGCAGAGCGGCACGTCGGACGCGCCGTCCATCCTCAACGCCAGCCCCGAAGCGGCCGTCGGCGGCAACCTCGCCATCCTGCGCACCGGTGACCGCGTCCGGGTCGACCTGGACAACGCACGCGTCGACGTCCTCCTGTCGGACGAGGAGATCGCCGCGCGGCGGGCCGCCTGCCCGCCTCCCGCCCTGGACCACCAGACACCGTGGCAGGAGATCTACCGTGCCACGGTCGGCCAACTGGACAGCGGGGCCTGCCTGGAGCTCGCCGTGGCGTACCAGGACCTCGTCCACTCGAAGGGGGTCCCCCGTGACTCGCACTGACTCCCCCGCGACGATCCTGATCGCCGACTCCGACTTCGGCGATACGGACATCGAACGCGCGATCGTCGAAGGTGCCGGACTGCGGCTCCTCGCCGCGCAGTGCAAGAGCGAGGACGAGGTGATCGAGGCGGGACGCGAGGCCGACGGCGTCCTGACCCAGTACGCGCGCGTCGGCTCCCGTGCCGTCGCCGCGTTGACCCGTTGCCGGGTGATCGCCCGCTACGGCACCGGCGTGGACATCGTCGATGTCGAGGCCGCTGCCCGGCACGGCATCCAGGTCACGAACGCTCCCAACGAGTGGTGCGCCGAAGAGGTCGCCGACCACGCCGTCGCGCTCTGGCTCGCGGCCGCCCGGAAGATCTGCCGGTACGACCGGGCGACCCGGCGGGGCGAATGGCACTGGAAGACAGGAATGCCCGTCCACAGACTGCGGGGACAGGTGCTGGGCCTGCTGTCGTTCGGGGCCATCGCACGGCTCATCGCCGAACGTGCGAAGGCGTTCGGCGTCGAGGTGTGGGCCCATGACCCGTTCGTCGACCAGTCCGTGATCCGGGACGCCCGGGTCCGGCCGGTGTCCTTCGACGACCTGGTGGAAGGGGCCGACCACGTGGTGGTCCAGACGCCGCTCACCCCGCAGACGCACCACACCTTCGACCGCGCGACGCTCCGGCGGATGAAACCGACCGCCGTCCTCGTGAACACGGCGCGCGGGCCCATCGTGGACGACGCGGCGCTCCACCAGGCACTCACCGAGGGGTGGATCGCGGGTGCGGCGCTGGACGACATCGAGGAGGAACCCGCGAAACAGCGCGCATGGCTCCCGACGAACCCCCTCTTCGAGCTGCCCAACGTGATCGTGACACCCCATGCGGCGTACTACTCGGAGGAAGCCGTCCGGACGGTACGGACCATCGCCGCCGAGGAAGCCGTACGGGTGCTGACCGGGCGGCCGGCTCGATTCCCGGTCAACTTGTTGCCGGCCGGGCCCCGTCCGCTCCGGGGCGGCCCTCCCCGCTCCTGATCAGGACCGGGTGCCCCGTCGCGCGGGCGGCGCAGGCGCGGCCGCCTTCCTGCGGCCGGCTGGCGGCCGGGCTCGGCCGGAGCGAGGCTGGAGCTGGAGTGCCTGACGGGCCTGAAGTGTCTTAGGGGACTGGAGTGCCCGGCGGGACGGGAACGACGCGAGCGTGGAGGCGGGATGAGTGGTCTGGTCGTCGTAGGCGTCGACGGTTCGTCCTCGAGCGACGCCGCCGTGGCCCAGGCCGCGCGGGAAGCCAGGCGGCGTGGTGCGAGGCTCCGCGTGGTGCACGCCCTGAGCTGGCCGGTCAGGCCCATGTACGCGCCGCTGGACCCCACGCCGATCCACCGCCTGGCCCAGGACGCCGCGGAACACGCCCGCAGTGTGGTACCCGGGTTGGACGTCACCCATGCCGTGGTCGTCGGCGACGCGGTGCCCGTGCTGTCGGCCGAGTCGCGAACCGCGGATCTGGTGGTCGTCGGCCGCCGGGGCATCGGGAAGTTCGTCGGGATGCTGCTCGGTTCGACGGCGGTGTCCCTGGTCGGCCAGAGTCATTGTCCGGTGCTGGTGGTCCGTGAGGAGCCGGATGACGTCGGGCCGGTGGTGCTGGCCGTCGACGGCTCCCCGGAAGGTGAGAAGGCCGTCGAGTTCGCCTTCGCCGAGGCGTCGTTGCGGGGGGCCGAGGTCTACGCCGTGCACGCCTGGCAGCCCGACCTGGCGCCGGCCGGCACGGGAGCGGAGAGCGCGGAGCGTCTGCTGGCCCTGTCGGTCGCCGGTCGCGGGGAAAGGTATCCGGACATCACCGTCAGGCAGCAGGTACTGAGCGGGGAGATCCGCGAGGTCCTGATCGAGGCGAGCCGGAACGCACAGCTGATGGTGGCCGGGGCCCGCGGGCGCGGTGGCTTCTCCGGAATGCTCCTGGGCTCGGTGAGCCAAGCCCTGCTGTACCACGCGCACTGCCCGGTCGCCGTCGTCCGGGACACGGCGTGAGCGGTGGCGGTGTGGGTGCCATGGACGCCCCGGGCGTTGACGGCGCGACGACGGGCCGGCAACCGTCGGTCACCGCCCCGCCGGGCGGGGTGCGGGTCATCGTCCGGCGAGGAGGTCCATCGCCGTCAGGACGATCTCGCCGGAATTCCGTGCGGCGTCCAGGGAGGCTCCCCTCTCGTCCGGTTCGAGCGGTTCGAACGTCGCGAGCTGGGAGTCGAGCAGGGTCTCGGGCATGAAGTGCCCGCGGCGCCCCAGCAGTCGCTGCCTGAGGACCTCACGGTCGGCCGTGAGCTGGAGGAAGAACACGGCGGGGCAGGCCGATCTCAACGTGTCCCGGTAACGCCGCCGCAGGGCGGAACAGGCCACTACGCCTCCGCTGCCATCGGTTGCGCGGTCCCCGAGCCAACGCCCGACGGACTCCAGCCACGGCCCGCGGTCCCGGTCGTCCAGCGGAGCCCCCGACGACATCTTCCGTACGCTACCGGGCGAATGAAAGCCGTCCGCGTCGGCGAAGGGCACGCCCAGGCGGTCGGCCAGCTCCCGGGCGACGGTCGACTTCCCGGCCCCGGACACCCCTGTGACGACGACACAGGGAGGACGGCTCTGCTGGTGGGGCATCGATGCTCCTTCCGCGCCGGCGTGCGATCACCGATACGGCACGTCCGTCCCGGTCACTGCGTCGGCCGGCCGGTGCGACCGGACACTAGTGCAGCGACTCGTCCCGCCGCCCCGGGGTGGTGTGGCGCGGCGGCGGCCCGTCCGAGCCGGCCGGATACTCCTCCAGGGGTACGAGGCCCCTCTCCCAGGCGGACAGGACCGGCTCGACGACGCGCCACGCCTCCTCGGCCTCGTCTCCGCGGATCGACAGGGCCGGGTCCCCGTCGAGCACGTCCATCAGCAGACGGCCGTAGGCCGGCAGGGCGGGGGCGTCCATGCGGGCGCTCAACGAGAGCTGTGTGAGGGTCTCCGCACGCGAGCCGACGGCGGTCATGTCCAGGCTGAGGCTCTCCGGCTCCAGTCCGAAGCGCAGCACGTTGGGCCGCACGTCCTGGTCCTCCCCGAACGGCAGGTGAGGAACGGACCGGAAGCGCACGGCGACCTCCTTGCGGTCCCTGCCCAGCGCCTTGCCGCTGCGCAAACGGAACCGCGTGCCCGCCCAGCGCCAGCTGTCCAGTTCCAGATCGATCTCGGCGAAGGTCTCCGTCCCACGCCGCGCGTCGACGCCCTCCTCGTCGGCGTAGGCGGGAACGTCGTGGCCGCCGCACGTGCCGGACGCGTAGCGGGCTCGCCGCGTGCGCTCCACGACCTCCTGGTCGGTCAGCAGCCTCACCGAGCGCAGCACGTCGACCTTGCGGTCGCGCAGGTCTCGCTCACCGAGGGTGAGCGGAGGCTCCATGGCGACCAGGCACAGCAGTTGCAGCAGGTGGTTCTGCACCATGTCTTTCAGCGCGCCCACGTGGTCGTAGTAGCCGGCCCTTCCTTCCAGCGCGAGGGTCTCGTCCCAGACGATCTCGATCTCGGCGATGTGGGTACTGTTCCAGATCGGTTCGAGGACCCGATTGGCGAGCCTGCTGCCGAGCACGTTCTGAACGGTCGTCATGGCCAGGAAGTGGTCGACCCGGAAGACGGCGCGCTCGGGCACGAGGCCGGCGAGCAGCTGGTTCAGTTCCTGCGCGCCGGCGAGGTCCTCGCCGAAAGGCTTCTCCAGGACGACGCGGCTCCCCCGGGGCAGTCCCGCCTCGTGGAGCGCGGTCACCGTGGCCGGGAAGAGCGCGGGGGGAAGCGCGAGGTAGACGGCCACGGGATCGTCGCCGGCGACGACCGCCGCGACGTCCGCGGGGTTCGTGACATCGGCCCTGCGGTAGTCCGCCGAGGCCGTGACGGATCTCCGGACCTCGGCCGGGAAGCCGGCTCCGTGCTGGTCGAGTTGATCGCCCGCCCACTCCCGGTACCGCTCCCGGTCCCAGTCCTCGCGGCTGGCCGCCACCAGACCGAACCGGTCGTCGGCACGTCCCGCCGCGCGCAGCGCGGCCAGCGCCGGAAGGAGGTAGCGGCCGGTGAGGTCTCCCGTCCCGCCGAAGACGGCGAGTCGCCGGATGGTCATCGCGAAACACCCTCCGCCCGGGCGAGATTGACTCCGCTGGCGATGACACCGATATGGCTGAACGCCTGGGGGAAGTTGCCCATGAATGCTCCCGTGCCCGGGTCGATCTGCTCCGACAGCAGCCCCAGATGACTCGCTCGCGAGCACAGCGAGGTGTACAGCTCCTCGGCCTCTTCGACCCTGCCCTGACCGATCAGGTTGTCGACCATCCAGAAGGAGCACAGAACGAAGGCGCCCTCGTCGCCCGCGAGGCCGTCGGGGTGCTCGTCGTGCAGGTAGCGGTAGAGCAGCCCGTCACCGGCCGAGAGCCGCTCGGCGACGGCTCGGGCGGTCGCCACCATGCGGGGATGGTCGGCCGGTACGACATGGCGCAGCGGCAGGTTCAGCAGGCTCGCGTCGACGATGCCGCCGCCGTCCAGGTAGACGCTCAGCGTCTGTTCTCCCTCGTCCCAGGACTGCTTCAGAATGAGGTCGCGCAGCCGGCCGGCCTCGGCACGCCAGCGCCCCGCGTCGCCGGGCAGTCCCAGGCGCTCGGCGATCTGCGCCCCCCGGTCCAGGGCGACCTGGCACAGGCCGGCGGAGTAGGTGAAGGGACGGCCGTCGCTCCGGATCTCCCAGATCCCCTGGTCCGGTTGGCGCCACGCGCGTGCGGCCGCGTCCGTGAGACCGGCCAGACTGGCCCACATCGCGGGCTGGATCTCGCCGCCTCGGCGCTGCCACTGGTCGGCGCAGTCCAGGATCTCGCCGTACACGTCGTGCTGACGCTGGTCGGCGGCACCGTTGCCCCAGCGCACGGGTGCGGAACCGCGGTAGCCTTCCAGTCCGGCGTCCTCGATCTCGTCCGGCACCTCACTGCCGTCCAGGGTGTACATGATGCGGGGCCGGCGGCTGCGCTCGAACGCGTCGAGGACCCAGCCGAGGAAGGCGTCGGCCTCGCCGTCGAACCCGATGCGGCGCAGTGCGAAGACCGCGAACGCGGCGTCCCGGATCCAGGAGTAGCGGTAGTCCCAGTTCCGGATCCCCCCGATGGGCGCGGGCAGGGACGATGTGGGGGCGGCGACGAGTGCCCCGTTGGCCCAGTCGTCGCACATCTTCAACGTGATCGCGGCACGCCGAACGAGGGCCTCCTGGGGGCCGGCGTAGTGGAAGGACCGCATCCACCGCCGCCAGGCGTCGGCTGTCTGGCCCACCATCGCGTCGGGGTCGAAGCGGTGGTGCCGGTGGAAGCGTCCCCAGGACAGCACGAGGTCGAGGCGGTCGCCCTGCCTCAGGTCGTGCACGGTCCGCAGGCCGTCCACGGGGCGGTTCGACCGCAGGTGGAGACGGAGACCGGCGGGGCGAGCGGGCCGCACCTCCAGTCCGCTGTACAGGTGGTGGGCCCGCGCACCGCCGCGCGGCTCCAGTTCCACCGCGAGACGTACGGTTCCCTCCACGACCGTCGCCGAGCGGACCAGTTCTCCGCGGCCCGACGGAGCGTCGTCGGACAGGTCGGCTCCCGAGCGCAGGACCATGGCGTCCGTGACGCGCACCACGCCGGTGTCGCCGCGCAGTTCCGTGTGCAGCACACCGGTGTCGGTCTCGTACCACTGCCGGGCTTCGCGCACGTTCTGCGGTGCCACGGTGAAGCGGCCGCCCTGTGCGCTGTCCAGCAGCGCACAGAAGACGGGTTCGGAGTCGAACCGAGGCAGGCACATCCACGGGATGGTGCCGTCGAGTCCGACGAGTGCCGCGGTGGTGCCGTCCCCGATGAGGCCGAGATCCTCGAGGGGCAGGTATCCGTCCAGCCGGCGAACCGGCCGGAACGGCGGGTCGGGATCGTGCATGCCGTTCGCTCCTTGACCGTTCTCGGGCTTCCGCACACTCCCTTGGCACCGGCCGCGTACGCGTCTGAGGGCTTACCCGCCCAGGGCACAGCGGGGACCGACATCGGGGACCGGCTTTCCCTCAGGTCCACGTCGCCGACGCATACCCGCACAGCCAGATTCACCGAGGTCGGCCGCACCCGCAAATCGCGGCCCGGGTTCGTGGCCCGCCGGTGGGACGCGACGCCGGCCCGACCCGCTGGGCCGTTTTCCGGTCCGGGACTAAACTGTCATCGATGGACGGTACTGATGGCCTGAGAGCGTTCATCGGCTGTTTCACGACCCGAGGAGGGCCCGGAATAGTCCAGGCCTCGGTGCATCCGCGAACCGGGGCACTGAGCGTGACCGGCACCGTCACAACCGTTCCCGATCCCTCCTACCTGGCGTCCGGACGCTCGGAAAGAGGACCGGTCCTCTACTGCGTCTCCGAAACCTCTCGCGGCGCGGTTGCCGGATTCGACGTCTCCGGGCCTCTCCCCCGGCCGCTCGGCGCCCCCGTTCCCACCGGGTCGGCCGATCCGACGCATCTCACCGTGTGCCACGACCACCTGGTCACGGCGGACTACGGGTCCGGAAGCGTCACCGTGCTGCCGCTGGCCTCCGACGGCACCCCGCTCGCTCCGAGCAGTGTGCTCCTCCACGAGGGTTCCGGACCGAACCTCGAACGCCAGTCGGCCCCGCACGCCCATCAGGTGGTGCGGGATCCTTCGGGAACCTGGGTGCTGAGTGTCGACCTCGGCACCGACTCGGTGCGCGTCTGCTCCCTGGATCCGGGCACCGGGCAGCTCCGCCTGCACGACGTCATGGACCTCCCGCCGGGAACGGGCCCGCGCCACCTGGTCTTCCACCCACGAAGTGACCACGCCTACGTGCTCGGCGAGCTCCGACCCACCGTGACCGTCTGCCGCTGGGACTCCGCGGCCGGAGTTCTGAGGCCCGCCGGAGAGTGCCACCTCTTCCCGGACGGCGCCGGCGTACCCGTGCAGCCCTCCGCTCCCGTGGTCTCACCAGACGGCCGGCATCTGTGGGCGGCCGTCCGCGGCACGGACAGCATCGCCGTCCTTTCCCTGGACGAGACCGGGGAGGCGGTGCGTCTGGCCACGTCGGTGTCGTGCGGCGGCCGTTGGCCGCGCGACCTCACGCTGCACCCGTCCGGGCGGCGTCTGTACGCCGCCAACGAGTACTCGGGCGACGTCACCTGGTTCGACCTCGACACGACGGGAGTGCCGCGCCGAGCCGGGTCACTCACCGTACCGGCGGCGTCGAACGTCCTCTTCGTATGACGCCCCCGTCCTATTCCGCGTTCGTCCGTCTCCACGGCTGCGGGTTTTCCCGTGGAGACGTCAGACGAGCGTCGGGGCGGTCCGCGCCAGGCCCCACGGGATGATCAGCCGGCCGGCCGCCGAGGCCGGTGGCAACCTGCGCGGTCTCACCGTGGCGCCGGGGTCGGTGGGAACAGTCGGCCCGGCCGTCGCAGAACCGGTCCACTCGGCGGGGATGCAGGTCGAGCAGGACGACATCGACAGTGGCCGACGACAATGGTGAGGTTCGCCCAGTCGGTTCGGCGAAACCGTCCAGCAGCCGTCGGTCAGTGGAGCGCGCTGGCGGTACGGCGGCCACCTGTGACGCGAAGAAGGCCGAGTTTCCCCGCGTCGTCGCTTCCGGTAGCGGCCGTGTACGTGACCATGCGCAGGTCGGCGCCGGGGACGACGAGGACGTCGCAGTCGAGCAGGATGTCGCCGATCTCCGGATGGCGGATCGTCTTGCGGTCAGTCGTGTGCGGGGCGGAGACCGACTGCGTGGTCCAGTGACGAGCGAAGACGTCGGATGTCTCGCGCAGTTCCTTCACGAGTCGATCGAGTCCAGGGTCCGCAGGATAACGGGACACGGCGTCCTTGAGGTCGGCGACGATCGACGCCTCGAAGGCGTCCGGTCCGCGCTCGGACCGGACGGGAAGCATCGAGGCGTGTGCGGCGCCGTTGCCGAACAGGGCGCGGGCAAGGTTGCGTTCGGCGGCCGGCATGACGGCGGGGTCGCCGTGCAGGGCGCTCCACGTGGTGTTCCACCACACCAGGGTCCAGTCGGCGGTGAACACTCCGACCGGGACGTCGTTCAGGCGCGCTGCGAGCCGTTGGATCCCCGCGGGGACGTGGGTGCTGACCGTCCCGTCCTGGGGCGGCAGGAGCCTGGCGCTTCGGTACAGCTGGTCGCGTTCGGCGCGGGAGAGCTGAAGGGCCCGGGCGAGGGCACCGACGACCTGGGCCGAGGGGCTGGTCGCGCGTCCCTGTTCCAGGCGCAGGACGTAGTCGACGGAGAGCCCGGCCAGCTGCGCCAGCTCCTCGCGGCGCAGTCCCGGGGCACGACGGCCACCGGTCACGGTGAAGCCGGCGTCGGCCGGGGAGAGGCGGTCACGCCAGGCGCGCAGGAGTGCGGCGAATGCGGAGCGGGAGGCAGCCATGGGTTCATTCTCGCCGCACGGCGCCGCATCAGCCTGGGTACTGCCGGTCCTGGGGATGGGGACGGCGCTGGTCGCCGGTGGCGCGAGCGGCGAACGTGGGGCTGCGCCCGAACCGGGCGACATCGGCTGACCAGTGAAGGAGCCTTCCATGAGGCACACCGTCGTGATGACGGGCGCGAGCCAGGGGATCGGACGCGTCGCAGCGGAGCGCATCCTGCGCCGGTCGCCGGACGTGCATCTCCTCGTCGTCGCCCGCGGATCCTCCGGCGCACCGCTCGCTGCGGAACTCGCCGAGGGCGGGAACACGGTCTCGCACGTCTCGGCGGACCTCGGCTCGTTGGACAGCGTCCGCTCGGCCGCCACCGGGATCCGCGACCGGCTCGATGGCGGTGACCTGCCGCCGCTGCGCGGCTTCGTGGGCAACGCGGGCATTCAGTACACGAACGCGCTCACCGAGGGACCCGAGGGGTTCGAGTCCACCTTCACGGTCAACGTGCTCGCCAACCACCTGTTCGTCCGCCTGCTCCAGGACCGCTTCGCCGCTCCCGCCCGGATCGTGATCACCACCAGTGACACCCACTTCGGCGACTTCAGGCACAACATGGGCATGGTGCCCGGCCCGGCCTGGAGGTCCCCGGACGTCCTCGCCCGCACCGGCGCCTTCCCCGATCCGGACACCGTGGCCGCCGGGCGCACCGCGTACTCGACGAGCAAGCTGGCCACCATCTATCTCGTGCACGAGTACGCGCGCCGCCTGCCGGCCGGGATCGACGCCGTCGCCTACAACCCGGGCTTCGTGCCCGGCACCGGCCTCGCCCGCAACGCGGACCCCGTCTCCCGCTTCGCGATGCGCCACATCCTGCCGGTGATGACCGTCACGCCGTTCGCCACCAGCCGCACCACGGCGGGCCGCTGCCTCGCCGACGTCGTCCTCGGCACGACCCAGGCGCCGACCGGCTCCTACGTCGACCGCAGCCGTGCGGACCGCTCGTCGGAGGAGTCCTACGACGAGCGGCGTGAAGGCGAACTCTGGGATGCCGTCGAACGGTTCACCGCGGTGTGAGCAGCCAGCGCGGATGCGCTCTGGTCCACCCTTTTCATCTCTCCCGAACACAGGTCAGGCTTCGAGGGCCGCGACCATGGCGCCCAGCTCGCGCGCGTGGTCCGCGGCCGGCGCGCCGCGCTGTGGGTCAGGGGCCTCCGAGAGGAAGACGAGCGCCAGCATCACGGCGGCGTCCAGTCGGCAGACGAGCAGTTCCTTCCCGTCTTCCGGCGGGGCCTGGCGAACGGTGCCGTAACCCGCTCGCAGAGCCGCCATGTCGAGTTCGTTCTCCGCATACAGCGCGTACTCCGCCAATCGTCCGAATTCCACCGCGCTGTCACCGGGCAACGTGTTCGACCAATCCAGCAGTGCGGTGATCTCGCCGCCCTCGCGGCGGATGTTGTCGCTGCGGACGTCGAGATGCACGAGGCTGTTCCCGGAGACACCGGCGAGCAACCGGGCGAGGTGGGGGTGGCTCGGCGGCTTCGGCCAGTCCACGACGTGACAGCCCACTTCGGCCCATCGCCGCCGGATGCGGGTGGCGATGACCTCGGGGGTGGACATCCCCTCGGATGCGACGAGGTTCAGGTGCGGTGGCGGCAGAAGATGAAGGCGGGCGAGGAGCCTGCCCAGGGCGAAGCAGTCGAGGGGCGCCCCGTCATCGGAGACGTACCTGGACAGCAGCACGTCCGGGGACGACGAATCCTCCGAGAGGAAGAGTTCCACAGGCTCCGCCACCGGAAATCCCTGAGCGGCCAGATGCCGGGTGAGCCGGTATTCCTGCACCAGCAGCGCACGTGTGTCCACGGCGGGGTCATTGGCGTTGGAATCGAAACGCCTGTGGGCCACCCTGAGAGCCATGAGGTCCCCGTCCCGGCTCCGCGCCCGGTAGACGGAGAATTCCAGCCCGCTGCCGGCAAGCGTGGGGGCGTCGATTCCCCAGCGCTCGGCGAGCTCATTCAGTGTGTCCAGTCGCTCACTCATCGTGTGTCTTCTCGTCCGCCTTGTCTTCTGTTTTCTTGCCGGTGGCTTCGTCTCTATTCCCGCCGGTGGCTTCGTCCGTATTCCCGATCGCCTGCCGGTCGCCACCTGTCCGGTCGCTCCTGAGCAGGGTGGGAGCGACGAGGACGGACAGCACGAGGAGCACCGCACCGCCCGCCGCGAAGGCCGTCCTGGGACCTGCCGCGTCGGTCAGCGCGCCGAAGAGCAGTGCGCCGATGGGCATCGTGCCCCACGCGAAGAGGCGGTACACGCCCGTGGCACGGCCCAGCAGCCGGTCGGGAATGAGCCGCTGCCGCATGGAGACCGCCACGACGTTCCACACCATCAGGCCTGCCCCGGACGCGGAGTAGGCGACAGCGACCACATAGGGACTGTCGGTGGCGGCCACGCCCAGCCCGGCCGCACCGATCAGGGCCAGAGCGCCGAGCAGAGAGGGGACCCGGCCCGCCATGCGGCTCACCCGGCCCGCGACCGCGCTGCCGGCCAGCCCTCCCGCGGCCCCGCCCGCGACGAGCACCCCGTACGCGGCGGAGGGCAGCCCCAGTACGTCACGGACCAGGATGACGAAGACGGCCACCTGGCCGAGGAAGACGGCATTGATGAGCCCGGCTGCGACGGTCAGGGCCCGGAGCAGCGGGTCGCGCGCCACATGGCTGACCCCCTCCCGGATCTCGGCCAGCAGCCTCGGCTCGGCCCCGGAACGGTCGGGCAGCGGCCCGCGTACGCCCCGCAGCAGTGCGGCGGAGACGACGAAGGAGCACGCGTCCAGGAGCAGCGGGACGGCCCGGCCCACCGCGAAGAGCACGCCGCCCAGGAGGTGGCCCAGCAAGTCACGCCCCAGGTTCTGGACGGCGAACAGCCGGCCGTTCGCGGCTTCGAGGCGGTCCTCGGGTACCACGCTGGGCAGCAGGGCGAAGGATGCGCAGTCGAACAGCACCTCCCCCACTCCCAGCAGCAACGCGATCACCAGCAGCGGCCAGAACGACAGCCGGCCGCAGGCGAGCAGAGCGGCCGCGGCGATCAGCGCACCGGCGCGCAGCAGATCGGCGAGCACCATCAGGCGGCTACGCTCGAACCGGTCCGCGTACGCCCCCGCCGGGAGACCGAGCAGCAGCCACGGCACGGTCGTGGCGGCGGTGATCACGGACACCTCGAAGGCGTCGTCCAGCAGCGCCGCCGACAGCAGGGGCAGAGCGGCGAAGCGGATGCCGTCGCCGACCGCTGAAACGCCCGCCGCGGCGATGACACGGTGGTATCCGGAGACGGAAGAAAGGGCCGGGCTCTTGGTCAACGCCGCCGCCCGGAGGAGAACACCGCGCACCGGAGTTCGGCGGTGTAGCGCCGGGCGCCTGCCTCAAGCCAGCGCTGGTCGCGGCCGGGCAGCATCTCGGAGATCTCCATCGTGCCGTCCGTCTTCCTGGCCAGCCTGCACAGTTGGCGGACCAGCAGCGGCGCGTCCCAGTCCACGTAGAGCGGCTTCGGTTCGCCGGGAACCTTCACGAAGACCTGCTGCGGCAGACCGAGTTCAGCGCGCAGCCGGCAGATGGTGAGGAATTGCGCGGCGTCGTCGGCCGTCACCCGGTCGCCCGACAGGGCCAGACCACGCAGGCGGGCCGTGGGGATCCGCCAGGTCTCCCTGTGGAGCACCACACGTCCGCAGCGGATGCGGGGAACGTGCTCCAGAGCCGAGGCCCGCAGTCCGACTCCGCCGAAATGCCGGGGAAAGGAGAACGGGGAGAGCGGGTCCTGGACGATGCTCGGCCCTCCGGCCGGAGGCGCCATGAGACGCAGTCTGCCCTCGACGCCCCGCGCACGCAGTTCGAGCCGGCCGTCCCGGACCACCACGTACAGCTGCGACGGCTGCAGCACCTTGTCACGGGTCTGCGCGGACCGGCCGTAGACCTCCAGGTCGTAGCACGGGTAGCACAGTTGGGTCGACGTCTTGTCGGGATGTCCTCGCGACAGGTTGACGAGGACTTCGTCGTCGTCGAGGAGCGAGAGGTAACCGCGGTACACCTCGGGAAGGAGGCGCGGGGCCGTTTCCTGGACCAGCGGGCCGAAGCTGGTGTGGGTGATCACCTCGCGCACGGCATGGCAGTCACCGATCACGGCCGTGAAGTCGCCCCGCCGCAGCGCTTCCTGGCTGGTCGCGGCGAAGAGGATGTCGGGATTGCAGACCGCGGCGGGAGAGCCCGGGTAGGCGGTGAGGACCTCCTCCACCCGTTCGCGTGGTACGACGACCTCCCGCCGCTCGGTTTCGGCACCGAGCAGCGCGGCCGTCATCGCCTCGTCCAGGTCCGCCAGTTCGCCGTCCACGGCGGCGCACTGCGCCGCCAGGCGGTCCCGGTCGTCGAAGAAGCCCGCGTACAGACGGTCCAGGTCCACCTCGGTACCGGGACCGAATCGGTCCGTCACCCAGCCGGTGAGGATCGCCGTCTCCCGTCGCATACGGAGTCGGGGACCGGCGAGTACGGTGTCGTACACGATCGACAGCTCGTCCGTGATGAAGCGGGCGATGTCCGGCCCGATGGTGAGATCGCGGAGTTCGCCGTGGGCCTCTTCGAAGAGGATGCTGCGGTCCGCGTAGTGCAGGCCGCTGTGCCGGTTGGCCGGGCTCCCGGTCACCCTTTCGAAGCGGTGCTTGGCTTCGGAGAGCAGTGCCGGTCGCTCTGCCAGGGGCAGTGCGGAGAACCGGACCAGATCCTGTTCGAATCGTGTGATCGCGTCCAGGATCTGGCGCGCGGGCTCCCCGGTGGCCGGCAGCATGTCGCGCAGTGCGGCCAGCGGCTGGGAGCCGCCGACCGGAACCTCGAACTCGGCGATCACCCATTCCCGCTCGGTCAGCCGTCGAAGTGCCTCGTCGAACGACGGCTGATGGTGCGGCCCGTGTCGGTCGGACCATTCCGCGCGCAGTTCCAGAACCGTCCGGTCGCCGTTGCAGCACTGCCACAGCCACTCCTCCGACGGCGATACGTCGGCCCCTCCCAGGTGCTGGAAGTGCCAGTCGATGTCGAGCCCGTCCCGGGTGGTGAACGCGTACAGGTCGATCCGTCCGTCGCGCAGGAACGCCAGCGGACGTCGACGCGGTCGCACATGGCCGCCGAGACCCACGGTCCGTCCCGCTGCCGCGGCGAGCCGTTCGGCGGCCCAGTGGGCGAAGTAGGACCGGCGCTCCAGCGGTTGCCGCCGCACCCAGGCGATGCCCGGGGTGTCACTGACGACGCGGCCCACAGCGATCGGTCCGAAGTGCGAGTGTGTCTCGTTCTTCGTCGTGACGCGCTGCAGGTACATCGCCAGCAGGTCGGTCATCTTGCGCGTGCGCGGTCCGGCTTCGCCGTGGAAGGAGTCCAGCCAGGAGCTGAGTTCGGGGTAGGCGGCGTCGTTCGACAGCAGGAGTACCTGCCGCATCGAGGGTTCGGTGAAGGTCTCGGCCACCGCGAGCCGTGCCTCGGCCAGTCGCTCGCGGTGGCGGACGGCGAACGCCGCCCACCGGTCCCCGAGTCCGGTCGCGGCCTCCTGGTAGTCACGCAGCGTGGCGCTCGCGTCGTCGGGCAGGTCGGCGAGCGCCCCGTCGAGTTCGGCCTCGGGGACCGGCCGCAGCTGGCCCGCCCGCGAGGACAGCTGCTGGCCGCCCGTGATCCGGTGCTTGCGCAGAAGCTTCTTCACCTCGTCCGCCAGCCCGGCGAGCCGGTCTCTGGAGTCGAGGAGCGACGTGGCCTCTTCGGTCGCGTCCGGGGCGAGGAGCGGGTCCAGCAACTCCATCGGATATCCGGCCTGGCGGAGCACGACGACCGGCACGAGGGTCCAGGCCCGGCGCGTGTGTTGCGGCTGGTGCCGGGCGGCGGACTGGGGATCTGGGTCTGGTGGGGTCATCACCGCGGTCATAGCTCCGCCTCGGACTTCGGTGGGGTGGGCCGCCGGTCGCACAGAGCGTCGAGGACGGCCATGGGTTCCGGTGGGAGCGCGGGCAGCCGCCCGGGAGCGGTCACCCACGACTTGACCCGGACTCCGTGATAGTCCGAGCCGGCTGTCGCCGCCAAGCCGAGGGCGGCACAGATCCGGGCCAGCCCGGCGCTCTCCGCCGGGGTGTGCCAGCTGGTCCACGCTTCGAGGCCGGCCAGCCCGGCGGCGACCAGCGGTTTCAGCAGTGTCCGGCATTGCGCGCCGTCCGAGACGTCCAGGACACGAGCGGGATGGGCGAGCACCGCGACGCCACCCGCGTCGGCGATCCAGGACAGAACGTCCGTGATGCCGGGCATCCAGGGCTCGGGCACATGGAGGGGCCGACCGGGGCGGCACCAGTCCGTTGCGAGCCGCTCGTGGTCCGTGGGGCCGTACCCGGCGAACCGGGGGTCCTCACGGGCGGCCTCGGCCAGCAGCGCCAGGTAGTCGCCCGGATAGGCGATCCGGTCACCGCCTATCCGCTCCGTGATGTCCTCCCAGGTGAGCGGCACTCCGATGTGCCGTACTCGCTCCGCCCAGGCCCGCCACCATTCCAGGTCGGCGTCGTGCACCCGCCGGAGCCGTCGCTGGAGGCGCCGGTCGGTGGGGTCGATGAAGTAGGCGAGGCAGTGCACTTCCTCGCCCCGCCATCGGGCGGTGACCTCGCAGCCGGGCACCACCGTCATCGAGTCGCCGACCGTCCCGGTGAACTCGGCGACCCCCGCCATGGTGTTGTGGTCCGTGACCGACGCGACGCGCAGTCCGGCGGCGAGACAGCGGCGCGCCACTTCGGCGGGGCTCTCGTCGCCGTCCGACCGTCGGGTGTGCAGATGCAGGTCGAGCGGTCCGGCAAGGGTCGCCGGTACGCCGGGCATCACGGGTTCCCGGCGGGAGAGAGCCGCTGGGTGCGGGCAGGACCGCCCCTCACCTGTCCTCCCGGGCGTCACCGGCGCCGCCGTCCGACCAGGGGGCGAGTCCGCTCGCCGTGCTCTCGGTGCGGAACAGGAAGTTGAACAGCAAGTGGGCGGCGATCTGTGCCGTGCTGCCGGACGGGTCGTAGCGGGGAGCGACCTCTGCGATGTCCACGGCACCGACCGGAAGGGCCCTCAGCTCCTCGTAGATGTCCAGGAGAGCCCCCGTGTCGATGCCGCCCAGGGTCACATGGCCGGTTCCGGTGGACACGGCGCTGTCCAGCACGTCGATGTCCAGTGACACGTAGACGGTGTCGCACCGCTCGCTCAGTTGCTGGATCACGGGCCGCAGTGCCGTGGCGGCGCCTTCCTTGAGGATCTGGGCGCCGGGGACCACGTGGAAGCCTCGTTCCAGCAGGCCGCGGAACTGGTCGTACTTCGTCACATCGCCGACGCCGACGAAAGCGATGTCCTCGGCCCGTACCCCCGGCAGTTCGCTGATCCGGCGTGAGTTCGATCCGTGGTAGAGCGGTCCGTGCAGTGTGCTCCAGTTTCCGAAGTCGAAGTGGTGGTCGATGTTGATGAACCCCACCCGCTCCGCTCCCCGGTCGAGCCGTCCGGCGCGGAAGCCGGCGAAGGTCGGGAAGGTGGCCGAGTGGTCGCCGTTGAGGAAGATCAGATGCGGGGCGGCCTGGCTGAGCCGTCGGCTCTCGGCCGCGACCGCCTGGAAGGTACGCACCGTGTCGGTCGGATAGACGTGCAGGTCACCGGCGTCGGCCACCTTGGGCGCCCGGTAGCGGAAGGTGTGGCCACTGCGTGTGTCCAGCATCGGCCATTCACCGAGGCTGGTCAGATAACTGGAGAACACGAGACTTGCCTGCCGTACGGCCCGGGGGCCTTCCGCGGCTCCCGGGCGGGAGCTGGCGGTGGCGTCGAAGGGAATACCGGACACCACCCAGCCGTCCGGGCCGACGTCCACCTGTGACATCGAGGTGGTGGGGGCACCGAACAGCGTGGCGACGCCGGCCCATCCCGGCAGTGGGTCCGTCTCGAAGTCCTCGGGCTTGACGCTGTGCTGCAATGCCTCGAAGTCCGGTAGCTGCTGGGTCATTTCGTCTCCCCACGAACTGGAACGGGCAGGTCAGGGACAGGCGTGCGGACGATACGGCGGGCGACGGCGATCTTCTCCTGGAAGAGCTCCCAGCTCCGCTCGGGAGTCAGGTGCTGGGGCCGGTAGACGACTGGGGCGTCTTCCCGCCAGTTCGCGAAGTCCCAGTCGAAAATGCGCTCACGTAGCTGTGGAAAGTCAGGAGTGAGCGGATAGGGGACGAAATTGTAGAGGTTGAACAGCCACAGGGAAGCGCTGTTCTCCTCGAGCCATTCGATCGTCTGGGCGTGTGACCGCTCGCCCTCCTCGTCGAGTCCGCCCATCATGTTCAGCACGACCTTCAGACCGGCGTCGCTGAGCGTGTGAATCTTCTTGGTGTAGTCGCTCAGGCCGCGTGACAGCTTTCCCAGACGCTTCAGCATCTGGGAGTCCGCCGACTCGAAGCCGAGTTCCACCGCGACGACGCCCAGTTCGGTCATGGCTTCGACGACCCAGTCCTTCACCTGCATGACATGCGTCTGCGCGATGAACCTGTACCCGGGACGGTCACGGAAGACCTCCAAGAGGTTCTCGACCGCTTCTCTCGACTGGCCGAACGTCTTGTCCCCGATGTAGATGAGCCGGGTTTCGGGGAACCGGGCGGTGATCTCGTCCACCTCGGCGGCCAGGGCTTTCTTGTCCACGAGAATGAGCTGTCTGCTCCAGGCGTCACCGCAGAACGCGCAGTCGTAGAGGCAGCCGTGACTGGCGTTGAGTCTCAGCAGAGGCACTTTCCCGCCGAAGCCGTTCAGATGCCGGTAGTCCGGGGCCCAGGTGATGCGCGATGCGGACAGGCCACGCTCCACAGGCTTCTCCATGGCACCGCCGGTCCCGGCCGCCAGACGGGCGAGTCTGCGCACGAAGTCGGCGTCGAGCTGCCCCCGGTGCACGATGTGCACGGCGTCCTTCGGTGCCAGCGGGGCCATGTTGCCGCCGAGAACGACGCGCCGCCCGGCGGCTTCCAGCCGCTTCGCGATGTCGAGGGCGAGCCGGAAGTTCTGTGCCAGTGGCGAGATGAGAACGAGGTCTCCGGCCGCTGTATCGCGCAACAGCGGTTCGCAGCAGGCTTCCGCTTCGGCGGGGACCTTCGAAAGGTCACTGAAGGCGGAGTCGATACCCGCGGTGTTGAGCAGAGCGGTCAGGTGAGCCACCCATAAGGGAATCTCCCATAATCCGTCCGACGGGATGAAGTACTCGGGGAGGAAGTCCCGGAACGTCCGGTCGTAGTCCTCGTAGTACTGGGAGAGCAGCGGGTCGGGGTCGTGTGTGGAGGGGAAGGGCAATTGAACGATGCAACTCCTGAGCATGAGTGTTCCTCACGTCGCTCGGACGGCTGATGTGACGATGAGCCGGAAGGGAAGGGAGAGGGAATCGAAACGCACGGTGGTCCGTCTGCGCGCCGTGAAGTCGCCGGTCCTGCGCCGTCGGGTCAGCGGGCTCGTTCAGAAGGTCGACCGGCGCGCGGGGAGAAGACAGCGCAACGCAGCTCGCTCGTGAACCGCTGTCCCTCGATCTCAAGCCACAGCTGCTCCCGTGAGGGCAGCATCTCGGTGAAATCGACAGGCAGATCAGTCTTTCGTACGAGGCGGAAGACCTGCCGCACGAGGAGCGGCGATTGCCAGTCGACATACACCGGCTTGGGCTCGCCCGGAATCTTCACGAAGCCCTGTTCGGGCAGGCCGAAAGCACGCCGGAGCATGCGCCCTGCCGCGAACTCGGCCGCGTCCCCGTTCCCCCGGTGCACGCCTGGGCTCCAGCCATGGAAGGCCTGCGCGGGGATCCGCTGGCGGGCCCGTTGGAGGACCACCCGGCCGCACCGGATCCGGGGCAGGCGGTCATGGCCGGCGGCGTCCAGACCGATGCCGCCGAAGTGGCGGGGGAAGGCGAAGGGTGACAGCGGATCCTGACGGATGCTGGGACCGCCGGCGAGCGGCGCCAGCAGCTTCAGCCGCTTCTCGGTTCCGTGGGCGCGCAGCTGGGGCCGTCCGCCGCGGACGGTGACATACAGCTGCTGTGGCTGGAGCACCTGGTCCCGGCTCTTGGCCGAGAGGCCGTAGACCTCGAGGTCCGGGCAGGGATAGGCCAGTTGTGCTCCCGTCTTGTCCGGGTGAGCCCGAGCGAGGTCGAGCAGGAGTTCGTCGCCGTCGAGCAGGTCCTGGTATCGGGAGTACACCTCATCGAGCAGCTCCGGTGCCTCGGCTTGGATCAGTGGAGCGAAACTGGAGTGCGTCAGCAGTTCACGCAGACCGTGGCAGTCGCCCACGACGGCCAGCAGGTCCCCGCGAGCCAGTGCCTCGGCGTTCGCCGATGCGATCATGACGTCGGGGTTGCACAGCGCGGGCGGTGAGGACGGGAAGCGGGCGAGGAACTCCTCCAGGCGCTCCCGGTCGACGACCGCCTCGTCCGCTCCCTCCTGATGTCCGTCGAGGAGCAGCGCGGTGACCTCGCGGTCTACGGCCGTGATCTCCCGGTCGATGTCCTCGCACTCGCGGACGAGTTCCGGTCTGTCGGCGTAGAACCCGTTGTAGAAGTGCTCCAGCGGGACGTCCGCCTCCGCGCCGAAGCGGCGTTCGAGCCAGCGGCCGAGGACCTGCAGTTCCCGGCGGACCCGCAGCCGGGGAGCGAGCAAGGCGAGGTCGTAGACGATGGCCAGTTCACGGCCGATCAGGTCGGCGACGTCCTGGCCGATGCGCAGGTCCCGGACGGGCCCGAGGGCCTCCTCGTACAGGATGCTCCGATCGGCGTAGTGTCTGCCACCGGCGCGGTTGGCAGCGGCTCCGGTGATCTCCTGGAAGTGTTCCTTCATGCCGGCGAGCAGGGGCGCGCGGTTCACCGCCGGAGCGGCCGCGAACTCCTGCAACATCGTTTCGAACCGTGCCGCCGTCGCCAGATCGCGGTCGCCGTCGGCTGTTCGCAGCACGTCCGGGGACTGCAGGTGCTCGGTCAGCACGCGTAGTGGATACGGGCAGCCTATGGGGATCTCCCAGCGACCGACCAGCCAGTCCTTCTCGATCAATTCGTGCAGGACGTCATCGAAGCCCCGTAGCGGCGCATCGCCTTCGTCTTCCCGCAGGTGCCAGGCCCTACGCAGTCGGGCGACCGTGCGCTCACCATCGCACCGTCGCCACAGCCACAGTTGGTCGTCATCGAGGGTGGCGGTCGCCACGGCCACGAAGCGCCAGCCGTCGGGCATCCCCGTCACCGACTCGAACGCGTACAGCGCGAGCCGCGAACCCTCCGCGAACGCGAGCGGCCGGCGCCGGGGCCGCACTTCCTCGAACGTCCCGGGGCGGCGGCTGAATGTCTCGGCCAGCTGTTCTCCCGCCCAATGGGTGAGAAAAGCGGTCCTGCGCAGTGGGCCGGCAGCCCAGGAGACACCCGAGGTGTCCGATGACACCCGGGCCACGCCCATGGGACCGAAATGGGAATGCGTCTCGTTCTTCGTCGTGACCCGCTGGAGGTACATGGCGAGCAGATCGGTCATTCGCCGCATCCGTCCGGGCGATCCGCTGCTTCCCCCGTCGATCCAGTCCTCGAACTCGGGGAAACGCGCGTCGTTGGACAGCAACAGGACCTGTTTCAGCGCCGGATCCCTGAAGAGTTCCTTCACGTCGTGGCGGGCCCGCGCAAGCCCTTCGGTGATGCCACGTTCGAACTCCGTCCACATCCGGTCCAGACCGAGTGCCGCGTCCTGATATCGCTCGACGACCTCCAGAACTGACGGCGCGAGGGCGGCCCGCAGCCGGGCCAGATCCTGGTCCCCGAAGGCCCGGAGCATCCCCACGCCCGAGGAGAGGTCCCCCTGGCTGCCAACCCGGGCCTCGCGCAACGCGGCCTTGGCCTCCTGCGCTAGATGACGAGCCGCGTCGGCACGGGCGAGCAGGAGGTCGGCCCCTTGGGCCGCCGGGACATCGGAGAACCGGTCCAGCAAAGCGACCGGGAAACCCGCATGCCGTAACAGCGCGACCGGCACGAGGGACCACCCGCCATGGGCGTCCGGCGTGGCCTCGTGCCGATCCTCGTCCCGTAACCGGCTGTCGCTGCCGCTCGCCCCGCTGGTACCCACTCCCGATCTCCTGCCCGGTCGGCGAACTTGTGATCAAGCCGAGATGTCACGGTAGTCACGGTCGTGTGGAGGATTCAACGGTGTGCACACCGACGACAACGAGTTCACGCCAGTAACACGCGGCCCCGCCTCATCGCCGAGATCAGCCGCTCATCGCGGAGGCGAAGAGGGCCGGGAGGTCCCGCCATCGAGGGTTTGCGGCGAATTCGGTGAGGAGTCGGCCGGTGCGGGCGGCGGTGGTGTTGGTGACGAACCACGGAGGCTTCGGGGAGAGGGACGGCTCGCCGTGGAGCACGGATCGTGGTGCGGGCCTGAACGGGCCTGTGACGACGGTGCGTTCGGTGTGATCCAGGAGGAGGGCATTGTGGACGACGCCGATGCCGCTCTGGACGTTGTCGAGGGTGTGCCCGGGGAAGGCCCCCCATGTGGCGCGAGGTGTGGCATAGCCGACGCCGGTCCAGGCGTTGACGGCGACGGTGCCGTAGCGCAGGTCGGCGATCGCGGCGCGGAGGCGGTGGCCGAGGGCTTTGACGGTGTGGGGGTGGGCGATGAGGTTGGCGCCGAGAGTGCCACGGAGGCGGTCGTTGGCGGCGGTGACGGCGGCGCTCAGGAACCGGTCTCCGGTGCCGGGCAGTTCGGCGACGCCCAGGACCGGTCCGAAGTACTCGGTCGTGAAGGCGGACTCGTCGGCGTCGGTGATGTCCAGGCCGGTGAGGAGGGTAGGTCCTGAAGTGCCACCGGGCTTTTCCGCGTGACCGGGGTGCAGCTCGCGGGCGGAGTGCACGCGGGCCTCGCAGCCGGGGTACCAGGCCGGTCGGGCCGGTGCGGTCGCCAGTGCCCTGCGCAGGGCGGTGAGGAAGGCGTTCTTCTGCGGCCAGTCGGAGCTGAGGATGAGGATCTGGCCGGCGATGCAGTTGCAGCCGCTGTTGTGCAGGCGCATGGTGGCGACGTGTTCGGCCTGGTAGCGCAGGTCCGCCTCGGACCATGAGCCGGGCAGGACGATGACCGGGGCCACGCCGCCGAGTTCACTGGTCATGGGCTTGGCCGACTTGGGTGTGCCGGAGGCCCTTGCGGCCGTCGCCGTCTCGCCGGTGCCCCAGACCACGGCGTCGTGCGTGGCTTCGCTGCCGGTCATGTGGACGGCGGTGATACCGGGGTGCTCGGTGAGTGCGGCGCCCATCTCGGGTCCGCCGGTGACGGTCTCGACCAGGCCCCGGTCGGTGAGCGGTTCGAAGATCGCCCGGTAGACGTCGGCGAGCGGGTCGGTGATGGGGTTCAGCTTGAGGACGGCGGTGCGGTTCTCGGCGTACAGCTGGTAGAGCACGTCAAGGGGCGGGATGGAGAAGATGTTGCCGGCGCCCAGGACGAGGGCCACTCCCTTGGTCTGCCGCGGTGTCCGCTGGGTGAGGCCGGCCGTGGCGCGTAGCTGCTCCGCGGTGATGCCGGGGGACGTCCAGACCTCGGCGTGGAAGCCGCTCATGAGCAGCTTGTCGTAGGTGTCGTAGGGCAGGACCTGGACGGCGAGCCGACCGCCCGGCGCCGGGGTGATCCGGGTGCCGCCGAGGACGTCGGCTCCCTCGTCCAGGCGGCGCAGCGTCTTCTGGAGTGCCTGGAGGTAGCTGAGCACCGCATACGGGCCGCTCATCCATTCCTCTCCGAGGAGCGGGGAGGCGGGGTTCAGCTGCTTGATCCCGGCCGCGGTGCGGACCCACTGCTCGGCGACGGCCGCGGTGGCCGCTGCCATGCCGAGGAGCAGCTCGCGCCGTTCGGCGAGGGAGGTGCGGGCCCAGGTTCGTTCGCCGGCGGCGAGTCGCGCGACGAGGGCGTCGAGATCGTGGGTGGTGGCGGGTGTGGCGGTCATGGCGCGGGCCTCGCTCACGGGTCGGGGTCAGGACAGCTCGGGGAGGATCTCGGCGGCGACGCGGTGGCCGGATTCGGCGGCTCCGTCGATGTAGCCGGCCCAGCGCGTGGCGGTTTCGGTGCCCGCCCAGTGCAGGGGGCCGACCGGGCGGCGCAGCGCAGGGCCGAAGCGGGTGAGGGTGCCCGGCACGGTGAATGCTCCGTAACAGCCTCGGCTGTACTCCTCCTGCGCCCAGTCGCGTTCGATGTAGGCGAGGGGCGTGCGAGCCTGGGGGCCGAAGTAGCCGACGAGGTCGTGGATCACCTGAGCGCGGCGCTCGTCGGGGGCCATGCGTGAGCCGGTGTCGGCGTGGCGGCCTTCGAGGAAGCCGACGAGCACACCGCACGAGCCGTCGTGGGGGGTGTTGTCGAGGACGGTACCGAACGGGCGGTGGGTGCTGTTGGCCTGCCCGCTGAGGCCGGCGTGGCGCCAGAAGGGCTCCTCGTAGGCGACGTTGACTTTGATGACCCGGCCCATCGGCATCCGCTGGACGAGCTGGTCCCGGTCGCCGGGCAGGCCCGGGGTGTAGCGGATGCGGGCGGCGAGCGGCGGCGGCACGGCGACCACGGCCCGCTGAGCGCGGAAGGTCAGGCCCCCGCGCGTGGTGACGCGGACGCCCGAGGCCGCCGCGGGCTGCCGGTCCACGTCGGTGACGGGGGCTTCGAGGACGATCCGGTCACCGAGTTCCTTGGCCAGTTCGAGCGCGATGCGCTGCGTCCCGCCCACGACGCGGTCCTGCTGGGCCCCGCCGACGACATTGATCAGCGGGTCGAGGCCGCCGGCCGCGCCGACGTAGAAGGCGGCCCAGAGCGCGGACATGTCCTCGGGCTCGATGGAGAAGACCGCCTCGGTGACCAGCCGGAAGAAGTCCCGGCCACCGGTGGTACGGGCGGTCCTGCGCAGCCAGGTGTCGAAGGTCTGGCGGTCCAGTTGCCCGGCCCGGGGTGCCCGCCACGGGTCGGTCGCCGCGACCTGACGGGCGATCCGGTCCAGGCGGTACTGAGCCTGCCCGATGTCGGCGAGGACCAGGGGGTTCAGCTTGGGAATCCGGCCCGTGTACCGGGAGCGGGCGGTGCCGAACTCTCCGATGTGCTCGCCAGCGGCGTAGGTCGGGTAGGTGCTCAGGCCCAGTTCCCCGATCAGCTTCATGGCGTGGTGCTGGGTGGGGCCCACCCACTGTCCGCCCACTTCGATGGGTGAGCCGCCGGGCAGTTCGCCGTTCAGGAGCCGGCCGCCGACGCGGTCGCGGGCTTCCAGGACCAGGACGTCCGCCCCGTTCCGTAGCAGGTCGCGGGCGGCAACCAGCCCCGCCACCCCGGCTCCGACGATCACGACGTCCACCGACTTCTCCATCACGCCCGCCATTCATACAGAGTGAATCTGACATACGCAATGTATGTGGTATCCATACTGTATGGAAACACTGCGCGAGAGATACGCCGAGAACACGCGCCGCACCCTGCTCGACACAGGGCTGCGACTGTTCAGTGAGCGGGACTACGCGAGCGTCTCCGCGGAGGAGCTGGTGCGTACCGCCGGGCTGACACGGGGGGCGCTGTACCACCACTTCAACGGCAAGCCCGGACTCTTCGAAGCCGTCTTCGAGGAGCTGGAACGACAGGCCACGGAACGCATCCGCACGGCGATCGCGCCCGTGTCCGATCCGCGTGAGCGCGCCTACCGGGGTGTCGACGCGTTTCTTGAGGTCTGTGCCGACGACACCTATCGGCACGTCGTGCTCCAGCAGGGCCCGGTCGCCCTGGGCTGGCCGCGGTGGCGTGAGCTGGATCATCTGCACCTCGGCGGCCTGGTCCTCGACATCGTCAACGCCGCTCTGGAGGCCGGCCGGCTGCGGCCCCACCCGGCCACCCTGGTCGCCCGCGCCTTCTACGGCGCGCTCACCGAGCTGTCCATCACGATCACGGAGACCGATGAGCCGGAGCAGGCCCGCACCCAGGCGGCAGCCCTCGTCCGCGACCTCATCGGCGGGGTGGTGACCGACGGCGTCCCGCCGTCCGCGTGACCCGCCGCGCCCCCGCTGTCACCTGCGGGCTGGGGAGATGTGCACCAGGTCGTCATCGACGCCGGCACCCGGCTCGTCGTCGCCGTCAGCCGGCCGCTGCCCGGCAACCGCAACGACTGCAAGGCGCGGGAGCTGTCCGGCGCGAAGGCAGCCCCGCAGCACGGCGGTCATTGCAGATGGCGGCTGCCGACGTACCGGTCCGGTCATCCCGCACCGCCGTGAACGCGGCCGAACCGAACCCACTGCCCGGAAGGAGGAACACTGTGCCTCCCACCGCAAGGTCCGGGCCCGCGCCGAGCACGCCTTCGCCCGTATGAAGGGATGGAAGATCCCCCGCGACTGCCGCCTGAAAGGCGACGGCGTCCATCACGCCGTGCTCGGCATCGCCCGCCTTCACCATCTCGTCCTTGCCGGGTGACACAGAAACCAGCAGGTCACCCAGCGCCTCAAAGCCCCTTTGCGGGAAAGCCCTTCAGGCAGCGGGCGGTTGCCCCACTGTCTGCCTCAGCCAGGTGTTGTGGCGGAGTTCCGGGTGTGCGGTGGTGATCAATCGCACCGCTTCGTCCTTTGCTCTTTCGGTCAGCTCCTGCAACTCCGACCAGGACAGCCGTGCCACTGTCCCCGGCGGCCACGTTGTCGTCAGGGTGACAACCTGTTCTTCTCGAAGGAACGAGTACAGGTGCTGGGTCAAGCTGGCTTCGGCCGAGACGCTGTTCTGGTCCATGAGTTCCCGGGTGGCGTAGTCCAGCATCAGTGCGAAGTCGACCACGGGCTCACCCAGTAGGCGCACGCTGAGGTCTGCACCGTGGATGATGAGCCGTCGGTCCGCCTTGAAGTATTGGAGACAGAAGTCCGAACCGTTCAGGGTCGGATGATCAGGATGCCAGTCCGGGGACCAGGAGTCGTCGTCTTGGCGCGGTTCGAACGCGAAATCGATCATCTGATCCTCCATATCGGGCGGGGCATCAATGTAGTAGGACATGCGGGTCTGCGGCTCCCTCAGGCAGGAGTCCCCGACCCGCCGCAAGCGGATCGAGGACGTCCTTGAGGGCCTCACCTGCAAGTGCGCGGAAAGGCACGGGCGGCTGCCTGGCGAGGGTGCCCGCCAGGGCGTTGCCCGGCGGGCGGCGCAGGACACCCGCCCCGAGAAGAAGACCCACGCCCTTTCGAAGCGGCTGCTCGCGTGGTGGCGGGCGTCCGCGCTCCTGAAGTCCGGCATGCAGACGATCGGCGGGCTTCTTCAGCGCTGCCGGGCAGCGGGTGCGGCGATCCGGGCCCGGTGGGCCCCGTGGTGGTTGCGGCGCTCGCCGCCGTCGGCGTCGTCGCGGGCCCCTCCACGGTGCGCGGCAGCTTCGCGCGCCGCCACGCCCTGGCCGGAGCCCGTCGACGCCTGCTGGAGGCCCTGCGCGGCCAGGAGTTCACGCGGTCCGGACGACGGCATCGCCGACCGCGCCCTGTCCGGCCACTCCCGTCAGCTCATCGTTCCCAGCCCGGACGCCGGACCCCGGCCGTCGACCGGCTCACCCACACCGCCGAACTTCGCCCGGCCCGGCCACTGGTGGCTCGTCGGCACCGGCGGTAGGAGCTGCGAACAAAAGTGGGTTCCGGTCAGCGGGCGGTGTCCGGTGCGTGCGGCCGCAAGGCGCCGGAAGGTCCTTGCAGCGGAGTTGCCAGGGCCTTCCGGCAACGCGGCGAGGGCGCGTGCCGGGCGCCGCCCGCCGGGGCCCACTTTGTTCGCAGCTTCAAGCCGCCGTGAGCAGCCAAGCGCTACGAGCGGGCCGGGGCGCTCGCGCGGCAGCGGCACTGCCTTCTTCTCCGCCGCCTTCTTCGTGGCCTGCTTCCCGCCCCCCTTCCGCGAAGGCGGCACGGGGGCAGCAGCCGAGGAACCGGCCCGGCAAGGCACAGCGCGCGAGGTGATCGTCCACGGCCGGCCGTATGGAATCCAGCATTCCGGAAAACGGAAAGGAAATGCGAAAGTCCGGGCAATACGGGAAACCTCAGCCCGGCGTGACATATATCACGTGTCGCCCGTTGACTGGATTCATGCTCTGGTGTTTCCATACGGAAGGCCCGGCGGGGACCGGTCTCACCACCGTCTTCCGCTTTCCTGTCTTTTCCAGGGAGATGACATATCGGGCCGACAGTTACGCTCTTTCGGGGAGTGGGGGGGCTTCCACGGGGCGGTGAACCCGGGTTCGGGTTCATTTTCCTTCGGCTGGACAGCAGCCTTCACCTCCGCGTTGACACATGCTTCGGGTTTCCCCCGAACCGACGACAGGACAGTGATGAAGGCACGCAGGACGATGCTCCGCACGGTGGGCGCGGCGCTTGGCGCGGGCGTTCTGGCATGGTGCGCGATCACCGTCGGCGGGACCGGTGGATCCATGGCGGACACTCCCGCGATGAAGTCGGTCGCCGAGGAAGGCCCTGGTTACGCCATCGAGGACTTCGGCTACCCGAACGCCGACAAGATCCTCGCCGAGCGGGGCATCACCCTGAAGCGCGGCGACGGGCACATTCTTCTCGCGGATTGCACGAGCGCCACCGACCTGATGGAGGTGTGGGCCCGAGCGAACGACAAGATCTGCTTCCGCGTCACCGGAAAGGCCGGTTACCTGACCCTTGAGATCCCCTCTGTGTATGCCGTCAAGGGCAACAGCTACTCGGCCCAGGTCGACATGACCACGGGTACCGAGGAAAAGTCGTTCGACGTGAACAAGAACGCGTGGACACCGGTGGGTGAAAGCGCCGACGAGAAGGGTCGCGAATTCATGCTCATGGAAATCCGCACCACCAAATAACACATCGGGCAGCCCTGTGTTCTTCGCCGGTGTGCCGCTTCCGGTTCGCCGTGCGCCGATTCCGGCCGTCTCCCGACCACGCTGCGGCCTCGCACGCCGAGCCCGTCACGCCCGTGGTCCCGCGCAACCCGGCCACAGCGTCTTCGCGCGCGCCCGGGCGGAATTCACGGTGGCGCCCTCAGCCGATTTCCCACGCAATCGCTCATTCGAAGGAAATTCCATGTCTGTCTCCCGTCCGCACCCCCCGCGGATCACCGGTCTCCTCGTGTCGGCCACGGCGGTCTCCGCGGGCCTGATCTCCGCGGTCCCGGCCCATGCGCTCACAGGCCCCGAAGCCGCTGCCGGACAGCTCTCCTCCGTCGTCAAGTTGAACATCGGAGATGAGGCGAACTCCCGTGCCTGCACCGGCGTCCTCGTCGACCAGAACTGGATCGCGACGGCGTCCAGCTGCTTCGCCGCCACCCCCGGCACCCCGGTCCCGTCCGGCAAGCCCGCGCTGAAGAGCACCGCCACCCTCAGCGACGGCAAGGCCATCGAGGTGGTCGACCTGGAGTCGCGCACCGACCGGGACCTGGTCCTCGCCCGCCTCGCCACGCCTGCTGCCGGGATCTCGGGCGTCAAGCGAGCCACCGCCGCCCCGGCCGCGGGTTCCGAGCTGACGGCGGCCGGGTTCGGCCGCACCAAGACCGCATGGGTCACGGACAGACTCCACACCGGCTCCTTCGTCCTCGACACCGCCGACGCGACGACGTACGCCATCACCGGCAAGGGGACCGACGCGATCTGCAAGGGCGACACCGGCGGCCCGCTCCTCAACTCCGCCGGCGAACTGGTCGGTATCAACTCACGCTCCTGGCAGGGCGGTTGCCTCGGCAGCCCGGACACGGAGACCCGTACGGGTGCCATCAGCGTACGCACCGACGACCTGACCGACTGGATCCAGTCGGTACGGGCCCTGACCCCCGGCTGGAAGGGCGAGATGCTGGTCCAGGCCGGCTCCACGCTGTACCAGGGCATCCGGCTGGCCGACGGCTCGTGGACGGGATTCACAGACGTCCAGTCCAAGGCCGGGAGCATCGGCGGGGTGCGCACGGCAGCCGTGGCCGGGATCAACGGCGACACCCACGTGGTGGCGCTCGGCGGCAGCGGCCGTCTTTGGCACACCATCCGCAAGGCGGACGGTACATGGAGCAAGTTCGGCGACGTGAACACCGCGGCCGGCGCGCTGAGCGACATCACACAGGTGTCCACCGTGTCGATCGGCGCCGACCTGCACGTCGTGGTCGTCGCGGGCGGCAAGGTGTTCCACACGGTCCGCAGCGGGGCGAACGGAACCTGGACCCCGTTCCACGACGTCGCTGACGCGGTCGGCCCGATCGGCGCCGTCACCTCCGTCGCCACCGCCAGCGTCGGCGGCGAACTCCAGATCATTGCCGTGTCCGGCGGCAAGGCGTACCACTCCGTCCGCCACACCAACGGACAGTGGGCCGTCTGGGGCGACGTGGCCCGGGCGGCCGGCGCCACAGGCCCGATCACTTCTGTGGCCATGGCCGGTGCGGGCAGCGACGCCCACATCGTCATCGCGACCGACAACGGCACCCGCCAGTACCACTCCATCCGTTACGGGAACGCCACCTGGGCGCCCTTCGCCGACCTGAAGGACTACCTCGGCACCGTGACGGCCAGGTCCGTGGCCGCCGGCACCGTCGACGGCGAACTCCAGGTGGCGGTGACGACCGTGGACGACCGGATCGTGCACACGATCCGCCACGTCGATCGCACCTGGGGTCCGACCGCGCCGGTCGCCGCCGGAGGCATCACCGGAACGCTCGGCGCGGTCTCCCTCGCCGGCACCCTCTGACGCACTCTCCGGCACTCGGTCCGGCTCCCCCGCGGCGCCAGTCGCGCCGCGGGGGAGGCCTGTGCCCCTCCCGCGCATCCCCGAGGGAGGCTCATGTCCGCGCCCGCGCCCCCTCACACAGGATGTGCGACCAGGCCATGGCCCGAATCGCGGGCCGGTTCAGGCGGGTTGAGCCGCGTGCCACTGCCCGCGCGTTCGTGCTCGGGTTGCTCTCCGGCGTCGAGCGGAAGAACTGCTGACGGCTGGCCGAGCAGGCCGGCCATGCCCGCCCCGGGCCGATGCAGCGGCTGCTGCGAACCGCCCGCTGGGACGCCGACGCCCTCCGTGACGACGTGCGCGCCTACGTCCACGAGCACCTCGGTGCCGACAACGGTGTGCTGATCGTCGACGAGACAGGCTTCCTGAAAAACGGCACCGCCTCGGCGGGCGTGCAGCGGCAGTACACCGGCGCCACGCGGCAGATGGAGAACAGCCAGGTCGGTGTGGGCCGACCGCACCGGTACGCCACTTGCGAGGCGGGTCAACCGTCGCTCCCGGGCACTCCCCGAAGCCGTCCCGGCGTTCGGCGAGTGCCCGGCTCGGTGACTCAGTTGCGGCACTTCGACATCACTGGCGCAGGTGTTCAGTAGTCGATGCCGGGGCCGGGGCCGTTGAGGTAGCCCCAGTTGGACCAGTAGGGCTGTTCACTGGTGTTGTACCGGTGGTAGACACCGCCTCCGTTGGAAGCGATGGCCTCAAGACGCCCGTCCGCGTTGTGACCGGCAGCGACATCGGTT
>NZ_JOIY01000054.1 GCF_000720185.1 Streptomyces sp. NRRL S-340 | reverse complement strand
CGCGACGCGGACGATCTGGCAGCCCGACGCGGTCAGCTCCGCGATCTGCTGCAACGTCGCACCGATGTCCGACGTACGCGTCGTCGTCATCGACTGCACGGAGACCGGCGCGTCCCCACCGACCGCCACGGATCCGACCTGGATCTGCCGGCTCCTGCGGCGCTCGGCGAGCTTGGTCGGAACGGACGGCATGCCGAGAGAAATCGCAGTCATCTGCTGTGCAACCCCAAGTCGTGGATCAAGGTCCGGCCCCGTTCTGCGGCGGGCTCCAGGCTTCGAGATTACGGCACCGCCCCGATCATCGGCACATCCCACCCGGCAAACCCACTCAATGGGAGGCGGCCGGACAGGACACCTGCCCGGCCGCCTCGAACAGCGGGTTGCTACGTGATTTTGACGGGGTTAACGACGTCCGCGATGAGGACGAGGATGGTGAAGCAGATGAAGACGCTGGCCACGACGTAGGCCACCGGCATCAGCTTCGCCACGTCGAACGGGCCCGGGTCCGGGCGGCGCAGCACCTTGGCCAGGTGGCGGCGCAGCGACTCCCACAGGGCGCCGGCGATGTGCCCGCCGTCCAGCGGCAGCAGCGGCAGCATGTTGAAGAGGAACAGGGAGAGGTTGAAGCCGGCGACCAGCATCATGGCCATGGCCAGCTGCTGGGTGGGCGGGATGTCCAGGGTGAAGATGTCGCCGCCGACGCGGGCCGCGCCGACCACGCCCATCGGGGAGTCGGGCTGGCGGGGGGCGCCGTCGAAGGCCGCGTCCCACAGGGCCGGGATCTTGCCGGGCAGGCTCGCGATGGAGTCGACGGCCTCGCCGAGCCGGTCGCCCATCCAGGTCACGGACTGGCCGAAGTCCTGGCGGACGATGCCGGTGGCCGCGCTGAAGCCGAGGAACCCGGCGGTGACGTACTGGCCCTGGACGATCTGACCGTGGGAGTCCTTCTTGGCGACCTGGTTGGTGGCGATCTTCGCGTGCAGGGTGACGTCATGGCCGCCCCGGTCGACGACGATCGGCACCTGCTTGCCGGGGTTGGCGCGGATGAGGTCGGACAGGCGGTCCCAGTCGTCGGTCCTGACGCCGTCGAAGGCGACGATCCGGTCCCCGGCCCGCATCCCCGCGGCGGCGGCCGGGGAGAGCGCGTCGCCCTTCTTGCACGTGTCGCGGTTCTCGCTCTGCGCGATGACGCACTGCGAGACGGAGCTGACGGAGGTCGTCTGCTGCGAGATGCCGAAGCCCATCAGCACGATGAGGAACAGGGCCACCGCGAGGACGAGGTTCATGAAGGGGCCGGCGAACATGACGATGACCCGCTTCCACGGGGCGCGCGTGTAGAACATGCGCTTCTCGTCGCCGGGCTCCAGCTCCTCGTACGCGGCCGAGCGGGCGTCCTCGATCATGCCGCGCCAGGGTGAGGTGGAGCGGGCGGTGACCCGGCCGTCGTCGCCCGGCGGGAACATGCCGATCATGCGGATGTAGCCGCCGAACGGGATGGCCTTGATGCCGTACTCCGTCTCGCCCTTCTTGCGCGAGAAGATCGTCGGGCCGAAGCCGACCATGTACTGCGGCACGCGGATGCCGAAGAGCTTGGCGGTGGACAGATGTCCCAGCTCGTGCCACGCGATGGAGACCAGCAGGCCGATCACGAAGACGACTATGCCGAGGATCATCATCAGGGACGTCATGCACGCGCCTCCGCGGTCGCCGTCTGCGCTGTCAGTTCCCGGGCGCGGGAGCGGGCCCAGGTCTCCGCTTCGAGGACGTCCGGCAGGGTCAGCGTAGTTCCCGTGCGGGGTGTGCCGTGCTCCTCGACCACTTGTGTCACGGTCTCCATGATCCCGTTGAAGGGCAGTGCGCCGCGCAGGAACGCGTCGACGCACTCCTCGTTGGCCGCATTGAACACGGCCGGGGCGGTGCCCGCGAGCCGGCCGACGTGCCGGGCGAGGCCGACGGAGGGGAAGGCTTCGGTGTCGAGGGGGAAGAACTCCCAGGTGGAGGCCTTGCTCCAGTCGAAGGCGGGGGCGGCGTCGGGAACCCGTTCGGGCCAGCCGAGGCCGATGGCGATGGGCCCGCGCATGTCGGGGGGCGTCGCCTGCGCGAGGGTGGACCCGTCGGTGAACTCGACCATCGAGTGGACGTACGACTGCGGGTGGACGACGACCTCGATGCGGTCGAAGGGGATGTCGTACAGCAGGTGGGCCTCGATGACCTCCAGGCCCTTGTTGACGAGGGTCGCGGAGTTCACCGTGATCACCGGACCCATCGCCCAGGTGGGGTGGGCGAGGGCGTCCTCGACGCCGACGTCGGCGAGTTCTTCCTTGGTACGGCCGCGGAAGGGGCCGCCGGAGGCGGTGACGACGAGCTTGCGCACATCCGCCCGGGTCCCGCCGGCCAGGGCCTGGAAGAGCGCGGCGTGCTCGGAGTCCACCGGGATGATCTGACCCGGCTCGGCCACTGCCTTGACCAGCGGGCCGCCGACGATGAGCGACTCCTTGTTGGCGAGCGCGAGGGTGCGGCCCGCCTCAAGGGCGGCGAGGGTCGGGGCCAGGCCGATGGATCCGGTGATGCCGTTGAGGACGGTGTGGCACTCGGAGGCGGCGACGTGGGTGGCCGCGTCGGGCCCGGCCAGGATCTCGGGGAGCGGCCCGGCGCTCCCGTACTGCGCGGCCAGCGCCTCGCGCAGGGCGGGTACGACGTCCTCGCGGGCCACGGCCACGGTCCGCGCCCGCAGCCGGAACGCCTGCTCGGCGAGGAGACCGACCCGGCCGCCGTTGGCGGAGAGCGCGGTGACCCGGAAGCGGTCCGGGTGGCGCAGCACGAGGTCGACGGCCTGGGTGCCGATGGACCCGGTGGACCCGAGGACGACCACGTCCTTGGGTCCGTCCCCGCTGACGGGGTCGAAGACGAGATGCGGATCGGCGAGAGGGGCTGGACTGTCGCTCATCCCCCCATTGTGGCCGCACCGCCTGTGTCTCAGGACAGCGCGTCCGCCGGGCGGGTTCGGGGCGCCCCGGATCGCGCGCCGGCGCATGCGCGCCGGCGCGCGCCGCGGGGGCGCCCGTCCCGCCCGTGCGGGGCCAGGCACGGGACCGCCCCGGGACAGGCCCGCCTGACGGCAGGCCCGGCGCGGGACCGCCGCGCCGCGGGGCAGGCGGCGGTCGCCGTGGGGCGGGGCGGGGGCCTGCAGGGCCGCCGCTGGACCGGCGGGGCGGGTGGTCAGCGGATCGGGCGGTGCACGTTCTCCTGTGCGCTGGGGCCCGGTTCCGGCTCGGCGATCCACGGGCCGTCGTCCGAGGGGTCGATGATTCCTTGCTCCAGCCACTCGTAGGCCCCGCCGAGGACGCCCTTGACGACCTTGCGGTCCAGGTCGTCGGTGTTGTTCCACAGGCGGTCGAAGAGTTCGCCCACGCGGATGCGGGCCTGGCGGCAGAAGGCGTCGGCCAGTTGGTAGGCCTCGCGGCCGTTCTCCCCGCGGGTGCGCAGGAGTTCGGCGCGCACGCAGGCCGCGCTCATCGCGAACAGTTCGGCGCCGATGTCCACGACGCGGCCCAGGAAGCCCTGCTTGGTCTCCATCCGGCCCTGCCAGCGGGACATGGCGTAGAAGGTGGAGCGGGCGAGCTTGCGGGCGTGGCGTTCGACGAAGCGCAGGTGCCCGGAGAGGTCGGCGTGCCCGCGCGGGTGGAACTCGGCGTACGAGCGCGGCAGTTGCCCGGGGCCCGCGACCAGCTTCGGCAGCCACTTCGCGTAGAAGACGCCCGCGTTCGCGCCCGCCCTCGCCTTGTCCTGGAGGGACTTGCCGGGGTCGATGAGATCGCCGGCGACCGAGAGGTGGGCGTCGACGGCCTCGCGGGCGATCAGGAGGTGCATGATCTCGGTGGAGCCCTCGAAGATGCGGTTGATGCGCAGGTCGCGCAGCATCTGCTCGGCGGGGACGGCGCGTTCGCCGCGGGCGGCGAGGGAGGCGGCCGTCTCGAAGCCGCGTCCGCCGCGGATCTGGACCAGTTCGTCGGCCATCTTCCAGGCCATCTCCGAGCCGTAGAGCTTGGCGAGGGCGGCCTCGATGCGGATGTCGTTGCGGTCCTCGTCGGCCATCTGGGAGGACAGTTCGAGCACGGCCTCCAGGGCGAAGGTGGTGGCGGCGATGAAGGACATCTTCGAGCCGACCGCCTCGTGCAGCGCGACCGGCTTGCCCCACTGCTCGCGGACGGCGGACCACTCGCGGGCGATCTTCAGGCACCACTTGCCCGCGCCCGCGCACATGGCCGGCAGGGAGAGCCGGCCGGTGTTGAGCGTGGTCAGGGCGATCTTGAGGCCCTGGCCCTCCTCGCCGATGCGCTGGGCGGCCGGGACGCGGACCCGGTGGAAGCGGGTGACGCCGTTCTCGATGCCGCGCAGGCCCATGAAGGCGTTGCGGTGTTCCACCGTGACGCCCTCGGCGGCGGCCTCGACGACGAAGGCGGTGATGCCGCCCCGGTGCCCCTCCGACCTCGGTACGCGCGCCATGACGACGAGCAGGTCGGCCACCACGCCGTTGGTGGTCCACAGCTTCACGCCGTCCAGGACGTAGTCGCCCCGCTCGTCGGGCACGGCCGTGGTCGCCAGGCGGGCCGGGTCGGAGCCGACGTCCGGCTCGGTGAGCAGGAAGGCGGAGATGTCGGTGCGGGCGCAGCGGGGCAGGAACGTGTCCTTCTGCTCCTGGGTGCCGAAGAGTTTGAGCGGTTGCGGTACGCCGATCGACTGATGCGCGGAGAGCAGGGCCCCGATGGCGGGGCTGGCGGAGCCGGCCAGGGCGAGGGCCTTGTTGTAGTACACCTGGGTGAGTCCGAGACCGCCGTACCTGGTGTCGATCTTCATGCCGAGGGCGCCCAGCTCCTTGAGCCCGGTGACGACCTCGTCGGGGATCCGCGCGTCGCGCTCGATCCGGGCGGAGTCGACCTTCGTCTCGCAGAAGTCGCGCAGCTTGGCCAGGAACTCCTCGCCGCGCTGCACGTCGTCGTCGGCCGGGAGCGGGTGGGGGTGGATGAGGTCGAGCCGGAAGCGGCCCAGGAACAGTTCCTTGGCGAAGCTGGGTTTGCGCCAGTGCTGCTCCCGGGCGTCCTCCGCCACCTGCCGGGCTTCGCGCTCGCTCACGGTGGGTCTGCTGGTCGCTGGTGCGGACATGAGGCTCACCTCACCGCGGGAACGCGCCCCGCGAATAGGGATCTTGGGTGTTTTCTTCACCGACCGGTGCCACTGGTTCGTATGTACCCGATACCGGACGGTGCCACCACCCCTGGCGTGCGGGCCGCCGAGCGTGCGGGCGGCCGGTGCGGCCGCGGGTGTCCCGGTGTGGTGTCATGCGGGGGGAGCATGTGCGCAGGGGTCCGCCGGGGCGGGGGCGCAAGGGGGCGTCCGGGTCCAACGGGGATTGCCGGGCGGGAAACCTGTCGAAGCGCTTCGACAGGCTATGGACACCTACTGGGAACTGGGGATACTGTCGAAACCAACCTCACAATCAACCCTACCGGTCAGGCGCACTGTCGAAGCGCTTCACCCAGCTTGGAGAGCTGATGGTCACCCTCGCCGAGGTCGCGCGGCACGCCGGAGTCTCGGCGAGCACGGTGAGCTATGTCCTCAGCGGCAAGCGGTCCATCTCCGCGAGCACCCGGGAGCGGGTCGAGCACAGCATCCGCGAACTGGGCTACCACCCGAACGCGGGCGCCCGCGCGCTGGCCAGCAGCAGGTCGAACATCATCGCCCTGATGATCCCGCTGCGTACGGACATGTACGTGCCGGTGATGATGGAGATCGCCATCGCCGTGGCGACCGCCGCCCGCGCCCACGGGTACGACGTCCTGCTGCTCACCGGCGAGGAAGGCCCCGACGCCGTGCGCCGGGTGACGGGCAGCGGGCTCGCCGACGCGATGATCCTGATGGACGTCGAGCTGGAGGACGAGCGGCTGCCCCTGCTGCGCGGCACCCACCAGCCCTGCGTCCTCATCGGACTGCCCGCCGACGCCACCGGACTGACCTGCGTCGACCTCGACTGGGGCGCGACCGGCGCGCTGTGCGCGGAACACCTGGCGAAGCTCGGCCACCGCGACATCGCTGTCATCGGTGAGGCGCCCGCCGTCTACGAACGGCACACCGGCTTCGCCGAACGCACCCTGGACGGGCTGCGCTCCCGGGCGCGCGAGCTGGGCCTGAAGGTACTGCACCGCCCCTGCGAGGGCGGCTACGACGCGATGGCGGCGACCCTGGCCCGGATCTTCGACGAGCGGCCGGGCACCACGGGCTTCGTCGTGCAGAACGAGTCCGCGGTCGAGCCGCTGCTCGCCCTGCTGCGCCAGCAGGGCCGGGCCGTGCCCGAGGACGTGTCGGTGGCCGCCATCTGCCCCGAGCAGGTGGCCGTCCAGGCCTCCGTCCGGCTCACCTCGGTCGCCGTCCCCGCCCAGGAGATGGGCCGGCACGCCGTCGAGCGCCTGGTGGCCAAGCTCGACGGGCGCGAGGGTGCCGAGGTGGTCCTCATCGCGCCCGAGCTGACCGTGCGCGCCAGTTCCGGACCGGCGCCGACGGCCCCCTGACGGACGCCCTCCCCCGCGCCCGGCGGGGGTGTCCACCGCGGTGCGCCGCCAGTTCTCGGTCCGCTTCCGGCTCGGCGGGTTCGGCCCGGACCGCGACCCGCGGAGCCGGCGGCCCCGGCGCCCCCCGCGCCCCGGCCCGCGAAGCCGCCGAGCAGGGGGCCGTCCCGCTCAAGAACGACGGTCTGCTCCCGCTCGACCCCACCGCCCGGACCGCGGTGGCCGGCCCGCCGGCCGACGAGTGCGGACTCGACCGGTACAGCGGCACGTCGATGCACCGCTCCACCCCGCTGGACGGCCTGCACGAGCGGTTCGGCGCGGACCGGGTCGACTTCGCCGAGGGCGTGGACCGGGTGCTGCTGCGCACCGCGTCCGGCGCCTTCCCGCGCGTCCCGCCCGCCGGCGCGGCCGGCGAGGAGGCGCGGCGCCGGAGGCGCCCTCGACCCGGCCCTGCCTGCCGGCCGGCCGGCCGCACCGGCCTCCCCCGCTCACCACCGGCGCCGAGGGCACCGAACGCTTCGACCGGGAACCGGGAGCGTACGAACTCCTCGCGGGCGCCTCCAGCGAGGACATGGGCCTGCGCACCACCCTCGCCCTGGACGGCGAGCCCGCGGCCCCGCGTCCCGTGCGCGAACACGGCCTGGACGCCGCCGGCTTCGACGAGCAGACGGGCGCCGGGACCGCCGGCCGCACGAAGCAGGCGGGCGACGCGGTGACCCCCGTCCCGGGCGGCACCGACGGACTCCCCTACCGTTCCCGCGACTTCGGGGACGCGGTCGCCGAGGTGACCGCCGAGCCGGCGGGCGAGGGCACCGTCGGGATCCTGTCGGACGACGACGCGGCGGCCGTGCTCACCCTGGCCGCGCCCGCCTCGGGTCCGTACGACCGCACGGCGGTCCGGGCGGCGTTCGCCGCCGACGGCGTGCACGGCGTCCGCCCCCGGCGGCACGGCCCGGTGCGGCTCGCGCACGTCGGCTTCGTCGGCCGAGGCCCGCGGGGGACGGCGAACGGCGACGGCCGGAGCCCCCGCACAGTGGGCTCCGGCCGCCGCCGGTGGAGGACCGTCCCGCCTACAGGGCCAGACCGGTCAGCACGAGGACGCGCTCGTAGGTGTAGTCGTCCATCGCGTAGCGCACGCCCTCACGGCCGACGCCGGACTGCTTGGCGCCGCCGTAGGGCATCTGGTCGGCACGGTAGGACGGCACGTCGCCGACGACCACGCCGCCGACCTCGAGGGCCCGGTGGGCGCGGAAGGCGGTCTGCACGTCGTGGGTGAACACGCCTGCCTGAAGGCCGTACTTGGAGTCGTTGACCGCGGCGAACGCCTCGGCCTCGCCGTTCACCTTCTGCACGGTCAGGACCGGGCCGAAGACCTCCTCGCGGGCGATCGTCACGTCGGCCGGCACCTCGGCGAGGACGGTCGGCGCGTAGGACGCGCCGTCGCGCTTGCCGCCGGTGAGCACAGCGGCGCCGGCGTCGGCGGCCTCCTGCACCCAGGACTCCACGCGGCGCGCGGCGTCCTCGCTGACCAGCGGGCCGACGTCGGTCTTCGGGTCCGAGGGGTCACCGGTGACCTGGGCCTCGACGGCGGCGACGATGCGCGGCAGCAGCCGGTCGTACACGGCGGCGTCGGCGATCACGCGCTGCACGGAGATGCAGGACTGGCCGCCCTGGTAGTTGGAGAAGGTGGCGATGCGGCTCGCCGCCCAGTCCAGGTCCTCGTCGCTCGCCCAGTCGCCGAGGACGACGGCCGCGCCGTTGCCGCCCAGCTCCAGGGTGCAGTGCTTGCGCGGCACCGAGTCCATGATCGCGTAGCCGACCTTCTCGGACCCGGTGAAGGAGATGACCGGCAGCCGCTCGTCCTGGACCAGGGCGGGCATGCGGTCGTTGGAGACCGGCAGGATCGACCAGGAACCGGCGGGCAGCTCCGTCTCGGCGAGCAGCTCACCGAGGATCAGGCCGGACAGCGGGGTGGCCGGGGCCGGCTTGAGGATGATCGGGACACCGGCTGCGATGGCCGGGGCGACCTTGTGGGCGCACAGGTTCAGCGGGAAGTTGAACGGCGCGATACCGAGGACGACGCCCTTGGGGAAGCGGCGGGTCAGCGCGAGGCGGCCCTGGCCGCCGCCGTCGGTGTCCAGGCGCTGGGCCTCGCCGCCGTTGAACCGGCGGGCCTCCTCCGCGGCGAACCGGAACACCGACACCGCGCGCCCGACCTCACCGCGCGCCCACTTGACGGGCTTGCCGTTCTCGGCGGAGATCAGCTGGGCGATCTCCTCGGCGCGCTCGCCGAGCCGCTTGCCGACGTGGTCCAGGGCGGCGGCGCGTACGTGGGCCGGGGTGGCGGCGAACTCGTCCAGCACGGCGTGCGCGGCGGCCACGGCCTCCTCGACCTGGGCGTCGGTCGGCAGGCTGACCTGCCCGACGGTCCGGCCGTCCCACGGGGAGGTGACGTCGAAGGTGTCCTCGCCGGTGGCCTGGCGGCCGGCGAGCCAGAAGGCGGTGGTGGATGTCATTGGACGAGTCCCGGCCCTTCCGCGTTGGAGGTGAGGTGAGTACTTGCGTCGACAACGGTAGGCCGGGGACGACCGGGCGGCGTTTGTCCGGCGTGGAGCAGTGACGACGGGGTGTGCGCCGGTTTGGCGCAGGTGGGGGCCGGGCGTGGGCGGGCCGTCTCAGAGCTGCGGACGAAAGCGGGTTCCGGTCAGCTCGCGGCGTCCGGCGCGCCTGCGGTCGCAGGGCGCCGGAGGGTCCTTGCGGCGGAGGGTCCTTGCGGCGGAGCCACCAGGGCCTTCCGGCGCCGCCGCGAGGGCGCGTGCCGGGTGCCCATTTGTTCGCAGCTTTTTGGTGCTGTGAACGGAAAGGTTCACCGGCCCGCGACGCCCGGCATCTTCCCGGCAGACCTTTCCGGCCAGAGCAGCAGGTCCTCTCGTCCAATTCTCGTCGTCGCCCTGAAGGCGGCCCCGCGGGCGTCCGGTGCGTGCTCCCGGCGTGCCGGCGGAAGTCCTCCGAACTGGGCGTGCTCGGGCTTTCGTCCGGTGCGGCGAGAGGGCGTGCCGGGCGCCGGGGGGAGGCGGGAATGTGACGACAGGACCTCCTAGTCGGTCGCCGTCGCTTTGAGGGCCAGCCACAGTTCCATCCGTACGTCCGGGTCGTCCAGGGAACGGCCGAGGATCTCCTCCACGCGCCGCATCCGGTAGCGCAGGGTGTGGCGGTGCACGCCGAGGTCGGCCGCCGCCGCGTCCCACTGGCCGTGCCGCGACAGCCAGGCCCGCAGGCTGGCCACCAGGTCCCCGCGGCCGGTCGCGTCGTGCTCGTACAGCGCCCGCAGCAGCCCGTCCGCGAACGCGCGCACCGCGTCGTCGGCCAGCAGCGGCAGCACGGACCCCGACGCCAGCTGCTCGTGCTCGACCAGCACCCGCCCGCGCCGTCGCGCCACGGACAGCGCCTGCTCGGCCTGCTTGAACGCGGCCGCGGCGGCGATCGGACCGGCCGGGGCCGACAGGCCCACGACCAGTTCGTCCTCCTCGCCCGCCGTCTGCTCGGACACCGCGGCCGCCCGCGCGGCCTCCAGGGCGCCCGCGTACTCCGCGCAGGCGGAGACGGACGTGCCGCCGTCCCCGGCCAGTACCACCAGGCGTGCCCCGTCGGGCACCACGAGCACGGCCTCCCCGGAGCGTGCCGCGGCGGCCTCCACCACCTCGGCCAGGCCCGCAAGCGGGTCGCCCCCGGTGCCGACGGCGGCCGGCACGGCGGCGGGGGCGGGCTTGGCGGCCTGCACCCGCGCGTGCGCGTCGGCGTGCGCCCGCGCGGCGGACGCGGAGGCGGACTCGGCGACGATCACCCGGAACGGCGCGTCCAGCAGGCTGCCGTACAGGTCCCCGGCGACGGCCCGCGCGTGGTCGGGCTGACCGGCGAGCAGCATGCGCAGCACGGCCGCGCCGATCCGCTGCTCGGCGGCGTGCAGGGAGCGGGAGCGCTCGGTGGTGAGGGTCAGCAGGGCGATGGCGGAGTGCACGGCGTACCGCTCGGCCGTGCCGAGGGCGGCGGCGGTGCCGACGGCGAGCGCGGCGCGCGGGCGGCGCCCGGTGCCGATGGAGTGCAGTTCGACGCGGTCCTCGGTCTCGGGTCCGCCGACGACGGCGGAGGCGGGCGCGGGGCGGTCGCGCAGCCGTTCGACGTCCGCGGTGAGCCGGGCGGCCCTGCGGACCGCCCATTCGGGTGCGGTGGCGACGACGGCGCCCGAGGCGTCGTAGAGCGCCGCCCAGCCGTCGACCTGCGCGGCCAGGGCGGTGAGCAGCCCCTCGGGGCCGGAGTTGAGTGCTTGCCGGGTCAGTTCGCGCTGGGCGGCGAAGCCCGCCGTGACCGCCCGGTACTGGTCGGCGGCGATGGCGGCCGAGACCGCCTTGCTGATCGCGAGGAAGGGGGTGCGCCGCGGTACCTCCAGCAGGGGCAGGCCCTCCTCCTCGGCCGCCGCGACGAGCGCCTCGGGGATCTCCTCGTAGTTCACCCCGACGGCGAAGCCGAGTCCCACCACACCGGCAGCGACCAGCCGCTTCACATAGCGGCGCATGGCCTTGGGATCCTCCGCGTCCAGTTTGAGCGCGGTGATCAGCAGCAGCTCGCCGCCCTCCATGTACGGCACGGGGTCGGCCAGCTCGCTGACGTGCGCCCAGCGGACGGGCACGTCCAGGCGGTCCCCGCCCGCGCGCACGGTCAGTTTGAGCGCGGAGTGGTGGACGAGTGAGGCGAGCGTCGGGGGCATGGGACCTTCAGGTCTGCGGAGGTCTGGGTGAGCTTGGTCAGCCGGGTCGTCCGAACGATCCGGTGACTGTGACCGTGACCGGTGACCGGTGAACCGGAGAGCGTCGATCTGTGATCTGGTGAACTGGTGATGGTTGCGGTGTTTTGGCCGTCGCGTATGAACGGCCTGTGTCGATTCTGCCTCACTGTACGGTCGGCGCGAACCGGACGGCCGTCCGGGGCCGTCCGGTTCACTTGGCGGTGGGATCCGGTGCGGGGCAGGGGCGGGGTTCAGCCGCGCAGGTCCACCAGGAGCGGCGGGGCGTGCTCGCCCGCCACGCTGGTCAGCGACAGCACGGCGTGCCCGGGCGGCACCTCGTGGGCCAGCTGCGAGGCGGACCAGCGTTCGCGCTCGACCTGCTTGGTGGTGACGGCGTCGGTGGTCACCGCCTTGCCGGTGACCAGCTTGCGCAGGGCGTGGAGGGCCCGGGTCATCGGCTGGTCGGCGAAGACGGTGTGCTTGGCGACCTCCTTGGTCTCCACCCACTCGGTGCCCCAGGCGTGCGCGAACCGGCTGCCGTCCCAGGTGGTCACCCCGGACAGCGCCATGCGGCAGCCGACGGCCCCCAGCAGCGGACCGTGCAGGGCCTCCGGCACGTCCGCGACCGAGCGGAGCGCGAGGACGACCCCGGCGTCGTGCGCCCGCAGCCGCTGGATGCGGCGGACCGACTCGGCCGTGACGGTGCCGGTGGCGTCGTCCAGGACCAGGCAGGCGAAGTGCGGGCGGCCGGCCTCCCGCGCGACGCCGTGGAACTGGGCCAGGACCAGCCGGGTGATGATCCGGGAGGCCTCCTCGTGTCCGCGCTCGGGCAGCTCGACGCGGACCCGCAGCGGGTGGTGGGCGACGGCGCGCAGCGAGAAGGGCCGGTCGCCGGTGGCGGCGCTGCCGAAGAAGCCGGCGAAGACGGGCCGGTCCAGCAGGGCGAGCCGGTCGGCGAGGGCCGGCCCGGCGTCCGTCGCGCCGCCGGCCTGCCGCATCCGGGCGTCCAGCTCGCGGCGCATCACGGCGTGCGCGTCGGCGCGCCCGCCGGTGCCCTCGGGAGCGCGCTCCCCCGCGGCCAGGCCCGCGCGCAGGGCGGCCAGGGCCCCGGGGTCGCCCTCCAGCAGTTCGCGCAGCACCGGCAGCGCGGGGAAGCGGCCGTGCACGGCGCGGTACGGGCCGAGCAGCTGGGAGAGCGCGGTGGCGGCGCTCTGCGTGCTCACGGTGTCGAGGTCGCCGACCAGCGCCTCGGCGAGAAAGGCGGCGGCCTCGTCGGGGTCCTCGGACTCGGCGTACGGGTCGAGGTCGTGCGCGGAGGCGGGGTCGCCGATCCGCACGACGACGTCGTAGGCGCTGTCGGAGCCGAGCGGCGTACCGGCGGCGCAGACGGTGACGACCGCGCACCGGCCGGTCAGGGCCTGGAGGGTGAGTGCCTCGGTGACCGGCCCGACGACGTGCCGGGTCTTGCCGGAGCCGGGCGGTCCGATCACGAGCAGGGAGGTGCCCAGCAGGTCCGGGCCGAGGGCCGCGCCGGCGTCGTGGTAGGCGCGCGGCGCACGCTCCCCCGCCACCCAGCGCCCGAGCCGCACCTGACCCTCCAGCAGGTCGTGCCGGGCGGCTCGGGCGGGCAGGTCGCGCTGCCCGGAGGGGTGGGTCCAGGCGGCGCCGCCGTGGCGCAGCACGGTGTCCGCGAAGACGGCGGGCCGCGCCTCGCGCCGGGCGCCCTCCCAGGCGCGCTCGACGCGGGCGCAGTCGACGTCGTTCATCCGCCCTGCGGCCACCTCTGCGGTGAGCACGTCGGCGGCCTGGTGCTGGCCCGCGTGCCGCAGCCCGGGCCACTGGGAGCGGGGCAGGTCGGCGGGCGGCGGCGCGGCCGGATCGGCGGCGGCCCGGCGCCGCGCGACCAGCTCCCGCCCGTACGCCCACCAGCCGCCGAGACGGGCGAAGGGCCAGACGACCAGGAGGGTGATCAGCGTGTTCAACCCCTCGTTGACGAAGTCATGGGTGAACAGTTGGTAGCCGCCGGAGATTAGGGCGACGAGCGAGATCACCGGGTCGACGACGGGCACCCGGTCCCAGTTGACCAGGGGAAAGGCCGCCGGGAAGACCAGGCTCAGCACGCCGAGTGCGCCCACCGCGGCGTACAGGGCACGGGCCGGCTGCGGGCGGCGGCCCACGTAGTGCCGTACGACCTCGGTCCAGCTGCCGAGCCGGGCCACGGCGTAGACGAGGATGCCGAAGAAGAGACCGTCGTAGAGGATTCTGGCCTCACGTCCCTGCCAGCCCCGGGGGGAGACCGTGCCTCCCCACCACCAGTCGTCGGGCGTGAACAGCTTCAGCGGCGCCGACTCGTAGGGTACGGCGCCCTGCCGCCACAGAGACCATACGAGCAAGGCCGCCACCAGAGGGATCAGCAGGCCGACGGCAGTGATCGCGGGCAGTCGGCCCGAGGTGGGCTCACTGCCCTTGGGCGACCGGTGCCCGAACCGCCAGATGCCGGGCGCGGCGGCGGGGCGAGGGGTGTCGAGCCAGGCGGCGACCGCAGAACGGGGACCGGCACCGAAGGCTGTCGGCGCACCCGGCACGACCGGCGCATGCGCGGCCGGCGGGGCCGGCGGCCGCGGCGGCATCGCTGGAGCCTCTCGCGGCATGGCCGGGCGCAGCCCCGAACCGGGGTACTGCTGCGGTACCGGGCCGCCCTGCCCGGGCACCGGGTCCGCATGCTTCGGATGCGTGCCCCGCGCGTCCTGCGTCCCGCCGTCGTCCATCGCCGTCGCTCCCCGGCCAGCCGTTCGTCCACCGTCACCATCAGCGAGTCAATCTAACCCTCGGCGAAGGGGAGTTCACCGATCGCGCGGCGAGGCGGCACGTGAGGGTGCCGGTGCCCGCGTCGCCCGGTGCGTACCCCTCCCCGTCCACCTCTATATCCACCGCGGACAACCCCGACCGCCGACAACGCCCACATGGAGCATGCCCACCCCCCTTCCGCCGTCCTAACCTGCGAGAAAAGAAGGAAAAGCGTCCGAAAAACGCCGTCCTCGAACAAGCCCCCCAACGCATGATCTCTTCAGGGAGCCCCCATGACCGCACTTGAGCAGGAGCGCCGCGTCGTCACCGCCATCCCCGGCCCGAAGTCGCAGGAGCTGCAGGCCCGGCGTACGGCCGTGGTCGCGCAGGGCGTGGGCTCCACGCTGCCGGTCTTCGTGACGCGCGCCGGCGGCGGCATCATCGAGGACGTCGACGGCAACCGCATCATCGACTTCGGGTCCGGTATCGCCGTGACCAGCGTGGGCGCCTCCGCCGAGGCCGTCGTACGCCGTGCCTCCGCGCAGCTCGCCGACTTCACCCACACCTGTTTCATGGTCACCCCCTACGAGGGCTACGTGGCCGTCGCCGAGGCGCTGGCCGAGCTGACGCCGGGTGACCACGCCAAGAAGTCGGCCCTGTTCAACAGCGGCGCCGAGGCCGTCGAGAACGCGGTGAAGATCGCGCGCGCGTACACCAAGCGGCAGGCCGTCGTCGTCTTCGACCACGGCTACCACGGCCGTACGAACCTCACCATGGCGCTGACGGCGAAGAACATGCCGTACAAGCACGGTTTCGGTCCGTTCGCCCCCGAGGTGTACCGCGTGCCGGTCGCCTACGGCTACCGCTGGCCCACCGGTGCCCAGAACGCGGGTCCGGAGGCCGCCGCGCAGGCCATCGACCAGATCACCAAGCAGGTCGGCGCGGACAACGTGGCCGCGATCATCATCGAGCCGGTGCTCGGTGAGGGCGGGTTCATCGAGCCGGCCAAGGGCTTCCTGCCGGCCATCCGCCAGTTCGCCGCCGACAACGGGATCGTCTTCGTCGCCGACGAGATCCAGTCCGGTTTCTGCCGCACCGGCCAGTGGTTCGCATGCGAGGACGAGGGCATCGTGCCGGACCTGATCACCACGGCGAAGGGCATCGCGGGCGGCCTGCCGCTGGCCGCCGTGACCGGCCGCGCCGAGATCATGGACGCCGCGCACGCGGGCGGCCTGGGCGGCACCTACGGTGGCAACCCGGTGGCCTGCGCGGGTGCCCTCGGCGCCATCGAGACGATGAAGGAACTCGACCTCAACGCGAAGGCCAGGCGGATCGAGGAGGTCATGAAGGACCGCCTGTCCGCCATGGCCGAGAAGTTCGACGTCATCGGCGACGTCCGCGGGCGCGGCGCGATGATCGCGATCGAGCTGGTCAAGGACCGTACGACGAAGGAGCCGCACCCGGAGGCGACCGCCGCGCTCGCCAAGGCCTGCCACGCCGAGGGCCTGCTGGTCCTGACCTGTGGCACCTACGGCAACGTCCTGCGTTTCCTGCCTCCGCTGGTGATCGGCGAGGACCTCCTGAACGAGGGCCTCGACATCATCGAGCAGGCGTTCGCGCGCATCTGAGCGGCGTCCGCGCACAGGTGGCACGGGGGCGGCAGACCGTGTGAAGAAGGTGTGCGGGGTGGATGACAGGACGCCGATCGGACTGTCCTCGCCCCCCGCCCTGCCGTAGGTTCTCTCCCAGATGAGAGATACACCCCGCCCGCAGGAGACTGCGGACGGTATCAGGCCGTAGCCTCCCCAGCTTCGACCTGGTCCGTGCCTCGCGCACACCACCGGGGCCCCCGGGCCCCGGGTCTCCTCACCGATCGGACGGTCGCTCGCCCCAAACCCCCCGGGGCGCGCGACGTTCCGGTCAGGACGGCTGCAATCGCATGGACGGCCGTCCTCCGAAGGGCCGACGCAGAACCCCCCCTTTGCGCCGGCCCTTCGGCATGTCCGGGGCCGGTGCCCGGACGCCACCCGGCCCGGCGGGGCACGGCGGCCCCTCTGCGAAGCTGTGTGCCGTGCCGAATCCTCGAACGACCTGGGTTCCCCTCCTGCTCTTCGTGCTGATCACCTGGCAGGTCATGGACCATGGTCCGCTGCTGCGGGCCGACCGGTGGGTCAGTGCCGGCCTGCTGCACCCGGACCGCTTCTCCGAGGTGCTGTCCGACCTCGGCAACGTGCAGGTCGCGGTGCCGGTGCTGCTGGTGGCGGCGGGCTGGGCGGCCTGGCGGGGGCGGCGGGACGGCGCGGTCCGGTGGTGGACGGTGCCGCTCGCGGCGCTGGTGACGATGGCGGTGCTGCCCGTGCTGCTCGTGCCGCTGAAGGAGTGGATCGCGCGGCCGGGCACCTCCGTCATGCCGCCGGGGACCGGGTACTTCCCCTCGGGGCACACCGCCACGGCGCTGCTCGCCTACGGGGGTGCGGTCGTCGTGCTCCGGCCGTGGCTGGGGACGGCGCCGGCCCGGCGACGGGCGGTCGCCGGGTGCGCCGTGCTGGTGCTCGCGGTGTCGTACGGGCTGGTGCGGCGCGGCTACCACTGGCCGCTGGACGTGGTGGCCGCCTGGTGCCTGGGGCTCGTCCTGCTCGCGCCGCTCGCGGTGCTCAGCCGAAGTACGCGTCGAAGTTCTTCTGGAACTGCCAGTCCCCGAAGCGGTCCCAGTTGATCGACCAGGTCATCAGGCCGCGCAGCCCCGGCCAGGTGCCGTGGGTGGTGTAGGAGCCGCAGCCGGTCTTCCTGGTGAGGCAGTCGAGCGTCCTGGTGACCTCGGCGGGGGCGACGTAGCCGTTGCCCGCCTGGGTGGAGGCCGGCATGCCGATGCCCACCTGGTCGGGGCGCAGCGGCGGGAAGACGCGGGTGGTGTCCCCGGCCACCGGGAAGCCGGTGAGGAGCATGTCGGTCATCGCGATGTGGAAGTCCGCGCCGCCCATGGAGTGGTACTGGTTGTCCAGGCCCATGATCGGGCCGGAGTTGTAGTCCTGGACGTGGAGCAGCGTGAGGTCGTCGCGCAGGGCGTGGATGACCGGGAGGTAGGCGCCGCAGCGCGGGTCCTGGCCGCCCCACTTGCCCGTGCCGTAGTACTGGTAGCCCATCTGCACGAAGAAGGTCTCCGGGGCCATCGTCAGGACGAACTTGCCGCCGTACCTGGCCTTGAGGGTCTTCAGTGCGGAGATCAGGTTGACGATCACGGGCGTGGTCGGGTTCCTGAAGTCGGTGTCGCCGGCGTCCAGGGACAGGGAGTGGCCCTCGAAGTCGATGTCGAGACCGTCCAGGCCGTACCCGTCGATGATCTTCGAGACGGAGGAGACGAAGGTGTCCCGCGCGGCCGTCGTGGTCAGCTGGACCTGGCCGTTCTGGCCGCCGATGGAGATCAGGACCTTCTTGCCCGCGGCCTGCTTGGCCTTGATGGCGGCCTTGAAGTCGGCGTCGCTCTCCACGCCGGGACATTCGGTGACCGGGCAGCGGTTGAAGCGGATGTCGCCGGAGGTGACCGAGGTGGGTTCGCCGAAGGCCAGGTCGATGACGTCCCAGCTGTCGGGGACGTCGGCCATGCGGGTGTAGCCGGAGCCGTTGGCGAAGCTCGCGTGCAGGTAGCCGACGAGGGCGTGGGCGGGCAGGCCGGGGTTCTGGCCGTTGCCGGGGCCGCCCGGGTCCGCCGCCGTCGTCGCGACCGCCGCCGCCGACTTCGCGGACTCGCCGGCCGCGTTCACGGCCGCGACCTGGAAGCTGTACGCGGTGGCGGGCGTCAGGCCGGTGACGGTCGTGCTGGTGCCGGTGGCCGCCTGGACCTTCGTGCCGTCGCGGTAGACGGCGTAGCCGGTCGCGCCCGTCACGGGTGACCAGGACAGGTCCACGGTGGTGGCGGTGACGGTGCCGGTCTTCAGGCCGGCGGGGGTGGCGGGCGGCTGCTGCCCGGGGGTGCCGGGGGGGCCGGTGAGCGAGATGTCGTCGGCGTAGTAGGCGCCGGTGCCGTACCAGCCGTGGGTGTAGACGGTGACCTCGGTGGTGGCGGCGCCGGTGCGGAAGGTCGTGGTGAGCTGCTGCCAGTCGGCGGCGGACTGGGTCCAGGCGGAGGTGTCGGTGGTGCCGGTGCCGCTCGCGCCGAGGTAGACGTAGGAGCCGCGGACGTAACCGGACAGCGTGTACTGGGAGTCGGGCTGGACGGACACCGTCCGGGCGCACTGGGCGTTGTCGCTGCCGGCCGGGGTCGCCTGCAGCGCGGCCGTGCCGCCGTGGACGGGGCTGGTGACCGTCTTGGCGGTCGGCGTGCAGGTCCAGCCGTCCAGACCTGACTCGAAGCCGCCGTTGAGCGCGGGACCGGCGTCGGCCGCACGGGCGGCCGACGAGAGCGCGGTGATGCCGGGCACGGCCAGCAGGGTGGCCGTGAGTCCGGCGAGCAGCCGGCGCACCGCTGGTCCGGATCGTCTGTCGCGTTCCACAAGTGCCTCCGGGCAGGGGGGAGTTTGGAGGGCGGAGCGCGCCCAATTTGGTCCAGACCAATTGGGTTGTCAAGACCTCTGGCGTCGTCCGGCGGTGCGCGGGGTCAGCCCTCGCCCTCCGTGGCCAGGGCCGCCGCCGCCTCGTGCATCGCCAGTTCCAGCAGCGCCGGATCGGTGAGGGTGCCCGAACCGTCGGGCGGGACCAGCCAGCGCAGGGTCCCGGCGGTCCTGCCCGGGCAGGGCGCCACGATCCAGGTGCCGGGCCCGGCGCCGCGGACACCCGTGCCGACCCAGCGGGCCGCGGTGCCCGGCGGTACGAGGAACCCCAGGCGGCCGTCGCCGAAGTCGGCGAGGACCGGGCCGAGCTGGTCGAGCACCCGGCTCAGCACGTCGAGCGTGGGGTAGCCGAGTTCGCCCGGCAGGATCAGGACGTCCCAGGCCCTGCCCGCGGGCAGCAGGGCGACCCCGTAGGGGTCGCGCTCCCATTCCCTGCGGCAGGCACGCGGATCCGGTGCGACGGATGCCAGCCACTCGACCGCCGTCTTCGTCCCGGTCATGGAGAGACCTCCCTCTTCGTCGTGGACGCGCACTGTCGCGCCCACGAACCCAGAGGGAGGTCCGCACCGGGCATTACGCGGGTTCGCGGGCCCTTTTGGAGTGACCCGGGTCACGGTCCGCCCGGGGCACACGGCGGCGGGCCCACCCGTCCGCCCGCCGGCGCCTCAGCTGTCGAAGCCCAGCCCGAGCCGGTCCATGGTCCGCAGCCACAGGTTGCGCCGGCCGTCGTGCGCGTCCGCCCGCGCCAGTGACCACTTGGTCAGCGCGATGCCGGTCCAGGCCAGCGGCTCGGGCGGGAAGGGCAGCGGCTTCCTGCGGACCATCTCCAGCTCGGTGCGCTCGGTGCGCTCGCCGGACAGCAGGTCGAGCATCACCTCGGCGCCGAAGCGGGTCGCGCCGACGCCCAGGCCGGTGTACCCGGCCGCGTAGGCGACCTTGCCCTGGTGGGCGGTGCCGAAGAAGGCCGAGAAGCGCGAGCAGGTGTCGATCGCACCGCCCCAGGCGTGGCTGAAGCGGACGCCTTCGAGCTGCGGGAAGCAGGTGAAGAAGTGCCCGGCGAGCTTGGCGTACGTCCGTGGGCGGTCGTCGTACTCGGCGCGCACCCGGCCGCCGTAGGGGTAGACGGCGTCGTAGCCGCCCCACAGGATCCGGTTGTCGGCGGAGAGCCGGAAGTAATGGAACTGGTTCGCGGAGTCGCCCAGCCCCTGGCGGTTCTTCCAGCCGACGGACTCCAGTTGCGCGGCGGTCAGCGGCTCGGTCATCAGGGCGTAGTCGTAGACCGGGACGGTGTACGGCCGGACCCGCTTGACCAGGCTGGGGAAGACGTTGGTGCCCAGCGCCACCTGCCGGGCGCGGACGCCGCCGTAGGGGGTGCGTACGCTCATGCCCGCGCCGTAGGGCCTGAGCGTGAGGGCGGGGGTGTGCTCGTAGACGCGGACGCCGAGCCGCAGGCAGGCCCGCTTGAGGCCCCAGGCGAGCTTGGCCGGGTGGAGCATGGCCACGCCCCGGCGGTCCCAGAGGCCGGCCTCGAAGGTCGGTGAGGCGACCTGTGCGCGCACGGCGTCCCGGTCGAGCAGTTCGATGCCCTCGGCGAGTCCTTTCTCCTCCAGCTCCGCGTGCCAGTCGCGCAGTTCCCGCGCCTGGTAGGGCTCGGTGGCCACGTCGATCTCGCCGGTGCGCTCGAACTCGCAGTCGATGCCGTGGCGGGCGACCGTCTCCTCGACGGCGTCGAGGTTGCGCGCGCCCAGCGCCTCCAGCTTGTGGATCTCGTCCGGCCACCGGGTGAGGCCGTTGGACAGTCCGTGGGTGAGGGAGGCGGCACAGAAACCGCCGTTGCGGCCGGAGGCGGCCCAGCCCGCCTCGCGGCCCTCCACGAGCACCACGTCGGTGGCCGGGTCGCGCTCCTTGGCGATCAGCGCGGTCCACAGTCCGCTGTAGCCGCCGCCGACGACGAGCAGGTCACAGGTCTCCGCGCCGGTCAGGGCGGCCTCGGGACGGGGGCGGCCGGGGTCGTCCAGCCAGTAGGGGGTGGGCTGTGCCTCGGAAAGTGAACCGGTCCAACGGGTCATGGCGCTCGGGGCCATGATTTCAACTCCCTACCGAGTTATGTGAGTCATGCCTTTTGCTTGGTACGGCGATTGCTGATGGCCATGGAGACCAGGACGAACAGTACGGCGATGACGAACATGGCCGTACCGATGACATTGATCTGAACGGGTGTGCCGCGCTGCGCCGAACCCCAGACGAACATGGGGAAGGTGACGGTGGAGCCCGCGTTGAAATTGGTGATGATGAAATCGTCGAAGGAGAGCGCGAAGGCGAGCAGCGCGCCCGCGGCGATTCCGGGTGCCGCGATCGGCAGGGTGACCCGCACGAACGTCTGGAACGGGCCGGCGTAGAGGTCCTGCGCGGCCTGTTCCAGCCGCGGGTCCATCGACATCACGCGCGCTTTGACGGCGGTGACGACGAAGCTGAGGCAGAACATGATGTGGGCGATCAGGATGGTCCAGAAGCCCAGTCGGGCGCCCATGTTGAGGAAGAGGGTGAGCAGCGAGGCGGCCATGACGACCTCGGGCATCGCCATCGGCAGGAAGATCAGCGAGTTGACGGCACCGCGGGCGCGGAAGCGGTAGCGGACCAGCGCGAAGGCGATCATCGTGCCCAGCAGCGTGGCGCCGAGGGTCGCCCAGACGGCGATCTGGAGGCTGAGCGAGAGCGATCCGCACATTCCGGCGACACCGCACGGGTCTTTCCACGCGTCGGTGGAGAATTTCTGCCACTCGTAGTTGAAGCGGCCCTTCGGTTTGTTGAAGGAGAAGACCGTGACGACGATGTTCGGCAGGAGCAGGTATCCGAGGGTCAGCAGTCCCGCGATGACGACGAGATGGCGCTTGAGCCAGGTGACGAAGGGCATTTAGACGAGATCCTCCGTCCCGGACCGGCGGATGTAGACGGTGACCATGACGAGAATCGCGGCCATGAGGATGAAGGAGAGGGCGGCGGCCGTCGGATAGTCCAGGATCCGCAGGAACTGCGACTGGATGACGTTGCCGACCATGCGGGTGTCGGTCGAGCCGAGGAGGTCGGCGTTGACGTAGTCACCGGCGGCCGGGATGAACGTCAGCAGGGTGCCGGAGACCACGCCGGGCATGGAGAGCGGGAAGGTGACCTTGCGGAAGGTGGTGACGGGCCTGGCGTACAGGTCGCCGGCCGCCTCGTGCAGCCGCCCGTCGATCCGCTCCAGCGAGGTGTACAGCGGAAGGATCATGAAGGGCAGGAAGTTGTACGTCAGTCCGCACACCACCGCGAGCGGGGTGGCCAGCACGCGGTCGCCGGAGGTCCAGCCGAGCCAGTTGGTGACGTCCAGGACGTGCAGCGCGCCGAGGGCGCCGACGACCGGGCCGCCGTCCGCGAGGATCGTCTTCCAGGCCAGGGTGCGGATCAGGAAGCTGGTGAAGAACGGCGCGATCACCAGGATCATGATCAGGTTGCGCCAGCGGCCCGCGCGGAACGCGATCAGGTACGCGAGCGGATAGCCGAGCAGCAGGCACAGGATCGTCGCGGAGGCCGCGTAGAGCACCGAGCGCAGGAACTGCGGCCAGTACTCCGACAGGGCGTCCCAGTAGGTCACGAAGTGCCAGGTGACCTTGTAGCCCTGTTCCAGGGAGCCGGTCTGCACCGACGTGGAGGCCTGGTAGATCATCGGCAGCGCGAAGAAGACGACCAGCCACAGGATGCCGGGCAGCAGCAGCCAGTACGGGGTGAGGCGGCCGCGCCTGCGCGGCGGCTTCGCCTGGGGTGCGGTGGGCGCGAGCGGGGGCGGCGCCTCGGTGACGGCGGACATCAGGCGGCGTCCTCCTCGGCCGGCCCGGCACCGGCGGCGGCGTCCTGGGCGGCGTCCAGGCCGAAGGTGTGGGCCGGGTTCCAGTGCAGGACGACCTCGGCACCGGGCACCAGGCGCGGGTCGCGGTCGATGTTCTGGGCGTACACCTCGAAGCCGGTGCAGACGGGGCTGTCGATCACGTACTGCGTGGAGACCCCGATGAAGCTGGAGTCGGCGATGCGGCCGGTGATGCGGTTGCGGCCCTCGGGGACGTCGCCCGCGTCGTCGGCATGGGTGAGGGAGATCTTCTCCGGGCGGACTCCGGCCAGCACCCTGCCGCCGGCGCCGGCCGGTGCGGAACATCGCGCCCTGGGCAGGGCGAGCTTGCCGCCGCCGGCGCTGAGGACGATCTCGTCTCCGCTGACCGTGTCGACCTCGGCCTCGATGAAGTTGGAGCTGCCGAGGAAGTTGGCGACGAACGTGGTGCGCGGGTTCTCGTAGAGGTCGGTGGGCGAGCCGAGCTGTTCGACGCGTCCGGCGTTCATCACGGCGACCGTGTCGGCCATGGTCATGGCCTCCTCCTGGTCGTGGGTGACGTGCACGAAGGTGATGCCGACCTCGGTCTGGATGCGCTTGAGCTCCAGCTGCATCTGGCGGCGCAGCTTGAGGTCCAGGGCACCGAGCGGCTCGTCGAGCAGCAGCACCTTGGGGTGGTTGATCAGGGCGCGGGCCACGGCGACGCGCTGCTGCTGGCCACCGGAGAGCTGGTGCGGCTTCTTGCGGGCCTGTTCGCCGAGCTGGACGAGGTCCAGCATCTCCTCGACCTGCTTCTTCACGCTCTTGACGCCGCGCCGGCGCAGGCCGAAGGCGACGTTCTCGAAGATGTCGAGGTGCGGGAAGAGGGCGTAGGACTGGAAGACCGTGTTCACCGGGCGCTTGTAGGGCGGCAGATGAGTCACGTCCTGGTCGCCGAGGCGGACACTGCCCGCGGTGGGCTCCTCCAGCCCGGCGATCATGCGCAGGGTGGTGGTCTTGCCGCAGCCGGAGGCGCCGAGCAGGGCGAAGAAGGAGCCCTGCGGCACGGTCAGGTCGAGCGGGTGCACGGCGGTGAAGGCGCCGTAGCGCTTGCTGATCTGCGAGAGGCGCACGTCACCGCTGTGTTCCGTCGCGTCTGTTGTGGTCTTCATCGTCACGCCCCTGTGAGCTTCGCGTACTTCTCTTCAAAGGCCGCCTCTTCCTTCTCGCTCAGCAAGCGGAAGGCGTGCGACTTGGCGGCCGTGGCCTTGTCGGGCAGGATCAGCGGGTTCTCCGCCGCGGTCTTGTCGATCTTCGCAAGGTAGGGCCGCACACCGTCGACCGGAGACACGTAGTTGGTGTACGCGGCGAGCGCGGCGGCCTGTTCCGGCTCGTAGTAGAAGTCGATCAGCCGCTCGGCGTTCGTCTTGTGCCGGGCCTTGGCGGGGACCAGCATGCAGTCGGTGCCGGTGATGTAACCGGCCTGCGGGATGAGGTAGTCGACGTCCGGGTTGTCGGCCTGGAGCTGGACGACGTCGCCGCCCCAGGCCAGGCAGGCGGCCAGGTCGCCCTTGGTGAGGTCGGAGGTGTAGTCGTTGCCGGTGAAGCGGCGGATCTGCCCCTTGTCGACGGCCTTCTGGATCCGGGCGATCCCCGCGTCGAAGTCGTCGGCGGTGAACTTCCCGGGGTCCTTGCCCATGTCCAGCAGGGTCATGCCCATGCTGTCGCGCATCTCGGAGAGGAAGCCGACCCGTCCCTTGAGCTTCGGGTTGTCCAGCAGGTCGGAGACCGACTTCACCTCGACGCCGTCGAGCGCCTTCTTGTTGAAGGCGATGACGACGGAGACGCCCTGCCAGGGGTAGGAGTAGGCGTGCCCCGGGTCCCATTCGGGGGCGCGGAACTGCTCGGCGAGGTTGGCGAAGGCGTGCGGCAGGTTGGCCGGGTCCAGTTTCTGCGCCCAGCCGAGCCGGATGACCCGCGCGGCCAGCCAGTCGGTGAGGACGACGAGGTCCCGGCCGGTGTCCTGGCCGGCGGCGAGCTGCGGTTTGATCTTGCCGAAGAACTCGTTGTTGTCGTTGATGTCCTCGGTGTACGCGACCTTGATCCCGGTGCGCCGGGTGAACGTCTCCAGCGTCGGACGGTGCTTGCCGCTGTCGTCGACGTCGATGTACTCGGGCCAGTTGGAGAAGTTCACCGTCTTCTCCCGCGCCGAGTGGTCCTCGGACGCGGCGCCGTCCTGCGTCCGGCCGGCCGCCGGGATGCCGCAGGCGCTCAGCGCCCCGAGGGCTCCGAGGAAGAACGCGCCGCCCGCGCCGGCGCGCAGCAGCGAACGGCGGGTGAGGGCGGCCCTGCCGCCCGGCAGGTGCCGCCCGGTGACGGCCGGGCGGGCCGGTGACGGGCGGTCGGGCTCGTACTGCTCCATGCGCGTGGTGCCCTTTCGGGAGGGTCCGGCCGGGCGCGGGCCGGAGTTCGGCTATCGGTCTCCGAAGATCGTGCGGTGCCAGTCCTTGCGGACCACCGCGGTGTTGTCGAACATGACGTGCTTGACCTGGGTGTACTCCTCGAACGAGTACGCGGACATGTCCTTGCCGAAGCCGGAGGACTTGTAGCCGCCGTGCGGCATCTCGCTGATGATCGGGATGTGGTCGTTGACCCACACGCAACCCGCCTTGATCTCGCGGGTGGCCCGGTTCGCCCGGTAGACGTCCCGGCTCCAGGCGGAGGCGGCCAGGCCGTAGGGCGTGTCGTTGGCCAGCGCGATCCCCTCGTCGTCGCTGTCGAAGGGCAGGACGACCAGGACGGGGCCGAAGATCTCCGACTGGACGATCTCGCTGTCCTGCGGGGCGTCCGCGACCAGGGTGGGCCGGTAGTAGGCGCCGCTCTTCAGGTCGCCCTGCGGTGCCTCTCCGCCGGTGACCACGCGCGCGTAGCCACGCGCCCGCTCGACGAAGCCGGCGACGCGGTCGCGCTGGGCGTGCGAGACCAGCGGGCCGAGGTCGGTGCCGGCGGCGAACGGGTCGCCGAGCCGCACGCTCCCCATCAGGGCCGCGGTCCGCGCCACGAACTCCTCGTACAGGGGGCGCTGCACGTACGCGCGGGTGGCGGCCGTGCAGTCCTGGCCGGTGTTGATGAGCGCGCCCGCGACCGCGCCGTTGACCGCCGCGTCCAGGTCGGCGTCGTCGAAGACGACGAAGGGTGCCTTGCCGCCCAGCTCCAGGTGGAGGCGCTTGACGGTGGCGGTGGCGATCTCGGCGACCCGCTTGCCGACGCCCGTGGAGCCGGTGAAGGACGTCATCGCCACGTCGGGATGGGCGACCAGGTGCTCGCCGGCCTCCCGGCCGGTGCCGGTGACGACGTTGATCACGCCGTCCGGGATCCCCGCGTCGGTGGCCGCCTGGGCGAACATCAGGGAGGTGAGCGGGGTCAGCTCGGCGGGCTTCAGGACGATGGTGTTGCCCGCGGCGACCGCCGGGAGGATCTTCCAGGCGGCCATCTGGAGTGGGTAGTTCCAGGGCGCGATGGAGCCGATGACGCCGATGGGCTCACGGCGCACGTAGGAGGTGTGGTCGCCGGAGTACTCGGCGGCGGCCTGGCCCTGGAGGTGGCGGGCGGCGCCGGCGAAGAACGCGGTGTTGTCGATCGTGCCCGGCACGTCGAACTCGCGGGTCAGCTTGAGCGGCTTGCCACACTGCAGGGACTCCGCGCGGGCGAAGTCCTCGGCGCGCTCGGCGAGCACGGCCGCGAAGCGGTGCAGCGCGTCCGACCGCTCGCCCGGAGTGGCGCCCGCCCAGCCGGGGAACGCGGCGCGCGCGGCGGCGACCGCGGCGTCGACGTCGTCCGCACCGGCCGGCTCGTAGCTGAGGACCTCCTCGCCGGTGGCCGGGTCGACCACGGCGTGCGTCCCGCCCGAGGTGCCCTTGCCGAGACGTCCGGCGATGAACTGCGCGCCGCGGGCGAAACGGTCCCGGGCGGGGAATCGTTCCGGGGTGGCGGTGTCCGGCTTGTGCATGTCGCTCTCCTCCGCCCCCACCCCCGTTCAGGGGCCGGTGGCGTAGCTCCGGCTCGAATTGAGTGCCGATCCTGACAGAGCACAGGGGCACCAACAAGTGATTCCGTTGTTGCCTTTTGGTTACGCGACGGAATCTGTCGACCAGGTGTCGAGTCGGCACGGAAAAGGCGGGACGGAGTGTCAGTGGTGCGTGCCACACTCGCGTGCATGGGGAAGATCGATTCACGGGAGTCCCTGATCAGGGAGGTCCGCGCGGGGACGAGGATCAAGTACCTGTGCTTCTGGGGGCACCGGCCGCGGCCGGACGGCCAGGTGGGCGCGGGCTGCCTGAGCCAGTGGTGGCCGTCGCCGTTCACCGTGGACGGCGTGACGTACGCGACCGCCGAGCACTGGATGATGGCGGGCAAGGCGCGGCTGTTCGGCGACGCGGAGGCGGAGCGGCGGGCGCTGGCCGCGCCGCATCCGGCGCAGGCGAAGAAGGCCGGGCGGCTGGTGCGCGGTTTCGACGACGCCACGTGGGCGCGCGAGCGCTTCGGGATCGTGGTGGAGGGCAGCGTCCACAAGTTCGCCGCCCACCCCGGACTGCGGGAGTTCCTGCTCGCCACCGGCGACCGGGTTCTGGTGGAGGCTTCCCCGGTGGACCGCGTCTGGGGCATCGGCCTGGCCGCCGACGACGAGGCGGCGTCGGACCCGGAGCGCTGGCACGGGCCGAACCTGCTGGGCTTCGCGCTGATGGCGGCCCGGGAGCGGCTGCGGGAGGCTGCGTAGGGGCTGCGCGAGGCGCGGCGTGGGAGCCGCGGGTGGCTGCGCAGGGGCCGCGCGAGGCGCCGTTGGGGGCGGGGCCGGCGTGCCCGCGCGCACCGCGGTCTCCGCGCGGAGAACGGGCATGCGCGCGCATGGTCTCGGTGGTGCGGCCGTGGCGAGGGCCGGCCGGTGGGGGGGCGGGCACTGCCCGCCACGGCCGGCCCCGCCGTGCGGGTCCTCAGAACGTACTGGCGCTGCCCATGATGCTGGCGAACACCAGGATGCCCAGCAGCGGCAGGACCACCGTGGCGATGATGCCGCAGACCAGGCCGCCGGTCGCGGCGCCCTTGTTGGTGGCCTCCCCGCGGTTGGCCTTGCCCCGCCCGATGGCGCCGAAGATGATCCCGAGGATGCCGAGGATGATCCCGAAGAACCACAGGAAGAAGGTCAGGCTGCAGACGACGCCGATGATGCCCAGCACCAGTCCGGTGGTGCCCATGCCGTTGCTCGGTTGCATGGGCATGCCGTACCCGGGTGCCTGCGGGTAGCCCACGGGCGGCGCGGCCGGGTAGGAGGGACCGGCCTGCGGGTAACCGTAGTTGGGGTTGGACTGCGGGTAGCCGTAGCCCGGCGCGGGCTGCTGCGGCGGCTGGGACGGCGGTCCGAAGCCGTCGGGTGCGGGCTGGGTGTTGGACATGGTGTGGTTTCCCCTCCGTTGACAGTCAAGGCATCGTAATGCCCTGCTCGGCGCGCCGGTCGGGGTCGGTCGGCGCCGCCTGCCGGGCAGTGGGCGGGGACGGCCGGCCTTCGTCGCGGGCGCGGTGACCGGACGCGGGGCACCGGCGTCTTCGGCGCGGTGCACGGGGGCGGGAACCGTCGTCCTGCGGACGGCCGGGGCCGCCGTACGCGGGCGGCCGGGTCCGGCCACCGGTCTCAGCGGTCATCGGCCGACGGCCTGCGGTCAGCCGTCAGTGACCTGCGGGTCTGCGGTCAGTGGCCTGCGGCCTGCGGCCTGCGGTCAGTGGTCAGTGGTCGGCGAGGACCGTCGCGGACGGACGCGCGGCGCCGTCGTAGTAGTACGGGTCCGTGGTGTGGGACTCGTGGACGGCCGTCGTGATCAGCACGATCCACACGACGATCATCGCGACGCCCAGGACGATCCCGATGACGCCGGTGACGAAACCGGCCTGTGCCTGGCCGCGGTTGTCGGCCTGGCCCTGCTCGGCCCGCCGGCGCCCCTTGATGCCGAAGACCACCGCGAGGATGCCGAGCACCACCGAGACCACGCCGTACAGGCAGAACAGGCAGCAGGACAGGATGCCCAGCACCATGGCCGCCGTGCCCATGCCGTTCCGCGGGGCGGGGAGCATGCCGGGCCAGCCGTAGGCCGGGTAGCCGGGGTAGCCGGGGTAGCCGGCGCCCGGGTGACCGGGACCGCCCGGGAAGCCGTAACCGCCGGGGTCGGCGGAGACCCCGGGGCCGGTGGGCGCGACGGGCGGCGGAGGCACGGCGAAGTCACCGGGGGGTGCGGCGGGCGGGGCGTCCGCGGGGATGCCCTGGCCCGGCGGCGGGAAGCCGGGGGCCGGGGGCTGGGCGGGCATCGAGGCCATGGTGGCCTGGTCGTGCACGGACGGCGACGGCACCGGGGGCTGCTCGGGCGCGGGGGGACGCTTCTCCAAGGAGGGGCCACTCTCCGGCGGCGCCCACGGATTGTCGCCGGAAGCGGCGTCGCCGCCCGCCCGTGTTCCGTCCGTCATGTTCTACGGTCCCCCTCGGTCGATCGTCAGGACATGCTAAGGCCTGCCCCTGCGCCCACGGGCCCCGGGCGGATCTTGCTCCGCACCCCCGGACATGCCGAGCCGGCCGCCGCGCCCGCTCCCGCGCAGACGCCGGGACCGAGGCCGACGTAGACGCCGACGCCGGCGTCGGCGCCGGCGCCGGCGCGTGTGCCGACCACGTGCCCGACCCCGTACCCCCGCCGCCGCCGCCGCGCCCGCTCATGCCCCCACCCGCACCGCGCCCCCACCACCGCCCACGTCCCCGCCTGCCCCCGCACCCCCGCCGGGCCTGCGCCTACGATGGCCGTGCTCACCGATCAGCCGATCACCCGCGCCGCGCGCCCCCGGGCCCCGCGGTGCCGTTCCCGGGGAGGGACACCTTGACCGACCTGCACGCACCCCGCGATCCGCACGCCTTCATCGCCGGACTGCCCAAGGCCGAACTCCATGTGCACCACGTCGGCTCCGCCTCCCCGCGGATCGTCTCCGAACTGGCCGCCCGCCACCCCGACTCGAAGGTGCCCACGGACCCCGAGGCGCTGGCCGACTACTTCACGTTCACCGACTTCGCCCACTTCATCCAGGTGTACCTGTCGGTCGTGGACCTGGTCCGCACCCCGGAGGACGTCCGTCTGCTGACGTACGAGGTGGCCCGGGACATGGCCCGCCAGCAGGTGCGCTACGCCGAGCTGACCATCACGCCGTTCTCCTCCACCCGGCGCGGGATCGACGAGCGGGCGTTCATGGACGCCATCGAGGACGCCCGCAAGGCGGCCGAGGCCGATTTCGGGACCGTGCTGCGCTGGTGCTTCGACATCCCCGGCGAGGCCGGGCTGCAGTCCGCCGAGGAGACCGTCCGGCTCGCCACCGACGACCGGGTGCGCCCCGAGGGGCTGGTCTCGTTCGGGCTCGGCGGCCCCGAAACAGGCGTACCGCGGCCCCAGTTCAAGCCGTACTTCGACCGGGCGATCGCCGCCGGGCTGCACTCCGTCCCGCACGCCGGGGAGACCACAGGACCCGGGACCGTGTGGGACGCGCTGACCGAGCTGCGCGCCGAACGGATCGGCCACGGCACCAGCTCCGCCCAGGACCCGAAGCTGCTCGCCCACCTCGCCGAGCACCGCATCCCGCTGGAGGTGTGCCCGACGTCCAACATCGCCACCCGGGCCGTGCGCACCCTGGACGAGCACCCGATCAGGGAGTTCGTGCGGGCCGGGGTGCTCGTCACGGTCAACTCCGACGACCCGCCGATGTTCGGCACCGACCTCAACAGCGAGTACGCCGTCGCCGCCCGGCTCCTCGGCCTGGACGAGCGGGGCATCGCCGAGCTGGCCAAGAACGCGGTGCACGCCTCCTTCCTCGACGAGGCGGGCAAGGCGCGGATCGCCGGCGAGATCGACGCCTACACCGAGCGGTGGCTCGCGCCCTGACCGGGGCGCGGCACGGGACGCGCCCGGGGCACGGGAAGCGGTCCGGGACACAATGGGGCCCATGCAGACCGTGATGGCCGTGGCGCACCGCGGCGACCCCTACCGCTTCCGTGAGAACACCCTCGCATCGCTCCGCTCCGCGCTCGACCGGGGCGCGGACGCGGTCGAGATCGACGTACGGCTGACCCGGGACGGGATCCCCGTGCTGCTGCACGACGACTCGCTGAAGCGGCTGTGGGCGCACGAGCGGACGCTGCGGTCGCTGTCCGCCGAGGAGGTGCGCGACCTCACGGCCGGCGGGGTGCCCACGCTCGCGGAGGCGCTCGCGGCGACGGAGGGCCACCGCGTGATGATCGACCTGCCGGGCGCGCCCGGCCCGCGGGCGGTGGGGCGCATCGCCGGGGTGGTGCGGGAGTGCGGGGCCCAGGACCGTGTCTACTACTGCGCGGGCGCCGAGGCGATGCTCGCGGTGCGGGCGGCGGTGCCGTCCGCGGAGATCGCGCTGACGTGGACCTCGCTCGCGCCGCCGCGGGCCGGGCTGCTGGAGGCGGTGCGGCCCCGATGGCTCAACTACCGTTTCGGCCTGGTGGACCGGGACCTGGCGGCCCGGGTCCACCACGGCGGGCACCTGCTGTCGGTGTGGACCCCGGACACCCGGCGCTCGCTGCGGCGTCTCCTCGCCCTGGGGGTCGACTCCGTGACGACGAACCGCGTCGACGTGCTGTGCGCGCTGCGCGGCCGGTGAACGCGCGGCGGCCCGGCGTCAGCCCCGTCGGACGAGGCGCACGTCCTGCACGCCCAGCAGCCCGAGCAGCGGCACGTTCCCGGTGCGCTGACCGGGGTCGACCACGAGGCCGGCGCCCCGTACGAGGTCCAGCAGGAGTTCGGCGAGCGGCATGACCATGTGCCGTCCCCAGCAGCGTTCGGAGGAGTGGCCGAAGGGCAGGTAGCCGGGGGTGTCGTCGGGGTCGAGCGTGTCCCAGCGCTCCGGGCGGAAGGCCTCGGGGTCCTCCCACAGCGCCGGGTCGCGGTGGGAGAGCAGGGGCAGCAGCAGGACGTCGTCGCCCGCGCCGATCCTGTCGTCGAGGGCCGGGTACTCCGGGGAGGCGTTGCGCAGGATGTTCCAGGAGGGCGGCAGCAGGCGCAGCGACTCGTGGATGATGTTGCGGTTGGACATGCCCTCGTCGAAGGGGGAACCGAGCCAGAGCGCGTTGGCCACCAGGGTGGAGATGGTGAAGCACACCGGGGCGGCGGCCCTGCGGTACATGCCCATGGCGTACCGGCGTTCCTGGTAGCCGGTGGCGTTCGCCGCCCGCTCCCCCAGTGCGGTGAGCCGGCCGCGGCCGGGGCGGGGCCAGCCGGGGAGCGCGGCGCCCAAGGCGATCACGGACCAGGTGAGTTTCGTGGTCAGTTCGAGGTTGCGGCTCATCAGCATGCGCAGCCGGTAGGGATCCTGACCGAGGATCAGGTCGCGCAGGAACATGTGCCCGGTCAGGGGCCAGGACCCGGAGAGGTCCACGTTCTCGGGCAGTGGCCTCTTCAGCGCCTCGCGTACGTCGCTGCCGATGGTCCGGGTGACCGAGGAGGCCTCGGTGCGGGAGATGGACCGGCCGTGCAGCGGTTTGAACGTGGGGCGTTCGGTCTCCGTGGCGCGCCGGGCGGCGAGGATCCGGTCCGCGACCTCGTGTCCGGCGACGCCGACGGTGTCGGGTTCGAGCCGGAAGACGTCCTGGCCGAGGTGGTCGTCGAGGAGGGCGGCCAGCCGGGGGGCGAGGACGGTGGTGCGGGTGCGCGGCACGGATGACAGGGGCATGGGTTCTCCGGGAGGGCGGTGGGAGCCGGGGCGGTGCCCCCGCCGTACGGCGAGGCCGGTGTCCGGGTGCGCGCTCGCCCGCGGGGCGCGGGTCACACGGCGGACAACGATGTCCTCGGGGCCGTACGGCGGGGGCTGGGGCGCCGGATCAGTACCAGATGTACCAGGCGCTGTTCTTCAGGCTCTTGCGGGCGGAGACCTTGTTGCGGACGGCGAAGAGAAGCTTCATCGGTGCACTTCCTCTCTGAGGGGCTGAGGCACGCGGCCCTGCGGCCCGGTGTCCCGGGAGAACCCGTGAAGATCGCGTGCGGTGGCTCGGGAAGCCTTGCCCAGGAAGATGAGCGGATAATCACCGCGCGGGCAGGAAGATGACCTTCGGGTGCGGGCCGCGCCCGGACCGACGGGCCTCAAGCAGCGGGGAGCGGGGTGGAGTTCGCGCTGCTCACCGGCAGTCCCTCCAGCCGCTTGATGCGCCTGCGCAGGTCGTGGAGCGGGATGATGCCGAACACCCCGAAGGCCATGTCGATCAGCGACCACCAGAACGGGATCCCCCGCAGCGGCCCGCAGACGAGGGCGAGCGGGACGATGCCCACGCACGCGATCATCCCGAACTCCACGACCCAGATGTTGCGCACCGGGTCGCGGTAGGGACCCCAGAAGGCGACCGCGATGACCAGGTGGGCGAAGGCCAGCCAGTCCGTGCCGTACAGCAGGAACGGGTGGTCGGCGTCGGCGGTGTCGAGGCCGTGGCGCACCCGCTCGATCCAGTCGCTGAGGGCGGGCAGGTGCTCGGGCACGGACAGGGCGCGCGACGCGCTGTCGAGCCAGTGCAGTTCGTGGACGAGCGGGAAGGCGGTGACTCCGCTGAGCACCAGGCAGACGACGAACACAGCAAGCCGGACACGGATGCCCTTCAGCAGGGCGGCTCTGTCGCTCATGGCAGGAGCGTACGCCCGTGTTGAACGTGTTCAAAATCTGGGATGGACGTGTCCCGTCCCGGCGGGCCGGGACTCATCGCCCGGTCATCAGAGCGCTCATACAGTGCTGTTGGGCCGGGAGCCCGTATCGCCGGGGCCGTCGGAGCGCCCTTGCAGGGCTGTTGAGCCGGGGCGCGTATCGCCGGGGTCGTCAGAGTGCTGTCGCACGGCCGTTGGGCCGGTGGCTCTCGTGTGGTGGGCGCGGCGGGCTGTCGCGTCTCCGGCGCCTCGGCCCGTAGGCCGTCGGGCGAGGGGCCGTCAGACGTGGGGCCGTCACGCCGTCAGGCGCGGGACCGTCGGGACCGTCACCGTCAGGCGCGGGGCCGGCGTTCATGACGGCGGGTGAGTCATGGCGGGCGGCGCGGCCCGGACCCCCGCCCGCCCACGGCCACACCGGACCACGCCCGCCCACGGGCCCTCCCGCCGCCGCACAGCCCCCGGCACCGCCGGGACCCGTCCGCGCGGTCGCCGGACATCGCGCCCGCGACCGGGGCGGTCCGGCTGGGCGGGCGGTTCCTCGGTGGTGTGCCCGACCGGCGCTGCCCGGCGGCGGGTCGGGGTGGTCCGTACGGGGGTTGCGGTGCGCCCTCACTCCCCGGCCAGGGCCTGGTTCAGTTCGCCGCGCCGCCGGATGCCCAGCTTCTTGTAGGTGCTGGTCAGGTGGGTCTCGACGGTGCGCCGGGCCAGGTGGAGCAGGTCCGCTATCTCGGTGTTCGTACGGCCGTCGGCGGCCAGCCGGGCGATGCGGCGTTCGCTGCCGGTGAGCGAGTCCGACCCGCTGCGGGCGAGCGTGGGACGGCGGGCGCCGCCCGCGCGCAGGGCCTCCTCCGCGAGTCTGCGCAGCCGTGGCGCGCCCAGGCGCTCGGCGCGCTCGACGGCCTCGCGCAGACAGGCGCGCGCCCGCACCCGCTCCCCCGCGGCGGTCAGCTGCCGTCCCTGGGTCAGCAGCGCGGCCACCAGTTCCGGGCCCGCGCCGTCCGGAGCCTGCCGCAGCAGCCCCACGGCGTCCTCGGCCAGTTCCAGGCCGCGCCGCCCGCCGGTGGCCGCGCCCAGCACCCGCAGGGCCCGGCCGACCGTCCGCGGGGTGTCCCACACGCGGGCCAGCCGCAGCTCCTCCTCGGCCAGTTCGAGCGCGTCCAGCGGGCTGCCCAGCGCCAGCCTGCACTCGGCCGCGGCCGAGCGCCACGGGGTGACGACGGGGCTGACCACGTCGCGTGCCGTCTGGCGCCGGCCGCACTCCAGGAAGTCGTGCAGCGCGCCCGCCGTGTCCCCGTCGGCGGCGCGCTGCACGCCCCGGGCGTACAGGAACCGGTTCAGCTCCCAGGAGTCGGGCACGCTGGTCAGGTCGAACCCGTCCGCCAGCCGCCGCGCCTCGGCCGTGCGGTCCTGCGCGACGAGGGCGAGCAGGGTGTGGGCGTGCACGTTGCCCGGCCCGGTGACGTGCACGGCGGGCGGCTCGGCCGGGAGCCGCCCGAAAGTCCCGCGCGCCGCCGCGATGTCGGCCCGGGTGTTGAGCAGCGCCTCCTGCATGGGGTGCAGCAGGCCGGGCCGCTGCCCGGACAGGCCCCGGTCCACCAGCCGCTCCGCCTCGTCGAGTTCGTCGGCCCACTGGGCGACCGCCGCGGCCGTGCCCAGCAGGAACGGCTCGGTCAGCGGGTGGGCGGGCTCGGCGAGCAGCTCGCGCACCTGCCGCATGGCGTCACCGGCCGAGGTGAGCCCGGCGGAGGCCGCGTACCGCACGAGCAGCACCCGGGCGGCCGTCCCGGCGGGGTCGGGCGAGTGGCCGGCGTGCTCGCGCAGCAACTGGTAGACCTCGCCGCGGACCGTCTGGTCGCGGTCGGCCAGCAGCGCGGAGGCGCTGTGCAGGGTGGCCACCAGGTCCGGGCGGTCGGCGAGCTGGCCGACCGCCGCGCACAGCACCTCCACCGCGGCGCGCGGCCGGCCGCGCCCGGCGAGCGCGGTGCCCAGGGCGACGGCGGCGCGGGCCCGGTCCTGCGGGGCGCCCGGCAGCCGCAGCGCCTCGGTGAGCCGGGGTATGCCGGAGGCGGACTCGTTCCCGGCGCACTCCAGGGAACCCAGCTCGGTCAGCAGCCGTTGCCTGCGGGTGCCGGGCAGGGGCTCGTCCAGGGCCCGCCGCAGGAAGGCCATGGCGTCGCCGGGGCGGCCCTCCCCCAGGGCGAGGGAGGCGGCGTCCTGGAGCACGCCCGTCGCCCAGGACGCGCCGACCGGTCCGGACAGCAGCAGTTGCCCGGCCACCGTCTCGGTGGGCGCGCCGCGGTGCAGCATCGCCTCCGCGACCGCCTGGTGCGCGGCGCGCCGCCGGGTCTCGGGCACGCCGGCGAGCACCGCGTCGCGCAGCAGCGGGTGGGCGTAGCCGCGCCGGCCGCCAGGAGCGGTGCGCAGCAGTCCGAGTCCGGTCATGGCGGTGAGCCAGCCCGTCACCCGCACCGGATCGGCGCCCGAGAGGTCGGCGAGCAGCGCGACCTGTTCCGCGGCGGCGGCCGTGCCGGTTCCGGTCCGGTGCCGCCGGGGGCCGAGGGCGGTGCCGCCGTGGTCCCGGCCGTCGTCGAGGACGGCCAGGGCGCGCGCCACCTCGGCCGTGCCGGGTCCGGCGCTGTCCAGCCACCACGACACGGCGGCCGGGTAGGCGCCCGGGTACAGCGCCGCCGACGTGTCGGGCACGACCGGGTGCCGGTCGGGGCCGCCGAGGTCCTCGAGGAGGGCGCGCAGCAGCAGCGGGCTGCCCGCCCCGGCCCGTACGCAGTCCTCGGCCCAGGCGGCGGGCGCACCGGGGAACCCGGCGCGCACCAGGCGGGCCGCCGCCTCCGGGGTGAGCGGGGCGAGGGTGTGGGTGCGCACGAGCGCGGGCGAGAGGGTGTGGGTGAAGCCCGGCCGGGGCGGATCGACGTCGTACTGGCTGCGTTCGGTGACGGCCAGCAGGACCGGCAGCGCTAAACGGTCCAGGTGCCGCGCGGTCTCCACGAGCCAGCGGTGCGAGGGGCCGTCGGCGAGGTGGACGTCGTCCACCGCCACCAGCAGCGGGGACTGGGCGGCGTACGCGCTCAGGGCGCGCCGCAGCAGCTCCCCCCGGCCGCGCTCGTCACCGCCGTGCCCGTCGCCGCCGCCGGACGCGTCCGGGCCGCCGTCCCGCTCGAATCCGGGTACGGGGCCCAGGAGCTGGAGGGCGGTGGCGTACGGGACGGTGGCGTCGGCGGGGGCGCAGCGGGCGCGCAGCACCCGCATGCCGTGCGCGGCGGCGGACCGGGCGGCGGCCTCCAGGACCGTGGTGCGTCCGGTGCCGGTCGCCCCGCGCAGCAGGACGAGGCCGCCCGCGCCGGCCCTGGCCCGCTCGGCTCCGGCCGCCAGCAGCGCGGCGGCCTCACGGTGTTCGGGCGGCAGGTCGCACCACTGGCCGTCGGCCGGTGCGGACCGCCTGCCGGGGCGCTGGTCGCCCGGCCGGCCGGCCGGCGGGTCGGGCAGCCGGGCCGACCGGTGGTCGGAGGGCCGGTCGGGCAGCCGGGCCGCGGAGGGACCGGGAGGCCTGGCCCCGGGAGGGCCGGCGGACCGCGTCGCGGAGGGGCCGGAAGGCCTGGCCGCGGAGGGAGCGGAGGGCCGGGTCTGCGAGGGCTCGGGGGACCGTACCGGGGTGCGGTCGGGCAACCGGGCGGAGGCCTGTTCGGGCACGTGGCCCGCCAGGTGCCCGGACGGACGGTCGTACGGACGCGCACGCAACTGCTCGCACGGGTGCTCCCGTTGCGGTCCCGGCATCCCTGCCATCCCTGCCTCCTTGCTCGGACGTCACGCGCTCCGCCCACGAGGACGGTCCCCACCGGCCGCCGGTGACGTGACAAGTCCCACTGCACCCGGCGGCCGGGCACCGGGAACCGCCCGGACGGTCACCCTCGTGGTGTACGTAAGGCTGTTCTCGTGGTCCTGTTCGTGGTGCTCCACGATTGCGCGGGCCCCCGCGACCACAGGAGTGTGGTGGACACACGCCTGCCACCGCCCCCACAGAGGTGACGGGCACGTGGACATAGGGGAAACCGTTGCTCAGCTCATCGCGGACCACGCACCCCGGCACCGCCGGTTCCGCCGACCGCATCCCGGTCGCGGTGCACGCCACGGACCCGATCCTGCGCGAGGGGGTGCTGAGCCAGCTGCGCCGCTTCCCCGAGGTCGAGTTGCGGGAGGAGGCCGGTTCGGGCCCCGGCACGGTCGCGCTGCTCGTGGACGACACCCTCGACGAGGCCGCGCTGACCCGGCTGCGCCGGGTGGTGCGCAGCGAGGGCGCGCGGGCCGTGCTCGTCGTCAGCTCGCTGCGGGAGGCCGAACTCCTCGACGTCATCGAGTGCGGGGTCGGCGCCATCGTGTGGCGCCACGAGGCCGGCGCACACCGCCTGGTGCAGGCCGTGCTCGCCGCGGCGCGCGGCGAGGGCGACCTGCCCGCCGACCTGCTCGGCCGGCTCATCGACCAGGTGGGCACGCTGCACCGCAACGCGGCCGGCCGGCCCGGGGCGCCGGGCTCCGGCCTGACACCGCGTGAGGTCGACGTGCTGCGCCTGGTCGCCGAGGGGTTCGACACCGGGGAGATCGCCGGCAAGTTGTCCTACTCCGAACGGACCGTCAAGAACGTCATTCACGGGCTGACCACCCGGCTGCACCTGCGCAACCGCGCGCATGCCGTCGCCCATGCCCTGCGGGAAGGCTACATCTGATCGAACGGGCATCCGGAACCGGCCCCCGGGGCAGCCCGGTCTGCCTCCCGCGCGTCCCCGGCGCTCCTGCGGGGACGGGCCGGGGCCGGGGCATGATCAAAGGACGGCGCGGCGGAGACCGGGTGACGGACTCAAGCCCCTCGGCGCGGCGCGGGCGCGAGGGCGGACGCGGCGGTCCGGGGCCCGCGCCCGCACACGGAAGCGCGGACTTCCGGCGACCGCGGACACGCGCAGCGCGGACCCGGCGGACGTGGACACACGGAACGCGGAACAGAGCACGGCAGGGCGGGAGCACGACGGTGATCCACGAAGTGGACGAGGTCCTCAAGAGCCTGCTCGGCGGTGGCGCGCTGGCCGGTTCCGGTATCGAGGTGGTCCTCGACGCCCCCACCCGCGACTGGGCCGCCCGGCGCAACGCGCCCACGATCAACGCCTACCTGTACGACATCCGGGAGGACGTCAACCGCCGCCAGCGCGGCCACATCCCCGTGACCGACGAGCGGGACGTGGTCGTCAAGCGGCGCCAGCCGCCGCGCTGGTTCCGGCTGTCGTACCTGGTGACGGCGTGGACCCGGCAGCCGCAGGACGAGCACCGGCTGCTGTCCGCGGTCCTGGCCACGCTGATCCCGCGCGAGGTGATCCCGGCCGCCGACCTCCCCGGTGCGCTGGGCGCGCTGGGCATGAGCGTGCCGGTGTCGGTGGCCGGCACCCAGACCGAGTCCCGTTCGCTGGCCGAGATCTGGTCCGCGCTCGGCGGCGAACTCAAGCCGTCCCTCGACGTGGTGGTCACCGCGCCGTTCCCCGCCTACCCCGAGTACGACGCCGGACCGCCCGTCACCGAGGGCGTCGCGGTCCGCGTGCGCGCCCTGGACGGGGCCGGCACCGAGACCGGGACGGAGGAGCGCGCGCACCGGCCGCAGCAGGTCGCCGAGGCCCGGGCCGCGCGTGCGGCGGCCCGGCGCGAGCGGGAGTCGGGGAAGACGTCGTGACCGTCACCGACCAGGTGGAAGCGGAGCCGGCGGCGGCACCCGCCGACGCGCTCCTGGACCGCCTCGCCGCCCTGCGCGACCGGGTCGCCCTGCTGGTCGGCCGGCGTTCGGCCGACGACCCCACGGCCACCGACCCGCTGCGCGGCCTGTACCTGTCGGACGACGCGGTACGGCACCTGCTGCGCCCGGCGCAGTCCGTGGACGGTCCTCCCGCCGGCCCCGTGGCCGGGGACGGGCCCGGCCACGCCGGACGGGCCGGTGACCGGCTGGCCGGGCTGGCGGCGCGGTGCGGGCTCGGCGATCTGGACACCGCCCTCCTCCTCGTCGCCCTCGCCCCCGACCTGGACCGTTCCTTCGAGCCGCTCTACGGCTACCTCAACGACGACGTCAGCCGCCGGCGGGCCACCGTGGCCCTCGCCCTCGACCTGTGCGGTGTGCCCGTCCACTCGGCACCCGCACGCTCCCGGCTGCACCCCACCGCCCCGCTGACCGCGCTCGGACTGCTGGTCGTCGAGGAGCCCGAACGCCCCTTCCTCAGCCGCTCCCTGCGGGTACCGGACCGGCTCGTCGCCCATCTGCTCGGTGACGACACCCCCGACGCCGCGCTCGCCGGCCACCTGCGCTCACTGCCCGCGCCCCCGTGGCCGGACAGCACGGACGGCGGCGCGGGCGGCGGCACGGACGGTGACGCGTCCGGTGGTACGGACGGTGACGCGGCGGGAGACACGGCCGGCGCGGACACCGCGGACGGCGCGGGCGTCACCCGCGGTCCCGGCGGCGCCGACGGTGAGTTCGTCCGCTTCGCCCGGCGGCTGGGCGCCCGGCTCGCCGCCGGGCCGCCGCTCATCGCCTACCTCCGGGAGGCCCGCGAGGGCGACGCCCTCACGTGCGCCGCCGCCGCCCTGCGCACCGCTGGCCTGGCCGCCCTGCACTTCACGGGCCCCGAGGACCACGTGCCCGACCTGCTGCGCGAGGCCCGGCTGAGCGGCGGCGTGGTCGTGGTCTCCGCCCTGCCCGAGCACCCGGCCCCGACCGTGCGCATGCTGGCAGCCGCCACCGACGTCCCCGTGCTGATCACCGGCTCGCGGCCCTACGACCCGCTCTGGAGCGACGGGGACCTGGGCGACCCGCTCGTCCTGGAGGTGCCCGGGCGCCGTGCCGGATCCCTGCGCTCCTGGTCGGCCGCGCTCGGTGAGGAGCCCGGCTTCGACCTGGCCGCCACCGTGGCCCCGTACCACCTGGCCGACGACCGGATCGTCCGCGCCGCCCGCACGGCCCGTGCCCTCGCCGCCTTCGACGGCGTCCCGCTGTCCCCCGCCCACCTGCGCGTGGCCGCCCGCAGGCAGTCCGCGTCCGGGCTCGAACAGCACGCGCGCCGCATCCGGCCCGCCGTCGACTGGCGCGACCTGGTCCTGCCCGAACGGCCCCTGACCCAGCTGCACGAGCTGGCCCTGCGGGCCCGCCACCGCGACCGGGTCCTCGGCGACTGGCGGCTCAGCGCGGGCGGCGGGCGGGGGCGGGGCGTCCTCGGGCTGTTCGCCGGCGAGTCCGGCACCGGCAAGACGCTGAGCGCGGAGGTCGTCGCCGCCGAACTGGGCCTCGACCTGTACGTCGTGCAGCTGTCGTCCATCGTCGACAAGTACGTCGGCGAGACGGAGAAGAACCTGGAGCGCATCTTCACCGAGGCCGACCGCACCGACGCGGTGCTGCTGTTCGACGAGGCCGACGCCGTGTTCGGCAAGCGGTCCGAGGTGAAGGACTCGCACGACCGGTACGCCAACATGGAGAGCGCCTACCTGCTCCAGCGGCTGGAGTCGTTCGACGGCATCGCCCTGCTCACCACGAATCTGCGCGCCAACATCGACGAGGCGTTCACCCGGCGCCTGGACCTGGTCGTCGACTTCCCCTTCCCCGACGCCCGGCAGCGCCTGGCGCTGTGGCAGCACAGCCTGTCCCACGTGCCCTGCGCCGAGAACATCGAACTCGGACCGGTGGTGGCGGGGTTCGAGCTGGCGGGCGGCTCGATCCGCAGTGCCGTGGTGACCGCCGCCTACCTGGCGGCCGGCCGGGACGGGCTGGTCACCTCGGCCGACGTGCTGGAGGGCGCCCGCCGCGAGTACCGCAAGGCGGGCCGGCTGCTGCCGGACGAGGGTTCCTGGTAGCGGGAGACGGAGCGGGAAGGGGGGTGGGTGGCCCGCGGGCCACCCACCCCCCTTCCCGCTCTCCGCGTCTTCGCGGCTATCTCCCGGCCGGCACGATCCTCACTCGCCGTCCTTCTTCTGCGGGATGATCTGCCACTCCTGGTCGTCGGTCGTGGTGCAGTAGTAGAGCGTGAGGTTGGTGTCGTTGACGCCGTCGCTGTCGCCCGCCACGTCGAGGCACAGGTTGTTGCTGGCGAAGTTGCGGATCCAGTAGGCGCCGCTCGCCTGCTTGTCCACCCACCACAGCTGGTTGTCGTGCGTGGTGCCGGCGCACGGGTACTCCATGATCTGGGACCGCACAGGGGCCGAGTCGTAGCCGGTCAGGTCCATGCAGAACTGGTCCTTGACGTTGCGGATCTGGAAGAGCGGGGCGCTGCCGGGGCCGCCCTTGGGGTACTTCACCTCCAGGTCCCACAACTGGTTGTCGTGCGAGGTCCCGTCGCAGGTGTACTCGCGCACCGGACCGGCCGACGTGCCCTTGTCGTAGCCCGGGATGTCCGCGCACTTCTTGGTGGTGGTGTTGCGCAGCACCACGTTCTGGGCGGGGACCACCGGCTTGGGCTTCTTCTTCTGGTTGCCGCCACCGCCACCACCGCCGCCACCACCGCCACCGCCGCCGCCCTTGGCCTCTTCGGTGTTCTGCGGCGGCGCCGCGGGCTGCTGCGGCTGCTCGGGGGCCGGGGGCGGCGGCGCCGCCGACAGGGCCGGGCTCGCACTCGGCGACGGTGCGAGCGTGGTGCCCGCCTCGGCGACCTTCTCGTTGGCCCCGGTGCCGAACCGGGGCTTGTAGGCGATCCAGAGCATCGCGAAGGTGATGGACAGGGCCAGCAGCACGCCGAAGAAGGTGGCGAGCCAGCGGGGCAGGAAGCCGCGCTGCACGTACGTGCCCTCGACCGGCTGCGGGTTCGTGCCGGAACGCTGGACGGCGAGGGTGTAGGGCCGCTGCTCCTTGGACCCGAACCAGATGATCTTCCGTGGCTTGAGGGTGGCCTTGACGAAGGCGGCCCGCCCCGGCTCGATCTGCACGTTGCTCGGGTGCAGGTCGTAGGAGAGCTGGTCGCCGTTGTCGCTGCCGCTGAGGGAGGCGGTGACCTTGGTGTTGCCGAGGTTGTCGACCGCGAGACGGGGGCGCCCGCGGAAACGGCCCTTGACGACGGGCGGGACGAGTTCGGCCCGGATCTCGGTGAAGGGCGTGATGGTGAGATTGCCCTCGGGGACGGTGACGGCCTCGGGGTGCTCGGTGGGGATGATGCGGACCGCGTACGGGTTCGGTCCCGCGGTGGCGTCGGGTGTGCGGGGCGGGGAGAAGGTCAGCTCCACCGTCCCTGTCGTCCCCGGGTAGAGCCGCAGCGTCTGCGGTTCCACGACCGTCCAGGGCGCGATGTCCCCGACGGGTTCGAAACGGTACTCGTCGACGACGTCACCGGTGTTGCGCAGCCGCAGCCGCACGCGGGTGCTGCCCCCCGGGTCGACGGTCGCGGAGGAGGGTTCCAGAGAGGTCCAAAGGCTCATCTGTCAGGTCACTGCTCCGGGGTCTTCGTGGCGTGGTACTCGGCGAGGCCGCCGGCTGCGGACGGCACGGCTGCCGGTGGCGCGCCCCGGCGGGCGCCGTCCCGGCCGTCCGCTGCGTCGTCGCGTCCCACTTCCCGTACGCGCACCGCGCTCCCCTCCGCTGCCGGCGGCACCAGATCCTGTCGCCGTCCCCGGACCGCCCGCCCGGAGGGCGCGGCGGGCGGGAGAATGACGACGGACACCAGCGTCGTCCGCGCGCGCGGGCGGGCGGAAGGGACATGGGGGCAGTCACGCGGGCAGCGGGGCCGGCCGCACGGGCAGCGGGGCCGGCCGGACTGCCCGTCAGGGCAACCGGCGTGCCCGCGAAGAGGTACCGCAGGACGTTTCGAACGACGCGCTTCGCGCGTGAGGGTGGACTCCGTTCCTGTCTCGTACCCCGAGGAGAGCAGAGCATGCCGTCCTACCTGTCGCCCGGCGTCTACGTCGAGGAGGTGGCCAGCGGTTCGCGCCCGATCGAGGGCGTCGGCACCTCGGTGGCGGCCTTCGTGGGCCTGGCCCCGGCCGGGCCGCTCAACGAGCCGACCCTGGTGACCAACTGGAGCCAGTACGTGTCGGCCTTCGGTGAGTTCACCGACGGGTACTACCTGGCCCACTCGGTGTACGGGTTCTTCCAGAACGGCGGCACGGCCGCCTACGTCGTCCGTGTGGGCGGCGCCGCCGAGGGCTCCGACGGCGCGGTGGGCCGCGCCTCCTCGGCGCCCGCCGCGGTGAGCGGTTCCGCCGCCCCGGCCGCGCTTCCTGCCGGTGAGCCGCGCCAGCTCGGCACGTTCACGGTGACCGCCATCGCCAACGCCAAGGGCGGGCTGAGCGTCGAGGTCGCCGACCCGGAGGGCGAGGGCCCCGCCGAGCGGTTCAAGCTGGTCGTCAAGGACGGTGACAAGGCCGTCGAGACCTTCGACGTCACCGCCAAGAAGGGCGGCCGCAACTACGTCGTCACGCAGGTGAAGGAGCGCTCGAAGCTCATCACCGTGACCGAGGCCGTACCGGCCGCGCAGCTGGCCCGCCCGGAGAACCAGACGCTGGCCCTGCCGGCCCCGGCTCCCGTCGCGGTCCCCGCCACGCCGCCGGCCCAGGAAGCGGCGCCCGACCGGCACCCCGGCCCGGCCGAGTACCTCGGCGACTCCGCGGACCGCACCGGCTTCGGCGGCCTGGAGGCCGTCGACGAGGTCTCCATGGTCGCCGTCCCCGACCTGATGGCCGCCTACCAGCGCGGCGCGATCGACCTGGAGGCCGTCAAGGCGGTCCAGCTCGGTCTGATCGCGCACTGCGAACTGATGGGCGACCGGGTCGCCGTCATCGACCCGCCGCCGGGCCTGAACGCCCAGCAGATCCGGGTCTGGCGCCAGGAGACGGCCGGCTACGACTCCAAGTACGCCGCCCTGTACTACCCCTGGATCAAGACGTTCGACCCGAGCAGCGGCCAGAGCCGGCTGATCCCGCCGAGCGGCCACGTCGCCGGCGTGTGGGCCCGCAACGACGCCGAGCGCGGCGTCCACAAGGCGCCCGCCAACGAGGTCGTGCGCGGCGCGATCGACCTGGAGAACCAGATCACCCGCGGCGAGCAGGACCTGCTCAACCCGATCGGCGTCAACTGCATCCGCGCCTTCCCGGGCCGCGGCATCCGCATCTGGGGTGCCCGCACCCTCTCCTCCGACCCGGCCTGGCGCTACCTGAACATCCGCCGGTACTTCAACTACCTCGAGGAGTCCATCCTCATCGGCACCCAGTGGACGGTGTTCGAGCCGAACGACCACGCCCTGTGGGCCCGTATCCGGCGCAACATCTCCGCGTTCCTGGTCAACGAGTGGCGCAGCGGCGCCCTGTTCGGCCAGCGGCCCGAAGAGGCGTACTACGTCAAGTGTGACGAGGAGACCAACCCGCCGGAGTCGGTCGACGTCGGCCGGGTCGTCTGCGAGATCGGCATCGCGCCGGTCAAGCCGGCCGAGTTCGTGATCTTCCGGCTGGCCCAGTTCTCCAGCGGCAGCGGCGAGCTGGAGGAGTAGGCCCCGCGCCCGCCCCTCGGCTCCTCTTCCCCCCAGCTAGGTCTTCGAGAAGGACAGCGAACACATGAGTCTCCAGCCGGGTGACGCCCTCACCTCACACAATTTCGGCCTGCAGATCGACGGCGTCATGGTCGAGTACCTGGCCGAGGTCAGCGGTCTGAGCATCGAGCAGGACGTCATCACGTACCAGCAGAACACCCCGGGCGGCCAGAACGTCGTCAAGAACCTGCCGGGCGTGAAGAAGAACGGCACCTGCACGGTCGTGCGCGGCATGACCCAGTCGGCGTCGTTCACCCAGTGGATCAACCAGTCCATCAGCGGGCAGATGACCACGGCCCGCAAGAACGCGTCCATCATCATGATGGACTTCCAGAACAACCCGGTGAAGCGCTACCACCTGCGCAACGCCTGGTGCAGCAAGATCGACGCGAGCACGGTCAAGGCGGGCGAGGCCGCCGCGCTGACCGAGACCGTGACGATCGCGTTCGAAGAACTGGTCATCGAGTAATGCGGCGTACGGCCGGCCGGGCCGGCGGCGCCGTCGCGTACGCCGGCCAGGACGCGGCGGAGCCCGCCCCGGAGACCGGAGAGCAGGCACCGCCGGCGCAGCAGTCCGCCGCACCGCAGCCGGCGGTGCAGCAGCCCCTCCAACAGGAGGTGCTGCGTACCGAGTTCCCCTTCCAGCTGCCCCGCGGCTACGTCGACGAGTCGGGTACCGTCCACCGGGACGGCACGATGCGGCTGTCGACGGCACGGGACGAACTCGTCCCGCTGCGGGACGTGCGGGTGCAGGAGAACCCGGCGTACCTGTCGGTGGTCCTGCTGGGCCGGGTCATCACCCGGCTCGGCACGCTGCCGCTGGTCCACGACGGCATCGTGGAGAACATGTTCGCCTCGGACCTGGCGTTCCTGCAGGACTTCTACCGGCAGATCAACGCCGAGGGCCACACCCGCGCCGCCGTCCGGTGCCCGCACTGCTCGGAACCCTTCGAAGTGGAACTCGGCGGGAGCCGCCTGGGGGAATCGTGACGTACGCGACCGACCGGCTGCAGGAGGAGATCGCGTACGTGGCCTACCACTTCCACTGGAGCCTGGAGGAGATCCTGGACCTGGAACACCACGACCGCCGCCGTTACACGGAGGCCATCGCGTCCTTGGTGACGCGGGCCGGGGCGGAGGGCTGAGCTGTGGGATTCCTGGACCGGCTGGACCCGCGCGACCGTGCCCGCAGACGGGGTTCCGCTCCGCGCGGCGCGACGGCGGGCGGTGCCGTGACCGACGCGCGCGCCGCTGAGACGGTGCAAGCGGCGGGCGTCACGGACGGTGCGGACGGGGGCCCGGACGGCTCCCCGTCCGCCGCTCCGGCCACGCCCGCGGCGGTGGCGCCGGCCTGGACGGCGCTGCCGCCGATCCAGCGTGCCCTCGCGCCCGCCCCGGGCGGTGTCGCCGACTCCGCGTTCGGCGGGCGGCTGCCCACGTGGCAGAACCCGTCGTTCGCGGCCTCGGCCTCCCACGCGGTGCTGGACGGCCGGTCGAGCACGGTGCTCGGCGGCGCGGTCCACCAGGGCACCGCCCGTCCGGTCACGGGCCTGGAGCGGCCCGCCGCCGCCCTGCCCGCGGCGGCCGCCGCGGGCCAGGAGCCGGTGGTCCAGCGGGCGCCCGCGGTGCCGCTGCGGTTCATCCCGCCGCGGCTGCCGGGCGGGGCGGGTGGCACGCCGGGCCGGGGCACGGGCGGCGGACCGGGTGCCCGCCGTACCGCCACGCCCGCCGCACGCACCGGCACTTCCGCGCCGGCCGGACCGGTACGGCCCGTACCGCCGTCGGGACCCGCCGGCACCGGGACACCGGCGCCCGCGCCTCGCACGTCCGCGTCCGGCCTGCCCGCGTCCTCGTCCCCGTCCTCGCCGGCCTCACCGGCCTCACCGGTCGTGCCCGGGCGGGCTGCTTCGGCTGCCGCGACACCTGTGGTGCAGCGTGCGGGCGCGGCGGGGTCCGTTGCGGGGCCGGACGCAGGGGCGGCACCGGGCGGGGGTGCCGATCCGCGTACGGACACCACCGCGCCGACCGGTGCGACCTCCGCCGGAGCCGCTCCCGCTCGCTCCGGTCCGTCCGCCGCGCCGGTGAGCACTCCCCCGGTACAGCGGTCGGCGGCGGGCGCCGCCTCCGCGTCGGCGTCGGCATCGACATCAGTGGCGGCAACGGGGGCCGCCGGGCAGGGGGCCGCCGGAACGTCCTCGTCGCCGGGCATCCCCGTGGTGACGCCCCAGCCGCCGTCGCCCGGGGCCGCGGTCGCGCCGCTGCCCGTGTCCGGCCCCCGGCTGACTCCCGTCGCGCCGGGTGCGCCGTCGCGTCCGGGGTCGCTCACGCATGCCCGGCGAGGGGCACCGGCCGTGCAGCGGCGCTCGCTTCCCGTGGCCCCGCGGATCGCGACGGCCCCGGCCGGTGACGCACCCGCCGCGCAGAAGGCACCGGCCGTTCAGAAAGCACCCGCCGGGACCGCCTCCGGTGGCAGGGGCGGTACGGCGGACACACCCGCGCCGGCGCCCGCGGTCCAGGGCGGCCAGGAAGGCGGCGCGGGTGCCAACGCCACGGCCGCCGTGGCGGGGACCGCGGAACCGACGGGTCCCACCGGTCCTGCGGCTCCGGTCCGCGCCGCCGCGACGGCGGCGGCACCCGCCGCCGCTCCCCGCGCCGAGCGCACGACGCCGGGTGCCCCGGCGGTACCGGCCGTCCAGCGGTCGGTGAGCGCGGACGGTGCTCCGCGGCCGGGCGGCACCGACACGTCTTCGGGTGTCCCCGCCGCCCCGGCGGCGACGCGGCCCGGCGGGAGCGTGCCGTCCGGCGGCTCACCGGCGACGGCCGCACCGGGCACCCCCGTCACCCCTCCGCCGAGCAGGACCACGGCGACGGCGGCAGGCGCGGCCCCTGCCGTCCCGCCGAGCCGGACCACGGGAACGCCCGCGGCCTCCGCCGCGAGCCCGGCGGCCGCCGGTACGGCTCCCGGGCCGGCCTCCTCGTCACGTCCGGTGCAGCGTGCGGCCGCGGCTCCCGCCCCGGCCAAGGCCCCCGCGCCCGGCCCGGCGGCCCGTCCGGCCACGGGACCGGCGTCCGGCCCGGCGGCGGGCCCGGTCTCCCCGTCGGCACCGGTCCCGCCGGGGACCGCGGTCTCCCGGTCGGCCACGGCGCCGGGCCGGACGCCGGTCACCGGCCCGGCCACCACCCCGACTTCGGCCCCGACTTCGGCCCCGGCTGCGGCAGTCACTTCAGCATCGGCTGCCGCACCTGCTTCGGCTGCCGCACCTGCTTCGGCTTCGGCTTCGGCCCCGAGCACGGCCTCTCCCTCCGCTTCGGCCCCGGCCTCTCCGCCCGCTTCGGCTTCGGCCTCTTCGTCGGTCGTGCCCCCCAGCTCCGGCTCGGGTGCGGGCCCGGCGGCGGCACCGGCACCGGCACCGGCACCGGTCCAGCGTTCCGCCAGGGCGTCCCGCCCGGCCACCGCTCCTACCGGCTCCCCGGCTGCCCCTTCTCCTTCTCCCTCTCCTTCTTCTTCTCCCACGGCGTCCGCGCCGCCCACCGCCTCCTCGTCCGCGCCCTCTTCTTCGTCCTCCCCGGCCGGGGCCTTCGCACCGGGCCCTGGTTCGGGTACGGGATCCGGGTCGGCGTCCGGCGCACGGGCCTCCAGCGCACCCGTCTCCGGTGGTACGCAGGGCGCGGTACAGCGCCGAGCGGCGTCCGACAGCAGCCGTACGGTCTCCTCCGCCGCGCCCGCCGCGCCCTTCACGCCCGCCCTCGGCGCCCCCGTGCAGCGCGCCGCCGGGAGCCCGGCGAGCCCGGCCCCCTCATCCTCGCCCGCCCACCCGACCACGGCCGCGCCCGCACCCGCATCCACACCCACAGCCGCACCCGTGCAGCGCGCCGCGTCCGCCACCCCGCGCCCGGCAGCCGCACCCGTCGGCCGTGCGCGCCGCCCCGGTCTCGGCGCCCCGGTCTCCTCACGCCCCGCCGTCCCGGCGGCCCCGGCGGCCGGGACGAACCCTCCGGCAGGCCCCGCGGCACCGACCCCGCCCGCGCCCCCGGCCACCGCGACGCCTCCCGCCCCCTCCGCAGCCGCACCCGTACCGGCGCCGGAGCAGAATCCGCCCTCGGCACCGGCACCGGCACCGTCGCCGGCCCCCTCGCCCACCGGCACCACCACCCCCGCTGTCCAGCTCCGCCCCGCCGCCACGGGCCCGGCGGCGGCCCCGGCCGCCCCGGCGCGCCGCTCCCCGGTGGGTGCACCCCTGAGCACGCCGCCCACCGACGCCGGGCCGGTGGCCACCGCATCCCCGCGGTCCGCCGCTCCCGCAGCCGGGGCCCCGGTGCGGTCCTCGCTCCCGGCCGCGCTCCCCGTGCCGCTCCCGCCCACCGTGCAGCGCAGCCTCCAGCAGCCGAGCCCGCCCGCCCCACCCACCCCGTCCACGCCCGCATCCGCACCGACGCCCTCCGTCCCCGCCGACGCGATCCCCCGCCCCCTGCCCGTCGCCCGTCTCACCTCGCAGCGGGCCCCCGGGCAGGACGCACCCTGTCTCTTATACACATCTCCGAGCCCACGAGACTCCTGAGCATCTCGTATGCCGTCTTCTGCT
>NZ_JOIY01000053.1 GCF_000720185.1 Streptomyces sp. NRRL S-340 | reverse complement strand
GGTCGGGGCGGGGCGGGTGGGCCGGCAGGGCTGGGAGCGGACGGGAGCGGGATCGCGCGGGACCGGTGGGGTGTGGCGGTCGCGAAGGAGGGGGCCGGGGCGGCCGGGCGGGTCGGCCACGTGCTGCGGCCGGGAAGGTCTGCCGGGCGTCGCGAGCCGGTGAACCTTCCCGGTCGCAGCACTCAGAGCTGCGAACACGATGGGCGCCCGGCTCTCGATGCCCGGCACGCACGCTCGCGGACGCCGCGAGCTGATCGGACTCCCATTCTGTTCGCAGCTCCTAGCCGGGCGGCCCGGTGCGGGACGAAGCGCTGGGCGGAGGCATGGTCCGCGAGGGCGGGGCGTACGTGGCCGGTGGGGGACTCCCGGCCGGGCCCCGCGCGCCGCCCGTCCCGGTCGTCTCCGTCCCGGCCGTCCCGCTCCCTGCCTTCCGCGTCCCTCCCGTCGCCTCGGTCGTCTCCGCCGCGCCCGGCGGCCCGGCGGGGGACGTCGAGGCGGTCCGGCCCGTCGGCGGCGGAGAGGACGGGCCGCCCGGGGTGAAGCCCGGTGCCGGTGACGTCCCCTGGAAGGAAGGCGAGGGCAGCGGGCTGGAGGCCGGGCGCGGCACGGGCGCGGCGGGCTCGACGCCGGCGCGGGTGCCGGGCAGCAGGAAGACCCCGACGCCGACACCGGCGACCGCGAGCAGCGACCCGACGGCCCGTTGCGCCGCCCGGGCCCGGCGGCGGGCCCGCACCCCCGCCCACAGGCGCTCGCGGTGCCGGGCCTCGAAGGGAGTGTGCTCCTCGGCGGCGCGCATCATCCGCGTCAACTGCCGTTCGAAGTGGTCCATGTCTCTCCTTCAGCCCACCGGCTCGCTGACGTCGTCCAGGAGCTGCCGCAGACGGGCCACTCCGCGCGCGGCGTGCGACCTGGCGGTGCCCACCGGGCAGCCCAGCGCGTCCGCCACCTGGCTCTCGGAGAGGTCCTGGTAGTAGCGCAGCACCACCACCGCCCGCTGCCGCGCCGGCAGCCGGGCCAGCGCCGCTTCCAGGCGCGAGCGCTCCGCGACGGTCGCGGACACGTCCCCCGCCTCCGGCAGCTCGGGCACCTGGTCGACGGGACGCTCCCCCCACCAGCGCCGTCGCGCCGAGCGGGCCGCCGCGCGCGCCATCACCGTGCGTACGTACGCCTCGGGCGCCTCATGGGCCACTTTCGGCCACACGAACCAGAGTTTGACGAGCGACTCCTGCACGAGGTCCTCGGCCCGGTGCCGGTCACCGCCGGTGAGCAGCCGGGCGAGATGGAGCAGGACCGACCAGCGGGCCGCCACGAACTCGTCGAACTCACCGCCCTGAGCCTGCCGCATCCACACCGTCCCCGTTCCCGCCGGTCGCCTACACCCGGGGAAAGACTGTGGCAGGCGCCGTTCTATGCACCGATCCGCTGTGATCCGGATCACTGCGGCTGCGGCCCGGTGACTCATCGGGCGGGAACGGCCGCTGGAAGGGTGGCCGCAGCGAGGCCTGACCGTGCCCCACGGCCGTCGATCAGCCGTTGCCCGCGACGACCGCGCGCGGCATGGCCAGGCGGAGGAGATCGCCGTTCAGCGGCTGCCACTGCCCCGGCCCCGTTCGCGTGCCCGGTCCTCGGTCCGGCCACGGCCCGGCAAGCGGTAGCCGGCACCCCGTCAGAACGGACGGGACCCCAGCTCATCGGTGCTCTGAGCTGGGGTCCGGCCGGTAGGCCCTGTGGGACTCGAACCCACAACCAATGGATTAAAAGTCCACTGCTCTGCCAATTGAGCTAAGGGCCCGGGCGATGTTGCATCCCTGAGCATAGCCGTAGGAGGCCGCGTCGCCGATCGGGTATCGGGCGGCGCGGCCGGAAGTGTGGCGTACGGGCGGCGCGCGGGCGGGCTCGTGGGGCGCCCGGGGCCAAAGGGCGTTCAGCGCTGCCGGACGGGCGGTGGCGGGGTGGTGGTGCCGTGGCGGGGGCGGCGGTCGGCGCGGGCCGGGTCGAGGAACCAGTGGCGGGCCGAGGCGAACCACCACAGCGCGGCGAAGCCGAGGACGACCAGGACGGCGGCCGGGGCGTAGTTGAAGGTCTGCCAGGTGACCGGGGAGACCTGGGGCAGCATGAAGAGGACGGTGATGACGCCGACCCAGACCACCGCCACGATCCCGATCGGCCGCGACCAGCGGCCCAGGTGCCAGGGGCCCCGCTCGAAGGCGTCGCCCTTGCGCACCCGCAGCAGGGTGGGGATGACGTAGGCGATGTAGAGGCCGATCACCGCGATCGAGGTCACGGCGGCGTACGCGGTCTCGTTGATCAGGTAGGGCAGGCCGAGGACCAGCGCGCCGAGCGCGGCCAGCCACACCGCGGCCACGGGGGTGCGGGTGCGCGGGCCGACCGTGTGCCACAGGCGGGAGAAGGGCAGCGCGCCGTCGCGCGAGAAGGCGTAGATCATGCGGCTGTTGGCCGTCACGGACGCCATGCCGCAGAACAACTGCGCGCCGATCACCACGAGCAGCAGCAGCTTGCCCGCGCTCGCGCCGAGGGCGTCCAGGAGGATCTGCGCGGGCGGCGCGCCGCTCGGGGAGTCCAGCTCGCGGCCGTAGTCCTGGATGGCGTAGGTGAAGCCGAGCAGCAGGACGAAACCGGCTATCCAGGAGGTCCAGATGGAACGGACGATGCCCTTCGGGCCGGCCGTGGACGCGTCCCGGGTCTCCTCCGTCATGTGGGCCGAGGCGTCGTAGCCGGTGAAGGTGTACTGCGCCATCAGCAGGCCGAGCAGCACGACGTACACCCCGCTGCCCCAGCCGGTGTTGTTCACGTAGTGGGTGAGGACGAAGGACGTCGAGCGGTGGCGGTCGGGCACGAAGGCCAGCGCGGCGACGATCAGCGCCACACCCAGCACGTGCCACCACACGCTGACGCTGTTGAGGAAGGCGACGATGCGCACGCCGAAGGTGTTCAGCAGGCCGTGCAGGAGCAGGATCGCCGCGAAGAGCAGGACCGTGCGGCCCGGGGTGACCCGGAAGCCGAACTGGAGGTTGAGGTAGGCCCCGAGGAAGGACGCCGCGCCGAAGTCGATCCCGGCGGTCACCGCCACCTGTCCCAGGACGTTGAACCAGCCCGTGAACCAGGCCCAGGCGGCCGCCGAGCGCGGTGGCGCCAGCCGGTGCGCCCAGAAGTACAGGCCCGCGGAGGTCGGGTACGCCGAGCAGATCTCGGCCATCGACAGGCCGACGAACAGCGTCATCAGGCCCACGCCCACCCAGCCCCAGGTGATCACGGCCGGGCCGCCGGTGTTCATCCCGAAGAGGTACAGCGTCAGGCAGCCGGACAGGACGGAGATGATCGTGAAGGAGACCGCGTAGTTGGCGAAGGCCGACATGCGGCGGGCGAGGACCTGCGTGTAGCCGAGCTGGGCCAGCCGCTCCTCGTCCGACGGCCCGGCGTTCCCTGGCATCGGCGCCGGCGCTCCGGCGGCACCCTCGTCATCTGTCATGCCCCCAGCAATTCCCCTCCCGGGGGTGTGACATGCATCACGCGGCAACTCGAAAGGGCCCGTACGACGGGTGTCGTACGGGCCCTCTCGGATCAGCTCGCAACAGGCTGTCCGCCGTTGCGCCTCAGCTCACAGGCTGGCTCGAAGGAGCGGGGAGCGCGGTCACCACGGTCCCGGTCGCCGCCGAAGGAACGGTCCCGGTCGTCGCGGCGGAAACCGCCCCGGTCGTCACGCCGCTCGAAGGAGCGGGGAGCGCGGTCACCACGGTCCCGGTCGCCGCCGAAGGAACGGTCCCGGTCGTCGCGGCGGAAACCGCCCCGGTCCTCACGCCGCTCGAACGAACGGCCACCACGGTCACGGTCCCGGTCGAAGGAACGCTCGCGGTCGTCCCGCCGGAAACCGCGCTCGCCCCGGTCACCCCGGTCGTCGCGGCGCTCGCGGCGGTCGTACGACGACGAACCCGCCGTACGCTCCTCGCGCTCGCCCCGTCCGGCGTGCTCCGCCCGGTCGGCGTCCTGCGCCGCGGACTGCTCCGGCAGCGACACCTCGGCGGTCCGCTCGGCCACGGCCTGCGCCTCGGCCACCGCCGCCTCCGGGTCCTCGCCGCGCTCGCGGGCGACCCGGGCGACCAGCCGGTCCGCCTCCTCGCGCAGCTCGGTGGCACGCCGCTGGGCGCGCTCCAGCTCCTTGGTGAGCTGGGCGACCTCGCGCTCGGCCTGCTGCGCGGCGTTGCCCGCGGACTCGGCCTGGACCTCGGTCATCGACCGGGCACCGGTGATCTCGGCGACCTCCGGCTCGAAGGCCGCGCCGCCCTGGATGATGTGGCGCGTGGCGTCGACGCCCGCGTCCTCCATCAGCCGGAAGATCTGACGCCGCTGGTGCGGCAGGGAAAGGGAGACGACCGTGCCGGTGCGGCCGGCGCGGGCCGTGCGGCCGGCGCGGTGCAGGTAGTCCTTGTGGTCACCGGCCGGGTCCACGTTCAGCACCAGGTCGATGCCGTCGACGTGGATGCCGCGCGCGGCGACGTCCGTGGCGACCAGGACGTTGACGTAACCGTCCTTGAAGTCGGCCAGGGTGCGGGTGCGGGCGCCCTGGGTCATGCCGCCGTGCAGCGCGTCGGCCTTCACACCGGCGTCGCGCAGCTGCTCGGCCACGCGGTCCGCGCCGAGCTGCGTGCGCACGAAGATGATGGTGCGGCCCTTGCGGGAGGCGATCGCGGAGGTGACCGGCGCCTTGTCCTTGGGCTTCACGACCAGGATGTGGTGCGACATGGTCGTCACCGCGCCCTGCGCCGCGTCCACCTCGTGGTGGACCGGGTCGGTCAGGTAGCGGTCGACGAGGGTCTTGATCTCGTTCTCCATGGTGGCGGAGAAGAGCATCCGCTGACCGCCCGCCGGGACCTGGTCCAGCAGCTCGGTGACCTCGGGCAGGAAGCCCAGGTCGGACATCTGGTCGGCCTCGTCGAGGACGGCGATCCGCACGTCCTCCAGGGAGCAGGCGCCGCGGTTGATGATGTCGCGCAGCCGGCCCGGGGTGGCGACGAGGATGTCGACGCCCTTCTCCAGGGCGTAGATCTGGTTGCCCATGGACGTACCGCCGCAGACGACCTTCATCTTCAGGCCGAGGACGTCGCCGTAGGGCTGGAGCGCGTCGGCGACCTGCATCGCCAGCTCACGGGTCGGGGTGAGGATGACGGCGCGCGGCTTGTGCTTCTGGGTGCGGCCGCCGGCCAGGGTGGCCAGGGTCGGCAGACCGAAGGAGAGGGTCTTGCCGGAGCCGGTGCGGCCCCGGCCCAGGATGTCCTTGCCGGCCAGGGCGTCCGGGATGGTCGCGGCCTGGATCGGGAAGGGGGTGGTCACGCCGTTCTGCGCGAGCTTGCGCACGACGCCCTCGGGCAGACCGAGGTCGGCGAAGGTGATCTCGGGGGCCTGCTCGGTGCGGTCCTCGGCCGCCCCGGTGACCTCCTCGACGGCCGGGGTCTGCCGGCCGGTCAGGTTCTCGGGGGCGTCCTCGGTGCTCTCGGGCACGACGACGTGATCAGTACTGGCAATGGACATGCGAATGCGAAACCTTCCGGAGTCTCGTCGGCACGCGCCCGTCAACTCCGTGTTTCGCACCACGACCGCCTCGATGCGGTCCGCCACGGCAAAGGAGAGTACGCGCCACACGGCGCGCTCTGCGTGGGCGCCGGGCAAATGGGATCAAACGATCTACCACCATACGCACCTACCACCCCTCAAGGCAAACCGACGCCGTAAGCGCAGGTCAGGACCGTGCACCGGCGGGGCGGCGCAGCCTGCCCGGCTCGGGCGCCGGTTCCCACCGCTCCAGCTGCGGCCCCGGACCCTCGTGCGCCGAGGACGACGGCTCGGCCGGTGTCGGGTCGGGCGAGGCCGGGGCCGTGGGCGTCGAGGGCGGCGGCTCCTGCGGCGGCGCGGAGGTCTGCGGCGGCACGGGCACCACCTCCGTCGGCGTCGGGTCACCCGCCTGGGGCGGCTTGCCCGGCCCGGCCGGCGCCACGGCCGACGCGCTCGGGGCGGCCGAGGGCGGGGCCGAGCCCGACGGCGACCCGCTCGGCGCGCCCGCGTCCTTCCTCCCGCGCCCCCCGTGCCTGCCGTCGCCGGCACCGCCGGCCCGGTCCGCGACACCGCCGGACACCACCGCGCCGCCGTCCGCGGCCTCACCGCCGCCCCGCTGCGCGGAGTGCGACGGCCGGGCCCCGCCGCCGGAGTCCTCCCCCACGCTCACGCACCCGGCGGTGGCGGCCAGTGCGGCGACCGCGGCGGCGAGACGGACGGATACGTACAAGGGGCGCACGGGAGCCACCTCCGGGAGGGAGAAGTCGCCGTGCCCAACTCCTCGCGCCCGCAAGAGGACACGCCGGTCTCCCCGGCCGGTCCTCAGCCGTAGCCCAGGGCGTGCAGCCGGGCGTCACCGATCCCGAAGTGGTGGGCGATCTCGTGCACCACCGTCACCTCGGTCTCCGCGACCACGTCCTCCCGGCTCTCGCACATCCGCAGCGTCGGCCCCCGGTAGACCGTGATCCGGTCGGGCAGCACGCCCGCGTACCACTCCCCGCGCTCGGTCAGCGGCGTGCCCTCGTACAGCCCGAGCAGCTCGGGATCGTCGGCGGGCGGTTCGTCCTCGACGAACACCGCCACGTTGTCCATCAGCCGCGTCAGCTCCGGCGGGATCCGGTCGAGGGCCTCGGCGACCAGTTCCTCGAACTCCTCGCGCGTCATCTCCAGCACAGCCCCATTGTCCGGCACCCGGCCCGTCCGGCACCCCGTCCGCCCGCCCCCTGGGGCCGCCCGGTCCCCCTGCGGAACACGCATGTCCGGCGCCCCCGGCGGGCATACGCGCCCAATGGCTCGCGTCCGCCTCGCCGACCTGAACCTCCTGAAACGCCCGCGCCGGGACGGGACCCGCCCCGGCGGTGCCCCGCGCGGCACCACCCGCGACGGGGACACCGGCCGCAGGACCGTGCGCTCCCGCAGGGCGCTGTCCTCGCGCGGGGCAGTGCGCTCCCGCCGGGCAGTGCGCTCCCGCGAGGAGCCGCGCCCCCTCGCCCTCACCCCCGAACCGCACCCCTGGGTCCGCGCCCTGGGTCTGGTGGCCGTCGTGGTCGCCGGCGCCTGGCTCGGCCTGCTGATCGTCGGCAACGTACGGGTCCCGGTCGGCCCTGTGAACACGACGATGGCCCTGCGCCCCTCCCTGAGCGGCGGCACGAAGATCGACATCGCGCCGCTGGGCGCCCTCGGCCTGGACAGCCACACCGCCCCCGTACGCCTCGACGTGAACGTCGACCGGCTCGACCCGGAACGCGCCCAGGCCCTCGTGGACCACCCCGAACGGCTCTCCGGCCTCCAGGACGAGGTGGTGCACGACGTCGAACACGGCACCCTCGACCTGGCCGTGCGGTCCTGCGTCGCGGTGGTCTTCGGCGCCACGGCCCTCGGCCTGGCCGTCTACCGCCGCCCGCGCCGCGCCCTGGCGGCGGGCGGGCTGGCCCTGACCCTGCTCGCCGCGTCCGGGGCCACCGCCTACGCCACCTGGAACCCGAAGTCGGTGCTGGAGCCCCGGTTCTCCGGGCTGCTCTCCTCGGCGCCCTCGCTGGTGGGCAACGCGCGCAGCATCGTCACCGAGTTCGACGTCTACCAGAGGGAACTGGCCCGCCTGGTGACGAACGTGACCAAGCTCTACGACGTCACCTCCACGCTCCCCGCCTACCAGCCGGACCCGACGACCCTGCGCGTCCTGCACGTGTCCGACATCCACCTCAACCCGGCGAGCTGGAAGATCATCGCCTCGCTCGTGCGGGAGTACAAGGTGGACGTGATCGTCGACTCCGGCGACACGATGGACCACGGCACGGCGGCGGAGAACGGCTTCCTGGACCCGGTGGGCGATCTGGGCGTGCCCTACGTCTGGGTGCGCGGCAACCACGACTCGACGGCCACCCAGCACCGCCTGGAGCGCATGAAGAACGTGCACGTGCTGGACGACGGCCGGGCCGAGACGGTGGCGGGCCTGCGCTTCGCGGGCATCGGCGACCCGCAGTTCACGCCCGACCGTGCGGCCGCGCCCGGCGGCGACGCGGCCGAACGGCTGGCGGGGGCCCGCCTCGCCTCCTCCCTGCGCGACCAGCAGTCCAGGGGCACACCCGTCGACATCGCCGTCGCCCACGAACCGGTGGCGGCCCGCGAGACCGACGGCGCGGTGCCGCTGGTCCTGTGCGGCCACCTGCACCACGAGGGCACGGAGATCCTCAAGTACGGCACCCGGCTGCGCATGGAGGGCTCCACCGGCGGCAGCGGGCTGCGCGCGGTCGAGCACGAGCACCCCGCCCCGGTCGAGGCGTCGGTCCTCTACTTCGACCGGGACAGCCGCCGCCTGCAGGCCTGGGACGCGATCAGGCTGGGCGGCCTGGGCCAGACGACGGCGGAGGTCAGCCGCCACCTGGCCGAGGACAACCGCCCGGGCGCCTCTCCCACCCCGTCGGCACCGCCTTCTCCCGCCACGTCTCCGCCGCTCCCGGCCCGCTCCCCCTCGGGCTCGTGAACGGTTTTGGCGATACCCCCCGCCATCCCATATGCTTCTCACGTCCCCGACGCGCTGAGAAGCGCCCAGGCGGGCCGATAGCCCTCATCGTCTAGCGGCCTAGGACGCCGCCCTTTCAAGGCGGTAGCACGGGTTCGAATCCCGTTGGGGGCACGCAGTACGGTGTGTAAGACTGACTCTCGTCGGTACACATACCGCCACATGGTCCTGTGGAGCAGTTTGGAGTGCTCGCCACCCTGTCAAGGTGGAGGCCGCGGGTTCAAATCCCGTCAGGACCGCTGAGGTTTCACGTGAAACCTCGTGGCTGGGTAGCTCAGTTGGTACGAGCGATCGCCTGAAAAGCGATAGGTCGCCGGTTCGACCCCGGCCCCAGCCACAACCGCCCCCACCAGGGCATCGAGCCCCTCTCCGAGTCATCTCGGAGGGGGGCTCGTTCGTGCGCGAGGAGCCCCGACCGGTGTGAAAGCCCTGCACCCCATCGACCCGACCTTGCCGGCCGACGCCGCCCCGGAGCAGGTCTGGTACACCTCCTACGGCTCGAACATGGACCTCGGCCGGCTCGCCTTCTACCTGCGCGGCGGCCGTCCTCCCGGGGCCGCCAGAGCCACCCCCGGGTGCCGCGACCCCCGGATGCCCGCCCGCTCGGTCCCCGTCGAACTGACCGGCGCCCTGTACTTCGCCACCGAGTCACCGGTGTGGGGCGGCGGCCGGGCCTTCTACGACCCCCGCGTCCAGGGCCGGGTCCTGGCCAGGGCGCACCTGCTGTCGGCCGAACAGTTCTCCGACATCGCCGCCCAGGAGATGTACCGGGAGCCCGGCGGACGGCTCGGCCTGACGGACGTGCTCAGCAGCGGCCGGGCCGTGCTGGGCCGGGGCCGCTACGAGACGCTCGTCTGCCCCGGCCAGGTGGACGGCCTGCCCGTCCTCACGTTCACCGCGCCCTGGGGCCTGGACGACGTGCCCTGGAACCCGCCGTCCGCCCCCTACGTCCGCTTCCTGGGCGGCGGGCTGCTGTCGGCCGGTGTCTGGGACACCGACGCCGTCGCCTCCTACATCGCCGCCTGCCCCGGCGCGACGGGACACTGGTCGCAACCGGCCGTCGCGGACCTGCTGCGTCCCGGGGGGTGACCCCGCCGCCCCCGCCCCTCGCCGCCACCGCGAGCCGCTCCCGGCCGCGACGCCGGGCGACCACCGCGAGCCACCCCACCGCCGCCGCGCCCCCGTCTTTTCCCCTCTCACCGCGCCCGCCGTCACCGGGGTCCGCAGGCCCGGCAGCCCCGCCGGGCCCGGCCCGGTCAAATCATTCGCGCGAGATTTCCCCGAGGTGAGATCCTGGGATGCGTATGTCTACGCATCCCGCCCCCGCCCTGGGCTCTCTCGCCGCCCGTCTGACCGAGCTGTCGCTGCGTGACGCGCACCGGCTCGGGCGCAGACTCGAAGGCGCGCGCAAGATCCGCAAGCCCGAGGCGCGCGCCGCCGTCCTCGCCGAGATCGAGGCCGAGGCCGACAAGGCCGCGCACCGCATGGCCGACCGGCGCGCCCGTGTGCCCGCGGTCACCTACCCAGAGCAACTGCCGGTCAGCCAGAAGAAGGACGAGATCGCGGCGGCCATCCGCGACCACCAGGTCGTCATCGTCGCCGGTGAGACCGGATCCGGTAAGACCACGCAGATCCCGAAGATCTGCATGGAGCTGGGCCGGGGCGTGCGCGGCATGATCGGGCACACCCAGCCGCGCCGGATCGCGGCCCGCACCGTGGCCGAGCGCGTCGCCGACGAGCTGCGCACTCCGCTCGGCGAGGCCGTCGGCTGGAAGGTCCGCTTCACCGACCAGGTGGACCCGGACGCCACCTTCGTGAAGCTGATGACGGACGGCATCCTGCTCGCCGAGATCCAGACCGACCGCGAGCTGCGCGCCTACGACACGATCATCATCGACGAGGCCCACGAGCGGTCCCTGAACATCGACTTCCTGCTCGGCTACCTGGCCCAGCTGCTGCCCAAGCGTCCCGACCTGAAGGTCGTCATCACCTCGGCGACCATCGACCCCGAGCGTTTCTCGCGCCACTTCGGTGACGCGCCGATCGTCGAGGTCAGCGGCCGGACGTACCCCGTGGAGGTGCGGTACCGGCCGCTCCTCGAAGAGGACTCCGAGGACGCCGACCGGGACCAGATCACCGCGATCACCGACGCCGTCGAGGAACTGATGGCCGAGGGCCCGGGGGACATCCTCGTGTTCCTCTCCGGTGAGCGGGAGATCCGGGACACCGCCGACGCCCTCACCAAGAAGCAGTACAGGTCCACGGAGGTGCTGCCGCTGTACGCGCGGCTCTCGCACGCCGAGCAGCACCGCGTCTTCCAGCCGCACACCGGCCGCCGGATCGTGCTGGCCACCAACGTCGCGGAGACGTCGCTGACGGTCCCCGGCATCAAGTACGTCATCGACCCCGGCTTCGCCCGGATCTCCCGCTACAGCCACCGCACCAAGGTGCAGCGGCTGCCCATCGAGCCGGTCTCGCAGGCCAGCGCCAACCAGCGCAAGGGCCGCTGCGGCCGTACGTCGGACGGCGTGTGCATCCGGCTCTACAGCGAGGACGACTTCCTGGCGCGGCCGGAGTTCACCGACGCGGAGATCCTGCGCACCAACCTCGCCTCGGTGATCCTGCAGATGACCGCGGCCGGCCTCGGGGACATCGAGAAGTTCCCCTTCATCGACCCGCCGGACCACCGCAACATCCGCGACGGCGTGCAGCTGCTCCAGGAGCTGGGGGCGCTCGACCCGGCGCAGAAGGATCCGCGCAAGCGGCTCACGCAGACCGGCCGCAAGCTGGCCCAGCTGCCCGTCGACCCCCGGCTGGCCCGCATGGTCCTGGAGGCCGACAAGAACGGCTGTGCGCGCGAGGTCATGGTGATCGCCGCCGCGCTGTCCATCCAGGACCCGCGCGAGCGCCCCGCCGACAAGCAGGCGCAGGCCGACCAGCAGCACGCCCGCTTCCGGGACGAGACCAGCGACTTCCTGGCCTTCCTCAACCTCTGGCGCTACCTGCGGGAGCAGCAGAAGGAGCGCGGCTCCTCGTCCTTCCGCCGCATGTGCAAGCAGGAGTACCTGAACTTCCTGCGCATCCGCGAATGGCAGGACATCTACTCCCAGCTGCGCACGGTGGCCAAGCAGATGGGCATCCACCTCAACGAGGAGGACGCCCCGGGCGACCGCGTCCACGTCTCCCTGCTGGCGGGTCTGCTCTCGCACATCGGCATGAAGGACGTGAAGGACGGCGCCAAGAACGAGTACCTGGGCGCCCGCAACGCCAAGTTCGCGATCTTCCCGGGTTCGGCCCTCTTCAAGAAGACACCGCGTTTCGTGATGTCCGCCGAACTCGTCGAGACGTCGCGGCTGTGGGCGCGGGTCAACGCGAAGATCGAGCCCGAGTGGGTCGAGCCGCTCGCCGGACACCTGCTGAAGCGGACGTACAGCGAACCGCACTGGGAGAAGGACCAGGCCGCGGTGGTGGCGTACGAGAAGGTGACGCTGTACGGCGTGCCGATCGTCGCCCAGCGGAAGGTCAACTACGGCCGGATCGACCCCGAGGCCAGCCGGGAGCTGTTCATCCGCAACGCGCTGGTCGAGGGCGACTGGCGCACGCACCACAAGTTCTTCGCCGACAACCGCAGGCTGCTGAGCGAGGTCGAGGAGCTGGAGCACCGGGCGCGGCGCCGGGACATCGTCGTCGACGACGAGACGCTGTTCGACTTCTACGACCAGCGGGTGCCCGAACACGTCGTCTCCGGTGCCCACTTCGACTCCTGGTGGAAGCACAAGCGGCACGAGCAGCCGGACTTCCTGGACTTCGAGCGGGAGATGCTCGTCCGGGAGTCGGCCCAGGCGGTCACCAAGGCCGACTACCCCGACTCGTGGCGCCAGCGGAACCTGAAGTTCCGGGTGACGTACCAGTTCGAGCCGGGCGCGGACGCGGACGGTGTGACCGTCCACATCCCGCTCCAGGTGCTCAACCAGGTCACCGACGAGGGCTTCGACTGGCAGATCCCGGGCCTGCGCGAGGAGGTCGTGACCGAGCTGATCCGCTCGCTGCCCAAGCCGGTCCGCCGCCACTACGTGCCCGCGCCGAACTACGCGAAGGCGTTCCTGGAGCGGGCGGTGCCCCTCCAGGAGCCGCTGACGGTCACGATGGCGCGTGAGCTGAGGCGCATGGTCGGCGTGCCGTTCGAGGCCGAGGACTTCGACTGGGCCAAGGTCCCCGACCATCTGAAGATCACCTTCCGGATCGTCGACGAGCGGCGCCGCAAGCTGGCCGAGGACAAGGACCTGGAGGCGCTGAAGCTCAGCCTCAGACCGAAGGCGCGCAAGGCCCTCTCGCAGGCCGCGGCGGCGACCGCCGAGCGCGCCGGAGGCGAGTCGCTGGAGCGCAGCGGGCTGACCGACTGGACGATCGGCTCGCTCACCCGGGTCTTCGAGACCCGCAGGGCCGGTCAGCCGGTGAAGGCGTACCCGGCCCTCGTCGACGACGGGCCGGCGGCGGACACCGTCTCGGTACGGCTCTTCGACACCGAGGCCGAGCAGGCCGAGGCCATGTGGAAGGGCACGCGCCGGCTGATCCTGCGCAACATCCCGGTGAGCCCGGCGAAATACGCCAGTGATCACCTGACGAACCAGCAGAAGCTCGGCCTGTCGGCCAATCCGCACGGTTCGGTCCAGGCCCTGTTCGAGGACTGCGCGACGGCGGCGGCGGACCGGCTGATCGCGGACTTCGGCGGGCCGGTCTGGGACGAGGAGTCGTACCGCAAGCTCTACGACAAGGTCCGGTCGGAGATCGTGGACCTGACCGTACGGACCGTGGGCCAGGTCCAGCAGGTGCTGGCCGCCTGGCAGGCCTGCGAGCGCCGTCTGAAGGCCGTGCGGAGCCCCGCGCTGCTGGCGAACCTGGCGGACGTACGGCAGCAGTTGGACGCGTTGGTGAAGCCGGGCTTCGTCACGGAGGCGGGGATACGGCGGCTGCCCGACCTGATGCGCTATCTGGTCGCCGCGGACCGGCGGCTCCAGCAGATGCCGACCAATGTCCAGCGGGACACGACGCGCATGGAGAAGGTCCGGGAGATGCGCGACGAGTACGCGTGGCTGCTGGAGCAGATGCCGCAGGGCCGGCCGGTGCCGCAGCAGGTGCGGGACATCCGCTGGATGCTCGAGGAACTGCGGGTCAGCTACTTCGCCCACGCCCTGGGCACGGCGTACCCCGTCTCGGACAAGAGGATCGTGAAGGCGATCGACGCGGCGGCCCCGTGACCGTGGTGACGGAACCGGCACCCTGAGTGAGTTCGACCAGGCGGCCCGCCTCCTGTAGAGTCTCTTCTCGCAGCGCAACGCAAGATCAGCGCCGCGAAACCAGGTCCTGTGGAGCAGTTTGGAGTGCTCGCCACCCTGTCAAGGTGGAGGCCGCGGGTTCAAATCCCGTCAGGACCGCAAGTGAAGGCCCGCATTCGGCAACGGACGCGGGCCTTTCCCGTACCCGCCCCCGATCTCACCCACCGAGGCCGGCCGGGCCCCCGCCCGAGGACGCGCACCGGCCGCGCCCGCGGCGGCAGCCGCCGTCGGACACAGCAAATCCCGTCAGGACCGCAAGTGAAGGCCCGCATCCGGCAACGGACGCGGGCCTTTCCCATGCCCGACCCCCGTCCCCCGACACCAGCACACGAACCCACGCCACGCCGCCCCCCACCTCACCCACCGAGGCCGGCCGGGCTCCCACCCAAGGACGCGCACCGGCCGCGCCCGCGGCCTCTCGCGTGCCGGTCCCTCCGTCCGCTCCCGGTCCCTTGACGGCGTCACATTCCCTCGGTACCCCAGAAGCAGGGCCCGTTCGGGCGCGGCCCGCTGGAGGTGGCGTATGGCGGCATCGGCCAGGCACGAGACGCGGGCGCTGCTCCGCGCGCACCTCGCGGCCGCCTCGTCGTACGGCCATCTCACCAGTCGCTGTCCCGCCTGCCACCGCCTGCTGCGGCTGGCGATGGAGGCCGCCCCCCGCCCCGTCCCGGCCGCGGCCGCCCCCCAGGCGCCGTGCGCCGGACAGGGGGCGCTGAGCGGCGCTGTGACGGCCCGGGAGCCGCTCGGGGTCCTGGACGTGCCGGAGACCGTGGACGGGGAGCAGCCGTCGACCACGTGAGCGCGCCACCCGGATCCCGAACTCCCGTGTCTGCAGGGGCCGATGGAAGCGCAACCTCCTTTAGCGCACGGCAGCGGCAGGCAACAAGCATCGCGCCATGTGACGGGTGTCACCGCACGAGTTTTTGAAAGCCCTCCCCTTACACCTCTCCTACACGCAGTCAATTTAATATGTGCAATTGCACTGGTCTTCACGGTTGTTCACAGGGGATCCGACACCCCTCCCCAGGCTCGGACAAGCCCGCTCACAGAGTCACCCGCCGGCCCCCGCCGAGCGCACAAAAAAGATCGCGCTGGACCCGGCGGAGTCCAGCGCGATCGACGACGCACCCTGTTCACTTGCCTGCGAAGCTCTGACGGCTTGGGCGTGGGGCCTGTTGGGGCAGGACCCGCGTCGCTTGGAGCTAGGGGTTCGGGCATCCTGGCCGGTTGGGGGACCAGCCGGTTTGCCCGGTTATGGAGTTGTTCAGGCCTCGCTGCGCTGCTGCGGGATGCCCGCGAGCAGAGCGCGGACCTCGGCCTCGCGGTAGCGGCGGTGCCCGCCGAGCGTGCGGATCGACGTGAGCTTGCCGGCCTTCGCCCAGCGCGTGACCGTCTTCGGGTCGACGCGGAACATGGTGGCGACCTCAGCCGGGGTCAGCAGCGGCTCGGCATCAGGGGTGCGAGCGGTCATGAGCGGCCTCCTCGGGAGAACCGAACCTTCTCGGTTCTTTCCTCTAAATTCTGCACCTTGACCCGCGTTGCCCGAAATGGCGGACGCGAGTCGAGTCGGTTATAGGACGAACGGCTTGTCCTCGGCACTACAACTACACCATCTGTCCAGCCGCGTCGGCCAAACCGATGGAATTGCCCTCCCAGGTGTTCATCAGCGACGGAAGCCGATGGACCATGCCATAGCGGACAGTCACACCACTGTGACGATCAGTCACAGGGCGATCAGGAAGTCACCAGACCCCCCAAAGCGTGCAATGCTGAGATTCCGCCCAACATGGAGCATAAGCGGGCGGAAGGAGCCCTCCCCGGACTCCTTGTCCTATTTTGGCATGAGGAGGGGCAAGCAAGGCAAGGGTCTGGTAAGTGCAGTCCATCACCCTTGACACATACGCCCGGATCGGGTCCCTATGTCCCCTCAGCTCCGCAAAGGACGCTTGACCGTACGCTGTTCGACGCCGTTCGAGCCGTGACGCAGATCACTCACTGACGAATCGTCACCACATCGTCAGTTGGCCGAGCGTCGCTCCCGCACCCCGCGCCAGCGCTCCACGAGCCGCCCGTAGGCCTCCGCCGCAGCCGTTCCGTCGCCCTGGCGCAGCGCCTCGATCCCCTCGGCCACGTCGGCCGCCGAATGGTCGCCCTCCAGCTCGCCGGCCGGCAGTACGTGCACCAGTCCGCCGTAGTCCAGCTCCACCAGGGAGCGCGGGTGGAACTCCTCCAGCCAGCGGCCGACGTCCACCAGGCCGTCGACCAGCGGGCCCTCGTCGACGGCGTCCCGCAGCGCGCGCAGGCCCCGCGCCACCCGCCGCCGGGCCTGCACCATCGGCGTCCGGTACCGCAGCGAGGGCGGCTCGTCCCCGAGGCCGCCCGCGGCGCCGAGCCCCTCCCCGGCGGCCGAGTCGCCGCCGCCCTTGCCCGCCGCACCGGCCGCGGCGGCCCCCACGCCCCGGACGTACTCCCGCTCCTCGTCGGAGACGAGCACGAACCAGTTCAGCGGCACCTGCCAGGTCGCCGTGCGGATCCAGGGGCGGGCGTCCGGGTTGCGGGCCAGCCAGCGCTCGTAGTCCTGGGCGGCCTGACGCCGTACGACCGGGGGCAGCACCGCGTCCAGGACCACCGCCGGAAGCTCCTCGGCGAGATCGTCCAGCGCCTGCCAGCCGCGCAGCCGGGTGCGCCAGGGGCAGACGCAGACCACCCCGTCGACGTCGAGCACGAACGCGTCCCGGCTCTCGTGCACCGGGACCACCACCGGCGGGGTGGGCAGCAGGTCGGCCAGCGAGCGGCGCAGTTCGTCCTGGTAGGAGGGGCGGCCCGGACGGCGGGCGTAGCGCGCCCAGTGGCTGCGCTCCGGCTCCGGGAAGGCGGCCAGCGGCTCGTAGACGCGCAGATAGGCCGCGTACGGGACGACCACCGAGGACACCTTGGGCACGCCTGCTCCCTCCCCACCGGACCGGGCCCGAAACCCGCCCGGCCCGCGCCCGGACGGACGGAAAACCACTGCAGATCGTCGCATGGGCGGGCAGGAAGGTACTCCTTGGGAGGGTGATCCGGACCACCGCACCCCGGGCGGACGGGGTCAGGGTCTAGTCTCCTGCCACGGCCCCGCCACCCGCACGGGGACGACACACCACCCGCCGCTACTTACCTGGGAGTCACCACCGTGACCGACGTAACCGGCGCGCACGCTGACGTACTGCACACCCTGTTCCGCTCGGAGCAGGGCGGCCATGAACAGGTCGTGCTCTGTCAGGACCGCGCCAGCGGCCTCAAGGCCGTCATCGCCATCCACTCCACCGCCCTGGGGCCCGCCCTCGGCGGTACCCGCTTCTACCCGTACGCGAGCGAGCAGGAGGCGGTCGCCGACGCGCTGAACCTCGCCCGCGGGATGTCGTACAAGAACGCCATGGCCGGCCTGGACCACGGCGGCGGCAAGGCCGTGATCATCGGCGACCCGGAGCTGGTCAAGTCCGAGGAGCTGCTGCTCGCCTACGGGCGGTGCGTGGCCTCGCTCGGCGGGCGCTACGTCACCGCGTGCGACGTCGGCACGTACGTGGCCGACATGGACGTCGTGGCCCGCGAGTGCCGCTGGACCACCGGCCGCTCCCCCGAGAACGGCGGCGCGGGCGACTCCTCCGTGCTGACCGCCTTCGGTGTCTACCAGGGGATGCGGGCCTCGGCCCAGCACCTGTGGGGCGACCCGACGCTGCGCGGCCGCAGGGTGGGCGTCGCGGGTGTGGGCAAGGTCGGGCACCACCTCGTTGGGCACCTGCTGGACGAGGGCGCCGAGGTCGTGGTCACGGACGTGCGCGAGGAGGCCGTGGACCGCGTGGTCGCCGCGCACCCCGCCGTGCGCCGGGCCGCCGACACCGACGCGCTGATCCGCACCGAGGGGCTCGACATCTACGCCCCCTGCGCGCTCGGCGGCGCCCTGAACGACGACACGGTGCCGGTGCTGACCGCCGGGGTGGTGTGCGGGGCGGCCAACAACCAGCTCGCCCACCCCGGCGTCGAGAAGGACCTCGCCGACCGCGGGATCCTCTACGCGCCGGACTACGTGGTGAACGCCGGCGGGGTCATCCAGGTCGCCGACGAACTGCACGGCTTCGACTTCGACCGGTGCAAGGCGAAGGCCGCGAAGATCTTCGACACCACGCTCGGGATCTTCGCACGTGCGAAGGCGGACGGGATTCCGCCGGCCGCGGCGGCGGACCGGATCGCCGAGCAGCGGATGGCGGAGGCGCGCGCCGCGCACACGCGGTGACGCGCGCGGTGAGCCGCGTGCGCGCGGGGGCCGGCGCGCCCCTCGCGTGATGTCTGACCGGTACCTGCCGGTGGGCAGTTGGAGAGAACTCTCACTTCCACCGGCGGGTCGCTCGCCGATAAGTGGTTAAAATCGCCACTGACCAGCGAGGACAGGGCGCCTCGAAGGCACTGCGCACACGCGCGTCCTACGGGCGACGTACCGTATGGCCGCGGGCTCAGGTACCGTGGAAGCCCTACGGACCGGTCTCTCCGCGGAGAGCCCGTGCCGGATCATGAACGCGTGTCAGACTCTGGGGCCGTTGAGCCCCGTCGTTGAGGGGGTCGAGCCATGGGGCGCGGCCGGGCCAAGGCCAAGCAGACGAAGGTCGCCCGCCAGCTGAAGTACAACAGCGGTGGGACTGACCTCTCACGCCTGGCCGAGGAGCTGGGCGCATCGACGTCGAATCCGTCGCCGACCAACGGCGACCATTTCGAGGACGATGAGCAAGACGACGACCTGTACGCACGGTACGCCGACCTCTATGAGGACGACGACGAGGACGAGCAGGACGGCTCCTCCTCACAACACCGTCGCGGCGCCTGACACCAGCGGCCGGCTCTGCCGTCCCGCGCGCGTCGCAAGGTCCTCCACTTCACCCGGTCCGGTGCTTCCAGCGCCGGACCGGGTTTCGTGCTGTCCTCACCCACACCTCACGCGTGGTCGCCCACCAGGGCCGCTCCCGCGGTGTGCGCGCCGCGCGCGGTGATCTCACCGGCGACCCAGGCGTCGACCCCGCGGTCGGCCAGGGTGGTGAGGGCCGCGTCCGCCGACTCCTGCGGCACGATCGCGATCATGCCGACGCCCATGTTGAGGGTCTTCTCCAGCTCCAGCCGCTCCACGTCACCCGTCCGGCCGACCAGGCCGAAGACCGGGGCCGGGGTCCAGGTGGAGCGGTCGACCACGGCATGCAGGGTGTCCGGGATCACACGGGCCAGGTTGGCGGCGAGTCCGCCGCCGGTGACGTGGCTGAAGGCGTGGACCTCGGTGGTGCGGGTCAGCGCCAGGCAGTCCAGCGAGTAGATCTTGGTCGGCTCCAGCAGCTCCTCACCGAGGGTGCGGCCGAAGTCCTCGACGTGCGCGTCCAGGGACAGGCCCGCCCTCTCCAGCAGCACGTGCCGCACCAGCGAGTACCCGTTGGAGTGAAGACCGGAGGACGCCATGGCGATCACCGCGTCACCCTCGCGGATGCGGTCCGGGCCGAGCAGCCGGTCGGCCTCCACCACGCCCGTACCGGCGCCGGCGACGTCGAAGTCGTCCTCGCCGAGCAGACCGGGGTGCTCGGCGGTCTCACCGCCCACCAGGGCGCAGCCGGCCAGGACACAGCCCTCCGCGATGCCCTTGACGATGGCGGCGACCCGCTCGGGGTGCACCTTGCCGACGCAGATGTAGTCGGTCATGAACAGCGGTTCGGCACCGCAGACCACGATGTCGTCCATGACCATGGCGACCAGGTCGTGGCCGATGGTGTCGTACACGCCCAGCCGGCGGGCGAGGTCGACCTTGGTGCCGACGCCGTCGGTGGCGGAGGCGAGCAGGGGGCGCTCGTAGCGCTTGAGGGCGGAGGCGTCGAAGAGGCCGGCGAAGCCGCCGAGGCCACCGAGGACCTCGGGGCGCTGCGTCTTCTTCACCCACTCCTTCATCAGCTCGACGGCGCGGTCGCCCGCTTCGATGTCGACGCCCGCCGCTGCGTAGCTGGCACCGGTTGTCTCAGACATGACGATGAGAACTTTCGTGTCGTACTGCGGGTGTGGCGGGCTGACTACGGGCGACGGATGGCGTCGGCCGCGGCCGTGGCGGCGGGCCCTGCGGCCAGCTCGGTCTCCAGCAGCTGCTTGCCGAGCAGCTCCGGGTCCGGGAGTTCCATCGGGTACTCGCCGTCGAAGCAGGCACGGCACAGGTTCGGCTTGGCGATGGTGGTCGCCTCGATCATGCCGTCGATGGAGATGTACGCCAGCGAGTCGGCGCCCAGCGAGGTGCCGATCTCGTCGATGCTCATGCCGTTGGCGATCAGCTCGGCGCGGGTGGCGAAGTCGATGCCGAAGAAGCACGGCCACTTCACGGGCGGCGAGGAGATCCGGATGTGGACCTCGGCGGCCCCGGCCTCGCGGAGCATGCGCACCAGGGCGCGCTGGGTGTTGCCGCGGACGATCGAGTCGTCGACGACGACCAGGCGCTTGCCCTTGATGACTTCCTTCAGCGGGTTCAGCTTCAGCCGGATCCCGAGCTGCCGGATGGTCTGCGAGGGCTGGATGAAGGTACGACCGACGTACGCGTTCTTGACCAGGCCGCTGCCGAAGGGGATGCCGGAGGCCTCCGCGTACCCGATGGCGGCGGGGGTGCCGGACTCCGGGGTCGCTATGACGAGGTCGGCCTCGACAGGGGCTTCCTTCGCCAGCTTGCGGCCCATCTCGACGCGCGAGAGGTAGACGTTGCGCCCGGCGATGTCGGTGTCGGGGCGGGCCAGGTAGACGTACTCGAAGACACAGCCCTTCGGCTTCGCCGGTGCGAATCGCGAAGTACGCAGGCCGTTCTCGTCGATGGCGACGAACTCGCCCGGCTCGATCTCGCGCACGAAGCTGGCACCGCAGATGTCGAGCGCGGCGGACTCGGAGGCGACCACCCAGCCGCGCTCCAGCCGGCCGAGGACCAGCGGGCGGATGCCCTGCGGGTCGCGGGCGGCGTACAGGGTGTGCTCGTCCATGAAGACGAGGCTGAAGGCGCCCTTGACCTGTGGGAGGACGGCGTGGGCCCCCTCCTCGATGGTCAGCGGCTTGCCGTCGGCGTCGACCTGGGCGGCCAGCAGGGCCGTCAGCAGGTCGGTGTCGTTGGTGGCCGCCACCCGGGTCGAGCGGCCGTTGGTGTCCTTGGGCAGTTCGGCGACCATCTCGGCGAGCTGCGCCGTGTTGACCAGGTTGCCGTTGTGGCCGAGCGCGATCGAGCCGTGCGCGGTGGCACGGAACGTCGGCTGGGCGTTCTCCCACACGGAGGCGCCGGTGGTCGAGTAGCGGGCGTGTCCGACCGCGATGTGACCCTGGAGCGAACCGAGCGAGGTCTCGTCGAAGACCTGGGACACCAGGCCCATGTCCTTGAAGACGAGGATCTGGGAGCCGTTGCTGACCGCGATACCCGCGGATTCCTGGCCCCGATGCTGGAGGGCGTAGAGCCCGAAGTACGTGAGCTTTGCGACCTCTTCACCCGGAGCCCAGACACCGAAGACGCCGCACGCGTCCTGGGGGCCTTTCTCGCCGGGGAGCAGATCGTGATTGAGTCGACCGTCACCACGTGGCACGCAATCGAGTGTAGGCGAGGTCGACCACTGGTCCGAATTGGGGAATGTCAAAAAAACCCCGCGCGGCCGTGTCACTCCCGCGCGACCACTCCCCGACGCTCTGTATTTCCGCAGGTCAGAGGGGCGACGTCAGGGCGCGGGGCCGGTCCCGGCGCCCGCCGTGTCCCGCGCCGGGTCCCCGCGCACCCCAAGGACGAGTGAGTTGTCGCACACCGCGAGGCGGTCCGGGGCGGTGCGACACGCCGGTGGGCGGGTCAGGCCATCAGGGGCAGCAGCGCGCCGAGGTCCGCCCGTTCCCCGCTCGCGCTGAGCCGTGCGGTCTCCAGGGCGTCGTGCCACGAGAGGCGTCCGGTGGCCAGCCGGACCCAGGTCAGCGGGTCGGTCTCCACCACGTTGGGCGGCGTGCCGCGGGTGTGGCGGGGGCCCTCGACGCACTGGACGACGGCGTAGGGCGGCACGCGCACCTCGGTCGAGCCGCCCGGTGCCCTGGCGGCGAGCGCGTCGGCGAGCAGGCGGGTGGCGGCGGCGAGCGCCTGCCGGTCGTGGGGGACCTCCAGACCCGGCACGGCGGCGTTCAGGTCGTCGGTGTGGACGACGAGTTCGACGGTCCGGGTGACGAGGTAGTCGGCGAGCGGCAGCGCGCCCGCGTTGGTGGCCAGGAGCCGCGTGCCGGGGTGTTCGTCGAGCTGCCGCTCGAGGGTGCGCCCGATGTCCCCGAGGTAGGCGGTGAGGTCCGGGGTCCCGGCGGCGAGCCGGCGGGTGAACTCGTCGATGGCCGCGGCGTAGGGCGCGCTCGCCCGCGGCCAGTCGAGCAGGACGGCGTCCTGCCGCGCGGGCTCGGGCAGGTCGAGGGAGCGGCCGACGGCCGTGACGGCCATGCCGATGTGCGCGACCAGCTCCCGTACCGTCCAGTCCCCTAGCCGCGTGGGCAGCGCCAGTTGGCCGGGCGTCAGGGTGCGCACGGCCTCCCGTACGGCGCCGAGCTGGGCGAGGACCGCCGCACGGGTCCTGGCGGGGTCGTAGGTCCTGGGTCGTTTCCTGGCCGGGGGCATGGGGGTGAGCCTATGCCGTGGCGCGGGGCGGGTGCCGGGTGTTTCCGGGCCCGGAGGCCTGCGGGCGGGTGAGCGGCCCGGCCGTCTCCTCGGCGGAGCGGCCGGGCTGCTCGTCCGGTCTGCGGCGGGGACTTTTCCAAAAAACTACGCCAGCAGCGCCGGGATGGTGCTCTCGTGGGCCTCGCGCAGCTCGGCCAGCGGCAGCGCGAACTCACCCTGGATCTCCACCGCGTCGCCGTCGACGACACCGATGCGGGTGGCGGGCAGGCCCCGCGCGCCGCACATGTCGTTGAAGCGGACCTCCTCGGAGCGCGGCACGGCGACGAGCGCGCGGCCGGCCGACTCCGACAGGAGGAAGGTGAACGCGTCCAGGCCGTCCGGGACGACCAGCCGCGCGCCCTTGCCGCCGAGCAGCGCCGACTCCACGACCGCCTGGATCAGGCCGCCGTCGGACAGGTCGTGCGCGGAGTCGATCATGCCGTCGCGGGAGGCGGAGATCAGGATGTCGGCCAGCAGCCGCTCGCGCTCCAGGTCGACCTTCGGGGGCAGACCGCCGAGGTGGTCGTGGACCACCTGCGACCAGGCCGAGCCGCCGAACTCCTCGCGGGTGTCGCCGAGGAGGTAGAGCAGCTGGCCCTCCTCCTGGAAGGCGACCGGGGTGCGGCGGGCCACGTCGTCGATCACGCCGAGGACGGCGACGACCGGCGTCGGGTGGATGGCGGCCTCACCGGTCTGGTTGTAGAGCGAGACGTTGCCGCCGGTCACCGGGGTGCCGAGCTGGAGGCAGCCGTCCGCCAGACCGCGCACGGCCTCCGCGAACTGCCACATGACCGCCGGGTCCTCGGGCGAGCCGAAGTTCAGGCAGTCGGAGACGGCCAGCGGCTTCGCGCCGGTGGTGGCGACGTTGCGGTACGCCTCCGCCAGGGCGAGCTGGGCGCCGGTGTACGGGTCGAGCTTGGCGTAGCGGCCGTTGCCGTCCGTGGCGAGGGCGACACCGAGGCCGCTCTCCTCGTCGATGCGGATCATGCCGGAGTCCTCGGGCATGGCCAGGACGGTGTTGCCCTGCACGAAGTGGTCGTACTGCTGGGTGATCCACTTCTTGGAGGCCTGGTTCGGGGAGGCGACCAGCTTCAGGACCTGCGCCTTCAGCTCCTCGGCCGTCCGCGGCCTGGGCAGCTTGTTCGCGTCGTCGGCCTGGAGCGCGTCCTGCCACTCGGGGCGGGCGTAGGGGCGCTCGTAGACCGGGCCCTCGTGGGCGACCGTGCGCGGGTCGACGTCGACGATCTTGCCGCCGTGCCAGTAGATCTCCAGCCGGTCGCCGTCGGTCACCTCACCGATGACGGTGGCGATGACGTCCCACTTCTCGCAGATCTCCAGGAACCGGTCGACCTTCTCCGGCTCCACGACCGCGCACATGCGTTCCTGCGACTCGCTCATGAGGATCTCCTCGGGCGAGAGCGTGGAGTCGCGCAGCGGGACGTCGTCCAGGGTGACGCGCATGCCGCCGGAGCCGTTGGAGGCCAGCTCGGAGGTGGCGCAGGACAGGCCCGCCGCGCCGAGGTCCTGGATGCCGACGACCAGCTTCTCGGCGAACGCCTCCAGGGTGCACTCGATGAGCAGCTTCTCCTGGAAGGGGTCGCCGACCTGCACGGCGGGGCGCTTGGAGGGCTTGGCGTCGTCGAAGGTCTCGGAGGCGAGGATCGACGCGCCGCCGATGCCGTCGCCGCCGGTCCGGGCGCCGTACAGGATGACCTTGTTGCCCGCGCCGGACGCCTTGGCGAGGTGGATGTCCTCGTGCCGCATCACGCCGATGGCACCGGCGTTGACCAGCGGGTTGCCCTGGTAGCAGGCGTCGAAGACGACCTCGCCGCCGATGTTGGGCAGGCCCAGGCAGTTGCCGTAGCCGCCGATGCCGGCGACCACGCCGGGCAGCACCCGCTTGGTGTCGGGGTGGTCGGCCGCGCCGAAGCGCAGCGGGTCGACGACGGCGACCGGGCGGGCGCCCATCGCGATGATGTCGCGCACGATGCCGCCCACGCCCGTGGCCGCGCCCTGGTAGGGCTCGACGTAGGACGGGTGGTTGTGCGACTCCACCTTGAAGGTGACGGCGTAGCCGTGGCCGACGTCGACGACACCGGCGTTCTCGCCGATGCCGACGAGCATGGCGTCGTTCTCGGGGGCCTTCTCGCCGAACTGGCGGAGGTGGACCTTGGAGGACTTGTACGAGCAGTGCTCGGACCACATCACGGAGTACATGGCCAGCTCGGCCCCGGTGGGGCGGCGGCCCAGGATCTCCACGACCCGCTCGTACTCGTCCTTCTTCAGGCCGAGTTCGGCCCAGGGCAGCTCGACGTCGGGGGTCGCGGCCGCGTGCTCGACCGTGTCCAGAGGCGTCCTGCTCATGCGGTGACCAGCTTCTTGAGGATCGAGGTGAAGAACGGGAGGCCGTCGGTGCGGCCGGTGCCGATCAGCGGCTCGGTGGCGTGCTCGGGGTGCGGCATGAGGCCCACCACGTTGCCGGCCTCGTTGGTGATGCCGGCGATGTCGCGCAGCGACCCGTTGGGGTTGACGTCCAGGTAGCGGAAGGCGACGCGGCCCTCCGCCTCCAGCTTGTCGAGCGTGTACTCGTCGGCGACGTACCGGCCGTCCATGTTCTTCAGCGGGATGTGGATCTCCTGTCCGGCCGTGTAGTCGGCGGTCCAGGCGGTCTCCGCGTTCTCCACCCGCAGCTTCTGGTCGCGGCAGATGAAGTGGAGGTGGTCGTTGCCGAGCATCGCGCCGGGCAGGAGGTGGGCCTCGGTGAGGACCTGGAAGCCGTTGCAGATGCCGAGGACCGGCAGGCCGGCCTTCGCCTGCTCGATGACGCTGTCCATCACCGGCGAGAAGCGGGAGATGGCGCCGGCCCGCAGATAGTCGCCGTAGGAGAAGCCGCCGGGCAGGACGACCGCGTCGACCTGCTTGAGGTCCTTGTCCTTGTGCCACAGGGCGACGGGTTCGGCGCCCGCGAGGCGGACCGCGCGCTGGGTGTCCCGGTCGTCGAGGCTGCCCGGGAAAGTGACGACGCCGATACGAGCGGTCACTTCGCGGCCCCCGCGACCACGTCGCCGGACTCGACCTTCACGGTGAAGTCCTCGATCACGGTGTTGGCGAGGAAGGATTCGGCAAGATCGTGAATGCGGGCGAGCGCGGCCTCGTCGACGGGCCCGTCCACTTCCAGTTCGAATCGCTTTCCCTGACGGACGTCGGAGATGCCTTCGAAACCCAGCCGCGGCAGTGCGCGCTGCACCGCCTGGCCCTGGGGGTCGAGGATCTCCGGCTTGAGCATGACGTCGACTACGACGCGTGCCACTGGCACTCCCGGTGTGTGGTGCTGAGCAGGTTCCTTCAGACTACCCGCACAAAATTTCTACGCGAGTAGACTGGTAGGAATCTACGTGACGCCCGTCACGATCCCGCCCCGATCGGGGGGCTTCGTGAAAAGTTCTGGAAAAGTTCGGCGTTCCGTCTCGCACCCGGTATTGCAGGGGTGCCACGCCGGGACACGCAGAGAGATTTAGTCGGGGCTTCACTTCGCAATGCCCGGCACTGTACAAATGAATTGGCAACAGCCGATACTTTTCCCGATAACCGGCGGACAGTCGGCACCTGACGAACATCTCCCCACGTCATGGCGGAGTGCACGGGCGCGGGTGCCGCACGAAGGGACCGATATTCGTGGCGCAGCGTGTCGTGGTCACTCTCTTTGACGACATCGACGGCTCGGAAGCGGCGGAGACGATCGCCTTCGGACTCGACGGCAGGTTCTACGAGATCGACCTGAACCAAACCAATGCCAAGAAACTGCGTAAGGCGCTCGCGCCCTACGTCGAGGCGGGCCGCAAGCGGTCCAGGTCGGGCAAGGCGTACCGGCAGACGGAGGTCGCCCCCGACCCGGCGGCCGTCCGGGCCTGGGCCCAGGCCAACAAGATGGACGTGCCGGCGCGCGGCCGCATCCCCAAGAAGGTCTACGAGGCGTTCAGCGCCGCCCAGTGAGGCGTGACCGCCCCGCAAGCTCGTCCGCCCTCGGCCGTGGCGCCTCCGGCGCGTCCGCCGAGGGCACGCCCGTCCGGGCAGGCGGCGGGGGTGCGGGGCGGGCCAAAGCGCCCCCTCGGGGGGCGGCCCAGAGTCCGTCAGCGGGCCCTGGGAGCAGCCGACTTGCGCTACCCCCCTGCTGATCAGCTAATGTCTGGAGCACGCCGAGGGGCGAGGCCGGAAGGCCGAGACCCACGGAGTACATGCGGGTGTAGTTCAGTAGCAGAACATCCCCCTTCCAGGGGGAAGGCGCAGTGTGCAATTCCTGTCACCCGCTCTGCACCGCTGGTCCGACCACGCAAGTGGATCAGGTAGGCTGGTGCTCGCACCGATCGGTGAAAGCCGGTCGGAGGCAATGCGGACGTAGCTCAGTTGGTAGAGCGCAACCTTGCCAAGGTTGAGGTCGCGAGTTCGAGCCTCGTCGTCCGCTCGGGAAAAAGACCCCGGTCCCTCGGACCGGGGTCTTTTCGTGTCCGCCCTCCTGCCTCTCCGGGCGTCGGCTGACATTTGTCATTCCGCTCGATGACACCGCGCACTGCCCGGGGTCCCCGCCTGCCGCGACGCTGATGTCATGGACAGGGACGAACACGAGCGCGTGATAGAGGTCACCGGCCTGCGACGCGTGTACGGGGGCGGGTTCGAAGCCGTACGCGGCATCACGTTTCACGTGAAACGCGGCGAGGTCTTCGCGCTGCTCGGCACCAACGGCGCCGGAAAGACCTCCACGGTCGAACTGCTGGAGGGACTGGCCGCCCCGGCCGCGGGGCGTGTCCGGGTGCTGGGCCACGATCCCTTCACCGACCGCGCCGCCGTACGTCCCCGTACCGGCGTGATGCTCCAGGAAGGCGGCTTCCCCTCCGAACTGACCGTCGCGGAGACCATGCGGATGTGGGCGGGCTGTGTGAGCGGCGCCCGCGATCCGCGGGAGGCACTTGCCCTGGTCGGTCTGGAACGGCGAGGGGCGGTACGGGTCAAGCAGTTGTCCGGCGGGGAGCGGCGCCGGCTCGACCTGGCACTGGCACTGCTCGGTGACCCCGAGGTGCTGTTCCTGGACGAGCCGACCACCGGGCTGGACGCCGAGGGCCGCCGGGACACCTGGGACCTGGTGCGGACCCTGCGGGACGCGGGCACGACCGTGCTGCTCACCACGCACTACCTGGAGGAGGCCGAAGGCCTCGCCGACCGGCTGGCGATCCTGCACGAGGGCCGCATCGCCGCCGCGGGAAGCCCCGCCGAGGTGACGGCCGCTCAGCCCTCCCGGATCTCCTTCGAACTGCCCCGCGGTTACTTCCTGGGGGACCTTCCGCCGCTCGACTCCCTGGGCGTGTGCGGCCACGAGACGGACGGCCGTCTCGTACGGCTGCGCACGCGGGAGTTGCAGCGGACCGCCACGGAACTGCTGCTGTGGGCCCGGCGGGCCGGTATCGGACTGCGCCGCCTGGACGCGCGGTCGGCCTCACTGGAGGAGGCGTTCCTCGGGATCGCGCGGGAGGCCTCCGCACGGGAGGCCGCCACGCGCGGTTCCTCCGCGCCCGAGGAAACGGAGCACGTCGTATGACCGGCAGCGCCCTCACCCCCGGGACGGCCCGCGCGCGGGGCGGCCCCAGCACCGCGCTGAGCCGCATGACCGCGCTCGCCCGCGTGGAACTGACCCTGTTCGTACGGAGCAGGAGCACTCTCGTCGCCGCCGTCTTCGTCCCGCTGGTGCTGCCGTTCAGCCTCCACTCGGCGGCCGGGCAGATGGACCTGGAGGACGCCGGGCTCACCGTGGGGCTCGTCATGCTGCCCGCCGCCATCGGCTTCTCGCTGCTGTTCGCCGTGTACTCCACGCTCGTCGGTGTGTTCGTCGCCCGGCGCGAGCAGCTCGTTCTCAAGCGGCTGCGCACCGGTGAACCGCGGGACGCGGAGATCCTCGCCGGGGCGGCTCTGCCCGCCCTCGCCACCGGCCTGGGGCAGTCGCTGATCCTGACGGCCGCCTGCACGGTCCTGCTGCACGTCCCCGCCCCGCACGCCCCGCACCTCGCCGTGCTCGGACTGCTGCTGGGACTGGTGCTGTGCCTGACCCTGGCGGCGGTCACGGCCGGACTCACCCGGACCACGGAGAGCGCCCAGGTCACCTCGATCCCGCTGATCATGGTGTCGGCGGTGGGCTCGGGTACGGCCGTGCCGCTGGAGGTCCTGCCCGACCGGCTGGCGCGCCTGTGCGAACTGCTGCCGCTGACACCGGCGATCACGCTGGTGCGCGGCGGCTGGACCGGCGAGCTGAGCGGATACGAGGTGCTGCGGGCCCTGGCCGTCGCGCTGGTCTGGTCGGCACTGGCGGTGTTTGCTGTACGGCGGTGGTTCCGCTGGGAACCACGGCGCTGAGCACGGAGGCGGGCGGGACGCCGGGCGAGGGGGTGGGCGCCATGCCGGGCAAGGGCGTGGGCGCCGCCATGCGCACGGTGGCCGCCGCCCTGCGGGGCACCGGCAGCGCCGACCTGCCGGGCACGGGGTACGGCCCGGCGCCGGGCGCACGGACGGGTGCGGCATCGTGTGCGCGGACGGGGGCGGCTCCGGGTGCGGTGACGCGCGCGGTTCCGCGTGCGGTGACGGAACGGACGGACAGGAGGCGCACGGTGTTCGACGGCATCCGCCGGTGGCAGCGGCGGCAGTGGCGGGAGCGCAGCAAGGCGGAACGCGTCGAGCTGCACAGTGTGATCACCCTGTGCGCGGCGGAGTGGGTGTTCATGCTCACCTGGCTGGTCCTGCCGGTCGCCGCGGGAGTGCGGCACCGGCCGCTGCCGCTCGTGCTGGCGGGGCTGGCGCTCCTCGCCGGCGTGCTCCAGTGCGTGGCGGCCAACCGGCTGCCCCGGCCCTCCTTCGGCCACTACCTGGGCCGCGAACGGCTGCCCGGACGCGCGCTGGCCCCCTCGCTCGGCCTGCTGGCGGCCGCCCTCGCCCTGCCCCTCGTGCTGACCGCCCTCGGGGGACTCGCACCGTGGACGGCCCGGCTCGCCCTCGGCGCGGGTCTGGTGTCGTTCGGCCTGGTGTACGCGATGCTCGTCCCCGTCCCTGTGTTCCTGCGCCGCGCCGCCGTGGCGGGGCTGGTCCTCATGGCGGCGGACGCGCTCGCCGTCCGCAGCGCCCCCGACGTCCTGATGGTGGGTCTGCTGGTCGTCTTCGCCACCGGCTTCTCCCTGCTGGCCGCGCGCTGCGGCGCCTGGACCCTGTCCGTGCTGTGGGAGGCCGAGCGGTCCCGCGAGACCGAGGCGCGGCTCGCCGTGGCCGAGGAGCGGCTGCGGTTCGGGCGGGACCTGCACGACGTCCTGGGCCGCAATCTCGCGGTGATCGCGCTGAAGGCCGAGCTGGCCGTGCAGTTGGGCCGGCGCGGGCGGTCCGAGGCGGTGGAGCAGATGACCGAGGTGCAGCGGCTGGCGCAGGAGTCCCAGCGCGAGGTCCGCGCGGTGGTGCGCGGGTACCGGGAGGCCGACCTCGGCGCGGAACTCGCCGGTGCGCAGGGCGTGCTGACCGCGGCGGGCATCGACTGCGCCGTCACCGGCCCGGCCGGCGGCCTTCCCGCCCCGGTGCAGTCCGCACTGGGCTGGGTGGTCCGCGAGGCCGCCACGAACGTGCTGCGCCACGGTGACGCCCGGCAGTGCGCGATCTCCCTGCGCGTGGAGGGCAGCCGGGCCGAGCTGACGGTCGAGAACGACGGGGTGCCCGACGCCCCGGCGGCCGGCCGGCCGGGCTCCGGACTCGCCGGGCTGCGCGAACGCCTCGCGGCCCTCGACGGCCTGCTGCGGGCGGGCCCGGCGGGCCCCGGCCGCTTCCGTCTGACCGCCGAGGTTCCGCTGCCGCCCGCCACCGTGCCGGGGCCCTGCGGCCCGGTGCACGAGATCACTCCCCTGAGCGAGGTCACCCCATGACGACGCCACCGGCTCCCGTCCGGCTGCTGCTGGCCGACGACGAGCACCTCATCCGGGGCGCGCTGGCCGCGCTGCTCTCGCTGGAGGACGACCTGCGGGTCGTCGCGGAGGCGGCGAGCGGGCCCGAGGCGCTGGCGATGGCCCGGGCGCACGAGCCCGACGTCGCCGTCCTGGACCTGCAGATGCCGGGCGCCGACGGTGTGAAGGTCGCCACATCCCTGCGCGCGGAGCTGCCCGGCCGCCGGGTGCTGATCGTGACCAGCCACGGGCGGCCCGGACACCTGAAGCGGGCGCTCGCGGCGGGGGTGCGCGGCTTCGTCCCGAAGACCGTCAGCGCGCAGCGCCTCGCCGAGATCATCCGCACCGTCCACGCCGGGAACCGCTACGTCGACCCGGAGTTGGCCGCCGACGCGATCTCCGCCGGGGACTCCCCGCTGACCGCGCGCGAGGCGGAGGTGCTGGAGCTGGCCGCCGACGGCGCACCGGTCACGGAGATCGCCGAGCGGGCCGCGCTCTCCCCCGGAACCGTCCGCAACTACCTGTCGTCGGCCGTGACGAAGCTGGGCGCGGAGAACCGGCACGCGGCAGTACGGCTCGCACGGGAGCGAGGTTGGGTATAGTTGCTCTCGCGCCACGGCGCAACGCGGACGTAGCTCAGTTGGTAGAGCGCAACCTTGCCAAGGTTGAGGTCGCGAGTTCGAGCCTCGTCGTCCGCTCCGGCGAGAAGCCCCCCGGTCACCACCGGGGGGCTTCTTCATGCGCGGGACCCCTCGGGCCTACGACAGGACCGAGGACCAGCTCGTCCCGGTCAGCCGCTCGTACGCCTCCACGTACTTGCCGCGGGTCGCCTCCACCACCTGCTCGGGCAGCGGCGGCGGGGGCTGCTCGCCGGTGCGGTCCCAGCCGGACTCGGCCGAGGTCAGCCAGTCCCGGACGAACTGCTTGTCGTACGACGGCTGCGCGCGCCCCGGCTGCCACTGGTCGGCCGGCCAGAAACGCGAGGAGTCGGGCGTGAGCACCTCGTCGGCGAGGACGAGCGTCTCCCCGTCGTAGCCGAACTCGAACTTGGTGTCGGCGAGGATGATCCCCCGTTCCCGGGCGATGTCCCGGGCCCGGCCGTAGACGGCGAGGGTCGCCTGGCGCAGCTGGGCGGCCGTCTCGGCGCCGGTCTGCCGGGCCACCTCCTCGTAGGAGACGTTCTCGTCGTGCTCGCCGACCTCCGCCTTGGTGGCCGGGGTGAAGATCGGCGCGGGCAGCTCGGAACCGTCGACCAGGCCTTCGGGCAGGGCCAGGCCGCACACCGTGCGGGAGGCTTCGTACTCGGCCAGGCCCGAGCCGGTGAGGTAGCCGCGGGCCACGCACTCCACCGGGACCATCCGCAGCGACTTGCAGACGAGGGTGCGCCCGGCCCAGTCGGTGGGGGCGCCCTCGGGGACCTCGGTGCTGAGGACGTGGTGGGGGACGAGGTCGGCGAGGCGGTCGAACCACCACAGGGAGAGCTGCGTGAGGATGCGGCCCTTGTCGGGGATCTCCGTGGGCAGCACCCAGTCGTAGGCGGACATGCGGTCGCTGGCGACCATCACGAGGTCGCCCGCCTCGTTCTGGTACAGCTCGCGCACCTTGCCGGTGTGCAGATGCACCAGGCCCGGAACCTGGATCGGCTCGGGCTTTTCGACGAATCCGGACACGGTTCCTCCCCGTGGTTCTGTCCAATGGCTCGATTCTCCCGTATCGGACACGGGCCGCGGACAGCGGGTGGACGGCGGCGCCGGGACGGCCCGGCGGCGGGCCGTCAGGGGACCGGCGAAGGACCGGCGAGGGGCCGGAGGCGGGTCAGTCGCGCTTGCAGATGCGGTCCAGGAGGTTGGCGGTGGCGCGCTGGATCCGGGGGTCCACGTGGCCGGGACGGTCCAGCGCCGGTGACCAGGCGAAGGTCCCGGACGCGAAGACCAGGGCGCCCGAGGGGGCCCGGTACAGGGACGTCTCCTGGTGGCGCGGGGCGCCCTCGCTGTCGGTGTACGGGGAGTGCGCGAGCAGGATGCGGTCCTGGTGGTCGGGGAGCGGGGTGCGCGGGAAGTAGCGGTCGGCCTCGCCGGCGACCAGACCCTCGATCCCGTCGCCCTCCCGTGCCCCGGTGGCCTCCCACAGCCAGTGCCCGGCGTTGCGCACGATCAGCGGGTGCGGCTCGGGGACCCGCCCCGCGTACTGGATGCCGGCCACTTGCTGCTCGGGCCGGTCGATCTCCCGCCACAGCACCGGCCTGCCGGGGCCCTTACGTTTGCGGCAGGTCAGCAGGCGGTCCGGGACCCCGGCCGGGGACGGGCCCAGCTCGACCTGCCAGTACATGGTGTTGGCGGAGAGGAAGACCAGGGAGGTGCCGTGCTCGCGGGCGAGTTCGACGGTACGGCGCATCGGGACCGACCAGTACTCGTCGTGGCCGGGGAAGACCAGGCCGCGGTAACGGGTGGGGTCGACGCGGCCGGCGTGCAGGTCGCGGGCGTCCGCGTAGGCGAGGTCGTAGCCGTAGCGCTCGGCCCAGCGGATGAAGTCGTAGGCGTGGCCGACGTGCAGCGGCAGGCCCGCGCCCGCGTACGGCCGGTCGAAGGAGACCGTGGTCGCCGCGTCCGCCTCGCCGAGCAGCCGGCCCTCCTCGTCCCAGGCGTGGTAGAGGCTGGCTCCGGTGCGGCCGTCCTCCGGGTAGAGGTTGTAGGCCTGCCAGGTGACGTCGGGCAGCAGCAGGAGCAGATCCGCGGGGTGGCTGTCGCGGACCGTGAAGGGGATGTGCGAGCGGTAGCCGTCGGCGGTGGTCAGCACGGCGACGTAGGCGCCGATGCTCCAGTACGACGGGATCTGCAGCCGCCAGGACAGCCACCAGTGGTGGCAGGACACGGTGCGGTCGGCGGTGAGCGGCGGGGGCTGGACGATGCCGGAGAGCCGCGGACTCGTGGTGATCTTGGCGGCGCCGTCGCCGCCGTAGTGCCCGATGCGGTAGACGTCGACGCCGAACTCCTGCGGCGGGTCCACGGTGATGTGGAAGTCGATCGCCTCGCCGGGAGTGACGGCGCCGGTCGAGGCGAAGCCCTTGATCTGGCGGTGGACGTCGTCGGCCGAGCGGAGACCGCCTCCGCCGGCGCGGGGGGCCGGGATGCGGGGCGCACCGGCGCCGCCCGGCGCGGACCGCGGGGCCGGGTCCACGTACCAGGGGACGACGTGGCCGGTGTCGTCGAAGTACGTCTCGCTGCCGCGCAGCCAGGGGACGGGGCCCTGGCCGAACGGGTCCGTGACGGCGTGCGCGAGTGCTCCCGACTCCCAGCGGCGGACACGGTCCGATCCCATGGCTGTCCCCCTCCCTCGTGCCCCCGTGCTCGGCGTGGCGGTGCGGATGTCTCGTCCGGGGCGGCTGTACGGCGGTGCGGATGTGCGGTGGGGGCGGTGTGCCCCGGGGCGGATGCCGGTCGGCGACGCGGCCGGACGTGACTGCGCGGCTGTCGTATGTCGTACGCGCTTGCCACGTGCGCGGTCGGTCCCAGCACATCACATGACGCGCGCATGTTGTCACTAGTCGTTGCGAATTGACCGAAAGTGGAAGGAGTGGATCCGGTAGCTCCTCCTCCGGGTCGGCACCGGCCGGGCTCAGGCCAGCCGCACGGGCTTTTCCGGACGTATGCCCGCATCGACGAGCCAGGCACGCAGCGGGAGCGGGTCGCCGTCCTCGACGAGGGCGAGGACCTTCGGGCCCAGGTCGGCGGCTCTCTCCCCGTCGATCAGGAGGGTGGGGCCGTCGAGCCAGTCGAGGCCCGGGGTGGCGCCCGCGGTGTCCATCGCGGCACAGCAGACCATCGCGGTGACATGGTCGGCGAGGAGTTCACGGCCGGTGCGCGGCGGCTGGAGGGGGAACAGGGGCAGCGCACCCTCGTCCCAGGGGAGCGCGCCGGGCGCCTGGCCGGACGCTTCCGCCGGATCCGGCCGGGCCGCGGGCGCGGTGGCCTCCTCGCGGGCCAGTTCCGCGCTGAGGCCCGCGGCGAGCACCGCGCTCCGCTCGGTGCCCAGGCCGGTCTCCTCGTCCGCTTCCCGGGCCTCGGGAGCGGCGTGGGCCGCGGCCCACGCCGGGGGCGGGTCCTGTTCCCCCCGGGTCCCGGCCGGGGGGTGGGCCCGGTTCGCGCCGTTCTCGTCCTCCGCGTCCGTCGCGTCTGCCGCGGCGGAAAGGGTGCGGGGCCGGTGGTCGGACAGGTGGTCGAGCACCCGGGCCAGGGTCGCGCCGTGCGCGTCGGTGGCCGGGGAGTCCGGGGAACGGCTGACGCCCAGTGTGTCCAGGACGCGGTGCAGCCGGGCGGCGTCCGTGCGCCACTTGCGGTCGACGACCTCGTCCGGGTAGTCCTGCCAGGCCACCGGCGCCCAGTCCGGGCCGCGCTCGGCCGGCCCCCCGTGGAAGAGCCGCGCGGCCAGGAGCGAGGCGGCCTCGTCGACCGCGCCGGGCTCCTCCAGCAGATCGCAGGCGGGCCGCTCGCCCAGCCGGGAGGCGAATCCCTCGGCCAGACGGTCCCGGCGGGACAGCTCCGTGAGCGCCGCGACGACGCCCGCGTCCAGCCGGGACGGCCAGCGGCCCATGCGCCAGGCGGGCAGCGCGACCCGGGTCAGCAGCCGGTCCCAGCCCGCGTACGCCAGGCCCACCTGCTCCTGGGCGACGATGCGCAGACCGTAGTCCACAGCCTGTGCACGCTCGGCGGCGGCGGCCGCAACGCCCCGCTCCATCTGGGCCGCGTCCTCCCGGCAGCCGCGCAGCATCAGGCGGGCCACCCAGCCGACGCCCGCGCACACCACGTGGGAGAGGGGACACCGGCCGGCCGTCGAGGCGGCGGCCACCGCCGCGTCCAGCCCGCGGACGAAGCGCCGGGCCGCGGCTATGTCCGGGTGCGCCGAGGGGCCCGTACCGGCCACCACGGGGGCGAGGACGGCCCGCAGCTCGCCGACGCGCATCCACCACAGGAACGGGGAGCCGATGACGAGGACGGGTGCCGCCGCACGGCGCGGACGGCCCGCGGACGGTCCGCTCACCGCGTCCGGCTCGTCCCGGTCGCTGCCCGCGGGAGGCCCGTGGGCCGGATGGGTGCGGTCCTCCAGCCAGCTGTCGCAGTCCGGGGTGAGCGCTATGGCGGACGGGACGGGCACATCGAGCCGGTCGGCCAGGTCGCGCACCAGGCGGTACAGGTCCGGGGCGGACTCCTCCGGCACCGGGACCGTCGGGCTCATGGCGGGGCGGGCGCGGGCGACGACCAGCCCGACGCCCGCGGCGGCGAGCAGGACGACGACGGCGACGGCGCCCACCACCCACCTCGCGAGGTCCCAGCCCCGGCCCACGAGATGGCCGGTGGAACCGCCCGCGAGCAGGATCACCGCGGCGGCCGCGGGCAGCAGGGCCACAGCCAGCGCACGGCCGCGGACGCGCAGCACGGCCAGCGCCCGGGAGCGCGCCGACAGCGCGCCGACCTCCACACCGGTTCCGGTCACGACCTGACGTCACCCCCTCCCGTCTGTCCTGGACTGCCCTGTGTTGCCCACTCCCCCACTGTGGCACCCGCCACTGACATCGCAATGCCGGTGGGCCAAGTGCCGGAACGCTTGCGCCGCACCCTAGTTGGGGGCTGGGCCCACGTCAGCCGGATGGGGCATTGCTCACTCGATGGAATGGCTTTGGTCAGAGGTGGATGACACACAGCAAAGGTCAGGCCCCGGATCCTGTCCGGGGCCTGACCTTGGGAGACACCGCGCCTACGCGCCCGCGGCCGCCTTCGCGGCGATGTCCGTACGGTGCTGGGAACCGTCGAGGCGGAGGCGGCCGACGGCGGCGTACGCCCGCTCGCGGGCCTCGGTCAGGTCCTTGCCCGTGGCCGTGACGGACAGGACCCGGCCGCCCGCGCTCAGCACGGCGTCCCCGTCGCGCCGGGTGCCGGCGTGCAGCACGTACGCGTGCGGGGCGTCCTGGGCGGCCACCTCGTCGAGGCCGGTGATCGGGTCACCGGTGCGCGGGGTGCCGGGGTAGTTGTGGGAGGCGACGACCACCGTGACGGCCGCGTCGTCGCTCCACCGCAGGGGCGGCAGATCGGCGAGGGTTCCGGTGGCCGCGGCCAGCAGGACGCCCGCGAGGGGGGTCCGCAGGCGGGCCAGCACCACCTGGGTCTCGGGGTCGCCGAAGCGGGCGTTGAACTCGATCACCCGGACACCGCGGCCGGTGAGCGCGAGACCCGCGTAGAGCAGCCCGGAGAACGGGGTGCCCCGGCGGCGCATCTCGTCCACGGTGGGCTGCAGCACGCTCCGCAGCACCTCGTCCACCAGCTTGGGGTCGGCCCAGGGCAGCGGGGAGTACGCCCCCATGCCGCCGGTGTTGGGGCCCTCGTCGCCGTCCAGGGCGCGCTTGAAGTCCTGGGCGGGCTGGAGCGGCAGCACCGTCTCGCCGTCGGTGACGGCGAACAGGGAGACCTCGGGGCCGTCGAGGAACTCCTCGATCACCACCCGGTCGCAGGCGGCGGCGTGCGCGCGGGCGGCCTCCAGGTCGTCGGTGACGACGACGCCCTTCCCGGCGGCGAGTCCGTCGTCCTTGACGACGTAGGGGGCACCGAAGGCGTGGAGCGCGTCGTCGACCTCCTTCGCCGTGGTGCAGACGTAGGACCGGGCGGTGGGGACACCGGCGCCCGCCATCACGTCCTTGGCGAAGGCCTTGGAGCCCTCGAGCCGCGCCGCCTGACCGGACGGGCCGAAGACCGGGATGCCGGCCTCGCGCACGGCGTCGGCGACCCCGGCGACCAGCGGCGCCTCGGGCCCGACGACCACGAGGCCGGCCCCGAGCCGGGTGGCGAGCGCGGCGACGGCCGCGCCGTCGAGGGCGTCGACGGGGTGCAGCTCGGCGACCTCGGCGATGCCGGCGTTGCCGGGCGCGCAGTACAGCGCGGTGACATCGGGGTCGAGGGACAGGGAACGGCACAGGGCGTGCTCACGAGCGCCGCTGCCGATGACGAGGACCTTCACGGGGTCAGCCTAACGGCAGAGCACCGCACCGTTTTGTGCGGGTTGCCGAGAGGACCGGAAGGATCTGCTCGTACGTTTATCCGAAACGGCCTCCGAGGACCTCCTCCGAGCCTCCCCGGGGCTTCCCGGGGCCGGCCTCCGAGCGGCCTCTGCCGCCACTCCCCCTCCGCCGCCGTGCCGCAGCCGCTCAGCGCCCGCTGAGCGGCTACTCCGTCGGGTATTCCTCCACCACGGTCGCGCCCAGCTCCCGCACGATCAGCTCGTGGCCGGACAGGGCGGACTCGTCGAGGTCGGGGTCGTCGTCCTCGGGGGTGTCGTCCTCGGGGGCCACGGGGGCGGGCTCGGGCGCGGGAGGCCGGCCGGGCCGGGCCGCTGCGGCCGGACCGGAGGCGGGACCGGAGGCCGCCCGTGCCGTCGCGGACCGGTCGGTGGCCGGGGCGCCGGGACCGGGAGCCGGGGGCGCGGCCTGGGGAGCCGCCGTGCGCGGCGGGGCCGCGACACCACCCGGGTGGCCACCGCCACCGCTGTAACCGCCGCCCGCGGATCCGCCGTAGCCGCCGCCCGCGGATCCGCCGCCGTAGCCGCCACCGCCTCCGAACGCGCCGGAGGGCTGGGGCGCGGGGGCGCCGCCGCCCGCCGGGTCGACGACCGCCTCGATCTTCCACTGGACGTTGAACTGCTCGGCCAGCGCCTGCCGCAGCACGTCCTCGCTGCCGCTGCTCGCGAAGTTGTCCCGGGCGCCCGCGTTGACGAACCCGACCTGGAGGGTGGTGCCGTCGAAGCCCGTGACCTGGGCGTTCTGACTGAGCAGGATCCAGGTGAAGCGGCGGCGGTTCTTCACCGCCTCCAGGATGTTCGGCCACAACTGGCGCGGGTCGAGCCCTCCACCCGCCGGGGCGGGTGCGGCTGCCGGGGCTGCGGCGGGAGCCGGGGCGGCGGGAGCGCCGGCCGTGCCGCCCGCGCCCGCCTGGACGCCCGACGGACCCGCCGCCGGGCCGGGCCCGGCCGCGGGCTGCCCGCTGCCCGGGGACGCCGCCGTGGGCCACCCTCCGGGCCGCCGGCCACCGGCACCGGCCGGGGCGGCAGCGGGCCAGGCACCGGGCGCGCCCTGGCCGGGCGCCGCGGCGGGGGTGGCCGCCGGGGCGGCGGGGCGCGGGGCCGCGGCGGGCGTGGCTCCGGGCGCGGGCGCCTCCTGGCCGCGGTCACCGGCGGGGGGCGCGGCCGGACCCGAGGGCACCGGCGCCGCGCTCCGCGAGCCGGGCTCCGCGGCTCCGGCTCCCACCGGCGCGGCGGGGCCACCCGGAGCCACCGCGGCGGCCTCCGGCCCCACCGGCGTGCCGGGCGCGCCCTGGGCACCCGGCACACCCGGCACGCCCTGGCCGCCGGGAGCCCGTACCGCCGCCCGGGCCGCCGCGGCACCGGCGCCGGGCGGCACGGGCGCGCCGCCGGCGAGGCCGGCTCCGCCGTGCGCCTCGGGTCCGGGCACGTAGCCCATCGCGGGGGCGCCCGCTCCTGTGCCGAAGCTCACCCCCCGCTCGATCCGGTCGAGGCGGGCCATCACGGACCGCTCGTCGCCGTACGCGGCGGGCAGCAGCACGCGGGCGCAGATCAGCTCGAGCTGGAGACGGGGCGAGGTGGCGCCGCGCATCTCGGTCAGACCCTCGTTGACCAGGTCGGCGGCGCGGCTCAGCTCGGCGGCGCCGAAGGACCGCGCCTGGGCCTGCATGCGCTCGATCACGTCGGCGGGGGCGTCGATGAGCCCCTTCTCGGCCGCGTCGGGCACGGCGGCCAGGATCACCAGGTCCCGCAGCCGCTCCAGCAGGTCGGCGACGAAGCGCCGCGGGTCGTTGCCGCCCTCGATGACGCGGTCGACGACCTCGAAGGCACCGGAGCCGTCCCCGGAGGAGAACGCCTCGACGACCGAGTCGAGCAGCGAACCGTCCGTGTACCCGAGGAGGGAGGTGGCCATGGCGTACGTCACACCGGCTTCACCCGCACCGGCGAGCAGCTGGTCCATGACGGACATGGAGTCACGCACGGAGCCGGCACCGGCCCGCACGACCAGCGGGAGCACGCCCTCCTCGACGGGGATGTCCTCCTTCCGGCACACCTCGCCCAGGTAGTCCCGCAGGGTTCCCGGCGGGACCAGCCGGAAGGGGTAGTGGTGGGTCCGCGAGCGGATCGTCCCGATGACCTTCTCGGGCTCGGTCGTGGCGAAGATGAACTTCAGGTGCTCCGGCGGCTCCTCCACCACCTTGAGCAGCGCGTTGAAACCGGCCGACGTGACCATGTGGGCCTCGTCGATGATGTAGATCTTGTACCGGCTGCGCGCGGGCCCGAAGAAGGCCTTCTCGCGCAGGTCACGGGCGTCGTCCACACCGCCGTGCGAAGCGGCGTCGATCTCGATGACGTCGATGGATCCGGGGCCGTTGCGCGCCAGGTCCCGGCACGAGTCGCACGTACCGCACGGGGTGGGCGTGGGGCCCTGCTCGCAGTTCAGGCAGCGGGCGAGGATCCGGGCGCTGGTCGTCTTGCCGCACCCGCGCGGACCGCTGAACAGGTACGCGTGATTGACCCGGTTGTTCCGCAGCGCCTGCTGCAGCGGGTCGGTGACATGCTCCTGCCCGATGACCTCGGCGAAGGACTCCGGGCGGTAGCGGCGGTACAACGCGAGAGACGACACGCATACGAGGTTATAGGCGCCCACCGACAACCGGCCCGGCCCGCGAGCGCGGCCCGCGGCCGCCGCCCCCCATCAACGCAAGCGCCCCCCACGCACCCGCCAGAGCCGACCTACCCTTGCTGCCTTCCGGCCCTGGGGGAGTTCAGTCAGATAGCGCCGCGTGAGGGGCTGCCGAAAGCCTACCCGATCCAGGGGGCCGGGAACGAGTTCGCGAGCACGGCTCCGCGTCATGTAATGTTTCCGGCGGAGGATTCGCCTAGAGGCCTAGGGCGCACGCTTGGAAAGCGTGTTGGGGGCAACCCCTCACGAGTTCGAATCTCGTATCCTCCGCCAGTGCCTCACCGGGCACGATGTCGAAGGGCCCCACCGCAAGGTGGGGCCCTTCGACGTTGTCCTCGGACCTCGTTGTCCTGGTCTTGGTCCACAGCGGGGTTTTCCGGGGCTCCCCGGACGGCGCTCGGTCTTCCGGGCCGCTTCCCTGAGCATGGGATCGGTCACGCGCGGGTACCGCGCCCGGACACGCACCGGAGCCCGGGACTTCCCGGTCAGGGTTCGGGGAGCCCCGGGCTCACGGGCCCCGGTCTCAGCGGGAGGAGGAGCCGGAGGAGGCGGTGGTGCGGGCGGACGGTGCCCGCTCCTCCCGCACGGCGTCCGGCCGGGAGGTGCGGTGCACGCGGTGGCGCGGAGCGGTGCGGCGCGGCGGCCGGGTCAGGGTGATCTGGCGCACGAGCTGCTGGAAGCAGGCCAGGGACGCCAGTCCCGGCAGGGCCGCCGCCGCCATGTCGACGAGCGTCTTGGGCGCCTGGATGACGCACAGGAGCATCGCGATCGAGGAGAAGAGCAGCACCACGCACCACGAGTGGACGGCCCGCCGCCGGTGCAGCGCGGCGCGCAGGACGGACAGGGACGCCACCAGCCAGGGCCCGTACACCAGCAGCGGCCACCACGAGGCGATGCCGTCCTGCATCCGGGCGACGGCCACGAGGCGCAGGGGGTCGTAGGCGACCATGCCGCCGAAGAAGCTCACCGTGGAGGCGGTCACCGCCGCCAGTGCGCCGATGACGTGGCTCGCGGTGCGCACGCCGCTCCTCCGCCTGCGCGGACGGACCTTGCGGTGACCGTGGGAGCCACGCCGCAGGGGAGGGAGTTCCGCCGTGATCTCCTGGAGGTTCTCCAGGGGCGTGTTCGGCGTGCCGGGAGCGGTGTTCCTCGCGTTCTCCGCCGCACCCGCGCTTTCGGGATCTGCGGCGCTTCCGCTTCTCCGGGTCCTTTCGCCCCTTTCGTCCCTTTCCGTGCGTTCGGCGCGTTCATCCGGTCCGGTTCGATCGGTTCCGCCGATTCTCCCGGTTCTTCCTGGGTCCGCGTAGTCCGCCGCACTGAAATGATCAGCGGGATTCGCATAGTCCGTGAAGCCTGCATAATTCGCGGATCCCGCATGATCCGTGAAGCCTGCGTGATCCGCGGAGCCCGCACGGTCAGCGGAACCGGTATGGGACGTGGAGCCCGGGTGGCCCGTCTGCTGTTCGGCGGGACGGCCGCCGGCCTGCGTCCATTCCCCCTCCACGGGAGGGCGGGACGGCTGCCGTTCCATGGCGTCCCGGAGCATGAAGGCCAGTTCCTCGGCCGGGTCCCACGCGGAGTCCGGGGGGACCAGGGGGCCGAGGGTGCCCGAGAAGAACTGCGTCGGGGCCCGGTGGCGGCCGGTTCCCGTCCGGCGGCGGGGTTCGTCGAAACCTTCCGGTTCCACATACGGATAATCAGCGGAATAGTCCGGGCGTCGGCCGATACGTTCGTCATACATGCCGCGGCCCGGCTATTCGGGACGCGCGAAGACGGGACGGCTGTCCGAGCCGACCCACCGGCGGGCCAGGTCGGCTTCCAGGGCACTCATCGCGTCCAGGAAATCCTGTAGCAGCGACTCGGTCGCCTTCAGTGCGGCCTGTGAGTCGCCCCTGGTCAGGGTGGTGTCGGCGCCGGTCTTCGCGTGCGCGGGCCCGGGTAGGTAGGTGTAGGGTCCCGACGCCACCGCGTGCCCGGCACTCGTGTCCTCGCGCTCGCGGCCCACGAGCAGACCCAAGTACCCTTCCCTGGATGCCTTAGTCATATCCCACCTAACGCCACCCGACTTCCCCGGATGCGCGGCAAACGGGTGAAGGAATTACCCGATGAGGCCTATATTGTGCGATCGGATGCTTCATCCGTTCAGCCGACGAGATGGGCGTCGGGCGAAGGCTCCTCGGCGGCCGGGTCACCTTCGAGCGGGCGGGTATTTTTTTTAAGCACGGCGACCATGTGCCGACGGCGGCGCAATTCCTCTGTGTCGACCCGCCACATACGGCATTGATAGGGTGGTACGAGAATGGACCCCGCGGTGCAGGCGGAAGCACACACGACCAGCATCCAAAGGGTTACATTCCACATTATTTTTTTCTCCCTGGGCGCGGCGGCGCGACACCGGAATAACGCCGTGGAATATGCGAGGTTACGGAAGAGGAACAGAAGTCCTCGGGTGGCCCAACATGAAGCTCGTCTCCGTGCGCCGCCCGTTACGACTGGTTCCCGACGGGTACGGTCCGGCCGCGCGACACGACTGGTTCCTGACCGTTTCCGTCCCGGCGCATCACTCACAGCACCCCGGGACTCACCTGCGCCGCAGACCGTGCGGCCCGTCCTCCGGCAGGCGATCATCGGGACATGAACGTCACCCTGCACCTCGCCCAGGACCCCGACGCCGACGCGCTCCTGGGCCGCAGTCCGCTCGCCGCGCTGGTCGGGATGCTGCTGGACCAGCAGATCCCGATGGAGTGGGCGTTCAAGGGACCGGCGACGATCGCCCACCGCATGGGGACCGACGACCTGGACGCGCACGAGATCGTGGCGTTCGACCCGGAGACCTTCGCGCGGCTGCTGTCGGACAAACCCGCCGTGCACCGTTACCCGGGCTCGATGGCCAAGCGCATCCAGCAGCTGTGCCACTACCTCGTCGAGCACTACGACGGCGACCCCGAGGCCCTGTGGCGGGACGTGGAGGGCGGTCCGGAACTGCTGCGCCGGCTGGAGGAACTGCCCGGCTTCGGCAGGCAGAAGGCGCAGATCTTCCTCGCGCTGCTGGGCAAGCAGCTGGGTGTCCGGCCCGATGGCTGGCGGGAGGCCGCCGGGCCGTACGGCGAGGAGAAGGCCTTCCGGTCCGTGGCCGACATCACCGGCCCCGAGTCACTGGCCAAGGTGCGGGCGCACAAGCAGGAGATGAAGGCCGCCGCCAAGGCGGCGAAGTCCGCCGGGAAGTGAGGCGGCGGGCCGCTCCCCGTCAGCCGGATGGCCTACAGCGGTGGCGGCCGGACCGCGCGCGGTCCAAGCATGGACCATGACCGAGCCACCGAGCAGCGGCCCCGGCGGGCCGGGCTACGACGACCGTCACGTCCACGCCAAACGTGACCCGCGCGATCCCCGGCAGGCATCCGGGACGGGAGCTCCGGGTCCTGGAGGGCCAGAAGGCCCCGGAGGACCGGAAGGCCCCGGCGGGCCCGGTGTCCCGGGAGGACCCGGGAGTCCCGGAGGACCCGGGGATCCAGGAGGACAGGCGGGTCGGACCACGGCCCCGCCGTACTCCGGTCCCCGGTCCGAAGGCCCGCGTCCCGAAGGCCTCCGGACCGAAGGACCCCGTTCCGAAGATGCCGGTCCCGAAGGCTCCCGCTACGAGCCACCGCTGGAGGGGCCCCTGCACCACCTCTCCCGAGCCGCCTGGCAGGCGGTCCTCGCCACCGGCGTGGCCGCCCTCGTCCTGGGCGTCCTCGTCCTGCTGTGGCCGAGCGCCTCCCTGCTGGCCGCCGGGATCCTCTTCGGCGTCTACCTGGTGGTCAGCGGAGTGCTCCAGCTGGTCTCCGCCTTCGGCACACACAAGTCGACGGCGCTGCGCGTGCTGGCCTTCGCCAGCGGTGCCCTGTCCATCCTGCTGGGCCTGTTCTGCTTCCGCGGCGCCATGCAGTCGATCCTGCTGCTGGCCCTCTGGATCGGCATCGGCTGGCTGATCCGCGGGATCACGCAGACGCTCGCCGCGCTCCACGACCGGACGGCACCGGCCCGCGGCTGGCAGATCTTCCTCGGCGTCCTCACCTTCATCGCCGGGATCGTCCTGATCGACTCGCCGCTGGCGTCGGTCGCCGTCCTCACCCTGCTCGGCGGCTGGTGGCTGGTCGTGGTCGGCGTGATGGAGATCGTCACCGCCTTCCGCATCCGCGGCCACGCCCGGCACATCCCGCGCACCGTGTGAACGACGGCGTCAACACGGCGACCGCCGTCTACCCCGTGCGGGCGGTTCCACCGGCCGGTGCGATGGGGGGCGTACCTCCGCCGGGGAGACAACCGTCGTGAGCACCGTGCCGGCCCGGCACCCCGGGGACCGCGCCGTACGCCGCCCCGCGCGACGTGCGGCGCGGCGGGGTGTCCGGCCGCGCACGCGGCTGCCGGCTCGGGGACCGGTGTCCGTGCTGTCGCCGGTGGCGGCGCTGCTGCTGGGGCTGCTGCCGGGAGTGCTGCTGGTGCTGGTGCCGCTGCTCGCCCTGGGCGGGCCGGGCGGACACACGGCGGGCTACCCGGGCCCGGCCGCCGGGACGGCACCCGCCGCGGGCCCAGGGCCCGCAACCGTCGGGGGCGTGAGCGGAAGCGGGGGCCCGGAGGACGGCGGGGGCCGGAACCCCGGGCCGGGCCCTGGTGGCAGCGGGGGCTGGAACGGTGCGGGCGGTCAGGGAGGGGGCGCGGCCGAGGAGGAGATCCCCTGTGCGGCCCCGGCACCCCGGTCGGCGGTGCGCGGCGGCGGACGCCCGGGCGTGCCGCTGCGGCGCGCGCCGCTCACCGCGACGGCAGGTGGCACCGCGGCGGTCTCGGCCGCGGTGGCGGACGGCTGCCGCTCCGGCCGCGTCCGGCTCGCGCCGCCGCTCCCGCCCCACCGCCTGAACGCGCTGCGCTGCGTGGTCCTGCGCTGCTGAGCCGGCCGGAGGGCCGCCCCACCGGGCCGCCCTCCGCAGGCAGTCAGCCCGACCGGACCCGACCGTCGAGAAAGTGAAGCGCAGCCATGCCCAGCGACCCGTACGCGGTCCTGCGCGCCCTCGTGCGCGCGGAGGCCGCCCGCCGTACCCCTGTGCCCGAGCCTCCGTCCCCGCCCCCGTCCCCGCTCTCCCCGTCGCCGTCGCCGTCGCGGGAGCCCGTCACCGAGCCGCACCGCTCGGAGCCGCCCTGCTCCGAGCAGGCCGCCTCCCGCCGGGCCCGCGCCGCCAGCGGCGAGCCGGAAGGCGACTGACCCCGCGGCACCTCCCGCGGGCCGGGCGCCGAGGCGTCGGCGCCCGGCCTCACCGCCTCCGGCGGGCCGTACCGAAGAGGGACCGGGTGATCTCCCTGCCGAGCTGAGTGCCCACCGAACGCGCCAGGGACCTGAACGCCCCGCTGTTGACCACCTGTTCGATGACCGACGGTTCCTCCGCGGGGCCCCGGCCCCGGCCCCCTGCCTGTCCCCGGTCCCCTTCCCCGGCCCGAGCCCCGGCAGCGGAGCGCCGCCCGGCCCCGGCGGCCTGAGCCGCCTGAGCCGCCTGAGCCGCCTGAGCCGCCTGAGCCGCCGTCAGTTTCTCGTACGCAGATTCGCGGTCCACAGCCTGTGCATAACGTTCGTAGAGAGGGGACGCCCGCACCGCGCGGTCCAGACCGGGGCCGTCGACCGGGCCCATCAGGGACTCGGGCGCCCGCAGCCGGGTGACCGCGACGGGGGTCGGCGCACCGCTCTCGCCGAGCACCGTCACAACCGCCTCGCCGATGCCGAGCCCGGTCAGGACCTCCTCCAGGTCGTAGGCCGAGTCCGGGAAGGTCCTCACCGTCGCCTTCAGGGCCTTCTGGTCGTCCGGGGTGAAGGCGCGCAGGGCGTGCTGGACGCGGTTGCCGAGCTGGCCGAGGACGTCGGCGGGCACGTCCTTCGGGGTCTGGGTCACGAAGAAGACCCCGACGCCCTTGGAGCGGATGAGGCGCACGGTCTGCGTGATCGCCTCCAGGAACGCCTTCGAGGCGTCGTCGAAGAGCAGGTGCGCCTCGTCGAAGAAGAACACCAGTTTGGGCCTGTCCGCGTCACCGACCTCGGGCAGGTCGTGGAAGAGGTCGGCCAGCAGCCACATCAGAAAGGTCGAGAAGAGCCGCGGCCGGTCCTGCACCGCGGGCAGTTCGAGGACGGAGACGACCCCGCGGCCGTCGCCCGCCGTGCGCAGGAACTCGCTCGTGTCGAACTCGGGCTCGCCGAAGAAGTCCGCCATGCCCTGCGCCTCGAAAGCGGTCAGGGACCGCAGGATCACCCCGGCGGTGGCGGTCGACAGGCCGCCGATGCCCCTCAGTTCCTGCTTCCCCTCCTCGGAGGCGAGGAACGCGACCACCGCCCTGAGATCCTTGAGGTCGATCAGCTCCAGGCCCTTGGTGTCGGCGTAGTGGAAGATCAGGCCGAGCGACTGCTCCTGGGTCCGGTTGAGTTCGAGGACCTTGGACAGCAGGACCGGGCCGAAACTGGTGACGGTGGCGCGCAGCGGCACACCGTGTCCCATGCCGCCCAGCGCGTAGAACTCGGCGGGGAGAGAGACCGGGGCCCACTCCTGGCGCACCTCGGCGGCCCGCGACCTGATCCGGTCGTCCGCCACGCCGGGCGCCGCGATCCCGGACAGGTCGCCCTTGATGTCGGCGAGGAAGACGGGCACACCCTGTGCCGAGAGCTGTTCGGCGACGAGTTGGAGCGTCTTGGTCTTGCCGGTTCCCGTGGCGCCGGCGACCAGTCCGTGGCGGTTGAGCATCGCCAGCGGGATGCGGATCCGCGCGCCGGGCAGACAGTGGCCGTCCTGGACGAGGGCTCCCAGTTCGAGGACGGGACCGGTGAAGGCGTAGCCGGAGGCGATCTGCCGGGCGCCGGGCGGGAGCGCCGGGTCGTTCCCCGCTGTCCCCGGCGCGGTCTCGCTGTCGCTCATCTCAAGCCCCTGTTCAGCCCCTGTTCCCGATTCGCCCGGTTTGCCGCGGCATTTCCAGCGTGGCACTGCGCTGCCGAGGCTGCGCCCGGAAGCTCTGGGCCGGTAGGCTTTCCGTGTGATCTTCAAGCGCATCGGAAACGGCCGGCCGTACCCCGACCACGGCCGGGAGAGCACCCGGCAGTGGGCGGACGTCGCGCCGCGCCCGGTCCGCCTCGATCAGCTCGTGACGACCAAACAGCAGCTCGACCTGGAAACCCTGCTGGCGGAGGACTCGACCTTCTACGGCGACCTCTTCGCGCACGTCGTGAAGTGGCAGGGCGACCTCTACCTGGAGGACGGCCTGCACCGCGCGGTGCGGGCGGCGCTGCAGCAGCGTCAGGTGCTGCACGCGCGCGTGCTCGAGCTGGGCTGAGCCGGGTCCCCGGCCCCGGGCTCGGGCTCGGCAGCCGTGCGCGGACAGGCCGTGCGCGCCGAGCCGTACGCCCGCGCGGGCCGGTCCGGGCTTCCCGCCGGACCGGGCAGAGCCACGCGGCCAGGCCGGTCCGGCCCCCACGGATGCGCCACGAAGAACCCGCAGGCGGGCGGATCCGGCCCCCGGTCGCGGTCCGACGGGTAACGGTTCGGACCTGTAACGGCTTGGACCTTTCGGGTTCTACTGGGCGATATCCAATGATCATCTAGTAGGAATCGCCGCCCCGGCGCACTACGCTGCGCCCATGAGCATGCTGACTCCCCCCGGCATGGGCGGGAAGTACCGGATCACGGGGAACAAGTACCCGCGGATGCGCCGGCCCCGGCGGCACGGCAGGCTCGTGTTCGTGGCCGCCGCCTCCGTCGTCGTCCTGGGGGTGACCGGGTGGGGCACGCTGCAGCTCATCGACGTCTTCACCGGGAGCGACACCAAGGCCTCGGCGGCCGGCACCAGGACGCACTGCGCGACCGGTGCGGCGGCCCGGTCCGGTCCCTCCCCGGCGGCCTCCGCCCGGACGCCGCCCAAGCCGGGCGCGATCACGGTCAACGTCCTCAACGCCACGGCGCGCGGCGGGCTGGCCAAGCAGACCGCGGACGAGCTGAAGAAGCGCGGCTTCCGCATCGGTCACGTGGGCAACGCGACCAAGGAGTTCGACAAGAAGGTCAAGGGAGCCGGGCTGCTCCTGGGTCCCGCGTCGGCCCGCGACACCTCGCTGCCCGTGCTCGCCACCCAGCTCCCGGGGGCCGGGAGCCGTACCGACACCCGCAAGGGCACCGACGTCGACCTGATCATCGGCGACGGGTTCAAGCAGCTCGCGTCGCGGCCGGCGGCCGAGAAGGCACTGGCCGCCCTGTCCGCCCCGCAGACGGCGGCCGGCACCCCGCAGAAGGGGTGCTGAGGCGGGCGGGCGGCTGCCCGCCCGCACCCCGGCCGCCGGTTACTCGGCCGCCCCGTACATCCGGTCGCCCGCGTCGCCCAGGCCCGGGATGATGTAGCCCTGCTCGTTCAGGTGTTCGTCGACCGACGCGGTCACGACCGTCACCGGCGTGCCCGCGAGGTCGCGTTCCATGACCGCGACGCCCTCGGGGGCGGCCAGCAGCACCACCGCCGTCACGTCGTCGGCGCCGCGCTTGATCAGCTCCTGGATCGCCGCGACCAGCGTGCCCCCGGTGGCGAGCATCGGGTCGAGGACGTACACCTGACGGCCGGAGAGGTCCTCCGGCATGCGCGTGGCGTACGTCGAGGCCTGCAGTGTCTCCTCGTTGCGGATCATGCCCAGGAAGCCCACCTCGGCGGTCGGCAGCAGCCGCACCATGCCGTCCAGCATGCCGAGTCCGGCGCGCAGGATCGGCACCACCAGCGGGCGCGGGTGGGAGAGCTTGACGCCGGTGGTCTGCGCGACCGGCGTGGAGATGTCGACCTGCTCGGTCCGCACGTCCCGCGTCGCCTCGTAGGCGAGCAGGGTGACCAGCTCGTCGGCGAGCCGGCGGAAGGTCGCGGAGTCGGTGCGCCGGTCGCGCAGCGTGGTGAGCTTGTGGGCGACCAAGGGGTGGTCGACGACGTGGAGACGCATGTGCCAACAGTAACCGGGCGGCGAAGGCACCCGCCCGCCCGCACCGTCCTCGCGCCGGCGGCCGCCGCACCCGCCCGGTCCCGCGCCGCCGTGGCATCAAACCCGCCGTCCGGGGGAAGGTGGGAGGGACGGACTGGGGTGGTGGACCGATGCCTGACCGGCGATCCCGCAAGCATCCGTCACCGGGCGAGCGGCCCGGCAGGACGGACGAGACGGAGACCACGGCTGCCGCGGGGGCCGCGAGGGCCACGACGCCCGCGAGGGTCACGGCGGACGCGGCGGGCGGGAGCGACCGGGAACCGGGGGACCCCCGGCGCGCCGGCGACCGCCGGGACACGGGCCCGCGCACCGGCCCCGGCGCGGGCACCGGCTCGGACCAGGACCCGGACGGGGAGCGCCGCCGGCGCCGGGCCCAGTTCCTGCGCGATCTCGCCGAGGCCCGTGAACTGCGCGACCGCGTCCAGCCCCGGCGGGCCAAGGCCGCCCGGCTGCGGCACGCGATGCGCATGCGCACGTTCCGCTGGTAGGAGGCGCGGACCGGCGGCCCCGGGCCGGACCGGACGGCGCCGGCAGGGCGGCGGAACACACCGGGGAAGAGGGGAAGAAAGGAAAGGCGCGCCGACGTTCCGATGCGGGCCTGCGTGGCCGTGGGCCAAAGCCGCGTACGATCCGCAGGTGGCGGCAACGAGTGCGCTGGTGAGTCCTTTACCGACGAGCCGCAAAACTGCCGGACACAGGGAGCCGAAGACGTCCCCTGAGCGCCTTGTTTCTGCCACGATTCCGAGTGGGTGGGGCTCGGAGCCCAGCTCTTCCCGCCCAGAACCTCCGCCGGGGGGACCCCCAACCGGCACGCCTATGACCAGTGGGAGAGTCACGGTGTACTTCGCCGCACTGCTCGCGCGCACCGAAGACGGGTGGGAAGCGAGCGACACGGAGCTCGACGATGTGGAGACGCTGTCCGACCTGGCCGACCTGGCCCGGGAGGCCTCGGCCGAGGACGACACCGTGCTCGTCCTCATCGAACAGGAGGACGCGTGGTTCGGCGTCGTCCGCGTGGACGGCGAGGACGACCCTCGCATCTACGTCTCGGACGCCGCCGCGGCGGCCCGCAGCTCGTACGGGGAGATCCTGCTCACCGACGAACTGCTCGGCCGTGAGCCCGGTGACGACGCCACCGATCTCGACGCCCTCGACCTCGACGGCACGGAGGACGGCGAGCCCTCCTCCGCCGTGGACGACGACGAGGAGGAGGAGTCCGGTGCCGCCGAGGCCATCACGCACAGCCCGCTGGGCGACGGCGAGATCCTCGACGACCTGGGCATCAGCGAGAAGGAGCTGCGCGCCCTGGACGCGGACGACGCGCTGAGCGCGATCGCCGAGGTCCTGGGCGCCGCGGAGGTGCTGGAGACCGTCCGCTGACCCCGCCCCCGACCGACGACACGACCCGCCCGGCCGAGCCGCACCGCCCGGCGGGCGCGCCGGGCTGCCCCGGCGCCGTCGGGCCGGGAGGGGACGGGGGTGCCGGCGACCCCGTCCGCGACCGCTGGCGGGACGCGATGCGGCTCGCCCTGGAACAGGCCGAACTGGCGGTCCGGGGCGGGGACGTGCCGGTCGGCGCCATCGTGCTGTCGGACGACGGCAGGACCGTGCTCGGCGCCGCGCACAACGAGCGGGAGGCGACGGGTGATCCGACCGCGCACGCGGAGGTCCTCGCCGTCCGGCGGGCCGCCGAGCGGGTGGGGCAGTGGCGGCTGTCCGGCTGCACCCTGGTGGTGACGCTGGAGCCGTGCACGATGTGCGCGGGGGCCGCCGTCCTCTCCCGCGTTGACCGGATTGTCTACGGCGCCCGTGACGAGAAGGCGGGCGCCGCGGGCTCGCTGTGGGACGTCGTACGCGACCGGCGGCTCAACCACCGGCCCGAGGTGATCGAGGGCGTGCTCGCCGAGGACTGCGCCGCGGCCCTCACCGCCTTCTTCCGCGCCCGCTGACCCCCGCCGGTCCGTCTTCCTCCCCCACCGCGGGACGGGCCGGGAAACGGATTTCGGACCTCGGCCCCCGGTGTTGTAGGGTCTCTCTCGGTAGCGTGTCCGAGCGGCCGAAGGAGCTCGCCTCGAAAGCGAGTGTGGCGCAAGTCACCGAGGGTTCAAATCCCTCCGCTACCGCTTGTGAAGGGCTCCGTCCACCGGACGGGGCCCTTCGTGCGATCATCATGCGATCATCTACAGCGATCGACCGCGCTCGGCTCGCAGCGCTCGACGACGGGGGAGCCGGCGCCAGGGGCAACCAGCGACAGGGGGAGACCGCGATGGCGGTGAACGCCAAGAAGATCGTCGTCTACGTGCTCGTGGTCTTCGTGCTGTACGTGATCATCACCGACCCGGCCAAGGCCGCCGACTACGTCCAGATAGGCTTCGAGGGCATATCCAACGCTGCCAAGGCCATCGGCGACTTCATGACGTGGGCCGCGAACGGAGGAAAGTGATGATCCGCCACCTGGTCCTCTTCAAGCTCAACGAGGGCGTGGAGCGCGACGACCCGCGCGTCGTGGAGGGCGTCCGGGCGTTCAGGGCCCTGGGCGGCCAGATCGATGACCTGCGCTTCTGGGAGTGCGGCTGGAACATCAGCGACCGGCCCGTCGCCCACGACTTCGCGATCAACTCGGCGGTCGAGGACGCGGACGCCCTGAAGCGGTACCTGGAGCACCCGGCCCACCAGGCGGGCGTGGCCCTGTGGCGGGAGTTCGCCACCTGGGTGATCGCGGACTACGAGTTCTAGTCATACGGCCGTACGGCCGTATGGCCGCATGCCCGGCCCCGTACCGGAACGGTGCGGGGCTCTGTCGCGTCTCGAAGCACCTTGAGCGCTTATTGATCCCTCAACACGTGCATATGCGGTGCTTGAACACTTAGCGCCTGTCTTGTGATGCTATGACCGCTTTTGACGGATGAGTTGATCGACGAAGAGGTGGCGTTGACCGTGTCGGCCAGTACTGCGCCACCCCAGGAGGACGCTCCCGTTCAGACCCCGGACCAGACCCAGGCCCCGACCCCGCCGCAGAGCCAGGCGCAGAGCCGCCCCCAGCCCCAGAGCCCGGACTCCGCGCCGGCTCCCGCCGCCGCCCCCGAGAAGCGGCGCGGCGCCGACACCCGGGCCCTCACGCAGGTGCTCTTCACCCAGCTGAAGGAGCTGGAGCCGGGCAGCCCCGAGTACGCCCGCGTGCGCGGGGCGCTCATCGAGGCGAACCTCCCGCTGGTGCGCTACGCCGCCGCCCGCTTCCGCTCCCGCAACGAGCCGATGGAGGACGTCGTCCAGGTCGGCACCATCGGACTCATCAACGCCATCGACCGCTTCGACCCCGACCGGGGCGTGCAGTTCCCCACCTTCGCCATGCCCACGGTCGTCGGGGAGATCAAGCGGTACTTCCGCGACAACGTCCGCACCGTCCACGTCCCGCGCCGGCTGCACGAGCTGTGGGTGCAGGTCAACAGCGCGACGGAGGACCTGACGACCGCCTTCGGGCGCTCCCCCTCGACCGCCGAGATCGCCGAGCGGCTGCGCATCGGCGAGGACGAGGTGCTGTCCTGCATCGAGGCCGGACGGTCGTACCACGCGACCTCCCTGGAGGCCGCCCAGGAGGGCGACGGGCTGCCCGGGCTGCTCGACCGGCTCGGCTACGAGGACCCGGCGCTCGACGGCGTCGAGCACCGCGACCTGGTCCGCCATCTCCTGGTCCAGCTCCCCGAACGCGAACAGAGAATCCTGCTGCTGCGCTACTACAGCAATCTCACCCAGTCGCAGATCAGTGCGGAACTCGGCGTCTCCCAGATGCACGTCTCGCGGCTACTCGCGCGTAGCTTCCAGCGGCTGCGATCCGCAAACAGGATCGAGGCGTAACCGTCACGAGCGAATCGCTCACCAGGGCCGATCCCGGCCGCTTCGGCCCGAAAGACCGTCAGACCCCTTTCCGCCAGGGCTGATTCACGTATCCGATGTCGACATGTCACTACAGCGTGTTGCCGACATGTGACATTCTGCGGGAAGCGCGTTTGCCGGGGCTTCGGCTCCGGTATTCAGGTGAAGGCTGAGTTCTCCTCGTCAGAGAACGCGGCCACGACCGTCCCGCGACCCAGAGGGGGTGGCATGTCCGCAGAACAGGGCAGCTCCGAGGTGCTGATGCTCACCAAGAGCGAGGCGCCTTCCCCGGCGCTCGAGCCGATCGACGCCCTCGACGACGTGGCGGCCCTTCCGGCCGTCCCGGCTCCGGCCCCGGCGTCCGAGGCCTCGGAAGCCATCGACACCCGCACCCTGTCCCGCTCCCTGTTCCTGCGGCTCGCCGCGCTCGACGAGAACAGCCCCGAGCGTGCCTACGTCCGGGACACCCTGATCGAACTGAACCTCCCGCTGGTGCGCTACGCCGCCGCCCGCTTCCGCTCGCGCAACGAGCCGATGGAGGACATCGTCCAGGTCGGCACCATCGGCCTGATCAAGGCGATCGACCGCTTCGACTGCGAACGCGGCGTGGAGTTCCCGACCTTCGCGATGCCGACGGTGGTCGGCGAGATCAAGCGCTTCTTCCGGGACACCTCGTGGTCGGTGCGGGTGCCCCGGCGGCTGCAGGAGCTGCGGCTGGCGCTGACGAAGGCCAGCGACGAGCTGTCGCAGCGGCTGGACCGGTCGCCGACCGTCGGTGAACTCGCCGCGGTGCTCGGGGTGTCGGAGGAGGACGTCGTCGACGGCCTCGCCGTGGGCAACGCGTACACGGCCTCCTCGCTCGACTCCCCGGCCCCCGAGGACGACGGCGGCGAGGGATCGCTCGCCGACCGCCTCGGCTACGAGGACACGGCACTGGAGGGCGTGGAGTACCGCGAGTCGCTCAAGCCGCTGCTCGCCAAGCTGCCGCCCCGCGAGCGCCGGATCATCATGCTGCGCTTCTTCGCCAACATGACGCAGTCGCAGATCGGCGAGGAGGTCGGCATCTCGCAGATGCACGTCTCCCGGCTGCTGACGCGGACCCTGGCCCAGCTCCGCGACGGACTCATCTCCGACTGAGTCCGAGCACCCCCGGCGCGCCGACGGCCGCCGAGGCGCCCGCACGGCGCTTCGGCGGCCGTCGTGCTGTCCAGCCGCGTCCTCGGCGCCGCTCGGCGCCCTTCTCCCCGCCGCGGTCCCGCTCGGACCGCTCCGACCGCTCCGTGTCCGCTCGGACCGCTCTGTTCCTACTTGAACGCGAGCCAGGCGACGGCCGCGACGACGATCACGGCGACGACGACACCGACGATCAGGCCGACCCGCGGACCGGCGGGCGCCGCCTGCTGCTGCGTCGCCTGGGGAGCGGCCTCGTCGACGAACGCGCGGAACATCTGGGTGCTGCCGGCGGGGTCGTGGTTGCCCTGGGGGCCCTGGGTGTTAGCCATGGCCCGAGACCCTAGCGAAAGCGCCCGCCCCTGCCCAAGTGGGGGCCCGGTTCCTGCTGTTGCGCCGGGCGCGGCCGAGGGGGCGGCACCCGCCCGGGCGGCCGGTTTGCCCCGCCCTGGACGGAAGGGTGCGCCCCGGCGGCCCCCGCACCCCGCGCCACCTGCATATTTACACTAGCAATACTTGCCTTTGCCAAGTTTTTGCGTCGCGAGCCGCCGATTTGTTTGCCTGCAGCAACCAACCGAACCTATGGTTGCCCCAAGCAACGATTACGGGAGGTGCGATGGCCGAGCGGGCGCAGTACGAGGAGCTTGCGCGTCAGCTCAGCGCCGTCGGCGCCGTGAAACGGGACCTGGGGCGGATCCTGCCGTCCGACTGCCCGGCCGGCTCCGCCGCCGTGCTGACCCTGCTGGGGCGCCACGGCGAGATGCGCATGAGCAAGCTCGCCGAGCTGCTCGCCGTGGACCTGTCGGTGACCAGCCGGCACGTCGCGCACGTCGCCGCCCGCGGCTGGATCGACCGG